>NZ_FOGE01000088.1 GCF_900111125.1 Sphingobium sp. YR768
GGCAGTAGAAGGTCAGCGCGTCGTCCATCACGGCGGCGCGCACGATCACATTTTCTTCTTCATCCATGTCAGTTCACCGGTGCTGTTGTGAGGAAAGGGTGGCCTGCGGCCAGGCTGTTCTGGATGCCCCATTTGTGAGCCAGATAGCCTTCGATCTTCTGCCGGTCGAAGGTCGATCCGCCATTGGGCAACAGCGTCGGATCGATGACGAGGACTTCGGCAATCTTGCCGGCGAAGCGGGCAACAACATTGCCTCCCCCAGCTTCCGACAAGCCAAATAGGGCAAAGCCCACAGACACGGATGTTGTGCCGAGCGTTCCAGCACCGCTAGGCGTTCCGCCGTTCAGCCCGATCGAAACTGTAGACCCAGCACCACCAAAAACGAGCGCCTTGCTGCCGATCGCCCATGGCGTGGCGGAAACGCTGCTACCGCCAGTGCCAGATGAATAGAGCCGAACAGCCGTCTGAGCCGCGTCCGCGCCGGAAGTGGACACAGCCAGATAGATGCGATTGCCACTCGCATCGGCTGTGGAGGCGATACCGCGCACCGTCGCTGACAGATTGGTTTCATCCTGCGTCGCGCGCTCAGCGACGACGAATATCCAGCGCACGCCCTTCATTGCGTCTGTTGTTGCCACGAGGATCGGCCCGTCCGGCGCGCCGTTGGAACTGAGGCAGGGGCGAGTACCATCCCAGCCTGTAGCGCTGTAGGTCGGCCGCTTGGCCGCTGTCGCCTGAACAAGCGAGACGGCAGCGACCCCGCGATTCCTCCAGGCCGAAACCTTGCTATCAGACAGCGTGAGCGACACCGTCGAGGCTGCGTCGAACCACCCGACAACCGCCGTCCCCAGCCGCTCCGGCGTCCAGGTCGCATCATACTCCGCCTGAAAGACGATCGTCCCTTTGATCCGGACGTTCCCGCCATTGGTCAGGTCGGCGGAGGTGGCATAGCGCCGTACCGGGCCGTTCCAGTAGAACCGGATATAATATTGGCCAGACGGCGTTTCCCCGGTCAGCGAGTAACCGCCCGTGGGATAGGT
>NZ_FOGE01000086.1 GCF_900111125.1 Sphingobium sp. YR768
GGAGCCCAGTGTATTCACCTCACCGCGCGAGCCACCCGCCATCGACGGCCAGGACATGGCCATGGATATAGTTGGCGGCGCTGGAAGACAGGAACACCGCCGCCCCGCCAATATCGCTGGCCTCGCCCCAGCGCCCGGCCGGGATGCGCTCCTGTATCTGCCGGTTGCGTGTCTCGTCCGCCTGCAACGCGGCGGTATTGTTGGTCGCGATATAGCCCGGCGCGATCGCGTTGACGTTCACGCCCTTGGCGGCCCACTCATTCGCCAGCAGCTTGGTCAGCCCCGCAACCCCGCTCTTGGACGCGGTATAGCTCGGCACCCTGATGCCCCCCTGAAAGGACAGCAGAGACGCGATGTTGACGATCTTGCCCGAACCCTGGGCCAGCATGTGCCGCCCGGCCGCCTGCGCCAGGAAGAAGGTCGCCTTGAGATTGGTGTCGATCACCGCATCCCAGTCCGCCTCGCTGAAGTCCACGCTGTCGGCCCGGCGGATGATCCCGGCATTGTTGATCAATATGTCGAGCCCGCCCAGCTTGTCGATCGTCTCGTCGACCACCCGCTGCACCGGTTCGATGCTGGAGAGATCGGCCGACACGATCTCGGCCTTCCGACCCAGCGCTCGCACCTTCTCGACAGTCTCCTGCGCCGGGGTGCGGCCCACCGCCGCAATGTCGGCGCCAGCCTGCGCCAGCGACAGCGCGATCGCCTGCCCGATGCCTGTATTGGCTCCGGTGACGATCGCCACCTTGCCGCCAAGATCGAAGATATTGGTCATCAGCTATTCTCCGCGTCATCCCCGCGCAGGCGGGGACCCATCTCCTGCCCTTCAAGCCGGGCGCAAGGTTGAGAGATGGATTCCCGCCTGCGCGGGAATGACGATAAGGGGGAAAGTGCGTGCGGATTATGCCAGCTGGCAGATATCCAGCACATTCATGTCGGTATAATCCTGATTCTCGCCCGCCATCGCCCAGATGAAGGCATAGGCCTTGGTGCCCGATCCCATATGCACCGACCAGGGCGGCGAGATCACCGCTTCCTCATTGGCCATGACGATATG
>NZ_FOGE01000084.1 GCF_900111125.1 Sphingobium sp. YR768
CATGAAAATCACGATGATCGGCACGGGTTATGTTGGGCTTGTGTCCGGGGCCTGTTTTGCGGACTTTGGCCATGACGTGGTGTGCGTGGACAAGGATGCGGGGAAGATCGCGGCGATCGAATCGGGGAAGATGCCGATTTTCGAGCCGGGTCTGGACCAGCTGGTGGGCAGCAATGCCGCCGCCGGTCGCCTGACCTTCACCACTGATCTGGCGGCGGGCGTCAAGGGCGCGGACGCGATCTTCATTGCGGTCGGCACGCCCTCGCGCCGCGGGGATGGCCATGCGGACCTGAGCTATGTCTATGCTGCGGCGCGGGAAATCGTGGAAGCGCTGGATGGCCCTGCGGTGATCGTGACCAAGTCGACCGTGCCCGTCGGCACAGGCGACGAAGTGGAGCGGATCGCGCGTGAACTGCGCCCCGACCTCGACATCCAATGCGTGTCCAACCCGGAATTCCTGCGCGAAGGCGCGGCGATCGGCGACTTCAAGCGGCCCGACCGCGTGGTCGTGGGCACCACCGGCAGTGAACGCGCGATCGCGGTGATGAGCCAGGTCTATCGTCCGCTCAGCCTCAATCAGGCGCCTTTGATGTTCACCGGCCGGCGCACCGCCGAACTGATCAAATATGCCGCCAATGCTTTTCTGGCGACCAAGATCACCTTCATCAACGAGATGGCCGACCTGTGCGAGGCGGTGGGCGCCGAAGTGCAGGACGTGTCGCGCGGCATCGGCCTGGACAACCGTATCGGCAGCAAGTTCCTGCATGCAGGGCCCGGCTATGGCGGCTCCTGCTTCCCCAAGGATACGCTGGCGCTGGTGAAGACCGGTCAGGATTATGACGCGCCGATCCGCATCGTGGAAACGGTGGTGCAGGTGAACGATCTGCGCAAGCGGGCGATGGGCCGCAAGATCGTCAAGGCGCTGGGCGGCGACGCGCGGGGCAAGACGGTGGCGCTGCTGGGCGTGACCTTCAAACCCAACACCGACGACATGCGCGACGCGCCGAGCCTGGCGATCGTGCAGGCGCTGGAGGATGCGGGGGCGAAGGTGGTGGCCTATGACCCGGAGGGGATGGAAGTGGCCGCGCCGATGATGCCGGGCGTGACGATGGTGAAGGACGCCTATGAAGCGGCGGC
>NZ_FOGE01000083.1 GCF_900111125.1 Sphingobium sp. YR768
CTAGTGGATTGATTCCAACGTTTGGAACCCTCGGTTTCGGGCTGCGATGATGTCGTCGGGATTGGCTTTCCAGATGAAGGGTTTGGGGTTTGCGGCGTTGTATTCGCGGATGAATCGATTGATGGCGGCCTGGAGATCGACGAGGGAATGGAAGACCCCGTGTTTGAGCCGGCGTCGGGTCAGCTTGGCGAAGAAGCCCTCGACGGCATTGAGCCATGAGCTGGAGGTTGGCGTGAAATGGAAGGTCCAGCGCGGATGGCGGGCGAGCCATTGCTGGACCTTGTCCTTTTTGTGTGTCGCATAGTTGTCGAGGATCACGTGGATCGCTTTGTCCGCCGGCACTTCGCGCTCGATACGGTTGAGGAAACGGATGAACTCCTGATGACGATGGCGCTGCATGTTCTGCCCGATGACCGTTCCGTCCAGCACATTGAGAGCGGCGAACAGCGTGGTCGTGCCGTGCCGCTTGTAATCATGGGTCATGGTGCCTGCGCGGCCCTTCTTCATCGGCAGGCCGGGCTGGGTGCGGTCGAGCGCCTGGATTTGCGACTTCTCATCGACGGACAGCACCACCGCATGAGCCGGCGGATCGACATAGAGGCCGACGATTTCGGTGAGCTTCTCGGCAAACGCCGGGTCGTTCGACAGCTTGAAGCTGCGCCAGCGGTGCGGGCTGAGACCGTGCGCCTTCCAGATCGCCTGCACCGTCGAGGCGGCAACGCCAGCCACCTTCGCCATGGCGCGCACCGTCCAGTGGGTCGCCTCGTGCGGGGGCGGCTCATGCGTCAGGCGGACGATCTCGGCGACATGCGTGGGCGGGATCGGCGCCTTGCCGGGCGGACGGGATTTATCGCGAAGCAGACCCTCGACGCCTTCGTTCATGAAGCGTTCCTGCCATCGCCAGACGCAGGTCTTGGACTTGCCCGTCGCGGCCATGATCGCCGAGGTACCCAGACCATCGCCGCTCAGCAGCACAATACGGGCCCGCCAAACGTGCTTCTGCGGGCTCTGCGGGGCCGCTGTAATGTCGCACAATCGCTGACGGTCGGCGGCGGACAAGGTGAAAGTGATGCCATCGCGCATCCTCTCAGACTCGCACGCCAGCAAGCCGATGGGAATCCCCCCTCGGACTCTTTTGTTCCGGTCAATCCACTAG
>NZ_FOGE01000082.1 GCF_900111125.1 Sphingobium sp. YR768
CATGGCCATTGGAAAACCACCACTTTCACCGGTGCGCTGCGCCTGACGGGCATGACTGCGCCGATGGTCCTGGACGGTCCCATGACCGGCGAATGCTTCGCTGCCTATGCCCAGCAGGTTCTGGCGCCAACGTTGCATCCTGGTGACATCGTCATCCTCGACAATCTGCCGGCGCATAAGGCAGTGGCTGCTCGTGAAGCCATCGAAGCGGTTGGAGCGAGCATGCTGTTCCTGCCGCCATACAGCCCCGACTTCAACCCAATCGAAAACGCCTTCTCCAAACTCAAGGCTATCCTGCGAAAAGCCGCCGCCCGAACTATCCCGGAGCTATGGCATGCGATACGTGACGCGTTGCCACGCTTCACTCACGAAGAATGCGCAAACTATTTCACAGCTACCGGATATGAGCCAGAGTGATCGGATTATGCTCTAGCCGCTCGGCGACGTCTTCACCGATCTGATGAAGCGGACCGCTGCAGCAAGGACAAAACTTGTCTTCGATATCGACAATCTGCTCGATCCGCTCGAGGTGCGCGGGTAGCGAGCCGCGGTTAGTCTTGCGGGGCAGGTCGCTACGAGCCCGCGGTGCAAGAGCCTCTCTGGCAGCACGGGCATGCCCAAGAGCGATCTCGACATCTTCCAGTCCCAACTGCAGCTGATCGGCATCGAGATGCTCGGACCGGCGGCCGAAACGGTGCCGCATGAAGGCGTCGATGATCGACTGAAGGCGCTCGATCTCGGCGTCTGCCTCGCCCTTGGCAACGCCCAGTTCTGTCAGCCTGGCCTCAGATGCTATCCGCTCCTCCACCAACATCCGGGACTGCTCCAGAACGAGCGCGCGGAGCGCGTCGATATCGTCAGGCAGGTCCGCTTGCGTGAGCATAGAAAGAGTGAATCAGTAGGGCAAAGCCCCGTCAACCGGCAATCTGCGGGGCCTGCGGCCGACGGCCGCCATGGACCCTGCGCCAGTCCAATCCTTCCAGAAGCGCGCCAAGTTGGGCAGCGGAAAGGCGCATCACGCCGCCGCTTACGCTGGGATGGGCGTGTAATTACAATTTTGTCACGCTTTTTGCCGGTATTTCGGGCAGCGTTATGAACGCCAAAAAGGGCGGTCCTTCACCGGATCGCCCTTTTTGAGTGTTTGTTTTGTGAATGGGTTTTGTGCGTGTGTAACAAAGCGCGAGCTATA
>NZ_FOGE01000081.1 GCF_900111125.1 Sphingobium sp. YR768
CGCCCATTGGGCGTCCGTCAGTACAAAACGATCCATACAAAGCCTGAATCACATCTGACGATAAATGGAAATCCTAAATCCCCACAAGCCTTAGAGCATCGCGCCTTTAATCGGACGCATAGCCTGCGGCTTTGAGGAAGTTCCAGCATTCGTCTGGGGTATAGAGATCGCAGATATTGCCGATGGCCTGCCATAGGGCGTCGATGGATCTGGCGCCTGTGCGGCGAAGGTGGGCCTTGAGTTTGGAGAAGGCCATTTCGATCGGGTTGAGATCGGGACTATAGGGCGGTGTGAAAAGGAACCATGCGCCCCGCGCCTCGAGGATAGGTTTTGCTTTTTCGCTTTTGTGACTGGAGAGATTGTCGAGGATGACGACATCGCCCGGCTTGAGGGTCGGGGCGAGTTGGGTTTCGACATAAGTTTCGAAGGTCGTGCGGTTCATCGGGCAGTCGATGACCCATGGCGCAGTCAGTCCGTCACAGCGCAGGGCTGCGATGAAGGTCTGGGTTTTCCAGTGGCCAAAGGGCGCCCGTGCCTTGAGGCGCTGGTCACGGCGTGCCCGTCCCCGCAATCTTGTCATCTTCGTCGTGGTTGCCGTCTCGTCGATGAAGACCAGCCGATGCGGCTCCTTACGCAAGCTTGGCTGCCGATACACACGCCAGGTCCCACGCGCCTGGGCAACATCATCGCGTCCGCACTCCGACGCCAGCAGCGTTTTTTTTGAAGCTGTAGCCCGCCTTGAGCAGCGCACGCGAAAGAGAGGCGGGATGGGCGCGAACGCCGGTCGCTGCAACAAGTCGCGCCGACAATTCCGGCATGGTGACGTCTGGCTCGGCATCCACCCATCTCATCAAGGCGCCCATATGCGGCGCCAACTTGCCATAACCGGGCGGACGCCCTTGCCGGGCAGGCGCCGCTGATCGCGTTGTCGCCACGCGCTGCGCCAGCTTCACCGCGCAACTGGGGCTCACCCCAAAATGACGAGATGCTGAGCGACGCGATTGCCCAGATGCAATGTGATCGGCAATCCGGTCCCGAAGATCGGCTGAATAGGATTTGCCCATGATCCACCTCCAATGACGGTCAATCACATCCTTGCGCATCTGGAAATCCCCAGATTCCTATTTCAGGCTCGATGATCTAGAGCATAATCCGATCTGACGGAATCGCAGGGATTCCCTTGAGCCAGGAAATCTGATTCAACATAGCAGCTGGACGAGGAGGCCGGCCTGGCA
>NZ_FOGE01000080.1 GCF_900111125.1 Sphingobium sp. YR768
AGAGGTGGCCTGGCAAAACTGCACATCGGGATAAGTGGATTTTCTGCCTGACGGCGGCCAGGATGGCCGCGTGACAGGAGTAGAGATGAGCAAACGACCACGCCGGAATCACAGCCCGGCATTCAAAGCGAAGGTGGCATTGGCCGCCGTGAAGGGCGAGAAGACGCTGGCGGAGCTGGCGCAGCAGTTTGACGTGCATCCGAACCAGATCACGCAATGGCGCGGGCAGCTTCTGGAAGGGGCTGCCGGTGTATTTGGCAGCGAGACGCGGAGCGAGGCTGCGGCGCCGGCGATCGACGTAAAGACGCTGCACGCCAAGATCGGTGAACTGACGCTGGTGAACGATTTTTTGTCAGGGGCGCTCGGGAAGGCGGGACTGTTGCCGAGCGCAAAACGATGATCGACCGTTCGCACGCACTGCCGTTGGCGCGGCAAGCCCGGGAGCTGGGGATCAGCCGGGGCGGCATTTATTATCTGCCCAGACCGGTGCCGCCTGCCGATCTCGCCATCATGCGGCGGATCGACGAGTTGCACCTGGAATTTCCGTTCGCGGGTAGTCGGATGCTGCGTGATCTTCTGCGGCAGGAAGGCATCGAGATCGGCCGCCAGCATGTCGCCACGCTGATGAAGAAGATGGCGATCGAGGCAATCTACCGTCGCCCGAACACATCGAAGCCGACCCCTGGGCACAAGATCTACCCTTACTTGTTGCGTAAACTGCCGATCGTGCGGCCCAATCAGGTCTGGGCAACGGACATCAGCTACATCCCGATGGCGAGGGGGTTCGTCTATCTCGTGGCCATCGTCGACTGGTTCAGCCGCAAAGTCCTGGCTTGGCGGGTGTCGATCACGATGGAGGCCGACTTCTGCGTCGAAGCGCTGGAGGAAGCGTTGACGCGCTTCGGGAAACCGGAGATATTCAACACCGATCAGGGCAGCCAGTTCACCAGCCACGCCTTCACCAGCGTGCTGCTGCGCGAGGAAATCGCCATCAGCATGGATGGCCGGGGCGCCTGGCGCGACAATGTGATGGTCGAGCGCCTGTGGCGCTCGGTGAAATATGAGGAGGTTTACCTCCGCGCCTACGGCGGGGTCAGCGAAGCCCGCGAGTCGATCGGTCGTTATCTGAGCTTCTACAATGGAAGGAGGCCACATTCGAGCCTCGCCGCCAGGACGCCGGATCAGGCGTATTTTGACAACCTGCCGGTAATGATGGCAGCATGAATTTGGCAACCAATACGGGGCGTCACTCCAGTCGGGCTACGCCCTCCCTGCATGACGCCCCATATTGGCAAGGCAAGGAACCCGGCAGACGATCCACTTAACCGTTGCCGATCCCTGTTCAGACAAACCCGGCCACCTCTG
>NZ_FOGE01000077.1 GCF_900111125.1 Sphingobium sp. YR768
GCCGAAGGACTGAGCTTCAAAAAAAAGCGTGCTGCCCGCCGAACAGCTCCGACCGGCCATCGCTCGGCGGCGCGAGCAATGGAAGAAGTATCAGGAATGACGGTCGAGAAAACACCCCTTGCAGACCAAGATCTCGCATCAACCGCTGTACAGTGCAGCGTGCAACATCGAAGCCCTCGCGCTTCATCTGCCGCCACACTTTGCGCACACCGTAGACACCGAAGTTCTCGGCAAAGACCCGCAGAACTTCGGGCTTCAGCTCTTCATCCTTCCGGGCACGAGCAGATTGCAAAGCCGGGTCTCGCCGCTTGGCAAGGCGCTCGTGATAGGTGGATGGGGCGATCGGCAGAACCCGGCAGATCGGCTCGACCCCATAGGCATCGCGATGTTCGTCGATAAAGGCGATCATCGTTTGAACGGGCGGTCGAGCTCCGCCTGGGCAAAATATGCCGACGCCTTGCGCAGGATCTCATTGGCTTGCCGCAGTTCGCGGACTTCACGCTCCAATGCCTTGAGCTTCTCGGCGGTCCGTCGGCACACCACCGCGCTTGCCGCTGTCCACCTCGGATTTCTTCACCCATTCCAGCAGCGTGTGCCCGGAACACCCGATCTTCTCGGCCACCGACGTGATCGCCGCCCAGCGAGAAGGATAATCCCCCTCGTGATCCAGTACCATCCGGATCGCCCGCTGCCGAACCTCAGGGGCAAACTTGTTCGTCGTCTTGCTCATCGTAGACCCTCACTCTCAGGAGTTAGGGCCTCCGGCAATCCCGGTGCGGTTCAGTCATGTCATGCATTTTCTGAAAAGTGGCCGGGCCGAGTAGTCGATGCGTCCCGGCCGAAGTTCACAAGGCGAAACGTAAACCAGCCAAAAGTGTCCGACCGAAATGATTATTCTCGAACGCACGATTGGTTGCCTGATCGACGTAGCGATCGCGAAATGTATCTGTCAGGTTGATGCCTTCCAACGACAGTTCGATCCAGTCGGTCAACTTGTAACGCATGGATGCATCAATAGTAAGAGTCGAATTATAACCCTCGAACACATTGCCGTTCGAACTCCCGGTATCGACAAATCCACTTCGATAGCCAGCCGAAGCACGAGTTGAAAAACGTCCATCCTCATAATAGAGCGTCGCGTTGACTGCCCGTTTCGACAGGCCATACAGGGTAGTGCTGAAACTTTGCGATGGTGCAGTTGCGACGCCTGTGGCCGTGAAGGTTGTCGACGGGGGTGTCATGATGTAATCGGCTTGAGATTTAACCAACGTGACGTTGACGATGCCGCCAAACCGCGACCACATTCCTGGCAAAAAAGTAAATGGGGACTGAAGCGAAACCTCCATACCTTTCAGAGTAGCATTGCCCCCGTTGACGGTGGTGTTGATTGCCCACAACTGCCCCTCTGGATTGGAAACAGCTGGAGATCCGGGCGCGAACAGCGACTGTGGTAGTCCGGTCGAGGCATAAGTGTCCACCACAGTCTGCGATACCGGGAAACCGGTGATGTCCTTGGCAAACAGCGCCACCGAAAAGATTGCAGAGCGGGCGAAATACCATTCGAACGCCAAGTCAAAAGATGTCGCACGGAACGGTTGCAACTGCGGATTGCCGTAGTCGACGCGATACCGATAGCCGTCAACAGATCCGCCTGGTGTGAGGTTGGCTAAGCTGGGTCGGGTGATAACGTCGGCAATCGCACCACGCACCACCACGTTACTGGTTGGAAATATGGCGATATTCAATGCCGGTAGCCAGTCTTCATAATTACGTTCGATGTCCACCAAAGTACCGCTATTGTATCCGGTCGATGCCTGATCTGTCCGGACATATCGGACGCCCGCATTCAGCGTATATTCGAGACCGAATATGTCTCCTTTCACGTCGAACTGCAGATAGCCGCCGGACGTTTCCTCCGTATGCATCCGGCGAGACGCGCCTTGTCGTGAGGTAGGGGCCTGCTCTTAAGAACGCTCTCGAGAGCACGCTTAGGAGCAGTGGATGCGGCAGAT
>NZ_FOGE01000073.1 GCF_900111125.1 Sphingobium sp. YR768
TGGGGCGTGATGGTCGGATAGAAAGCCAGTTCGGCAAGTCGCACATTGCCGGTCTGCGCGCCAAGGCGGGCATCGGCTTCGCGAATATCGGGTCTGCGGATCAGCAGCGCGCCAGGAAGCGTGTCCGGCACGTCGGGCACGCGAACCTCAGGCCGCGCGATCGCGAGGCTCTGCAGCGGCGCTGTTCCCGCTCCGATCAGCACCAGCAGCACACGCCGGCTCGCATCGAGCGCGCCGGCAATGTCGGCAGCCTGCGCCCGCACCTGCGCGAGATCGCTTTCCACCCTGTCGAGATCAGAGGCGGCGACAAGGCCGCGGGCGGCGCGAACGCGGACAACGTTGGCGATCTGGTCTTGGATATGTTCGCTGGCGCGCGCATCCTCAAGCTGGGCGGCAAGTCCCCGCGCCTCGAAGAGGCCGCGCGCGACATCGGCGGCGAGCAGGGCCCGGACCCCTTCATAGTTGAAGCGCTCGGCGGCAAGGTCCGCATCGGCCACATCGCGCGCAACGCCGCGCCGCCCGAACAGGTCCAGTTCCCAGCTCACCGGAAGGGAGACATTGCCGGTCTTCGTCGTATTGGGGGCAAAGAGATTGGTCAGCGAGCCGAGGCCGGGAATATCCAGATCGGGGGCCGACACATAGTCAGTCCGGCGGATTTCCCCGGTCGCCTGTGCATTGCCCTGAAGGCCATAACGGGACAGCGCCGACGCGCGGGTGGCGCGCGCCTCGGTCAGCCGCGCGAACGCCTCGCGCACCGAAAAACTTCCAGCCAGGGCCTGATCGACCAGCCCCTGGAGTTGCAGATCGTTATAGAGCAGCCACCAGCGATCGAGCGCGCCCGCCGGAAGAGCGGAGCCGACGGCATCATAAGTTGCCGGCAGCTCGACTGCTGCCGGGCGGATCGGCGGCGCATTCACGCATCCAGCCAGCCAGAGTGCCACGCCCAGTCCGGGCGCCGGCCAGACAAGCGCGCGCGTCACCGCCGTCCGCAGCCGCGAAACGGAGCTTTTCATCTTGAAATTCCACTCTGGCCGAAGGCAGGGCGAGGCGATTGCTCCCCGCCCGCGCGCTTCAAAGACGGTAGGTCAGCGTGAGAATGCCCGATGGCTGGGTCTTCTTCTCGACCAGTGGGCTGTCCTTGGCATCGCCGATCATCGAGGTCACGCCGCCGGTGGCGCTGAACGTAATCCGGTCGGTCAGGCGGTAGGTTGCAGTCAACATGCCCGAGACATCCTTGAATCCGCTGCTCATGCCGAACTGCGGCAGGCCCGATGCAAGGGATTCGGCCAGCGTAACGCCAAAGTAGCGATCATTATATTTGCGATTGGCCCAGGTCGTGCCGACTGTGGGGGTGAGCATGAAGCGCGACGACACAGGGATCGGATAGGAGAGGTTTGCATCCGCGACCATGCCCTTGGTGCCGCCGGAAACGATCTTGACTGCTCCCAGCGTTGCCACGAAGCCGCCCGCCCGGATGTTGGTGAAGAGCCGTGCGCCCACACCATCGGACAATTTGTCGATACCCTCGGGCATGTCCTTGCCGCGATAGCCCTGGACGAAGACGGCGCTCGCGCCGATCTCGAAATGCTCGCTGGTGATCGGGATGACACCAATGCCGTTGCGCAAGTTCGCGAAGAACCAGCCTTTGCGGATATCGATCGCGGGGATGGGAATGATCCGGGTGTCATCGGAGCCCTGGTAGGCAGGCGTGGCGGCAACGCCGATGCCCAGCACGATATGATCCTGGTTCTGCGATTGCGCCTGGGCCTGCGTCTGCGCATGGGCGCTACCTGCCGCGGCGACACCTGCCGCGACGATTAGCAGCGCGGTGGAACGCCGGTTGCAACTTTTACGACAGATTATCATGATGAGGCTCGCTTTCGTGCTCATGCCTGTTCGAAGGCAGGGGGGGAGTGGAAGAGAAGAATGTGAGGGCGTGCCACGGCACACCCTCACACCTTCACCGGTATGGCTTGTTGACCGGATGACGGCTGGGCCGGGCGTGTTAGTGCCGCCTGGCCTGCCCACCTGACGCAGTCTCAAACCCTGGTACCGGCGAACTGCGAGTCCCTTTTTGAAGTAGGTGCGACCCGAGGTGCTCGCAAGGAAATACAGGACTGGGCTCGCCCGATGAGTGGGAGCCAAGGCTATTCACAACGAACATTTCGTCGATCGATCGCCCGTCCCGCAAACGCGCCGCCGCCGGCGCCCAGGATCGTCCCGAGTGTCTTGCAATCTCCGGGCGCGATGATGTTGCCGAGAACACTGCCGGCCAGTGCGCCGACAATGGCGCCGCGAGAACCGTCCCGGCGCTGGCAGAAGTAGCGTCCGTCACGGTCGCGGTAGATACGGTCTTTCTTGCCGAGTTGGCGACGCTCGCGAGCGACATGCCGACCATCGTGGCGACGACCGTCACGGCGGTCCAGATCTCGATCCCGATTGCTAAAGCCAGGTCGCCCATAACCACCGCGCCCGCCATAGTCGTCGGTCACACAGGCACTCAGCGACTGGATAGCAGCCAGAGCAGGAACTATTAGTATTCGCCGCATGTGATGGAGTCTTCCTTTGATATCCTGGACGTTCGACCAAGCCTTGTTTAACGGGCTCGGCTGAGAGGTCGGATGTGGTCATGCAACGCCAGTCACTGTTCAGGCTTTGCATCTCGAACTCGATCGGTTTCGGTTTCCGGCCCACTGGTTCCGGCGACCTGCGGCATGTAAAGGCCGGTGATCCCCCCGACCACGCCGCTCGCTAAGCGGCGCTTGACGTTCTTGCGCGAGCCAAAGCGGGCGCAGGGGTCGATTTTGCCAAGCTTGATCCTTGGACGGTCCTTGCTCGCGAAGCTCTTGCCAACCCTGTCGCCGAGCGGCTCAGCCAGCTGCAGGGCATCGCCCGCGCGAGAGAGCGAGGGTTTGACCCGGCCGACCATGCCGGCATTCTTCGTCCATAGCATTGCCGCCACTTGCCGCCCATCCGGCGCAAGCAGTTCGGATTCCACGGCGAGGCCGCCGGTCGATGCGGGAACGCGGAAATTGACGACAGGGATGGGATTGACGAAATCCACTGCCGCAGCGGCAACCGAGCCTACGCGACTGTTGGATTGCAGGCGGACGATAACGGTGCGGATCGTGCCGGCGACTGGCCTTGGCTCGGGTGCGATCAGGAAGCGTTCGCTGACTTCGAAGCAGATCTGACGATCGACTTCGTGAAGCACCATCGCCCTTTCTTCTGCGGACAATTC
>NZ_FOGE01000072.1 GCF_900111125.1 Sphingobium sp. YR768
TGCCAGGCCGGCCTCCTCGTCCAGCTGCTATGTTGAATCAGATTTCCTGGCTCAAGGGAATCCCTGCGATTCCGTCAGATCGGATTATGCTCTAGTCCCTCTATCGGAGCCCTATGATGATCGGCTTTCCAGTTCCAGGGAAGCAGTTCTTGGAGACGGGTCTGGGGTATGTCGGCGATGCGCGCGAGAACATCGGCAAGCCAGGTCTGGGGATCGATATCGTTGAGCTTCGCCGTGCCGATGAGGCTCAGCATGAAGGCGGTGCGCTGACCGCCGCGGTCTGAACCCGCGAAGAGCCACGATTTTCTGCCAAGGGCTATGCCTCTGAGCGCGCGTTCCGCCGCGTTGTTCGAGAGGCAGATGCGGCCGTCATCGAGGAACGCGGCGAAGGCCGGCCATGCCTTGAGCATGTAATCCATGGCCTCGGCCACATCGCTGTTCTTCGATAGCTTTGAGCGGTTCTCCCGCATCCATTCTTCCAGATTGCCAACCAGCGGTGCGCTGAGTTCCTGCCGAAGGGCGTGTCGCTCCTGTGCCGGCCTGCCGTTGATGGCGCGCTCAATGTCAAAGATCGCGTCGATGCGGCGGACCGCTTCCACTGCCAGCGGTGAAATGACGGCAGCCTTTTTGCGGCGCTTCTTGAGCTGCGCGGCGACATCGGCCAGCTCGAAGAAATAGCGGCGCGCATGGCTCCAGCATAGGGCGCGGGTCAGCGGCGCCGGCAATCTGTCGGCGTGGAACAACGCATTGTATCCGGCATAGGCATCGGCCTGGAGAATGCCTCTCCAGTTGCGCAGATGGCCAACGGGGTGCTCGCCCCGCCGATCACAGGAATAATGGAAGATGGCCGCGGGCGGCGCAGGTCCGCCAAAAGGTCGATCATCCCGGACATAGGTCCAGATCCGGCCCGTATCGGTCTTGGTCTTGGCCAGCACCGGCACCGTGGTATCGTCGCCATGCAGCCGCTCGGCGGCCAGGACATGCGCCTCGATCAGCAAATAGAGCGGCATCAGCGCGGCGGTGCAGGTGCCGACCTGATCGGCCAGGGTCGAAAGGCTCAGTTCCACGCCCTCGCGGGCATAGCGGTCACGCTGGCGGTTGAGCGGCTGATGCGCGCCAAACTTCTCGAACAGCAGCATCGCCAGGAAGCTGGGTCCAAAGAGCCCGCGGGGCGTGACATGGAACGGCGCCGGCGGTTGGGTGATCTTCTCGCAATCGCGGCAGGAGAACTTCTCACGAACGGTCTGGACCACCTTCCACTGGCGCGGCACGACCTCGAGCGTCTCGGTGATATCCTCGCCCAGCTTGCACAGCCGATCCGAGCCGCAGCAGGAGCAGGCCTCCGGCGCAGCAATGACGATGCGTTCACGCGGCAGATGCTCAGGCAAGGGCTTGCGGGCGGGCCGCTTGCGTTCAAACGGTGCGACGTTGGTCTTCGCCGCTGCCAGAGCAGCCAGAAGCTCATCTTCGCTGGCAGCGGTCTCGCACTCCTCGAAGGTCAGTTCCATCTGGTCGAGCAGATGGCGCGTGCGTTCGGATCGCTGGCCAAAAAGGGTACGACGCATCTTCTCGTTCTGCAGTTCGAGAAGGGCGTTGCGGGCTTCCAGGTCAGCGTTGATGGACTTGATGCGGGCGACTTCAGCGGCGACAGCCTCGGCAGCGGCAAGCCGCTCGCGAAGGCTGTCGATCTCTGCTTGCGCTTCCGTCCCCATGGCCAATAGCATAGCCAAAAAGCACCGGAATCTCTAGCTTTTTAGGTCATGTCAGGCCTTTTATCCGGCCAATGTCGGGCACCAGGTTGCTTGCGGATTACGCCAGTCGATCGCCTCTAGCATGCAAGCCATCTGCGAGGGGGAGATGGCAATCACGCCGTCCACGGCCGACGGCCAGATATACTTCCCGCGCTCAAGACGCTTCGAATAAAGCGACATGCCGACGCCATCGTGCCAGATGATCTTGCAGAGGTCGCCGCGGCGTCCCCTGAAAATGTAGAGGTCACCCGCGAAGGGATCACGTCCGAAACTCTGCTGCACTTGAAGGGCCAGGCTGCGCATGCCGCGCCGCATGTCCGTGTGCCCCGTCGCGATCCATATCCGAACGCCGGAGGGGACTGGGATCACGGCTTGACCGACCGCAGCACTGTCGACACTAGTCCGGGCGATGCGCCAGCGGGAATACGCACGATCGCCCGCTCGAACTCCACGATGATCGCCGATCCGCTCACTGGCATCGGATCGGGCCGCACCTGCACTTCTGCAAAGCCTTGGGCTGCCTGCCCCATCTGCCGCCGCCATCGGTAGATCTGGTTCGGCCGCAGATCGGCACGGCGGGCAATCTCCGCCACGTTCGCACCGGGCGCCGAAACTGCCGCGACCAGTTCGCGCTTCTGCTGGTCGGTCCATACCCGCCGCCGTTCTGGACCCGAAATTACTGTGATCTGGCTCATCGCACCGTCGCTTGTACCGGTGCAAACACCAGTGCTTGCACCGGTGCCATCTCGAAATATAAGCCCATCACCGCAAGGCGGCCCTCACCGGAGCGATACCGCGAAACTGCTTGAGTTTGCTGAAGAAGCGCTCGACGAGATTGCGATAACGATAAAGAAATGCGCTGAAGGCGGGCCTGCGCTTGCGGTTTGGCATGGGTTTGATGTTAGCCCAAACGCCGCGAGCAGCCATCTCGCTTCTGAGCGCATCGCTGTCATAGGCGCGGTCGGCAAGCAGCACGTCACCATCGCTCAAGGTGCCGAGCATGTCGGCAGCGCTGCGGCCATCATGTGCCTGGCCGGCGGTGAGCTTGAGCGCGATCGGCAGGCCATTGGCATCGACCAGCGCGTGGATTTTCGTCGTCAGGCCACCGCGCGAGCGACCCATGCAACCGGGTCCCCCTTTTTATCGCCGTTGGCGCCATGCTGGTGAACCCGGATCGAAGAACTGTCGATCATCTGCACGTCGCCTTCATAAGCGACTGATACTGCTTCCAATATCCGTGCCCAGTGACCGGCCCGACGCCAGCGATTGAAGCGGTTCACACAGGTCGTATGCGGACTGTATCGGGAGGGAATGTCCGCCCAGAGCGCTCCTGTTCGCAGCCGCCAGAATATCCCGTTGAGCACACGGCGATCATCAACTCGCTTCACGCCTCGAACCTTCGTCGGCAGCAGCGGCGCGATCACCGACCACTCGAAATCCGTCAAATCGAACCGCGCCATCTCAATCTCCTTCCCGGAAATTGAATCAGATCGCTCGTCCTTTGGGAATCCTATTTATGGGTATGTGGCCTAGACCGCCAGCATTACTCCAATCAAGAGTAACGCTAAGAGCGTTTGAAAACTGAGGTGGGCTCGCCTTCTTTGACAGGTTGGCGGTTAAGTTAAGCTCATCCTGATTGTTGTTGATGCCGCCATTTGGGTGATCAAATCCTGGAGGGCATGCCCCCCAGGATTTGAAGCGCCGATTTGCCCATATGCCTCGCCTGGGGTTTTCCCTGCAAGGCGTGAATGCGGACGATGGTTGTCATAATAGGCGA
>NZ_FOGE01000070.1:2500-5568 GCF_900111125.1 Sphingobium sp. YR768
TGCCTTGGCATGTACAGGCGATGAAGGACGTGGCACGCTGCGATAAGCGTGGGGGAGCTGTGAGCAAGCTTTGATCCCGCGATTTCCGAATGGGACAACCCACCTTCACCATTTAAGACTGGTCCAGAGCAATCTGGCCCCGTGTTAAATGGGAGAGGTATCACTAAGCTGAATAAAATAGGCTTTGGTGAGGCGAACCCGGAGAACTGAAACATCTCAGTACCCGGAGGAAAAGACATCAACCGAGATTCCGTTAGTAGTGGCGAGCGAACGCGGACCAGGCCAGTGCCTGGGATATAGTTAGCAGAACAGTCTGGAAAGTCTGGCCATAGCGGGTGACAGCCCCGTATGCGAAAATGATATCTCAGGACTTGAGTAGGGCGGAGCACGTGAAACTCTGTCTGAACATGGGGGGACCACCCTCCAAGCCTAAATACTCGTACATGACCGATAGTGAACCAGTACCGTGAGGGAAAGGTGAAAAGCACCCCGATGAGGGGAGTGAAACAGTACCTGAAACCGGATGCCTACAAGCAGTGGGAGGGTCCCAATATCTTCGGATAGGCGAGACCTGACCGCGTACCTCTTGCATAATGGGTCTGTGACTTAGTGTATCAAGCAAGCTTAAGCCGTTAGGTGTAGGCGCAGCGAAAGCGAGTCTGAATAGGGCGACCATAGTTTGATGCATTAGACCCGAAACCCGGCGATCTATGCATGACCAGGTTGAAGGTGCGGTAACACGCACTGGAGGACCGAACCGTTCAATGTTGAAAAATTGTCGGATGAGTTGTGCTTAGGGGTGAAAGGCCAATCAAGCCGGGAAATAGCTGGTTCTCCGCGAAATCTATTGAGGTAGAGCGTCGAATATTTGCCGTTGGGGGTAGAGCACTGGATGGTTGCGGGGGTCGCGAGATCTACCAATACTAACCAAACTCCGAATACCAACGAGTCTAGTTCGGCAGACAGACGGCGGGTGCTAAGGTCCGTCGTCAAAAGGGAAACAGCCCTAACCTACAGCTAAGGTCCCCAAGTCATCACTAAGTGGGAAAGCATGTGGGATTTCCAAAACAACCAGGAGGTTGGCTTAGAAGCAGCCATCCTTTAAAGAAAGCGTAACAGCTCACTGGTCTAAACAAGAGATCCTGCGGCGAAGATGTAACGGGGCTAAAGTGATGCACCGAAGCTTAGGGTTCAGTCTTTGACTGAGCGGTAGCGGAGCGTTCCGTAGGCCGTTGAAGCGATCTGGTAATGGGTCGTGGAGGTATCGGAAGTGCGAATGCAGACATGAGTAGCGATTAACAGTGTGAGATGCACTGTCGCCGAAATTCCAAGGGTTCCTGCTTAAAGCTAATCTGAGCAGGGTAAGCCGGCCCCTAAGACGAGCCCGAAGGGGGTAGTCGATGGGAACCACGTTAATATTCGTGGGCCTGGTGGTGTGTGACGGATGGCGTAACTTGTTCGGCCTTATTGGATTGGTCCGGGCAGGGAAGTTGTCCCAGGAAATAGCCCCACCGTATAGACCGTACCCTAAACCGACACAGGTGGAATGGTAGAGTATACCAAGGCGTTTGAGAGAAGTATCCTGAAGGAACTCGGCAAATTGCCTCCGTACCTTCGGAAGAAGGAGGCCCCACATCAAGGCAACTTTTTGTGGGGGGCACAGGCCAGGGGGTAGCGACTGTTTAGCAAAAACACAGGGCTCTGCTAAGTCGGCTTCAAGACGACGTATAGGGCCTGACGCCTGCCCGGTGCCTGAAGGTTAAGAGGAGGAGTGCAAGCTCTGAATTGAAGCCCAGGTAAACGGCGGCCGTAACTATAACGGTCCTAAGGTAGCGAAATTCCTTGTCGGGTAAGTTCCGACCTGCACGAATGGCGTAACGACTTCCCCACTGTCTCCAGGATATGCTCAGCGAAATTGAATTCTCCGTGAAGATGCGGAGTACCCGCGGTTAGACGGAAAGACCCCGTGCACCTTTACTGCAACTTCAGAGTGGCATTAGGAAAGAGCTGTGTAGCATAGGTGGGAGGCTTTGAAGCATCGACGCCAGTTGATGTGGAGCCATAGGTGAAATACCACCCTGCTGTTTTCTGATGTCTAACCTCGCACCGTTATCCGGTGCAGGGACCCTCTGTGGTGGGTAGTTTGACTGGGGCGGTCGCCTCCTAAAGAGTAACGGAGGCGCGCGATGGTGGGCTCAGGACGGTTGGAAACCGTCTGTTAGAGTGCAATGGCATAAGCCCGCCTGACTGCGAGACTGACAAGTCGAGCAGAGACGAAAGTCGGTCATAGTGATCCGGTGGTCCCTCGTGGAAGGGCCATCGCTCAACGGATAAAAGGTACGCCGGGGATAACAGGCTGATGATTCCCAAGAGCTCATATCGACGGAATCGTTTGGCACCTCGATGTCGGCTCATCACATCCTGGGGCTGGAGCAGGTCCCAAGGGTTTGGCTGTTCGCCAATTAAAGTGGTACGTGAGCTGGGTTCAGAACGTCGCGAGACAGTTTGGTCCCTATCTGCCGTGGGCGTCGAAATTTGAGAGGAGTTGACCCTAGTACGAGAGGACCGGGTTGAACATACCTCTGGTGTACCAGTCGTCCTGCCAAGGGCGCAGCTGGGTAGCTATGTATGGACGGGATAACCGCTGAAAGCATCTAAGCGGGAAGCCTCCCTCAAGATAAGATTTCATCGAGCCGTCGTAGACCACGACGTTGATAGGTCGGATGTGGAAGTGCGGTAACGCATGGAGCTAACCGATCCTAATTGCTCTGTTCGCGCTTAAGAGTCCCACCATCAACGACAGCCTTGATCATCAAGCTGTCGTCGATCGAAGGTCGTTAAGCCAGCCAGAATATCTTACCTCCATAATGTGCACGGACATCGATTGAAAAACAAAGCGCCAGCTCTATTGCTTGGTGACCATAGCGTCAGTGACCCACCCGATCCCTTCCCGAACTCGGACGTGAAACCTGACTGCGCCAATGGTACTGTGGCTCAAGCCCCGGAAGAGTAGGGCGTCGCCAGGCATTATAGCTCGCGCTTTGTTACACACGCACAAAACCCATTCA
>NZ_FOGE01000074.1 GCF_900111125.1 Sphingobium sp. YR768
GTAAGCGCCGACGGAACCCGGCCTTGTGCGGATTGGGGTGGGCGTGAATTTCGCGGGGCAGATGGAGGCCTTGCGAGTGGATATCGAGCAGTCAAACGAGCCTCGTATGAGCGCACGCCGAGATGGCGGAGCGGTCGTTCGAGTGGAACGGCGCCGGCACTGGAGCGACGAAGAGAAGCTGGCGATCCTGAAGGAGACCACTCAGCCGGGTGCCATCATGGCCGTGGTCGCGCGTCGGTACGGGATCGGGACCGGTCAGCTTTACACTTGGCGTAAGCAATTGCTCCGCGGCGCGATGGCCGGGTTCGTGCCGGTTGAGTTGGCCGCCGAGCCGCAGGGGACAGCACCTGAGATTGGCTGGATTGAGATCCGGCGCGGCGGCGACTTCATGGTGTCGATCGACAGGTTGGTCGACAGAGAAGCGTTGAGATTGGCGCTCGAGGTTATCGGGGAGCTTGAACGTTGAGCCTGACGCTGCCGCCATCGGCGAAAATCTATCTGTCGTTGGCGCCGTGCGACATGCGAAAAGGCTTCGATGGCCTGTCCGCGCAGGTTCGCAATATCCTCCAACTCGATCCCTTCTCCGGCGCTGTATTCCTGTTCCGCGGAAAACGAGGCGATAGATTGAAGGCCCTGGTCTGGGACGGATCAGGACTTTGTCTGTATGCAAAACGCCTCGAGCGCGGAAAGTTCGTATGGCCCAGAACCCAGGACGGGGGAGCAGCGCGGCTCTCGGCCGCGCAGTTGGCGATGCTGATCGAGGGACTGGATTGGCGGCAGGCGATTGTTCACGACGAGGTGCTCGTGCCGACCCTCGCATGAGCGATAAAAGCTCGGAAAACTGCCGTTTTATGTAGGCGGGAAATGCCACTTGCGCTATAGTCCGGGGCATGCGGTTCGACCTTGATCGCCTCCCCACAGACCCCGTTCTCCTGCAGAAAATGCTGCGGGAGATGGCTGAGATCATGGAGCTGGAGCGGGCCGAACTGGGGGCGGCAAAGCAGACCGTCAAAGCTCAGGGTCTGACGATCGAGAAGCTGGAGCACCGTCTTGCTCGGCTGCTGCGCGTCCAGTTCGGTCGCAGCTCTGAGAAAATGGATATCGCGCAGTTGCGGCTGATGTTCGAGGAGGTGGATGCCCCGGAGCCGGCCAATGATGACGCTCCTGCGGCGTCGAACGCGAAACCGACGCGCAAGGCCGGAACCAAGGCGCCGATCCCCCTACATATCCCCCGTGAGACGACCCAGCACCTTCCGGAGCCATGCGGTTGCGGTGGTAGCGAGACCGTCATCTGCGAAGACGTCACCGAAGTGCTGGATTACGTACCCGCCTGCTTCCGTGTCCTGCGTCATGTTCGCCCTCGCATCGCCTGCCGATCCTGCGAAACGATCCGCCAGGCGCCGGCCATCGATCTGCCGTTGCCCAAGGTGATGGCAAGCAGCGCATTGCTCGCGCACCTCGTCGTCAGCCGCTTTGTCGATCATCAGCCCTGGCATCGTCAGTCAGTGATCCTGCGCCGGCAAGGGGTGGAGATTGATCGCGACGTGATGGGCCGCTGGTCCCGTAAACTGGCCTGGCTGATGGCGCCGCTCGGCGAACGGTTGCTCGTCCATATCCTCGAAGCTCCAAAGATACACGGCGACGAGACCCCAGTGACCCTGCTTCAGGGCAAAGACGGTAGCCATACCGCCTACTTCTGGGTCTATCTGCGCGACAGCCGTTCAAGCGGGGATATGAGCCCGCCTGCCGTGGCGTTCCGCTTCACGACCGGGCGCGGCGGTAAGCATCCGGCGGCCCACCTTGCCGGTTACCGCGGATACCTTCAAGCGGACGGCTATGCCGGCTACAACGCGCTATATCATGACCCCAAGACCAAGGCACCGCGCGGCGTGATCGAGGTTGGCTGCTGGGCGCACTCGCGACGCAAGTTCACCGACATCCTCGAAAAGAACCCATCGCCGGTAGCGGCTGAAGCGGTCGTGAGGATCAGCGAATTGTTCGCGATCGAACGGGATATCAAAGGAGCGCCGCCCGATGAGCGGCGACGGGTTCGCCAGCAGCTGGCTCTCCCGAAGCTTGCAGCCTTGCGGCCATGGCTGCATGCCCAGATGCAGGGATTGTCCTCGGACAGCGCCTTGGCGAAAGCATGCCGTTATCCCCTTAACCGCTGGGCGGCGATGGTCCGTTATTGCGAAGATGGCCTGCTGGAGATCAGCAACAACCTGGTCGAAAATGCCCTGCGCGGCGTTGCTCTGGGGCGTCGCAACTGGATGTTCGTCGGGTCCACCAAGGGCGGAGATGCCTCGGCGCTATTTTATTCGCTTGCCGAAACGTGCCGCCTGAACGGTGTTGAGCCCGAAGCCTGGTTCACCGACGTAATCGAGCGTATCGGCAACCATCCGATCAACCGGATCGACGAACTCCTGCCGTGGAACTGGCAGGCCGCAAAGGCGATCCAGAACCTGGAGCAAGCTGCTTGAGCAACGCCTTCGTCGTGCACATGACGATCACTCTGGATGACGTGACGCCCGCCGTAACCCGCATGATCGAAGTACCGCTCGGCATCCGGCTCGATCGTTTGCACACTACCTTCCAGGAAGCGTTGGGATGGACCGATAGCCATCTGTGGGAGCTGACCTTCGGGCACACGGGCTTCGGCATCCCTGACCCGTCCTACGGCTTTGGCGGCCCACTTGATGCCCGAAAGACGACCCTCGCTGAGGCGTTGGAGGGAATGCGCGGCAAGACCTTCCAGTACCTCTACGACTTTGGCGACGGATGGGAGCACAGCGTCAGGATTCACGGCATCGCTCCGGCTGACCTGCAAGGCAGCTATCCGCGCCTGCTGGAAGCTAGCGGAATGCGCCCACCGGAGGACTCGGGAGGGCCTTGGGGCTATGCCGAGAAGCTGGAGGCTCTCACCGATCCGTCGCATGAATACCATGAAGAGGCGTTGGATGCTCTTGGCGACGACCATGACCCCCACACTCAACCTAACATCGAGGTGATCCACGCTCGCTTCGCGGCACTCGCCAAGAAATGGGCGCCGCGCCCGCGGAAACCCAAATAACCCTACGTCAACGCCGCCTTCCGTCGGCGCTTAC
>NZ_FOGE01000066.1 GCF_900111125.1 Sphingobium sp. YR768
CGCTACACGCTATGATCGCCGCACCATCCATTGCACCGGCTTTATTCACCTCGCTGCTGCCATGATCTGGTTACGCTGAATGTCGATCGCCCCTAGAAAGTGCCGCCTTTGCACGGCGCGCACCCTTCCTTGCCACTAAGGAACCAAATTTCAGCGGCTGGTTACGGACGGTCCGCTTTCCGTCAGGCGTTGTATCCCGTCCGCCTCTTGCCTCACATGGGATAACCTCGCTGGCGACCTTCAATACAGAGCGGTTACACCCTCCGATAAATCCAACCCGGTTTAAATGCCACGACCAAATAACTAGACAAATACTTCTGGATTTTGCCATACCGGCTTCAAACGGGGTTTTTGGGGTATTTACATGCAATTTTCAGACAAGCTGCGTCGTGCCAGCGGCGTCAGCCTTCTTGTCTTGTCAGCAATGCTCACTAACGTTGCGATAGCCCAATGCCAGCCCGATCCGCCAGTGACAGGCGGGACGACCATTTGCGACGGCGCCGATAATGATGGTATTGTCATCACATCCGAAAATACGAGCATCTCGCTATCCAGCGGTGCGCGTATTTCTTCGTCCAGCAGCGATGCCATTTTGGTCCAGCGCGCGCATAGCGGTGTCTACTCCAGCACCGTGCTGCTGAATATAGACGGCCATGTCGAAGGCATAGGCCATGTAGGCGTCCGGTTCGATGCTGCCAGCCCCGCTTATGCATCCGACTATCTGGGTGTCGTGGTGGGATCCGGCGGCCGCATCGATGGCAGCACCGGCATTCTTCTGTCAAATGGGCCGGACAATACGTACGCCTCCATGAATCTGAGTGTTGATAACGGTGGGTCGATCTCCGGCACCGATGGCTATGCCATCCGGGATGACACCGCGAACACCGCCTATGCCTATATTAGCCTCGTCAATCACCAATATGGGGTCATGGGCGCGATCAGCGGAAAGCTGACCCAAATGACCAATGATGGGCTGATCGACGGCGGGGTTTGGAGTGCCATCGACGGCAGGATTGGCGATGGTTACGGCCCGAAGGCAGACCTTAAAAATTACGGCATTATCCGATCCAATAGCGCGAGCGCGACGATCGCCAACCTCGGTGCCGGCGCTGTTCTGGTCAACACCGGGACAATCGCCAATGACGCCGGCGGTACCGCGATCGAGGGCTATTATTACTCTGTCGATAACCAAGGCGACGGCATTATCAAAGGCGGTATTATCGCGACTGGCGCTACTGGCAGTCTGCAATTGACCAATGCGGGTGTGATTGATGGCAATGTCATCACGCGGGCTTTATTCTCTGCATATTATTCGACAACGAGCATCATCGATTCTCGCCTCGGCACCATCAACGGCGATCTGCTACTGGGGGGTAGCCATGATCTGCTCATCGCGACGTTCGATCCGGTTGCGGGGTTGCGCACTGGCGTCAGTGGGCGTGTCGATGGCGGCGAAGGGAATGACACGATTGATGTGCGGTTTGAGGCCGATAGCATCATCAATCAGCGCATCGCGCTTCCTGGCTTTGAACAGGTTCGCATCGCAGCGATGAACACGGCCAATGTCGCGCTCGTCGATGGTTTCGTCGCCAATGCTCCTCTGTTTCTGACTGGCAATGGGATTATCACGAACCAGACCAGGATTACGCTGAGGGAGCCGAACGCCACAATTTGGGCGGGCGACAATTATAGCTATAGCCTGACCTTCCGAAACGAAGGCGGCATCGATGCCGCAAACGCAGACCCCTATATGACAGCTCTGTCGTTTGGGCAGATGACGTTCGACAATAGTGGATCGATCAATGTCCAAGGCAATGCGTTGCAGCTCTATTCGACTAAATTCACCAATGAAGGCGATATAACCTCTACCAAACGGACGATTTACTTCGGATCGGGCAGTATGGTGAATTCAGGGACGATCCGTTCGACCGGCGACATCGCCCTGCATGTCGATACCTATTCTGGTCAGACCCTTATCAACAAGGGACTGATTAATGGCGCCGCTGTAGGCGTGTTACTGAACGGCAGCCTCAACAATAGCGGCACTATATCCTCTTCCAAAGTTGCGGTGGCGATGACCGGCGGCGGGTTGATGAACGAAGCGGGCGGTGTAATTTCAGGCGGGACTTTGGCGATTGGTCCGCAAAATTCCAACTATTCAGTCTATGACAGTATGATTGCCAACGCAGGTACGATCAACGGAACCGTCAATCTCGCCAGCAATTCGATTTATGGCTATGGCAACAGCTATATCGCGCTGCAAGGTGGCATCCTCAATGGTGACCTCATCCTGAGCATCAGCGACACGCTCGCAGTGTCTCTACCAGGGTCGAGCGGCACTGTGTTCGATGGTTTCAACGGTACCATCTATGGTAATGGCGCAAGCCTTCGTTACATGGCCGCAACCGACACCAGTGCGACTCTCGATCGCCTCGCCGGCTTCGGTGCGGTCAGCTATGAGGTCGCGCAGGATGCGACCCTCTTCCTCAGTGCGTCTACAACACAAAGCGACAGTCTCGTTTTGGCTGGTAAAGGCACAGTCGATCTGGCCGCGGACTTTAATTTCGCGGAAGATGGATTGCTCAACATCGTTGATGGCATCAGACTGCCGGGCGCAAACTACAATAATTCGGTACTGTTGGTCAGGAGCAGGGGCGCGCTGACGGCTACACGGAGTACAACCGGCAGCTATCCTTCCTACGGTGCAATGGTCGCGCTAGGCTATGAAAACAGCTTCATCAATGATGGCACGATAACCTTCCAGAATTTTGCAATCTCTCCCTACAACTATGTGGCTGCAATCAGCCGAGGGCTTGAGGTCACGAATAATGGCATAATCCTTGTCGATGGCGCGGCGGCTATCAGCGACGCGGGATATGTATATAATAACGGTCTGATTACGGAGTTTGAAAACGGAACAACATCTGTTGGGGTTGTCACATCATATTTGACTAACAATGGTTCGATCAGCATGAATGGTCGCGCCGTAGTTGCCGATTTCAATACCACGAACATCATAAACAATGGTGTGTTGCGCAGTACAAACGGGATCGCGATCGCTGGCTATGGATCGCTGGCCCTTGTTAACGGCGTCAATGGCGTGATCGAGGGCAAAAACGGCGCGATCCAAGTCAGTAGTGGCGGATCAATCAGAAACGCGGGCATCATCACTGGCACTGTGGACATGGCCTACAGCGTTTACGGTCGCGGCTATGCCAACAGCCTTTACATTTCCGATGGTGGTATGCTGAATGGGGATCTGCTGTTCGGGGCAGCTAACGACATCTTCCTGTCAAAGGGGCCGGACATAGGCGTTTCGGGCATTATCGACGGGGGCGACGGGTTCGACGTTTTCGGCCAAACCTTTGAAAGCAGCGGGACTGTGACCCTGGGGACGGTATCAGGGCTGAATTTTGAAGCCCAGTTGGTCCGCGCAGAGGGTCTTGATACTGTTCTGACGCTGGAATCTGCCGAGCCAATCGCCAATGGTTTTGCGACTGGCGGCAACGGCCATATCGTCAATCGCGCGCAATCTGGCGGTGTCATAACCGGCCGAGTCTATGCTTATCCTTTCGAACTGGAGTTGGAGACTTTAGCAAGTTTCTCTAATGAAGCGGATATCTCGGCATTTGTTGGTGCCGTGCGCGCCTTTTCCAACAATGCGGTGATCGGCAAAAATGATGCCGGATATGCGGGAGTGTCGATTACAAATATCGATACACTTTCATTCAGCAATGCCGGAATGATCAGCGGCGACCAGCAGTATGGCCTCGCCGTTAATCTATACAGCGACCAACTGCGTGAAATCGCCTTCAACAATGCAGGAATGATCGCAGGTCGCGTAGAAGGTAATTTTTACGCCGACGGACCGGCTAATGTTGAGATCCGCAACGCAGGCACGATCTCCACCGCGATTGAGAACGCCATCAACCTTAGCCTGTTTTCCAGCAGCGCGGGAAGCGTGGTCGATATCACCAATAGTGGGACGATCGAATCTTCTGCCAAATGGGGATCGGCTATCAAGCTGGCTGATCTTTTCGAGGTGCCGGGCAGTTTCATAATCGCAAACAGCGGAACCTTACGGGCTAATAGCGGCGGTTCATTGATTTCCTACGACTATTGGGGGGATGATTTCTACACGGCTCCTGCTTCGGCGATACACGCTTCGGGGATATCCGGCTCGGTCTTGAAGGTCGCCAATGCGCAGGGCGGCGTTATCGAAGCGCTTGGCGATGCCTCGACCGCCATTCTGTCGAGCCTGGCATTCGACATCGATAATGGCGGCGAGATCAACGGTCAGGCCGGGACAGCGTTGGGTCCGAACGATGGATTTGCGCTGCTCCTCGGTACGACACGTCTGGCCGGCGCGATCCAGAGCATCGGCAGCCATGATGATCGCCTTACCAACAGCGGTGTCATCCGCGGAGATATCGATCTTGGCTTTGGTGACGACGTGATCGTCAATCGCGGGACGATCATCGGCGACGTCTATCTGCGCGACGGCAACGACAGTTTCACCCAGTTGGCAAGCGCAATCCTGCAGGGCACCGTCGATGGCGGCGCTGGCACCGACAGCTTCATCGTCGATGCGACGGGCGGCGGGGCGGTGAATGCCGACCAGTTCGTCAATTTCGAGCGCTTCTTCCAGATCGGCGACGGCAATGTCAGCTATTCGGGCGACTTCAGTTTTGACACGATCGGCTTGGACGGCGGCACCGTCACGGTCGCGGCGGGTGAGACGCTGAACAGCGCCAGTGCAACCACCATTACCGGCGGCGCAGGCAATGACAGCGTGTGGAACGCGGGTTCGATCGGCGGCGGGATTGCGCTGGCCGGTGGCGATGATAGCATCGTCAATGGCGGCAGCATCGGTGGCCCCGTCGATATGGGCGCGGGCAATGACAGTTTCACTGAACAGGCGGGCAGCAGCGTTGCTGGCTTGATCGATGGCGGCTCCGGGACCGATCTCTATCGCCTGATCTTGGCGGGCGATCGCAGCGGAATCGTTGCGCAGACCGGCTTTGAGCAGCTGTCAGTGGAGGGGCAGGGCACGCTGACCTTGGCGCTGGCTCAGGGATATGACCTGATCAGCCTTCTGGGCACCAACATCAACCTCACCACCAACGGCGCGTTTGTCGGCCAGATCCTCGGCAGCGCCGCGCAGGAGCAATTGCGCCTGACCGGCGACTCCAGCAACGTGCTGCTGGGCGGCGGCAATGACGCGATGATTTTCGACCTGACGCGCGCGGCGGGACGCTATGATGGCGGCGCGGGCGATGACAGCCTGGCCTTCACCGCGCAGGGGCCGGTCACGCTGACCGGTGCCGCAACCGGTTTTGAAAGCGTGTCGCTGGCCGGCAGTACCCTCATCGTAACGGGTCAGCTTGGCGGCGCCGACGGCGTGCTGCGTTTCGGCGATGTCGGCGAACGGCTCGACATCGCGGCGGGGGGGCGCTTGGTTGGCCAGATCGACATGGCCGGCGGCGATGATATCGTAACCCTCGCCGATGGCGCGCTTTGGCAGGGGACTCTGTCGGGCGGCGCTGGCAATGACGGCCTGATCCTGGGGATGGCCAACGCCCGCACCTTGGACGCCAACAGCCTGCTCGGCTTCGAGGCGGTCACGGCGCAGGGGGCCGCGATTCTGACCCTGGCCAATGGCTTCACCTTGCAGAGCTTGAATGTGGAAGGCGACCTGACGCTGGCGAGCGATGCATCGCTGAACACGAATAGCCTGACCTTTGGCAGCGCCGACAACCGCTTCGTCATCAACGGCCTCTTCGCAGGATCGATCGATGGCGGCGCGGGCAGTAACCGCATCCTGCTGAATGCCGGCAGCGCCGCTGCACCCGTCCGCTTTGCTGTCGTTAGCAATATTGCCGGGCTGGACATTAGCGGTGGCTATGCGACGGTGTCGGGCAATGCCGATTTCGGCGTGATCGACCTGACCAGCGGGCGTCTGGTGGGGTTTACTGGCTCCACCATCCGCGCGGGCAGCATTCAGGTGCGTCAGGGAGCGACGTTCGGGTCGGCGGGCGATGTGATCGGCAATATCACTGTCGCGGGCACGCTCAGCCCCGGCGCGTCGCCCGGTACGATGACTGTGACCGGCAATGTCGCGCTGACAGGCGGATCGACCACCATGATGGAGATCAGCCCGACCATATCCGATAAGCTGCTGATTTCCGGCACGCTGACGATCGCGCAGGGGGCGGGCCTGATCCTGACCGCCGATCAGCAGGTGAAGCCCGGCACCACGCTGGACCTCATCATCGCCAATGGCGGCATATCGGGCAGCTATGCCAGTATCATGAAGCCCGACAGCCTGTTCGGCTTCGTCGTGCAGGATGACAAGCGCATCCGCCTGCTGGGCCAGTTCCTCAACAATGCTGCCTTCACGCCGCAGGTCCAAGGCGCCATCGATTATACCAATGGCGTGATTGGGTCAGGCACGGCCAGCGACGGCCTGATCGACGCCCTCCCCGTGCTGGCGACGGCAGCAGGCGTGTCAAATGCCGCCGCCTTCGCGCGCCTGACCGCTGAGCCTTATGCCTCTGCCACCCAGATGGGCGTGGAGAATGGCCTGACGATCGCCAACGCCACGCGCAGCATTGCTCGGTTGTCGGGCGACGATGCGCCGCGGGCGTTCAGCATCGGCCAGTATCTGGGCGGCTTGGGCCGGATCGCAGCGGGCAATCAGTCCGGCCTGTCGGCCAGCCGTTCTCGCAGCTACGGCCTGCTGGGTGGTCTGGGCATCGGCACCGATCGCTGGTCGATTGCGGGCTTTGGCGGCTATCTGGACTCTCGCCAGACGCTGCAGAAGCTGGGATCGCAGACTGATGCAGATGGCTGGTTTGCCGGTGTCGGGAGCAGCTATGCGGTGGGCGCGTTGCGATTTGACGCGACGCTGGCCTATCACCAACTCGATGCCGATACCGATCGCCTGACGCCCGATGGGGGCAAGGCGCATGGCCGCTTCCGCCTGAAGAACTGGGTCGGCGATCTGTCGCTTTCTTACGAGGCCACTCTGGGCAGCGACTGGGCGGCACAACCCGATGTCGGTCTGACCTATATCGCGACGACCCGCACGGGCCTTCGCGAAGGCAATGGCAGCGTCTGGGCGCTGGACGTCGCGAAGGACAAGCATGATGCGCTGTTCGCCGATGGCGGCATCGCCTTCGGCCGCAGCCGGGCATCGGATGCGTCATTCCGTCCATTCGTGCGGCTGGGCGTCCAATATCAGCTAACGGGCCGCAGCGTCGAGGCGCTGGCAGGCTTTGCAGGCTCGAATCAGGGCCTGCTCTCGCTTGGCGTGCGCCGTGGCGGGCTGGCAGGCAGCGTCAGCGGCGGTGCCGAAATGCGGGTCAGTTCCGCTCTCTCCCTGTTCGCCAATGCCGCCCAGACCTATAGCGAGGGCGACCGTCGGGCGTCCGCCAATGTCGGGCTGAAGTTCGCCTTTTAAGATATCGAGGCGAGCAGTCAGTGAGCGCCTTACCATGTCGGAGGGACATTCCCTCGTGATTTTCTCTCCGACATCACTGCCCACAAAGGTCGATAAACGCGACCTATCTGCCTTTAGCGGAATGTCGGGAAAGTCCCTCTCCTGCCATAAAGTCGATTGCCTCTGAGAGCCGAAGCAACCCGGCGCCTGAAGGCAAAATCATGCCAGTGCGATGATGTCCTCCGAAGGACTGAGCTTCAAAAAAAAGCGTGCTGCCCGCCGAACAGCTCCGACCGGCCATCGCTCGGCGGCGCGAGCAATGGAAGAAGTATCAGGG
>NZ_FOGE01000068.1 GCF_900111125.1 Sphingobium sp. YR768
CCTGCATGACGCCCCATATTGGCAAGGCAAGGAACCCGGCAGACGATCCACTTAACCGTTGCCGATCCCTGTTCAGACAAACCCGGCCACCTCTGATTTCCCGCGGCACGCCGCCGATCGCTTCGAACGCGGCTCTATTGCACGCCAATACGGTCTGCATCGTTTGACGCTGGGCGAAGCGCCCCCAGATCAACCGGGAGAAGCCAAGTACCATCGAGAATAGCCATACGATCTGGACGCTGTCTGGTACGCTGGTAAATCGCATCCGGAACTGAGCAAAATCGACCTGTGCCTGTTGCCCGGGTGGCATCTCGAAACGCACGGCGAAGGGGCTGCCGCCGCCTGCCGGTCGCAATGCGCGCACCGTATCGCGTACGTGCTGTAGCCGCCGGTGTAACCACGTTCGCAAATCTCGCGCAAAAGGCGCCGCGCGCTCAAACCCGGATAGGCATTAAGCCTGGACCTCAGATAGTCCATCCAAGGGTCAAGCAAGCGCTCGCGTGGCTGCCTGGGTCCGTAGGTCGGCACTTCGATGCCTTGCACAATGTATTTACGGACGGTCTTGCGGTCGATCCCGACCTGGCGGGCGATAACAGCCACCTTCAGACCTTGGCGATGTAAATCCAGGATCATTATCAGATCTCCAAGCTTCTTCATCGTAGCGTGCCTCCCGTCAGGAGGATCATGCCCGATATTTTTGTTTTGGCCCTTGTCCGGGGCTCGCCCCGGACAAGGGCCAATCAGAAGAAGTGGGGAATTTTCAAATGTCCGTTCCGGGGCATTTTACTCCGCCATCGACACTTGTAGAGTGCCCTGTCATATTCGATTTTCACCCGGCGGTTTGATCGTCCTGGAATGACGGCCCGGATGTTGCGGCTCGCAAGGTCTGGGCGGATGGCGTCGGCATCGTAGCCCTTGTCTGCCAGGAGCGCCTTTGGCGCCCGCTCCGGCAACGCGATCAGCGTGTCATAGGCCTTGCAATCCGCCGCTTCGCCAACCGTCAGATGGAAAGCGAGTGGCCGTCCCCGTGCGTCAGCCAGACAGTGAAGCTTACTGGTGAACCCGCCCCGCGAGCGGCCAAGAGCTCGTCGATGAGTCCCCCTTTCCCGCCCGCTGCCGAAACGTGGGCGCGAACCGTGGTGCTATTGATGCTGTAGTGGCCGCTGTCGGCCATGATCTCAGCCAGCGTGACCGAGACGGCCTCCCAGACCCCGGCCTCGCTCCAGCGCCGGAACCGTCGTTAGATCGTATACCAGTTGCCGTACTTGGGTGGAACGTCACGCCACGGCGTCCCGCAGCGAAGCCGCCATAATATGCCGTTGATGATTGATCGGTTCTGCCCTGGGCGCCAACCTCGCCCCCGGTTTGCCGCATCAATCGGCAGCAAAGCCTTCAAAACACACTATTCTGCTTTGCTCAAATCACCCTGGCTCAAACCTGCCTCCAAAAGGCAGCCTTGAATCAACCCGCAGGCGCTGCGTCAAACAATTCGTCAACGCCGCCTAGAACGCGACGTTATCTCCGCCCTTTGTTTGCATGATGGCGCGTGCTTCCGCGGGGGTTGCGACCTCAATACTGAGCTCGGTTAGGATGCGCTTTATCTTTGCAACCTGCTGTGCATTGGAGGTGGCCATCTGACCCTTGCCTAGGAACAGGCTGTCTTCCAAGCCGACGCGGACCGAGCCACCCAAGAGTGCTGATAGCGTGACGAGCGGCATTTGGTGGCGACCCGCCGCGAGTAGCGAGAAGATATAATCGTCGCCGAACAGCCGGTCGGCCGTCGCCTTCATGAACATAACGTTCTCAGGATCCGGGCCGATACCGCCCAGAATGCCGAAGACGCCCTGGATAAAAAATGGAGGCTTCACCAAGCCGCGTTCCGCAAAGTGTGCGAGGTTGTAGAGATGGGCGATATCGTAACATTCGAACTCGAAGCGCGTACCGAAATCACCGAGTTCGGTAAGGCCGCGTTCGATCTGGGCGAATGAATTGGAGAGGACGAAATCCTTTGTCATCTCCAAATAGGGCTTCTCCCACGCATGCTTCCATTGGGTCACTTTTGCACCCGCGCCCGATATATTGAAATTCAGTGACCCCATGTTCATGGATGCAATTTCGGGCTGGGCATATTTCGCTGCGGCGAGGCGCTGATCGAGCGGCATGCCAAGGCCGCCACCAGTCGTGATATTGATAATGGCGTCGGTTGCTTGCTTAATGCGGGGCAGGAACTGCTTGAACAGCTCGGGATTCTGGTCCGGCTTGCCAGTTACGGGATCGCGCGCGTGAAGGTGCAACATAGCTGCGCCAGCGTCGGCTGCGGCGATCGCTTCAGCGGCTATCTGGTCGGGCGTGATGGGAAGGTGGGGCGTCATGCTCGGCGTATGGATCGACCCGGTTATTGCGCAGGTTATGATCGCCTTGCCCGTCTTTTTCATCCATCTTCCCCTGCATGTTGAACTCCGCGGCTCGCTTTGCGCTGCCGGCTGGAGGCATTGATGATATAGACCCATTTACACAGATAGTTCGCCTGCTTACAACCTGCAAATATCTTGTTTGAAGCAGGTAATTTTTTGTGATGGGCGGGGCCATGGATGATTGGCGCGACGATCTTCAGCGCTGGGCGTACGAACAGCCCTCTAAAATGGCGATTGTCATGGCAGAAACCGGTGAGATCTGGGATTTTGCAAGGTTGGACCGCGAGGCAAACGCTGCTCGCGCTTGGCTGCTCTCCCTTGACATCGCAGATGGCGCGACCATCGCCATGCTCATCGAGAACCGACCCGAGCTAATCGCTCTTTGGTATGCAGCCAGAAGGGCTGGGCTGTATTTTGCGCCAATCAGCACATTGTCTAGCGCGGCTGAGGTTGCTCATGTGGTCGCCGACAGCGAAGCTGTGATATTGATCGCTAGCGAATCATATTCGGGGATCGCGGTCCAGGCGTCGTCATTGCTCGGTGACGCGGGACCGGTTCACCGCGTTATGCTTGGGAGTCCCGCACCTGGCTTTATTGGCCTCACCGAGGCCATTGCGGGTGGTACATCGACAAAGCCATTTCCAGAGCGGCCGATTGGCCGCGAATTCCTCTACAGCTCGGGTACCACAGGCAAGCCGAAAGGTGTTCGTCGACCGCTTACCCCCTATTCGGAGCGCTGGAAGTTGCCCCCCTTCGAAACCTATATTCGCGGCATATTTAAGTTGGCGCCGGATATGGTCTATCTGTCATTGGCGCCGCTCTATCACGCTACTGGTCGGTTTCTCACACGGACCATCGACGCGGGGGGAACTGCGATCGTGATGGGGCGATTCGACGCTGCTGCCGCGCTCGAGGCAATTGAACGCTATCAGGTGACGCACAGCCTGTGGGTGCCGACGATGTTCACCCGCCTGCTCGCTGTGGCCGACACCGATCGCTGCCCCCGCGATATCTCCTCGTTGCGCTTGGCATTGCATGGCGCTGCACCCTGTCCGCCGGCGGTGAAGATGGCGATGCTTGAGTGGTGGGGCGACGTGGTCGAGGAATTTTACGGTGGTACAGAAAATGTCGGCCTCACGCATATCGGCGCGGCTGACTGGCGCGCCCACCCGGGATCGGTCGGACGCTGCGTTAGCGGCGATATTCACATCCTTTCCGAAGACGGTAGCGAGAGTGAATTGGCTGCGGGCGAGATTGGATCGGTTTATTTTTCGGGCGGACTGCCCTTCGCCTACCACCGGGACGAGGCAAAATCGCGCGCCGCACAAAGCACGACCGGTTGGGGCAGCTACGGCGATCTTGGTCATGTCGATGAAGATGGATACCTCTATCTGAGTGATCGACGCACCGACCTCATCATCACCGGGGGTGTGAACGTATATCCGCGTGAGGTGGAAGACGTGCTCGAACGGCACGCCGTTGTGGCCGAAGCCGCGGTGATCGGGCTAGGGCATGCAGACCTTGGCCACATGGTTGTAGCGGTTGTGCGGCTGCTGGATGGTAGCTTGCCAACGTCGGTGTTGGCGGACGCGTTGTCGGCGCATTGCCGTGCTGTGCTCTCGCCCGTCAAATGTCCGCGCCAGATCATCTTTGCCGATGCGCTGCCGATGAACGAAAATGGGAAGCTGTTGAAACGCGTGTTGCGCGACCGTTACGCGCATCTCGCAGCGACGAAGGGAATGTCGGCTTGAGCGATGAGGTTTGGCGCGGTAGCGTGCGTTCCTGGGAATGCGACGAAATGGGCCACCAGAATGCACGCTTTTATTTCACGCAAGCGCTCGAAGGGCTCGCCGAAGCGGGGGCATGGCTTGGCGTAGTGAACGGTTTCGCGCAGGATGCGGAATGCAGGCTGCTGATTACCAACCAGCATTCGCGATTCCTCAAGGAGGCGCTCGACGCCGATCCACTTTATATGCGCGCATGGATCGTGGGGGGCGGCGCGCATGACGCTGAGGTCGTTCAAATTCTCTACCACGCGCACAGCGACGAGCGGGCAGCGACCTTCTTCACGCGCATGCTGTGCGTTAACCGCGCTGGGCGATCGATACCCTGGCCCGACCCAACTGATCCGCAGAGCGCCGAGGACGCGGTTTTCGCGCGCGGGCTGACGCCTGGGGATTCACCTTTAGACGTCGCCAGCGAGGCGACGCGACCAGGCGTTATTTTCAGCGGTCGCGGACTGGTCCTGCCCGGCGAATGCGATGCGACGGGTAGGATGCGTACCGATGCGATCGTTGGCCGTGTTTCGGACGCAATGCACCTCATCATGGCGCTTTGTGACAAGAACGCATGCTTAGGCGGCGTTGAAGCGACGGCGAGCGCCGCGCTTGAATGTAGGCTGGCCTATCATCGCTTTCCACCCGTCGGGACGCGCTTTCACGTCCGTTCCGGGATATTGGCGATGACGGAAAAGACGCGACGGATAATGAGTTGGATGATCGACTCGGCGACCGGGGATCTCCTAGCGACACTTGAGTCCATCGAGATCGCTTTTGATCTGAAGACGCGCCGAGCGACCAAGTGGTCGGCTCCCACGCGCGTTGCCGCCCTGGCTATGCTGGTCGATGGCGCGCCGATATAGCGCGATTCCATTGTCCCTGGCCGAGTCGCGAGCAGGTAGTGCGCGGCTTGGTTCCGCCTTTGAGGTGATTGGCAGATGACGGTCAGAAGGTCATCGGCGTGCTGAAATAGTGTAGCAGAATATTGTCGCGGTGATCGATCAGTAATTGCGGCAGTGGGCTATCGAGATAGGTCGCACGACACCGGCCCCTGTGCGTCCGCAGGGTCATGCTCGACCAAGGCTGGCACTTGGTTATTCGGGCTGATCGAGAGGAATTCGAAACTGAACTGCTCGCCCTCTAAAATATCCAACGGCACCCGACTATAGCCGACTCCCAGTTCCTCAAGGAGGATCAGCGGTTTAAACACATTCGGTGACTGCCCGCCAAAAAGCTCGAACATTTCTGCTGTCTCCTCTGCCTGCGGTCGAAATTCGCCAAATGGGGGCGCGTAGGCTGATCGGGTGGCTTACGATGGCATTGCAGGCGGTAATATCTGGCGCGCACTGTTCCATCATCAGCGGCGCCCCACACGGGTTGATATGAAGCTGATGATATAGTAGATCACGATTAACGCCTTGTGGCGCCGGACTAACTGTTGCGCCCAAAAAGAAGCCGGATAGAGTGCTTTCTGACAACGGACGACTGCAACCAGACATATCAATCAGTCCTAATGCGAGATCGAGCGAGGGGATTTAATCATGTCGGCCCAACGGACAGTAGAAGATTTCCTCGACGCGTGGAGCGGAGGCATCGATGCGATTCGCTGTTCCTTTCAGGGCTATTTCACCGATCAGACGGTGTGGGAAAATGTCGGCATGTCGACGACAGTAGGCGCCCAGCAGGGGCTGTCGATCATCGACGAGTTCGAGCGGACCGCCGACATGGGCGCTATCATCGTTGATATGATGTACATCGCTACCGATGGGAATCGGGTGCTGACCGAGCGGATCGATCGAATCATGGGTAAGGACGGCAGTGAGAAGCTCGCGATCCGACTCATGGGTATCTTCGAGGTTGAGGGCGGGAAAATTGTCCATTGGCGCGATTATTTCGACACGGCGCCCTTGACCGTTAGCAACTGAATTCTCGACTTCTTCCGACCCTGGATCAAGGACAACTCATGGAACAGCCTGCGCGCGATTATCTCGACCTCGGTTTGCTCGATGATGCGGAAGCGAACATTGAAATCGTCCGCAAGGCCTATCGCTATATGGATCAAAATGATTTCGATGGATTTGCGACAGCATTCGCCGACGATGCCGTGTCTATCGACCCCGACGGGCTCCCCTATGGCGGCGTATATCCCGGCGGGCGCGTGGGGCTACTCGAACTGGCGCAGAAGGTCTTCGGTACGTACGAAGTTTTTGAGTGGGATATCCAGCAGTTCGCTGGTGGCGGCGACGTCGTGTTCGTGCACATCCTTATAACGTTCAAACCACATGGCAAGCCCGCGTTCCAGCATCCCGTCGTCGAGCTTTGGCGGTTGCGCGATAGCAAGGTTGTCGAATTCAGAGTGTTTTACTTTGACACCAAGCTGATTGCCGAGGCCTTGGCCTGAAGCGAAGATTTCGGCTCGCTACTGACCGTTCAGACGATGCCCAGCTTTGCGCGTAGCGCCCAGAGGGGATCGTTCGTGTCGCGGGCGGAAATAACCAATCGTCGCCCAGCTTGGCGCTGTTCGCGGGAACCGGCAGCATCTGGGAATTGTCGAATCGGACGTGACGCGTCAAGATGCGCCAGCGGTCTTCGCGCTTTACGAAATGATCGACTATCGACCTCTTATTAACATATCGAACTCCTGGTCGCCAAGCTCGACTCCGCCCGCAATGGCCTTCCGCGTGACGGCGTCCTCGGGCAAATAGCGCTGGTACGCGAATGAGTAGGTCTCGACCAAGGCATTGGCGTCATCGGCAAGCTCAATAAAAGCATATTGCCTGTCAAATGCATCGATCGCGTGATGTTTCGGTGCCGCCCTGCACCCAGAAGACCAGCCGATCTTTATCGCCTTTATAGATCCATGATCATCATGGCCGTCCGGGTGGAAGACGTCCCGACCGCGCTCCAGTCGCAGCATCGAACGCGCGACACCAGCGGCTCATGATGTAGGCGATCTCGTGCGCGGCGACAACTACGATGGCCGGTTGAGCGGCAACTATGATGGCCGGTAGGATCGGTTGTCTGGGCTGAACGTAGGGAGGGGCGGAGCCCCG
>NZ_FOGE01000065.1 GCF_900111125.1 Sphingobium sp. YR768
CATCGGATCGCTGCTCGATGCTTTCAGTCCCGCAGAATGCCGCAAATATCTCATCAATTCCGGATACGGATCAATCTGATGTCATCCGACTCTAGCGATCAGATGCGGCGGGCGATCGCGCCGGCCGCCCATCCCATGCCCACGGCCAGCGCCATTGCGACAAGGCCATAGGCGAAGGGCCAGTTTTCCGCGGCGCTGGCCATGAACTGCTCAAAGCCGGACTTTCGCACGGTGATATCGCGCACGGCCGCCGCGACCACGCGGCCATTCTGCACGAGGAAGGTTTCGGCGGTATAGTCGCCCACGATCACGCGGGCGGACAAAGGCAGGCGGGCGCGATACAGGACGCCATCGGTGATTTCGACCGTGCCCGGCCGCTCGACGAACAGACCGTTGCGATTGCGCAGGTCGACCAGCCCTTCCTGAAAGCGCGACAGTTCGGCGCTGTCGTTGAGCGAGGAAGGCGAAAGTTGCAGCTTGTCGACGCCCAGTTCGTAGATGGCGGCGGTGCGTTCATCGACGATCTTGTCGATCGGGCGGGACGAGGCCATGGCGTAGAAACTGGGGGCGGAGCGGAAGCGCGCTGTGTCGGCATTGACCCAGATGCCGGCGACCTTCTGCTTTTCGCGCATGACGATCGACTGTTCGGGCCCCTTGAGCACCACGACGATATCGGCCGGCTTGTCGGGCTTGCGGCCGTCCGGATAGACGATCGCGCCGAACAGCAGCAGGTCCGCGCCGGTGAAGCTATATTGGATCTCGACTTCACGCTGCGACACGTCGGGCACCAGTTGGGGTTCGTCCGCCGCGCCCAGCAGCAGGGCGGCGGGCAGCAGGCATAGCGGGATGCGCCAGCGCATCAGTGCAACTCGATCGTGTAGATTTCGTCGGGACGCCAGCCCAGTCCCAGCGCCATCCGGGCCGCCACCAGCAGCACGATCGCGGCGAGCAGGATGCGCAGATATTCCGGCCGGATCGTCATGGACAGGCGGGTGCCGACCTGCGCGCCGGTGACGCTGCCGATCAGCAGCAGCATCGCCAGCACCAGATCGACGGCCTTGGTCGTCATGGCGTGCATCATCGTCGTCGCCATGGTGACGAACAGGATCTGGAAGAGGGATGTGCCGACCACCGACTGGGTGGTCATGCCCAGCAGATAGAGCATGGCGGGCACCAGGATGAAGCCGCCGCCCACGCCCAGCAACATGGTGAGGATGCCCGTCGCCATGCCCAGCAGCAGCGGGGCCAGCGGCGAGATATAGAGGCCCGAGCGATAGAAGCGCCAGCGCATCGGAAGGGCGGCGACCAGCGGGTGATGGCGGCGTTTGCGCGCCTGCCGCCGCTGGCCGGTCTTGAGGGCGATCAGCGCCTGAATGGATTCCTTGGCCATCAGGGCACCGATGCCGCCCAGCATCAGCACATAGAGGATGCCGATGACCGTATCGATCTGGCCGATTTGCTGGAGCAGGCGGAAGATCAGCACGCCCAGCCCTGCGCCGACGATGCCGCCAGCGATCAGCACGCCGCCCATGCGGAAATCGACGGTGCCGCGCGACATATGGGTGACGACGCCGGATACGCTGGCGCCGGTGACCTGCGATGCGGCCGATGCGGCGGCGACGGTCGGGGGGATGCCGTAGAAGATCAGCAATGGCGTGGTGAGAAAGCCGCCGCCCACGCCGAACATGCCGGACAGCAGTCCGACCACGCCGCCCAGTCCGATGATGACGAGCGCGTTGACCGAAAGATTGGCGATGGGCAGGTACAGATCCATGCCTGATCCGGTTAAAGGCAAATGGCGACGATAGGAAGGCGGTACGGCACCCTGCGCCTAAAAATCACTGGCGAGGGTGACGGCAAGTCCGGAGTCCGGGTGCGCATCGCCGCCGATCCGTTCGCGCCATTCGATGATCAGGCGCGTCGTCATGCGGGGCAGTGGCAGGCGAATTTGCATTTCAGGGCCGATGTCCAGCCGGCTCGCGCCGGGCTGTGCGCCGCCCGATAGGGCTGCTCCAACACGGATCGGCATGTGGGGCAGGGGTGTCAGCATGGATATCTTGCCGTCTATGAAGCCGTCCCGGCGATGAAAGCCGACCATGCCGGCCTGCGCATAGCCTTCCGCTTCGACGCCGGGGACGATCATGGCCGGTCCGAAGCCGCCGACGACCATGACCGTATTGGCGTTACGCCCGCCCTGGCCAAGGGCGATCCGTCGTTCGGCGGCGAGACTGAAGGGGATGGCGCGGATCGGCTGGAAGGCGATGCCGATGGCGGCTTCCGGGGCAGTGGGGCGTTCCAGCGCGCCGCTCAGTCGGCCATAAGCGGCAGTGCGGGTGTCGGCCGTGGGTGTGAGTTCATAGTCCACCCGCACACCCGCCTGCGATCCGCCGAGGCGGCTGCCGGCGATCGGGCCGCTGATGGCGTCGTTGCCGGGGCGCCAGAGCAGCCAGGCGCTTGCCCGCCATCGGTCAGTGTTTGGTGGTGCAGGCAAAAGGGGCGTCGGTGTGGAAAAGCCGGTCATCTGATTGATGTTGGTAGTGTGACGAGCATCCGCGAAATCAGTTGCTTCCGTGATGAACTGGGCCAGATCGAGCCGCGTGCCGTCGTTCAGACTGGCGCCAGCCCATGCCGGTGGCTGGATAAGGCGTGGTGGGCGAAATGTGGATGTCGTGCCGGCTTCGAGCGATGGCCTGTCTAGCGCCATTGCCTGCGGGATCACCCTTGACGGCACCGGATATGGGGGGAAAGGCGGTGCTGGCGATTGGCCGGGTGTGGGCAGCAGAGGCGGTAGAAGGAAACCCGCAACGCGCACGCTGACCCAGCCGAGCATTACCGCCCCAAAAAAGCGCAATGGACGGCCGCCGGCTGCGGTCATGTATCGCTCCTCAGATCGGGGAAGCGATGCTGGGTTTTGTCCCACGTGAGCGGCTTGCCCAGCAGGGACTTGCCATAGAGGAAAACGGCGCGCCGCGCCGCCAATATGGAGATGTAATTGGCGATGAGGGTTCGTGGGATGGCGCCCAGGCCATAGCGCCATCCATAAGCCCGGCCGACGAAGAGCGCGCGCATCCCGCCGCGCCATGTCATGAGCGCAAGGTTGAGTGTTAAAAGCCCATCAATCAGGGGTGGCAGGGGCGCCATTGGCAACGGCGCGAAAAGGTCGATGGCCGTGAACAAGACCCATAGGCCGAACGCCAGATAGGCGGCAAATAGGACGAAGGCGGCCATGGTGGCAGCGCGATCGCGAATGCGCATCCACCATTCAGTCGGGCCGCCATGCCAGCCCATTCGGTCCCATCCCGCCAGCGAGATGCCGACCATCCAGCGCGCCTTCTGCTTAACGGCGTCTTTGATCGTGTCGGGGAAATATTCGCGCGTTGCGACCAGATCGCCTTTATGATCGCGCATCCGCACGAAGATGCCGCGTCCCCCCATATTCTTGATGCGAAGCCCTGCCTCATAATCTTCGGTCAGGGAGGAAGGGTCGAACGGACCGCCATGCTGAGGGTCGGAAAGGCGACCGATCATCTGCCGTTCGAAGGCGCAGGCAACACCGGCGGAGGGAATGGAGGCGCCCACGGCTTCGCGAACCGTCAGCGCTTTCCCATGGCTCTCTGCAAATTCGTCACAATAGTGATTGGCGATGGCGCGGGTTAGCCATCCGCCCCGGCCGGGAAGTGGCAGGACGGGGAGTTGCACCATGTCGAACCGGTCGATCATGAAATCGAACAGGCGGATTTCGTCGGCATGGACGACATCTTCGGCGTCATGCAGTACGACCGCCTTGTAAGGACGGCCCTGTTCCAGTTCGCTGGCGCGCATCGCGCGCCAGAGGACGTTGAGGCAGTCGGCCTTGGTGCTGGGGCCGGGATGCGGGTTGACACCCAGAATGATTCGCGGATCGCCCTCCGCAATCGGGGCAGCGGCGTTGATGGTGTCTGGGTCGTTGGGATAGACGCCGACGAAAATCCGATATTGTCCGTACTGCCACTGGCCGAGGGCATGGCGCAGCATGGGGGCGATGACATCCGCCTCCTGCCAGGCCGGGATGAAGACGGCGATTGGACCGGGGGTGGAGGAATCGGGCAGGGTCGCCGAGGTCATGCGCGGATGGCGGGTATAGATGAAAAACTTCCGCCAGGTCCGGCGACACAGGAACAGGATATCGATCAGAAAATCGTCGATGCCACCGATGGCCAGACCGACCACCGCGAACAGCAGGCATTCGTGATGCAGAGCCATCAACCCTGCGACCAGCATGTCCCACAAGGCCCTTGCCCCCCTGTGCCCCAGCGGCCAAGGATGACATTTGCGCAAGGTGGTTCCAAGCTCTTTCCGATTCCGTGTGAAAAGTCGTTCGGTGCTGTTTGACTAATGTTGTGCAAGTCATGAGAAACGGGACAGCGGATGAAGCAGGCCTATCAATTTCTGAAAGAAGAAGCGGGCGGTGGCGTGCTGCTCATGATTGCGGCGGCTCTGGCCATGCTGATCGCCAATCTGCCGGGGATCGATCATGTCTATCATGATGTGCTGCATCGGCCGCTTGGACCGGCATTGTCGCCATCTATTGGGCCAATGACGCCGCATTTGTGGATCAATGACGGGTTGATGGCGATTTTCTTCCTGACAGTCGGGTTGGAGATCAAGCGGGAGTTTCTGAAAGGCGGCCTGTCGACCTGGGACCAGCGCCGATTGCCGGTTCTGGCGGCGATTGCAGGCATGGCCGCACCGGCGCTGGTGTATCTGGCGGTTGCGGGCGGGCAGTCCGGACTGGCCAATGGCTGGGCCATTCCTGCCGCGACCGATATCGCCTTTGCCATCGGGGTGCTGGCGCTGCTCGGCTCTCGGGCGCCGGCGTCGCTCAAATTGTTCCTGACGGCAGTGGCGATCGTGGACGATATGGGAGCGGTGGCGATCATCGCGCTGGCTTATAGTCAGGGTATCGATCTTTACGCGCTGGCGGGTGCTGCGGTGGTGCTGGCATTGCTCTATGGTTGTAATCGGGCCGGGGTACGGGCTTTGGCGCCCTATCTGCTGGGCTTCGCGGTCCTGTGGTACTTCATGCTCCTGTCGGGCATTCATGCCACCGTTGCCGGTGTGCTGGCGGCCATGACGATCCCGATCAAGGGCAATCCGGGCCGGGAGGATAGTCCGCTGCATCGGCTGGAACATGGGCTGCATCCCTGGACCGCCTATGCCATCGTGCCGCTGTTTGGTTTTGCCAATGCCGGGCTGACATTGAATGGCCAGGCATTGAGCGCGCTGTTTGCGCCGCTGTCTCTGGGCATCGCCCTTGGCCTGTTTCTGGGTAAGCAACTGGGTGTGTTCGGTGCGATCTGGTTCTCCGTCCGTCTGGGCATCGCCCGCCGACCGCATGGCGCCAGTTGGGGGCAGGTCTATGGCATGGCGATGCTGTGCGGTATCGGTTTCACCATGAGCCTGTTCATCGGCGGGCTGGCCTTTCCGGGGCAGCCACTGCTGGTCGATCAGGCAAAGGGCGGCATATTGCTGGGATCGCTGGCGTCTGCGTTGGCGGGTTTTGCCTTGTTGCGCTGGATCGTCCCCCTATCGCGTCGAGTTGCGTGAGGAGATTAGGTAAATAGCCCGGCCAATGATAAATTGGCCCGTCCGTGACTGCGAGTCGAACGCAGGGACAGGCAAGCGACCACACTCTTGAGCCATATGAGAGGAGGGCGACGATGGAGATGGACGTCAATTATCTGCTGCATCGCCAGCAGGTTTCGCTGATGCGAGCGCAGGGCAGCCATTCGCCCAAGGGCAAGGCGGCCTATGAGAGCCTGGCGCAGGGCTATGCCGATCGGGTCGATGCGCATCGGCGGGAAAATGAGAGACTGGTGATTTCCGCGCATTGAATGTGCGTTCCTTGATGCGGGGCGTCAGCGGCGTTCGAGCAGCCTTGCGATAGCGAGGTGGTGTGTCGCGTCGTCGCCGCATTCCTGTTCCAGCACAGCCTTGATCCGCTGCAATTCCGCTTCGGTCAGATGTTCGATGCCGATAAAATCGTTGCGCGCCGCATCGACCGCCCGGATCAGTTCGTCCAGCTTGGCCTGTATGGCGGAGCCGTCGCGGTTCTGGGCATTCTGGATCAGGAACACCATCAGGAAGGTGACGATGGTCGTGCCGGTGTTGATGACCAGTTGCCATGTGTCGGAATAGTGAAAGATCGGGCCAGTCACGAGCCAGATGATGACGGTGGCCAGCGCCAGGACGAAAGCGGGTGGCTGGCCTGCCCAATTGGCGACGCGGTGCGACATGTCGGCAAAAATTCGATCGAACATGGATTCTTCCTCAAACGAGATGACCGCATTTATCCCCTGTTCAGCGGGACGGGGCCATGGAAAACGCCATGAACCGGATTTCGTCCCGCGTCGCGCTGGTCGCGACCTTCGCCTTGCTCCTGTCCTCTTGTGCATCGCTGTCGCCCGAATCACGTTTGCGAAATGGGCTGGTAGAGGCGGGACTGTCGCCGAAAATGGCCGGGTGCATGGCGAAACGCATGGCCGACCGGCTGAGCATTGGACAGTTGCGAGAGCTCCAGTCGCTGGCGTCGCTCCGCAAGTCTCACAAGGAAAAAATGTCGACGGCGCAATTGCTGCACAAGGTCCGCGCGCTTGAGGATCCCGAGATTTTCGCGGTGACGAGCAGCGCCGCCCTGAAATGCGCCTTCTGAGCGCCTGCCGACCCATTTCACACTAATTCGCTTTCTAGCGCCTGCGGGTTTTGCAATTTTGCAAAGTGATTTTGCAAAATCTGCTGGCGCGCCGAATCCGCCTGTGCTTAGCCGCTGACCATCAGGTTGAACGCAACAAGGACGGGCGAGCCCATGAACATTCACGAATATCAGGCCAAGGAACTGCTGGCCAAGTATGGTGCGCCGATCGCCGCCGGCTATGCCGCCTTCACGGTGGAAGAAGCCGTCGAAGCCGCCAAGAAGCTGCCTGGGCCGCTTTATGTCGTGAAGTCGCAGATCCATGCCGGTGGTCGCGGCAAGGGCAAGTTCAAGGAACTGGCTCCCGAAGCCAAGGGCGGCGTCCGCCTTGCCTTCAATCTGGACGAAGTGAAGACCCATTCGGCCGACATGCTGGGCAACACGCTGGTCACGATCCAGACCGGTGACGCCGGCAAGCAGGTCAACCGGCTGTACATCACCGACGGCGCCGACATCGCCAAGGAATTCTACCTGGCGCTGCTGGTCGATCGCGCCACCAGCCGCATCGCTTTCGTCGTGTCGACCGAAGGCGGCATGGACATTGAAGAGGTTGCTCACTCGACCCCGGAAAAGATCCACAGCTTCTCGGTCGATCCCGCTTCGGGCTTCCAGCCGCACCACGGCCGCGCCGTTGCCAACGCTCTGGGCCTGACCGGCGATCTGGCCAAGCAGGCTTCGAAGGTTGCCGCGTCGCTCTATGCCGCGTTTGAAGACACCGACGCCGAGCAGATCGAAGTCAATCCGCTGGCGCTGACCGAGCAGGGCAACCTCCTCGTCCTCGACGCCAAGGTCGGTTTCGACGGCAACGCCATGTTCCGTCACAAGGACATCGCCGAACTGCGCGACCTGACCGAAGAAGATGCGGCTGAAGTCGAAGCGTCGAAGTACGACCTCGCCTACATCAAGCTGGACGGCAACATCGGTTGCATGGTGAACGGCGCGGGCCTGGCCATGGCGACCATGGACATCATCAAGCTGAACGGCGAATTCCCCGCCAACTTCCTGGACGTAGGTGGCGGCGCCACCACCGAGAAGGTCACGGCTGCCTTCAAGATCATCCTGAAGGACCCGGCGGTGAAGGGCATTCTCGTCAACATCTTCGGTGGCATCATGAAGTGCGACATCATTGCCAATGGCATCGTCGCCGCCGCCAAGGAAGTGAACCTGTCGGTTCCGCTGGTTGTCCGTTTGGAAGGCACCAACGTCCAGCAGGGCAAGGACATTTTGGCCAATTCGGGTCTTCCGATCGTCCCGGCGGACGATCTGGGCGACGCGGCCAAGAAGATCGTCGCGGAAGTGAGGAAGGCAGCCTGATCGGCTCCCTAACCTGAACGATACACCAAAGGGTGCGGGGGGACCGGAAACGGTCCGCCCGTGCCCGTATTGGCGTTTATAAGGAGGATGTTGGATATGAAGATCCTTGTGCCCGTGAAGCGGGTGATTGACTATAATGTGAAGCCGCGCGTGAAGTCTGATGGGACGGGCGTCGAGCTTGCGAACGTCAAGATGAGCATGAACCCGTTTGACGAGATCGCGGTCGAGGAAGCCATTCGCCTGAAGGAAAAGGGCGTGGCGACCGAGGT
>NZ_FOGE01000087.1 GCF_900111125.1 Sphingobium sp. YR768
GACAGTAGAAGGTCAGCGCGTCGTCCATCACGGCGGCGCGCACGATCACATTTTCTTCTTCATCCATGTCAGTTCACCGGTGCTGTTGTGAGGAATGGGTGGCCTGCGGCCAGGCTGTTTTGGATGCCCCATTTGTGGGCGAGATAGCCCTCGATCTTCTGCCGGTCGAAGGTCGACCCGCCGTTGGGCAACAGCGTCGGGTCGATGACGAGGACTTCAGATATCTTGCCGGCCAAACGGCTGGCCTTGTCGGTCGTGGCGCTGCCTACCAAGCCGAAAATGCCAAATTCTGTGACGGGACTGCCGCTGCCCAATGCAGCTGTACCCGATGGCGTGGCCCCGTTGATGCCGGCCCCCATCGTCGCACCGATGCTGGAAAAGAGGACCGCCTTCGTATCGATCGCCCAGGGCGCAACCTGGGCCGCGCCGCCGCCCGTCCCGGATGCCTGCACTCGAAAGCCTGTCTGGGCTGCGTCAGAGGACGGCAACAGGACAGAGGGATAGACCCTGTTACCAGCAGCATCGCCCGTCGAAACTAACGCCCGCAACGCCGTGGATGTATTGGTCGCGTCCTGCACGGCCCGCTCAGCCACAATGAAGAGCCATCGGTTGCCGGACAGGGTAGAGATCGGCCCGGTCAGGATAGGACCGTCATTGCCGCCGCCGCTAGACAGGCAAGGCCGGGTGGCGTCCCAGCCTGCCGAATTATAGGCCGGGCGCTTGGCTGCCGTCACCTGACCAATCGAGAGAGCGGCAACGCCGCGGTTCTTCCAGGCCGCCACTTTGTTATCAACCAGCGTGAGCGAGATAGTCGACGCTGCATCGAACCACCCGACCACCGCTGCTCCCAGCCGTTCCGGCGTCCAGGTCGCATCATACTCCGCCTGAAAGACGATCGTCCCTTTGATCCGGACGTTCCCGCCATTGGTCAGGTCGGCGGAGGTCGCATAGCGCCGTACCGGGCCGTTCCAGTAGAACCGGATATAATATTGGCCAGACGGCGTTTCCCCGGTCAGCGAGTAACCGCCCGTGGGATAGGT
>NZ_FOGE01000064.1 GCF_900111125.1 Sphingobium sp. YR768
ATCTGCCGCATCCACTGCTCCTAAGCGTGCTCTCGAGAGCGTTCTTAAGAGCAGGCCCCTACCTCACGACAAGGCGCGTCTCGCCGGATGCATACTTTCATAGCGCGCGAAAGCGACTATCAGTTGGTCGCCGACCCCGACAGCCTCAAGGGCGCGCACGCTCCCTCTCTCGCCGGCGCCTACACGGTCGAAGAAGCCGTGCCCGCCCTCCTCGCGCCTTCGGGCCTCACCGCCGAGATCAGGGATCGCACGATAACCCTGCGGGGGCGAGACGCGCCGTCGCGCGAGGAGGTAACCGGCGCGACGGATCTCCAGCTCTCAGTCACAGGCTCGCGCATTCGCGGCGCGAAGCCGACGTCGCCGGTCATTTCGGTATCCCGTGAACAGATCGCGGAACTTGGCCATAGCGACCTTGGCTCATTTGCGCGCAGCATCCCGCAGAATTTCAATGGCGGCCAAAATCCAGGGGTTGTCACAAGTTTGCAGGCAGGCTCGGAGAATGCCACATCTTCGTCCGCTCTCAACCTTCGTGGCCTTGGACCGGACGCAACCCTGACCCTCTTCAATGGCCACCGTGTTGCTTATGATGCCGTGAGTCAGGGGATCGACATTTCGGCCATCCCCATGGCGGCCATCGATCGCGTCGAAATTGTCGCAGACGGTGCCTCGGCGCTTTATGGATCAGATGCTGTCGGCGGGGTCGCCAACATCATCCTACGCCGTGATTCTGACGGGCTAGAGACCAGCCTGCGGATCGGTGGCGCCACAGAAGGCGGCGCCTTCCAGCAGCAATATAGTGCCGTAACCGGTCGTCGGTGGCGCGGCGGCGGGTTCATGATTGCAGGCGACTTCAACAAGGCATCCGACATCTCGGCTTCGCAGCGATCTTTCACCCGGAGTGTCAATCCAGAGCTGACGATCTATCCGTCAAACCGGCAATGGAGCGCCGTGTTCGCTGGCCATCAGGCTCTTGGTGAGGTCGTGGAATTTGAGCTCGACGCCCATTACAACAGACACAAATCGCGTATTGGCGTCCCGTCGAGCGGCACAGCAGCTCTTGTCCAGAATGGGATCGTGGGGCAACCGGATATTGAAAGCTATTCGGTCAGCCCGTCTGTGACGTTCCGTCTGCCCGCCGGGTGGGAGATGACGGCTCGCGCGACATATGCCAGCAGCAACAGCCATATCATGGTAGATCTTTTCTCGGGCGGCAGCCTGTCGGCCGTCAACAATGTACGGTACAAGAATGACCTCTGGTCGGCCGAGTTCAGCGCAGAAGGTCAACTCTTCGCGATGCCCGGTGGCGATGCGCGGCTGGCCATGGGCGCCGGTTTGCGATCCAATGGTCTGACAGCCTTCAGCTTCCGAACGACCGGCGCGACCGTCCGCACTCTCCTGAGCTATTCGGACTCCCAAACAGCCATTTACAGCTATGGTGAGCTCTTCCTTCCTCTGGTCTCCGATGCCAATGCATCGCCTCTGCTGCGTTCGCTGCAATTGACCGGCGCTGTCCGATATGAACGCTATGACGAGATTGGTGGTCTGGCTACGCCCAAGGTCGGCCTCACCTATCAGCCCCTGTCGGCGCTTACGCTCAAAGGTAGTTGGGGCAAGTCCTTCAAGGCACCAACGCTCAGCCAGATGAATATTGTCCGCCAGGGCGTGCTTATTTCTCCAACTCTCTACCTGCCGTCCCCGCCATCCAACAGAGCCGTCCTGCAACTTAGCGGGGGTAACAAGGCGCTGGAACCCGAGACAGCCAATGCGCTTACTCTCACAGCCGAATTTAAACCACCCAAAATCCCCGGCTTCAAGGCTGAGGCCAGCGTCTTTGATGTACGCTACAAGAACCGGGTCATTCGCCCGATAGCCGATAGCACCCAGTCCTTTAGGTCTGAATATGCAGATCTCATTATCGTCAATCCGTCGCTCGAACAGGTTCTGGCAGCAACGGCCAACCTGCCGCTAGGCGTACAGAACCAGACTGGCAGTCTCTATGACCCTGCCAATATTGCAGCGATTGTAAATACCGGATTCCAGAATGCAGCACGGCAGCATATCCGGGGTATCGACGCATCGATATCCTATGGCTTTTCCCGCAAGAGCGATGCCTTCAGCCTGGAAGGCAGCGCAAGCTATCTTGAGAGCGATCAGAGGCTGAGCGCCAATCAGCCGGTCATTCAACAGGCTGGCACCATCTTCCGGCCACCACATTGGCGCGGGCGCGCGGGTGGATCATGGCAGCATGGCAGCACAACTCTGACGCTCGCCTATAATTATATTGGCGGCACGAAGGATGAGAGAACCGCCACGACCTATAAGGTTGATGCCTTTCATACGGTAGATACCACTATCGCCTGGAAGCCCAGGGGCAAAGATATGTGGTCTGACTGGTCGTTCCTCCTAGCCGGACAGAATATCCTGAACGCGCATCCTTCGCTTATCCGCACCTCCAGCGGAGCCGCGCCCAATTATGACGCAACCAACTATTCCGCAGTCGGGCGAACGATCAGCCTCACTGTGTCCAAAGCCTGGTAATGCTCATTTCCCTTGCGATGAGTCTTGCCGCAGCAGGCACGGCTGCCCTGCCAGTCGTGCCTGCTCACCCCGACTGCGCGGAAAATCTCCAGCGCCATTTGCCCGACGCCAGGTCACGCCCGATCGAAGATACGGATCTGATCGAACTGCTGGACATCGGCTCCAATGGCAGCCTGCAACCTGATCCTGTCTTTGCCCTGTCCCCGGATCAATCCCGCATCGCTGTCGCCGTCAGGCGCGCAAATATTGCTTCCAACAGCTATTGTTCAGGCATCTATATCGTCGATCGAAACGGTAAGAATGTGCTGGCAGACCATGGCCCGGGCGCTGCCTTCTGGAAGTTCGACAGTTTCTATGACACGCATGGCTTTCCGACAGGGGTAACGCAGGTCATCGCGCCCCAATGGTCACCTGACGGGCGACTTCTCGCATTTCCAAAGTTCGTTGGCGACCGACTGCAATTATGGGCCTGGGATGCGGCAGGCGGAAGTCGCGCAATCGTGACCGATGACAGTGACATCATCGACTTTCGGTTCAACGCGGAGGGGACGAGCATCCTCTACAAGGCGAGTGACGACGCCGGGCCGAAAAGCGCGCTGCGTCAGGAAAGTTTACGGGGCTATCGCTTCGATGAGCGCTTCTTTCCCTTCGCTGCAACGACCCCCTTTCCGCGCGGCAGCAGGCCATATGGCGTTAAAGTCGTCCGCTTGCAGGATGGCGGCATCAGACAGGCAACGACGCAGGAAGCGCAGGCGTTCGTGCAGAACGCCAATGCTGAAGCTGGATCCCATTACCCCGGCCTCAAAACAGAGGCGGACGGCGTCACCAGACTTTACAGAACAGCACGAAACGGGACGAGGTCGTGCAGCAGCATTCGCTGCACGCAGGTGGAAGGATTGCCCTGGATCGCTCGGTCCGGTTATAGCCCGGCAACCGCCTCTCGCGTGATGGCGAACCGAGCCGTGGTATCGAGCGGTCTTGCCACCATGTCGACCGCGAACGAATGGTTCCCAACGATCCGCGCCGTCGTCTTCGGGATCATGCTCTTCATGGTGCCGGTGGCGCTCCTCTTCATCCTGACGTCGATCAACCTGCGGGTCGCGAGCTTTGCCCTTGGGCTCTTCGTCTTCGTGGCCCTGTGGGGCGTGATCGATGCGGGCATCTACCAGCTGACCCTTGGCCGGGCGACAGCGACGCTCGCGGAGATGCGCGCCAATCATCTGGCAGCCAATGCCTGGATGCTCGCGCCCTCGGCGGCCATGAAAGCGCTCGCCATATTCGGCAGCTTCCGCACCGCTGGCGCTGGCCTTGCAGGCGCCTTCGTGTTCACCGTGTTCCGCTTTTCGGGCAATGTCTTCTCCTCCTTCACCGGCGGATCGCTGGGCGTCACCGCGCAAGCCTCCTCCGCAGCGGCGACGGTCTCGACATCGGAAGGCTATGCCTCAGCGCTTGAAGCCCAGGCGTCAGCCGCCGGAACCGGTAACCGCCGCGCTGCCGCCTCCTCGTTCGGCGACTTCGGCGAGCGGTCCAGCTTTGGGGCGACGCGCAGCTTCGGCGCTGCCGGCGCGGTTAAGGGCGCGCATGGCGGCGTGCCGGGTCAGGCCGCACTTGGCATGGGGGGTATCGATGCCGGCCGCGAACTGGGCGGCCTCGCCCCCGCGCTTGCTGGCCGCGATCTCAGCGACCCGGCGGTCAAAGGCGCGGTCCAGGCGGCCGCCGCCACTGGCGCCATCCACAATTTCGCGGAGAAGGATGCACTTCGGAAACTTGGAACAGATCACTTCGGCGCAGGTCAGGGAGGCGAGAAGGCTTTTGCCGCCTTCACCCAGAATCTCGTCCAGTGGCGCGCCTTTGGCGACACGCGCGCCTATGACATGATGATGCAGAGCGCGAGCCGCCATTTCGAGCGCGCGGGCTACGCTCCGCAAGACGCGGCGCTCAAAGCCAGCGGTGTGATTGCGCAGGCGCAAGCCGATCCGACCTTCGCCAAGCTCATCGCCAACAGCTTCTCTCAAGGTGAGATGCTCAAGAATGAACTCACCGCCGCGCAGACTCAGGTAGGTGCGATGGAAGGCCGGCGCGACTATGCTGGCAGCGAGGTTTCCGCCGTCGAGCGCGGCAATGTCGCGACCGAACAGGCCCGGCGGACCGGCGGAAATGAGGGACAGCGGTTCGCAGCCCGGATGCTGGGCCTGCCGGTAGATGAAATGAACCGCCGCATCGCCTTCATCAACGCCCTCTCGGGCGAAGCGCGCTCTACCGCCATCAGCCAACTCTCCCGCGCTACTGGCCGCAGCGAAGCGCAGGTCATGCATGCACTGGAGACCTACAGGGCTTCAAGCGAGGTCGGGACCGCCGATGGGGCAACTGCGGAGGCGTCGCGGGAAGGTACAAGCGTCTATGGCCGCACACGCGAGGCTGCCGGCTATGACTTTGCCGAGCGGTCAGGCAAGCTCGACGCGCAGCGTGAGCTCGGTCATGACGGGACGCGCAGTGCCGCCCGAATTGGTGAACAGCGCAGGCAATCGGACAATTTTGGCTTTGCAGAAGGTGCGGCCGCCGCTGGTATGTCGACCCGCGAAGCCGCCCGGCTCGATAGTTTCATCCGAACTCTGAGCGATGGCGCGGGCAACCAACTCGACATGGCAGAGGGGGGCGCTGATGGCGTAGCAGACCGGGCGCGCAACGCCAGGATGACCAGCATCGTCGAGAAAGAGCGCCTGGCGCGCCTGCAATCGCTCCTCAAAACGAACGGCATCGACATGAGCAAGCGACAGATCGCCATGGACCAAAATGGCGACTTCAGCCTCAACCTGACACCCGCCACGGCGGCCCAGATGTGGAAGGCTGGCCTCATCAATGAAAGTCAACTCGGCGCTGTTGCAAATGGCGGCCATGCCCGCTTCAGCCTTGCTCACAATGATCTTCTCGTATCGAGTAGCGCCAGCTACGAGAAATCCGCACGGAATGACACGAGCACGAGGTTTGAAGCCGGCAAACAGGCTGGGCCGGACACGATCGAACATTTCCTAGGCGGGGGCGCCGAGGGCAAGGCTGCCATGGCGAACTGGCTCCGAGGCGGGTTCGAGATGGATCGCAAGGGCAATTGGCGCCTGAAACCCCAAGTTGCCGACACTCTCCAACGTGATGTGCAAGCTATCATGGCGCAAACGGGATGGGAACGTTCTATCGGTCGAGCGGCGCAAGACCAAAATACATTTCAGGTGTCAGTGAGCGGTGAGATTTCAGGTGGCGCTGGTTCTGGCACGGATCAAACCCGCAAGGGGACTAGCGGTAGAACCGCATTTGGGCGCTCGCGCGGCTCGTTAGGAATCTCGACACAAGAAGTCGGATCCACAAGCGAAACTGCAAGCTCGCAGCTGAACATCGTCAACTACGAAGTCCGGCAAGCGGTGGCGAACGCAGAACGATCTTCCGCGCGCTCACCCAATCCAGCAGAAAAATTCTCTGAAAGCTTGGCTGCCGAAATACTCGGCCCCGACGGATTGAGGAGCCGCTACCTTGGCGACGCCGACAGTGGGGGCGGTGTTGTAGATTTGACCGCACCCGTCACTTCACTGGAACAAAGTTCGCTTCTTAACACAGGTCGATTCTCTACTGATTTGAAATCCGGCCCATTCGATGGCGACACGCACTTCAAGAAGAGCGGCGATTGATGTAGCCGGGATTGATCGGGTTCAAAGTGCTGCCAATCCACCGCGAGCCTGAAGCTGGATCGGTGAGATCCAACTCGCGTAGGAGACCAAGGGGACCGTACCGGGCACCTTGCCAATCTGCTCCCCCCTCTAAATCTTCGCAGTCGGAAAACTCTGTTCGTTCGAAAAGCGCTCTGAAATATCCAAAACCAAGTATGAATGACATGAGCGGAGGAAAGAAAAAAACGTTGAAAACGCCACAAAATGCCGAACGGTAAAAACTCGCCAACGCTTCAACATGGAGGGACGCAATCATTCCGCCCCAGTATAGGGGCATTGCGAACCACCAAAGTTTTGCATGCAGGGGTCGCCAAAGCCAATCACGGATCTTTGGCTTGGGCAACGTAGCAAAGAGATCGTCTAAGGGTTCAGGGTTCGACATTCCAGTTCATCCTTTGGCCAAAGATATCATTCCTCCGCCTCGCCGCCAGCCCCCTCCCCTTCGTGATGCTGCGATCTCTTGATCAGTATCGTTTTTTTCACAGCTGGGCTCATCCCACCGATGCTGGAATTCGGGCGCGTCGTTCTGGGCTAACTGAACTTATGGGGCAGATGTATTGCTTTATCGGGCGTCGATGGATGCTCAGTAGCGCCATGCTGGCGCCCTACCGAGCAGCATATGGCGAATGTACACATGCTGTCGATCAACCTGGCGAAGCGGACCTTCCAAGTCTGCGCAACTCATCGAGCGGGGTCGGTTCTATATAACCGGACGATCTCTCGATCCAACTTGGACACGCTTTTCAAGGAGCAGGCCAGCGCTATCGTCACTATGGAGTTCGCGGTCCTGTGGCGACGCCGTGCTCCCTTTAGCCAGACGATCTGCACCATTGAGCGAGCGATCATAGGCTAGTGGATCATCTGCACACAAGATTGCCCCTCAGGCCCGGTGATAGTCAACACCACAGAAGCGTGAGATTGCATTTCTCGTAGTTAAACCGCTAACAGGAAGGATCAGAACGTATCTTATGAGCTTAAGGAAGCTGAATTGGCTGGTCGTCCCCGCAAAACACCCTTCATCTCGCCCAACAGCCTGAGTGGTGTCCAAGGATGAAAGAAACGGTTGTAAAGCGCCGGAGAGGCGCCGCCCTGGAAGACGCGATCCTGGATGCAGCGTGGAGCGAACTCGAGTTACGAGGGTATAGCGATTTCACCTTCCAGGCGGTGGCGGATCGCGCCGGCACGAGCCGAGCAGTTCTTTACCGGCGATGGCCCACAAAAACGAGCATCGCATCTGCCGCCATTGTCCGGCACATCAAGCTTAATCCCATCACGGTGCCGAACCTGGATAATTTCCGTGACGAGATGTGCCTCTTGCTACGGCGTTTCGCCGATCGCGCTCCCCCTCGATTGCTCGGCCTTATATTCGAAATGAGCCAGGACATGGCGGCCGAAGGCACGAGCTTCATGGACGATCGTTTTCAGGACTTTCCGATGAAGGATGTTCTCGAACGTGCGTTAGCGCGCGGTGACGTCGACAAGGATCGTCTGACCCCGCGGGTCGTCCGATTGCCCTTCAGTCTCGTCATGCATGAGGTCGTGATTACCGTGAAACAGATTTCGGACATGGCGATCGCCGAAATCGTCGACCAGACTTTCCTGCCTTTGGTCACTACGCCCCGCTGACTTCCTTCCCACCGTTCGAGAAGGCAGCAAGAGCAGGTTGTAGGGTAAATTTATAAGATACATTTCGACCCCTATTGACAATCGGCTGCCATATTTAGGATACAGTTCGTATCTTGAAATGGAGATCAATTGTGCCGGCGGGATTCGTGCAAAGCAGCTGTTCAGCCCCCCTCGCCTGGCGACGTTGCGGGCTTGTCGTCGCCCTCGCCGCTACATCGGCATGTCAGAGCAGTCCTGCGGTCCGGTCCGGCTTCCTCTCCACCTATAGCAGCCTTGCGGCTGGCGAGCTGAACCGGAAAGCGTCGGCTCATCACCGGGACGACGCGGCGTCCGATACCGTGAAGACCGTGTTCATCGAGCCCGCCATCATCGCGCCCGATCTCGAAACAGAATTGTCCGCAGAAGAAAGGGCGATGGTGCTTCACGAAGTCGATCGTCAGATCTGCTTCGAAGTCAGCGAACGCTTCCTGATCGCACCCGAGCC
>NZ_FOGE01000060.1 GCF_900111125.1 Sphingobium sp. YR768
TAATGCGACACAGCGGGCGATATCATCGCGCGATGACTCGGCATGCTCGATGGCGCGCGGGTCCAGATGTTGGCGGTCATGCTGGCACCTGTTCGGCTGGACGCACGACATAAACACCATACATCGCCATGCCGAGCGCATCGATGATGCCATTTTCTGCGAGCAGCGCGCCAACGACGCGGGCGCCGATGTCCGTTGTTTCGCCGTTCATCTTCAGCAGCATGTCGAACAGCATTTCTGTGTCGACTTCGAATGTCACTGTACGGGTTGCCATATTCCTTACCGGGCGGCTTGTTAGGACCGCCCGGCTCCCTGTGAAATGGTTAGGCGGCGGCGTGCCGCGCCATCTTCGGATGTTCGGCCAATTCAAAGCGCGGGTGCGCCTTGCCGTCTGCCATCACTTCCAGCTTATGCAGGCGAAAGAGGCCGCCCAGCGTCCAGTTGCACGGCTTTCCATCCGGCTTTTCGCGCGGCGATCCGGCGTCGGTGAAGCGGCCGACACAGGAGAAGGCGAGATACTTTTCGATCTCATCGAACGTCTTGCCAGCACCCGCCTCGATCAGATCGCGTGCGGACTGGTGGGTACCGCACATCGGGCAGACGAAGGTGATATCCTCCTTGCTGGCGGCGTTCTGCGCCTTAATATCGGCATGGAATTGCTCCAGCGTGATTTGACGGACGTCAGTCATCACGCCACCTCCCTCTTCGCCTTGGCCTTCGCAGCCCCACTATTGGGAGACAAACGACGGCTCGCTTGGCGCGATCGGCTCCGATGGTCAGCCGCGCATCATCTATAAAGACCCGTCTCCCAAATACAGCTTCCTGACCGCGGACAATGGAGATGGGACGAAGACCGTCTATCCCGTTGGCCCGAATGGGCCTATCACCGGCCAGCAGCCCCAGCGTCCTGTCCAGCAGCAGCCAGGCGGCTCCACGATCGACGCATTCGGTGCGAAGGCTATGCGCGAAAGTCTTGGCGAGCAGGGTTATGCGCAGTGGAAGCAGCGCCATGGCGTCACCGAGATCGGCGCATCACCTTCCGCCAGCGCGCCCGTCTCGCAGAGCATCGGCGGCAAGACCTATTATCAGGTCAACGGCAAATGGTACGATAACCCGGAGGGCCGATAATGCCTGAAATCACTGACCCCGCCCTCCTCCAGCAGTTGAACGCTGGTGCGTCCGCGCAACCGTCCGCGCCGCAGTCGTTCACGATCGGCACGCCTGATCCGATGCGCGCGACCGAGCGGCAGTTGGGCATCCAGCGCGATCAGCAGCAGATCGGCATTTCCGGAGCCAATGCGCAGCGGGACGCCGACAAGGCCGCGCGTGATCGGCGCGAATGGGAGGCGACGCATGGGCCGGATGGTACGCCGCGCGCGACGCTTCCGTCTGGCTATCAGTTCGGGCCTGACGGGCGGACAGCTATGCGCGTGCCTGGTCTTCCGCCTGAAGCTGGTGCAACAGGGCCGCAGACGGATGCAGACCGGCAATCCGTCCGCGCCGAAGCGCTCGACAAAATCCGTCTGGCCCGCTCTCTCCAGCAGCGTTCTCGGGATGGCTGGTTCACCACTGGCTTCGGCTCTGGCGTCGCTGGTTCCATTCGCGGCACCGGCGCATATGACGTTGCGCAGGACACCGAGACGCTGAAAAACGCGGGCGCGCTCACCCGCATCATGGAAATGGCGCGGACCAATGGCGGCAAGAACCCGCTGACGCCGCTGTCCAACTCCGACTTTCAGGCACTCGCCAGCAGCTTGTCGAACCTCGACACTGGGCAGGGCGACGAGCAGTATCAAGCCAACGTCCAGCGCGTCATCGACCTCTACACGCGCGCCTATCAGGGTGCTGGCGGGGCTGATTTGGAGCGCGATCTCGCGCCGCCCGGATTATCGACTGGCGCGCCGGCCGCTCCTCCTGTCGGCGGTGGGACTGGTGGAGGCGGCGCAGGCAGCAACCCCGGCACCCTCGTCCCGACCGATGTTGCCAATGCGATCAAAAAGGGCGGCCTGAGCGACGCGCAGGCGGCGGCCTATGACGCATTCATGCGCGCCAACCCGAATGCCAATGCCGATCAGTTGCGATCCTTCGCCCAATCGATGGGCCTGAGCCTGAGCAACGCAGAGGACATCATCCGCGCGCGAGACGCAGGCGGTGGTTACATGCCGGGCGAAACCGGCATTATCCGCGCCCCGGACATTTCGGACGTTCGCGGTCAGGGTGGTGTGGCCGAAGGCGCAGACGCTTTCGTCCGCGGCGCGGCTGACACCGCATCGCTCGGCTTCGCGGACGAGCTGACGGCCGCTGGTGATACGCTTTTCGGCGGCGGCACGATGGACGACAATCTGGCCCGCCAGCGCGCGATCGACGCCTATGATGCGGAGAACAGCCCGTGGCTGCGCGGCGGCGGCCAGTTGGCTGGCGGCCTTGTCCTGCCGATAGGTCGGGTGGCGACGGCGGGCGACGCCACCAAGGTCGGCGCGGCCTATGGTGGCGCGTATGGATTCGGTTCCGGTGAAGGTGTTGGGGACCGGCTGATGGGCGCTGGCACTGGCGCGGTGACCGGCGGCGTTCTCGGTGCTGGATTGCAGCGCGTCGGCAATGCGATCGGGAGCCGTCTGGGTCGTGGCCGCGCCGGGAATCCTGACGCCCGCGCAGTGTATGAGGCGGCCCAGCGGCAAGGCATCGATCTGCTTCCAGCTGATATCGGCGGCGACATGACGCGGCGCATGACGGCTGGCGCTGTGCAAACCCCGCTTGGTGCCGGGCCGATCCTGAACAGCGCCCGCCGCGCGCAACAGCAGGCTGCTGGTGTGGTTGATCGAGCCGCATCCGCTGTCACCCAGCCCGCCGACCAATATGGCGCTGGCCGGGCCGCGCAGCGCGGCGCCGAACGCTTCGTGTCTGACAGTGAAAAGCGTGCCGGGCGGCTCTATGATGCAATCTCGGTTCCCGATCGGATGCCGGCCGTCACCAGCGCTTCTACCCGCGCGTTGGGCGAGATCACGCAGGGGATGGAGAGCAACCCCGAACTTTCGCGCATCTGGACCGGCCACCCTCGCCTGCGCGCCACTCTGGAGGCGCTGACGCCGAACGACACGCGGCAGGCTGGACAGGTCCGCTTGACGATGGAAACGGAGAAAGTCCGCGGCGCGCATCGCGACTTGATGGACGCGGAAAACACTCTGTCGGAATTGCAGCCGTCGTCCATCCTTCCCGGCAACCCACGGCAGGCGGAAATCGCGGCGGCGCAGGCGCGCGTCAATCAGGCGCGCGACCGTCTCGCCAGCGCGCGGGAGTTGCAGGATCAGGCCTATGTGGAAGCCAACCAGCCGCCGACTGGTGGGGGCTTGTCCTGGGCGGATATGAAGCGCCTGCGCTCGACCATTGGCGAAATCATCGGCAAGCCGTCGTTCGGGTCAGAGGGGAATGAGATCGCGGCCAACCGCGCATTCTACGCCGCGCTGAGCGAGGATATGCGCGCTACGGCAGAGCGCGCCGGGCCGGAAGCTCTGCGCCAGTTCGAGCGCGCCAACGGCTACTGGCGCGGGCGGCAGGATCGCATCGCCAATGTCGTCGCCCCGATCCTCGGCAAGGAAGGTGGTGCCGATGGTCAGGCAGCTTTCAACGCCATCCAGAATTGGGCCGGCACGCGCGGTGAATCGTCTCGCGTCGGGCGCCTGATGCGCTCTATCCCGAAGGACGAGGCGGAGACGATCGGCGCGACGTTCATCAGTGAGTTGGGCAAGCCTGGTCCCGGTCGCCTGTCGCAGCAAAACCAGTTCTCACTCAGCGATTTCGCGACACACTGGAACAAGATGGACCCGAAGGCGAAATCCGCCCTGTTCACCAGCGAGCAGCGCGCCGCGCTCAATGACCTGTTTACGGTGGCCAGCGGCACCAAGGAGGCGCAGCGCTTCGCCAACACCTCGAACACGGCCGGTGCACTGGCCTCGCACGGGACGACGGTCAGCACGGTTGCGGGCGTCGGCGCGCTGGCGACCGGTCAGCCTCTCGCGGCGCTGGCAGCCTTCGCCCCGGCGATCGGGCAATATGTGACCGGACGAATGCTGGCGTCTCCGAAATTTGTAGAACGGTTGGCAAGCGCGGCTAAGGCGCGGACCCCCACGGCGCAGTCAGCGCGCCTCCAGGCATTGTCAAACCTGATCGCGCGCGACCCGGCACTGGCACAGGAGGGGCTTGGTTTGCAGCAGTATATCGCGAAGGTGGCGAATGATAATGCCGGTGGCGTCCTCTCTTCAGCCGCGAACGACAAACAAAACAAGCAGAACGAAGGAAGCCGCCGCGACCTTCCGGGTTCGGCCCGATAATGCAAAAAATATCAGTAGCAGGCCGAGAGCAAAGTGCCAGTTCTTCACGGCTATTTCTTCAGGTCGCTAACAGTGCAAATCTTGTTGGTCTGAAACCACTGCCCATCAGTGGCCTGCGTCCATTCCGCGCCGCATGCGCCACGGCGGGTCATGTCTCTCACCGCTTCCTCATTTTCAATGCCGACGTTTTTGTTGAATGTTTTCCTCAGAGATCCAAGCGCATTGAAAGTATCGACCGAAAACTGGCGATCTTGAAGCTGCTCACGCTCCATCTTGGCTATCTTATTTTCAAGGCCATCCACCCGCAGTTGAAGGCGGGTTTCCGATTCCACCAAGCCGTTGATGCGATCCGTCTGCGAATACGAAGGCGCAGTATTTGAGCACCCAAACAGAGCCACGCACCCCAACGCCACCAAGAAAGCCCGATAGTCCATCCCAACCGCCCTACCCCATGTGTCCGCCCATGGGGATAGGCATTCGTGGTTAAGATTCGGTGGGCCGCTATCGGTCAATAGTTATGCAGGCTCAGGGATCTTCGTGGCATGCAGTTCAATGCCAACGGCTCGCAGCACTTTAAGCAGCGTTTCCAGGGTGGGATTGCCGTCATCCTTGAGCGCCGCATAAAGCGCCTGCCGATTTAACCCTGCGTCAGATGCCACTTTGGACATGCCTTTCGCCTTAGCAATGGTTCCAATTGCGGCTGCGATATATCCAGCTTCTCCGGTAGAAAGTGCATCTTCAAGCAGTTCAATTTGATCATCCGCGTCGGTGAAAAACTTTGACGCATCAAACTCCTTCGTCTTCATCGTCATCACCTCCATCTTGAATTTCAACGATTTTCGCCAATTCCTTGGCGCGCTCAATGTCCCGATCCTGCGATCCTTTGTCGCCTCCGCACAGCAAGATCACGACAACCTTGCCGCGCACGGTGTAATAAAGGCGATAGCCGGGTCCGAAATCGATCTTCATTTCCGACACTTCATCGCCAAGCGAACGCGTCGTACCGAGATTGCCGCCCTGCGCGCGCACGATGCGCTTCGCGATCACCTTCTGACCTTTGCCATCACGAAGGCCAGACAGCCATTCGTCAAACTCTTCGGTCTGTTGAACAATGTAGGTCATGCGTCGCTTTTAAACGACACTCTACAGCTTGTCAATTAAAAGCGACAATCCACAGCTTTCATAATCCTTGCCAAAATCCCGCCATTCCGCCAATGTGCGGCATCAGTCCAGCGCACCCATAGAGGCGTAGCGCACGCGGCGCAGGCCCGCTTCCGAAATCAATATCCCCACACCCGCCCTTGTGCGGCTCTTCGGGTATTCAAGGATGCGCGCAATCTCATGAATATGGAAACATGGACCTTGCTGGGGCAGTTCGGCCCGCTTGGCCTGATGATCGGCTACCTCGTCTGGCGAGAAACGCGCATCACCGACGCCCGGCAACAGGTCGAGCGCGAACGGACGGAGAGCGATAAGGCGCTGGCCGCCGCATTGTCAGCCCTCACCGTCACCATCCAACACCTCGAACAGAGGATCGGCAAATGAACCACCGGGAGAGCATCGACGCGATCCGCGCCGTCAGGCTCGCCGCGCACGAGCTTTCCAATGCCTGCGCGACAATCGTCGGAGGAACGGAAATGGCGCTGTCTTTGCCGACCGTTGAAACGATCGGCCAGTCCTTGCGCGGGTTCAAGCGGAAGCCGGGCAAGCGCCAGCTGGGAGGTGAATGATGGCTACCATCAACGCAATCATCGAAGACGTGCTGGCCAACGAGGGCGGCTATGTGAATCATAAAAATGATTTAGGGTCGGAAACCAACTTCGGCATCACGATCGCGACCGCACGCGCCAATGGCTATACCGGGCCGATGAAAGCAATGACCCGCGATTTCGCGCGCGGGATCTATGTGAAGCAGTATGTCGAGGCGCCCGGCTTCGACAAGATCGCGGTGATTGCGCCATCGATCGGCGCTGAGCTGGTGGACACCGGCGTCAACATGGGGCCGAAGGTCGCGGCGCAGTTTCTCCAACGCGCCCTCAACGGGCTGAACAACCAGGGCAAGGACTTCGCTGACCTGCTGGTCGATGGGTCGGCCGGTCAGAAGACGCGCGATGCACTGACAGCCTTCATCAAGAAGCGTGGCGCGGAGGGTGAGCGTCGCTTGCTGGCGCTGCTGAACGCGCTCCAGGGCGAGCGCTATCTTTCCCTGTGTGAGGGGCGCAGCGCCAATGAGGCGTTTCTATTCGGATGGCTGTCGAGGATCGCAGCATGACCGATCGCCACGACCTCATCGCCTATCTGGCAACCATCGCCGCGCTGGTGCTGATCTTCGCGATGGCGCTAATCGTTTCCGCCATTCGACCAGACATCATCGGCAAGATCGAGGCGTTCGGACTTGGGACGATCACCGGCGGCCTGATCGGCATCCTGAGGATTCCATCTGCCCGGCAGATCACCATCGATCAGCCGCCCGAAAAGCCTGTGCCGGTGGAGGAAAAGTCGTGAAAATCATAGACACAAATTATGATGAAGGCAGCCACCTTTCCATGGCAGCTCGGTCGGGCCGCATCATTGCGGAAATGTCCACAGATGAATCTCCGCTGGTCGGCCATATCACGATCGGGATTTATGGAGACGGCACATATAGCTGCGGATTCAAGATGACGGAGGATCACCCTTTTCTCGGACCGACCATGTTTTGTGCGCTGGTGAAAGAAATTATCCAGCGCGATTTGACCGGTAAGCTGTCAGCGGATGATTACGCGAAAGAGTTTTTCCGATGACCGCAGAAATCGTAATGGGCCTGTTCTGGCTGACCGTAGCTGCGCTGGGCTGCTGCGCCTGCATCGCGGCCAATCATCTGGTGCGCCGCTAATGGGCCTCGGCAAACTCGCACGCAGCGCGGGCAAGGTCGGGATGCTCCTCGCCCTGACCGGCTGCACGCACAACCTCGCCACCTGTGATAGCGCGCGGGTTACCGCCCAGATCGCTATTGCGGCGATGGCGCGGATTTGTCCTATGGAGGCGGGAACTGGTAATTATCGCTCGTTACGATAAGCGGCAATCAAGCGCGAAGCCTCCTGCTCGGTCAGAATCCCATCGAAAACAGAAAACTCGCCATGCTCGGCCGACAGTCGAGCCAGCATGTGGCACTGACCTTCCGAGGCGCCTTGCAGATAGGCACGTTGGGCGGCGTTCCAGTAGGCGGTGTAATGGTCCGCTTCCGTAGGCAGGGGCTTCGGCTTGTCATACTGGCTCACTTCCCACTCTCTGGTGAGCTTCCACGACGGCGTTTCGTCCAGATCAATTTTCAGGCTTTGGCGGAACGACATCCAATATTCTGGATCAAACGTCTCACGGTGCGCCCGGCAGATTTCCTTGAACCGTGAGCTATCGATTTTCGTGAGTGTCATTGTACTTGCCTCCATATTCAATACCGTTTATATAAACAGCATCGTTTATGCCGTCAACAAGAAAAGAGTATTGTTTTGTTGAACAAGGACAGCCGCACCGCTAAGCCAGCCCGCATGGGTCGCCCGCCACTCAATATGAAAATTTTGAACGTACGATTGCCCCCCGAGGTGATCGAGGAGATCGATGGACTGGTTGGCGCATATCGCCGCCCCCAGTTCATTCGTGAGGCCGTCGAAAGAGAAATAGAGCGCAGGAAGAAAGAAAAGTAGCGCCTGATGCGCTGCGCCATTTACACTCGCAAATCGACGGATGATGCTCGGGATAGCCAGCTGAAATCGGTTGATAATCAGCGTGATCTTTGCGCCAAATATATCGAAAGCCAGGCCGCAGAGGGCTGGTCTTTGCTGTCAGACCGCTATGACGACGAAGGCTTTGGCGGCGGCAATATGAAGCGCCCCGCCTTAGAGCGGCTGATGGCAGATGTGCGCACCGGCGCGGTGGATGCTATCGTCGTCTACAAGATCGACCGCTTATCTCGATCGCTGCGCGATTTCGCTAACATCATCGATGCGTTCGACCGCGCTGGCGTCAGCTTCTATTCGACTACCCAGCAGTTCAGCACCACGACAAGCATGGGCCGTTTGACGCTCAACATCCTTTTAACGTTCGCGCAATTCGAACGAGAAATGATCGGAGAGAGGACCCGTGATTGGGTTGCGGGCGCCAAAGCCCGCGGTATCTGGACGAGCGGTCCGCCTCCCTATGGATATCGTCTGGAGAACAAGCGGCTGGCCATTCATGACGAACGGGCTGAAGTCGTGCGTTTCATCTTCAGACGTTTTGCGCGCCTCGGCGTGTTTGCGGACGTTGCAGCGGAAGTGAACCGTCAGGGTCACCGGAACCGCCGCGGTGCGCGCTTCGACGGCAGACTGATAAAGGCGGTGCTGACCAACCGCACATATCTGGGAGAAAGCCCACATCACCCCAGGATCGTCACCAAGGCGTCGTGGATAAAGGTGCAGGAAGCTATCGCCGCGCACGAAGCGAGCTGGCGATCTCAAGCGGGCGCTAGATCCCGCCGGGGGTAGGAGCGGTCAAAGGCGCTGGCGGCTAGGAGGATGGGCAGGATCAAAACGCAGGATCTCCAGCTTGGTGACAACGATGCGGCTCGACGCGCTGGCCGCATTTGCAGATGTATTCGCGATTGATCAGGCCAACACCCTTTGAGATCAGGGCGTCGGCAAGGCAACCCGCCGTCCAAGCCGGGTTTTCGGTCGATAGATCGGCGGCTGTCTCGGCTATGATTGTGCGCACCGCCTCCCTCTGCGCCTCCCGCAGCCCAACCGGCTCAGCGGCGGGAGAGTGGGCGAATTGCTGATAGGCATCGTGGATCAGGTCAGGGCACTGATGCACCCAGTAGCTTTCGACCTTTCCGAGGCCAGCATCGTCAGCCGCCCGTTGAGCATCCTCAAAGACGGCAAAGCTATCGCCGTCATCTAGGTCGAGGTGCCATGCGCCGCCGACTGCAAGGTATGTTTCGTCGTCCTTATCATACACGACGTAAGGCCCGCGCTTGAGCGATCGCCAGTGCGCCACCGGCTCATCTGCGGCGGGCGCTGCGAGGGTGACGCGGCGGTTCCATGCGACGAGGATAATATCAGCATCTGAACGCCGCATCGAAAAATCATCTGCCCCGTATCCTCGCTGAAAATCAGCATGGAATTTAAGGCGCTCCAGCGCGCTACGCAAAAGCGCCTGATCGTTATCGCTCATGATGTTCTCCTTTGAGGGCGACCTCCGCGACGATCAGCGGCCAAAGCTGCCGGTTCGTCCAAAAGTCTTTCTCGCAATCACCGGCCAGCA
>NZ_FOGE01000057.1 GCF_900111125.1 Sphingobium sp. YR768
GGATCGCTGCTCGATGCTTTCAGTCCCGCAGAATGCCGCAAATATCTCATCAATTCCGGATACGGATCAATCTGATGTCATCCGACTCTAGAAGCACGATGGCCTTTTCATCGACGACATGTCCGATGGGACGATAGTCGTCCCCGTTCCACCCGATCGCGGCAAGACGAAGAACCGCTGTGCGGGTCAGTTCCTGACGCAGCTTGGTATTGGGATTGGGAAAGGACGCGCCAGGCACGTGCAGGCCCATCGCTTCCATCATCATCTGGTTCGAGTTGGCCGTGCCGTAGAAGGTGCAGGTGCCTTTCGAATGATAGGCCGCGATTTCGGAATCCAGCAATTCGTCACGCGTTGCCTTGTTCTCGGCATAAAGCTAGCGGACGCGCGCCTTGTCCTTGTTGGCGATGCCGGTGCGCATCGCACCGCCCGGGATCATCAGCATCGGCAGATGGCCGAAGCGCAGCGCGTCCATCAGCAGGCCGGGCACGATCTTGTCGCAGATGCCGAGCAGCGCAGCGCCTTCGAAGGTGCGATGAGACAAAGCGACCGCCGTGGACAGCGCGATCGTGTCGCGGCTGAACAGCGATAGCTCCATGCCCTGATAGCCTTGCGTGACGCCATCACACATTGCTGGCACGCCGCCGGCGTACCTGCGCCGTGGCACCGGCCTCGCGCGCCCACAGCTTGATCATTTCCGGGTAGCGATAATAGACGGCGTGCGCGGAAAGCATGTCATTATAGGCGCTGACGATGCCGATATTCATGCGATTGCCTGCCTTGAGCTCTTCGCGCTGATCGTCCGTGCCGGCATAGGCATGGGCCAGATTCGTGCACCCGAGCTGCGACCGGTCGCTTCCTGCCTCTCTTTCCGCCTCGATCAGCGCAAGATACTCCCGGCGCCGAACCTTCGAATTTTCGATGATGCGATCTGTGACCGCGGTGATCTCGGAGTGGATGTTCGCCATCGCAATCTCGCTTAAGGGTTAGGCTGCTGTCAGCTGGTCAATGTGGTTGGCCCATCACGCAGCGAGAGCGTCACTCGTGCCACGTGATGCCGTCGCGTTCTGTCAGGGCGATGGCGGCAGAAGGCCCCCAGGCGCCGGCGGCATAGGGTTTTGGTCGGACGTCATGGGCCTTCCAGCCCTCGCGGATCGCATCCACCCACTCCCATTGTGCTTCGATTTCGTCTCGGCGCACGAACAGGGTCGGATCGCCATCGATGAGATCGAGCAGGAGCCGCTCATAGGCAATGCGGCGGGGAGACTGCGCGAACTGATCATCGAGACTGAGGTTGAGGGGCACCTCCTGGAGCCGCACCCCCTCACGGTCGAGCCCCGGCTGCTTTGCCATTACAAGGAACCGGACATATTCTTGCGGTTGAAGACGGATCACGAGGGTATTGGGACAAAGCGAGGCGCCGCGTTCCTCAAAGATCGAGTGAGACACCGGTTTGAGCCTCACGACGATTTCGGATCGCCTCTCAGGCAGGCGCTTCCCCGTGCGCAGGTAAAAGGGGACACCTCGCCATCGCCAGTTGTCGACATGCGCCTTTATAGCAACGAAAGTCTCGGTATCCGACGGGCAATCAAGTTCCTGCGCATATCCGGCGACGATCTCGCCGTCGATGGCCCCAGGTTGATACTGTCCCGTGACGGTATGCGTCGCCACGTCTCTGGCGCAGATCTGTCTGAGCGATCGAAGAACCTTCACTTTTTCGTCCCGGATCGCCGCGCCGTTGAAGCGGGCTGGCGGCTCCATGGCGATCAAGGCGAGAAGCTGCAGCATATGGTTCTGCACCATGTCTCGCAGCGATCCGACTTTGTCATAATAGCCCGCGCGACCTTCCAGCCCCACGGTTTCGGACACGGTTATCTGGACGTGATCAATGCCCTGCGCATTCCAGACCGGTTCGAACAACGAGTTGCCGAACCGGAGTGCGAGGATGTTCTGCACTGTCTCCTTGCCGAGATAGTGATCGACGCGAAAGGTGCGGTCCTCCGGGAAGGCGTCGAGTATGATGTCATTGATCTCACGGCTGGACGCCAGATCGTTGCCCAGGGGTTTCTCCAGCCCGATCCGGACGCCATCTCCTGCAAGCCCCGCGGTCTTCAATCCCTTGATCGTCGGGCCGAACAGCCAGGGCGCTGTCGAAAGAAAGATCGCCAATCCCTCGTCTGTCGAACCCACCTTCTCCGATAGCTGCCCAAACCCGTCCGGATCGGTCGCATCGAGCGTAGAATAGTGGAGGCGGTCAAGAAATCCGCTGACGGCAAGCGCGCATTTTCGCCCGGGCGCAACGAAGGAGCTAAGTGCTGCGGCCGCGAAGCGTCTGTACCCTTCTTCATCCATATCCAGGTGTGACGTGGCGGTAATGGTCAGCTTTTCCGGGAGCAGCCCGTCCGCATGGAGGCCGTATAGTGACGGCAACAGCATACGCTGCGCCAGGTCCCCGGTCGCGCCGAACAGAAGCAATTTGCCGGCCACCTGCCTCACACCGGATTTTCTGTCAGAATAGGCTCGGCATAGGCACCATCGTCAACCGGTGACATGAACACAATCAGCGCTCCATCATCGGTCGTCAATTCGGTGCGCGCCTTCCCCATCGGGAAATAGCAGGCCGTCAGAACGCGCGCGCCGTCGTTCACAAAGACCTCCAGCGAGGACCGGTCGATGATGATCCTGAGGCTGAATTCATCGCCCGGTGGCATCGCACTGGCTGACGCCGCGGCAAACGCATCGGCGGGGAGCGCAGGATGGCGCCCGCGCCGCAGCCGGATCTCACGGGCATCAAAATCCAGCGCGATCTGGATACCGCTGTCGTCATCTCCGGCGACCGCGAGCGACAATGTTCCATGCGTGCGGGCGCCCACGGTGAAGACAATTTGCCCCAGGAACGGCGCGTCATCTCGATCAAGCAGAAGCCGCTGGCCACCGGCCAGCGTGCCGATGATCGCATGTTCCGGCAGGCTGCGTCGGGCCAGGCAAGCGGGGCGCTGGGCCAGCACAAGTTGCTGCTCCATCTTGAAGTACAGTTCGCGAGGGAGGGTCATCGCGCCGCGCCAGGGATGTGTGGGGTAATCCTTGCCGGTCAGATGATTGCTCATCCATCCGATCCAGATTGGATGAGACGTGCCTTCCGGCAGATCAGACCAGCTCTGCGCGGCATAGAAGTCGGGTCCCAGATCGACAATCTGCGCCTCCTGGCCGGGGAAGGGCGTGAAATTGTAACCGTCGAAGGCGCCGGCGAAGACTTGCGCGCCCGAGCCTCCACACACCAGATCCTTGTCCACATCCACTTTGAGCGCCCAGGCCGTCTCCGACGTTCCTTCGATCGGAACCTCGATCAGGTCCGGGCACTCCCATTGGCCGCTTGTCGAGCCTGCGGGCCCGAATTCCGAGGCGAGGTCCCACACTATCAGATCCGTTGAACGGTAGACCTGAACCTTGTGCTCGCGGGACAGTGCGACCACCAGGACCCACGCGTCGCTCGGGGCATGCCAGAAGACCTTGGGATCGCGGAAATGCTCCATCTCAAGGCAGAGGACCGGATTGCCGGGATATTCGATCCATGTGCGGCCGCGGTCATGACTATAGGCCAGGTGTTGCGACTGGCGCTCGGAGGTTTGCCAATACGCAGTGTAAAGGGCGACCAGCGGCGGCGCGCTTCCATCGCCCAGTCCGCTGCTGTTGGACCAATCCACGACCACCGAGCCTGAGAATATCATGAACTCTCGCTCGGGCATGGCGATCGGCAGTTCCTGCCAATACACCAGGTCCGTGCTGACGGCATGGCCCCAGCTCATATGGCCCCAGTCCTTGCCGTGGGGATTATACTGAAAGAAAAGATGATACTCCCCCTCGAAATAGACCAGGCCATTCGGGTCGTTCATCCAGTTCTTCTGCGGCGTGAAATGAAAATCCGGTCGGTAATCCATCGGTGCCGGGTCGATTGCGGTCATGCTGAATTCCAGTGCTGTTGGACCGGCCGAGCCGGACTTGAATATGTTCGTCGGGTTCGCTCGACGCGGCCTAGGCGGTGTGCGGAGGCAAAGTGACGCCGCTGTCATCGAATAGATGGCAGCGTGCGGGGTCGAACGTCACACCGACACGGCTGCCGGCCGGCACGTCGCGATCCGCCCCCACGCGTACTGCCACCGGCGCCTCGCCGCCGCCCTCAACGAATGCGAAGGTGTCGCTGCCCAACCGTTCAACCTGCAGAACCTCGCCGGCCAGATGGCCCTGTTCGGGCGCACACAAGGTACAGTCCTCGGGACGAATGCCGATCGTAACATTGCCTTGCCGCGATCCTTGCCCACGGAACGGTAGCGTCACTCCTGATGCGCATATCCGAACCGAGAGACCATCCGCGCCATGTCCGACGGCTTCTGCCGCAAGGAACCCCATCTGCGGTGTGCCGAGGAATCCCGCGACAAACTTGTTCGCCGGCCGCTCATAAAGCTCGAGCGGCGGGCCGATCTGTTGCACCGTCCCGGCTTCCAGCACGACAATCCGGTCTGCCAGCGTCATGGCCTCGACCTGATCATGCGTCACATAGACCACGGTATTGCGAAGCCTGTGGTGTAGCCGGCTGATTTCAAGCCGCATCTGAACCCGCAGTGCGGTGTCCAGGTTGGACAAGGGCTCATCGAACAGGAAAACGGCGGGCTTGCGGACGATCGAACGGCCGATGGCCACCCGCTGGCGTTGCCCGCCCGAGAGCTGGCTAGGACGCGAGTTTCGCAGCGCCGAGAGTTGAAGCACGTCGAGCACTTCATCTACGCGTTGGCGGCGCTCAGCTGCGTCGACCCGCGCAATCTTGAGCGCGAACGCGACATTCTCCTCGACCGTCATATGGGGGTAGAGCGCGTAGGATTGAAACACCATTCCCACATTGCGCTCGGCCGGCCTTCGGTCATTGACCGGGGCGCCGTCGAAGCGGATTTCTCCTGTATCGACGGACTCGAGCCCGGCAATCATGCGCAGCAGGGTCGACTTGCCGCATCCCGAAGGACCAACGAGCACGATGAACTCGCTCGGTTGAATGAGCAGGTTCACACCCTTGATGATTTGCCTTTCGCCAAAGCCTTTTTGGACGTCGCATAGTTCAACCTGTGACGGCATGACTTATCCTTTTACTCCGCTGCCCATCACGCTCTGGACGAACCACCGCTGGAAGAAGATGAATGCGAGGAAGACTGGAAGGGTCGCGAGGGTGGCATAGGCCATGACCTCGCCCCACTCGGTCTGGAACCTGAAGAATTGTTGCAGGCCGACCATCAGTGGACGGGCGCCCTCGCTGGGCACCACGATCACCGGCCATAGATACTGGTTCCATGCAGCCAGACCCTGGATGATGGCGACTGTGGCGAAGGTGGTTCCGGAGAGCGGCACGATCACGTGTCGGTATACCTGGAAGGGCGTGGCGCCATCCACATAGGCCGCTTCATCGAAATCCCGCGGGATGTCGCTAAACGCCTGGTAGAAGAAGAAAATCGAGAAGGCGTTGGCGACGAACGGGACGATCTGGACGAGCCGCGTGTCAAGCCAGGACCATTGTATCGACAGCCCCCCCTCGAAGCCCAGAGTGGGCAGATAGGCCACCATAAGCATCATCGGCACCGCGATCGCTTCCAGGGGGATGATCAGCAGAACGACGATCAGGCCGAGAACCATGCCCTTGCCGCGCCACTCAAGACGCGCCAGCGCGAAGGCTGCCAGACTGTTTACGAAGAGGCCGGCACAGACCGTCACGATCGTGATGAAGGCAGAGTTGAGGGCAAAGCGCCCGATCCCTGACGAGCCGATTACGTCCCGATAGTTCTGCAGAGATATCGAGCCGACCGGCAGAAAGGCGCGTATCGAACTCAGGTCGCTGAAGATCTGCTGATTGGGCTTGAACGAGGCCATGAGCATGAACAGGAACGGCGACACGAAGATCACCACGAAGAGCAGCACGATCGCATAGGTGGCGATCCGCTGTGCCGCTGTTTTGCTGTTGAGCGGCGGCTTCATCACGAGCCTGCCCGACGCGCGAAGAAGCGCTGCTGGAGGAGGGCAAGCGTGGCGATCAGGACAAAGTAAACGACCGTGATGGTCGAGCCGTAGGCGATATCCTGACCGCGTACGCCTCGTTCGATGGCATAGAACATGACCGTGCTCGTGGCGTTGGCTGGGCCTCCCTGCGTCATCACATCCACCTGGGTGAACAAGCCGAAAGCGGCGATCGTGGTGATGATGATGACGAAGGCGATCGTTCGGGAAAGGCCCGGCAGCGTGACGTGGAGAAAGCGCTGGAAGGCTGTGGCGCCATCGATCCGGGCGGCATCGTAAAGCTCCTTTGGAATGGCTTGCAGGCCCGCAAGGAAGATGAGCATCTGCAAGCCGGCGCCTTGCCATGCCGACATGATCACGATGGCCGGCATTGCGGTTGCGGGGTTGCCGAGCCAGTCGACCGGTTGGAATTTCCCAAAGGTCGCCCAGCTCAGGAACTGGTTGATGAGCCCCAGGTCCCGGTTGAACAGGAACGCCCAAATCACCGCCACCACGACCATCGACATAACGACCGGTGAAAAATAGACCGTGCGGAAAAGGCGTTGCCCCGGCAGGCCTGCGTTGACCAACAGTGCAAGCGCCAAAGCCAGGCTGCATTGCAAGGGCACCACCATCACTGCGAACAGGATCGTGTTGAGCAACGACTGGATGAAAATCGGGTCTCGCGCCAGCAACACCAACCGCGTCGATCCGAACTCAGCCTGGCCAAGGGGTTTGTAACCATGGAGGCGGGGAGTGCGTCGGGTTACGTCGCGAACCCGCTCAAAACCAGTATCGCCGTTCACACCGAGCACGGAGTCCTGCCGGATCATCGTGAGCCCCAACAGGCGCTCGTAATTGGATAATCCGACGATGCGGGTGTCCTGCGGCGAAAGCAGCTTCTGATTGGTCAGCGTCAGGCCGATGGCCATCAGGAACGGAACGACCAGGAAGCCAATGAGGCCGAGCATGGCTGGCGTTCCGAACAGAAACGCCAGCGCGCCTCTGTTTGCCCACTGCGGTCTCATCGGGATTTTCCTTTCGCTACCGTAGCGAAACCACCGTTATCCTGGATCGACTGGTCGATTTCATCTACGGCATCGTCCAGGGAATCGCGGGGATTTGTGCCGTCCATGATATCCCGTGCGGCGCGATACCAGGCGTTGGAGATGGTCGTAAACGCTGGGGTTGATGGGCGCTGCTGCGCGTAAGCACGGGACAGGTCGAAGAAGACACGCCAATCGCCGCCGCGTCGGAAACGGCTCGTGCGCTCGGCTGCGGCCTCCGTCGACGGGATCATGCCGGCCGCCGAGGCCATGTCGGCGATCTCGTCGGTGCGGATCACATGCTGTATGAAATTCGCTGCCTCTTTTGGGCTCTTGCAGGTGGAACTGATCGCCCATTGCCAACTGCCGCCGCCGATCACGACGCCATGGCCAAGGTCAGGGGGAGGCAGGATCAGGAGATCCTTGCCGAACGCCTTTTCGAGGTCGGGCGCACGCCAGTTCCCGGTATAGGCCATTGCGACGCGTCCGTGCAGCAAGCTCTGGTCATCCGGCTCCTGTCGCCTCGCAAATCCATTGACGAACAGCGATCGAAACCAGACGGCCCATTGCTGCGCGGCAGGGCCGTTGAGCACGCCTTGCGCTGTCTGGTTCGCACCGCGATCAATGAGGTCGCCGCCGAAACTCTGAAGCAGCGGGCTATAGGCATATGTCCACCAGTTGGGGTTGGGCTCGCGCGTACCCAGATCCAATGGCACCTGCCATCGGCCGGTCGCCTTCAGTTTTCCAAGGAGCCCGTCGAACTCTTCACGAGTCCATGGATGCTGGACGGTGGGTATACGAGCGCCAACCTGGGCGAGCGTCGATCGGCGGGTGAAGATTGCGAGTGCGGCGTCAAATTGGCCGACCGCGTAGATATGCCCATTATATCGGCCCAGACCCGCGGGCGCGATTTCCGCGAAGGCATTACGATCAATGAGGTCGTCAAGCGGTCGTATGTGACCGGCCCATACAAATGCCGGCACCATCGGACTGTCGACCGTCAACACACAAGGGAGGCGTCCCGCCATGGCCGCGGCCATGACCGACTGCGGGTATGAGCCCTGCGGAATTGTCTGCGCATGTATCTTTAAGTCGGGATGTCCGGCGTTGAACCGCGCGATCAACTGCTTATTGGCCTCGTGTTCCTCAGGGCCCGTCTGGTGCTGCCAAAGATGCAGGTTCGCCCTCGTGTCCACGGGCTTTTCACCGCATGACGCCGTGAGCAGCACCATGGCGCTGAACATGATGGGCGAGCGGCGCATCAGGCTGAGCCTGCATCAGCAGCCCGGCGGGCCATTTCTATCGCCCCGACAAGCGCGGGAGAGGGGTCTGTCAGCAAAGGCCGTGCGATGAAGGATTGCGCGTCTGCTGCGTGTGAGCCAAGCGCGTAGCCAGCCATCATCCGCGTGTAATCAGCTCGCACCCGATCGATCAGGAAGTTGGGGCTCATCACGCCGCCACCCAGAAGGATGCGCTGGACGCGCAGGCTATAGGTGAGATTGACGCACAGTGCGGCGATATAGTGGCTGGCAAATTTCCAGCCGCGGTGATCTTCGTCAAGGGATTCGGCGGGCAGGCCCCATCGAGCCGCCATGGCCGGGCCACAAGCGAGCCCTTCCAGGCAATCACCATGGAAAGGACACCCGCCTTCGAAACTGTCGCCCTGCGCGCGCGGCACGCGCATATGGCCCATCTCGGTATGCGGGAATACCTGACGCACTCGGCCACCCTGCATGATCCCCACGCCAATGCCCGTTCCCACGGTAACATAGGCGAAGTCGTCGACATCCTGGCCGGCGCCGCAACGGGACTCGCCCAACGCGGCCGCATTGACGTCGGTGTCGAGCAGAACGGGCGTCCCGGCTATCTCTGCCAGGGTTCCGAGAATATCTGCCCCGGTCCAGCCGGCTTTAGGCGTTGCGCCGATCTGGCCGAAGGAGGGGGCGGCCGGGTCGAGTTCGATCGGGCCAAACGAAGCGAGCCCTGCTCCAATCGGCGCGCCGTGCTTGTCGACAGCGCCGACGAAGAAGCGTTTCATGTCGCCAAATGTCTCCGCCGGCGTTCGCGTCGGGAAAGTAATCTGTTCGAGGATGCTGCCATCCGCTCCGGAAAGCGCGCAGATGAACTTGGTGCCTCCGGCCTCGACTGCCGCGTAGGTTGCGTTGTTGGACATGGGTGGATGCTATCAACTCGTGGTAGGGGAAAGCTGGGCGCTGGTTGCGTCGCGACAAAGCCACCTCCTGCGAGATGGGTCGCAAACAATCAGTGGTCGAGAACTGGGGAGCTCATCGAGGCCACATCTCGACGACAACGGACCGCCACCGAATTGCGGAGAGGGAGACCCTCATCAGAGTCGGCTTTTAGGTCTGCGTGAGTGCAACATGACAGCATCTGATCCTCTCCCTTGCGCCCGGCGAGAGCGGATGCGAGGAAAGCCGAAGCTCCACCATCGCCCATCTCCGCAGGTTCTCCTATGCCGTCGATATCGGCTATAGGTTGCGTTCTGAACCAACCTGTCGACGTCGTCAATTCAAAATTGTCGACGTCGACATTTTGCGGTTATACGGCGCTCTACAGTCCGATGAAGGGGGTATGACATGATCCTGCGCAGTGATGAGAAAATGCAAGTCGTCACCCCCGGCGGTGGGTTGATGCAGATGCACCTGTTTCGCCCCGCGACCGAAGGGCGGTTTCCGGGCGTTCTGCTCTTCTCGGAGATCTATCAGGTGACGGGGCCTATCGGCAGATTGGCGGCCATGCTGGCTGGCAATGGCTATGTCGTTGCCGTACCGGAGGTATTCCATGAATTCGAGCCCGTGGGGGCGGTTCTGAACTATGATTCGGACGGGACAGAGCGCGGCAACTGCCTTAAATACGCAAAGCCGCTGGCGAGCTATGACGCAGATGCTGAGGCAGCTATCGGGGCTCTCCTGCAACATCCCGCCTGCGATGGTAGGATCGTCACCTTTGGTGTGTGTCTCGGGGGACATCTCGCGTATCGCGCAGCGCTGGATCCTCGTGTCTCGGCTGCGGCCTGCTTTTACGCGACTGATATCCATTCCGGTAGCCTGGGGCATGGCAGTTGCGACGACAGTCTGGCGCGAATGCAGGACCTTAAAGCTGAGACGATGTTTGTCTGGGGCCGCCAGGATCCCCACATTCCCTATTCCGGCCGAATTGTCATTCAGGAGCGGCTGGAGGCGGTCGGCGCATCCTATGAATGGCACGAATTCAATGCGCAACACGCATTCCTTCGCGATGAGGGGCATCGTTACGATCCTGAATTGTTGTCAGTAGCGCTCAATCTGACACTTGGACTGTACAGGAGAGCTTTTCGAGGAGAGCAGCGCGGCCAAAATGGCGACCTATCGTCTCAATGGACACCCTGATAAAGCGTCTTTCTCACTGCGACAGCCCCCTCTCCATAATCCTCGCAGAATGTGCAGGCACTCAAACAATGAGGTGGCCTCGCCTTCTTTGACAGGTTGGCGGCTAAGTTAAGCTCATCCTGGTTGTTGTTGATGCCGCCATTTGGGTGATCAAATCCTTGGGGGCATGCCCCCCAGGATTTGAAGCGCCGATTTGCCCATATGCCTCGCCTGGGGTTTTCCCTGCAAGGCGTGAATGCGGACGATGGTTGTCATAA
>NZ_FOGE01000056.1 GCF_900111125.1 Sphingobium sp. YR768
GGCCTCGACCTACTCCGGGCGCGTATCATGGCATGACACCTGCACCGAATTTGCGGGAGCGCCCACTTTTGCGGAGAATTGCACGACCGATGACAACTGTGACGAAACATGCGTTCACCCGACCGGTCCGACGGTTCGAGCAACTGGAGCACTTCGACAAGCTGCTTGCCCGGAGCACCGAACTCAGAAGCCAGGGAGCCACCGTGCAGACTATCGCCGATGCACTCAATGCCGACGGCTGGACGCCGCCCAAGAAGGATAGCTTCAATGCTCCCATGATCCATCGCCTGCTCCAGCGGCGTGGGCTTGGCACGACACGTCCTATCTGGTCGAATAATATCCCCAGGCGGTACAAGAGCGAAATGACTCTTCAGGAATATGCCGATCGAATCGGAGCGCACCGACAAACCGTTTACGGTTGGCTCCGGCGCGGTCGGAAAAAGGGGCGGTTGGCCAAGGTCGGATCCCAGCGCATCTGGCTCGTCGACCTCCAAAACAGCTCAACAGGAATCTGCACTGGAGAGTCATCATGAACACACGATCGAGAAAGCCTTTTCAAAACTCAAAGCCATGCTGCGCAAGGCCGAAGAGCGCACCGTCCGCGGCCTGTGGGACCTGATCGGCAAACTCGTCGATATCTTCCAGCCAAAGGAATGTGCCAATTATTTCAGCTCGTGCGGATATGATTCAGAATGATCGGATAACGCTTTAGTGTCTGGCTTTCCATAGACAGATTGAATACCGGGGGTGAATACTAGAGCATAATCCGTTCCGATTGCATCGGACCGACTGCTCTAGATTCTTGTTTTTACGCGATTTCTGAGTCACTGGATGATTCCATCCGGTTGGAAATCGCTCTAGTCTGGCCCCGTCCCGGTAGGCGGAAAGACGGGATCGCGCTGGCGGCGTTCAATTCAGGCCCAGAGACCTGGTCAATTCAACATCGTCTGCAAATGCGGTTAGTTCGGTAAGGCTGGCGGTCTGGTTGCCGAGGTTGCGCAGCATGAACCGGTGGGCCGTCTCGTAAATGGCAGGCAGTAAATGCTGGCCCGAGGCATCCGTCAGTAGGGCCTCGGCCGGCCTGGCAGTGTTGCGGTCGTACACCGTCAGGATCGCCAATGCATCCGCAGCGTATCCGCGGATGACATGCCGGGCAGGCAGCGCGGAACTTGCCGTGACAAGAAACCGCAGTGACAAGCGGCAACCAGAACGGAGCGCCTGAAAGGAGAGCAGGCAACTGTCCGGTAGCGCACATATGTCTCTGAGGCTGATATCTTCCAAGCCGAGGGCGCGCGCGAGCCTCAGCTGTGACAGAACCGCATTACCTTGGTTTCCAGTCGTCCATGCCTGGAAATGCATATATGAGACGGAATCGGCCAGGTTCCTTAGGAAACCAGGCAGGGCCGGATTCCCAGGGAATGTTTCAATCATCGCGATACGCGACGAGCCCTTCTCGATCACGGCCGTCAGTTGCCGGATAGAATCCGGATCATCCATTCCCGGGTCAACCACGACAACAATTTTGCCGCTCCCCCTGCCGGCGCAGCCCATGGCGGCATTCGCCCAAGCCCCCGACCCATCGATCAGCCAGACGTCGACCTTATCCATTCGGGCCTCGGCGATCGCCCGGAAGGATTTTGGCAAGGTTGCCGCCAGGGCTTTAAGGTAACCAGTAAGTGCTGCTTCGCAGCCGATGGTGATCGAGCCTGTCATTGTTCGTACTCTCTCACAAGTATTGTCAAGGCTTGTTCCGCAATATCCAAGGCAAGTTGAAAATCACCGACAATATCCTCAACCGGCGGTATGTCTGCATTTTCGCCGCGCAGCAGGGTGTGGATCGCATTCCATTCCCCCTCGTAGCCGTTGGCTTCGAAAGGGCCCAGCACCGTCGCCCGTCCGCCGGACCACGATGTCGCGACACTCGAACCGGCATGAACGAACGACGGGGGAAATTCGATATGCACCGCCACCGCTGCCGATGCGACTTCCAGTTCCCAGCGGGGCTGCCAACCGCTATAGAAGTGTGCGGAGAGATCCAGCACGCATTCGCCGCAAGCGACCGAAATTGAGTAGCCGAATGGTTCGTGCAGCGATGCGGCAATCACCTTGATCTGCCTGCCCTTCGGCAAGAAAGCCCTGATTAACGGAAGATCGTGGATCGCGACTTGAAGGACCGCCGACCTGATCGTTTCTGGTTGCAGACTTGGACCGGGACCGGTGGCCCGGCCGTCCAGTTCACTCGCCCATTGTTCGAACCGAGCGTTGGGCGGCAGGACAATATTAGATCTGATCGAGATCGCACCAGCAGCGAGGAGATCGACCTGATCGCGCAGGGCGATCCAAGCCGGATCGAAAACGTGCATGGCACCAACTAGGAGCGGAACACCGGTCGCCTTCGCGACCTCGCTGATACGCCTTGCTTCCTCGACCGTCGTAGCGAGGGGCTTTTCGCAGAGGATCGCGCGCTTTCCTGCGAGCATCCCCCGAACGACCTGATCTGCATGAAATCTGACCGGCGAGCAGATCGCCAATACTTCGACCTGCGGATCATTCAATAGGTCTTCGAAACTGAGACTTGAACCGGCCCCGCAACGCTCTGCCAGCAATGCGCTGGCAACGGGATCGACGTCCCAGATTGCAGCAACGGCGAAATCGTCACAACGCCGCGCCAGAACTGGCAAATGGATCGACTGTGAAACCACGCCCGCGCCGACAATTCCAACTCCAATTTTGTGGGCCACTTCTGCTCCCTCCTGACGTCGGTGCTTAATACTCGGCTGCCGACATCCATCAATACCTCTTGAGAATCCACTGCAGATAACCGAGGCACAAACCGCCACACGCTGTCCACTACCCCACTTGTCTGTCTGCTAGGCATAATGGAAACTGCACTTTCCAACACCGCCAATGCGGACGCACACGCTATCCCCTGGATTGAGCGGTACGATCGGCCCTAGAGCGCCGCTCAGAAGGATGTCTCCTGCGCGGAGCGGTTCACCGCGCAGAGCCAGGGTGCGGGCGAGCCAAGCCACCGCATTCAACGGGTGGTCCATTGTTGCTGCGCCTGCCCCCAATGATGCGATCCTGCCGTTGACTTCCATAACCATGCCGGCCGCGTAGAGATCTAGCCCGCCGAGCGACTTGCCTTCGTGTGACAGGACGAAAAATGCCGACGACCCATTGTCGGCGACGGTGTCAGCAAAGGTTATCTGCCAGTCCGCGATACGGGAATCCACAATTTCGATAGCGGCATGAACCGATGCGATCGCTTCACCAATACCGTCCTGGGTCGTTTCCGGAGATGGCAGGTCCGCTCCAAGCACGAAGGCTATTTCCGCTTCCGCCCTGGGCTGGATGCAGCGGGACGGGTCAAGCTGTCCGGCATCGGAAATGCGCATATCGTCGAACAGTACGCCGAAATCAGGCTGATCGACCCCGAATTGGGCCTGCACAGCTTTTGCCGTCAGCCCGGCTTTGCGTCCAACGATCCGGCGGCCCTCGCCTTCCCAATAGCGGGTATTGATGTCCTGGATCGCGTAGGCGGTTGCCACATCGTCCGAATGGAAATAGTCGCGAAGTGGCGGCAGCGCATCGCCCTGATAGGCATTACGTAGGAGCTTCGCAGCGGTTTGGTGTTTGCGCGTCATTGAAATGTTACCTGCTGTTAGCGTTTTCCCGCGGCTTTACGCATACACTGCGCGCCATCATGCGGATCAAATTCAGACTGTTCGCCGCCTAATCAGCACGACTACCGCGTCCCCCGGATCGGCAGGATAGCGCTAGCGCCGATAAAGGCGAACAATGCAGCTGCGGTGAAGAGCGCCGCGTAATTAGGCGAAGCTGCCTCGCCGATCGCCAAGAAGACCGGTGCGATGGTCGGAGCGAGCGACTGGGGCAGACTGTTGGCGACGTGGATCAGGGCCATGTCCTTCGCCGCGCCTTCGGGATCCGGCAAGACCGCAGTACACAACGCGATGTCGACCGACAGGTAGCAGGCGAGGCCGACGCCGTAGATTACGGCGGCGAGCAGGAACTCGGTGAAGTTCGTGGCCATGCTGACCACGATCAGTCCCGCACCCACGAAGGCGCCCGCCCCGATGACAAAGGGCTTGCGCCGTCCGGTCCGATCGGACAGCCAGCCGCTGAGGGGAGTGAATAAAATTGCCAGGCCGGTAGTAATGAGAGTGCTGTAAAACAGAAGACCGACCACTTCTACATCGCCGACGCCGAGGTGGTCGGTCAGGTAGTACAGCTGGAACGACATGAAGAACGAGGCAGAGAGGAATACCAGGAACCGGCTAACGAAGGCCCAGGCGAAATCGGGATACTTCGTGGGGCTAACCCAGTAAGTCCGAAGAAGGTCCTGCCACGAAAAGGGCCTGCGAGCGCTGGCCGGCTTGTCTTCAAACGAAGTAAACAGGAACGCAAGAGCAATCGGGAGCGGCAACCATGGCACCAGGAACATTGCAAGATCGTTGTCGCGCGTGAACTGAGTGATAAATGCGGCGGATAGATAGGCCAGGTTCGGTGCCACCCCTATCAGGGCGGACATCCACCCCTGCTGATGCGGCGGCACCAAATCGGGCAGTAAGGCATTCAGCGCCGAATGATTGGCATTTGCACCGATCTGGCAGATTAGCCAGCCGATACCCAAGCCTATTAGCGTTGTGCTCAATGCCATCGTCGTCAAGCCGGTGAGAAGAAACAGGCACCCCAAGACCATCCACAGTTTGCGACGTCCGCCGCGGAAGGTTGTCCGGTCGGAAATGACGCCCCAGATCGGCCCCGCAAGCAATGCGCAAAACGCACCAATTGCAAGCACGCTGGCGAGGTAGCTCGCCTTTTCTGCTGCGTCAGCCAATCGGCTGACTTTCAAGGCAATGGTGACGATGACCGGAGTCAGGATTGCAGTATATGCCGCAAAGGTTGCGGCGGTATAGGCAGCCATGAAACGCCCGGTTACGCGTGGCCGGGTCTCCTGCCATGCTAACCGGTCATTGTTGGGCAGAATCCCCCCCTGGTTCGAGAACTTCACCTGCGAATTGTTCACTTTTGCCTCCCCAACTCAACGTCGACGCCTACCTGAAATTTCGAAGCTCTGGCGGGATGCGACAGGATGCATCCCTGAATGGCGCCGTGTGCTTTCCGCCCTGAGGATCGGACGACAGATGCGTATCGCTGTACGCATCCGACGCCTCGAATCTATCAGAACTTGAAGCCGCCCCGAACCCCATAAGTTCTGGGATCCGTCAGCTGGGCGGTGGCAAACGTGCCGACCGAAAGGCCACCCATAACAACCGAGTTCTCGAGATTGCGTCCAAAGGCTTGCACGTACCACCTCTTATCGGGTGCATTGTAGGTCAGCGACACATCGGTGTTGGTGTAGCTCGGGATGCCAAACTGGTTCAGCGTTGCGATACCGATCAGATATTGCTTGTCAGTCAGCCGGCTCCTGACATTCGCTTCGACATTCCCGCCATTAGCCAGGTCGAACCGATGCGTGTAACCCGCGCTCACAGCCCAGTTAGGCGAACGATCGAGAGGTCGACCGGCGAAATTGACTTGCGGGAAAGCCACGGTGTTGGGTACGAAGTCGGCGTACCTGGCGTCAAGGTAAGAAGCAGACAAGCTGATCTTGTCGTTCGCACTGGGCGAAATCGTCCCTTCCAGTTCAACCCCGTCAATCTTGGCGGTAGCGGCATTGGTCGTTACGTTAGTCGGAAGGCCATTCACGTCCATGATCTGCGACAGCTGCAGATCGCTGTAATCATAATGGAATGCCGCCAACGTCATCCGCAGCGTATCATCAGCTGTGCGGAACTTCAGGCCAAGCTCGTATGACGTAACCTCTTCAGGCTTGTAGTAAAGGGCAGTGGCAGGGAGTAGACAGCCCCTCCCCTTCCCAATCTCACAGCCGTCGTTAAATCCGCCCGCCTTGTATCCCGTCGATACCGTGGCGTATGCGAGAGTGCGCGCATTGACATCCCAGTCAAACCCGACGCGCCAAGTTAGCCGGCCGAAGCTAACCGCCGCGTCGTCGGGGACGGATGTGTCGGTCGGGAGATTACAACTTAAAGTCGAGCATCGCGCAGTTCGCCCGCCGACGCGAGCCTTGTCGTCATGTGAATAACGCATACCGCCAGTCAAGTGGAGATCGGGTGTGATGTTGTAAGTGACCTGACCGAATGCAGCATAAGTTTCCGCAACGGTTTCGGGCCGAAAGAAGGTGAAGACATATCCCGTCGTATTCGGCACCGCAGACACAAATCCGATGATCGGTTGCGTGAGGTCGGACTGTTCCCTGAAATAATATAAACCGGCTTGCGCCTTTATGCCCCCTGTATTGTTGGTCGAGAGGCGTAACTCATGACTATTCTGGCTGTAGGTCGCGAAACGATAGCCCTGAAGGGTTGCGCCATTTCCCCTTAGGAAGGCAATGTCCTGGCTGGATTTGAGGCGTCGATAACCGCCCAGATAGTTGATGTCGATCGGACCAAGTGAATATTGGAGATCACCGGAAATGCCCCACGTGTAGGTATTGCGCCTTTCGACGCTGCCGGAAAACGTGCGATCAACCAGGAACAGGTCTTTGATTGACTTTTGCGCTCCAATATTGATCGGGTCAACATTCGAAGTAGTGAAGTTCGAATAAAGGTTGGTCAACGGCACGGCATTTAGCGTATGGCCGCCAATGTCCGAATAGTCCGTACGAATGACGAGTTCACCGTTGCCGCCCAGATCGAACAATGCGGACAATCTTCCCGAGATATTTTCGCGGTACGGGCTCAACTTCGATGTGAAGTTGGGTCCGGGACGCACATAGGAGTCACGCCGCTCATAGTTCACGCTTCCGCGTACAGCGACGCTCGGCGACAGCGGAATGTTTACGCCACCCGATGCGGTAACGGCGCCGAAATTGCCGTAGCTTCCGTCAATAAAACCAGAAACTGCATCGGTGTTCGGCTTCTTCGTGATAATCTGCACGACGCCCGCAGTGGTATTCCGCCCGAACAGGGTTCCCTGCGGCCCGCGAAGCACCTCAATGCGCTCAAGATCATATAGACTAACGTCCTGCGCTTCATTGCGTGCGAAATAGATGCCATCAATGAGGAATGCAGCGGATGGATCGCCCTTTTCCGAAGTATCGCCACTCGTGACGCCGCGGATAGTGATCTGCAATACAGCCCCAGTGCCGGTACGGGAAATGGCAAGATTGGGAACTTCGCTGGCGAGACGGGTGGGGTCGCTAATCCCGGACTTCGTGACCATGTCGCCGCTAACTGCCGTCACGGCCACAGGGGTTTTCATCAACATCGTTGAAGAACGAGTCGCAGTCACGACAATGTCTTCGGCGGCCTGATTGGAATTTGACGCATCCTGCTCGGCTTTGCCCGCCCTCACGTCCTGGGCGTAAGCGGCGGATGCCATTTGGGCACTCGCTACTGCCAACGTACACGCGGCGACTGATGGAATAATTCTTTTCATAACTCCCTCCCGTTAATTGATTTTTTAGAATAATTGATAGAAAAAAAGCATTATAGAAAATAAAATAAGAATGAATTTTGAAATGAAATGATGGCCCTACAATCCATCGCAATGGATATTGAATACCGGCATCCCATATAAATAAAATATGCCAAGCTATGGCACCGTGTTGTTTGGCGACTTGTATAGTATAGTCGACTTTTCGTCTCCCCTCCACCTCCTCTATCGATCAAGAGGGCTCTCACCTCCCGCTTGCCGCCGGGATCGCTAGAGGAAAGACAATAGGCCATAACGGCTGGAATTGGATTGCGAACATTTCTCGCTCGTCTGCTTCGTCGGCAATCACATGCCCATTTATGTATATATATTGCCATAATGTGCCAAGGCTGATCGCGGCTCATTCCCGACGGTTGGGCTGCTGCGTTCCTGCGTGCCCGCGCGACCCCCACAAGCCAATACAATGGCCTGAGGGCGCTGTATCTTAGTCCGCCACCTGATCAATTTGGACGCACGGACAACAGGACATGCCGATCATTACGAAGCTCAAATTCCGAAAACATGTTGACACATCTTCGGTCAGCGATAAACCTTTGCTGTGCTTAGCCAGATGAACGGGATTTCGATTGCCGGTCAACGGTCTGGCGGTGCTCCCAATGCCGCTTGCCACGCTGGACCTAAGCTAGTCACTAAGGGAACCCCTATATGTCAAGTACTTCGAAGGGCAATGAACGCCTGCTATTCGACGGCCAATCGCTCAATGGATGGCGAAGCATACCCCGCATCTATGGGGATCTCTATCCGGGCGGCCCGACAGTACCGGCTTGGCTGGCCGAAGCGCGGGGATTCACTCCGCCTGCCGATGCCGCGGAGCACCCTGCACACTGGTTCGTCGAGGATGGCTGTATCATTGGAGAACAAAACCCTCCCGGTAGCGGGTACGGTGGCTATCTCATAACCGAAGATACATTCGGCGACTTCGAGCTCAGTTTCGAGGCTCGGCCCGATTTTCCTGCGGACACTGGTATCATGATCCGTCGGCAGGGGGAACGGTGGGAGGGTTTCCAGGTTCTTCTCGACCACCGGGATTTCGGCGGGATCGGCGGGTTTTTCGGCAATGGCCTCGCCAGTTTCGCCGCCGTTCCGTTCGCAATCCGTGGTCAGCGTGACGCAGATGGGGTCGTGGTGGGACTTGAAGCGGACGATCCAGCGACATCGCTTGAACCGGTGACGGAGGAAAAGATCCGTCAACTGTCGCACGCGGCAGAGGTCGAAGACTTTCTGCGTATCTGGAAATGGAACGACTGGAATCGATTCCGCATCCGGTGCGTCGGGTCACTGCCCGTTATCACCACATGGATCAACGACCTCAAGGTGGCAGAGGTCGACACTGCGACCATTTCCTGGCCAAATTACGATCCAAAGGCCATACATGAGTTGCTCGGCGATCGCGGTCATATCGCGCTCGAAGTGCATGACAACGATCCATATTATGGCGAAAACAGATGGGGCCGTGGGGCGCAGTGTCGCTGGCGTGATCTGAGGGTCGTTGAACTCTAGGACATGAACCTCTGCATCGATCTCGCCGTTTCCATTCCTGCATTTGGCCCGAGGCACTTCCGATGAGCGTAGACTTTGAATATTGGTGCAATCTGCTTGCCGCCTCTCCCTTCTCGCTCGATCATGCTGGATGCCAATGGGTCTTCAACACTTTCGGGCACATGAGTCAGGAGGACAAGATCGGGCAGACGCTCCTTCCCCTTGCGCGCGATCTTTCACCCGAAGCCATGGCACCTATGCTGCGGCTGAAGGTAGGCGGCATCCATCGAATGCCCTCACGCTCGCGCGAGGTTCTTCGCACGAATGCCGCGGAGTTGCAGTCCATGAGCGAGATTCCGCTGCTCCTTTCGGCAGACCTCGAATTTTCCGAGAAAGGAAGCTTTTCCGATGGAACTTGGTTAACCAACCAGATGGGGGTCGCCGCGACAGGGAAGGATGCTGCGATCGAGCAGATGGGCGAAATCGCCGCCGTCGAAGGAGCCTGGTGTGGATTTAACTGGACCTTCACCCCGGTCATCGACCTCGATCTTAATCCCCGCAGTTCAGTGGTCAACACTCGCTCATTTGGTTCTTCGCAGGAAAGCGTGTCCCGTGCCGCTGAGTTGTACATCGAGGCAGTCCAGCGTAACGGCATGGCAGCTTGCGCCAAACATTGGCCGGGCGACGGACTGGACGAGCGCGATCAGCACTATGTGACCAGCATCAACGATCTTTCAGCAGACGAATGGCGGGCAACCTTTGGGAAAGTATATCGCCGGGCCATAACCGCTGGCGTAAAAACCATGATGGCCGGCCACATCGCCTTACCCGTGTTCCAGACGTCGCCCGGACGTGCGGCCAGCCTGGACTCCGATCTCCTGAGGATGCTGCGCGAGGAGTTGGGCTTCCAGGGCCTTATCGTCTCGGATGCGACGGCGATGGTCGGTTTCCTGTCGCAGGGAAAGCGCACCGACCTGATGCCGGCCTGCCTGCAGGCGGGCTGCGACATGGTGCTGTTCCCGGACCGACTTGAGGAGGATTTCCGGTCGATACAGAACGGCCTCGAGAATGGCTTCCTCTCGCCCGGGAGGCTGGATGAGGCAGTTCTTCGCATCTTGGCCCTCAAGGCCTCGCTAAATCTTCATGCCTCCCCGACAGTCCGTGATTTTACGGAAGGGACGCTTCAAACGCACCAGTCCTGGGCACAGGGGATCGCGGAAGATTCGATCACTCTTGTCCGCGACCTGCCGACGCTGCTTCCGCTCACCCCGGAAAAGTACCCCCGCATGCTCATCCTTCAGGTGGCTGACCGGCACAGCCCTTCTGGTCCATTGCCTCCGTTGCAACTGGCAAACATGTTCATCAAGCACGGATTTGAGGTGACGGTCCACCAAGCCGGAGATTCAATTAATCATGACAATTACGATGTCGCACTCTATCTTGTCGCCGAGGAGGGTCTTTCCGGTAAACTGGGTAGCCTCAAGCCCGATTGGAGCGGACTTCACGGTGCTTTCCCGCTTACCCTCTATCGGCTGTGGCACGATATCCCTGCTCTAATGGTATCGTTCGGCAGTCCTTATCACCTGTACGATGCCCCTGAATGCGGAACCCTCGTCAATGCCTACTCAGCGGTACCCGACGTACAGTTCGCGGCATTTCAAGCGTTGATTGGGCAGGTCCCTTTCCGGGGGCAATGCCCGGTCGATCCGTTTTGGGGTCTATTGCCCTCACAACGATGGTCCTGAGTAATGTTCCATGCACAAATCGGTTGTCACGACAACCCTTTTGCGCGCCTCTATGCCATCCACTGGCCTCAGGTGGGTAGTGTAGCTGCGGTTGCGCTTTCTATAACTGATAAGTTGCGAACTCAGTGCCAATCTAAATATACACGAGGCGTCGTAATCCGCGCCAAATGGAGCCCACCGATTTTCGCTGGGGGGCAACCGCATTGGCCACGTGGAAGAGGAAATGCTGATCGAGGCGCGCCTGGAACGGCACTCTTTTAATGAGGCCCCGGCACTGGGACGAGGACTGGGCAAGATCGTGTGTAGTGCTGTGAATGCTTCGGCAAGCCACACTTCCTAGTGGATTGATTCCAACGTTTGGAACCCTCGGTTTCGGGCTGCGATGATGTCGTCGGGATTGGCTTTCCAGATGAAGGGTTTGGGGTTTGCG
>NZ_FOGE01000055.1 GCF_900111125.1 Sphingobium sp. YR768
CCGCGCTGTAGCGCTTTCTCGTCGTCTTCATTCCCGTCCATTCCTTCAGGTCCGCATGAGCTTAAAACCCTGTCCGAATTTCCGGCACCAACTCACTCGCCAACGGCCACCCCGCCAATCGCGTTCATGAGCTCATGCCCTGGATCCACGTGGCCTGAGAACACCGCTTACGCAACAAGGCCGCCTTCCGTCGGCGCTTACAATAGAGCTGCTCGCACGCAATCTAAGGAATGGCTGCTTCCGAGGACATCGCCATCGACACCGATCAATTTATCGAGCTTCTTCTTTTCCTTTGCGTAAGCGGTGAAGCCTGCGCCACTCGATGTCGGGAAAACCCTGCCCTGTCGGGGCCACCTCTCGCCCCGCGCGACGCGATCAAGCTCTGCCACTGCAAATGCGTTGAGCGGGACGCTGGTGGGCTCACCATTTTTCGTGCGGTCGCCCGATAGTGTCAGTTCCCGCTGATCTCGGTCAAGTTCCTCCCAATGAAGCCCCGCAATTTCCTCTCTCCGCTGGCCGGTGGTAATCAGCAGGCGAACGATCGGACCAAAGCAACGATGACACTTTAAAGCTTGCGGCCAGATTCGTCTCAGTTCTGCGTCCGAAAGCCATCGCTCTCTCGGTTTGACCGGCGGCGGCGTTTCCATGCCTTCCATCGGGCTCCGTTCGATATCTCCTCTGCTCACCGCCCATTTGAATAGTCGTCGCAGAACCGCGAAGACATTGCGGCGGTTTGCCACCTGTTCCACGGGCATGTGGTCGAAGACACCCACCACATCTGCCCGCGTGATTGTCGGCAAGGCTTTGTCCCTAAGGTGCGGTTTGATGTGAAGGCTGAAAGAGCGTGTGACCATCGTCTTCCAACCTTTGCCCATACAACTCGCCGCAAAGCGGTAGGCGTAGTTCGAAAACGCCAGATCGACTGCCTCGCGTCGACGCTGCTTGTCGGATTCTACTGGATCAACGCCTTGAGCCACCAGAAGAAGCGTGCGGGTGGCCTCCTCGCGCGCTGTGGCAGGCGTCCATGGAGGTCCCACTCGTATATCGCAGTGTCTTGGCCTCTCGTCCGCCCATCCGATATTGAACAACGTAGGAGGCGGATCCAAGCGACGTGGTCTTCAGCCCGAAGCTCCTCAAATCCTCGTCCCATATGAAGCCATCGACGCCTGCCGATAGCAGCGCATCCAGCGTTCATTTGGTGATCCTTCCGGTAGCCATGATAATATCTCAGGTACCATAAAAGTAATCACCCAGCAATCACCGTGAAGGAAACGGTGGGCTATCGTGGCGTAGCATGGTGTAAATAAATCATTGAAAAAAATGAATTATATAAGTTACCGTGTTGATCTACTTACGCTGGTAGCGGAAGTACCAGACCTCGTGGCCGATGCTGCGGGCCTTGGCTTCGTAGCGGGTTTCGGGCCAGCCGCCGGGGCGGTTCTGGAAGTCCTTCGGCTCGCTGGCCAGCCAGTCGAAATCGGGATGACCGTTCATCACCATCAGCGCCCAGCGCAGATAGACCGGATGGTCGGTGCCGAAGCGGAATTCGCCGCCGGGCTTGAGTTTGCGGGCGATCATTTCGACCGGGCCGGGGTTCATCATCCGGCGCTTGGCATGGCGCGCCTTGGGCCAGGGATCGGGGTGGAGCAGATAGACGAAGCTGAGCGCGCCGTCAGGGATGCGCGATAGCACCTGAAGCGCGTCGCCCATGTGGAGGCGGACATTGCCGAGCGCGCCGTCCCGGACATGGCCGAGCGCCTGCACGACGCCGTTCAGGAACGGCTCGCAGCCGATGAAGCCATGATCGGGCAGCATGTCGGCACGATGGGCCATATGTTCGCCGCCGCCAAAGCCGATCTCGAAATGGAGCGGGCGGTCGTAACCGAAGAGACTGGCGGCCGTGACCTCGCCTTCCTCCGGCACCGCAATGGCGTGCAGGAGGGTGTCGACCAGTTCCTGCTGGCCCTTGCGGAGCTTTGGCCCCGACTGGCGGCCATAGAGGCGGTTGAGGGTCGTGGGGTCGCCGGACTTATGCGCTGTCATGGCCGCGCCGATAGCGGGACGGGGCGACGGGGGCAAGCGATCGAAAGCGTTGTCGCCGTGGCTAGTCCTTTTTCACCGCGTCGGGCGAGATGCTGATGCGAGTGCCGCCCTTTCCATAGATGCTGGTCGAGGACAGCGGCTTTTCCTTCTGGAAGATGTCGATGGCCTGGCTCGGCGGGGGCAGGGTGGCGTAGCTGGGATATTGCAGCCAGCGGTCCAGTCGCTTGACGGTGACGGACCATGGCGCTGGACTTGCATCCTTGTCCTTTTCGGGTGTTAGCAGGCCGGCAAGCGAATCCTGGCTGACGTCCAGCAGGATGCCGGAGTCGCCCAGGGGAATGACATAGCCGGCATTTTCGCCTTCTCGCTGATAGATGGGCAGGCGGCCGCCGATGCGGTCGGGAAGGACGCACAAGGCGGGGGCAGATGGGGCTTCCCCCTTTTCCCGTGTTTTGCGGCTGTTATCCGTCACCAGACTGCCCATCATCGCGCCGAGCAACATTGCGGCGTCATCCTGCTTGGCCTTTTCGGCCGGAGGACCGAAGCTGCGTGGTTGGGCGCAGGGGGGCAGCGGCGTGGCGGTGCCCAGGGGTGGGAGCTTTTTCGGCCAGCCGACCTGCTGCATCATCCGGTCCATCGCGCCATCAAGCTGGGCGCTGTCATAGACCGGGGAGGTCATGCGCAGCTTTACCACCCATTCGCCAAGGCCGATGAGCGCGACGCCGCTGCTGCGGCCGATCTGGGTGACGGCGAAGCTCTGGCGCAGGCCGGCGGCGACATTGGCACCGTTGATGGTGAAGGGGATTGGCCCACTGTGGGGCGTGATCATGCCGAACTTGTCATTGGTGGCGATCATCGTGGCGGCGACGTCGAACCAGAGCGCGGTCGAGGGATCGGCGGCATGATAGATGTAGATATTGACGTGGGTGCGGCCGATCGGGTCGTCATAGGCGATCGAGACGTCAAGTTGCGGACCGTTGCTGAGGTCCAATATTTCGCCACGGGCGAAGCCGTCTATCGTGGCGGGCAGGGCGATGCCGGTCGCCTTGTGAAGCCAGGGTTTGCCGACTTTTGCTGAGATGGCCGTGGGTGCCGCAGGCTGGGCGAGCGCGGGAAGACTGGCGGTCGATGCGGCCAGCGCGATGGCGAAACGCCATAGGATATTGTGCATGAACCTGCCCCCTCCCGCATCCTTGCAGTGCAGTCAGGATAACGGGAAGGGGCAGAATAACAAGCGGTTGGCCAGCGGCGTTGAGGAGAAACGACGCCGGATTTCGGCAGGAAGGGGCTGAAAGCCGCCTGCCGCCAGATCGTCAGGTCATTTGCACTTGATGAAACGACCCTTTGCGTCCTTGCAGGGCGCCTTTTTGACGGGCGCCTTGGGCGGGCATTTGACGAACTTGCCCTTCGCATCCTTGCAGGGAGCGGCATATGCAGGAGCAGCATAGCCGGTCATCAGGGCAAGGCTGAGAAGGGCGGTGGCAACCATCTTTGTCATCGGGTGCCTCTTTGGGGAGAGGGTTGTCGGGCTCGACAGGGGTGCGAACCCGACAAGGGCTGTATGCGCCGGAGGAGTGCGGTTTCCCAGTTAACTTTTCGTCATGTTGCGGACGGGCGGGGGTAAGAAAAAGGCGCCGGGGCGGGGTGCCCTGGCGCCTTGTTTCGTCTCGATGGGTGTGCCCACCCCGCTGCGACTAAGGCCCGCTTCGCGGCCCTAAGTCTCGCTGCCCCTCCCGCGTGCGGGAGGGGAATAGGTTAGGCCAGAGCGGCCTTCAGGGCGTCGACCAGGTCGGTCTTTTCCCAGGGGAAATAGTCGCCGTCGGGCGTGCGGCCGAAATGGCCGTAGGCGGCGGTCTTCTGGTAGATCGGCTTGTTGAGGCCCAGATGCGTGCGGATGCCCTTGGGCGTCAGGCGGACCAGCGTCGGCAGGACCGCCTCGATCGCCGAAGCTTCTACCGTGCCGGTGCCGTGCAGGTCGACATAGAGCGAGAGCGGCTCGGCGACGCCGATGGCGTAGCTGAGCTGGATCGTGCAGCGACGGGCGAGGCCGGCGGCGACGATGTTCTTCGCGAGATAGCGGGTGATATAGGCAGCCGAACGGTCGACCTTCGTGGGGTCTTTGCCCGAGAAGGCGCCGCCGCCATGGGGCGAAGCGCCGCCATAGGTGTCGACGATGATCTTGCGGCCGGTGAGGCCCGCGTCGCCGTCAGGACCGCCGATTTCGAACAGGCCGGTCGGGTTGACATAGATGGCTTCGTCGCCGGGCAGCCAGCCTTCGGGCAGGACATCGGCCATCACGCCCTTGACATAGGCGCGCAGTTCCGCGCGGCTGTCGTCATTGTCCATGCCGGCGGCATGCTGGGTCGAAACGACGAGGGCGGTCGCGCGGACCGGCTTTTCATCGATATATTCGAGCGTCACCTGGCTCTTTGCGTCGGGCTCCAGGAAGGGCACGACCTTGGCGTGGCGGTCGTCCGCCATGCGTTCCAAGATCTTGTGCGAATAATAGAGGGTGGCGGGCATGAGATCGGGGGTTTCGTCCGACGCATAGCCGAACATGATGCCCTGATCGCCGGCGCCTTCATCCTTGTTGCCGCTTTCATCGACGCCCTGCGCGATGTGGGCGGACTGGCCGTGCAGGTTGTTTTCGAAGCGGAAGGTCTCCCAGTGGAAACCGTCCTGCTCATAACCGATGCGCTTGACGGTGGCGCGGACGGTCGCTTCGATTTCTTCCTTGGCGCCCGGCGCCCACTCGCCATTTTCATAGACGCCCTTGCAGCGGATTTCGCCGGCCAGGACGACGAGCTGGGTCGTGGTCAGGGTTTCGCACGCGATGCGGGCTTCGGGATCCTTGGACAGGAACAGATCGACGATCGAGTCGGAAATCTGGTCCGCGACCTTGTCAGGATGGCCTTCGGAAACGGATTCCGACGTGAAGAGGAATTGGTTACGCATGAGACTCCCGTAAGGTGCTTGGGCAGATTTCGATATAAAGAAATGTTTATGTGCCTATTAGCTTTTGCCTTTGCGAGTGGCAAGGGCTGCGCCGAGAAGGGCGAGCATCAGCAGGAGCGGCGCCCAGTTGCCCAGTCGCGCGAAGAGCGTGGGCGGCAGGGCGGGCGGCAGGCCGGAATCGAGGAAGCCGGCGCGGTTGAGGCCCAAGGCGTGGACGACATGGCCGCGCGCGTCGATGATCGCGGAGACGCCGGTGGGCGTCGAGCGGATGATGGGGATGCCTTCCTCCAGCGCGCGCAGGCGGGCCTGGGCCAGATGCTGGACCGGACCCCAGCTTCCGAACCAGGCGTCGTTGGAGGGATTGAAGAGGAAGTCGGGGCGACTTTTGGCGTCTATAATCTGCCCGGAGAAGATGATCTCATAGCAGATCTGGATGCCCATTTTGAGCGCGGGGCGGCCGGTGGTGGCGGGAAGCGTCAGGCTTTGCGGGCCGGGGCCGGGCCAGAAATCCGCGTCGCCCGGCACGAGGCGGGACAGGCCGATGGGTTCGAGGATGTTCCGCATCGGCAGATATTCGCCATAGGGCACCAGATGCGCCTTGGAATAGCGGCCGGCGATGGTGGCGGAAGGGGTGACGATCCAGACGCTGTTGTTGGCGCCGGTGAGTTTGTTGACGAGGGCGCCGTTTTCCTCGATCGGCTTGAAATAGACCTTGTCCCCGCCGGTCATCAGCAGGTCGCCGGGGCCGAGCAGACCGGCGAGGCGGCCGCGCCAGTCGGGTTCCATGTCGAGATAGGCGGGGATCGCCGCTTCTGGCCAGAAGATCAGGCGCGGGGCCGGGCGGGGCTGGCCGGAAAGGGTCGAGAGCTTGCGGAAATTGCGATATTCCGCCTCGACGGAGTATTTTTCGTCCTGGCCGATATTGGGCTGGACGATGCGGATGCGCGGCGCGCCGGTGGGGGCGGCTGGGGCTGGGGATAGCTGGCCCCAGAGCGCTAGCAGCAGGAGCGGCGCGGCGAGGATCGCGGCGGGGCGATACTGGCGGCGAATGGCGAGGAGGAGCGCGCTGGCGGTGAGGATGGTCAGCGCGCTAAGGCCGTAGGTGCCGATCAAGGTGGCGGCGATCGCTGCGCCGGTGGGGAGCAGGGTGACGCCGAGCGGGTTCCAGGCGAAGCCGGTGAAAAGGGTCGCGCGGAGATATTCGGTGGCGATCCACAGGGCGGCGAAGAGGAGCATGAAGGGCGCGCCTTGGTGCTCCTGCGAAAGCAGGAGCCCAGAATGCATGTCACCCCGTTCGATCCTGGGCTCCGGCTTTCGCCGGAGCACGGATGTGTGGGACAGCCACCATGTGCCCAGCGTTGCGAGGCCCGGAAAGATGGCGAGGTAGAGGGAGAGGAGGAGGACCGCGCCATAGCCGAACCAGTGCGGCATGCTGTCCTGAAAGGTGAAGGCGTGGGCGATCCAGTTGAGGCTGAGGGTGAAGTGGCCGACGCCGAACAGCCAGCCACGCAGGAAAGCGGCGCGACGGTCGGGCGCGGCTTCGATCAGAAAGATCAGCGCCGCAAGGCAGGCGAGTGTCACCGGCCAGAGGTTGAGCGGGGCGAAGCCGGTGGCCGACAGGAGGCCGGCGAGCAGCGCGGTCCGTTTCGGGTGGATCGTCAGGACGCGCATGGGGATGCTCAGAGCGTCGCCATGGTGGCGTGGCTGCACTTGTCATCCTTGTGCCCGCCGCCCGTCAGCATCGAGGCGGCGAGGAAGCCGCCGACGATTAGCACGAGGAACAGGGCGGAGAGGAGGGCCAGATATTTCTCGATAAAGGCTTTGATCGGCCGGCCGAATTTCCAGAAGAGGAAGCCGACGATCATGAACTGGAAGGCGCGGGACAGGATGCTGGCCCAAAGGAAGGTGAAGAGGGACAGGCCGATGAAGCCCGCCGTGATGGTGATGAGCTTGAACGGGATCGGGGTCGCGCCCTTGATCAGGATGATTTCCGCCCCGTAATCGCGCAGATAGCAGGCGGCGACCGGGAATTTGGCGGTGAGGCCGAGCAGGCTCAAAATCTGGTGCCCGACCGCTTCATAAAGGAAATGGCCGATGCCATAGCCGACCAGCCCGCCCAGCACCGAGGCGAGGGTGCAGATGAAGCCGAAGCGCAGCGCCTTTTCCGGGCGGGCAAGGCACATCAGGCCCAGCAGCGGGTGCGGCGGGATCGGGAAGAAGCTGGATTCCATGAAGCTGAAGGCGAAGAGCCAGCGTTCGGCGTGGCGGTGGGCGGCCTTGGCCAGCATCCATTGATAGAGCTTCGTAAGCATCGCGGCGGGACTAGCCGAGATCAGGAAGGGCCGCCAGCGCTTTTGGCACGATGCTGCGGTCCTTTGGGGCAGGCGCGTCGACGGACTTGATTGTTCCGCGCCGTCTGGGCATGACCCCATCCTTTCCAGTCCTGTTCGGTCGGCACCTTTGAACATCCCTTTCATTTCCGGGGCATCGCCCTTCCACCGGGGGTCCATATCCTGGGCCAAGGTGCGGGAGCGCGCGGGCGGTATCGTCTTCGCGCTGGTTCTGAACCTGTTGCTGCTGCTGGCGCTGTTCACCCTGTCGCCCACATTCGATCCGCCCAAGGTGGACGATCGGCTGCCGGTGACGTTCGATGTCGAGACGGGGCAGAAGAAAGACGAGAGTCAGGCCAAGGCCGAAAAGACCCAGAAGCGCGAGGAGAATAAGGCGGCCCCGCAGAAACAGGCCGATCCAGTGGTGCGACCGCCGGTCCCGGTGGAAAAGCCCGCCGAGCAGCCGCCATCGCCCTTCCCCTTCCTGACGCTGAATCGCGAGCAGATGGCATCGGCGGATATCGGCAACATGCCCAAGGGCACGCAGAGCGCCGGTGCGGGGCAGGGGGACAGTGCGGCCGTGTCCGGGCCGGGCGAGGGGCCGGGCGGCGTGCAGCTGTATGAGGCGGAATGGTATCGGCGGCCGACCCATGCCGAACTGTCGACCTATCTGCCCGGCAATGCGCCGCCACAGGGCTATGGGCTGGTGGCGTGCAAGACGATCGACCATTTCCATGTGGAAAATTGCCAGGTCCTGGGGGAATATCCGATGGGATCGGGACTGGGCAAGGCGGTGCGGCTGGCGGCCTGGCAATTCCTCGTGCGGCCGCCGCGCGTGAACGGCAAGACGATGGTCGGTAGCTGGGTGCGCATCCGCATCGACTATACGCGAACCGTTGTGCCGGGGGTGGGAAGGTCCGGGCCGGATGATGACTCCGGGTCTGAAGCCAGGCCGCAACCGGCGCAGCCGGAAATGAAGCGGCTGGGGCCGGGGGTCGCCGGACCGCAATTCTGAAAAGAAGCCAATATCGGGCGGCAACAGGCTAGTAATGCCGCTGCTGGCAATATGCCGAAGGGCAGGCGCTGCGAGCTTTTGCGCAAGATCCCAACAGTGCAGCTCGCGAGCCCTTATGGCCAAATCGCTGAGTGCAGGGAAATCTTCTTGCAAGGCCGAGCCGGAATCCAATTCACAATAGTTCTGTGTTTATTTTCAGATATCTAATGAAAATGGGATGACCGATAAGGCCCCCAGAAGAGCCCCAGTTCGTTCTTGCTGGAATCGGGAATCTCATTGGATTCCCAATTACTTACCACAAGGCCAAGCATAAGGGAACGGGGCAATGAACGCAGTTGTGTGGGCGGATCAAACAGGGTGGCCGTCCCCTTCCACGGCAGGCTTGCTCACCGTCTGACTATCCCGCCGCTGTCTTTTCGCTGGGCTTCGCAAATAGCCGATTGCGGAATGTTCGGTTCGGAGCGCTTACGCCAAGATAGCTGCCGTCCGATTGGCGTCCTATTACGACCAAGTCTAGCCGTTTAGACGTAGTGGGGTGAAGGTCGGCTTAGGCCGATACCTGCCCTTCGGCTCACCTCAAAAGAGTAGACCGGTACGCTGACCCAGCGGCCGTTGCAGGCTCCTCCCGTTTCCATGTTGGCGGCCGCGCGTTCACGCCGAGAATGCCGGCGCCTTTGACTGTTTGAAGTTCTCGCACCAACTCAGATCGCGGTGTGCTCCGACAAGGTCAATGCATCTTCGAAAGCTGCATCTGCCTCAACCCAATAATCCAATGCGAAAGCAATGGGTACACTCTGACATTTGATATCGCAGAGAATTCCCATAAGAGCTTACAGGTGAGGGCACAGGGCAGAGTCAACTCGAGGGGCATTGATGACGAGCGAGATTGACCAACGGCCTCAAATGTTGTGCGGTCGCTACATTCTGACCGACAATTCAAAAAGCGGCGGCCAAGGGACTGTTACGAAAGCCTACGATATTCGTGGCGCCCGGGAAGTTGCCATCAAGCGGATGGACCGCGCCCGTAATTCGATGAAATCATCGGAGTCGTTCAACCGGGAGGTGGAGACACTCAGGGATTTGCGGCACGACAATATTGTCGAATTTATCGAGGTGGAACTCGACCCGACGGACCGTTCCTGGTTCATCGTCCTCGAATGGATTCCCGACACCCTGCATGACTTGATCGCGCGCGAGGGCCAAATGTCGTGGGCCGCATTCTGGGATCGCTTCGGCAAGCGACTGCTCGATGCGATCGTCTATGCGCAAAGCCGTAAGGTGGCGCATCGCGACATCAAGCCATCAAACATACTGATCACGCCCCAGGGCACCCCCAAGCTGGCAGATTATGGCACCGCCAAATTTGTCGACCTGCACAACGCCTGGGCCGTTGAAGGGATAACGCTGCGCTTTGATCACAGCCCAGGATACACCCCCTCGACACCGGAAGATCCCACTTACAATTTCAGCAAGGATTGCTTCGGCTTCGCGGCCGTCGCGGTCTCTTGCCTCACAGGAAGACTGTTCACGAAAGACGAGGAGTTGCGCTCCGCTGTCCAGGCGGCGGGCTTGCCAGCCTGGGCAAGGCCGCTCATCGAGCAATGCATCAGTCTTGACCCTTCAGAGCGGCCGGCGATGGCCTCGGTCTTCCAGGCGCGACTCGAGCAGGCCGAGGCCGATGCCAATGCTGACGGCGCGCCCCGGATTACCGTCCATCTGACGATGTCCTATGGCGTTCGGACAAAGCTAGAGCGTGCTTTTAGTTTGGACGGCGACAAAAAGGCTGAGGCGCTCATTCTGGATGAGCTCGGCGAGGCGTCTTCGCTGGTGCTCGATGGCGCCGCGGACGATAGCGGGCACGGACTGCAACTCATCGGCGTCGAATGGGCCTTCAACGTCGTCCAGTCTGGTCGATATGGCGAAGCCTTGGAGTTGAAGCGCGCCAACGAGGTAGGGGCCTCTCTGGCCTCGTCGTTACGGGACCGCGGACTGCCTCGTGCCCTGTCGTATGCATTTTCGGCGCCTGCCGATCGTGAGGCCGCCGGGAGCCAATTGACCATGCTGCTCCGGGACGCGGAGGCCCGTCACACTGAGATCAGCGCCGAGCGAACTGCCCTGGCCGAACAGAGAATTTTCAAAATCTGGCGCAGCTATTTGCGAGACCGGGCGGATCTCGAGGCCAAGCGCAAGAACGCGATCAAATATGTCGACAAGGTGGTGAGCGGCAGCACGATCATCTTTACCACCGAGCTTGCGCATAACGCCGATATCGTCGGCCAGGATCGGATGGTGTCGGGGCCGAACGGCAAGGTCACCGGCAAGATCACCACTGTATCCTTCAACCAAGTGTCGATGGAGGTGCTCACCGGCGACCCGGGCCGAATCCTTCGTCGAGGCGAAATCTCGATCAATTCGCTTGCTGCGCAGCGCGCGCTCGATGTCCAGAACGCCGCTCTCGACGCCGTCGTTTACGAGCGCGCGGTCAATCCCGGTCTGAAGCAGCTGATCCTTGATCCCCGGACCGCCCGCCCGCCGATTCCGGCGAAGAACGTCGAACCTATCGAACAGGACTTCGACCCCGAAAAACTTGAAATCCTGCGGGTCGCTCTGGGCGTGTCTGACATTCTCGCGATCGAAGGCCCTCCGGGAACCGGCAAAACCAAGCTCATTACGGAGATTGTCGTCCAGTGGTTGCAACGCAACCCCGGGCATCGGATTCTGCTGGCATCCCAGACTCACATCGCAATCGACAATGTGATTGAACGCGTGGCCGAATTCGCACCGGACCTGGACATCATTCGTGTCGGAAGGATCGAGGAACCCAGAATTTCCGATTTCGGAAAGACCCTTCTGTTGGAAAAGCGGGTCGAGGCCTGGATCGCCGACGTCCGCAAGAACGCAGAAGCGGAGATGTCTCGGTGGGCCGAAGCGCAGGGCATCGATCGTGGATCGGTCGAGGTTGGAATGAAGGTGGAGCGCCTAATTGGGGTGCTGGAACTACAACGCGAGTTGCGAGACCACATCGCGGAGCACGAAGCGGAAGGCGAGGAGGCAAAGGAAGAAGCCGAGGAAGCGAGCACAGCGGACACCATTGGCCGTGAGGAAGAGTCCGCAGAACTCGACAGCGAAATTGCCACCTACAAGAAGGCGCTTCGGGAAATCACGGCCGAGGAGAAGGCCATCCGCGAAGCGATGCGCGGCATGGGCGACTACGCGGAACAACTGTCGAGCTCGAGCGACCCCTGGGAACTAGGCGATTGGGCGGCTCACCTCCTCCCTCAGGGGGCCGAAGTGGAGCTCTGCCGCAACCGGCTTAACCTCCTCGAAATGTGGTCGCTGCGGGTTGGCCGATCGCCCGATTTCAACGCCGCGATGCTGTCGTCAGCCCAGATTATTGCCGGAACCTGCGTCGGCGTCGCCGGCGTGCGGGGGATGCAGGAAGTCGCCTATGATCTTTGCATCGTGGACGAAGCTTCGAAGGCGACTCCAACAGAAATTCTGAGCCCGATGGCCCGGTGCCGGAAATGGATCGTAGTCGGCGATCCCAAGCAGCTGCCGCCGTTTTTCGAGGAATTCGGAGATCAACTCAGGGCGGAGACCGATACGGCCGAAGTCAAGGCGACACTGCTTGACCGGCTCCTTCGAGACCAGGCCGGGCTTCCGTCGAGGAACAGGGCCCGGCTTAGCAACCAATACCGCATGATTACGCCGATCGGGAACCTGATCAGCGAGTGTTTCTACGACAATTCCCTGCACAGTCCGATCAAATCGCACGGCCTGAAGCTCGGTGCGATCTTGAAGCAGCCGGTCGTCTGGCGTTCGACCCACAGGCTTCCCAAGCACATTGAGCAGCAGCGAGAATCGAGCTATTTCAACGTAGCGGAACTCGGGGTGGTTCGAGACGAGCTGAAACGCCTCCAGTTCGTGAGCCGTGCGCAATCAACCAAGATCACGGTTGCCGTGATCGCGGGATACACGGCACAGGTTGAGGACCTGCGTGACATGATCAATCGCGGGGTCGCGGAGTGGCAAAATCTGGACGTCGAGTGCAACACCGTCGACGCCTTCCAGGGACGCCAGGCCGATATCTGCATCTATTCCATCGTTCGCTCAAACCCCCGCATCGACCTTGGCTTTCTGAGGGAACAGCCGCGCCTCAATGTTGCCCTCTCGCGCGGGAAAAGCGCGTTGATCATTGTCGGTGACTTCGTCTTTTGCCGCGGCGTCCATGGGCAGAATCCATTTCGTAAAGTGGTCAAATACTTCGACGAGCACGACAAGGATTGCCTCGTGGACATCTTGCAATGACGCCCGAAGATATCGCCCGCAGGCACCAGTTCCGCGAAGGCTTCGAACTGATCGATTATGGTGAAGTCGGTCTTCCGGTCTTCCGCCTGACGTTGGAAGCGGTGACCCTAGCGCAACGGCGGATTCCGACGATCCAGGAATTTGCAATGCGTTGCGCCGCGCTCGAGATTACGTCGCTGCGCGAGATTGCCGCTGCGCTGGGGCTTAAACTCGATGTAATCGAAGCATCCACAAGTGCTTTGATCGATGCCGGTTATGCGACCTTCGTGGCTGCTGCGGACGGCGACCGATCGATCCGTCTTACCGAAATCGGTGAGACCCGTCTCAAAGATGCCATCGAAGAGACCCCTCAGGACGAAACCCTTGGCATCGACTATGACGCAATTCTGCGAGTCCCGGTCGGACTTCCGGCTGAGGCCGTCGTGCGTCCCACTGACCTGCGAGGCTACGGCGCCGTCGAGATCAGACCCTATCCCGCTGATGCGCCGACAATCGCCGAGCTTTCGATCCTGGATGTCGCGAAGGTCGTTCGGCGGCAAAGGGGCGACGAGTTTCGCAGAACCATCCTGGACTTGAAGCGAATCGGCCGACGGTCCAACTTTTTCCTTGAGGCAGTCACGCTCGTCTACGCGTCGGACAAGGGCGAGGAGGTGCAGGTAGCCTTTGCCGTCGGGGGGCAAATCTCAGACGCGCACGAGCGGGCTTACGCCAGCAACGGCGGACCGAAAAAGGCGGGTTTCGTCAAATCGGTCGCATCCGCGCCTAGCAAGAAGTCGCTGGAACGCCTGATTGGGCGGGATGCACTGCGAAACTTGGTCGGGAAGGAAGAATTGGCCGCTGCCCGCAAGGAAGAGGCAGAGGCACTCCAGGAAGTGCAGAGCATCGAACCTGCCTACAACGCGCTCCCCCAGCGCTCGCGGAATGGCTCCGAGGTCAGCGTTGCTCTTGATGCAGCCCGCCAACGCGCCGCCATCGCGCAGCACGCGCTCAATTCCTATTCTATACGGCCGCTAGCGTGCTTCGAGCAGTTGGAGATCCTGGACGATGTCCTGGATAATTGCCGGCGTTCGCTTCTCATCACTTCGGCGGGCCTCCAGCCGTCCATCCTCAATGGATTCCGGTTAAGGGCCCTGGATGAACTCATCGCCAGGAAAGTCGCTGTCCAGATTCGAACCTATCTCACTCCCAATGCTACCGATCGGCCCGGTCAACGCTTTGATCCGTTGGTTGAACTGAGCAAGCGCGCCAAGGCAGGTGCCCTCGCGCTCGACATGATCAGCCAGAGCGAGTTTCACTATCTGATCGCAGACGAGGAATTTGCGGTCATATCCAGTCGCCCATTCTTCGGTGAAACAACACGTCGAACTGGCTTCACGAGGGTATCTGGATTGGTAATTCGGGACCGCGAGCTGGTCACACAGATTTATGCCGAGGCAGTGGGTGGAGGCGCGCGGCGAGGACGAGGTGGATAGCACAAGGCGCCACATATGGGTCGCAACCCACCAGGGACTTGTCCGTCCGCACAACCAGGACCGCACGGGAACCTCGTCGCGGCGGAGTGCCGGCGACGTCGACTCATGGAAGGAATTGGCGGACGCAGAATTCTTTTGGGTATGTGTGGCCGATGGCATGGGAGGGCACGCGGCCGGCAACATCGCGAGCGACGTGGCCATCGACGCCATGTTCCAGTCGCTTCCTACGGCTCGCACCGAAGCGGACATTGCTGACGCGGCCAATTACGCGAACCGGATGATCTATCAGGCCATGTTTTCTGGCGAGGGGCGCATGCGGATGGGCTCGACGCTTGTTGCCGCGGTCGTGGCCGCTGACCGCGCTATGGTGGGCAACGTTGGCGATAGCCGCGCCTACAAACTTTCCGGAGACGAACTCGTCCTGCTCAGCAAGGACGATACCTTGCCGACAGGGAAGACCGGCCAACGACAACACATGCTGACCCAGTCCCTCGGCGGGCTGGCTTACCAGACCTCGATCGCACCTCATGTGCTGCGTTTTGCCTTCGACAAGGCCGACCAGTTGCTGCTGTGCTCTGACGGCCTCACCGACATGGTTGGCGAAAGCGAGATTGCGAAAATCCTGCGCGAGAACCACGATGACCCGGCCGACGCGCTCGTGGCTGCCGCGCTTGGCGGAGGCGGGCGCGACAACATCTCCGCAATAGTCGTGGGGCCTGCTTTTGACTTTGCCAAGGCCGGCTCCGCGATGGCTAGCGGTTGATCGATGGGCGCCGGTGGGCGAGGGCTTACGCGGCTCCACGAATGACCGGTTTCGGCGAAACTGGACGTTCCCATTAGGGGTTGCGACCGGCGGTAATGTCACACTTCAACCCGTTCAAGGCAATCGGCGGCCATCGACCAACTTAAGCCACCCTCCATCGATAGCGGAACGGCCGCTGCATGCTTGAACAGGCCGTTCGCTTTGGATTGATCAAGCAGACAACGCTACTCGGCAACGATGCCAGCTGATATCATTAACTGCTCGATCCTCTGATTAAGATCTGCGAGTTCCAATTGCTGCTGCTCATAGAAGCGCATTTCTGTGGTGCCTGGTATCCGGCATTTCGCGAATAGCTCCTGCCGAACCCCGCCCAATCTCGCCATTTCTATGGCAAGGGGAGTATCGTTGGCGGGCAGCATGATGTTCCTTCTCGGCTTCCATGGTACGCATCCGGTGAGGACCGCGGCTACTGACGGTTTGCTGGGGGATTTGGCATCTTACTTGCCGAGGAAGGCCTCCACGCCTTCTTGAGCGAG
>NZ_FOGE01000054.1 GCF_900111125.1 Sphingobium sp. YR768
CATGGCCATTGGAAAACCACCACTTTCACCGGTGCGCTGCGCCTGACGGGCATGACTGCGCCGATGGTCCTGGACGGTCCCATGACCGGCGAATGCTTCGCTGCCTATGCCCAGCAGGTTCTGGCGCCAACGTTGCATCCTGGTGACATCGTCATCCTCGACAATCTGCCGGCGCATAAGGCAATCGCTGCCCGTGAAGCCATCGAAGCGGTTGGAGCGAGCATGCTGTTCCTGCCGCCATACAGCCCCGACTTCAACCCAATCGAAAACGCCTTCTCCAAACTCAAGGCTATCCTGCGAAAAGCCGCCGCCCGAACTATCCCGGAGCTATGGCATGCGATACGTGACGCGTTGCCACGCTTCACTCACGAAGAATGCGCAAACTATTTCACAGCTACCGGATATGAGCCAGAGTGATCGGATTCTGCTCTAGGCCTCGGCACTTATCCGGAGGTCAGCCTTGGAGATGCGCGGAAGGGCCGGGACAAGGCCCGCACCCTGATAGCCTTGGGTAAAGATCCCGGCGTCGAGAAAGTACGCAAGAAGGTTCAGGACCGAATCTCTGCCGACAACACCTTCGCCACGGTCGCTGCCGAATTCATCAACAAGCGAACCAAGGAAGGCTGGGCAGAAAATACCCTGGCCAAGGCTGAATATCTGCTGGGCAACCTGAGCCCTGCGATCGGACGGATGCCGGTGGCCGAGATCATGCCGGCCGATCTGATACCCGTCCTCAAGCGCGTCGAGGGAAAGGGTAATCTCGAAACGGCGCGGCGGATGCTCCAGTTCGCCAGCCAGGTCTTTCGCTATGCGGTCGCCACGACTCGGCTTGCCTCCGACCCAACTCGCGATCTCAAGGGCGCGCTGATCGCACCGAAGCCCAAGCATCACGGCGCGATCATCGATCCCGTGAAGGTAGGCGAGCTTCTACGCGCGATCGACGGCTACGACGGCAACTATGTCAAGCGCGCCGTGTCTCACAACCCCGGTGTCAACTATGCGCCGAACGTCTTTGCCAAGATGGCAGAGGGTAAGGGGGATGGGCAAAAACGCATTCGAGCGGGCCTTTGAACGGCTGCTGCATGTGGGCAAAATTGAGCTGGATGCAGCCCTGTGGCAGGACACCCATCGGCATTGGAAGCAGGGCATAAAGGCCGTCGAAAAGTGCGGCGCCCCCCCTGCGGCCACCCCCTGCGGCGACCTGCGGCAACCCTATAGCCAAGTCATTGAAAACGCTTGCGGCGACCTGCGTGCGGCGACCTCCCTATATACTACGTATAATAATGGCGCGGCCCATCGTCCGGCCGCGCCAAATGATGCGGAGGGGCTGGACGTCAACGGGGACATAATTGGGTGGAACGATGAGACTGGAGGTAAGTTCTGATGGCGAGAGCAACGCAAGATCCGCGCAAACCCGGCGCCGGCGTCAGGAGCCTGTCCCTGTGCCAACGCAGCGGAGCGGGAGTTACCGAACATCCCAAGACGGGCGCGCGGTCGCTGGCTAACGGGAATGTTGCCGCCCACGGCGACTTCATCGCCATATCCGGGCGTTGAATAGCCTTGCTGCACTTCGAATGGATTGGGACTGCGGCTCTGCGCAATGCCGAGAAAGTCAGTCAGCATCAGCAAGCTCCTCCGACATGGCTTTGGCACGCTGGGCAACGGAGGGAGAGACGAGGCCAACAACCGCATTCAACGACACTGCCGCCCGCTCGTCGCCACGGGTGGCGAGCCGATCAAGGATGGAGATGGACTCGGTCAGCAGTTCATTGCCTTCACCATCATCGCTCTGGGTGTCGAGAAAATCGGAGAGGTAGCCCAGCGCCGTGGCGAGATTGTTAGCGTCATCAGCATTGCCTTGGCTGGCAGCAAGCCGAGCCCAGAACATCGCCTCGATCGCCGACATCATGGCGCCGAGCCGGTAACCCCGTGACCAGTGGCCGTTCATTTCTTTGAGACAGTAGGCCGACATGGCACGCTGCGCACCGAGGTTCCCGCGAGCGGCGATGGCGATCAAGGGCGCAAGATCCCCCAAGGCGGCATTGGCGTCCATCAGGCGGCTTTGCTCAACTGGTGGCGCAGCGCCGATCGCATGAATTCCGACAGGCTCATACCCTGCTGGCGAGCACGCTCATTGGCGGCGGCGATCAATGCACCGTTTACGCGAATACGAAGCGAAGTGTTCTGCAGCGAGTTCATATGCGCCTCCTAATGTGGGTACATTGTAGGCATTTTATCTTTTAAAATCAAATTATTGAGCATTCTCGTCTGGCGGTTGCCAGCGAAAGGCAGCGGTTGCCAGCGAAGTCCAATTGAGGACTTTCGCCATGGCTCCCGCTATTATTTTTTCGCATGACTACGGAAGAACGCGGTAGGCTAAGGCGGTCTCAGGCTCGCATAGCGCTCAGGCGCCCTGCATGTCTCGCCGCGCCGCCTCAGCCAGAAATCGCGCCATTGCCCGAACCTCATCCATGGCGACTGTGCGCAAACCGTGGCGAAGGTTATGCTTGTTTCCGCGAGGGGCGCCCGGGCTTTTGCCGCCGTGCATCCGACACCTCTTCTTCCCCTTGATCGCGGGTGATTGGCACTCCGTTCCCTGCCGAGTCTTGGCCAAGCAGCGGGGGGATGCCCGCAGGCGCATGACCCGCGAAGGGTGCATAAGGTTGTCCGGCTGAATTTCCATTCTCACCCCCGTAGTGATTGAACTGGTCGGCAACGATTGCCTGCCCGCCTTCATAGACATGGACGTGCCGGACGACCTGCTCTCCGCCTCGCCGCATCTTGCCCAGAGCGTCCATCTGAGCGGTAACTGTCCGCATCATCTTGGTGGCGAGATTGCCGTACTCCATCGTCGCCTGCCTGTCGGTCGTGTGCCGACATCGGGACGCCATTTCGATCGCAAGACGGTGAGCCGCGTACATCTGCACGCCTAGCGCACCTTCAACCTCGTTCTGCGGCTGGATTGCAGCCATGAAAGCCAAGGCCGCGCTCGCCTGCTCTCCCGTCACCTCGCTCGCACCGCGCTCCTTCGCCACCTTCAGGAGATCGATCAATATCGCGTTCAGCCATCCGTTCGAGCTTGATCCGACAGCTTCATGAAGCATGGCGGCGTGACCGTTCCCGTCGCTATGGGTCGCAGCGAGCGCGGCAGTCGTTCCTTCATTGGTAAAGCTAATCTCCATCTCAGGGCGGATCGGCATCTTCTTGTAGCGCAGCATCGCCGTCGCCATGGCCTCGGCCTCTGTCGCTGTCGGCCTGCGCTTCGGATTGGCTGGAACCTCTGCGCCTTGGGTTTCGGCCAAGCTCCGATTTCGCTCATCGCCCCCGACGCCACCTTGGAGCAGGCTGGATCGTTCCCTGCTCTTTCAGCCATGCCTGGCGCTGAGCCAAAGAAGCCCGGCTTTTTCGACAAAGGCGGCGGCTGGGTTGATGCTCTCGGTATTCTGGGTGACGCGCTGGCTGGCGCTGCTGGTCGGCCCCCGGTCTACACCCAGATGAAGATGCAGCGGCGCGAGATCGAGCGGCGGCAGCAGACATGGTCGCAAAAGCAGAAGGCGGAACGCGACGAATGGCTGTGGCGAGAACAGTGGAAGCAGGCGCACCCTGACGACCAGTTCACCCAGTTCATGGTGGCCGGCGGCATTGATCCACGATCGCCGCAAGGGCAGGCCCTCTACAAACAACGAGCCGAAGGCATGGCTGCCCCGCCACTGATGGCCATCGACGGGTTCGATGCGCAGGGCAATCCAACCAAAACCTTTATGCCGCGCCCAACCTTCGCGCCGGGCCAAACGACGCCAGCAGGGCCTCCCGTAGGCACCACGCGCAACGGCTATCGCTTCAAGGGCGGCAATCCCAACGACCGTTCCAGTTGGGAAGCGGTAGGAGGTGCATCGCCCGCCGGCGGTGCCACCTTTCGTTGATCCCAGGATGGCGCCGGGCCGAATGACCAGCGGGCGGCGAACCGTCGAAGGAAACAGGCTCGTCGGGGGCGTGCCACGTAGCGCGCACCTTAGCGGAGATGCCGCCGATTATGTCGGTGCCAGCGAGGCCGAGCTTCGTCGCTATTTCGGTCCCTCCGCGAAGATTATCAATGAGGGCGACCACGTCCATGTCGAACAGCGCGGCTATGGCCGCACCCCATATTACGGCCATCGTGGCACGATTGGAGCGCGATAATGCAAACGATGCCTTGGGATGAAGACTGGAGCCAGCCGCAGGCCGGTGCCGGCACGGGCGGCTATCCGACCATCACCACGCCGCGCGATCCGCGCCAAGTTGCGCGAGAGGATCGCACCGAGACCCGCGCCGAGCGCGATCAGCGCTTGCAGGAAGAGGCGGCAGCGCGTGATCGAGATCGCTTTAATGAGCGCAATAAGCCGACCCTTCCGGCAGGCTATGCCTGGGCACCAGATGGCAAGACCGCTGTGCGTATTGCAGGGCTGCCGCCTGAAGCAGGCGTGACGCCGCCGCAGTCGGACAGCGATTTGGCTACCGTGCGCGCAGAAGCCATCGACAAGATCAAGCTTGCGCGCACGCTCCAGCAGCGGTCCCGTGATGGCTGGTTCGCAACCGGCTTCGGTTCGGGCATCGCTGGCTCAATCAATGGCACCGGCGCTTACGATGTAGCGCAGGACACCGAGACGCTGAAAAATGCCGGCGCCCTGACGCGCATCATGGAAATGGCGAAGGCCAATGGCGGTAAGAACCTGCTGACCCCGCTGTCCAACTCCGACTTTCAGGCATTGGCGAGTAGCCTTTCCAACCTCGAAACTGGCCAGAGCGACGAGCAATATCAGCGCAACGTCCAGCGCGTTATCGACCTCTACACCCGTGCCTATCAGGGCGCTGGCGGTAAGGATCTGGAAGGGGACATCGACCCGAAAAAGAGAAAGCGGTCGGAAGTCGTTCCTCCTGCAATCGGTGCCGCTGGTGGCTCGAACGGGGGCGGCGTTGCCGGGGGTGGCGGGACGCCGCCTCAGTTCGGGGTTGCCGCAACCGGTGCTACGAAGACGGAGCATGACCCGGCACTGGCTGGCCTGAACCAGCGAGTCGCTTCCATGCTTTCAGGCGGGGCTTCGGATGACGAAATTCGATCGTTCGTCGCTCAGTCCGGCGGCCGGGCAGATATGCGGAGCGTTGATAGCGTGCTCGCATTCCGCCGAACCCACCCTAATTATCGTGGCGGCTATTCGGTCGATCTCGAAAATCGCGAAGTACCGACAACAGCCTGGAACCGTTTTGCGGCTTCGCCTGCCGGCACTGGCATCTATGCCGGGATCGACGCAGGCTTAGGTGGAATGACGGACGAACTTGCCAGTGCGTTGGGCGGTGGCGATCTTGCCACGCTGAATGCGCGGAAGCAGGCGGCTTTCTCGGCAAATCCAAAATCGACGTTCGCCGGCCAAGCTCTCGGCACAATTGGCGGCATGGCAGCTTTGGGCGGTGCAAGCCGCACAGCCGGTCTCGCCAGTAAATTCAGCAATCCGCAGTTGGTCGGTGATATTGCCTTTGGTGCTGCTTCCGGTGCCGGCCAGAACAACGACAATCGGCTTTTGGGCGCCGGATTGGGAGGCGTCGGCGGCCTTGTGGGCAACCGCGTCGGGAACGTCGCAAGTCGGGGTATCGGAGCTTTGGTCCGAACGGAACCTGGGCTTGCCGTCACCAATCGTGTGCGGGGTATGATGTTCAGAGGATCGCCAATTTCTCGTGCGGCCCCGCTTACCTCGGCAGAAGACACGACCCTGAGCGCGCTGAACCGTTCGGGAATTGACGACGTTCGGTCGTCGCTGACGGAGGCCGGGAGCCGCTCGATCGGATATGAGGCAGCGACAGCGATCGCATAAGCTGACCGAAGCTGGGCCAAGGCAGCCGCGCCATCCAGTGTCGCTTGGTCTTCAGCAACGTCGAGACGCGCCGAACTGATACGCGCATCCTTCTGGTCGGACCGTTTGAGCCAGAGGGCGAGAATCGCCTGCCGTTCCTGAACGAACGCCGGATTCCCAGCCTTTGCGATCACCATTGCCAGAAGCGAACGCGCCTGGAGAGTGTCAGGGTGCGAGGAGCCGAGCGTCACTGTCCGGATCCGGACGACCTCCTGCAAAGTCGTCTGTGCTTCGCTGACTTTGCCGGCGCCGAGTTCTGCCCGACCCAGCCAGTAAAGTGAGGAAAGAAGCCGCGGATCGCCGTCCGGCAGGCTTGTCATGCGCGCATCGCAGACTTCCGCCAAGGCGCCTACCGCCTGCTCACCCAGTCCCATTGTCGTGAGCACGATCCCATAGGCCTCGCTCAAAGTATAGAATGCGTCCGTGCCGCCTCCGCCAGTGCGCTTTGTTTCGGCCATGGCTTCGAGGATCGCTCGGGCCGCTGATTGCGATTTCCCCATGCGCGACAGCAGGCGTCCACGGACAGCTGCCACCTGCGCCCTACGCCGCACAGCCAGTTCATCAGAGACAATCTGCTGAGCCGCCGCATCCAGGGCCGCTAGCGTCACATCGTAGCGCCCCTCGGCTCGCTCGTTGGCTTCGGCGAGCAGGAGGTAATCATCGAAATCGAGATCCGTATGCCCTGCCTCTCGGCTTTGAAGGGTCCGGACCACAGCACCATATTCGCCCTTGTTGAAGGCCTCTCTCGCGCCGCCGGCGGCCTTCGCAGGTTCGACCATCATCAGCAGCGCGATCCACACAATGGTGAACCCACTGAAGAGCGCCCTCACTGGATCGCCCAGTAAGGCGCTGCAGCCGTTCCCTTTCGCGTGAGGCCCCTGGCCTGAGCGGCGCGTTTCAGGAAGATCAGGGCCTGCATGTCGCGAATGACACGCGGGCTGTCGGTTACATACGAGTGCCCGTAGCCGCGCCGCATTGGAGCGGCGCCGGTGGCATCGACGGTCTCAAACCCGCTGAAAAGCTGCACCTGCGGCCGCGTCAGTCCGACGCGCGGAAAGTCGTGGAGCGCGCTCGACGCACGCAGCGCGACATCATTGTTGGAAGCGTAGATCGTCCGGGACGTTCCGGACAGGGCAGACAGTCCGGGCGCGATCTGCTCACGGAATATGTCGGCATTGATATCCGGAGCAGCAAGCAGAAGGCCTTTCAGATTGGCGGGCATAGTCTTGTGGTTGGCGAGGCGCCGCGCAATCGTTCGCGTCACGACACGGTTCCCCATGCTGTGAGCAACAATGTAGATTTCCGACGCGCCCAGGGTTCCAATCTGGTCAAGAAAGCGGTCAAAGGCATCGAGCGACAGTTCCGACATCTCCTCGTCGCGAGGGTAGGCAGCGGTACGCGCTGCCGACGGCCAGCTGAAGAACATGGGCAGGCCGGGAAAGTTGAGGTCATGGCTCAGCTGCGCGGTGCGCAACGCGGCATCGTTGAACGACACGTTGTAACCATGGACAAAGATCAGGAGGCTCTTTCGGGACAGTTGGCCCATTCGCGAGCGCATTTCCGAAAGGGCAGCGTCACCGCTCATTGGCACGACGCTCTTGATGATGAAATGCTTGGCAGGATCGGCGGGAAGTTCGAACAGCCACAGATTGAGCGGGAGATTGAGTTCCCCCGGCCGCCGCGCCGTGGGTATCGATACGACAACCCGGCCGAAGCTCGGACCGGACGCATTGCGCTCGGCACCGTAGGACGCGAGCCCATTTGCAGCAGGCCCGCTTTGCCGGTTGGTCCCGTAATATGTCGTGAGCGTCACCCATTGCGGTTGTGCTGCCGGTCCGCGAATGGGATCAGGCTGCATGTCGGGGCGAACGCATTCCTGGCGAAATATGAGGTCGGCGAGATTTGCTCGCGCGCTGTCTAGCTCCCCGTCTGAAGCGTTACGTGCCTCAAGATTCAACAGTTTGGTCTTGGCGGCGGCGATACGCTGATCGAACGATTCGTAGCTTTCAGTGATCCCTGCGCAGACGTCGCGATCAGGCGATGCAGGCTGTCCCGGCGCCAAGCTGGCTGCTCCGAATCCGAGCACGAGCATGGTGATGGTCAGAACGAAGCGCAGGCTCTTCATTCTTCTGCCCCCAAGAGAAGAAACAACCAGATCAAGGTATCAAACATGCTCGGAGCCAGCAATTTCTTTGCGTTGACTAAATGCTCCACTTGGCCTCGGAGCAGTTGCGCGACAGCAGCTCTGAAGTTACACTCGTTCACGCCGAGACCTACCCAGCTACGGGGGAGAGAAGCATGGCCAAGACGTCAGCAAGTGAACCGCCGAAGAAATCCGCAGCGGTCAATCGCAGGCTTGTTAATGAACTGAAGAAGTATCTCTCCGATGCGCCGGTCGAAGTGGTCGGTCACATCGAGGCGCCTGCCTACTGCTGCGGCAACGGTACGGTAGCCCTGGTGAAGATCGACATGGGTGATCCCGCGTCGAAGAAGTGACCTCGGTGGCTTCTGGCCTCACTGCCGGTTCCACACAATTCCTCGACGAGGCGGTCTCGGTCTGCTGGACCGGGGAACGCTTTGTGCTGAGACATTCCGGTGGAAATATCGATCATGATCTTTCTGCCGGGCAGGCTCTTTCGCTTCTGCTTCTCGGCGAGAACGGAAATCCAGAAACCACCCGCTCGACGATTGCAGCGGTCGATGGCAGGTTTGCACACGAACTCGACCATGTGATCATGCGCTTTCCGACTTATCTTCGGGGCTCGAAGGCTCGAAAGATGGATGTGGGCCTCTGGGGCAATGCCCTCCAGTCGTCGCCGCGTGCGCCAAGGCCGGACCAGGCTGCTCCATCGTCAGTGACGTGGCTACTTACGCTCGAGTGCAATCGCCGCTGCCCCTACTGCTTTTATCAGATCATTCCGGTCAGGCCTGAGACTGGTCGATGGCCTCGCGATGCCGCTCTCAAAGGCCCTACGGCGGCCGAGCGTATTGCGGAAATGGGGCGGATCGGCGTCGCGGATCTCTACCTCACGGGTGGTGAACCGATGCTGAGGCCCGATATCGGGAGCATTATCGCTCAGGCGTCGAGTCATGGCATTCGCGTCCACATGGTCTCGAAATTTCACATGCACGCGCTGCAGGCCGAGGCGCTCGCGGATGCCGGCCTTCATCACATCACCATTTCACTGGATGATCTCCGTCCGGCGGAAGGGAAGCGGCTGACCGGAGCATCGAACTATCCTGCCGAAGCTCTGGCGAGCATCGAGGCCTGTCTGGCGGCCGGACTTGATCTCGAAGTGAATGCTGTCGTGACAAGCCTCAATGCCGACGGACTGGGTTCGCTGGCCGATCGTCTCGAAGATATCGGCTGTCGGAAGCTGAGCATCAGCGCGATGCAGACACCCCATTTTCGTTCGAGCCACGCGAAGGGCCTTGAACCTCAGGCCGACCTGAGACCGCTCATGGACAGACTTCTGGCGGGTGCTTCCGGCACTATGGCGATCGATTTCGGTGCGGCGGGCGGGAACGACAAGGCCAAACCATGTGGCGCCACGCTGGTGTGCGAAGTCGGTCGTCGATCATTGCACATACTTCCCAACGGGGACGCCACGCGCTGTCACTATATGCCCAAGCGACCGGATCTGGTGATCGGATCGCTTCTCACTCACTCGATCCTAGACATCTGGCGCAGCGACACGTTCGAGCGCTGGCGCCGACCGGAAAGATCCATGTTCGCCGGTACAGGATGCGCCAACTGTGGCGGTTTCGACGGCTGCAATTCCCGCGGACGCTGCGTGGCATCGGCTTTTCTTGAGGCTGGTCAGGCAAATGCGCCGGATGCCTTCTGCGGTGCCAGCTAACCCATGGGCTGGCAGGCAGCATCGGGCTTTGCCATAGCTGTCGAGGATAGACGCTGCTTTATCCGCCGGACCTCCGATGGCGTGCCCGTCGCTGCAGTCGAGCCGATCGAGGCCGCATTGCTCGGGATGGCCGGTCCTGCGGCGGTCCACTCCCAGTGGGGATCACGCGGATCGACCGCTCTGGATCATCTACTCTTTCGGCTGCGCGCGCTGATAGTCGAGACCGACGGGCCGGGTGCATGTTGGCCCGACGTAGAGGCGCTGCGCGGTCACATCCCAGGCGCGATGCGACCGCTTCCGGCGCCCCGTATCCTTCACTGGTCGGTAACCGAGGTATGCCCGCGTCGCTGCGTCTACTGTTTCGCAAACCCTCGACACGGATCTCGTGCATCCGACTCAACGTTGCCGCGCGACAGGCTGCAGACGCTGTTCGCCGAGGCGCGGGCTTTGGGCACCGAAGGCGTGCTGCTTTCCGGGTCTGAGCCGCTGCTTCGTCCCGATCTCCCGGAGATCATCGGCGACGCACGGCACCTCGGCCTGGAGGTGCTCCTCACAACCAAGCATCCGATCAGCGCGAACCTGGCTCATCGTCTGCGCGACGCGGCGTTGCCGTCAATCGCGCTGTCCGTCGACACACTTGATGCAGGCATCTCGGCGAGCCTGATTGGAAGCAGTTCCTATCCGGAACAGGTTCGATCTACGGTCGCGAGCCTGAGGAATGCAGGAGTCGGGTTCAGCATCCAGGCTGTCCTGACACCTCAGACGGCAGCCCATCTCGACGCGCTTCTGTACTTTGCCTCTAAGAACGACGCTGCCGGCATTCAACTCGTACCGTTCGAACCGGTCATGAGCCCCATCGCTCCGTTCGATCAGGGTGAGCTTCACGTTGCGCGCGAGGTGGCGGACGATATCGTCGCAAAGGCGCAGACTAATTTTCCGGGGCTTCGTGTGACCCTGTTCGACAAGGCAGCACAAGGAGAGTGCTCCGGCGTCCACTGCGACATAGGTGCGACCAAGTTATTCTTCACTCCATCCGGGCGCGTCCATCGCTGTTACAAGCTGACGGACGACCATAGCCTTAATGGACCGAGCCTAACGGAAGTCGGCATAGCCGAGGCGTGGCACGGCCAGGCATTTGGCGCCACGCTGCTGCCATCGCGTGACGACTATGCTGGCTCCGCGTGCGGCACATGCGGAAATTTCGGGTCATGCAATCGCAGCGGACGCTGCATCTTCGAGGCAAAGAGCCGCTTCGGCTGCTATGCTGCGCCGGACCGCTCCTGCGCCTCGGCGGTAGCTGAATGACGATTCGATTCTCCTCCATCGCAAGTCGGTTGTCGAAGAAGCATTCCTGTCTGCAGTGCATGAATTTTTAATGAGAATTGTTGCATAAGACATCCTGTGCCCTTACTTAGGCGCAGGAGATTTGACATGTCGGCCCTCAGTGAGCTCAAGCGCCACCTGCGCCCTGGGCAGGTTTACCGTCGCAAGGATCTTGCGCGCTGGTCCAACGCCGTCGATCGTCATGTGCGGCAACTGGTGGACGAAGGGCGCCTCGAAAAGGTTTCGGCCGGTGTCTACATGGCGCCGCGTCAAACTAGGTTCGGGACGGCACCGGCCAAGCCCGAAAAGCTCGTCGAGACATTCCTCGGCGACGACCGTTTTCTGATGGTCTCGCCAAATGCGTTCAACGGGCTTGGGGTCGGTACGACGCAGTTCTACAACGAACCGGTCGTCTACAATCGCAAGCGGCACGGGAAGTTTACCCTCGACGGGCGTGTCTATGATTTCCGCATGCGGCCGTCGGTACCGAAGCGGCTATCCAAGGAAATCCTGCTGGTCGATCTGCTGCACAATCTCGATCGGCTGCCGGAAGACAAATCGGCAGTGCTTCCGCGCGCGCTTGAGCGGGCGAAGGAAATGAACCGTTCGCGTCTCGCCAAGGCCGTCCAGGATTTCGGCTCCGCGCGGGCTGAACGCTTGCTCGCCCCGGTTCTTGAGCGAGCCTGAAGGCACACGTGATGCTGCTCCACGATCATGAGGATTTCGACGATCTCTTGGCGGTCGTCTCGCGGGAGCAGGCCATCGATCCGGGGCTGGTCGAGAAGGATTATTGGATCATGCACACCCTCTGGGGCTTGCAGCAGTCGGGTTTTCGCTTTGAGCTCAAAGGCGGAACGTCGCTCTCGAAGGGGCATGGCCTTATCCATCGGTTTTCCGAGGACATCGACATCCTGATTCACCCCGACTTGGACGATCTGCCAACCGGCAAGAACCAGAACAAGCCTGCCCATATAGAGGCACGCCGTACGTTCTATGATGGTCTGTCGGCCAAGATCACGATTCCTGGCATAAATGAGGTCGAGCGCGACGACGCATTCGATGATCAGCGCATGCGCAGTGCAGGTATCCGCCTGCATTATAGTCCCCGCAACCCGCTACCGGAGGGCGTCAAAAATGGGATCTTGCTGGAGGCTGGTTTCGATCAGGTGGCACCCAATCGGCCATGCCTGATCAGTTCGTGGGCCTATGACAAGGCGGCGGCGAGTGATCTTCCTGATCTCGCTGACAACCGGGCGTTCGACGTACCCTGCTACGAACCCAGCTACACACTGGTCGAAAAGCTTCAGACGATATCGACGAAGTTCCGGCGGCACCTTGAGGATGGCAGCATGCCGCAGAACTTCCTCCGCCACTATTACGACGTCTACTGCCTCCTCGACGATGCCGACGTTCAGGCGTTCATCGGCACCGAAGCCTATGTGGCCCATAAAGACGCTCGCTTCCCGGCTGCAGATAACAAAGTGATCGCCGAAAATCCCGCATTCGATCTTTCGGACCAGACCACACGGGATCACTTCGCCCGCGCCTATGCCGCCACGTCTGCGCTCTATTATCGCGGGCAACCCAGCCTCGACGATATCCTCAATCCTTGGGCGCATCCAAAAGTATGCGGATCGCCTGTAAGAGATGACCGCGCGCCTACGTCAAGCGGACGAGGCGAAAGCGGTCGGATTTAATGCGGAAACGCGAGATCCGAATCATGTTGAACGGGTCAGCCGGCAGCGGAAAATGGCGGCGAAAGGACTCGAACCACATGAACAAAAAGTTGCAGGGTATCGATGAGGGTATCGACGGGTGGCCCTTAGAAAAAAAAGAATATTTATCAAGTCACTAGCGCGATTTTCGAGTCCTCTTCTGCGTGAAATCCAAGGCTGTCCGATGGCGTCCGAGTACGTCCAGAGAGAGCTATTTCGGGTAGATTTGATGACCTTGACCGCCGCCGTCGAGCGCTATGCGCTTCTTTGAAATGCCGACTGGTACGCCCACGTGTCGTCACGGACAGCGGCCAGCGCTGCGATGCTGGCCTTTGACCGCTGCCCGAGAGCCATCGTTCAGTTATCCACCAATCCAAACCAATGAGCAGCCCGGCGGCCCTCGGTTTGATCTCGATACGCCATTCTCATGATTATTCGATCGTATAGCCGAGGGCTCGATATCCGGTTCGCCGTTTTACAGCCATGCGCGCCAGCATTGGAACCGTTTCGTCGACATAATCGACAACGAGAACCTCGGTCTTGCCGGCATGCTGGCGGTGCAGCCGCCCGACATACTGAGCCAGCGTGCCTTTCCATGAAATAGGCATCGTCAGGAAAAGCGTGTCGAGCCGCTGGTCGTCAAATCCCTCTCCGATGTAACGTCCGGTCGCCAGAATCAGACGCTCCTCACCATCCGGTACGCGCAGCACGGCTTCCGAAGCCCTCCGTTCAGCCGCCGACATGCCTCCCCGCAGAACGACGAGATTGCGTACAAAACGCGAGAAGCGGCGTTGGAGATAGTCGAGATGATCCCGCCGCTCGGTCAGAACAACCGGCGATCGCTTCGCTTCGAGCGCCTTCAGAACATCGTCGAAGATTATGTCATTGCGCGGTTCGTCCTGTGCGAGGGCAGCATAGACAGCCGGCATGGAAGGGCGGTCCAACGCAGCCAGCGGCGGCGGCAAGCGGAACGCTGTCCGGCGATGCCTGGCGCGATGCACAATGCCCCGCTCAGCGGCTTGCACGCGCGCATCGACGCGATGACGGACAGGGCCACATTGCATAAAGATGATGGGATGATGACCATCCTTTCGGGCAACGGTCGCCGATAACCCCAGCACGTATCGCGCCTTGGCTCGCCTTGCCACCAACTCGAAACTTACCGCCGACAGATGATGGCATTCATCGACAATGATATGTCCGTAATTCGCCACCATGTCCGAAACCTCGCCCTTGCGCACGAGGCTCTGGATCACCGCGACATCGATGATGCCCGTAGGTTTTCGGCGTCCTCCGCCGATAATGCCGATTTCCTTGGGATCGATGTCAAGGAATGTCCGGAGACGCTCGACCCACTGGGTCAGTAGCTCGCGGCGGTGAACGAGAATGAGCGTGCTGCGCGCCCGCTCAGCAATGAGTGCGGCGGCCACGACCGTTTTTCCGAATGCGGTCGTTGCTGCCAATACCCCATAATCATACGGCGCCAATGCATCGAAGGCCTTCACCTGAGAGCCGTGTAGCGTGCCCCGAAAGCAAACTTCCCTTGAAAATGGAGAGCCTGGCGTCCGTAAGTCTTCCACCACCGCTTCGGCCCCGTGAAGGCGGCGGCCCACCGCCGTCGGCAAGCAGCGGAAGCCGAAAAAGCGCGCCTTATCCGGATCGATGCCATTGCACGACGGGGCGCGAGCGTCTGGCAGGAGGTGGAAGCTGAAATCGAGCGCCGCAACGCTCCCGGCTATGACAAGGCAGCCGCCCTGCTTCTCGATCTCCGTGCCATTGCCGAAACGCGAGGCACGCTGACCGACTTTGGCCGACGGCTTAACGAAATCCGCGAGCGGCATGCTCGGAAGGGGCGTTTCATCGAACGGCTGGCAGCATTACCTTAGCCGCGCGGATCGGCTCGATAAATCATACTGGCCGTCAGTAATCGCGCGCGCGCTGTTGTTTGAGTTTTTTGACGCGGTGCCGCTGATAGGCTTCAATCTGGCGGAATATGGCGCAACGTCTGTCGAAGATAAGATGGGTTATGGATACGAAGAAGGGGGTTTTAGCGTCCGGTCCGCCGATATTCAGACCACAAACTATCCCACCCTCTTCGCCCATGTAGAAGATTTTTGTGACCAGGCACCTGTCCGGGATCGCGGATTCAGGCGACTGCTTCGCAAGCATGCTTTGGACGTTCGGCGACAGTCTGGTTTGCAATGGAAGCGAGGTTTCCATTTCTGCAACAAGGCGGTCGGTTTTGGCAGGATCGTCTATCATTGCAGATGGACCGCAGGATGACTGAAATGCCGATGCCGACCCATATTTTCGGACGAAAGAGTCATTCCCCGACCATCTTTTCAACTTTCGCGAGGAAGAGGCGGTCGCTCCATAATTCCAACGACTTTGCCTCCGCCGGGCGCAGGAAGCGCTTGACATCATCGGCGGCCGCCTTCCAGTCGATCGCGGCTATATTGCTCCGCAGCGTGTCCGCCAGCCATGCCATGTCGATCTTGAGATCTTCCTGCCCTGCCCATGGGCCTGCCTGGATGAGGGCCGCCTGGAGATGCGTCAACTTGGGAGACACCCCGTTCGAGACATACCAGGAGAAATCATACCAATCCCTGCCCTTCAGATAGCCCCGACAAAGCAGCGCATGGATTTTCAGCGCGAAATTGGAAGGTAGATTCTGATGCCGCACCTCGTAATCGGAAGGAAAATCGAGAAAGGTGGTGGCTTCGCCTGACCCGGGCGGCGGATTGGTGTCAATCTCCAGCTTGATTTTGATCGTCCTGCGGCGTCCCGTGCCTGCGAAGGTCAGATCGAGCTGACTCGCGATGGACTCATCCTTCAGCACGGCTTCCCGAACCGTATGCATCCGGCGAGACGCGCCTTGTCGTGAGGTAGGGGCCTGCTCTTAAGAACGCTCTCGAGAGCACGCTTAGGAGCAGTGGATGCGGCAGAT
>NZ_FOGE01000053.1 GCF_900111125.1 Sphingobium sp. YR768
CAACCGCTCATGATAGCCCGAAGTCACCAACCGGCGCGGCCGCCTAACGGCCATCATAATTGACGCCGACCGGACTCCGTAATCGTCGCGCTACAATCTCGAGGCGCGCGGCAATCTCGGCTTGGGTGATTTAGAGTCCTCCATAAGGAGAAACCCCTCCGACTTCAGTCGGATACTGGCTTCAGCCCCGGACTCGGCCAGTAGCCTGCTATCCTCGGAAAAAATGAACAGCCCGAAGGGCGAGAGTTCATTTTTTCCGAGGATAGCAGGCTATGGGCTACAGCAGCGGTTGTCACACAACATTTCACCATCGCTATCATCTCGTCTGGGCACCGAAATATCGGTTCAAGGTGCTGCATGGCGAGGTGCGTCTGCGGGTTCGCGAGATTATCCGACAGGTCTGTGCCGAAATGGGCGTGACGATCGTCCACGGCGTACTTTCCCGCGATCACGTCCACATGTTCGTCGAGATACCCCCGCATGTATCGGTCAGCGATTTCGTGCGCCGGGCCAAGGGGCGGTCATCGCGTAAAATCCAGCAGGAGTTCGAGCATATTCGCAAGCGCTACTGGGGCCAACGCTTCTGGCAACGCGGCTACTTCTCGACCACATCCGGCAACATCACCGATGACACTATCCTGCGTTACTTGGACAAACATGGCCACAAAAACGGCTTCAGCCCCTCGCCATGATCCTACCGGCGTCAGCCGGTCAGTCATTCAGCCGGCCGCAAGTGACGATCGCTGCAAATCACTGGACATCCGATGATGCGGACTGGACAGCCGCGGCGGGTCGAAGCCTCTCTTAGAACCCTACCGCCGCCATCGAATCAAGTTCCACAATCGCCTGCCCACTTCTTTCCACGTTGCGCAGCGAAATCTCTGGTAATTGCATGCGCGGCTGCAGCGATCCGATGCCGAGCGGGAATGTCCAGTAGAACAGCGCGTGGAACATTTGCTGGCGGTAGGCGAGCCACGCATCGTCGAACCGCGGCACGTCAATCACCCCCTTTGCTTTGAGCTCCTCCAAGTATAGCGCGAGTAGATCACGCTCCCAAGCTGCCCGGTCTTGCGGGGTGAGCGCCGTGACGATCGCATATGAATAGTCGGTGGCCCAATTGCCGGAGTTCATGTTCCAGTCGGTCAGGCCCATTTTGCCATCCGCTGTCAGGTACCAATTGCCGATGTGGACGTCCCAATGGATCAGGGTTTGTGGTACAGTAGGATCGCAGCAAATCTCGACAGAGCGCATATGCGCGCGCCAGACATCATTGGGTCGAGCGGCGAGTTCTGCTGGAAAATGCGGATGGGCCCGCTGCATGCCGACATAGCTGCGCGCCTCATAGGGAAGAGCGTCATTCAGCAAACGTTGATAAGCGAGTACCGACCGCAGCCACGGGTAGTGGCCGTTGGTGAGCCTGGGATCACGCCACATTTTCCCGTGATATCCTGCCATGGTGCGAACCATCTGCTCTGCCATATCGCGTGTCACATAGTCGAAGATATCCAGAAACCTGACGCCCTTGGCTGCAATGTCGTGGAAGATCATCACGGTTCTGCCGGAGCGTGGCTCATAAGCTGCAAACAGTGCATCAGTTGCTTCAATAACGAGTTCCTGGCGGATCTCGTTATAAAACCCAACTTCACAGGGCGGCTTGGTGATGGCCGCCTGCTGCAGCCGGGATCGAAAATGCGGCGTGCACTTTGTGAAGAGCTTTGCTGGCATGCCGGCCGCCATTCCGGCGGCATTGTACGTCAGGCTTATCGCGCGGCGCGCGGTTGTGCCGTCGCTGCCGCCCGTGGTCTTGACCGAGACGACTTCGGCACCGGGTACGCCGTTGCAAAGCACCGCCGTCAGCCAGCGTGGTGTCATGGTCTCGGCTGATTGTGGTACGTCACTGATATATTTAGCGCGATAGCCGCTAAGCTTCTCCCAGGCGATCCAGCCACCGATCCGTAAGGCAAGGAGGGAGCTGATGCTCATGCGACAATAGTCCTTTCCTTGGAGGCAATGCGATCCGTTCGAGACGGCCGGCGATCAGGCCGGCCATCTGGTGAGAGCCGTCAACCAAGTTCGATCAGAAGCGGCCTGCAAGTCGCACGCCCATCTCGCGCGGGCGGCCCCACGTGCCGGGAGCGCTTTCCGCAAGCGCGGTCCGGCTGGTGAAATAGTCCTGGTTAAACAGGTTTCGAGCATAGCCTTCGACACTGATACTATCATTGTCGGTAGCCCAGCCCAACCGGGCGCCCACCAGAGCATAGCCACCCTGGACCGCCAGCGGCGTATTGTCGGGCCGGAAAAAGATTTTCGTCTGGTATTTTACATCACCGCCGATGATCAAATGCCCATTGCCGCCGCCCAGCGGCGGTTGCCAATTAAGCATTCCGCTGAGCGACCAGCTCGGCGTGTTAACCAGTCGATTGCCATCGACAGCAAGGCCGCCGATCGTCGTCGTGAGCGGCGCAGACAGCTTGTTGTGGTTATAGGCCATTCCGGCCTGCGCCGTCAGGTCGTCGCTTGGGCGCAGCACGAGCTCCATTTCGGCACCATAGATCGCCGCATCGCCGATATTGGTATATTGAGTGACCGTTGTGACGCCAGGGCTCGGGCAGCTTGGCGCGCAAGCCACGCTCGCTGCCGCCTGGATACCTTTATAGTCATTATAATAGCCTGTCAGGTTCAGGGTTAGCAGCCGATCGACCAATTGGGACTTCAGGCCAACTTCGTAGGTGGTGATAGTCTCGGGATCGACAGGGCCTGTCTCGCCCCGAGTAAAGACGAACGATGTGTTGTAGCCTCCGGTCTTAAAGCCCGTCGAGACGGTCCCGAACAGCATCGTGTCGGGTGTCAGGTGCCAGTCAGCGCCAAGCCGCCAGGTGACCTTGCTCGCGTTGATCTGGTCAGAGAGGGGAGGACCGAACGATGCCAGGTTCCTGCCCAGTCGCGTACCGCGCACGCCCCCAGAAACAGCCGCAAGGGCGAGCAGTTTCTTCTTGTCCCTTGTGTAGCGGACGCCGCCGGTCAGGTTGAAGGTGTCGGTTATGGCATAGGTGCCCTGTGCGAAGCCAGAAATGCTGCCGATCTTCTGATCGGTGTAGTTACCAAGCGTGTTCGCGGGGAAGAGGGCCGTGTAGAAACGCTTATCCGTATAATAAAAGCCGCCAAGCAACCAATTCAATCGGCCAGTATCGCCGCCGAGGCGGAGTTCCTGGCTGAATTGACGGTGCTGCGCATAATATTCGACTTCAAGATTGGATTGCGACACCGGCGCTGCGTCCACGTCGATCCCGTCTATTTTCCGGCCCCAGAGATAAGCCGTGATCGAGGTCAGCTTCGCAAATCCTAGGTCGGCCTCGAATTTTGCGGAAGCGCCGGCCGATCGCATTGCATATGGTATCTTGGCGAGATCAGAATAGGGCTTGCGTGGATCAGGGTTCGGATCGCGGAAATTCGCACCGTTGTAGCAGAGCGAAGCCAGGATGTCTGCGTTCGAGCAGCGTGGTGCATTGACGCCGTCGGCCAGGTTCGGGTCGAACTGCCGCAAGCCAAACGAGGCGCGTCCATCTTCACTACCCTTGGAATCGCTATAATTGCCGCTCAGCGTCATCAGTATGTCGGGCGAAAGATCGACGTCGACGGTAGTGCGAACGCCGATAGCATGATCGACCGAGGCGAACTTGGTACCCGTCGTCTGGTTGGTCTGCCAGCCGTTGTTCGAATTGTAGCGCCCCGCGAACCGCACGCGGACTGTATCGCTGACGGGACCTGCGACAGCGCCCTCCAGCACAAGGTCGTCGAAACTGCCATACTGGATCAAGGCGCTGGCCGTCATCACGTCGGTCGGGCGACGCGAAATATAGTGCACCAGGCCGCCCGTGGCGTTTCTGCCGTAAAGCGTGCCCTGCGGTCCTTTCAATATCTCGACGCGATCCAAGTCGAACAATTGCTGCGTAGCGAAAGCCGCGTTCCCAAGATAAATTTCATCGGAGTAGATCGCGACCGATGCCTCGCTCGTATAACTGAAGTCGAGCAGGGTAACGCCGCGGATGTTATACACTGGAAACCCCGAGTTTCCCGCCGGCGCCTGCGACTGGATGCCCGCCGTACCCGCGATAATGTCGGTGATATTGGTTGCGCCCATGCTTTGTACCGTTTCACCTGAAAGAACGGCTATCGACACGGGCACATCCTGCAGGCGCTGTTCGCGGCGCTGCGCCGTGACGACAATGTCGCTCGAGTCGAGTTTTGCAGCTGCCGTTTCGGGCGCTACCGTTTGAGCCATCGCACCTGGCGTGCAAAACGCTGCCGCACAGCAGAATCCAAACCATCGCGTTTTGAACATAACCTCTCCTGAGCCAATTTTTTGATTGTCAGTCCAGATCGGTGCCCGGTAAGGTGCCTGGCATATTTAGAAACAGAATATATGTAAACGATATACTTGCGAACTATAGCGCTTTTTCGTAGTATATGGACGGAATGCCGCACTGGGACAGGTGTTGGTTCCGGGGAGTATGCCTGCCGTGTTTCAATGGCTTGCGTCCGATCAGTAGTTAGGCCCACGATCCCGTGGGCCGCAACATTGCCGCTCGTTCAAGCGGTTCTCGTAGATAGGAGAGAAACCTTGGCTGGGCCGCTAGAGGGGGTACGTATTATCGAGTTGGCGGGCGTCGGACCGGCGCCCTTCGCGGGCATGATGTTGGCCGACCACGGTGCGGAGGTGATCCGGATCGATCGCCCGGACGTGTCGCTGCGCCATCCGGAAATCTTAGCCAGATCTCGTAAATCTATCGTTGTCGATCTCAAGCAGCCGCAGGGCGTCGCTCTGGTCCGTCGGTTGGCATGCAGCGCGCATGGCCTGTTTGAAGGACTGCGTCCCGGCGTCATGGAGCGACTTGGCCTCGGCCCGGACGCTTTGCTGAGCGATAACCCGGCGCTCGTCTATGGTCGGATGACGGGATGGGGGCAGCATGGTCCGCTGGCTCCTCGCGCTGGCCATGACATCAATTATATCGCACTGTCCGGCGCACTTCACGCTATCGGAAGAGCCGGTGCTCCGCCGACGCCTCCGATCAATCTCGTCGGAGATTTTGGCGGTGGTGGCATGATGATGGCGTTCGGAATGGTAGCCGCGCTGCTGAACGCGCGCAATACCGGCCTCGGCCAGGTCGTCGACTGCGCCATGGTGGACGGGGCTTCGCTACTGATGAGCGCGACCTACGCTTACAGGGCGAGAGGCGTTTGGAACGACGAACGCGGTACAAATTTGCTCGATAGCGGTGCTCATTTTTACGATTGCTATGAGACTGCCGATGGGCGGCATGTGGCTGTCGGATCCATCGAGCCGCAATTTTATGGCGAGTTACTGTCAAAGCTTGGCATCGCAAACGATCCCGAATTTGATACGCAACGTGATTTCAAACGATGGCCGAGGCTCAAGGAAAAGATGGCCGCAATATTCCGGCAGAAGACGCTCGAAGACTGGTGCGCGATATTCGAGGGATCGGATGCTTGCTTCTCTCCTGTGCTAACCATGGGGGAGGCTCCGCTACACCCGCACAATATAGCGCGCGGTACCTTCACCAGCGAATATGGCACAGTGCAACCCGCGCCAGCGCCACGCTTTTCCCTGACGCCCTCCGCACCGCCCGGACCCGAACCCGAGCGAGGGAATGATACGGACGCTGTATTGCGTGACCTGGGATGTGCGGCAGACGAGATCGCCGGAATGCGTACCGCGGGGGTGATATTATGAGCGCGGAGCTACAATGCAGCCCGATCGCGGCCGCGCCCAGCGCGCTCAACTGAGCGACTGACGCGCGAGGCGGGCGATCCGGTACACTTTCTCCTGCGTATGAAGCATGGTCCGGTTGGCTGCTGTTCCGCTCGCCGCACGCTTGAGTACAGCTTGCACCATGGCGGCATAGCGGAATTGGGCGAAGGCAAGATAGAAACCCAGGTCGGTCGGCACGTCTAATCCGCACCTCGCAGCATAGAGAGCGACATAGCGGTCCATTGAGGGGATGCCGAGCCTGTCGAGGTCATACGCAGCCAAGCTGGTCGCGCTGCCGTTGGCATCGAGCGGCTCCCACCACGCGCGCAGATGGTGGGCGAGATCGATCCAGGGATTTCCCAGTGTCGCCATCTCCCAGTCAAGAATGGCAGCCACCTCTGGTTGATCGGGCCAGAATATGATGTTGTAAAGCCCATAATCGCCATGGATCAGGGTTATGGGCTCTTTGGCAGGTAGGAGGGCCTGCAGCGCGACCATCAGCCAGTTCATGTCGGGAATATCCTCGAGCCGCGACTGATCGTATATCTTCGACCAGCGCGCGAGGTTGCGTCCGGCATAGGCGCCGCTACCGCCAAAGCCAGCCAAGCCAGCCGCGGCAAAGTCAAGTGAGTGAACCCGAGCCAGCTCGCTCGCCATCGCCAGGTAAAGCGCCGAGCGCTCGGCCGGCGCGATATCTGGTAGATTGGCGTCCCAGAACAATCGGCCGTGGACATATTCGACGATGTAGAATTGCGAGCCGATGACATTGTCGTCTTCGCAATAGAGATAAGTCGCTGGCACCGGTATACCGGCGCCGCGCACCGCACCCATCACGCGATACTCGCGATCTATCGCATGGGCGGATTCAATCAGTTTGCCTGGCGGTCGCCGTCGTAAAACCCAGCGCCTGGCGCCGCTCGAAAGCAGATAGGTAGGGTTGGACTGGCCGCCCTTGAACTTTGTCGCGGCGAGCGGGCCGCCAAACCCCTCGATCCGCGGCCGCAAATAATCCGCTAGCGCATCGAGGTCGATCGCCAGATGCCCCAGCGGCGTTTCAGTTCCGCTGAACAGCGCTTGGCGATCCACTTAACGCGCCTCCTTTTTAACACGATATTTGTTCAGCTCAATGCGCGCGATGGTGCGGTTATGTACCTCATCGGGGCCATCACCCAGACGGATCATCCGCATCCGCGCGAAATCATAGGCAACGCCATGGTCGGGCGCGAGGCCGGCCGCACCATAGGCCTGGATTGTCAGGTCGGCGATTGATTGGCCCATCCGCGTCGCAGCGACCTTGATCTGTGCTATCTCGCTTCGCGCCGCCTTATTGCCGACCGTATCCATCAGATAGGCCGCGCGAAACGTAAGCAGGCGGCACATTTCAATCTGCGTTCGTGCTTCTGCGACACGCTCCTGCCACAGCGATTCCTCGGCCAGCGGCTTGCCGAAGGCGACGCGCGACAGCAGTCGCCGGCACATCTTCTCCAGCAGTCGCTCGGCCTGGCCGACGATCCGCATGCAATGGTGGATACGCCCAGGGCCGAGCCGGCCTTGCGAAATCTCGAAACCTCGACCCTCACCCAAGATCAAATTCTCGGCAGGCACGCGGACATTGTCAAAAATGATCTCGGCGTGGCCTTTGGGCTCATCGAAATAGCCGAAAGCGCTGAGTGGTCGGACGAGCGTAATTCCCGATGCGCCGGGATCGATGATGATCTGCGATTGCTGCTTGTGAATCGGCTGACTTGGGTCGGTTTTGCCCATGAGGATGAACAATCCGAGCAGCGGATTATAGGAATTGGTGATCCACCATTTGCGTCCGTTAACCACATAATGATCGCCATCGCGTTCAATCCGTGTTCGCACGTTCGTCGCATCGGAGGAAGCTATGTCGGGCTCCGTCATGCAATAGGCAGAACGGATATTGCCCTCCAGCAGGGGAGTGAGATATTTCTCGCACTGAGAGGCGGATCCGAAGCGATCGAGTAATTCCATGTTGCCAGTGTCGGGTGCGCTGCAGTTGAACACTTCAGAAGCCCAGTGCACCCGTCCCATGATCTCTGCGATCGGTGCATAATCGAGATTGGTAAGTCCGGGGCCACGTTCCGAGTTGGTGAGGAACAGATTCCATAGGCCCATTCCGCGCGCGGCGGCCTTTAACTCCTCCATGACCGGGGGCTGTCGGAAACGCTGCGTAGGATCGCCATGAAGTTCGGCTTCATATCGCGCCTCGTTCGGATAGACATGTTCATCCATGAATGCTGATACGCGGTCCCGGAGCGCAAGCGAGCGGTCGGTCGGAAGGGGGATCATAATCATCCTTTAAAAGGCTGCGCTGCCGATCGCACAGATTTTGCTGCAGCAAGATATGTTTGCGGGGCGCACAGGGCGCACCTGAACGACACTTATGGCAATGAAAATCTCACCGAGGAAGCGTCGTAGTAGTATGTGTACGTACCGTCAACAGGTATGAAAAAAAATGGCCGCCTACTCCCATTATTGATCCTAAAAGGCGGCAATCATGATTTGATTGCCTATTGATAATATGTGCACTAACTATGACGAATGAATCGTCGTCGGAGCGATTGCTGCTTGCAGGTGCTAAGTCGCGATGCGCTCTCGCTGAAGAATGGTGAGTAAGATATGTCGCAAGCGAGCTTAGGGCTGAACGATTGGCATGCTCAGTCGACTGGCGCTCATAAATCACCCAGCCACTTTGGGTATCTGGTTCACGATCTGGCACGCGTAAGAGGTGCCCTTTTCGACCGCCTGTTCAAACCGATTGGCCTTACGCGAACGCAGGTTGTCCTCTTGGGAACATTGGTGAACTGTAGGTATATCCTTAACCAGCAGGAGCTCTCAGTTGCCATGGATCTGAGCAAAGTGACGATCGGTGCGATGATCGACGTCCTCGAGAGAGAGGGCTTTGTAAAGCGCGGCATCGGCAAGAAGGACCGGCGTGAAAAGCTCATTCGCGTGACGCCGCAGGGGCTGGCTGCCCTGGATCGCGCCCGCGCTATTGGGCAAGAGGCCGATAAGGAGATATTGGCCGACTTAAGCGAAGAAAGCATTAGAATAATCGAGCAAATACTTGGTCATATTAATGCTATAATACGTGAAATGACAGAAAAAACTAAGTTATTGTAGATATATTTGAGGCTTAAGAAGATAATTTGAATTAAATAATTGTGTATTAACTTCTAGAGTATCGAAATATATTGATAGGTTTCAGCCAATGATTTTCGGAACGATCGCCTCGACATTTGACTGCAACTAAATGGCGCCGCTTCTTTCCGACAGGTTGGCAGGCAGCCGAGCTTGAAGGAGGGGGAAAATGAACGAGATTCGCTTTGACGGCAAAATTGCCCTAGTTACTGGCGGGGGTGCCGGGATCGGGCGCGCGCATTGCCTAGCGCTCGCGGAGCGCGGCGCGCGTATCGTGCTTTTCGATTATGGCATCGGTCCAACCGGCGAACGCCTCGCCAGCGAGAGTGGCAGAGAGAAGACCGTCGCCGCAGAGATCATCTCGTCGGGAGGTGATGCGATTGGCTTCGACGTTGACGTGACCAACGACGCTGATGTCCGCAAGGCGGTCGATGTGGCCATGCAACATTTCGGTCACATCGATATTTTGATCAATAATGCTGGCACAGCCGAAGTCCGTGACGTGATCGAAGACGCGCCGACAGAGCGCATGGAGCGACAGATCGACATCCATTTGCGCGGTAGTCTGAATGTCACACGTGCGGTCTGGCCGCATATGAAAGCGGCCGGCGGCGGCAACATTTTGCTCACAGGCTCTGCAGCGAGCCTTGGCCTGCGGCAGGAGGAGGGACATTATTCCGCAGGCTATTCGATCGCAAAGGCTGCATTGTTCGGTGCCATGCGGCAGCTTGCCGGGGCGGGTGCCGACTGCGGGATCAAAGTAAATCTGCTAATGCCATGGGCTTTCTCGCGCATTCTGGCCGCCGCACAGAGCGATGTCAGCCCGATAAGCATTTGGATGCGCGAGAACATGACACCCGAGCAAGTGGCGCTTGGAGTGCTGTATCTACTGCACGAAAGCTGTCCCGCGACCGGAGAAGCTATCTCTTCAGGCGGCGGGCGCGTGGCGCGCATGGTAACGGCCATGCCACCCGGCTACTTCAGCGCGCGACTTACTCCTGAAGACGTCAGAGACAATTGGAGCGTCGTTCTTGGCGAGCCTGGAGATTGGGTTCACCTGCCATCATTTGAAAAGGAATGGGAAATTCTGCAGGGCTTTCTCGGGCCGCTGCAATGAAAATGGAACGGGCTCCGCGCGAGGTTAGGTCAGCGCAACGAGGCCTAGTAGCAGAACGGGGCCTCATTCGCCCTCGGTCAGTCACTGACACGGTGCGATTAGGAGCTAAGGGCATGTATTGGAAGCCAGCCCATCTCACTTTAGTGCGATTGGCGACACGCGATTTCCGGTGCGCATGTTCCTGGTTTTCGGTTCATCAATTTCGGCGCTGGGCTAAACCATGTTGCGGCCGGCGGATGATGATCGCCATCCATGTGAGGAATGTTCGACATGCCTACTTCCGTGGACTTTCTACCAATCGAGTGTTTTGTGCAATCTTTGCGGGACCGCGCGATTGGCGCACGCGACATGTCTAGCACATCGTAAAATCTAATACCGCGATCATTTATAAAGGATGATAGATCATGGACTTGGAAATGCTCGTAGCGCGAGAGGGGATTCGATACACGGCCAGCATATATAACCAGGCCGTAGATCGCGGAGCCTATGAAGACCTTGCCGTCGTGTTCGCTGAGGACAGCGAGATGATCATTAGTGACAGCATATCGTTCAAGGGACGACAGGTCATCATTGACAGCCTTTCGGCCGGCGCGAAAAAGCGCGGTGTCGGTAAGCCGGGTAATTTTCAGAGGCACAGCTTGGGCAATTCGATGATAAACGTGCTCGATGCCAACAGCGCCAAAGCGGTTCACTTCATCATGGTGATGACTGAACTCGGCTTTGATCACTCCGGGATATATATCGATGATTTCGTTAAGGTTGGCGCTCGCTGGCTTATCAAGACGCGCCGCGCCAACATGGAGTGGGCTCGACCGGAATCGCGTTTCAACGCTTTCCCGTCGCATAAGCACGTGTCGGATAGCGTGGCGCTCGACCTTGGATTTCTCGACACCGAACGGCGTTGCGGCGTCGTTTGAAGTAACCGCTAGCTGCTTTCGGCAAGACGACGTGCAATTACGAGCCCTCATTCGTGGATTGGACGTGACGCTTACGTCTGCGACATCGTCGCTACGGGCCGCCTGGTACCGGGCGGCAGCCGGTGGACGGGCAATGTCCATGCGCTCGGTGTCGGAATCTCAGATTCACGGATTTGGGTAGTCAGCGACCATCTGCGGTCGGATAGTCGATATATCCCTGCTCGTCCCCGACATACGCGAAGTCGAAATTGGCTTCAGCCAGAGGTATAGCTTTGCGAAACCGTGAAAGGAGATCTGGATTGGCGATATAGGGACGACCAAAAGATATGGCCTGCGCCTCTCCGGCGGCGATGAAGTGAGCTGCGGTCTCGGCGTCGAAACCGCCATTCTGGATGACGGCTCCGCTAAACGACTGACGGAGATCTTTCATTACCGGATATTTCGGCTTGTCCATGAAGCCAGGCGCAATCGGCTCTATAAGATGTACATAGGCCAGCTGAAACTCCTCGGCGACGCCGCCGATGGCGCGGGCAAGCCGTTCGGGCGACTCGTCGCCCATGCCCTTGCGAACGCTCGTCGGACTGATGCGAAGCCCTACACGACCAGGGTCCATATTCTGGACTACGGCCGCCACGACCTCGCGCAGAAATAAAACGCGCTTATCAACGCTCCCGCCATATTTATCAGTTCGAACATTGGTCTTAGACTGGAGAAACTGATCTATCAGATAGCCATTGGCGGCATGTATCTCGACGCCATCAAAGTCGGCGGCTGCCGCGTTCGCCGCACCCTTGCCATAGCTCGAAACGGCATGATCAATGTCCGCCTGACCCATTTCGCGCGGAACGACGTAAGGCTTCATTGGTAAGAAAAGGCTCGTATCTCCATCGGCCCTGGGCGCAAAGGTCTCTCCTTCGCTGGCAATGGCGGATGGCCCGATAGGCTGATCGCCGTTCAGATAATCTGGGAGAACGAGTCGACCCATATGCCAAAGCTGGTTGAATATTCGGCCGCCAGCCGCGTGGACTGTGGTAGTGACCTTTGTCCATGCCTCCACCATCGCATCGTTCCAGATCCCAGGTGCACGATACCAGCCCATGCCAAGAGGATCTACGGCAGTCGCTTCGGTAATGATCAGGCCGCAGTCGGCACGTTGGGCATAATAGGCGGCCATCATGGCGGTCGGAACATGTTGTTCATCGGCTCGCGCGCGGGTCAGCGGCGCCATTATGACATGATTGGGAAGGTCGAGTGTACCGAGCCTCCATGGCTGGAACAGGGGAGCGTTCATCATCTTCGAGCCTTCTCGCATTTGCGTTAGGCTTAGTCTCATCCAGCAATGGTTCGCAAGCATATTATTTCCGGTGAACCGTGGAGAATCCGGTGGTAGCATCCGCGTCTCGTTCAAACGGGCGGGCAGGCGGGGAAACCCAACCGCACTTTCCAAAACAATATCCGATTGAGGAGCTTTTTATGAAGTAAGGGATCACATGACGCACGTCGAGGCGCATAGCGCGGGATTTCAGCACGTCTGAAATGAGGGGGGCGGCAAGTGTCGCCTTCTCGACTTGACGGCGTCTCCGCCGTCTTTGATAGTAAACAGCTGAGATAGTAGATGTTGAAGCGCCATGGAGATGGCAAGCAGCGTAGCGGTTTGGTCTACGCTGCGCCAATCCGGCTATATACCTGGCCGAACCCGATCGTGAACCTAGTCGGGCAGCTCATAGGGAGACAATCATGGCGATCGCGCGGCACTATCGAATGGACGCGGCGGAAGGGAAGGGTGAAGAACTGGCATCCGCTCTCGCCGCATTGGCTAGTGCGCTCAACGGCGTTCCAGGATTCGAAGGTGCCGATCTCCTCCGCGATGTCGACCATCCGAGCCGCCTCATATTCATCGAGAAATGGTCGTCGATCGAGGCGCATAAGCAAAGCGCGTCGTCGCTGCCCAAGGACGCATTTGCCAATGTGATGGCGTCGATTGTGGGCAAACCCGATGCTTGCTACCTATGTTATCTGCCCCTCGCTTAAAAAAACGCCAGAAAGTCGGCCCATCCTTCTTACCCACCCGGTTTATCAGGCGGATTGTCCCAAGGTCATGTTGCCCAAATAGTATAGTCGCCCGTGATCGCCGGTAGCCATGCGGCTTTTGTTACCTTCGCGCGGCCCACTTATATTCGCACGATCGTCGGCCGCAGGGATATCCGCTGCGGCGAGCGGTCGATGCACCGCCAGTATATTGCTAGTGGATAAAGTCTGACGGTAGAGTCCTTTATGGATTCCCACGGAGCGCCAAGCGTGCGAGTCAGGCTGGATGCGCAGCGGTATATCGATCAGCCTCTCCCTGTTGGATCGGGAACGTCTCGACAGCATCCGCAAGGATCGCAATGCCGCTCAGAAGCATGCTTGGCGGGCTGAGATCGTCCTGCTGAGCGCTGACGGGGTCGGCACCAACGAGATCATGCGGCGGACTGGTACATCGAAGACCTGCGTCTGGCGGTGGCAGGAGCGTTTCATGCAGGAAGGGGTCGAGGGCTTGCTCCGCGACAAGACCCGCCCTTCGCGGATCCCGCCTTTGGCTCCGAAGGTCGCGGAGCAGGTGGTTGCTCGGACGCTTGAAGATCCACCCGGCGAGACGACCCATTGGACGGCGCTTATGATGGCGACCGAGATCGGGATCAGCGTAAGCTCGGTGCAGCGGATCTGGCGAGCCCACGGCCTTCAGCCGCACCGCGTTCGGCAGTTCAAGCTCTCGAACGATCCAAAATTCGTCGAGAAGCTGCGCGATGTCGTCGGGCTTTACGTCTCGCCGCCCGCCCACGCGATCGTGCTGTCCTTCGACGAGAAAAGCCAGATCCAGGCGCTCGATCGCTCCCAGCCCGGCCTGCCGCTCAAAAAAGGGCGAGCCGGGACTATGACGCACGACTACAAACGCAACGGGACGACCACGCTCTTTGCGGCGCTCAACGTGCTCGACGGAACCGTGATCGGCCGCAACATGCAGCGGCATCGGCACCAGGAATTCATCCGCTTCCTCAACACCATCGAGGCGCAGCTGCCCGCCGGCAAAGCCGTCCACGTGATCCTCGACAACTATGCCGCCCACAAGCATCCCAAGGTTCGCGAGTGGCTCGATCGGCACCCGCGCTTCACCTTCCACTTCACGCCGACGTCCTGTTCCTGGCTCAACGCCATCGAGGGCTTCTTCGCCAAGCTCACCAGGCGGCGCTTGAAGCGGGGCGTGTTCCATTCGCTCGTCGACCTACAGGCAGCGATCAACCGCTTCCTCGCCGAGCAGAACGCTGATCCGAAGCCCTTCGTCTGGACGGCGGATCCTGACCGGATCATCGCCGCCGTCAAACGTGGGCACCAAGTGTTAGATTCGATCCACTAGTATATAGTAATATAGCAAAAGGTCTTTGCAGGCCAAGGCTGGTGAGCTATGTCTGCTGTGCCCCTTTCAAAAGCGGGCTGTATTGGCGCCCAGCGAGGGGCCCGACGATTGGGAAGAGGGTGATAGGCCAAGGCTACCTTAATTCGTCCTAATCTATAGAATCGAGATCCATTCGGATAGCGACGCGCCTATCCGCGCGCGCGGTGCTTCCGGGTGTCAGAAATCACGCCACGCCGCCTTTCGCGCAAAATGCTCCCGCGCTTCAAATGCGACCAAGGCCAACTTGAAAGATGACGACATGACTCAGGCATCGAACGATCCGTCCGCTCTGAGCTTCGCTGATCCTGACATTCAGCGCTGCCCGTTTCCCGCCTATGCCAAGCTTCGTGACGACCAACCTGTCTACAAGGATCCCGTTACTGGCACTTTCATATTAACACGCCATGATGATGTTCGTAGGGCGCTATTAAATGTAAAGGCGCTTCGAAATGATACTGGACTTACTTCCACCACTAACGACGTCGCTGCAAATGCGATCTTCCAAGAGAAGGGCTGGCTTCCGCTCGATACCTTAGTATCGAATGATCCTCCTAATCATCGCGTTTATCGTACTCTCGTGGACAAGGTGTTTACGACGGCGCGCGTTATGGCACTAGAGCCCAGGATTGGCGAAATCGTCACCGAACTCATTGACCAATTCGCCAACCAGTCGGAGATAGATTTTCTCGATGTATTCGCAATTAAATTGCCTATGACCGTAATCGCCGAGCAGCTGGGTATTTCCCCTGATCACATGGATCGATTTAAAAGATGGTCTGACGTATCGGTCGAATCTACCAGCCCGGTAATACCAACTGAGCGTAGGATCGAGATTGCAAATATTATCACGGAAATGCAGAGATATCTTGCCATAGAGATTGAGAGTGTCCGTTCTAGTCCAAACAACACGCTTATAAGTAATTTGGCAAATACTGATGTCGACGGGCGCCGCCTAGACATGCGCGAACTTCTCAGTGTTATCCATCAGATTTTAGTGGCGGGTAATGAAACTACCACGACGGCTCTCGCATCCGGAATGAGGCTGCTGATCGAAAGGCCAGAGCTTGCGGAGCTTATCTATAATGATCAGGCTAAGGTGTTTCCCTTCATTGAGGAAACTCTGCGGTTGCTTTCGCCAGTGCAGACGCTGTTCCGTCGGGCTGCCGAAGATGTCGAGATTGCAGGTGTCATCATTCCCGCAGGTTCGCTCGTTGAGGTTCGTTATGGCGCTGCCAACCGCGATCCTAAACAGTATGCGGCCCCAGACGAGATTAATCTCGATCGAACAAACGCGATGGGTCATCTGGCCTTTGGCGCTGGGATTCATATGTGCATTGGCAACCAGTTGGCGAGAGGTGAACTGAAGCTTGCCTTTCTAGCCCTCACGTCGAGGCTCAAGGGCTTTCGGCTAACGCGCGGCGAAAACAGCTATCGGTGGGTCTCCAGCTATGTCGTACATGGCCCTGCAGAACTCTGGATGAGCTTCGAGAGGCGATGATCGCTTTTCAAGCGTCGGACACCGTCGGTTGATGAGGTGGCCGTAGTTTGCACCACTAGACCAAAAATTCCAACGTTCCGCGAGATGGAGGCGTATGATGTTTCTAGTGGATTGACCGGAACAAAAGAGTCCGAGGGGGGATTCCCATCGGCTTGCTGGCGTGCGAGTCTGAGAGGATGCGCGATGGCATCACTTTCA
>NZ_FOGE01000051.1 GCF_900111125.1 Sphingobium sp. YR768
GCCATGCGTGCTTGCAAAACAGACAGGAGCTTCGAAGCCATGATCTACATCGCCGCAGCCGTCATCAACTCACGATGAATCCCCACAAGCCCTAGTATATCAGGGCTTGAACCCGTTTGCCTGACGGTCGCAGGACCGGCGTTCATGGCCAACGGCGCGATCCTGCCGCCCATTATATATGGCCGTGCCGCATGGGCCGTTGCGGCCGGACAGAACTGTCCCGCTTTTGGGAGGCCGTCAACAGAATGGGCAGCAGCTTGGCGTTGTTCTTGAAAGCGCCATGTTCCCTGTCGATGCAGCACGCGAGGTGACTTGCCGCCATTGCCGCGGGATGAGCGCCGAATCGCGGATTTCCCGCGACAAATCTCTTATCGGTCGAGGGGCCGAACAATATGGTAGATTCCCAAAACTATCTTTTGTTTCAGATGTTTAGGTTGTTCTGTGGCGGCGCTGTCAGTCTAATGCGAACTCGTCTCCACCAGATGCATTTTGGTCGAGAAGGAGTGGGGCCTAGCTCGCGATTGACCGCCACTCTGCCAGAGCTGTGGAACGGCTCGATGCGGAACCCCATCAGATTTTGTTCAAGCCACTGGAAGTAAACTAGGAATGATGGAATCCAAGGTTCCCGATCGACGCTGAACCGAACCCCGGCAAAGTACTTCTTCGCAAGTTATTCCAGATAGTTACGCTCCGCTTGGACAGGGTTCCGTTTCAGAGCCGATCTACAGTCGTGGTGAGTAGCGGCCCCAGCGACTTGGCGAGTTGAAGTTCGATGACCGCGCTTTCCCAGGTTCGTAACGCGGCGGCAATGCCATGTGCCCTTGGCGGCAGGAGGACATGGGTGCGCACACCTTCGTTGCGCAAAACCGTTTCGACCGAGAGCCAAGGATGCGCGGTCCTTCCGGTAGAGCTTGGACGGGAAGTCCAAAGGAGCATCAAATATCGTTCTTGAATCCATTGTCTGCGACCTGCTTCTCGGCCAGTTCCGCCGCAGAGATGAGGCTTGTACCTGTTTTCTGCGCGGCGTCAGCAGTCATGGTGACCGCAACTCCATCAGGGCCATCCAGGACAACAAGCCCATCTTCCGCACTTGCGATGCCCGGTTTGGTTTGAGGCTGCGGCGTGTTGGAGAATTCTGTCATGAGTTTAGCCTTGGGCGCGAGGATGGGGATTCAGCGGATTGCAGGTCGATGTAGAGATAGGCGGGATCGAACTGCCCGCGAGCAGCAAGCTTTGCGGGTTCGAGGATTTCAACAAGAGATGATCGGAACACGCAAAGGCGCTCTTCACGCAGTTGTCGCAGCACCCGGTTGATATGAACATTCGTCAGTCCACAAATTTCCGCCAGGTCCGACTGGATAAGGCCGAGCGCAAATCGACGACCGTCGCTAAGACCTGCTGACATGAGCCGAACATTGGTCTCGCTGATGAAATGTGCCACCCGCCCGACCGCATCGAGCCGGCCGAAACGGAACAGCCAGGCGCGATGGATGGCGGCATCGATTAATGTCGAGAACCAAAGCTTGCGCGTCAGCGCCGGCAGATCATGCGTGATCGCCTCAAGTTCAGAATGTGGTACGATCGCGACGGTGGCTGCGGTCATCGTTGCGACGTCATGATCCAGCACTTTGAGCGGAAAGGCATGGAGATCGACGAAGTCTCCTGGAACATGGACCGCTACCAACTGGCGCAATCCGTTGCGGTCATCGATGTAGCGGGACATGAACCCCTCCAGTAGCAGGATGCTCTGGCTGAGCTCGTCCCCCGCCATCACGATGTTCGTGCGCGGCGGAAGAGTCTTGATTTCGCTAATCGACGCTTCAAGGCGAGCGCGTTCCTCACTCTCGAGATGCACGCCGCGCCTGTGTCGGAGAAACCGTTCGGTAAACATGGGAAGCAAACCTCGCAAATGGGCCGATGCGCATCAGCGGAAAGGTCTGTGCGAGACTATAACGGACCAGCGGCGTGGCCGTTGCCTCTGCGACGCCGACAATCGTGATGACGCAGGTTAATTTACAGATTGGCGCAGAAACTTCGCTTGGCTGCGTCTGTTCCCCACACAGCATCCGCCAACAGCGCCGGTCTGTGTTCGAACTTGTTTCGACGCGATCCCCCGGCGCGATCACGATCCCATCAGTCGAGGACCAATATGGCCAAAACACCTTCCGCGCCCAAGCCCGCCGCTCGCAAGAATGGATTCGCTGCCAAGGTGACGCCCGCGGATCTGTCTCCGGCCGAAATCGGCGGTGAATCGCCACAAAAGGCCTTGCTGCTTCCGGCCGACATGATGCTGTCGCCTGCATTTGCCGAGCCGCAAGGCAGCGGCGGGGAAACCCGGCAGTTTGCCGGGGGAGACGTCGCGACCTTGACGACGCAGCATGGCATCCCTGTCGCAGACGATCAGAATAGTCTGAAGCAAGGCGCGCGCGGGCCGACGCTGATGGAGGACTCACATTTTCGCGAGAAGATGTTTCACTTCGACCATGAGCGCATTCCCGAGCGGGTCGTTCATGCCCGCGGTTACGGCGCACACGGCTTTTTCGAGCTGACAGAATCCCTGGGCGACGTTACCCGCGCGGACGTGCTCCAGCGCGTTGGCGAACGCGTGCCCGCCTTCGTGCGCTTCTCGACGGTGGCAGGGTCCAAGGGGTCGGCCGACCTGGCGCGCGATGTTCGCGGTTTTGCAGTGAAGCTTTACACCAGTGAAGGCAATTGGGACATTGTCGGCAACAACATACCGGTTTTCTTCATCCAGGACGCTATCAAATTTCCCGACCTGATCCACGCGGCCAAGCCCGAGCCGGACCGCGACTTTCCGCAGGCACAGACCGCGCATGACAATTTCTGGGACTTCATCAGCCTGACGCCCGAAAGCTTCCATATGATCATGTGGACGATGTCGGACCGCGCCATCCCGCGTTCGCTACGCACGATGGAGGGCTTCGGCGTCCACACCTTCCGCCTCGTCAATGCGGAGGGTCAGTCGACCTTCGTAAAATTCCACTGGAAACCAAAGCAGGGTCTACAGTCGGTCGTCTGGAACGAGGCCGTCAAGATCAACGGCGCCGACCCAGATTTCCATCGCCGTGACCTATGGGATGCGATCAACGCTGGAGACTTCCCCGAATGGGAGTTGGGCGTTCAATTGTTCGATGATGCGTTCGCCGACAGTTTCGACTTCGATGTGCTGGACGCGACCAAACTGATTCCCGAAGAACTGGTGCCGATTCGGATCGTCGGGCGGCTGGTGCTCGACCGGGTGGTCGACAATTTCTTCGCTGAGACCGAACAGGTCGCCTTCATGACCCAGAATGTCCCACCGGGCATCGATTTCAGCAATGATCCGCTACTCCAGGGTCGCAACTTCTCTTACCTCGATACCCAGATCAAGCGCCTTGGCAGCACCAATTTCACGCACCTGCCTATCAATGCGCCCAAATGCCCCATGGCCCATTTCCAGCAGGACGGGCATATGGCGATGCGCAACCCCACAGGTCGCGTCAATTATGAGCCCAATAGCTGGGGATCAACGCAGGGCGGTCCACGCGAGGATCCGAGGCGTGGATTCACCAGCTTCGCGGAGGAGGCGGGCGGCCCCAAGCAGCGAGCGCGCTCGGAGACCTTCGCTGATCATTACAGCCAGGCGCGGCAATTTTTTACCAGCCAGACCCCGATCGAACAGAAGCATATCGGCGACGCCCTCGTCTTTGAACTAAGCAAGGTCGAACGACCCGACATCCGATCGCGGACCGTGTCGCACCTGCTGAACATCGACGCGACGCTGGCAGAAACCGTCGCAGACGGTTTAGGCCTGACCCTCCCCGACCCGGCGCAGGCGGCACGGCCGACGATGATGGACCTACCGCCGTCCGATGCGCTGAGCATCCTCAAGAACGGACCGGACAGTTTCAAGGGCCGAAAGCTGGGCATCCTGCTGACAGACGGTGCCGACGCGGCGATCTTCAACGCACTGGTCAAGGCCGTAGACAAGGAAGGCGCGATTTACGAGGTCGTCGCCCCCAAGATTGGCGGGGTGACGCTATCGGACGGCACAAAGGTCGCCGCCAAACAGAAGATCGACGGTGGCCCGTCGGTCCTCTTCGACGCGGTCGCGGTGTTGGCCTCAGAAGAAGGCGCGGCGCTGTTGGCAATCGATGCGGCGGCGAAGGATTTCGTCACCGATGCTTTTGCCCACTGCAAATATATCGGCTTGACCGCCGAGGCGCAGGCTCTTTTCGAAAAGGCGGGGATCGCGGATGATCTGGACGACGCCTGCTTGCCATTGGCCGCTGCCAAGGATGCGACGACCTTCCTGACGGCGTGCCGGGCGCTCCGCTACTGGCCGCGCGAACTGGCCGTAGATTTCGACGCCCAGCCGGACGCCTGATCGCTGGCCTTTCACAACAATCGACGGGGGATAGCGTCTTGCCATTCCCCGTCATGGACATGACAGGATCATAACGCATGCGGATCGGCATCATCGCCCATCTCAAACACCCGATTGCCGAGCCTTTTGCCGGGGGGCTGGAGATGCACACGCATCTGCTGGCGCGGTCGCTGCGCGACAGGGGCCATGCCGTAACGCTGTTCGCTTCATCCAAATCAGAGCCGGAGATAGGCCTGGAGGCAATCTGCGCCGAAACGGCCATTCAGGCGGTTGGCACGACAGAGGCGACCGACGTGCCCTTCTTTCGGGAGCATCATGCGTATCTCAGCCTGATGAACGATCTGCGCCATCGCAACTTCGACATCATCCACAATAATTCGCTTCATTATCTGCCAGTGGCAATGGCCGACAGTCTGCCGATGCCGATGGTAACGACCCTGCACACCCCGCCCTTCTGCTGGCTGGAAAGTGGCATCCGCCTGTGCACCGGACGCAACCATAATTTCGTCGCCGTGTCCCGCTCGGTCGCGGGTCTTTGGAAGCATGTCACCCAGAGCGATACGGTGATATGGAACGGCATCGACCTGCAAAAATTTGCCTTCCATCCTCAGCCTGACGCCGATCCCTATCTGGTATGGTATGGCCGCATCGTCCCGGAAAAAGGATTGCATCTGGCGATCGAGGCAGCCCGTCAGGTCGGCCTGCCGCTCAAGATCGCAGGGCCAATCCTTGACGAGGATTATTATCGGACAAATATCGCGCCAGCGCTGGGCGAGGATGCCATCCATGTCGGGCATCTCGCACACCAAGAACTGGCCCGGTTGGTCGGCGGCGCGCAGGCTTTCCTGTGTACGCCGATGTGGGATGAACCTTATGGTCTGGTCGTCGCTGAAGCGCTCGCCAGCGGCGTGCCGGTCGCGGCGTTCGCGCGCGGGGCCATTCCGGAAATATTGGATGCCACCTGCGGCGTGCTGGCGACACCGGACGATGTCGCGTCCCTAGCGCATGCCGTGCTGTCGGCGCTGACGCTCGATCGGCGGGCCTGCCGGACCAGAGCGGAAGACATGTGCGACGCCGACCATATGGTCGATCATTATGAGGCGCTGTATCAGCGCCAGATTGATCAGGCGACGCCCCCTGCCCGTGCAGACCGCACCGCGTCGATCCACCTTGTGCCTTCAACGCTTCCGACCCATACGCCCTTGGTAGCGCGATCAGCTTCGCATGGCTGAAACGGATGCCATGGCCCTGTGCGTCTGCGTCCCTGCGCGGAACGAAGCCCTGAGGTTGCCGACGTTACTGGACGCGCTGTCGTCGCAGGACTGGCCCGGCCCGATTCCGGTTGCGATAGGGATCAACAACAGTAGCGATGATAGCCTTGCCGTTGTCGAAGCGGCCCGCCATCGTCATGCTGGACGCCTCGACATCCACATTGTGCAATGCACTTTTACGCCCGATCGTGCGCACGCCGGATCGGCCCGACGGCTGGCGATGGATACAGGTCTTGGCCTTCTGCAAAGGCTTGAGGGCAGCGCGCTGGTCAGTACGGATGCGGACAGCCGTCCTCCAAATGACTGGCTGCGCAATATCGCAAAAGCCTTTTCGCGTGGCGCTGATATGGTCGGCGGCCGGATCGAGATCGACAGCCAGGAGCCTTTGCCGCCCGCCGTGCAACGCCTGCGCGCCGCATGGGACCAATATTGGGCGGAGGTCCGCGCTATCGAGGATGCGATCGATCCGCTGGCCTGGGATCCTGCGCCCCGGCACGGCGATCATACCGGCGCGTCGCTCGCGATCCGGGCTGAGCTTTACCTGGCGTGCGGCGGGGTTCCGGCGATTGCAAGTGGCGAAGACCGCGCGCTGGTGTTGGCGGTGCTTGCCCGCGGCGGGCGCCTTGTCCATCCGGTCAATGTCTACACCTATGTCTCGCCACGCCTGGAAGGGCGTGCGGATGGCGGGATGGCGGTTGCAATGCAGGAATTGTTCGCCAGCGCGCACAATGACACGCAACCTATGGCGCCGGCGCTCGCCCATTGGCGCGACCGGGCCAGCTGGCGCAGACAGTTGCGCGCGCAAGCCAATGGCAGCGCGCTAATCGTCCAGTTAGAACCGATGTTGCCACCCATGCCCAACGACATGATGTTGGAACCCCTGTCATGACGCGGCGTCCGATCGGCTATTATGTCCATCATCATGGCGCGGGTCATCGCGCGCGGGCCGAGGCGATCGCTGCCGCGAGCGACTGGCCGATCGTCCTGCTCGGAACTGGGTTGGGCAAGGCAGGGATTGACCTCTCTGACGACCGGCCCATGTCCGGACGCTTTGATGGGGTGGACGGCGGGACCATGCGCCCGGCCGCCCTGCACTATGCCCCCCTCGATCATGAAGGCGTGCGATCGCGGGTGGCCCGTATAACCCATTGGATCGAGGCTGAACGCCCCGCGATGATGGTCGTCGATGTCTCTGCCGAAGTGACTATGCTCAGCCGTCTCGCCTCCGTGCCCACCATCTATGTACGACTGAACGGCGAACGCAGCGATACAGCGCATCTCGACGTCTTTCGCAGCGCCACCGCCCTGCTCGCCCCGTTCCACCGCGATCTGGAAATGCCCACAACGCCCGCGTGGATCAGGGACAAGACATGCTATCTGCCCGGCATCACCGCCGCCGCCCATCACAATGCCCCGCACGACAACCGCATCCTCATGGTGATCGGTCGTGGCGGTCCGCCCGGTGACGGCGAAGCGATCGCCCGCGCCGCGCGCGCCTGCCCGGACATGCACTGGCGCGTAATCGGACCAGTGACCGCGCCGAGGGATCGGCCCATCAATCTCGACATGGTGGGATGGGTTGAGGATCCGGCGCGCGAGATCGCCGACGCTGGAGTGATCATCGGCGCGGCCGGGGACGGTTTGGTGGGTGCGGTCCTTGCCGCCGACCGTCCCTTCCTCTGTATGCCGGAGGAACGCCCCTATGACGAGCAGCAGGCAACGGCCCTTGCCCTCGACGCGCTGGGTGCAGCTATCATGCTTGAAACATGGCCCCCCCCTGACCAATGGCCATCGCTGATCAGCCGCGCAAGGGCGTTGCCTCCCCACGCCCGCAAGCGCTTGCACGATCCGCATGGTGTTAAGGCAGCAGCGAACTGGCTGGCAACCATGGCCGCCGCTGCGGTCGATGCACGGAAGACGATAGCATGACCCTGTCCAGGCATCCCCGTTCCAGCCCCGATACCCCGGCCGCGCGCGCCGGAGCGATCACGCCGACCCTGGTCGCCCTTGGCACCCGCTATGATGCCGTTCCGGTATTTCCGGTGGAGAGCATGAAGGCGCTGGCGGCAGCCGACCTTCATCGCACCTTCGCCCCGCCCGAAAGCGGCGGCGATGCGTTTGACGATGGCGTATCCCGCCACCAGTGCCTGTTGAACGTCCTGCGGATCATCGGTCGCGCGGACCTCAGCGTCGGGCGGCTCTATGAGGGGCATGTCAATGCGCTCGCCCTGTTCGGCTGGTATGGTTCGGCCGCGCAGAAGGCCGATCTGGGGCATAGTCTGGCACAGGGCGCCTTTTACGGCGTCTGGGCCACCGAACCGCAGCCGGGCGTGCAGTTGCACGATGGCAATGAAGGATCGGCGCTCGCCGGCGCCAAGTCTTTTGCTACCGGCGCCGGTGGCCTGGCTTATGCGGTCATCACCGCGCAGCCTGAACAGGGTGAGCGGCGGCTAGTCGTGGTTCGGGCCGATGATCCGAACCGGGCGGACCTGTCGCAATGGCGGGTCAGGGGTATGCGAGCGACCGGCAGCGGCTTTTACGACCTGACCGGCATGATTCTCGATCCATCGCACCTGCTGGGCCTGCCTGGCGACTATGATCGCGAACCCCGTTTCACTACGGGCGCCTGGCGCTTCACCGCCGTACAACTGGGCGGCATCGAGGCGCTGTTGACCGAGACGCGCCTCGCCATGTCCGACGCGGCGCGGGCCGATCCGCTGCAACGCGCCAAATTCGCTGATGCCGTCGCGGCGACCCGCACCGCCTATCTATGGGTCCGCGAATGCTCGGTCAGAGCCGCATGCAACGATGGCGATGGCCCCGCCTTCGCCCGGATGACGCGCGGCATCGTCGAACGGGCTGGACTGGACGTCATGGAACTGACCGCCCGCATCGCCGGCACGCGCAGCGCGATGGACGGACAGCGGATCGACAAGATCATCCGCGACCTCAGCCTCTATTTGCGGCAGGGCGGACCCGACTATGCCCGCGATCAGGCGGCGCTCTCCTGGCTCGACCATGATGCCTGGGGCGCGGAAGATGCCTTATGGTAGACCTTGTCCTTTCCACGAAGCCGTGGCGCGCCCTGCGCTGGCTGGTCCTCGCGCCACATCCCGATGACGAGACGCTTGGCGCGGGCGCGCTCATTGTGCAGACGGCAAAGGAAGGGCGACTGGCAGGCCTTATCTATCTGACCGACGGATCGGGATCGCACGCAACGGCGTCAGGCGGGTCGGGCAAACTGGTGCGCAGTCGCAAGCGCGAAGCCGCTGCCGCCTTATACCGCCTGACAGCGAGCCGCGGCCATTCACTACTGCATCTTGACTGGAAAGACGCCGCCCCCGCCCAATCCCATGATCCGCTATTCGAGCGGGCGGCCCGGCGGCTGAATGCTCTGTGTCGTCGCTGGCGGGTAGATGCGCTCGCCGTCACCGCAACCCACGAACCCCATTGCGATCATGAAGCCGCAGCGCTGCTGGCCTATGCGGTGGGTAAACGGGCCAGAGGCAGGCTGATCGTGGCAGAATATGTCGTCTGGGCGCAGGCGCCTTGCGCCCAAACCCATAGAGCGCTTCGCACTACGCCGATGCTGCGCGGGCAACGTCGCTACGCTCTGGCCGCGCACCGCAGCCAGCTTACGGCTTCCCATGGGCCTGGTTTCCGGCTGCCCGCAGACCGTCGCGCCATGCCCGCCAGCGACATCCTTTATCTGCGGAGAGCGTTTTGACCCGCCATACAACAAGCATCGATCCTCAATATTTCGAGAATATGTTCCGGGCGTCCAATGATCCCTGGGATCTGGAAAGCAGCGCCTATGAAAGGGACAAATATGCCCATAGCGTCGGCGCGCTGGGCGGCCGTACCTACGAACTGGGTTTCGAGATCGGATGCGCCAAGGGCGTCCTGACGCAGGCGCTTGCGCGCCACTGTCGCGCGCTGCTGGCGATCGACGTGAGTGAAACCGCTCTGGAGGCAGCGCGCATACGCTGCGCTTCGCTCGATCATATATCCTTCGGCCGGATGGTTTTCCCCTCTCAAACGCCGATAGGTAGCGCCTTCGATCTCATCATCCTGTCCGAAGTCGCCTATTATTGGGACGATGCGGACATTGCGCACGCCGCCGCCTGGATCGCCGCTCATCTCGCACCCCGCGGCGAGATACTCCTGGTCCATTGGACAGGGGAAACCGACTATCCGCAGAGCGGCGATGATGCGGTATCGAAGCTGCAAACCGCGCTGGCGTCTTCGGTCAACGTCGTCATCGAAGAACGCGCGCCGCGCTATCGCCTCGACCTGTGGCGCGCGCAGCCATGACGCTGAGTGTCCTTACTATCGTCAAAAACCGGTCAGGCCATCTGGCGCAATTGATCGAAGGTCTGCGGCGAAGCGCCGTGCAGCCAGACGAACTTATCATCGTCGACATGGCTAGCGATCCGCCGGTCGCAGCGAACGACACGCCGTTTCCCGTTCATATCGTGCGGCTTGATCGCCCCGGCTTGCCACTCGCTGCTGCGCGCAACGCAGCAGCGCAGTCCGCCAGCGGCGACAGACTATTATTCCTGGACGTTGATTGCATCCCGATGCGGGGGCTGACAGGCGCTATACTAGAATGCCTGGCCGATTGTGATGCGCTGGTCTGCGCCGAAATCCTCTATCTCGCGCCAACCGACGCCCGTGGCGAGTGGGAGGAGGCCGACCTCATGCTACGAGCAGCGTCGCATCCGGTCCGCCTATTTCCTGCCAAAGGCGTGCGGCAGGAAGATAATGCAGGGCTATTTTGGTCGCTGGCCTTCGGCATCCGCCGTAAGGCGTTTGTTGAGCTGGGCGGTTTTGACGAGGCATTCACCGGCTATGGCGCTGAGGACACCGATTTTGGCTTTCGCGCGCGAGAGGCCGGACTTCCGCTACTTTTCATGGGCAGCGTGGGCGCCTTTCACCAATATCATGACGTTTTCGACCCGCCGCTTCAGCATTTCAGTGACATCATACGCAATGCCCGGCTCTTTCGGGATCGTTGGAATATATGGCCTATGGAGGGCTGGCTTGCCGCATTCGAGAAAGCGGGGCTGATTGCCCGGACTGGTGATGCTATCACTTCGCTTCGCCAGCCAAATGCTCTGGAAATCGCACAAACCAGGGTATCGTCAGGCTGACCGCATTAGCGAAAGCAGGGGTGTAACCGCCCAGCTCGAAAGGACGTCATCCAGTTCCAGCCTGCAATCATAGTGGAGCCTGGAGGCTGCATGTTTGTGCACGAAAAAGCTGTTACCGCCTGTCGGCAGGGTCGCGTCGGACGGCTTCCTCCGTGCGACATCCCGCTCGGAACGATAGAGCACGAGACTGTCATCTGACTGCTTCGCCGATACCGTCGCCATGTTCATTCGTCCGATCTGGCGCCCAACAGCCGGCAACAGAGTGGACACGTTCCGCCGCGCTCAGGCATCAGCTTGCAGAATCATTATCGCCTTGGCCTTGTGCGCACGCTCCCTGCCGCCATATTGTGCAGTGCAGCATAAATGCGCCTTTTCTACACTTTAAATTCGCTGCTCTGCTGAACGGGAGACCTCCGTGTGACCAGATTATCCGCTACCATAGCCCGGCTCGCAGCCATGCGAGGAATGTCCGTAAATCCAGAGAATGCAGGTGGTCACAGCCGGCTCAAAGATCTAGAGAATTTCGGCTCCAACCCCGGCGCCCTTAAGGCGAAAATCCATATCGCTGCCGAAGTCAGCAAGAGGCCGGCGCTCGTTGTTGTCCTTCACGGCTGCACCCAGACCGCCGGCGGCTACGATCGTGGCTCAGGCTGGTCTACCCTTGCGGACGAGCATGGCTTCTTGCTCCTATTCCCTGAGCAGCAGCGCGCAAATAATCCTAATCTCTGCTTCAACTGGTTCTCGTCGGCCGACAATCAGCGTGAGCGAGGCGAGGCGCTATCGATCCGCCAGATGATTTCCGCGATGGTCGAAACTCATGACGTCGATCCCTCGCGCATATTCGTGACCGGACTTTCTGCCGGCGGGGCCATGACCTCGATCATGCTCGCCTGCTATCCGGAGGTTTTTGCGGGCGGCGCGATCATCGCCGGGTTGCCCCATGGATCAGCCTCCAATGTTCAGCAGGCTTTGCAAGCCATGCGTGATCCGGGGACGATTAGCGCTAAGGCCCTTGGCGATCGCGTACGCGAGGCGTCGAACCACAATGGCGCGTGGCCGAGCATTTCGATCTGGCATGGCAGTGCCGATCCAACAGTGAGCGTTACGAACGCTGACGCGATCCTCGCGCAATGGCTTTGCGTCCATGAGCTGGGGAATGCCCCGGACCGGACGCAGGACATTGCCGGCCACCGGTACCGAATGTGGTCAGCCGCATCAGGGCGTCCTCTTATCGAAGATTATCGCATCGCCAATATGGGCCACGGTACACCGCTCGCGACGACCGGCGCGCAAGCCTGCGGCGTGGCGATGCCTCATATGCTGGAGGCCGGCATTTCCTCGACCCGCCGGATAGCGGCGTCCTGGGGCCTATTGGGCGAAGTGAAGAAGGATGCCTCGACGCATCCGTTCACTCACACTCAGGCTGAGCCCTCGACCCTGCCCGCGCGCCGGATCAGCCGGCTGGAGCCAATGTCTGCAACGCCCTCGCATGCCGGCGCCCCTGCCAAAGCAGGCGTTGAGAAAGTCATCCATGATGCGCTTCGGGCCGCCGGCTTGATGCGCTCGACCTGATGACGGAGATTCTCCTCGACGCCTCAGAGCGCATGCAGGTGATTTTGCTGACTTGCCGCGACCGTGCCTTTCGTCATGTCGAGGGCACGCGCTTGTCGCTGAGCCCCACATCGGAATCGACCTGAATTCCAAAGAATAATATGGGCTAAAAGGGCCTGCGAATGTCGGTTTTAGCCGAGTCCGTTCCCGTAAGCCGACAATCGTGAATGTCCCTGATGCCGTCTCCTAAAGCGGTTCCAAATGGCCATTTGAGGCTCATTTAGAGTAGGCGACAGCTACCGTGCCGGAATTTGACAGATCCAGCACTTTGATTGTGGTTCAACTCCGAAGCAGGATCCCGTCGAATTTACCGAAACCGCTGTATTACAACGAGAAATATTCAGCGGCGGGATCCCGATAAGCGCCGATTGGGACGCCACCAATTCCTTTCTTCCCGAATCTTTTTAAATAGTGGCGCGGATTTAAGTCGGGGGTCCGCTTCGACGCCGATCCACAGTTCAACGATCAATTCTTGATGCGGATATCCGAACCGGCCACTCCGGAATTTCGGGCCAATCATATCAGTGCGAACGGTCAAATCATGATGCGCCGTCACGATGATCTTCCCAATAGGGCGGATCGCGCAGCCTATCGGTTCAACGATCGGATTGAAGCGGTCGAGGAGACGACGAATGGTTCCAGCGTCACTTTCTCCAGCGGCACGAACGAGACCTTCGACGCTGTGATCGTCGCGGAGGGGGTTGGCTCTTCGACACGCGAACTGGTCTTTAACGGCGCAAACGATCCGCGGTGGATGGACATGACTATCGCTTATTTCACCATTCCGCGTTCAAATGACGACGACCGGATGTGGCGCTGGTTCAACGCGCCGGGCAAGCGCAGCGTCTCGCTCCGCCCCGACCAGCGCGGCACCGCCCGCGCGATGCTGTCGCTTTCGAAGGAAGCCGAAGGCGAGCAGGATTGGGATGTCGAGCGTCAGAAGGCCTTCCTGAATGAGCGCTTCGCGGATGCTGGCTGGGAGACGCCGCGCATTCTCGCGGCGATGGATAGCACCGACGACTTCTATTTCGACGTGCTCCGGCAGGTGCGATTGCCGCGCTGGTCGTCGGGTCACGTCGTCCTGACCGGCGACGCCGCTTGGTGCGCTACGCCGCTCGCAGGGATCGGCACCACGCTTGCCGTCACTGGCGCCTATGTGCTGGCGCAGGAACTGATCCGTAATGCGGGTGTCGAAGCCGCGTTTCAGGCCTATGAGAAACAGATGCGACCAATGGTCGAGAACGGCCAGGGCGTGCCCAAGATCGCCCCGCGCCTCATGCATCCCAAGAGCCGGCTCGGCATTAACCTGCTCCACGGCGTACTCGGGGTAGCCAGCACGGACATCGTCCGCAATCTGAGAGCCAGACTCTTCAGCGGACCAAGCAAGGAAGTCGATCTGACCCGATACGATTGAGGCGGGCTTCGGAACATCCCATCGCCATTATTCGCGGGATGCGCCTTTGCCGTCATCTCCGAGCTTGTTCGACGATCATAGAAACCGCTGCCTTCGACCGAGTCACGATGTTCAGCGATATTGCGCGAGCGACCGTTCGTGCTGAAGCCTGTCATCTATCTCGTGCAAACCAGCTGGTCGGCGACGCTGTTTGTTGCCGTTTGACGGGACATCTAACGGAGTAGAGAAGTGAGCGTCGCTGCAAGCTCATCCTTTCGAAACGGTTTGGTCAGCCGCGGGAGTTGGGCATCGATGCCTTCGAGCTCGGCATATCCTGACACGAGCAGAATCGGCAGCTGCGGCCGCGCCAACTTTATATGACGGGCAAGGTCGGTACCCGTCATGCCGGGCATGAGATGGTCGGTCACGACGACATCAATGGGCGTATCGCTATCCAACAGCCGTAGCGCCTCCTCCGCTGAATTTGCCTCGACTATAGCGTATCCAAGCTCTGTGAGCATATCGGCCGTGCTCATGCGAACAAGTTCCTCATCATCGACAAGCAGGGCCACGCCTTGATGCGTGGCGATGGATGCTGGACGCTGACGATCCGGCGCTTCCTCGACACATGTTGCGCTAACGGGCAGCCAGAGTTCCATATTGGTACCCATTCCGAGTCGGCTTTTTATGGTAAGACCGCCTCCTAGCTGCAAGGCCAAGCCATGCACCATCGACAAGCCAAGGCCAGTGCCCTTGCCGATCCCCTTGGTCGAGAAGAACGGCTCGATCGCTCGGGCAAGTGTCAACTCATCCATGCCTGACCCTGTGTCAGCGACAGAGATTCGAACATATTCGCCCGGAGAAAGGCCGGAGCGATGAGACACGCCTACTGTCTCTGCGGTCGCCGAAATGCGCAGCGTCCCACCATCGGGCATGGCATCGCGCGCGTTCACCGAGAGGTTCAGTAGCGCCATTTCGAGCTGGTTGGGATCAGCCTTGGCCGACGGCAGGTCGCTGGCCGCATCTACTACGACTTTTATCTGAGGCCCGGTGGTGCTTTCGACGAGATCCCCCATCCCGGCGACCAGCTGGGCAATATCGACGGCGACAGACTGCAATGGCTGGCGCCGCGCGAAGGCGAGTAGACGCTGGACCAGGACTCGAGCGCGTTCGGCGGACTGCGCCGCGCCCGCGATCAAGCGTTGCTCACGCTCCGTTCCGACCCCCCGACGCTGGAGCATGTCCAAAGAGCCAACGATCGGAGTTAGTAGATTGTTGAAGTCGTGCGCAACGCCGCCGGTAAGCTGGCCCATCGCCTCCATTTTCTGGCTTTGTCGAAGGGCTTCATGGGCTGCTTCGCGTTCTGCGACGGCTTGGGTAACACGCGTTTCGAGCGTTGCATTAAGGTCCCGCAAGGCCTCCTCGGCCTGCTTCCGGGCGGTAACATCAAGCGCGGTGCCGGCAACACGCAAACAAAGCCCGGCGGCGTCGAACACACCGCGCCCTTTCGCTGCCACCCAGCGCAGCACGCCATCCTCTTTGCCGATGGTGCGATAGTCAACGTCGTAGAGCGCGCGCTGCGCGGGGTCTGCGGCGGCAAAATATGCCGCGGTCGTCGCTTCACGGTCATCGGGATGCAGGCCCGCATAGAAGTCTGCCATGGAAACCGGCACGTCGGCCGAGATTCCGAACATGGCCTTGGTCTGCGCCGGCCAGATCAGCCGGTCGTTGACGACATCGACATCCCAAAAGCCGATTTCGGCATTCTCGACGGCTAGGCGGAGGCGCTCTTCGCTCTCGCGCAGCCGGGCCTCGGCGCCGACCCGTTCGACATGCGCCCAACAGCGCTCGACGACCTCGCGGATGAGGGCGACCTCGCTTGGACTCCAGTCGCGCGGGACATCCTGATGCACCGCCATCATCGCGGCGAGCTGCCCCTGCTTGACCAGCGGGCAGCAGACAATTGCCTCGATGCCGATCGAGTGGAACATGTCGCGGCCTTGATCCGGCTGGAGCTCACCCGACACATTCCGTACGATCAGGGTTTGTCCCTGCCGTAGTTCGGCGGCGGCGCGCGGACCGAACAGATCGAGGCTATAGGTCCCGGCCGAGGTCGCGATGCCTGGCGCTGTATGGTCGTTGCGGATCCAGAAGCGATCGTTATCGGCGTCAACATCGGCGTAGGCACAGCGGGAGGCATTGATCTGCCGTCCCAGCATTTCGGCCGCCGAGTGCATCGCATCGTCGGCGGTAGCCGCGCCGAACAGTCGCTCTTCCAACGCCCCAAAAAAGCGCAGGCGTGCCTCACTTTCGCGCAGCGCAGCTTCGGCTTCATGCTCGGCTGTGCGATCACGAAAGATGGTGACGTAGCCGCCGTCACGTGCGGCGAGCGGCATGGTGAGACCTGACGCCCAGAATAGACGACCATCTTTCTTCACATACCATCGCTCGTTTATGGCGCGCCCCTCGGCGGTCGCCTGCGCCATCTCCTGCGCCGGCACATCCGCGGCCCGGTCCTCCGGCGTGAAGAAGAGGCTACCAGTTTGGCCGACGACCTCGTTTGCCAAATAACCCAGCAGCCGTGTGGCGCCGCTACTCCATCCGGTGATCGTGCCGGCCAGGTCGAGCGACACGATAGCGAATTCCTCGGCCCCTTCGACAATCTGGCGATAGCGGGCCTCGCTAGCGCGAAGCTGATCCTCGGCCCGCGCCCGAGCGATGACGATGCCGGCGGTACGCACCACAAAGTCGACGATGGTGAGGTCTGTCGCGACCGGCTCGCGCGGCTCGCTGTGATACATGGCGAACGTGCCCAGAATCTCACCTTCCACCGAAGTGATCGGGAGGGACCAGCAGGCACGTAGGTCATTCGCCAGCGCTAGGTCACGAAAGCCGGCCCAAAGCGGATCGGACGCGATATCGGCAACGAACACCGGCTCGTTACGGTACACCGCAGTACCGCAGGAGCCTACCGAAGGTCCGACTTCGATGCCGTCGATTGCGTCATTATAGGCGGCCGGCAGACTTGGCCCCGCACCATGGCGCAAGCTACTACCGTCTTCAGTCAGCAGCAGGATCGATCCGATCACGCCAGAAGTCGAGAGGGTTTCGACCTCTCGGACGATTGCCTCTAGCGTGGCAGTGAGCGGCGCGGCCTCGACGGCGAGCGCGAGGATACGGTTCTGCGCCGCGCTCAGACGCGCGGCATCGCGTACCTCGAACTGCCGCGCGCGCGCTTTCAACGAAGCACGGACTGCGCCGAGCATAGCTTCGGCGTGGAGCGGACGTTCGAGCAGAACGACATTGCCCAGCTCGGCAAGCCGCTCGGTCGCGGTGACCGTGCGCGGCGCGCGCGAACCGTTGGCAAGTACGACGAATGGAATGTCCGACCAGCTTTCCTGCCCGGCGACCCAACCCGCAATCTCAGCGGCGTTTGCCCCGATAAGGGCTTCTTCAGTAAGCAAGACCGCACCGACGCCTTCGTCCAATTGCTCAGCTAGGTTGCGCGCATCCTTACAGATTCGTGCTGCGATGGCGTGGCGGCCGAGCAGGTCGGCGGCAATCACAGCATCGCGGCCGCGTGGCGCAAGGATCAGGACAAGGTCGTTCATTCTAACCGCGAGCAGCGTCCGGATTCGACTGGCTGGCCATCAGTGTCTTCGCCTCACCCGAAAACGTCGGGACGCCCGTCAGCACGCCCTGGAATTGCCTAAGCGGTTCGCCGACCTGCAAACCACTGCTGCCGATCTGAAACTCGCGGATCGTCCGTTCGTGCCGCGCGGTGCGCGTTTTGATGACGGATATTGCTTGGCGGACTTCGCCATGAGCCTCGAAGTAACGCAGCTGGACGACGGTATCAGACAGATAGCTTAGATCGACATCCGAGCGAATGTCACCGGTGACGCCGTGCAGGCCTAGAATGAGCAGGCTAACGACACCCTTCAGCCCCAAATAGCTCAACATCTCGTGCAACTGGAGCACGAGAAACTGCTCGTTCGGCATCGACTGGAGGTAAGCGTTGAGGCTGTCGATCACGATGACGCGGGCGTCATCATCCTCAACAGCCGACCGGACCGAACCGGCGAATTCACCTGGCGATATTTCAGCGGGATCAATCGCCCGCAACTGCAACTGCCCGTTCTCCATATACGGTGTAAGGTCCATGCCGAGCGCTGCACTGCGCGTGAGTAGAGTCGGTACGCGTTCATCGAACAGGAAGTAGGCAGCGCGCTCTCCCCGCGTCAGAGCGGCCACCATGCACTGAACCGAGGCGGTCGTCTTGCCGACCCCAGCCGGTCCGGTCAGCAACGTTGCAGTCCCCGGAACCAATCCACCGCCAAGCAAGGTGTCAAGTTCGTTCGAGCCGGTGGTCATGACCGCGCCGCCGTCGATTGCGTCATGGTCCCCTGCGACCAGACGCGGATACACGCAAAGCCCACCCCGCATGATCTCGAAGTCATGGTAGCCGCCCCGGAATTGCACGCCGCGCATCTTGACGACGTGCATTCGCCGACGTTGCCCTCCAAACCCCGCCAGTGCCTGATCGAGTGAGACGACCCCGTGCGCTATGCTGTGAAGCTGGAGGTCACTCCCGCTCGCGCCCTTGTCGTCCAGCACCAGTACGGTGCAAGCCCGGGTAGAAAAGAAATGCTTGAGGGCGAGGATTTGGCGGCGGTAGCGGATCGGGCTTTGCGATAGCAACCGGAGCTCTGAGAGGCTGTCGAGCACGACACGTGCGGGCCTCAACTCATCGACCTTTGCCATTATGTTACGAACGGTCTCACCGAGTTCGACCTCGCTGGGATGCAGCAGCGTCTGTTCGTGATCTTCGGTGAACCCGTCTGCCGGGACCATCTCGAAAAGTTCAAGCTTGTCGAGCGACCACCCATGTGATTTGGCGACGGCGCGCAGTTCGACCTCGGTTTCGGCCAACGTGATATAGAGGCCGATGTCGCCAACGGCTGCGCCCGCAAGCAGGAAGCCAAGGCCGAGCGTGGTCTTGCCGGTCCCCGGCGTCCCTTCGACCAGATACATGCGTTCTGGCGTAAGGCCGCCGTTCAAGATTTCATCGAGCCCGGCTATTCCGGTGGAAGCCATCGCAGGTAGCTGCTCATCGAACGTCACGCACATCTCCACCATCTTAAAAGGCGCACGACGAACAACTCCCCGGCGGTCGATTTGGGTCCGATGCGTCGTCACGCATCTATCTTTGGTCATGGGATTTAACCCGGCGGTCAATATATTAAGACCATGACAGTGCATCGATCCGCCGCAACCGATTTCAACGTCGCTAACACCGTTTTCCTTCCATTGCTGGCGCGCCGACTTCACTCTCGCTCCATCGCTGTGGCAAGCGATCAGGCCATCCAATCGACTTCGCGAATGACCGTATCTGACAACAGCGGTCGTTCGTCGCCGCTGACCCGAAAGACAGCCAAGTCCCCAGCCCAGCTAGGGCTTGTGGGGATTCATCGTGAGTTGATGACGGCTGCGGCGATGTAGATCATGGCTTCGAAGCTCCTGTCTGTTTTGCAAGCACGCATGGC
>NZ_FOGE01000049.1 GCF_900111125.1 Sphingobium sp. YR768
TGCTCGTCCGTGAGCCAATACAGGTCGCTCATCTTCAATCTCCTCGCGGAGCCTGAATCAGATCGAGCCGGTTATATCAATGGGTCCTGACCCTAGCGAAATCGACGAGCGGATCATGGGTGAGGCCGACGCGAAGTTGTTTGGTGACCTGACCGCCTTCCAGAACTGCCACCTGGGCAAACGATCGATGGATGTCCATACCGATGATTTTCATACTTTGCTCTCCATGCGTCTGGGAGCCAGTGGCTTGCACGACATCTACGGATCCGCGCTCGCAGCGCAGCCGGGCAAGTCGTAGGGGCGGCCAAGTAACAACTCGAGCTCGCAGCTCATCGTAAGGACGGCCTGCCACCGTTTCGTGCTCCCGATGCCCCTATCCCGGCTTAGATAAGCTACCCTAAATGTAGCAGCTCGGCCACCGGGCTGGGCATCGGAAACATCATACCCTTTAACAACGCGGCGGAACGGGCGCTCAGAGGCATAGCCCTGGGCAGAAAATCATGGCTCTTCGCTGGTTCAGATCGCGGCGGCCAGCGCACCGCCTTCATGCTGAGCCTCATTGGCACGGCGAAGCTCAACGACATCAATCCGCAGGCATGGCTTGCCGATGTGCTCAGCCGCATCGCCGACATCCCCCAGAACCGTCTCCACGAACTGCTGCCATGGAATTGGCGCGCAGCCGAAGATCAACGCGAAGCCGCCTGATCCGCGGCCTTCACCGAATGCATACGAGGAGCAACGCGGACCATCGCATAGTATCGATGCAAGCCTATTGACCAAATGCCTTTGTGCAGACTTCCCGCGCTTCGTATCGCGAGATCACAAATCGGGAGAGAACGAAGATGCGCCTAGCAACCATGCGCGATGGGTCGAAAGACGGAAGATTGATTATAGTCTCCCCTGACGGCAGCTCCTATGCAATAGCGCCAGTAAAGACATTGCAGTCAGCGCTGGAGCAATGGGATCTGGTGGCCGCCGAGATGCTCGGGATTGCTGCGTTTCCTGAACAATTTCCGGCAGACAATATCGCTGCGCCAATGCCGCGAGCTTGGCAATGGCTGGATGGATCGGCTTTCCAGAGTCATGGCGATTTGATGTGCCAGGTACTTGGTATCGACCCCATCCTCTCCGACGTGCCGCTGATGTACCAGGGAGTGTCCGACAAATTCTACGGACCGCGCGATGATGTGAAATTCCCGGACGAAGCGCTCGGCATCGATTTCGAGGGTGAATTCGGCGTCATCGTTGACGCGGTCCCGATGGGGACCACGGCGGACGAAGCGATCCGTCACATCAAGCTGATTGTGCAGATCAACGATTGGTCGCTGCGCGCGTTGGCCGGACCGGAAATGAAGACCGGCTTTGGTTGGATCCAGGCCAACCCCCCCTGCGCCATGGCGCCATTTGCGGTTAGCCGGATTGAGGCCCTTGAAGCGGAACATAGGGCGCTCAACGAAAAGCCCCCGTTCATCTCTGCCGAGCAGAAGGAAAAGGCGCTCGCCTATCTGGTCATCGGCAGTGACGGCCAGCCCAGGCTCCACGAACGACTGTTCATCGTTCCCGAGCCCGAACCGGAGGTCGAAGAGGCCGAAGCCGAGCCGGGAGCCGATGGCATCCAGTCCGAAGAGGTCGAACAGGAACCGGTCGAGGATGGCCCGTCACTCGCGCCGATCAGCCAGAAACTGGCTGAGGAACTCGCGATTATGAAGACTGAAATCCTCCGCCTCCATGTGGCCAGCGATCCGCATTTCGCCCTCGACCTGGGCACCTTCTTCATGGTCGATGCCGCTCTTGGACGCAGCTATGGGCATCCGAGCGAACTACGCGCTACTGCTCCCTATTCGCGCGTTCCGGGGTTCGAAAGCGACACCCCGGCCGGCGAGGCCTGGACGGAACTCGATGCTGGCCTCGACCGCAGTTGGACAGAGGCGGGGAACCTTGTCGAGCGCTATGACGCTTTCTGTGGCCTGGATGAAGGCGCGCGGGCCGCGTGGCTCGGCTGGGCGATCGCCCGCACCCTCCATGCGGTCCCGGTAGGTGGGACTGGCGCTGATCTCATCGATCATCTGGGACGCAAGCTCGAAATCGAAGAGCATGTCTGGTGGCGACCAACGGCGCGCCGCTATTTCGACCGGGTGAGCAAGGGCAGAATATTGGCCCATTTTGGGGAGGTTGGCGGCCTTGAGCTTTCCAATCGCTACGCAGCGTCCAAGAAGCACGACCTTGCGGCATCGGCCGAGAAGCTTTTCGCCGGGCAATTGATCGTAGAAGCGGAGGTCAAAGACCGGGCTCTCAACTGGCTGCCAGACGAGATGCGTTTCGGTCGGGCGGAACATCCCGATTGCGAGGGCAGCGAAACGGATGGTGACGGGCTCCACGTCGAGGCTGCTGACGGCGCAGTTTCCGAAAATGCGGACGACGGCTTTCTGGAAGCAGCCTGAACATCACACCTGCCGGCGCTGCGTTTCGCGGCGCCGGTTTTTCGCTTTCCCGACGCCCTTCCACCGGGAGGGAGGAGGGGGATGGGCGTGCTGCCGAGCAGTGGCAATGTCCCCACCGACAGGAGTTTTCCGATGACCCGTTCGCTTCTCGCCGCTCTTGAAAGCGGTTCAGACCCGCTCGACCAGAAGATCTGGACTATCGCCGCCGTCGCGCGGTCGCTTGCCGACCTCATTCACGCCGGCCAGCCTGTCAGCCGTCAACGGCTCTCACGGCTGATGACAGTGCATTTCGGGAGCGATGACAGTTCGGGCGCCTGGTCGCTTCGCGACGCCTATGACGCTCTCGAGCTGGCGCAGGTCACGGCATTTCTGCAGAGAGATAACGGCGGCAACGATGACGCCCAGCCCGATGGCGCGCTCCTGGCGATCACTGCGCTTGCGGAGCGATTGCCCACACAAAGCTATCGATCCGAACGTCAGATCGACATGCAGCAATTCTCGACGCCTGCGCCGCTTGCCTTTCTCGCTTCGGTGGCCGCTGCCATCACGCCACACGATGTGGTCTTGGAACCCTCCGCCGGGACCGGAATGCTGGCGGGCTTTGCAAAGGCAGCCGGCGCACGCCTGGTGCTGAACGAGCGTGATCCGCTTCGGGCAGGTCTGCTCGCCCAGGCATTCGGCGATGGGGTCACACGGCACGACGCGGAACATATCGACGATCTGCTCGACGCGGCGCAGCGCCCAAGCCTTGTCCTTATCAATCCGCCCTTCAGCCGGAGCGAGGCGCGGGGCAAGGATCGCCACGCGGGCGCACGCCATCTTCGTTCCGCTCTGGCCCGCCTGAAGCCGGGCGGACGCTGTGTAGCGATCATGTCGCCAGCTTTCGCGCATGATGGCAGCGCGGCGAGCGGCTATGAAGCGGTCGCGGCCCTTGTGCCGCCCCGGGTCGAGATCACGGTCGAGGGGCGGCCATTTGCCAAGCACGGCACCAGCATCTCGGTCCGCCTCCTGGTCTATGACAAGGGATGGCAAGGAACGCCGCTCCGGGTGACGGTGAATAGCGTCGACGCGCTACTGCCGCATATCCTTTCTTTGCCGCCCCGGCTCGGCGGAGAGGAGCCGCCCGATCCGAGCCAACCGGCAGGTCGGCGTCATTCGGCTGGGAATGCGACGCGGAATGCGCGCCCGGTCACTCGATCGCTGCTGTCGGGAAAGAAAGGGGCGATCGCACCACTCCCCAAGCCCCGGCCGATCGTCGCCATTGATGGAACCGTCGAACCGCTTGCCTATACTGTTCGCGACACGCCGCTGTCTGCTGCCGAGCAGGTCGGCATCTACATACCCTGGCGGCTCTCCCGCATGGAAATCGCTGGTGGCAAAGCGCATCCCGATCAACTGGTCGAGTCGATCGCCATGTCTTCTATCCTGCCGCCCGAGCCGACCTATGTGCCGATGCTTCCACGCTGCGCCGTCGCCGCGATGTCGGATGCGCAACTCGAAACCCTCATTTACGCCGGGCAGGCCTTCGAGCGCGACCTGCCCGGTCTCTACGCCCCCAATGAAGCCGGCACCCTGTTGTCACCTGACGGAAATGGCGAACCCTATCGCATGGGCTTCTTCATCGGCGACGGCACCGGCGTCGGAAAAGGCCAGCAGGTGGCGGCGTGCATCATGGATCAATGGAGCCGCGATCGACGCAAGGCCGTCTGGATTTCCAAGAGCGCCGCGCTGATCGAAGATGCCAGAAGAGACATGCGGCGGCGATATGGCGCTTCGCTGTTTCAGCTGGATCGGTGAGGCAGCTCCGAAAATTTGAGCGGCAGAATGTAGGTTTAATGTCGCTTTCGAAACGGTATGACCGAATGGCAAAGCGAGGGGCGCATTGATGGGGCAAGAAGTTTACGTCATCCATTATAACAGCTTGCCGGACGTTGAACGCGCCAGCAAACGGACCATGGCAACTTATATCGAAACCGAAAGGGCGGCCTGGTCCGACTTTCTCGAGGAATTGATTGCCAATTCCGAGAGGGTCAGTTTTTCAATCCAACAGTCCGGTCGCACGGGAGGAACTCTGGCGAAAGCGTTTGATCAGCTTGAAGGAGCGCTGGAAGACAGCACCCAGTTTTCGACCGTAAGCACAAGAAACTATCGACGCGGTAATGCCATTCCTCCTCCATCTGATAGCGTTGAGGGGCGCTTGATCCTCGGACTTCACCGGGCGGGGCGTATCGATGATGCGCTTGCTGCATATACTCGCTTTGCTGCCTTTGAATTCTCCCACCTGAATGCACTGCGTTTTCCCAACGATGCTGGACTTGCTCTCTATAACCGGGGCGAAATTCTCATAGCGGCAGCACATGCAGCATCTGTGGTCACGACGAAGAAGGGCGTTGGCGGATATCTCAGTGAGGCCCAGTCCCGTGCAGCCGATGTGTTGAAGGCGCTTGATGCCTCGGTTCGCGAGGCGGACCAGACAAACATTGATCATGTGGCGCGACTGAGCGCGTTAAGAGATCACTTCACGCGCAAAGCCCGCAGACTAAGGGCGCTGGTTGTCGGTTCGGAGCGGCGGCGGGCTATGAAGTATCGCCGCTGGCGCAGCGACATAGAAGGGCAGGTGGAGAGCCGCTTTGCTGCCGCAGAGGCGCGGATGGATGCGCTCGATAAGGTTGTCGGGCGCAAGCATGAGGAGCGCGAAGAGCAATTCCAGGCGTTAAAGGATCTATTCCATGTCCAGCTTCGCCTGCGCGCCCCGGTCGCTCTATGGGAGAAGCGATCTGAGACCCACCGCGATGAGGCGAAAAAGGCGTTGGTGAAGTTCTGGGCTGCGGCATTTGTTGCCGTCCTGCTCGGCCTTGGCGTGCCAGCTTGTGCAGGCGATTACATCGCTGACAGTTTCTCAAAGTTCAGTTGTCTGCCGGGTCAACCGCAAAACTGCACGCGTAATTTTTCCGCTAAGGGCCCGCTCACCGTAGCAGGCATCTTGCTGATGACATCGCTCATTCTCTGGGTAACAAGGATGCAGTATCGGATATTCCTGAGCGAGCGTCACCTGTCTCTCGACGCTGACGAGAAACGCGCCTTTGCAGAGACATTCATGGCGCTCAAGGAAGACACAAGTGTCGATGTGAGCAATGAGACGATCGTCCTTACCTCGCTTTTCCGGCCGACGCAGGATGGCATTATCAAGGACGGGGACGGTGGATTTGACTTGTCTGCTGCTGCCTTGCTGGCAAAATCCTTGAGCAAATAGCGGCAGTGGCTGGCGTCGCTATCGAGGGGAGATCGTACATGATAAAATCGGAGCTGATCATCAGGCTCAGCGAAGAAAATCCAAGCCTTACCGCTCTAGAAGTCGAGAAGATCGTCGACCTGTTCTTCGGAACGATTATAGACCAGCTGAGCGATGGCGGGCGAGTCGAGTTGCGAGGCTTTGGAGCATTTTCGGTCAGGGCCTATGAAGCACGGACAAGCCGAAATCCCAGGACCGGCGAAGCCGTGGCTGTAGACGCCAAATCACGTCTCCATTTCAAAGCCGGCAAGGGAATGCTGCAGCGGCTGAATGCGCAGTGAGGCGACGCTCGAGCGGTTCATGATGGGAGCTGGTTAAGTGGCAAACACGATCTTCTGGTCATGGCAGAGTGATCTAGACAGTCGGGTCACGCGCGATTTGGTTCGATATGCCCTTGATGAGGCGATCGCGATGTTGGCCGCTGACATCGAAGAGGCCGATCGGCCGAGCCTGACCTCAGACACGCAAGGCGTTGCCGGCTCGCCTGACATTGTGGCTACTATCCTTCGCAAGATCGACGAAGCCGCAGTGTTCGTAGGGGATGTGACACCGATCGCGGTTTCCGCGAGCGGCAAGGCATGTGCTAATCCCAATGTGCTTCTGGAAATGGGATATGCCAACAGGGCCCTTACGACGCTGCGCGTCATACAGGTCTGGAACACAGCTTATGAGGGCGCCACGATCGACCGGCTCCCGTTCGACATGCGAGGGCGCCGCGCGCCGATCGGCTTTAGCCTTCCAGTAGATGCGAAAACTGAGGAGCTGCGCCTTGTGCGCGCAGATCTCGCCAAGCGTCTGGCGCAAGCGCTCAAGCTTGCGCTGGAAGAGGTGCCAGCCCTGTTGCCTGAAGCAATCCATTGGCAACCACATTTCCCTGGCGATCCCGACCTGTGGTTCGACAGGGCTAGTCCCCAGACTGTGACCACACCTGGTCACGGAACCCGGAAGTTTCGCTGGCAGCAGTATTTTCCTGGCTATGCCCGGATCATTCCGTCGAAATGGGCAGTAAAACCTGGTGCCAGACATGCTCTGTCGGACCATCGTGGATACCCCTCGTTGCTCGCCAACGCGCATTCGCTGAACTATGGGATCTCCCAGGGTGGGATGGCAATATATTGGCCAGGTAACGAGGTAAATGGCGTTCAGAATACGCGGGCTGTCACGCAATGGTTCGAGAAGACGGGCGAATTCTGGGGTGTTGGCGGCGGGTTCTTGTTCCAGCGTGAGGGGGATCGGCTAACGCTTTCGACCGGTTATTTCGTAAAGCATTGGCTCGATTTCCTGGAACGAAATTGCGCCCTTGCTCTCGCATATGGCGGGGCGCTCCCGATCCATGCCAGGCTAGGTATCAGCAACCTGACTGACAGCTGGTGGCCGCGAGGGGATTTCCAGTTCGGGGACGAGGGATTTGCCGCCGTCGAGAACGCTTATGAATATGATGGCATATTGACGTCGACAGAGCCCCAGGCACTACAAGAACTGGTTGTCGCCGCCTTCAATGGCCTGGCTGCGGTCTATGGGCACGAGCCCTTCACGCTGGAAGAGATTCTGGATGAGGCCAAAGGCTAAGGACGCGCGATCGACGCTGCGTTAGAACAGGACGGATCCTAGCGATATCATTGAGGCATGAGCCAATTGTCCATCTATCTCGATTTCCACCCGATAGAGGCCATCAGCCAGCTCGGCGCGGTATCGCCAGCGTTTCGCCGGACGGGGTGGTAAGGCAGCCATATCGCCGTTGAAGAACTCGACTATCTGCTGGCCGGCCTGGTTCCAGATCTTGATCGCGATCGAAAGGTTACGGCCATCGTGCCGCGGGTTGAACCGGAACGTCACGCCTTCAGCCGATAGTCCTATCTCCTGAACGAAAGCGAACCGCTTTTCGAAGACCTTGAGCGCGTCAGAAACTTTGCAGTAGGGCGCCCAGCGCGCCGCATGCGCGCCGAGCGAATAGAGAAGCGTGTCGCGCTCCGGGTCCGAACGCAGGTAGATTTCCTCAAGGCACTCTCCCAGATCGAGCGGGGAAGCAGGCAGCACCTCGGCGCAGCGGGCGTCGGTTATCGATCGATCGCCACCGGTCCCGCCTTCCGAGAAGACCTTGTGAAAAGGGATCTCCGAAAAATAGGCTTCGCTGTCGCCCGGTACAGTGCCTGCGAGCTGCATGTTCTGGTTCGAGAAGCGGATGTCAGGCCGGGCGAGGATGCTTCTGGCGTCGAGGGCAAGCATGATCAGGACCGGCGCATGGGCGCCTGGATATGTGCAATCGCCAGGCTTCCGCACGCCTTCGATATGATATTGAGTGGGGGTTTTGGGGCGAAAATAAAGCCGCACGCGATCATGGGCATGATTGCGCGCATCGATCACTCCTAGCGCTGCGACGTCGCGGGTCCGGGCATTTTCGGCATCGTCTCGAGAACGCAGCATGCCCTGGCTCAGGATCTGCACAGCATTTTCGAGCGGCGCATGATGGAAAAGTCGCGATGGCCAGTGCTTGCGATGCGGATAGGACGGACTGGCAAGCTGCCGCTGCCAGCTATCGATGTGGGCGTCGATATAATCGAGGCTTAGTGCCACGCGAGCTCGTGCTGCGACTTGCTCTGGGAGGCGATTGCGAAGCCCTGCCGATGCGGATTGGGCTCGATCGCATATTCCGGGCTGCCACCATGGCGCTCGATCACCACAGGGCGCACGGAGGGCAAGACACTCAGCAAGGAGACCAGCGACTCGCCAGTTCCCCGGATCGACCAACCTGCTTCGCGCTTCGTCACGAGCCCGCTCTGCAGTCCGTGCCAGATGCCGCGCAGGTCATCATCCTCGAACAACAGAACTGCATCATCGGTTTCGAGAAGCAGGCCGCTATCGTCCATCCTGGCCTGGAATTCCCGATTGCTTCCAAGCATCGAAAGATGCCCGCAGGACAGATCGACCGCGCGCCGGATGCTCGAGCGGAAACCATCGAACGAACCATCGTCAGCGGTCTCGCGCTTGAGTGTTGCTGCTACTGTCTCCAGATGCTCGGGCAAGCCGACATCGACCGCGAAGTCATGAATGAAGACCGGGATGGGCAGAGGTGCCAGATACTGCTCCATGAGCGGCTTGACGTCGTTCCAGTCCAGACCGCCATTGCCGCAGCCCAATTGGGGGAAGGCGATCTCGGTGATACCCTGCTCAGCATAGGCAGACACGAATTTGGCAAGTCCCTGCTCGATCCATTCGATCCGCGAAGGATTGCGCCAGTGGACCTTTGTCGGGAAATTCAGCACCCAACTGTCGCTGCCCCGCCATAGCCACAGCTTGCCAGGCTCCAGCATCTGCTGGTCGCAGATACGCTTATAGGCCTCGAACATCTTGGGTTCGCGGGTCTTGAACGCCTGGGCGAGGCCCTTGCCCATCACGCCCACGCAATTCACCGTGTTCACAAGCGTCTGCGACGGGGATTCAAGAAGGCTGGTACGGCGATAAATCAGCATAAGCCAGCCCTCATTGCGATGTCATGGGATATGGCCGCGTCTGGCTCAGATTGTGCATGAGAACAAATATAGAACAATCTTTCATCGAGGCAAGGGCCGAATCTCATTTCCTGAGCCAAGATATGGGAAAAGCGGTCGGCTGGAAAGTATGGCGACCAGTGGAGATACCTACAGCGATCTGCGGTCCCTACATGGCGGCTGAGCCTATACGACTGCGCCGTCCGCAGTTTCAGAGGCCACAGCCAGCAAACCGGACGGGTATCTGGCCAAGTTCGGGGGAGGCAGCCTGATGCTGTTGTAAGGGGACAAGAGCTTCTAGAGTGACGTGGAAACCACGACACCCGCAAAAGTGCGCATCAACCATCTGATATAAATGGATTAAAATAAATTCAGTTCGGAAGGGCTGTGTCTGGAATGCCGGGCTGATAATCGGTGTCCGGGACCAGAGCATTTGGAGTTTGGGCGTTATGGCCATCGACCCTTTTAAAATCAGATCATCATGAAATCAGGACATTTTGTGGGTTGGAGCCACCCATTTTCTTGATCCTAAGAGGCGTCTTCGTCGCCTCTAAGTGGGACCATGGTGGTCCCACTTTGGTTCAGGAACTTAATGACATTAGATCAGAAACATAGGAGACATTCCTGCGGAAGTCACGTCTAGTGAAGTGGGACTGCGTCGTCGATCGCAATGGGCGTCCAGCGCAGGCTTAATAGTCTGAAATACGGACTGATTTTGGCATGTTACCTGCTGCTCTCGGCGCCGCTGTGCACTCCAGAGGCTCTTGTCCCTCACTCCAAAAGCTCTTGTCCCCGCGCATTGCAACATCAGGCCGCCGCGCCACATCGGCGCGGGCTTCCCAACAAGTCCGGCTTGCGCGGATCACTTCGATCATGTATCTCACGTGCATAACATGAGAATGAGGTCGTTGTGATTCTGGACGTTGCGAAATTGGCTGGCAGTGAGATCCTTTCGGGCGCCCCAAGCGGCCGCCATCTCTATGCCAAGCTGGTGGAGATGCTGCCGGACGAACCTTCCGGCCCCGAGCCGCTGTTCCTCGATTTCCGCGGCGTGCAGGTTGCGACTGCCAGCTTCCTTCGAGAATCCGTGATTGCCTTCCGGACGTTCGTGCGCAGCCGCAAGTCGAACTTCTATCCTGCCGTCGCCAATGCTGTGACGGATGTCATTGATGATCTGGTGGAAGTCGTTCAGCCACGTGGTGACGTACTCATGCTCTGCACGCTGGGGCTGGATGGCGAGGTCATTCGCTGTCGTCGGATAGGGACCCTGGATCCCAAGCAGCAACTGACCTTCGATCTTGTGAGCCGTCATGGCGAAACGACTGCTACTCAGCTTATGGAAATAGAAAAAAGTGACGTTAAAGTTACTGCATGGAATAATCGACTATCATCATTGTCGTCCCTGGGGTTGATTAGCGAGCAGGCGCAGGGCCGAACCAAGACCTACAAACCTATATTTGCAGGAGGTGAAGGTGGGAGCTGACTTCAAGGCAAGAGCAAAGCGTAATTTCGAAAAATGCTGGGACAATGCGGCGGTCGTCGCAAACACGCCCGACCTTTTTGCCCGCAGCGCTGATCGTGCGCCCAGCCGCTATGAAGCAGAGGCTATTGGCGGGGCGACCATTTCTGTCGGCGAATCTTTTTCGGTTCGCATGGAAGGCAGCAATATGGTGGGGCGTCGCGGGACCTCGCCCGTCATTCTCCTTTCCAACCCCACCCAGAATTTGCGCCTTTCGATGGCGCAGGGCTGCAACATAGCCCGGGCCAGTGTCGTAGCTGCCGATCCCATCAGCGGCGTCTTCGAGGTCACCATTCACTAAAGGGCGAAATGCTGATGTCTGGCGAACAGCGTGCATTCAAACGTCTCTGGAGCAACCCCGGCGCGCCCATGTCGATGGGATGCATCGGCTGTCCCGAGTTGTCGGTATGCGGTGGGCAAACCGTGGACGGGGCAAGCTTCAATTGCCTGGATCATTGCTGCGGGAACCCGGCCACCTGCCAGATCGTATGTCCGGACGCTTATATCTATGCCGATCGGATCCGCGAGGTGAAGGGCTTGAACCTCGAGACCCCGGATGGCCCCAGGCTGCTCATCGATCCGATCCCGCCCTATGTTCCGATGGTTTTCCACGGTAGCGCGATGGAGAAGCCCGTCGAGGCCAAGACGATTGCCATCCCGCTCTATCGCTTCTTTGACCGCAATGGTGATTGTCGCTTCGAAGACATTCAGTCTGTCCAGGATAGCTTCAGGCTCGACGCAGCGACGAAGATCATTCTGTCGGGTGTTGCGCAGGATCGGGAGGTGGAGAAGTGGTGGAAGCTCGAACGCTCAGGTCGACTGAAGGCGATCGGCAATCTGCGCCGCCTTGGTATCGCTATGGTTTCCACGCCCAATTTCAGTCTGATCGTGGATCGTCCGCGTTGGGATGATCTTCATTCCATGCGCCGCATCGTGCTCGCCTATAACGAACTTGTGTCTGCAGGGCAGCCTGCGGCTCTCCATGTCAACGGTCGTACCGAAACGGACTTTGCGCGGTGGGGAGATTATATCACGGGTCACCCCGAGGTCACGCATATCGCTTATGAGTTCACGACTGGAACGCGCAATCCAGGCCGAATGATGCAGCATGCCCTTTGGCTGACTGGCTTGGCGGCGGCGTCTTCAAGCCGCCTTGGCTTGCTGCTGCGGGGCGGGTCGGCAGTGAGCAGTTTGCTGGCCGCGCATTTTGACGTGAGTTTCATCGACAGCTCGCCTTTCGAGAAGGCGCAGCATCGTCAGATCGCTTATCTGGACGAGGAAGGGCAGCGCCGCTGGGACGAGCGCCGCACTGATACCGGCGAGCCTGTCGATGCACTCCTTGAGGAGAATATTCGCGTGTCCAAGCTCTGGTTCGCATCGAACATGGCGAAAGCGCCACTTGCAGCCTGATCTTCTCAGCCCTCCCTTTGGCTATGGCATTGTCGATGGACTTGGCCGGGCCTGGCAGCGTGGGCAGTCGCCTAACCTATCTGGGCAGTGTTTTCGTGCGCGCGCGATCGGCCCCCTCATCGAAATCGCAAATCTGGGCTCGACTGAGAGGCTCCATCAAATCCGCCGCGAGAGCTGGTTCAGCGATGGCTCGCTAGAGCCTTTGGTCGATGCCTTTCTCGATGGAGCGACACAATGGGTCGCGAGAGATTTGCGGCAGGGAATGGTGAAGGGCGAAGGCCTGGAGGACGAGGCTGTCCTCACGAGCTTCAAGATCGACGCACATAAAGCTGCGATTGCCGCTGGCTTCGGGTCGCAGGCGAAGTTTCTGATTGCAGCGCTGGGCGAACTTGTCGGGAACGTAGTTGACCACTCGGAAAATTCTGGTTCGGCAGCGGCTTTCTTCTGCGCTGGCAAAGGAGAATTTGAGTTTGTGGTTTCCGATCGCGGCATCGGGGTGTTGGACAGTCTTACCCAAAATCCGGAACACAGCGGCTTGAGCGACCATGGGGCGGCGCTTGAGGCGATGGTGGAAGAGGGGGTGTCACGCCACGCGTGCGACACCGGGCATGGTCACGGTTTCCGTCCCATATTCGAGAAGCTGGCGGATATGACTGGCGAATTGCGTTTCCGGTCGGGCGACTATGTTCTTACCCTCGACGGGCGATTTGGGGACAGGATTGCTCGGGAGACCAATCAGAAGGCCCGGATACAAGGCTTCCTGGCGGCCGTGAATTGCAAAATGGGGTAGGCAGTCGTGCATTGAGGCGAAGGCATCTCCTACATGGATCAGGGCTGGTCAAACTGGCGGTAGGCAGTTTGGCGGAAGTCGAGCATCTCTACGGCTGATCTTCGTCTGGCCGCTTCGACATATCTTGGCGTGGGGATGCTGATCGGATAGATTGAAAATCGAGAACGGAAGATGAACTGAAGCTTTGTGTTCTCCACCTACTTCGCAACCTAGCTCAAACCAACGGGCAGAAAGGGGCGGGGGAAGAGGAAATTGAGATTAAGTGATTGTAAAAATGGGAGAATATTGGTAAATTTAAAGCCGGGTTTCTCTGTGGGTATAATTGCGGGCATAATCCCGATGCGTTCAGAAAAAACCCTTTGTTTTCAATCGGATAGTCAACAATTTCGGTTGCTGCCGGGCCCACCATCGTCTCTAAGCTGTTGAAAGGCTTGGAAAACGTTGAAAAATAGGGACTTTTTACAGGCGTCTGTTACATCTGTAACAGCTATGGAAACGCCCATGTCCTATCTCGCTAAGCGCGGCTCAGTTTACTATTTTCGGCGCATTGTACCCGATGAATTGCGTCTTGCCCTCGGTAAGCGTGAAATCATGCTGTCCCTGCGGACTAAGGATAGGGAGGAAGCCAAGCGGCTCATCCCAAAAGAAATCATCAAATCCGATGCGCTGTTTGCCAATGCTCGGAAAGGCTCTGTATCGGATCAGGGGAAGTCCAAGCCTCCAGCGGCCAAATCCCCAGCCCAGCTAGAGCGGGAGCGCCTGATTTGGGAGGCAGACTTAGAGCAGATTGAGTTACGGGATCAGGCCCTGAGCGACCAAGAAAGCGAGATAGAGGAGCTTGAGCCGATCATGACCCTGGTGCGCGTCGGCGTCCTGCGGGCAGCACCATGGTCTGAGTTTCAGGGAATAGATTGGGACGATCCTGATACACCGCCAGACCAACCGATCTGGCGTATCCCGGCGAGTCGGATGAAACTTGTCGTCGAGGACAAGGAAAATCCAGCCTTCGGGCACGACGTCCCTCTCTGCCATCAAGCCGTCGAAGTGCTCAGAATTATCCGGATGATCACAGGAAGTCTTCCGATTCTGTTTCCGAGCGCGAAAGGCTGGAGGCAACCCATGTCGGATGCAGCGCTCAGCACCATGTACAAGCGCATGGCAGGGGGACGGTATCAAGGCCAGATGGTGCCTCATGGCTGGCGTTCATCATTTTCGACGATCATGAATGAGCGGGCCGCGGATCTTGAACGCGACGGCGATCGGATGGTCATCGACATGATCCTGGCGCACGTTCCTGAAGGCGTTTCTGCTTCGGAATGGTCCTATAATCGATCGCGTTATCGAAGGCTGCGGACCTCGCTGCATCAGGTGTGGGCTGACCTGATTTCTGAGGGACTGATGTTTCCTCACGAACTTCTATCGCGGGAAAAGAGCCTGAAGGGAGGCACCGCGGCCTGAATGTGCCGGTCGCTCCCGTCGGCTGTATGAGAGCGACCGATACAACAACGCCGGCCTCCGGATCAGGCTTGGCTTGGTGGCAGATAGCCGCGAAGCTCGATTCTGGCAGGACTGTTCGAGGGCCGATATCCCATAGGGTTCGCGATGAACTCCTCGACCTCGCTCTTATACCAGGCAACCGCCCGAGCACCGATGCGCAGGCGTCTAGGGAACCGGCCGGCGAGCTCGCGACGATAGATCGTCGATATCGGCATGCCGGTCCTCGAAATGACTGCCTTCAGCCTCAAAAGCTGGTACGGCTTTTGCTACCATTCGTGCCGCATTTCGTCGCGCGGATGATATATAGCTCGTGGATTGAGACGCATGTTCGGTCGCAGGAATCTCGTGCCTCACTGATCAATGTGCGCACCGAAAGCCGATATGAGAGGCGGGCTCCTTCATCACTTGTCGCGCTGCAGGCCGATAGCGTCGACAATGATTTTCCGCACACAGGAAAGAGCCGCCCTTGATGATATGACCGTGATTTTGGGCTTTGCTGTCACTACAGCATGCCTGCGTCTCGCTGATATCTCCTGTATCGGCCGTGATCTCCCAGACATTCCCGATCAGATCATGCACATCAAATCCGTTCGGCAAAAAGGCCCCCACCGGCGTGGTCAGTGGCAAAGACATCCCGCCGCGCCGATCATGCGGGAAAACACCTCTCCATATATTAGCCGGGATCAGGCCGTCGGTTTCGAGCGTATCGCCCCACGCATAGTCAAGGCCATGCAAGCCACCTCGCGCGGCCCATTCCCATTCAGCTTCGGTCGGCAGGCGCTTCCCTGCCCAGGTTGCATAGGCCTCAGCATCTCTTGGCCCAACATGAACAACCGGATGATCAAGCAATGCATCGATTGCGCTTTTCGGACCCAATGGCCGACACCAGCATGTGCCTGCAACAAAACGCCAGTCGGGATAACGGGCGGGATCATGGCATGCGAACAGCATGGAGCCTCCCGCCTGTTCCGCCACTGTCACCCAGCCACTATCGCGCACAAATTCCTGGAACTGACCATTGGTCACGGGATGAGTGTCGACAATGAAAGCCGCCACCTCCACCACACGCAGCGGCGCTTCTTCAGGATAGAAGCGCTCTGAGCCCATCAGAACTCGACCGCCTGGAATGGGCCGGACTGAAGTGGCGGCGACATCCATGTTCAACCCACCACATTGGGTTTTGCCTGCATGCGCTTGATAAAGGCCTCATAGTCGAACACCGGAGAAGTCGGTGTGTAGCTGCCGTCCAGAACAAAGTTCAGATAGCGCCCGGCACCGATCAGATACTCGTCATCGCTTTCCGATGCTCGCCGCACCGCGTTGCGTGCGGTTTGAGCTTTGTCACCAATATAGGTCAGCGCATTGATGGCCTGAAGGCGCACGCGCGGATGCGGATGGGTTTCAAGCAGGTCGATCAGCGTCGAGACTGGCTGAGGATCGTTTGTAAGGCGCGCTAGCGCTTCTGCCAGAGCGACAAGCACCTGAGGGCTGGTCTCTTTTTCCAGGCGATCGCGAAGCTGTGCCACATGCGGCCGCGCTCTCTCGCCTGCGATCAAAAATCCCTGCGCAGCCCAGTAGCGAAGGACGTCATGCGCGTCGGTCAGATGCGAGAGGAGGAATGGCAGGTTTTCCGTCTTGCCTTGTGCCGCGATGGAGGCAAGTGCCATGATCCGCTGCAGCGGGTAAGCGCCCTTGCGCCTGCTCTCGTCATAGCCTTCAAGCACCGACCCTTCGGGAATGAAGCCATTGTCATTGACCTCCAGCATATGCTGGTCGAGCGCATGGCGCATCTGCGCGATCCGGATCTGATGATCGGCAGCGTCAATGAGATTGCTGACCTGATCGGGATCGCCTTCAAGATCGAAAAACTGCTCGAAAGGCTTGGTACCCCAGAAGAGGTCCTGTTCCGGCGTCAAAGTTCCGGCGATATGCGCGGCTTCCCAGTCCTGATAGCCTTTGGCCGCCCATTGGAATGAGCCATGCTGCCCCCATATGCGGTGCGGGGAATAGTTGCGAATGTAACGATAGCGCCCGTCCGTCACGGTGCGGACCATGTCGTAGCGCTCATCCATGCGATTGCGCATCCCGAACGCGAAGCGCTTGGGTTTTCCAGCAAAACGGCCAAGGAATGCGCTACCCTGCATATGGTCGGGCTTGGCGATGCCGGCGAGTGAGAGGACGGTGGGCGCGAGATCGATAAAGGTCACCGGCGCCTTGACCTGGCTACCCTGCGGGGCGGGAGAAAGGTGGCGCCATTTTTCGGGTATATGGATGACCATCGCACAGCGATGGCCTTCATCATAGCAATAGCGCTTGCTGCGCGGCAGGACTCCGCCATTGTCGGAATAATAGAAGATGATGGTGTTCTCGGCGAGGCCAGCGCCCCCCAGTTCCGCGAGCTTGATCGCCAGCTCTCCGTCCATCTGCTCCATACGGTTATAGTAGGTGGCAAAGTCCCTGCGGATGCCGGGTGTATCAGGCAGATAGGCAGGCAGGCGGATGTCTTCAGGCTTCACCCGCCCTTCGAGTGCCTGAAAAATACGGGATTCATGGGTCGTTTCATGGTTGAAGACGGCAAAGAAGGGCGCGCCATCAGGGCGATTCTTCCAGTGCGCCGTCTTGCTGGACTCGTCCCAGATCTGGTCGGGTTTCAGGTCAGAATTATAATCGGTCTTGGCATTGTTGGTGCAGTAATAGCCCTGTTCCCGCAAATAGGTGGGAAACCCCGCCAAAAGTGCAGGAAGATGGGCTACCGCGCGCATATTGTGCGCTGGCCCCGCGCTTTCAGGATGAACGCCGGTGATGATCCCAAACCGGGTCGGCGCGCAGACTGGAGCTGTCGTATAGACATTGCGGTATAGCAGCCCCTTGCGCGCCAGCCCGTCAATGGTGGGTGTGTGGGCGAGCCTGTCGCCATAGGTACCGATGAAGGGATTATTATCCTCGCTCACCAGCCACAATATGTTCGGTCGTTCGCCCCCCTTATCCTTGCCCATAGCGACATCGCTGAGGCTCGCCGCTGCTGCGGCGGCGCCCGCTGCAAGAAGATTACGTCGGTTCAGCGCTGCCATGGCGTTCCTCCTCATGATCAATAGCTGATGGACAGGTTGGCACCGAAATAGCGGTCCGCATCCTTGGGAGTAAAACCAGTGAGATTATAGGGGTTGGCGGCATTGGTGAGTTGCCCCGCCCTACCGATGCTGGTGAGAAAATGCTTGTCGGTGAGATTGCGGACGAACAGCGTCACACTGTAGCGGCCATCCTGGCGACGAACCCCGACGCTGGCGTCGAACGTCGCATAGCCTTTTTGGGCAGCATCGGGATCCTGCTCCAGGCTGAAATTGACGGCGCTCTGGGCGTTGCCCGTAACCTGCCCGAACAGCGCAAGATCAGTGCCCGGAAGATCGCTTTCATAGCGTGCCGTCAGCGTGCCCCGCCAGGAAGGGGCATTGGGCAGCCTGCCGTCCCGGACATTGAGATAGGGCGTGCCACCTGCCGTCAGGCGATAGCAGCTGTTGATCGGAGACGCGTTGCTGACCGCTGCACTGGCCTGCTGCGGCAGCGGGCAGCTAAGCCCGTCCACATCCACGCTGGTCGCCAGATAGGTGAGGCCGCCATTGAAGGACAGGCCGCGCGCAGGTCGGGCCGTGAATTCCACCTCCACGCCCTTGGTGACGGCGCTGCCGGCATTGGTCGGGATGGAGGAGACGATACCCGTTACTGGATCGGTATAGGCGGCCTGCACTTGGAGATCGGAATAGTCCGCATAGAAGGCGGCTGCATTGACCGACAAAGCCCGATCAAAGAGATCGAATTTGAGGCCGGCTTCCCAGGCCTTGACCGTTTCCGGGCGGACCGGGCGCTGGTTTACGAAATTGGCCGTGACCTCGATATCGTAAGCAGCGCCCTTATAGCCGCGCGTCCAGGTCAGATAGGCCTGCACATCACGGCTGAAACGATATTGAAGACCAAGTTTGCCGGACAGGTCGGTATCGGCGGTCGATCCGCTGCCGGTCGAGGCGCCCAGTTGCGCTGTATCGCCTGCCACCAGGGCCCGGCCCGGCCTGTTGCCCCAATAGGACACGGTTTCACGCTGCAAGCGCCCGCCGGCGATCAGCGAGAGCGCGTCGACAAGCTTGAGTTCGGCCTGGCCGAAGGCGGCGAACTGCTCAGTCTTCGAACTCGCTTCATGATAGGTCGAGGCATAGGTAGGAACGGCGCAAGGCTGGCCGTAGACGGCCGCGCCCTTTGCGCCACCAGCCAAGCAATTGCCAAGCCGCCGGCGGAAACCGCGGCTAACGTCGAGGTCGAGATAATAGAGGCCAGCGACATAGGTAAGCGGCCGGTTCTGCGGCGACGTCAGACGCAGTTCCTGACTGAATTGCTTTACGCCTGCCGGACCACCATTCAACACGCCCTTGCCGTTGGAGAAAGGTACGAAGATCGGGCTTGGCGTGTAGAGACCATCCACATCGACATTATTGTCGAAGTCGAAATCCTGCCATGCTGTCAGCGAAGTGAGCGTATGATCGCCAAGCTCCAGATTGCCTTCAAGCGATGCGATCCACTGCCGTGTCTTGTTGAAGGAAGGCGCATCGATGTTAACCTCCCGGTTATGGCGACTGGCGACGACCGTCCCCAGCAACTGGGTCAGCAACGGGGTCGTTGTCTGAATATATTGCGGTTGGCAGCAATCTGCATTCATCTTGCGATAGTCGAGCGTAGCGAGGAAATTGAGATTGTCGGTGGCGTCCCAGTCCAGCTTGCCGCGCAGGCCCCAGCTTTTGAAGCCGTTCTTGTCCTTGCCGTTCGCCACATTGGTGATGTGGCCGCCTACGTCATTGTAAAAGCCACTGACCCGCGCGCGCAGGCGATCCGTAAGCGGCCCGGACACGGTGCCCTTGATGCGATATTCGTCCAGTTCGGCAATGGTCGCGTCTGCACGCGCCGTGAAATGATCGGTCGGCCGCGCGGTCACGACTGAAATGACGCCGGCGGTCGCATTCTTGCCGAACAAGGTGCCCTGCGGGCCGCGCAGAACCTCGACGCGCTCCAGATCGGCCAGATCCACAAATCCCTGCGCCTGTCGTGCCATCACGACGCCGTCGATGACCGTCGAGACCGAGGATTCCGAGCCCTGGTTGAATAATGTGGTGCCGATCCCGCGCACACGGAAGGTCGAGTTGGAAACATTATTACCCTGCGTATAGGTGAGCGAGGGAACCGCCGCGACCAGTCCGTTCGTGTCGTTGATCTGCTGTCGGCCAAGGGTCTCAGCGGACAGCGCGCTGACCGCAAGAGGAACATCCTGGAGACGTTCAGTGCGCTTTTGCGCGGTGACGACGATTTCTCCGGGATCAGATGCTTGTGCCTGGGCGTGAGCGAGGGTGGGCACCAGGGCGGTGCCTGCCAGCAGGGCAACAGCCAGGGGTAGCTTTACAAAGGCGCTTTTATCGGATTGCACAATGTTCTCCGCAGATGATCGGCGCGCGCCAGCCTCGCGCGAAAATGTTTCTTTCGCTGGCATGGCGTGCAGGGGTGGAAAGGTCATGGGGCGCCCCACAGATCTGGGACGAGCGGCAAGGCCTAGTGGGAAATGATCATTCTGCGGGCCCCTTTGTGGATCGGGGGTCGTCCTGGCGTTGTCGCCTCAGCAGACCGGTGACAGCGGGCAGGCATTTTCCTGTCCAACACATTGTCTACCTAGGTCGTAGGAATAAGTTTGGTCAATGAACTAAATCTGCCAGCCCCCCAAAGCTGTGCTTTCCGCTCACTCACAGCCGGCGATAAAGCTGCTCCAGCGCAAGCGAGGCCGCGCCTTTCCAGAAATCGCCTTCCGCGATCGTGCGGAATTCGATGTGGGTTTTGTCGACCAGTGTCGCGAGCATATGCTCCCCAACGGCTTCATGGAATGCTGGCGCGATCATGGCCTGTAGCTCAGGCTCAGCTGCAACAATGAGAACATGGCCGGAATCAGCCTCATTGATATGGCTTGCGACCGCCGTGCCCAAAGCGCGTCCAGCAGATCGAAAAAGAGCCAGAGCGACACCGTCTCCAGATCGAGCAAGATCGACTAAGGCTGAGAATTCTCCTGACCCTATCGGCGCTTCGGGCTCCCCACCGCCGCGCAACCATTGACGGATAATTCCACCGACACTGGCATAAGCGCCCAGGCAGCCGGAGGCGCCGCAAAAACAGGGGCGTCCCTGCTCGAACGCGACCTTCACATGCGCAATCTCTGAGTTACTGCCGTTGACGCCAGTTTGAAGATGGCCGTTGCGATAGCGCGCTCCACCCATGCCACGCTCCAGCAGCGCGATACAGGTAAAGTCATCCAGCCAGTCCCCTTGTCCGAACCAGTGTTCGGCCCTCGCGACCACGGTGGCGCGATTATCGATCGTGACCGGAATGCCAGTAGCCTGACCAATCTGCGGACCAACTGCAGTTGGTGGGTGCCATCCGCTATGCGGCAGCCAGAGAATGACGCCGGCATTTCGATCAACCTGGCCGGGAAGGATGATGCCGGCATGGCGGATTCGTTCACGCTCTATTCCGCTTTGAACAATGGCACTTTCTATGGCAGCGACCGCATGATCGGCAAAGGTGGCCACATCAAGGCGACCAATCCCATATTGCGAAGAGAAAAGCCTGTTGCCGTTCATATCGATGATGTCAGCAGACAGAGCATCATTTCCCGCAGGCGACAGACCTATCACATAGGCGGCGTTCGCTATGATCCGCAACGAAATGCGGGGACGGCCCCTCCCAGAGGGCAGAGAGATATGCTCTTCCAACAGGCCTTGCGCGACCAGGCGACCAACTATCTCGGTGATGGAGCCTTTAGCCATTCCGGTCGCCTGCGTCAGTTCGACACGAGACAAGGCTCCGGCCCGTCTTATATGCTTCATGATCCGAAGCGTGCTGTCCTCAGGGTCTCTGATGCTCACGCTTGCACGTTTGTAACGCACCGCCAGCTTCGACAAGCGAATTTCTCTGAAGCCGCCGATCCACAGTTGAAGCAGGCTGGCAGCTGATTAGAGCCGGCCGTCAGTCTAGGGCCGATCGACATTCAGGATTCCCAAGAGGTCTAATTGCTGATTCATAGGGCTCCGTGTTGGAACACGGAGCGGACGATGGGGATCAAGC
>NZ_FOGE01000048.1 GCF_900111125.1 Sphingobium sp. YR768
GAAACGGGCCAGCGCATCCTCCAAAGCCTCGACGCAAAAGCCCGCGTCCATGCTGTTCGATAGCCGCCAGGCCAGCACCTTGCGGCTTGCCCTCCCCACGCTCATCGACCGGAGGCTTTCGCCAAAAAATCCCTTTCCACCAGCAATTGCCCGATCTTGGCGTGCAACTTCCCGATTTCCGCCTCACTGGCAGCCTTCGAGCTCTGATCGCCGCTATCGAACAGGCTGGCCATCCCATCCATCGCCTGCCGCTTCCATGCACCGATCATCGTGTGGTCGATGCCATGCTTCGCTGCCAGTTCCGCCAGCGTCAGATCGCCCCGGAGCGCCTCCATCGCAACCCTCGCCTTGAAATCCGCGCTGTAGCGCTTTCTCGTCGTCTTCATTCCCGTCCATTCCTCCAGGTCCGCATGAGCTTAAAACCCTGTCCGAATTTCCGGCACCAACTCAGATTGACTGTCTATCGACGACCGCTGCGGTCTGACCTTGCTCGCGCTTCTCGCGCTCACGGTCGAGCATCAGCGCGACATCGTGGATCGTGCGGAACAACAGCCGGCGGACGAACCGCCTAAACTACCAGTAGACCGTCTGCCAGGGCGGAAAGTCGTTCGGCAGCATCCGCCATTCGACGCCCGTCCGGGTAAGGTAGCGCAGGGCATCGAGAACATCGCGCAGGTCGTTCGACGGCTTGGGATCCCCCGCTTCGGCACCGACAGCAGAAACGGCTGGATGAACAACCACTCCTCATTCGTCGATTGGTCGGGTAGCGCTTTGATCGCTGCTCAAAGCCAGCCATTCGGCCACGGCTCGCAAGGGTTCTCATCCCAAGCTTGAATCACACCACCGTCAGCCGGGCAACTCATTCTCAAACGGACTCTTAGAGGCCGTTTGAGAAATCGCGAAAGAGCGATTTCTGATCCGGCGCATTGTCAAACGGACTCTGAGGGCCCGACAATATGCTTGCCTGCTCGATAAATGGGTTACGGGAATTGACCTGCATCCATAAAGTTTATGGACGCCTATTCTCTAAGAATGATGAAAATATTCGTGCCGCGGCGCTTTCTTTTGGAGCGAAAACATATCAATTTCACCCTGACAAATCGATGAGATATAGTCATTATTATATTAAATATAATCAATCAAATGATTGGAAAAATCTATTGCTTGCTTGGCATATCTCAATGCTTTAAAATTTCGCATAAGCCCATCTGCGATCCGCATTGGAGAGACGACGCCTCCGCTCTCTATGCCCTGCGAGACAAATGCAAAGGGGCAAGATCATGCTACAGTATCGGGCGCGCACGAGCATAAGGGCTTTCATCATCACCCTGTTGGGCAGCGGAGTCGCACTGGCGCTGCCAAATGGGGCTGATGCTCAGGCACCGGCAACCGAAGCTGCCGAAGGCGGGGACGCCGGCGTGGCGAGCATCGTCGTCACCGCCCGCTATCGCAAGGAAGACGCACAGAAGGTGCCGATCGCGATCAGCGCGATCAGCGGCGATGCCATCACGGCACAGGGCGCTTTCACGCTAAAACAGTCGATCCAGCAACTACCCAGCCTCAATATTCAGGGGTTCAGTGGCCGCAACCAGACCATCACCATTCGCGGCATCGGCACCAATGCGGGCGGCACCAATGACGGGCTGGAACAGGGCGTCGGCCTCTATGTCGACGGCGTGTACCGGCCGCGTACCGGGTCGGTCATTACCGACCTGATCGACGTCGACAGCATCCAGTTACTGCGCGGACCGCAGGGGACGTTGTTCGGCAAGAATACCGTCGCTGGCGCGATCGACATCAAGACGCGCGCACCCAGCTTCACCAATGAGGCGCGGGCCGAAGCGACCTATGGCAATTATGATTATTTCCGTGGCTATGTGAGCCTGAACGCGGCGCTGAACGACGAACTGGCGTTCCGCATATCCTATCTGCGCACATCGCGCCGCGGCCTGATCCACAACACGGTCTATAATGAGGATTGGGACAATCTGGACAATCACAGTGCGCGGTTCGACCTGCTCTACAAGCCGACCGATAATTTCCGCCTGCGCTTCATCGTCGACTATTCGATCCAGAAGGGCGATGTCGGGTTCCAGAGCATCGCCAAGGTGTTGCCAACCACGCTGAACAATGGGACGGAGGTACGCGGCTTCTATCGCCGGGCCGCCGATGTCGGCTATGTGCCGGGCAGCGTGAACGCCTTCGACCGACAGGTCGATCTGGACGGCAATCAATATGACGAAATGCCGAGTTACGGCTTTCAGGCGCAGGCCGATCTCGACCTGACTGGGGTGACGCTGACCTCCATCACCGCCTATCGCAACTGGAAATGGATCCCCAATTATGATGGGGACCAGATCGGCGCGGATATCTCGCCCTTTGGGGTGGTGGATACCGACCAGCAGCAGTTCAGCCAGGAATTCCGCGTCGCCTCCACCGGCGAGCGCACGGTCGATTTCAGCGCCGGCCTCTATTTCTTCTGGCAGGAGGCAGACGACAAGCAGCGCAGCATCTATGGATCGGATGCCGTCGCCTGGCTGCGCACGGCGAACACGCCGACCGCGACCGTGTCACCGCTACCCGCCGCTATTCTGGATGGGCTGGAATCCTATGCCCATGTCGTGCCGGCGACGCACAGCTATGCCGCCTATGGGCAGGCGACCTGGAATATCTCGCCGCGCTTCCGCCTGACCGGCGGGCTGCGCTATACCTATGAGCATAAGACCGGCCTCTATGATGCGGAAGCGCGCGGCGATGTGACGCCGATCAGTGAACTGCCAGCGGAATATCAGGCGACGGCGATCGCCCTGCGCGCCGCCTATGCGCCCACGGCCAGCTATTATGTGAAACGCAACAGCGACAATCTGTCCGGCACGCTGATCGCGGCCTATGATATCTCGGACAATGCCCATGCCTATTACAGCTATTCGCGTGGCTATAAATCGCCGGGCATCAATCTGGTGCGGCAGAGCGCGGGCGTCGATATCTTCGTGAAGCCGGAAAAGGTCGACGCCTTTGAGCTGGGCATCAAGACCCGCTTTGCGGGCGGTGCGGTGGAACTGAATGGCGCGCTGTTCTGGACCGAGGATAAGAATTATCAGGCCAATTATGTGAACACATTGGTGTCGCCTGCCGTGTCCTACATCGCCAATGTCGGCACGCTACGGTCGCGCGGGGTCGAACTGGACGCGCGGGTCGCCCCGCTGGAGGGGCTGAGTGCAACCTTCGCCGCCACCTATAATGACGCGAAATATACCAAATATACCAATGCGGTGCCGGATTACCTCAACAGCTACAAGACGTCGATAGACCTGTCCGGGCGGCAGGCGTCGGGCGCACCCAAATGGGCGCTGGGCGGTACGTTGGACTATGTTCATGCGGCCGGCGGCGACCGCGAGGCCTATGTCGGGACGGATGGCAGCTATCGCTCCAGCTTCCGCGCGGCGGTGAACCTCGATCCCTTCTCGCGCGTGCCGGGCTATGCGCTGTTCGGCGCCCATGCCGGCGTGCGGCAGAGCGAGGGCAAATGGGATTTGTCGGTCTGGGTCCGCAACCTGTTCAATAAGGATTATTACAACACGATCAGCGTCAACGCGACTTATGGTGTGGCGATGGCCTCGATCGGCGAACCGAGACTCTATGGACTGACGCTGCGCGGCAAGATCTGAGGAGGGTCGAAGATGGTGAGGCGCGGCGGTTCCCCGGTAAACCGCCGCGCTTCGATCAGGCAGGTCTGGGCGACGCAACCCTGCGACAGGCCGGAGGCGCCGCGATCGAGCGTCAGCACATTGGGATTACCATGGCGTTCGAGATTCGGACCGGGGTCGAACCAGGCGCCCGTCGCCAGCCGGGCCACGCCGGGCATGATTGCGTCGCTCAGGATCGCGCCGGCGAGGCAGCGGCCGCGATCGTTGAACAGCTCGACCAGATCGCCATCGGCAATGCCGCGCGCGGTTGCATCGGCAGGGTTGAGATAGACCGGCTCGCGCCCCGCCACCTTGCCCGCCCGGCTATAGGGGCTGGCGTCCAACTGGCTGTGCAGCCGCCGTTCCGGCTGATCGGAGAGGAGGTGGAGCGGGTAGGTCGCGGCCTTGTCATGGCCCAGCCATTCATAAGGTTCCAGCCAGACCGGATGGCCGGGGCAATCGGCCAGCGCGAAACCGGCGATCCGTTTGGAGAATATCTCGATCTTGCCCGATGGCGTCGGCAAAGGATGGCCCACGGGATCGCGACGGAAATCGGCGTGCATGATATGGGGGGCATCATGGGCCGACAGGTCAATCAGCCCATCTTCCCAGAAATGATCGAAATCGGGCAGGTTCAGGCCGGTCGCGGCGATCTTTGCCGCGCTCTCATCGTAGATGCGGCGGAGCCAGCCCTGTGTGTCCAGTCCTTCGGTGAAGGCTGGCTCCACGCCGAGGCGTCGGGCGAGCGCGGCGAAGATGGCATGATCGTCGCGCGCCTCACCATGAGGCACCACGGCCTGGCGCATGGCGACGAACAGCCCTTCGCGCGTGGCAAAGCCGATATCGTCACGCTCCAGCGATATCGTTGCGGGCAGGATGATGTCGGCCTGCCGCGCGACCGGGGTCCAATGCTGTTCCTGCACGATAATCGTGTCCGGTCGCGCCCAGCCCTGCCGCAGCCGGTTCAAATCCTGATGATGGTGGAAGGGATTGCCGCCCGCCCAATGGACGAGCCGAATGTCGGGATAGACATGAACCCCGCCATTATAGGTGAAGCGCTCGCCCGGATGCAGCAGCATGTCGGTGACACGGGCGCAGGGTATGAAGGCGGACACGCCATTGCGTCCCTGCGGAAAGACCGGGCCGGGCAGGCGCGGATGCGCGCTGCCCATCACGTTCATCGCGCCATAGCCCAGGCCATAGCCGCCGCCCGGCAGGCCGATCTGCCCCACCATCGCGGCCAGTGTCACCAGCGCCCAGAAAGGCTGTTCGCCATGGGCGGCGCGCTGCAACGACCAGGCGCAGTTGAGCATCGTACGATGGCGCAGCAGGTCATGGCCAAGTGTAGCGATGCGGGCGGCGGGGACGCCGGTGATGGCCTGCGCCCAGCCGGGCGTCTTGGCAATGCCGTCGGTTTCGCCGGTGAGGTAGGCGCGGAAGATGTCGAAACCGACCGTATGGCTGTCGAGGAAGCGGCGATCGAACAGCGTATCGTGCAGCACCACAAAGGCGAGCGCCAGCAACATCGCGGTGTCTGTGTTGGGACGGGTCGCGATCCATTCGCCCGCATCATCATCGCCCAGATTGTCGCCGACCGGACCGATATTGATGATCCGCGCGCCCGCCTCCCGCAACTTACGAAGGCCGCCGCGCACGCGGTGCCGCCCCGCGCCGCTGGAGGAAACGCGCGTATTTTTGAGCGGGACGCCGCCGAAGCTGACGAACAGGGTGCAATGCGCCGCCAGCACGTCCCAACTGGTGTGCGAGGCATTACTGTCGTCCATGCTGGTCGCGATATGCGGCATCAGCACCCGGCCGGCGCCCAGGCTGTAGCTATCGACGCTGCGGACGTAGCCGCCCAGCATATTGTAGAAACGGTGCAGCTGGCTCTGCGCATGGTGGAAGCGGCCGGCGCTGGACCAGCCATAGGAGCCGCCGAATATGGCGTCATTGCCATGGTCGCGACGCACCCGCGTGATTTCGGCGGCGGCAATATCCAGCGCTTCGTCCCAGGGCAGTTCTACGAAGGGCTCCTCACCCCGGCCTTCGCGCGTCCGGCCCTCCAGCCAGCCCTTGCGGATGGCCGGACGCGCGATGCGCAGCCGGGTCACGCTGTCGTCCAGTTGGTCGAGGCCGATCGGATTGGGATCAGGATCGGCACGCAATGGGATCAGGCGCGGGACTGCGCCAGCGAGGTCCGCCGCGACTTCATAGACGCCCCAATGAGCGGCCGAATAGCGGGTCATGAAAAGCTGGTGTCGAACAATGGCCGCACGTCCAGCTTGCGGTCGATCACCTTGGCACGGAAATAACGGTCGGCGGTTGCCTGCTGCTGGGCGATCAGCACCTCGTCCACTTTCGCCGGGAAGCGATCGGCGCGGCGCTGCATAATCCGCAATATGTCGAGCGCGAGGCCCGTATCCTTGTGCATCAGCTCGGCATAGGCGTCGCGGTTCCTGGCCGACCACTCCCAGCCGCTGTAAAGCCGGTCATGATAATCCTGGAGCAGCTTGCGCTTGTCGGCGATCGCGCCTTCCCGCCCGAACATCAGGCCGTATCCAGGGACCAAATCCTGCTTGCCGGGCAGGATGCGCGCGCCTTCCTGTTCGGCCATGGCGGCATTGGGGTCCCAGATCGCCCAGGCATCGACGGCACTACTTTGCAACGCCGCGCGCCCATCAGAAGGGGAGAGGAAGGCGAAGCTGACCGCGTCATAGGGCTGGCCATAGACCTCCAGCACGGCGAGGACATGATTATGGCTGATCGACCCACGCGGGGTCGCAACCTTGTGACCGGCCAGATCGGCGAGCGAGCGGATGCGCGAATCCCGGCGCACCAGCACCACCGGTCCCATGCCGCGGGTGGCCTGCGCGCCGATCGCCTTGATCTTCGCATCGGTGCCGGCGGCGAAGATGAAGGCGGAATCTCCACCGATGCCGCTGTCGATCGCGCCGGCATTGAGCGCCTCCAGCAAAGGTGCGGCATTGGGGAATTGGGACCAGACGATCTCATAGGGAACATCGTCCAGCCGCTTTGCCCCCTGCAACACGACGCGCGATCCGCCGCGCTGATCACCGACGAACAATTTGCCCACCCCGCCCGCGCCATTCCCAGCACAGGCGGACAAAAACGAGCCGACGAGCAGGCCGAATGTGTGACGGCGGGAAAGAATAATGGGCATGTGGAGGCCAACTTTCGAAAAAGAAGGCGGCAACTTAGCAGCACGCACCCGCGCCGAGGCATGATGATCCCAAATAAGTTGGCGATAACTGCTCAGCCTTGGGCACCCAGAATGGGGAAGCGGATGGGCTTCGCCCGAGAAAGGAAAATCAGCGCCTGTAGGCCAATTGGGATGGGGTCAGAAAGGGCGCTAGGGCCTAAGACCGCGCAACTTCCGCAGGTCGATGCCCAGTCGCCGGACCCGGTAATAGAAGGTTTTGCGCGGCAAGCCGAGCCGTTCGATCGCCTGGCCCATGTCGCCGCCGGTCGCCTGGATTGCTTCCATGATCGCCGTGCGCTCGAACGCATCCATCCGTGCGTCAAGCGGGATTGTCACGCCATCAGCGACCGGTTCCTGCTCCAGTCCCAGCGCCAACCGTTCGGCCAGTCGCCCCAGTTCATGGACATTGCCGGGCCAGTCATGACCCAGCAGATGCGCCAGCACCGCCCGGCTGACCGGCGGTACTGCGCGGCGGAAGCGGCGGGCGGCGGCATCGAGCAGATGGGCGAAGATCAGCGGAATATCCTCACGCCGTTCGCGCAGCGGCGGGATGTGCAGTCGCACCGCCGCCAGCCGATAGAGCAGAGCCGGCTGGATCGCCGCCACCTGGCCCTGCTGCGTCATGCAACTGATCACGCGCAGGTCCACCGGCTGGGGTTCGCGCGCGCCGATCGGGCGAACCAGACGATCCTCCAGAAACTGGATGAGGTGCGCCTGTAGTGCCGGGCCGGACTGGTCGACATCGTCGAGAAACAATGTGCCCTGATGCGCACGGGCCAGTCGACCTTCGAGCGGCGCGCGCCCGGCCAGACTTTCGCCATGCAGGCTGGTCTCGGCGATCGTATCGGGCACGGCGGCGCAGGCGACGCTGACGAACTGGGCGCTGGCGCGGCGGCTGCGCTGGTGGATCATGCGGGCGACCAGTTCCTTGCCGGTGCCGGTCTCGCCCTCCACCAAAATGTCGATATTTGTGTCGGCCAATGTCGCCACCATGTCGCGCAGCCGCTCGATCGCCGGGGAATGGCCGATCAGTGGGGAGGCGACGGCGGTGTCGACCATCGCGCGCAGGCGGCGATTTTCGATCACCAGCAGCCTTTTCTCGCTGGCGCGCGCGACCGATGCCAGCAGGGCGTCGGGATCGAAGGGCTTGGTGAGGAAGTCCCAGGCACCGGCCTTCAGTGCATCCACCGCCATCGGCACATCGCCATGGCCGGTGACCAGGATGACCGGCAGTTCTGCGTCGCGGGCGTTGAGCGCTCGGAACAGGTCAATGCCCGACATATGCGGCATCCGCACATCGCTGACCACCACGCCGGGAAAGTCCGCATCGATCGCCGCCAGCGCATCAGCGGCGCGGGCGAAGGCGTGGACATCATGGCCCGCCAGCGTCAGCGTTTGCGCCATGGCGGCACGCAGGTCATCATCATCGTCGATCAGGGCGATCGGACGCGGGTGCATGTCGGTCATGCGCGTTTCAAACTCAGCTGGAAATGGGCGCCGGCTTCACTGGGCAGCAGGCGCAGCGACCCGCCCATGTCGGCCATGATATCGCTGGCGATGACGAGGCCGAGCCCCAGGCCGGATGGGCGGCTGGTGACGAAGGGCGTGAAAAGCTGGCCCTGCACCGACGGATCGATGCCCGGCCCATTGTCGATTATCGAAAGCAATACCGTCTCCGCATCGAGCCTGACCGATAGGTGGATCGTCGGCGCGGCCACGCCCTCCAGCGCTTCGAGTGCATTTTGCAGCAGGTTGACCAGCACCTGTTCCAGTCGGATCGTATCGGCCATGACGCGAAGTCCATCGGGCAGATCCGGCAATTGCAGGTCGACCCGCGCCAATCGGGATTTCAGGATCAGCAGGCTGCCATCGATCGGCCCGGCCAGCGGGACGGCGTCGATCGCGCCAGTCGCCTTGCGGGAAAAGCCGCGCAGTTCGGCCGTAACCTTGCCGATCCGGTCGGTCAGGCGCTCGATCGCCGCCATATTCTCAGCCGCCGCGCCGGTGTCGCCGCGTTCGATCAGCAGCCGGCCATTGGCGGCATAGCTGCGGATCGCCGCGACCGGCTGGGCGGTTTCATGGGCGATGCCGGCGGTGATCTGGCCCAGCGACGCCAATCGATTGGCCTGGCGCAGCCCTTCGCGCAGTGTGTCCGCGCGCGTTTCGCTGGCGGCGCGCTCCTCCATCTCGCGGCGCAGCTCCCGTGTGCGGTCAGTGACCATCGCCTCCAGTTCGCTGGTGCGGGCGGTGGCCATGGCCGCCCGTTCTGCGCGGCGATGGGCGCGCTCGCGCAAGATCCAGATGCCGCCGGCGAGCAGCATCAGCAATAGCAGGGTCGCCAGCCGCACCGTGCGCACGAAGCTCTCCACGCCATGCAGCGGGGTCAGCATGTTGAGCTGCCAGCCTGGTTCGCCGGCCGCGACCGACTGCCACAGCAGGCGAAGGCGCGGTTCGTCGGCAGGGCTGACGATCTGCCGACCGTCAGCGTCGCTCATTCCCCTGAGCGGCACCGGCAGCAACGACCCGCGGCCGGACTGCAATTCGGCGCGGAAACGCTGCTTTGCCGCAGCAGACAGCGAATGGATGGTGGTAAAGCGCCAGTCGGGGCGGCTGGTGATGAGGATGATGCCTTCGCGACTGGTGATGAAGGTGATTTCGTCGAGCCGCGCCCATTGCTGCTCGATCCCGTCAAATTCCAGCTTCACCACGACATAGCCGCCGCCGCGCGATCGCCGCGACAGATACATGCCGGGCCGGTCGCTGATCGTGCCTAGCGCGAATTGCGCGCCCGATCCATGGGCGGCGGCCAGCTTGAAATAGTTGCGGAAGGCATAGTTCTGGCCGACGAAGCTGCGTTCGCTGCCCCAGTTGCTCGATGCGACGCTGCGGCCCGATGCGTCGAGCACATAGATTTGCGCCGCGCCGGTGGTGCGGGCCAGCGCCTGCAACTTGCGGTCCAGCGCACGTAGCGCGCTTTGCGATCCGGTGAGGCCAGCGACGAGGTCACTGTCATCGGACAGCGCGATAGGCAACAGCCGGAACCGTTCGATCTCGCTCTTGAGATAGGCCTGCCGCAGGATCGCGGCACCGCGCGTCTCCGCACTCAGCCGGGCGATGGCATTCCGTTCGGCAACCTCGCCCGACAGCCAGAGCAGGCCGCTGGCCACGCCGAGGAACAGGGCGATCCACAGGATCCGAGTCGGGAAGCGAGTGCTGTCCATGCCCCCGCATATCCCGACGCCACACGATGTGCAAATTTCTGCACATAAGGATAAGTTAGTGGGCAATTATATGCACTAAACGAAATGATGGCACTCATGGAAATATAATTAATATATTGATATATAATAATTTAATTTCATTCCTCCTACAATTTGTAGCGCGCTGCCGACAGCTCGATACTGGCCGCCTCAATTCCCGACCCGCCCAATCAAGAAGGCGGGAAGGCTTTTGGCGAGGGCCAGAAAGACTCCTGTCATGCAGATTTCTCATTTTCCCGACGCGTCGACCGTCCGGCGCCCCTGGTATTTCCATCTTTATGCGCAGGTGCTGCTGGCGATCATCGCTGGCGTGGCGCTCGGCCATTTCGCGCCGCATCTGGGCGAAGCGATGAAGCCGGTCGGCGACGCCTTCATCAAGGCGGTGAAGATGGTTATCGCCCCGGTCATCTTCCTGACGATCGTCACCGGCATCGCCGGGATGCGCGACATCGCCAGCGTCGGCCGGGTTGCGGGCAAGGCCTTCGCCTATTTCCTCTTCTTCTCCACGTTGGCGCTGGTCGTCGGCATGATCGTCGCCAATGTGGTGCGGCCGGGCGCGGGCCTCAACATCGATCCCGCCACGCTCGACGCCAGCAAGGTCAGCGAATATGCGCAAAAGGCGCATGACAGCACGTTGAGCGGCTTCCTGACCGGCATCATCCCCGACAGTTTCCTGTCCGCCTTCGTCAGCGGCAATATCCTTCAGGTGCTGTTCGTCGCGATCCTGTTCGGGGTTGCGCTGGCGCTGATCGGCGATCGCGGCGCGCGCGTGCTCGACCTGCTGGAGGATATCTCGACCGCCGTGTTCAAGCTGGTCGCCATCGTCATGAAGGCGGCCCCTGTCGGCGCGTTCGGCGCCATGGCCTTCACCATCGGCAAATATGGCGTCGGCACGCTCGCCAATCTCGCCTTTCTGGTGGGCACCTTCTACCTGACTTCGGCGCTGTTCGTGGTCGTGATCCTGGGCCTGGTCGCCCGTGCCGCAGGTTTCTCGATCTTCGGCCTGATCCGTTACCTCAAGACCGAATTGCTGCTGGTGCTCGGCACCTCCTCGTCGGAAAGCGCGCTGCCGGCCCTGATCGAAAAGATGGAGCGCGCCGGTTGTCCCAAGTCTATCGTCGGTCTGGTCGTGCCGACCGGCTACAGCTTCAACCTCGACGGCACCAATATCTACATGACGCTGGCCGCGCTGTTCATCGCGCAGGCCACCGGCGTCGACCTTTCTCTGGGCGATCAGATTCTGCTCCTGGGCGTGGCCATGCTCTCGTCCAAGGGTGCAGCAGGCGTGACCGGGGCGGGCTTTATCACGTTGGCGGCGACCCTCTCCATCGTCCCCTCCGTGCCCGTCGCCGGCATGGCCCTCATTCTGGGCGTGGACCGTTTCATGAGCGAATGCCGCAGCCTGACCAACTTCATCGGCAATGCGGTGGCCACAGTCGTCGTCTCGCGCTGGGAAGGGAAGCTGGATCAGGCGCAATTGCAGGCCGCGATGCGGGGCGAGGGCAGGGCGCCATCCCCGGCCGAGCCTGCGCTCACCAGTGCCGTCCCGGCGGAATGAGGCGCAGCCATCATGGTTCGTTTCTCCTGCGCGGCCGTGCGCCGCCCCGTCGCTGTCTCCGCTCTCACCCTCGCGATCCTGCTCACCCGTCCCGCATGGGCGGACGCCATGCCGGCTGAGCCCGCCAGCCTCTATCCCGCTGACGCCGCTGGCGAAGGATCGGTATCGGGCGGCTATGCCCTGTCGCGCTGGGCGGAGGACTGGCGCAGCAAGGCCGATCCCGCGCAGCGCGACGATCTGTTCGATCGCCTCAAATATCTGCCGCTGGACGATGATGGCGACATCTATCTGACGCTCAGTGGTGAGGCGCGGGTGCGGGTCAATTACACGACCAACCTCAACCTGCGGAACACTGGCAGTCAGCGGCAGGACATCAACCGGCTTGTCGCCGGCGCCGACCTGCATGTCGGACCGCATCTGCGCTTCTATAGCGAAATCGCCCATGGTGGTATTTCCGGCGACAATATCGGCACGCCTTCGGGATCGCTGCGCAATGATCTGGTGCTGCTTCAGTCCTTCGTCGAAGTGAAGGGGCGCGTTGCGGGCATGGATCTGGGCCTGCGTTATGGGCGGCAGGAATTTACCGACGGCGCCAATCTGCTGACGTCGCAACGGGATAATAATACGATCCGCTATGCGCTGAACGGCATACGGGCCTGGGCACGGACGGGGGCGCTGCGCATCGATGCCTTCGATTTCAAGCCGACCGCGCTGGGCAATGGCGGGACGAGCGACGACAAGGTCGAGCAGGGACGACGCTTTTCCGGCTTCACCGCGGGCATCCGTATCCTCGAAAAGGTGCTGGGCGGATCGGAACTCTATCTCGATCCCTTCTTCTGGCGGTTGCGCACCAGCGAAGCGCTGTGGGGCGGCGTGACCGGTCGGGTCGAGCGCTTCTATGCCGGCGCGCGCCTGTGGGGGGAGGTTGGCCCGGTCAATCTCGACTGGACCGTCAACCACCAGTTCGGCGATTTCGACGGTCGCGACATCAACGCCTGGCAGTTTTTCTTCCAACAAAGCTACAAGCTGCCCGGCGATCTGCCGATGGGCCCCCGTATCGGATTCCACGCCGACTATGCCAGCGGCGGCGGCACGTTCGAAGGTGGCACGCTCAAGGCAGCCTACGCCCCCTTTGGCAATAATATCTATTATAGCTATCAGCTGTGCATGACGCCGACCAACCTCAAGACGTTGGCGCCCAGCCTGACCCTGTCGCCGCTTAAGGGGGTGAGGGCGACGATGGAATATCAGTTCGCCTGGCGCGCCGATGAAAATGATGCGGTCTATCGCGCCAACAAGTCGATCTTCGCCGGCACGCAGTCGGTGCCGGGCCACAAGATCGGCGAATCGATCCGCGCCCAGATCAGCTGGTCGATCACGCCGCGCCTGACCTTCGTCGGCCGCTACGAGCATCTGGATGCCGGACCGGTGCTTAGCCGCGCAGGCTATGGCAACAGCGACTATCTGGCCGGTTGGCTGAGCTTCCGATTCTGATGGCGATGGGGTGGTGCGCATGACCTGACGGACAAGATTGGTGAACGCGCATCCGGCCGCCCGGCCCCTTTCCACGCAGATTTGGAATCCAACATCATGACCTCCTCTTCCAGCTCGACGGCACCCAGCCGCCGACCTTTATTCAAGAAGATTTTCTTCGCCCTTGCCATCATCATCCTGCTGCTGGCGATTGCCGCAACCGCCTTCCTGTTCCGCCCGATGGCGTCGCCCGAAGGCAAGGCAGCCGCCAATGACAAGCCGGTCGATGTGCTGGTGATCGGCGGCGGCATTATGGGTGTGACGCTGACCACCTATCTCCAGGAAATGGAGCCGGACTGGCGGATCGACATCTATGAACGTATGGACAAGGTGGCGCAGGAAAGCTCCAACGGCTTGAACAATGCGGGCACCGGCCATTCGGGCTTCGCCGAGTTGAACTACACGCCGGAGAATGCAGACGGCTCAATCGCGACCGAGAAGGCCGTGGACATTGCCGAACAGTTCGAGATTTCGCGCCAGTTCTGGTCGCATGAAGTGGGTGCAGGCCGCCTGCCCAAACCGACAGACTTCATTAACGCGACGCCGCATATGAGCTTCGTCTGGGGCGACGATAACATCGCCTATCTGCACAAGCGCCGCGATGCGCTGGTGAAGAACCCGCTTTTCTACGGCATGCAATATTCGCAGGACCCCGCGCAAATCCGTCGCTGGGCGCCGCTGGTGATGGAAGGCCGCGATCCAAAGCAGAAGGTGGCGGCGACGTTCATGCCGCTCGGCACGGATGTCAATTTCGGTGTCATCACGACCCAGTTGACCCATTCGCTGACCCGCAACCCTAATTTCAACCTTCAGCTTGGCCATGAAGTGCGCGGCTTGCACCAGAATGCGGACAAGACGTGGAACGTCACTGTCCATGACCTCAAGCAGAACAACGATACCGTGGTCAAGGCGAAGTTCGTCTTCATCGGCGCAGGCGGCGCCTCGCTCAAGCTGTTGCAGATGTCGGGCATCCCGGAATCGAAAAATTATGCGGGCTTCCCGGTCGGTGGCCAGTTCCTGGCGTTCGAAGGGCCGGCAGCCACCAGCCGTCACAATGTGAAGGTCTATGGCAAGGCGGAAGCCGGTTCGCCGCCGATGTCGGTGCCGCATCTCGACGCCCGCAAGCTGGACGGCAAGTCAGTCACTCTGTTCGGCCCCTTCGCGTTGCAGAGCACGAAGTTCCTGAAAAATGGATCGTCGCTCGATCTGTTCGCATCCATCTACAAGAATAATGTCGGCGGCATGATGAAGGTCGGCGCGGAAAATCTGGATCTGGTCCGCTATCTGGCGCAACAGGCGACGTTGACCGATGCGCAGCGTCAGGCCGAACTGGTCAAATATTATCCCAATGCCAAGCGCGACGACTGGAAGCTGATCACCGCGGGCCAGCGCGTGCAGGTGATCAAATATGATCCGAAGAAGGGCACGATGTTACAGTTCGGCACCGAAATCGTCACCGACAAGGATGCCAGCATCGCAGCCCTGCTGGGCGCCTCGCCCGGCGCCTCGACATCGCCAGCGATCATGCTGGAGGTGATGCGCCGCGCCTTCCCGCAACAGATGGCGACCAGTTGGAAGCCGAAAGTGACGGCGATGGTCCCCTCCTATGGCCAGAAGCTCAACGCCAGCCCGGACATGACCAACCGCATCCGTCGCATGACCAGCCAGACGCTGGGCCTGCCCTATATCGAAGTGCCGACGACACTGACCGGCGCGGCGCGTGATGCCCGGTCGAAATCGACGGGCAAGCGCAACCTCAATCAAGAGCAGCAGGCGCTATAGTCTATACAAAGGGCGGGAATGATTATGGACAATCCCAAGAGCGGGTCACATCTGGAATCTCTCTCGCCCGGGTTTTTGCTGATGGAGTATCAAGGACAGAACCGATCGGTTGATCGGGCCGATGCACGTCATTGCCAATGTCCGAGAACGCCAATCCCAGCTTCGTCACTCGAAAACTGCTGGCTGCTTGAAGACCGGCGTTGGATGCGCAGCGGGAATTTGCGCATCAAGCGGTGATAGTGAGTAGACTGAAGACGGCCTATCAACGGTCGGGATAGTGACGAAAATCGCATCCGCATGCGCGAATAATTTTCAGGCCGTCATCTTTTCATGGAACTTTTGGCGTGGCGAGCGTTTCCCGGACTCGTCGTTCAATCGGACAGTGGGGGCATTCACCGATCCGTTGGGGGTTAGCGCAAGACGCCGATGCGGAGATGTGTGTGTCGTTGGTTCAAACCGCGCCGGTGGCGCACATCCTGATTGTCGAGGATGAATGTCTGATCAGGATGCTCGCGGCCGATATCGCCGCTGAGCAAGGCTATGCCGTACTGGAAGCGGGTAACAGTGACGAAGCGCTGAACCTCTTGGACCAGCATCCAGGCATCGACCTGATCTTTACCGACATCGATATGCCAGGCCGATGCGACGGTCTGGCACTGGCAAAGCGCGTTCGCCACTTGTGGCCTTCAATGCATATCGTCATCACATCGGGCAAGGTACGTCCGAGTGAAGAAGACCTGCCTGCGGGCAGCCTTTTTCTGCCGAAGCCCTATCGGCCCGAAGAACTGGCGGGCGCTTTTACTCACGCTTTGCAATGATCAGAAACCAACCGGAATCTCTTTCGCGCCCGGGCCGGGCCGCTTCATCAGGAAAGACACCAGCTTGAACCCTAATTCCGGCATCGGCGGACGCATCTGGTCGATCGCAGGCCTGTCGCTTGGCTTCCTCTTCTTTCTCATCAGCGGCCTTACCGCTTATCGGAATATTGAGGCACTGCGCGCCAGCAATGAATCCATCCGTCACACCCACATGGTGCTGATCGCGCTGGACGATCTCTTGTCTGCGACGCAGGACGCCGAAACCGGCCAGCGCGGGTTCCTGCTCACCGGGGCGGACAGCTATCTCGATCCCTATAAGAGCGCTACGATGGCCGTGGGCGATCGGCTGAAAACAGTAACCGACCTGACGCGCGACAATCCGACACAGCAGACCAATCTTGTCGGTCTGCGCCGTCATCTCGACGCCAAGCTGGCGGAACTGCGCGAAACCATCGACCTGCGTCGCGCGCAGGGGTTTCAGGCGGCGCTGGCCGTCGTCACCACCGATCGCGGCAAGATCGAAATGGACGCTATCCGCACCCAACTTGGCGCAATGGCGCAGGAGGAGTTGCGGCTGCGCCAGATTCGCATCGAGGAGATGAACGCAGCATCGCGCATGGCGATCACCAGCAGCGTGGTGTCGGCTTTGCTGGGCGCGGCATTGACCATCATCATCTTCATACTGTTGCGGCGGGCCAATCGCGCGCGGGCTCAACAGGTCTGGCTCCAGACGGGGCAGGTGGGACTGGCTGACGCGATGCGCGGCGACAAGTCGGTCGAGGATCTGTCGGAAGCAATCCTGGCCTTTCTTTCCGCCTATCTTGGGGCGCGGGGCGGCGCGGTATTCAAGGGCGAACGCGGCCATTTCCATCGTACCGCCACACTGGGCGTGCCGATGGACGCGGATGTGCCGACGATCTTTGGCGTCAAGGAAGGCTTGCTGGGTCAGGTCGCCGCCGAAGGGCGCTCGATGCTGATTCAGGACATTCCCGACGGCTATCTGACCATCGGTTCCGCCTTGGGCCTTGACAAGCCCCGGCATCTGGTCATCGTACCGGCCAAGGCGGACGAGGTCGTCAATGCCGTGCTGGAACTGGGCTTTTTCGACCGGGTCGATGCCCGGGCCCTGGACCTGCTCGATCAGGCGTCAGCGGCGATCGGCATCGCCCTGCGCTCGGCGCGCTTCCGGGCGCAGCTTCAGGATGCGCTGGAGGAAACCCAGCGACAGGCGGGCGAATTGCAGGCGCAAAGCGAAGAGCTGCGCGTGTCCAATGAGGAACTGGAAGAGCAGGGGCGGGCGCTCAAGGAATCGCAGGTCCGGCTGGAACAGCAGCAGGTCGAACTGGAACAGACCAACAGCCAGTTGGAGGAACAGGCCCAGACGCTCGAAACGCAGCGGGATGAGCTGGAACGGGCCAGCGCCTCGCTCCAGCTCAAGGCGCGCGAACTGGAGCAGGCGAGCCAGTACAAGTCCGACTTCCTCGCCAATATGTCGCATGAGCTGCGCACCCCGCTCAACTCGCTGCTGATCCTTTCCAAGCTGCTGGGCGACAATCCGGAAGGGACGTTGTCCGCCGATCAGGTCAAATATGCTCGCACGATCGAATCCTCCGGCAATGATCTGCTGACGCTCATCAACGACATTCTCGACTTGTCGAAGATCGAGGCGGGCCATGTCGAAATCCAGCCTGAAACCCTGTCGGTGCAGCGACTGGTCGGCGACATTCGCCAGCTATTCCAGCCGGTCGCCGACGAACGCGGGCTGGGCTTCGACATCGTCGTCGCCGAAGACATACCTGCCGTCTTCGAATCCGACCGGCTGCGGCTGGAGCAGATCCTGAAGAACCTGCTCTCCAACGCCTTCAAATTCACCGAGCGTGGCCGCGTGCGGTTTACCTTATCGCGGGTGGCGGGGGATCGGCTGGCGCTGGAGGTGGCCGATACCGGCATCGGCATTTCCGCCGAACAGCAGCACAGCATCTTCGCCGCCTTCCATCAGGCCGACAGCACGATCAGCCGGCGCTATGGCGGCACCGGGCTTGGCCTCTCCATCTCGCGCGAACTGGCGCGCCTGCTCGGCGGCCGGATCAGCCTGAAGAGCGAGCCGGGCAAGGGCAGCCAGTTCAGCCTGACCATCCCGATCGCCTATGATGCCGCGACCATCGCGCCGCGTGAGGCAGCGCCGCCCGCCATCGCCGAAGTCGCCCCTGCGCCCGCGCAGCCGCCAAGCCAGATGGCGAGCACCGGCTGGGCGATCGAGGATGATCGCGACGTGCTGGCCGAAGGGCGGCGCCTGTTGCTGGTGATCGAGGATGACCAGAGCTTCGCCTCGATCGTCTGCGACCTGTCACGCGAAATGGGCTTTCAGTGCGTCGTCGCCGGCACCGCGGAGGAGGCGGTTCATCTCGCTCGCAAGTTCCGGCCCAGCGCCGTCGTGCTCGACCTTGGCCTGCCCGACCAGTCGGGTCTGACCGTGCTCGACCGGCTGAAGCATGATGACGACACCCGGCATATCCCGATTCATGTCGTGTCCGCGTCCGACCATAGCCAGACGGCGCTGTCGCTGGGGGCGATCGGCTATCTGGTAAAGCCGGTGCGGCGCGATCAGTTGGCCGAAGTGCTGGCAGGGTTGCAGGCCAAGCTCGCGACCCGGATGCGCCGTGTGCTGATCGTCGAGGATGATGCGGTTCAGCGCGACGCTGTCGGCCGGCTGCTCCAGTCGGGCGACGTCGAAACCGTGGGTGTCGGCACTGCGGCGGAATGCCTGGAGCAACTGCGGCAGCAGACCTATGATTGCATGGTGCTGGATCTGTCACTGCCCGACGCCTCCGGCTACAGCCTGCTCGAAACGCTCAGCCGCGACGGCGCGCACGGCTTCCCGCCGGTGATCGTCTATACCGGCCATGACCTGTCCGCCGACGATGAGCAACGGTTGCGCCGCTATTCCAGCTCGATCATCATTAAGGGCGCCAAGTCGCCCGAGCGGCTGCTCGATGAAGTTTCGCTCTTCCTGCACCAGATCGTGTCCGAACTGCCGACCGAACAGCGCAAGCTGATCCAGAAAGCCCGGCACCGCGACGCCGCGCTGGAGGGGCGCCGTATCCTCATCGTCGAGGATGACGTGCGCAACGTCTATTCGCTGACCAGCGTGCTGGAGCCGCGCGGCGCGGTCGTCCAGATCGCTCGCAACGGACAGGAGGCGATCGATGCGTTGGACGCTTCGGCGGCCGATCCGACAAAGCGCATCGACCTGGTCCTGATGGACGTGATGATGCCGGTGATGGACGGCCTGGCCGCCACGCGCGCGATCCGGGACGACGCGCGCTGGCGCGATCTTTCCATCGTCATGCTCACGGCCAAGGCGATGCCGGACGATCAGCAGCGTTGCCTGGAAGCGGGCGCCAATGATTATATGGCCAAGCCGATCGACGTCGATAAGCTGCTGTCGCTGGTCCGCGTCTGGATGCCGCGCTGATGGGAGACGCCGTAGAGGATATCGAGATCGCGCTGTTGCTGGAGGCGATCTATCAACGCTATCATTATGATTTCCGCCATTATGCCGGCGCCTCGATGAAACGGCGTATCGTGCAGGCGCGCACCCAGCTCGGTTTCGCCAGCATCTCCGCGATGCAGGACCGGCTACTGCACGATCCGGCGACCTTGCCCCGGCTGCTCAACTATCTGACCGTGCAGGTCAGCGAGATGTTCCGTGACCCCTCTTATTTCCGCGCGCTGCGGGAAAAGGTGATCCCTCATCTCCAAACCTATCCCTCGCTCAAGGTCTGGGTCGCCGGGTGCAGCAATGGCGAGGAACTTTATTCCCTCTCCATCCTCTTCCGCGAGGAAGGGCTGGACCAGCGGACGCTCTTCTACGCGACGGACATCAATCCAGATGCCCTCAAAGCCGCCGAAGCCGGTGTCTATCCGCTCAGCGAAATCCGCAAATTCACCGAAAACCACCAGAAATCGGGGGCGCGCAATTCCCTGTCGGACTATTATACCGCCGATTATGGTCGTGCCGTGTTCGACAAAAGCCTGCGCGCGCAGGTCGTTTTCTCCGACCATAGCCTCGTGACCGACGCGGTCTTTGCGGAAATGCACCTCATTTCCTGCCGCAACGTCCTCATCTATTTCGACCGGCCGTTGCAGGACCGGGCGCTCGGCCTGTTCCGCGGCTCGCTCGCGCGCAAGGGCTTTCTCGGCCTCGGGTCGAAGGAAAGCCTGCGCTTCTCCGCCCATGCCGATGGTTTTTCCGACTATGTGCGGGAAGAGAAAATCTACCAGAGGCGCGACGCATGAGCACGGCTCCGATTGAGGCCGTGGCCATCGGCGCATCCGCCGGCGCGGTACAGGCGCTGCTGCACATACTTCCCGCTTTGCCCGCAGACATGATCGTGCCGATCCTGATCGTCGTCCATGTGCCGCCCGATCGCGCCAACGCGCTGGTGACATTATTCCAGGATCGCTGCCGGTTGCGCGTCAAGGAAGCCGAGGACAAGGAGCCGATCGCCAATGGCACCGTCTATTTCGCGCCCTCCGACTATCATCTGCTGGTCGAGGGACAACGATCGCTGGCGCTGTCCTCGGACGAAGCAGTCAATCATTCCCGCCCGGCGATCGACGTCCTGTTCGAAACTGCCGCCGATGCCTTCGGCCCGGCCCTGGCAGCGATCGTGATGACCGGCGCCAATCATGACGGGTCTGACGGAGTACGCGCGGTCGCAGACGCCGGCGGCACCATCATCGTGGAAGACCCCGCGAGCGCGCAGGTGCCGACCATGCCGGCCGCCGCGCTTGCTGCCTGCCCAACCGCGCACATCATGCCGCTAAACGACATTCTCGCCTATCTTGTGGGACTGACAGCCCGATGACCAGCCAAGCCCCACCCGTCCACTTTCTCCTGGTCGACGATCTGGAGGAAAATCTGCTCGCGCTCGAAGCCTTGCTCCAACGTGATGGCCTGCATTGCCTCAAGGCCCGCTCCGGTGAGGAAGCGCTCGAACTGCTGCTCGTCCATGACGTCGCGCTGGCGCTGCTCGATGTGCAGATGCCCGGAATGGACGGCTTCGAATTGGCAGAATTCATGCGCGGCAATGAACGCGCCCGCCATATCCCGATCATCTTCCTCACTGCTGGCAGCGCCGATCTGCAACGGCGCTTCCGGGGCTATGAAGCGGGGGCTGTCGATTTCATCCAGAAGCCGATCGAGGCCGATATTCTCCGTTCGAAGGCCAATGTCTTCTTCGATCTCTATCAACAGCGTCGTCAAATCGTTGCGCAGCGGGACGAATTGGCCATGCTCGCAAAGGCGTTGCAGGGCGCGGACCGGCGCAAGAATGAATTTCTGGCGATCCTCGGCCATGAACTGCGCAATCCCATCATGGCGCTCGGCGCCGGACTGCATCTGCTCGAACGACGAGAGGGGACCAATGCGGCGCGGTCCATTCGCGGCCAGATGGACCGCCATGTCCGCCACGTCTCCCGCCTGGTCGAGGATCTGCTCGACATCGCCCGCATCGATCAGGGGAAAATCTCGCTCAACAAGGAAAGGGTCGTCCTACAGGACGCCCTGACCTTCGCGATCGAGGCGAGCCAGCCCTCGATCGACGCGGGCGGCCATGATCTGACCGTCACTATGCCCGATACGCCCATCTGGATGGAGGTCGATTATACGCGCATCGCGCAGATCGTCAGCAATCTGCTCAACAATGCCGCCAAATATACGCCGTCTGGCGGCGCGATCCGGCTGACCCTTTTGGCTGGAGACGATTGGATAGAGGTCGAGATTGCCGATAATGGCATAGGCATTCCGATGGATATGCAAGCAAGGATTTTCGATCTCTTCGCGCAAGTACGGTCAGGCGGCAAAGCCTCTCAGGAAGGGCTGGGCATCGGATTGGCGCTCGTCAAGCAGTTAATCGAATTGCATAATGGCGATATTATTTTGAAATCTAGCGATGAAATGTCAGGCAGCACGTTCGTTGTCAGGCTACCTTATTCGTAAATAGACAACCGCGTCCTGACATTAGATTTTGATGAGATTACACAGACGTATATCCGCTGTTTCGTAAATACTTGCCGCATTCCTCCAGCGAGAAGGCGTTGAGCAGGTAGCCGATGCGCCGCCATGTTGTCTCATGGGTGCGTTCGGCTGCTTTGCGCATCAGGTGCTTGAGCTTTGCGAAGACCTGCTCGGTCGGATTGAGGTCGAGGCTGTAGGGCGGCAGGAACAGCAGCTTTGCTTTTGCCCCACGGATCGCCGCCCGGATGGCGGGGGGGGCTTGTGACTGCTCAGATTGTCCATAATGACGATGTCGCCCGGTGAGAGCGTGGGCACGAGGCATTGGTCGACATAGTCGGTGAAGCTCTGTCCGTTGACCGGCTGATCGAGCACGCAGGGCGCATCGATCCTGTCATGACGCAGGGCGGCCAGAAAGGTCATCGTGCGCTAGAGCATGATCCGATCTGACGGAATCGTAGGGATTCCCTTGAGCCAGGAAATCTGATTCAACATGCGAGCTGGACGAGGAGGCCGGCCTGGCATGACAAAGTCGATCTCGGAGGATTTACGTTTTCGGGTGATCGCGGCGGTTGATGGCGGGCTATCCCGGC
>NZ_FOGE01000047.1 GCF_900111125.1 Sphingobium sp. YR768
ACTCTCAAGTACGCAAACACCCACGGGCCACGTTTTTTAACGGGGTATCATGCCTCCAATAAGCCATCGGCCGCGACCCTCCCGACCGCACCATAACACGACCCGTTTCTACCGCGCACAGGCGGGCCCAGCCGGCGACGGTTTTTTAAGCAGACGGTTTTCGAGTGTTAGGTCGGCAACGCATTCCTTCAGGTTCCGGGCTTCGCGACGCTGATCCTGCACCTCGCCAGTGGTCGCAGCACGGGTTGTGTCGCTAGCCAGGCGGCGCTTGCCCGCTTCCATGAACTCCTTCGACCAGGTGTAATACGGGCTCTGCGCGATGCCTTCCTTGCGGCAAAGCTCGGCGATGCTGTCCTCGCCGCGCAGGCCATCCAGCACGATCCGGATTTTGTCCTCAGCCGAGAAATGCCGACGGGTCTGCCGACGAATATCCTTCAACACCCGCTCAGCAGGGGCCTTCACCGGCGATTTTTTCAAGGAGGGTTTGGGCTTCATCTTCGTTCCTTCGTCACTACGACGAAACCCAAACCCTCCTTAATTTACAACCTCAAATCTGTGCCATTGGTGCTGACGGCGGATAATCAGCAATGTCCAGCACAGGCCGCGACCGTTAGATAACACCCGTGGTGCTCGCGTGCTCCGATAGCGGTCCTCTCAGTAGGACTTTGGGAGCCCAAGCACGCGTTCGGCTATGAACGAGAGGATCATCTGTTCGGTCACTGGTGCAATACGCGGTAGAATGGACTCCTTGAAAAGGCGCGCTACCTGATATTCTGTCGCGTAGCCCATGCCGCCATGCGTGAGGACCGCCTGTGTAGCGCTGTCAAATGCCGCACGCGCGGAAACAAACTTGGCAGCATTTGCCTCGGCACCGCACGACTTCTTGTTATCATAGAGCCAAGCAGCGCGGAGGCACTGCCAGAATGCCGCTTCAAGATATATCCAGCGCTCGGCCAGCGGGTGCTGGATGCCCTGATTCTGCCCGATGGGCCGGCCGAAAACAACGCGGTCCCGCGCGTAGCCGGCGGCGCGGTAGAGCGCGTCATAGCCTAGGCCAACAGCCTCGATGCCAACCAATATACGTTCGGGATTGAGGCTGTCGAGCAGATAGTGAAAACCCTTGCCCTCCTCGCCGATCAGATCTTCGTCGGGAATGAAATAATCATCGATGAACACAGCATTTGAATCGACCGCATTGCGGCCAAGTTTGTGAATGCGACGTACTTCGATCTGTGTTCGATCCAGGTCCGTGTAGAAGAGTGACATTCCGTCGGTCGGCTTCTTCGACTCCTCTCTAAGCGTGGTTCGCGCAAGCAGCACGATCTTGTCGGCTTCCTGCCCGGTTGACGTCCACATCTTCCGGCCGGAAACACGATATCCCCCGTCCACCTTCCGGGCGAAGGTCTTGATGCTGGTGGTGTCAAGTCCGGCGTCGGGTTCGGTTACGCCGAAGCAGGCTTTCTGCTGCCCAGCAACGAGCGGACGTAGCCAGCGCTCTTGCTGGTCGGGCGTGCCGTGTACGACGATGGCATGAGGTCCAAAGAGGTTGATGTGGATTGCCGACGCTGCAGAATAACCGCCGCCACTGGACGTTACCGTATGCATCATCAGCGCGGCTTCGAGCACACCGAGATTTGACCCGCCGACAGACTCTGGCATGGTGATCCCTAGCCATCCGCCCTCCGCCATCGCTTCATAAAACTCATGCGGAAAGCGCGGTGTTGCTTCGCATTCTGTCCAATATTCGTCGCTGAAGGCGCTACATACCTTTGAAACGCCCTCGATGATCGCCTTTTGATTGTCGTCGAATTCGAAATCCATGGAAACTCTCCGGAAGTCAGGGGGCCGCGATGCGCGCACGCGCGCGGTCGAGAACAACTATGCCGCGCTCCTTGGCAAGGGCGCGGAAACCAATTTCATTGCCGTCTTGGAAAAACTCGAAACGGAGCGTCTCGCCCGGAAAAAAAGGCTGGCTGAAGCGCACGAAGAGAGATTTAAGCCGCGACGGATCATAGTCACAATAGACTTTCAAAAGCGCGCGGCAGGCTGCCCCGTAGTTGCAAAGTCCGTGCAGAATTGGTCGATCGAAGCCCGCGCTGCGGGCGATTGCGGGATCGGCGTGCAAGGGATTCCAGTCGCCGCTCAGCCGATAGATAAGAGCAAGACGCGGCTCAGTACGAAACTCAAGCGTTGCAGAAGGCTCGCCCTCGGGTAGGGCTAATGCGGGTGAAATGGTGCGGCCGAACCCACCTTGGCCGCCGTCTGCGCGCAGGAACAGCGTTGAACGAACCGTCGCTATGAGGTCCCCAGTCGCGGCGTCGAAAAGTCTCTTTTCCTGATGCACCAGTGCGCCCTTGTCGGCCCCCTTATCCTCGACGCCTGCAATGGTGAACTCGCCGCGGATCGTTCCCTCTGCCGGAAATGACCGATGGAACTGGCATTCTTGTTCTGCGTGAAGCAGTCGCACCCAGTCGATGCCAAACTCGGGTTTCTGCGCCCAGAAACCTGGATGGCAGACGGGTGCGGCGAAAGAGGGCGCGATCCTGAGCGACTTCTCATAGACATAATCGAGTTCGGCCGCGTCAAGCGGATGCTCGCCAAAGCCGAGGCCTAGCGCATAAAGGATGGCGTCGCGCGCGGTGTAACTCTGTTCAATGGGGGGTATCTCAAGCCGCTCAATCCTCGCCAGGTCCATGCGCATACCTTCCCATAATTCGTGCACATTAAAATTATATGCCAGTGTACTAGTCGGACTGGGAAAAAGATGCAATTGTCGGCTCGGAATTTGACCGTTTCCGCGAAGGCGGTGGATTTCATACCTACCTGCGTAGAGTGTAGCTCACGTTGGGAATTCCCAAGCTGACGAAGTTATGAATCAGCCTGCCAGTGGTCCGCCAAGCCATCATTGAACGCCTACCCCGATCACCACCGCTCCGATGTACCCGCGCATCGTTTGAGGTTTCGCGCTTCAAAAAATGGTTGGCATCGCCGGGAAAAACGCTTTAAATTAAACATGCGCTGGCATACTATTCGTATATGGACTAGGTCCGTTTTGGAGAGCAATCGTCTGTGGCGTAATCGCAGCGAACGGCGATTTGATGGTTGAAGGGTGGAGTAGAAAATGGGAATTTGTAATGGCCGCGTCGCGATTGTCACCGGCGGTGGTCGGGGATTGGGGCGCGCTTATGCGTTAATGCTCGCGGCGCAGGGTGCCAAGGTTCTCGTCAATGATCTGGGTTCGGCGGCGACGGGAGCCAATACCGACGAGACACCGGCGCAGGAGGTGGTGAACGCGATCCGCGCAGCTGGTGGTGAGGCTGCAATTAACACGTCCGACGTGTCCAACTGGAATGCTGCCCAGGCTATGATTCAGGAAGCCGTCGACACGTTCGGCGGGCTCGATATCCTCATCAATAATGCCGGCATCTTACGCGACCGAATGCTTGTGAATATGAGTGAGGACGAGTGGGACTCCGTTATCAAGGTGCACCTGAAGGGCACGTTCGCGCCGTTGCATCACGCCGCAAACTATTGGCGCGGTCAGCAGAAGGCAGGTAAGCTCGTCGATGCGCGTATCATCAACACGACGTCCCATTCTGCGCTGTTCGCCAATATCGGCCAGGCAAATTATGCATCGGCCAAGGGCGGCATCGCCACGCTTTCGCAGCTCGCTGCGCGCGAATTGAAGCGGTATGGGATTACCGTAAACGCCGTCGCGCCCCGCGCCAATACACGGATGACCGAAGGCCTGCGTGAATGGACTTCAGAACAGCTTGACGAGCGTAGCCCAGAGTGGATCGCCGCCTTCGTCACTTGGCTGGCAAGCCCCGAATCGGCCGGTGTAACCGGCCGTGTGTTCGAGGCCTGGGGTAAGGGCTATTCGGTCATCGAAAGCTGGCAGCACGGCCCGCAGGCGGCGCCGAGCAGGGACCCGGCAGAACTCGGTGCCCGGATCAATGACATCGTAAAATTCGCGCGGGCAAATGCGGGTATCGACCGCAATAGTTGGATTTCGGACTGATCGAGGAACGCCCGCTCGGTAAATATGCCGCAGCGGCTTTGAGGTGATGTGGTTGGCACGGCGGGCTGGCGTTCCGGCCGGCGCTATCGCGAAGGGACCATGTCCCTGACGGGAGAGAATGAATGTTGTTGCACGAAGACTATCCTCACACGGTTCCCATGCGCGCCAAACTGCGCTGGAAAGAGAACTGGTTCTGGATTTTCATGGATCCAGATCGGGATGTCTGCTGCCTCGCGCATGCCACTGTCGAGCCGACCATGGAGCGTGCCTTTGCCTCGTTTACCTTGCTGCACGGAGGCCGAAAATATACGAGCGGCAAGGAAGTTCCGATGCCCTATCCATTCGAGCGCCAGCGCGAAATTAAGCTGGGTGAGCTGACCTACCGCTTCGTAAAGCCGCAAGCCGAGTTCCAGGTGGAATTCGAGAATGATGAGCTGGCCATCACGCTGGATTTCTCGGCGCGCTTTGCCCTGTTCGATTTCCTAGCCTGCAGCGACGTGAACCCGGATCAGCTTTCGATTTCGGAATGCACCGGCTTTGGTCTCGGCCAGTTCCGCCATCAAAGCCAGGCGCTATCGGGCAAAGGCGTGGTCACCTTCAAGGGGGAGGGCGGCAAGACGCTCGAAGTTGCTGGCTCAGCCTATCGCGATCACAGCTGGGGGATGCGCAACGACGAGACGGCTTACAACCATAACTGGTCGGTGATCAACTTTCCAGATCACGCTTTTCATTTTTTCCGGCTGCATGGTGCGCTGCGGCCAAACGTCACGCTGATGGAAGGCTATGTAGCAACGAAAGAGGGCAACCGCGTCCTTAAGTCGTTCGAGATCGAATATATTGGCGAGGACGAGGAGGGGCTGCCGACACAGGCGAGGTTCCGCGCAAAGGACTATGATGATCAGGACTATACGATCGTCTGCGACCTTTCGAAGCGCTTCGCCCGGATCGTGCTCTATTCGCAGAAGCCAGGTCAGCTCGCCTATTTCAATTCCGAAAATATGTGCCCTTGCACGCTCGAGCAGACCGGTGACACGGGATACGCCAATGTGGAGATCGGTTGGCTAACCGGCGCGGATGGTCAACGCTTATAAGAGGCAAATAGCTACCATGCAGATATATTGTTATATATAGAATGATTGCATGGAACGCGCTGAAACATCTGATCGGAAATGTTCACCAGGAGAGCAGCATGCATAAGCATTTCGATTACCGCGAAGGCTTCACCGTTGATACGGAGGCCAAATATGGCGAGAAATTTCCCTATGTCGATTACGGCACGGCGCCAATCGACCCCAAGCGCTATTACGACCCCGCTCAGGTAGACATCGAGTGGGAAAAGATGTGGACTAAGACGTGGCTGCTCGCCGGCTTCGCCTCCGACGTCCCCAATGTGGGCGATTATTTCAAGTTCGACATTGGCCGCGCTTCGATCATCGTCGTGCGGACGCGCCCTGACGAGCTCAAGGCGTTCCACAATGTCTGCGCCCACCGTGCCAACACACTGGTGACATCGGACTTCGGCACAGTTGGCAAATGCTTCCATTGCTCGTTCCACGGCTGGGAATATGATCTCGACGGCAATCTGATCAAAATTCGCGACGAGGAAATATTCCGGCCCGAGCTCATTTCGCACCGCCCGGGACTGACTGAGGTAAAGCTTGACCTGTGGGGCAATTTCGTCTGCGTCAACATGGACGACAATTGCGGTTCGCTCGCAGACTTCCTGGGCGACATCCCCAAGCATCTTGCGGGGTTCCATCTGGATCGGTTCCGTCCCTATCGCGATGACGAACTGTGGTGGGATGCCAACTGGAAGACCGCCATGGAGGCGTTCATCGAATTCTATCACGCCGACGATGTCCATCCTGAGGTGCTTGGCAGTACCGAGACCTATCGTATGCAGTATGATGTGCTGCCCAACGGCCATGGTCGCATGATCATTCCCATTGGCCTTCCGCGTGAGTATGAGGATGGCGACAAGATCTCAGAAGCTGATCAGCAGATGCTTGGCATATGGGGTGGCACTCCCGACGATTATCCGGAGTATGACCTGTCGGGACGCGACTTCAAAAAGGCGTTGACTGAGACGAAGCGCGGCTGGGCCGCCAAGAACGGCATCGACTTCACCCAGTTGAGCGATGGCCAGGTAACTGACGACTGGAACTATTCGCTTTTTCCAAATGTCACATTCAACATCTTTGCGGATGTCATCATGCTGCAGCGTTGGTTCCCTCACCCAACCGATCCGGAAAAGAGCCGCTATAATGCAATCACTTGCGCGATCCCTGTGCCGGACAAGAATTACAAGATCTGGGACATCAATAATTTCGGACCGGAAGCTAAGGGCCCGATGAATTTTGACGGCACGGTGCGCCCGCCGCGGGACCGCCACGAAAATTGGGAAGACTTCGGTTATGTGCTGAACCAGGATATCGTGCTGGTCCCCGAAGTCCAAAAGGGCCTAAAATCTCCCGGCTTCAAGGGGTTCCTACCCGGCGAAGCAGAAATCCGCATCCGGCATTATCTCGCCGAGCTCGACCGTGTGATCGCAAAATGATCCGGAACTGGCGCCCGGTCCCGTGACCGGGCGCCAACTTGCGCTATGGTTGGCCTTGGCCGACCCCTCTTTTCGGCACTCATATTTGAGCGGGGTTGGCTTAGCCGAAAATAGCCTTTAGCCGATCGCGATCGATCAATACCAAGGCCAGCGAGCATCGCGAACGCCTTTTCAAGCCAGAAATGCCATGCTAATCGGCTTCGGAGCCCAGCCAGCCGACACGGAGCAGGTCCACTTAGCAGGCCCGTGGGTACCGGCCAGATGGCCACCGTCGACCGCGAAGCTGGTGCCATTAATGTAGGGCGACGCCCTCGACTTTAGCCAAAGGACCGCATCGGCGACTTCCTCAGGTTCACCCATCCGAACCATGAGCGAATAGTTTTCCATAAGTTGCCGCATACCCGGTGCGCTATTTTCAAACGAGTCGACCATCATCGGTGTCATAATGGTGCCTGGCACAAGGGCGTTAACCCGGATTCCCTCTTGACCGGCTGTCCGGGTCAGCGCGATGACCGCGCTCTTGGCCGCAGTATAGGGAGCCTTTATAGGGTGCCGGATCGAATGGGGCGGTGGAGGCCGTATTGACGATCACGCCAGCACTCTGTGTCAGCATTTGTCGGATTTCGCATTTCATGCGGAGGAATATGCTGCTCTGATCGACCGCAATCACCCGTTCCCAGGCATCTTCTTCGATCTCCTGTATCCTGGTGGGGGGGCGAGTAATGCCAGCATTGTTGAAGGCAATGTCTAGTCGGCCGAAGTTGTCGACGGTTTTGCGCGACCATCCTTTGCACCGATCGCCTGCCACTCACATCGGTGGGAAAATAACCGCATGCCCGCCCCGGCTTCAATGGCGCGGATCGCCGCCGCAGCCGCTTCTCCGTCAAGCTCCGCGATCACGACCTTATAGCGCCCGCTACGGCTAAGGCGACCGCCGTGGCGCGTCCTATGCCCACGCCTCCACCGATGACGAACGCGACGGATCCAGTAAGTCATAGCGAACCTGCATTGAGCTCACCTTATTTCTAATCTCCTGCGTCACTCCTCTCGTAGCGACGGCAAGCTCGGTGCCAGATACAAGCAACTCCGCAAACGGCTAATTCGAAGCTGGCTTTCAAAGTGGATGGCTGCCCCCAGTCGCAGAATCCGATCGGGCTGGATATATATAGCTTATATATCGTAGGTTAGCGAATATCATAATGAACCCTATTCAGCCGGTAGGAGCGCGCCATGGATGTCCGGTGCGCCAGGCCAGGTTCCCACAGCTTCTAAATGGCTCAGCAGTTTATTTTGATTGACCATACCGTTCGCTAGCTTATAAATGTTTGCAACGGCGGGAACAGCTGGGCGGAGAGTGATGCGATATTTTTGCTGAACTGTGCAGTCCATCAGGAAATCAGCGGCGTTGCCTTTTCTGACAGTCGGCCTTTGCGCTGGCGAGCACCACATATCGAAGGCGAGTGCACGATCAATGAGCAAGTGGAATGAAGTTGTCGACATTGTCATCATCGGTAGTGGTGCCGGGTCGATGGTCGCTGCTCTCAAAGCCAAGCGCCTTGGTCTGAGTTCGGTAATTATCGAGAAACGCTTTGCGGTCGGCGGGTCGACCGGATTTTCCGGCGGTGTGCTGTGGGTGCCATGCAATCCGCTCATGAAGCGGGAGGGCGTTCACGACGATCTGGCCGAAGCGCGCCGCTATATGGACGTGGCAGCTCCCTATTTTGGGCCAGCCTCAACGTCCGAGCGTCGCAACGCCTATCTGAACACCGGGCCCGAAGTGATTGAATTTCTGCTGAGTGAGGGGCTAGAGCTCGAGCGGCCAGCGGGTTTCCCTGACTATTATACGACGAGGCCAGGCGCCTCGAAAGAAACGCGCAGCGTCACAGCTAAGCTGTTTGACATCAACAAGCTCGGTGAGTGGAAGCAGCGTCTTTCGGTCTATCCACTCCCGGCTATGCCGCTCCGCATCGGGGACATGGCACCTCTTTTACTTGCTAAGCGCACGTGGCGAGGGCGGATAATGGCTCTTCGGCTGGCTGCCCGTCTGGCTCATCAGAAGCTGACCGGGTCGGATTATCGCGGATCCGGGGCGGCAGTGCAGGGGCGGATGCTCAAGCTGTCGCTCGACGCAGGGATCGACATCCGCCCCGAAACTCCGTTTGAAAGTTTCGTGGTGGAGAATGACCGCGTCATGGGGGTTGTGGCGCGGCGCGCCGGACGCGAGCTGCGCATCGGCGCGAAACGGGGCGTCATTATCAACGCGGGCGGCTTCTCCCACGACGCGGAAATGCGGACCAAATATGGGCGGCCGATCTCCGCGCAGACGTCGCAGGCGAACCCGGGCGATACAGGCGAGGTCCTTTCTGCCGCGATGAAGCTGGGAGTGGCTGTCGACTGTATGGATGAAGCGATCTGGACGGGCGTTTCGCTGGGTCAAGATGGCGCGCTACCCCCTGGCGTGAAACGGACGGAAGGCGGTACGGCGCATTTCGGACATCATTGGGATATCTCCTTTCCGCACAGCATCGTCGTCGACACGCTGGGCCGTCGCTTTGCGAATGAGGCGGGTGCTTATATGGAGTTCGGGCAGCGTTTACATCAGCGGCACGGGGAAAATGGCGGGTCCGTGCCGGCCTGGGCAATCATCGAGAGCCGACATCGCAAGAATTATCTCTGGGCAAACCATTTCGGCGCAACCCCAAAGGCGTGGATCGAGAGCGGTTATATGATCGAGGCGGGCTCAATAATGGAGCTCGCGGCAAAGACGGGAATTCCCGGTGCCAACCTCGAGGAGACGATTACCCGCTTCAATCGCTTTGCTGAAACGGGTCGCGACGAGGATTATCAGCGCGGGGATGCTGCCTATGACCGCTTCCATGGCGATCCCACTGTAAAACCAAACCCCAATCTCGGCGCTATTTCAAAACCGCCATTTTTCGCGGTTCGGATGTTCGCGGGCGATGTCGGCACGGTGGGGGGTATCGTCACTGACGTCGATGGCCGCGCACTACGCGAGGACGGCACGGTTGTCGACGGATTGTTTGCGACGGGCAACAGCGCCGCGTCGCCGTTGGGGAAGAGCTATATCGGCGCCGGCACAAGCGTCGCCGCGTCGATGATCTTTGCTTACCGCGCTGTTCAAGCGATGAGTAATATGTCGAACTCGTCAGCGGAGAAGACGCTGTGATCACCAATCATGATATGCAGATAACCATCGACCGCGCCGAGATACAGAATGTCCTTGCACGTTACTGCCGCGGCATCGACCGGCTCGACGAGGAGCTGTTAAAAGCGGTCTATCATCCTGATGCGAATGATGATCATGGCGTGTTTAATGGCAATGCCTACGAGTTCATCGAGATGGTTCTCCCTTTGCTGAAGGACATCACCTCCGGCGGATCGCACATGCTGTTTCAGAGTCAGATCGACGTCGTGGGTGATCGGGCCGCAGCAGAGACCTACTTCCTGGCGTATCAGCGTATGCGCGGCGGCAGGTCGAAAATCGAAGACTATTACGGCCCGACTTACGCCGCCGCGGCGACGAAGGTAGGCACGATCGACGAGGATCACGAATATATTGCCGGTGGCCGGTACGTCGACCAGCTTACCAGGCGCAACGGTGAGTGGCGGATCCAGGCGCGTATCGTGATGAACGAGTGGGGGCAATGTGGACCGATCCGCAATGTCACCGATGAAGGGATGATCCAGCATAATATCCGGTTGGGAAGCACCGATCGCAGCGATCCGGTCTACGGCGCCTTCGCCTGGCTGCGAGAACCGGCGCTGCCCGACATGGTAATTGCTTAAGCAGAATAAATAGGATCGTCAAAAGTCTGAACGACCCGAACAGGGCAGGACTAGTGACCAACAGCAGAGACCTTACGCAAAGTAAGGTCAGTCGGCATTCGTCAGCGCACAATGGCGTGTCGGCGATCTAGGGGAGGATAAACAAATGCGACGTTTAAAATTGAAGTTCATATTGTGCTGCTCAATGGCGGTCTTGCCGGCTGTCGCACATGCCCAGTCGGCGCCGACGGCAGAGCAGGGTACGCCAGACCCTGCGGTTGATGCCAAGTCGGCAGGTACATCGGAGCTCACGCCCGGCTCGATCGGTGACATCATAGTCACCGCGCAGCGCCGGAGCGAACGGTTGCAGGATGTTACCGTGGCGGTTACAGCAGTCGGGCCGTTAATGGCCGAAAAGCTGGGCCTGCGAGGCATAGTTGACATCGCTGCCGTGACCCCTGGCGCAAGTTTCCAGGCTGCGAGCGGCGGGTTCTTCCAGCCCTATATCCGCGGTATTGGTCAGCTCTTCGTGAATCCTGGCCTGGAAAGCCCAGTGGCCGTTTATGAGGACGGGGCCTACCTCTCACGAATGCTCGGCATCACGGAGTTGCTCGACAATATCGATATCGGCAGCATTCAGGTGCTGCGTGGTCCTCAGGGCACTCTGTTCGGCCGGAATGCAACCGGGGGCGTCGTGCTTGTCAATTCGGCTGATCCCACTTCGAAATTCGAAGGTAAGGTGCGGGCGGAATATGGCCGCTTTGATCGACGAACCTTGGAGGGCGTAATCAATGTGCCGCTGACAAACGATCTTAGCATGCGTGTGACGGGTCGCTACAAGCATGAGGACGGCTTTGTAAAGAATGTCGAATTCGGCGGCAAGACCGGTGGTGGTCGCAACTATGGTGTGCGCGCAAAGCTACGGTGGCAGCCCGAGGGCGCCGATATCATCCTGGGATTTCAGTATCAGAATACTTTGCAGGCACTGGACATCGGCATTCTGTCTCAGGACGCGCCCACTTGCTACGCGTGCACCATTTTTGGCGTTACGGGAACGACAAACGGTTATTACGAGCAGAGGAAGAACCCGCAACCGCCGGTGAAAAGTAATTATTACGGCGCGACATTGAAAATGGTGTTCGATCTGGAATCGCATGAACTGACCAGTCTGTCGACTTATCGGCGTCAACGAGCGACCGGTAATACTGATTCAGATTTTACCCCGGTCGACCTGTTCAATTTCACGATCCCGTCGGCTGGCGGAGAGAGCTATGCGCAGGATCTGCAAATTGCGAGCCACTCGGATGGACGTTTCAACTACATAACTGGCGTCAGCTATCTCAAGGATCGAGGCTTCTACGATATCTCATTTACCGGTCTCGCCTATGCGGCCCCTGTGGCCACCTTTGGAGAGTTTCCACGCTTCATCAACATCGCCCGAACCCAGTCCTATTCAGGCTTCGTAGAAGGTTACTTCGATGTAACGGACCAGATCAAGCTGACGGCTGGTGGCAGATATACATATGACAAGCGGAAGTTTCACGGAATCACTCGAGATAGCTTCGCGGCTTTGTTTGGCGCCCCGGGCTTCGAATTCAGGCAGAAGAAGTCCCTAGAGGCGTTCACGCCACGCTTCGTGATCGCCTGGGACAATGGACCCACCAATATCTATTACAGCTATACACGCGGTTTCAAGGCGGGCGGCTTTGCTGGGCCGTCCATCTTCGAAGGCCCCCCAGTGGGTTCAGAGAAGATTGGCAGCCACGAAATAGGTCTGAAACAGAGTTCGATGGGCGGACGGTTGCGGTTCAACCTTGCGGCATTCTATTTCAAGAACAAGAGCCTGCAGACCCAATCCGTGGACCAGACTTCAGGTGGCGTCGTCACCCAGAATGCCGGCGCTCTGGAAAATTACGGTTTGGAAATGGACACCCAATATCAGCCGTTGGACGGCTTGAACATTGGCGTGACGGCAGCCTGGCAACATGCGCGGTACAAGCCCTTCCGTAATGCGTCGGTGGTTTGTTTCGATCCCACCGGTACGCTCAATCCGTCGGCGCCCGGGGCAACGATCTATGGCTGCGCGGAAGACCTGACCGGACGGGCGCCACCCAACGCTCCCGACTTCACGGCCTCGTTCAACGCGGGCTATGACTTCGCGATTGGCAGCTGGTCGGCCAATCTGTCGGGCCTTGCGCAGTATCGCTCGTCGATTGACTTCTTTCCCGGTGCTGGCGGTCCATTACGCTACGATCGGGATAATGGCCGAATGCTGGTTAATGTGTCCGGATATGTCAGTCCTGCCGGCGACAATCTTCGAATTGGCTTTTATGTTAATAACCTGTTCGATAAAAAATATCCGACCTTTCGCCAAACAAGCCAGCCTTACAGCCTCTCATATGAGCCGGGGCGGCCTGTTACTTACGGAGCACGTGTCCAGTATAGCTTCTAGGGAGCCCGGTACGACAGGATCAAAGGGCCCCCGTCGGGGGCCCTTTGTATAAAGTAAGCATGCCAGATGGCTTGGCGCAATATTCTGTCAGTAAATTTACTTCCAGCTCGTGACGCCGTCCTAATCTGTTTGAGGCGCGTGATTAATGCTCGCAAAGGACTATCTCCGGCGGCGCGGGACTATCGACCAGTTTAATGAAGGGAACCGACGTGAAGGCAATTCGCACGATCACACGAGATGGCATTGACGGCTTGGAGATGCGCGATCTTGCCGACCCGACGCCGGGTGACCGCGAGGTCGTGATCCGTATAAAGGCGGCGTCAATCAACTATCGCGATCTGCTGCTCGTAAACGGACATTATCCCGGTTGCTTCGAAGGCGAAATGACGCCGCTGACGGATGGTGCTGGCGAGGTCGTCGCGGTTGGGGCCGCCGTTTCGCGGATCACTGTGGGCGACCGTGTTTCGGTCAACAATATCACGCGCTGGGTGGCCGGTCCCTTGACGCCCACTGTGATGGTCAACCAGCCGGGAATCTTCTCCGATGGCATGCTCGCATCGATGATCGCGGTCGAGGAAGACGGAGTTGTCATCCTCCCTGGCTCGCTATCCTTCGAGGAAGCCGCGGCCCTCCCTTGCGCTGGAGTGACCGCCTGGTCCGCGCTGACCGATGGCGGACGGCCCTTGCGCGCGGGGCAGACAGTGCTCTTGCTTGGTACCGGCGGCGTTTCTCTGCTCGGCCTGCAGTTTGCCAAGGCCATGGGCCTGCGTGTAATCGCCACCACTTCTTCCCATGACAAGGCTAACAGGTTAAAGGCGTTCGGGGCGGATCATGTCGTCAACTACAAGGATACGCCCGATTGGCAGGAGGCGGTTCGTGCGCTCACGGACGGGAAAGGCGTCGAGCGCGTTCTGGAAGTCGGTGGACCGGGCACGATTGAGCGTTCAATTGCCAGTCTGGCCTATGGCGGACATGTTAGCCTGATCGGCTTTGTTGGCGGCATGGAAGGCGCACTAAATCCGCTATCGCTGCTGACGAGCGGCGTCTCACTTCAACCCGTCGGCATCGGCAGCCGAACGCAGTTCGAAGAATTATTGCAACTGATCGACGCTAATGGCGTGCGCCCGGCGATCGATCGCGTCTTCGCCTTTAACGAGTTCAAGGATGCTTTCGCTCATGTGGCGTCGGGTAGTCATTTCGGTAAGGTGGTTATCGCTGTGGATTGACCGCCAGCGGGGCGAAGGCAATATATGATCACGTCTGCCGCGCCGCGCGATAGTGCCCGGTGCGGCGTCCCGCTGCACCGGGCACTATCGCCCAACATCGTCAATTTAGGTGGCGCGAGCTTATGAGCGCGGTGCCTCGATCAGGCTTCGCAACGTTGTAGGGGGGCGTTTCAGCTGGACACCCGCAAAAACCGGTTGATTTGCTGTCGCGGCGGAGTGGCTTGATGGTCATGCCAGTGGTCGGACGCTGAATGGTCAGCCGTCGGGTCGATTTGGGCGATAGCCATAGGCGATTTCGCTGGTTTGCCGGAACGTGGGCACAATCAGCCGGCTTTGTTGCATAACTCCTGATAGGTTTGATTTGGCCTTTATTTGAGATTACTACGCGACTCGGACGGTATTGGGTGTGCCGATTTGCGAGAAGCGATTGAGGATTGCAGCACGGACTTTGAGCTCGGTTAGCTGACGCTCGAAGGTGCGGGCCATGACGCGCTGACCAAGCAGCTTGAAGCAGTGCATTTTCGTTTCGACGAGGCTGCGGCGATGGTAGCCGCTCCACTTCTTCCAGATGGTGCGTCCAAGCCGTCCGTACGCCTCCGGTGAGAGCCGCCTTGCGAGATTGAGCTGATATTTGGAGATGGCACCGGTGCAAGCACTGGTGTTTGCACCGGTACTAGAGACGGTGCGATGGGACAGGTGACGATAATTTCGGGCGTTGAACGCCGACGGATATGGTCGGACGAACAGAAGCGGGCGTTAGTGATGGCAGTGTCGCAGCCGGGCGCGAACGTTGCGGAGATCGCGAGGGATGCCGATCTTCGGCCTGGCCAGATTTATCGCTGGCGGCGGCAGATGTTCGGTAGCGCCGAAGGGTTTGCCGCGGTGGCGGTCCAGCCTGACGGACCGGCGGCGTCGGGATCTGCGATTATCGTGGAACTAGGCGGCACGGTCGTACGCATAGCGGCTGATACATCGCCGGAACTGGCCTCGGCAGTCTTGCGGTCGCTGCGGCGGTGATTCCAGTTCCTTCGGGCGTCCGGATATGGATCGCCACCGGTCACACAGACATGCGCAAGGGCATGCGATCCTTAGCCCTTCAGGTGCAGCAGAGCTTCCAACGCGATCCGCACGCGGGCGACCTCTACGTCTTTCGGGGGCGCCGCGGCGACCTGTGCAAGATCCTGTGGCATGACGGCATCGGCATGTCTCTGTATGCCAAGCGGCTTGAGCGCGGGAAGTACATCTGGCCATCGGCCGTGGACGGGGTGATCGCTATTTCCGCCTCACAACTGGCCTGTATGCTGGAGGCGATCGACTGGCGTAATCCGCAGGCGACATGGCGCCCGACACTGGCCGGATAATCAATGTCGGCGGCCTAAAATGCTAGGGTTTTCGACGCTTTTCTGCTATGCACGTGGGCATGGGGGATCCGGCGCAAGCAGAGATTGAGAGCCTTCGCGAGCAGCTTGCCGCAGCTCAGGCGGTTGCCGCCGAGGTCGCCCGGATCAAGGCGATCAACGCCGATCTAGAAGCCCGCAATGCCCTTCTCGCACTGCAGAACGAGAAGATGCGCCGTGTCCTTTATGGCCAGCGATCCGAGCGCATGCGCCACCTGCTCGACCAGATGGAACTGGCCTTCGAGGAGTGCGAAGCCTCTGCAAGCGAGGATGAAGTGCTGGCTGCCCTGGCGGCGGCGAAGACCAATGTCGCGCCGTTCGAACGCAAGCGGCCCGCGCGCAAGCCCTTGCCCGAGTATCTGCCACGCGAGCGGGTCGTCATTGCCGCGCCCGAGGCCTGTCCCTGTTGCGGCTCGGATCGGCTTTGCAAGCTGGGTGAGGATATCACTGAGACGCTCGAGGTCGTCCCGCGCCAGTGGAAGGTGATCCAGACCGTGCGGGAGAAGTTCTCCTGCCGGGACTGCGAGAAGATCACGCAGCCGCCAGCACCATTCCATGTGACGCCCCGCGGGCTATTCGGTCCCAGCTTCCTGGCGATGCTGCTGTTCGAGAAGTTTGGCGCGCATCAGCCACTCAACCGCCAGCGCGACCGCTACGCCCGCGAAGGTGTGGATTTGAGCCTGTCTACCCTGGCCGATCAGGTCGGCACCTGCACCGCCGCGCTGATGCCGCTTTACCTGCTGATCGAGGCGCATGTCCTTGCCGCGCAGCGGCTGCATGGCGACGATACGACGGTACCGGTTCTGGCAAAGACGAAGACCGATACGGGCCGGATCTGGACCTATGTGCGGGACGACCGACCGTTCGGCGGACCCGCACCGCCAGCGGCGATCTTCCAGTATTCCCGCGATCGGCGAGGCGAACATCCCGTCGGTCATTTACGCAGTTGGACAGGCATTCTCCAAGCCGATGCCTATGCCGGATATAATGCGCTCTTCCATGCCAATCGCCTGCCGGCGCCGCTGACACGCGCGCTTTGCTGGAGCCATGCCCGTCGTTATTTCTTCGAGCTGGCCGATATCGCCACACAGATCAAGAAGCGCCGCAAGAAGGCGCCCGTCATTTCGCCGCTGGCGGTGGAAGCCGTCCGCCGCATCGACGCGATCTTCAATATTGAGCGCAGCATCAACGGCAGATCGGCGCAGGACCGTCTCGCTCTTCGGCAGCAGCACAGCGCCCTGCTGGTTGCCGATCTGGAAGAATGGATGCGGGAGAACCGGTCCAGGCTCTCAAAGAACAGCCATGTGGCCGAGGCCATGGATTATATGCTCAAGGCATGGCCCGCCTTCACCGCTTTCCTCGACGACGGCCGCATCTGCCTCTCGAACAATGCTGCGGAACGGGCATTGAGAGGTATAGCCCTGGGCAGAAAGTCCTGGCTCTTCGCCGGATCAGACCGCGGCGGTCAACGCACCGCTTTCATGCTCAGCCTGATCGCCACAGCAAAGCTCAACGACATCGATCCCCAAGCATGGCTTGCTGACGTACTCGCCCGCATCGCTGACATCCCGCAACACCGGTTGGCGGAACTTCTGCCCTGGAACTGGCATACAGCAGAAACTCAGCGCCAAGCAGCCTGAGCCGCGGCCCACACCGGATGCATACCTGGGACAATCTATTCCCCACCGACCGCGATGCCGATGCTGCATTCCGCGATGTGCTCGCTCAAGAAGGCGTCGAGGCCTTCCTCGGCAAGTAAGATGCCAAAACCCCCAGCAAACCGTCAGTAGCCGCGGTCCTCACCGGATGCGTACAGCCGTCCGATCGCACGGACCGTTTCATTGCGGGCAGCCGTCCCGGGGCCATCCTCCTTCCATGGTCGACCGTTGCGGCGGACCGGAATGATGGCTTGCGCCTCGCGTTTGGCGATAGCGGCATGGCACTTCTTGGTGTCGTATGCGCCGTCCCCACCAACGCTGCTGATCTTCTCATCCTTTGGGATCTGCGCCAACAAATCGGGGAGGACAGGCGCATCGCCAATCGCGTTGGTGGTGACCTCAATGGCCCGGATATCAAGCGTTTCTGCATCGATCCCGATATGCACCTTGCGCCACTGGCGACGATAGGAAGCGCCGTGCTTGCGTGTCTTCCATTCCCCTTCGCCCATCATCTTGATGCCGGTGCTGTCGACCAGAAGATGCAGGCCGCCAGAGCTGGGACGCCCGCCAAGCGTCACCGGCAGCGTCTTCTGACGCCGGCACAACGTCGTATAATGCGGCACCGGCCAGTCCAGATCAGCCAGCTTGAGCAGGCTCGCCACCAGCCCCGTCGCCTGCCGCAGCGCCAGGTTGAAAAGCGCTTTCAGTGTCAGGCACAGTTCGATCGCGCTTTCAGAAACGAGCCGGGCGACCAGGGCGGCCGCATGGCGCCGACAGCCACTGCATGTCCGGATCAAACCAAATATCCAGAGAACCACGCTGCTTCAGCGCCGCATTATACGCGCTCCAGTTTGTCGTGCGATACTTTGGTGAGGCTGGCTTGGGCATAGCCGCCCCCTTAAAGCACTTGATTCACCTGAAGAATCCCCCCAGGCGCAATTTCGCAACAAAGCCGGTCCACACGGCACTCCATGATCGCTCTCGATCAATGAATCACCTTACCCGCCCAAACGCTATCAGTTTTTGCGGGTGTCCAGCTGCTACTGAAGGAGCACGCCGCCGTCGACCAGCAGGCTGCTTCCGATGCAATAGCTCGCATCGTCGGACGCCAGAAAGGCTGCCGCTGCGGCGATTTCACGAGGTGCTGCCATGCGCAGAGCTGGAATGGCGCTTGCCATTGTTTGGATCGATTCCGGAGCCTCACTAAACGCCTTCGCTACCATGTTGGTATTGGTGATGCCGGGATGAACCGTGTTCACGCGGATACCCTCCGCAGCACCCTCGAGCGCCAATGTCTTGGAATACATGTGAACAGCCGCCTTGCTTGCGGCATAGGCCGACGAACCCGCGCCGGTAACGAACGCGGCGACCGACGACATGTTGACGATCGCGCCACCCTTGCCCTGCGCGCGCATCTGTCGCATGGCCGCGCGCGAGCCAAGAAACACGCTGATGACGTTCAGATCGATCTGGCGAGTAAATTGATCCAGCGTCATCTCCGTGGCAGGAGCTGCGATCGAAACACCGGCGTTGTTTACCAAGATGTCAACTTGCCCCCACCGCGCGACAGCCAGACCTATCACCTCATCCCATCCTTTTTCATCGGTGACATCCTGCACGGTGGCGGTGGCGTCGAAGCCTGCCGCGCGCAACTCGCTTGCTTGCTTCTCGGCGCCATCCGGCACGATATCGGTAAGCAGCACTCTGACGCCCTCTTCGCAGAGCCGCTTCGCGCAGGCGAAGCCGATCCCATTGGGTGAACCTGCACCGGTGACAATTGCAACCTTGCCGGTCAATCCTCGCATGAATGCTCTCCTCGTTTCTGATTGTTATCGCTTCAAGGTCAATGGCCCCTGGGGGATGGCGGGCCCGCCTAGAGTCCATCACTATTGCGGTCAGCCACCGATGCGGCGGTTTTCGTGAAGATGACCGGCAGGGATGCCAAAGTGCGCACCCCAACTCTCGCTTGGCGGACTACAGGCTGCACGGTTTCATCAATCCGGATATCGTGCATCCGCGCGAGGATGCGGTTCATCGCGAGCTCAAGCTCCGCACGCGCAAGGCTCGCGCCAAGGCAGTAGTGAACGCCTGATCCGAATGCCAGATGATTGCGGATGCCCTTGCGCTCGAGGTCGAGGCGGTCAGGACAGGTGAATTGCCGGTCGTCCCGATTGGCCGCGGCATAGTTCAGGAGAATGAGTTTCCCCCTGGGCAGCGCGACCCCGCCTATTTCTGTATCTTCCGTCGGTGTGCGGATCATCACCACAACCGGGCTTTCGAGTCGCAGCGCCTCCTCGACGAACTTGGGGACCAGTTTGGGGTTTTCGCGCAGGGTCTGTTCGAGGCCGGGCTGCGAGAAGGCGAGATAGAGCATATTACCAAGGCCGCTTACCGTGGTCTCGTGCCCCCCGATATTCATCAGTGAGATTAGCGAGCAGAGTTCTGCATCGTCAGGCGGCAATCCGGTGTCGGCCGCGTCCTCCAGGAGATCGCTAAGGATTGAACCGTCGGGCTCTTTGCGCTTGCGATCGAACAGGTCGAGGAGGAATGCGTGGAACAATGCCTGTTCGCGGTGCAACTCCACTCTGCGGGCCTCGGTCTCGATTGCACCGGTTGAAAGCCGTGTCTGCGCCTCCGCAGACGCCGCCAGGCGCTCGGCTTCGTCAGACGGCAGCCCGAGCAGGCTGCACATGACTTCCAGCGGCAGTTTGAGACAGAAGTCGCGATGAAGATCGACGCGACCGGCGTCGATGAAGGCGTCGATCAATTCATCCACGATCGCTGTCAGTTGCGGACGCATCCGATTGACCACGGGCAAGCTGAAATAACGGTCGACGAGGCTGCGATACCGACGATGCTCCTCGCCGCCCGTGCGAACCAGGGTAGGGGTCTGTACCGGAACGCCGAGCTCCGCATAGATGTGGCTGAAATGCGATGAGTAATTGAGGTCGCCAATCTCTTGGGAATCCGCCGGCATGCTTGAGAACAGTTTCTGGTCGCCGCTGATTTTCTGTATGTCCGAATATCGCGTCACGATATAGGCGCCGAGACTCTCGGAGAAAAAGATCGGCTTTTCCTCGCGCATCGTCTCATAGGCTTTCCATGGACATTCAAGTGTCTCGGGATCGCTGAACCAATCCTGCATTATAGGCTCCTCTGCCTGCGCTTTTTATCTGCGCATGGTGTGCTCGCTTTCGCGGAACAAGTTGGTTTAGGCGATGCCAAACTGGCAGGCAGATCAGCAACCGGTCGCCCAAGCGGCCTGATCGGCCCCCTGCCCATTCTTACGTTATACGATGGAGCGGGTGCCACATGAGCATGATATCGCCCAACCCGCATGGCTGCTGTGCTCAAGCCGGGTATATGCTGTGATAGGGTAGCCCTTCGGCGCGCGCCGCCGGAGGCACGGGCCAAACGTTCATGCCACAGAGCGTCAGTCAGAGTGCTCAACGTCGCCTGCTACGAGCTGCTCCCTCAATGCAAATTTCTGGATTTTACCAGACGGATTGCGTGGGAAGTCATTCACGACCTTCCAGTGCTTGGGCACCTTGAAGCGGGAGATGCGCTGCTCGATGAAGCTGCGCACCGCGTCGACGTCGATGGTCACACCTTCAGCTGGGCGCAGCACCGCCGCGACCTCCTCGCCCCACCGCTCGTGCGGTAGGCCGATCACTGCACTTTCGGCGATTCCTGGGTATTCGGCGAGGGCATCCTCTATCTCGCGCGGGTAAACATTTTCCCCGCCGCGAATAATGACTTCCTTAAGGCGACCGGTGATCCTGAGCTTACCGTCCTCAGTGACGAACCCAAGGTCACCCGTACAAAGATATCCCTCGTTATCAAATAGTGCCTCGGTCGCGTCGGTGTCTCCGAAATATCCGCTCGTGGCGAAGGGGCTTTTGATGCAAATTTCGCCGACTTGGCCGACTTCGCGTGTGTCGCGCGTAGCAATGTCGGCTATCTTCAATCTCGTGTGCGGCAGGGGTGTGCCGACGGTATGGAGTAGCACTTCGTCCGGATCACCCCGGTTGGTTTTGGTGACCTCGGCGCAAAGCTCGGTCTGACCGTAGATTACTTGGATGTCGGCACCGAGCTTTTCGCGGGCCATAGCAATGAACGATGGTGTGATTGTCGTGCCGCCGACCATGAACGCCTCCAGCGAGGACACATCGCGCTCCGGGAAGGTCGGATGCTCGACCATGGGAATCAGCATCGCGGGAACAAGCGGCATAAAATTGACACGCTCACGCTCGATCAGTTCCAGGATCATACCTGCTTCGAACGGCGGCATAATGACCTGGGTGTGTTGCTGGCTGATGGCGCCGAGGCAATTGGTGACCGGACCGCCGACGTGGAAGGCAGGCAGCGTGGTCAGCCATACCGAACCAGGCTTTATGCCGCTGCGTATCGCGCAGAGGTTGGCGTTGTTGACGGCCGCATAGTGGGAGAGAATTGCGCCCTTGGGCTTACCGGTGGTGCCCGAGGTAAAGACGATTAGCGCCGGATCGTGCGGATTGCCAACAGCTGGTGGGGGATCCCCGCCGCTTTCCAAGTGGTCGCGCCATTCTTCGAAGAGCAGGATATGCTGTAGATCAGGCAATGACGGTCGCACCGAGTCCAGCGCGGCAATCATGTCGCTGCCGCGGAAGGCGCGGTCCAGGATAATGCCTTTGGCTTGGCTCTTTGCCAGCATAAATTCAAGTTCGGCTGGACGTAGCGCAGGGTTCAGGGTGACCAGGATGACACCAAGGTGAGCGGCTGCGAGTTGATAGAGGAACCAGTGGGCGCGGGTTGGTGCCCAGATGGCAAGACGGTCCCCGTGCCCGAAGTGCCCTGCAAGGAATGAAGCGAGCTTGAGCGCATCGCTACGAAACTCTGCATAGGTCCAATCGAGGTCGGGCTCGTCGAGATGGAATGGTTGTTTCAATCCGATCCTGTCAGGCGCGATTGCTACCGCACGCTCCAGCAACTGAAAGCTCGTCATATTCAGAATCTCGGTGGTACTGTCTCCAACGAGCGTTGCCGTACTCATCCCCGGTCCCTTATTTGAATCGAATCCAGATAAATGCGGCTCAGCCGCTGCCTCTCTTATGCTAGAGCTTCCGAGAAAGTAAGCAAGCGTCTGATTTATCCGGGGTCAGCTGGACGCGTGTTTAACTCGTTAGACCGCAGCTGATCCGGCCGATCAATCGCGGTCCGTTTGCGATTCCGAACGCACTGCCAAGTAGCAACCGATGCGCCCTGGCTGTCGGCATTTTAACCTTGCATGCTTGCGAGATAGTTTGTTTACGAACATTATTTGGTCACAGGAGTGCGCATGGCTTTCGGATACGAAGCAAGCAGCAACCACCGCCTTCTCCTCGTGCGAAGGCCCGCGGGCGTGCCGGTTCAAGACGATTTTACAGTCGATGAGGTCGAGCTTCCTCAAGCGGAGGAGGGGACATTCGTTGTTCGCAACCTTTTCCTTTCGGTCGATCCCGCCCAGCGTGGATGGGCGACAACCGGCACGCATTACACCGCACCCGTCCGGCTCGGCACGGTAATGCGCGCCCTTGCGGTCGGGCAGGTTATCGCGAGCCGCCATTCCGCCTTTCTAGAGGGCACGCATCTATATGGCTGGTTCGGCTGGCAGGAATATGCCCTGGCCCGGCCAGATGATGTTCTGACCCTGATTGAAGCTTTGGATATTCCACTTTCCGCCTATGCAGGCGTGCTCGGCATCAACGGCCTTACCGCCGCGCTCGCGCTCAAGCGAATTGGCCGCCCGGTGGCGGGGGACACGATCATCGTTACGACTGCCGCGGGTGCGGTCGGCAGCGTGGCAACGCAACTCGCGCGAGCCGCGGGCTGTACGGTGGTGGGTATAACCGGAAGCGACGAAAAGGCCGCGCGGTGCATCGGGCGTTTTGGATGCCACCGAGCAATCAATTATCGTGAAGGCAAGATCGAGCTGCTTTTGGATGCGAATCTTCCGGGTGGCGCCGATATCCTGTTCGACAGCGTCGGCGGACAACTTCTCGATGCGATGATCCGCCGTCTGCGGCGCGGCGGGCGCATTATTCAATGCGGCACCGCCTCTGTGCCGGGATGGTCGCCGCCACCCACTGGCCTGCGCAATGAGCGCGAAATACTGCTAAAGTCACTGCTCTGGGGCGGCTTTGTCGTCTTCGATCATGTTTCCGAATTTGCCGTTGAGACGCGTCGGCTGGCCAGCTTGCTGCGCGAAGGCAAGCTCATATACGAGGAGGACATTCGCCAGGGGCTAATCAAGGCGCCACGCGCCCTGACCGACATCTATGCCGGGCGCAACAGCGGAAAAGTGCTGATCGCACTCTGAACGCAATCCAAGGCGCACTTGCATCGCCTAGTCTTTGGCGTCTCCCTGGGAATGATATAGGAAGAATATTGGAGGAATCTATTGATAATCCGCGACTCTGCTACGTAATCCGATGGAAAATACTTGAGAACTGTCTTGTCTATTTTCCAGCGTCCGCGGAAGCTGCGCGTGCGATGCCACTGCGGCTTCCCTTGTTCGATGGCATGCCCAAAACAGATCATGTGGTGCGCATCGAGCGCGTTTGGACATAACCTCATTCAACCAGGAGAATGCCGATGGATGTCGCCGATGAGCGCGCGATCCGCAACCTGATCGCGCGGGTCGCGCGGATAACCGACCAGTGGGAAACACCCTAGCAGCTAGCCGAACTTTATGTCGAAGACTGCGTTTGGCATCTTGAGGGTATCGAGCCCTATGCCGGGCGAACTGGTATCATGCGCCGCGCACTGGAAATGCGTGATGCCGGAATCTGCGGTCCAGGGTCGGCGACCCGCCACATCGTCTCGACACCTGAAGTCATTCCCGATCCAACCGATCCGGACAGCGCCACGGTCATCGCCTTCGTCGCGATGGGTGGCATGCGCGAGGGTAAAGCCTCATTTGAAGGCTATGGTGAATATACCGACTTGGTCCGCAAGGTGGACGGCATCTGGTACATGGTGAAGCGCTAGGTGCTGTCTGCATTCAACGTATCCAGATCATGGCGCATGCGAGATGGACGAAGCCCATGAAGGCGGCGATGGTTTTCTCGCATCGCAGGGCGATCCTGCGGAAGCGTTTGAGTTTGTTGAAGAAGCATTCGACTTGATGGCGCTCCTTGTAGAGCTTCCAATCGATGGGCGGTACGCCTGCGCGGCTGGGATTGGCCTTGATCTGCGCGGTTGCACCGAGGTCATTGGCGATGAAGGCGCGTAGCGGATCGGCATCATAGGCTGCATCAGCGATGACATGGCCGACGCCCTGCAAACCGGACAGGATAGAGGTGGCCTGGCAAAACTGCACATCGGGATAAGTGGATTTTCTGCCTGACGGCGGCCAGGATGGCCGCGTGACAGGAGTAGAGATGAGCAAAC
>NZ_FOGE01000067.1 GCF_900111125.1 Sphingobium sp. YR768
ATCTGCCGCATCCACTGCTCCTAAGCGTGCTCTCGAGAGCGTTCTTAAGAGCAGGCCCCTACCTCACGACAAGGCGCGTCTCGCCGGATGCATACGCTGCGAGCTGCGGGTCGAAAATGTCGCAGAGGTCAGGTCGATACGCGCGCTGCAACCCGAAGGGCTGCATAACCCGTCAGGCCCGCAAGGGCCGAAGCGACGATGATTGCGAGCGATGCAATCTCCTGAAGCCGGCCGTCGCCGAACGCCAGTCCGGATATGAAGAGCGATATCGTAAAGCCGATACCCGCCAGCGCCCCTATCGCAGCAATCATCGGCCAACGGACATCGTCAGGCAGGCGTGCAAAGCCCAGTCGGGTTGCAATCCAGCTGAAGCTGAAGAAACCCAGCGGCTTGCCAAGACACAGCCCTATCAGAATGGCGGGCGCAAGCGCCGAGTGCAAACTATCTTCGATGAGATCAGGACTGACGTGGACCCTTACGTTCGAAAGGGCGAAAAGCGGCAACACGAAATAGCTGATCCAGGGCGAAAGGAGCGTTATGACCCGTTCTCCTGTCGCATGTGTGGCCCCGGTCATTTCATGCAGATAACCCAAACGCTCCTGCGCTTTGTTTTCTGAGCGATCATCTTCGTTGTTTTGGGCCTCTCCCGTAGCTAGGCGATGGGCGTCCTGGAATTCATCAACCTCATCCTGAAGATTGTTCGCAAATTCCTTGCGACTAAGCCGAGGATAGACCGGTACGAGAAAGCCAAGAAGCACTCCGGCGATCGTCGTATGAATCCCCGATCGCAGGATGCCGACCCAGAGCATGAGAGCAAGGAGTATATAAGGGATATTCGCTCCCCAGCCCAGGTGGCGCAAAAGATAGATGGCGGCAAAGCCGGCAGCGGCAATCACGAGGCCATCGAGGTAGATCGTGTCGCTATAGGCCGAAGCGATGACAAGCAGCCCGCCGATGTCATCGATCGCTGCAAAGGCAAGAAACAAGGCGCGTACGCCATCCGGCAGACGTGTAGCGAACAGGCCAATCAGCGCCAGGCCAAAAGCGGTATCCATGGCGATGACCGTGCCCCAGCCCGTGATCGCGTCACTGTCCCGCGCGATCAGCCAGAAGAAGAAGACGGGAACCAGCATACCGCCGATGGCGCCGGCGAGCGGAAAAATGGCGGTGCGCCACTGAGACAAGGCGCCGCGCAGAAGCTCCCGCTTCACATCCGCGCCTATTATGATGAAGAACAGCGGAAGCAGCGCATCGTCGATCCATTCCGCGAGGCTATGGCTTACCGACCGCTGCCCGAATCCAAAGTGAAGCTGCGTGTCCCAGAACCGCTCATAATTTTCTCGCAACGGACTGTTAGTGAAGAGAAGCGCGGCGAGCGTCGCGAGCAGCAATGGGCCCCCAATGACGTCCTTCCCCGCAAAGAACGGCTCTATCCGATCCAGGAATTCAACGCGGGCAGGCGCATGATGTCGTTTTGCGGTTGTCGCGCCTTTTTGGCGGGGAGTGATGGCCATCTCATGCAAGCGTCCGCAGACACATAGAGTTCCAGCCTCAGCAAGATCCGCCCGGTTCGAGATTTGCCGGCGTCGGGCGATGCCGACCTCCATGAACCACGCGTGAGCGGCTGCAACAAGAGGGCGAAGCTCATCCACATCATCTGTGACCGGATCATTGATTATGACGAAACGCTGCGCTCTGCCGGCAGGATGAACCTCCGTCCCGCCCGGCCGGGGTTATGGGCCAGGCCATCGACAATCATCTGGTCCCGCTTTGCAGGCGCCTCCTGATCTTTGCCACCCTGTGATGCCCTGCCGCCTTGCCAGCGGGCATGCCATAAGGCCCGCCAGCGAAATCGTCAGAAAGCTGGTCCGTCGCGCCCTGGCGAAGATTAAGTTGCGCTCGCAAGCGCCGCAAACGTGTCAATTGGCTGGCCATAGTCAAATCTCGGGATTGAGACTGGCAACCTATAGGAGCCGAAGGGGTCCAGGTGCGAATGCCTCACAGACGCAGAAATATTCTCGCAAAGAGATAGACCGGGATGCCCCCCTGGACGCGGCGCGGCAACGACCGGCTGATCAGGCGTACTGCTCGATCAGAATGTCGGTCACCACTGCCGGATCAGCCAATACTGTCGCAATAGGCCGAACCGCATGGTCCTGGATGAAAGCCCGAGGATCCAGCCCGTGGTCCAACAGGACGCCACATCTATTCTCGCCGCACCAGATGATGGTCGCGCAAAATTCGAGCTGGTCGACCTGAATGGATATTGCAGTACCGACCGGCGGAAAATCGAACCCGGCCAATTGCGCGCCATAGAGCGAGATATTCTCGATGGTGGCATATTCATAAAGCCCCTTCCAGAAAATCGTGCAGGCCATCTCGACAGAGTGTCGGGAATGTTCGCGGCGATCGGGGTTGAGGGGTGTCAGGGCCTGCAGCATATCATCCATCCTTGGCCCCATTTCCCAGAGCGTCCGGACGACCAGTTTGTTCCGCAGTGAGGAAAATCAGCCCGACATGATGGATCGCGCGTCGCCAGCCCGGATCAACGCGCACCTTGTCTTCCTTCGACCCACAATATCGCGACACAAAGGCCCTGCCCCTCGCTCAAAGCTCTCGCCTTTGCGATGCTTCAGCACGATCGCCACTGCCAGCCTGTAATGGCGGCACACCCGATCCTCGTTCATGCCGAAGCGCCGAGAGACTTCCGCAACGCTCATCCTGTTTCGCACCACAAGGACGAGAATGGCGCGCGTCAGCGGTGGCATGGTAGCGACGGCAGCCTTGATTCTGGCGTCCTCGGCGCCGCCACCGCTCCCCGCCGCCCATCGCGTGCCGTCGTTCCCGTCGCGCTGTTCCAGATAATGTTCGATAAGGGCGAGGCAGACATCGTCCCCTGCCCTGCCTCGCATGCGGGCAATGAAACTCGCCAGACAGCGGCTGACATCATGATGAAAGGCCATTGAAACTACTCCTGATCGGACATGAATTGACCCTTCCGGGCCACTCCTTCCGATCCCCCCTCTCCTCCTCCCGGTTAAATGCAGCCCCTGACGAAGGATTTGTCGACGGATTGTTAACCTCAACCGCATCACCCCTTCCTGTCTCGCCCACCATTTCTCTCCCCATCCCCATGCGGAGCGCGGTGCCCGCGGCACGCGGGCAGCCGCCCGCCCTCTTTCCGCCGCCGCCTTTCATCCTCTTCGCAAAAACGTCACAAATCCGCTCTTTAGGGTTGCGCTCCCCGGTCATTCCGGCAATCTGGCCCCGCTTCCGGTGAAAGCCCGGAAGTGGGGCGTCGAAACCCCTTCACCATTAGCTCGGTCACAGTTTCACTGGGGCCGGGTGGCATGCGCGCATGTCCAGCCGGCAACGGTAAAGGCGTATGCGCCTGTGGTGAACAGGTTTCGAACATCCGGCTCACGGCCGTCGCCCCGAGATGGACATAGGTGCGACAGATGAGCCAGAGCCAAGCGAAGGATCGTTCAAGCGATCCGGTCAGACATAAGGATTCCGACAGCGAACCGTTTCGCTTTCCGGATTTTTACAAGAAGGAGAAGCCCCGCCTCATGCGCTTCTTCACGCGCCAGCTCGGCAATCCGGCCGATGCCGACGAGCTTGCCCAGGAAAGCTTCACCCGCTTCGTGCGCGCCGCGCCGGTGCAGGCGCTTGCGAGCCCACAAGCCTATCTCACCCGCATCGCCACAAACCTGCTGCGCGACTTCATCGCGCGTGGTTCGACTCTGCTTTCCCAGCGCTCCGGCCTGCTCGACGAGAATGTCACGCTGGTCGCACCCGACGACACGCATCGCGAGATACAGATGCGGCAGGAGCTGGAACGCTGGAAAGCCATTCTCGAACAGCTAAACCCCGACACCCTCGACATCTTCCTGCGCAACCGGGTCGAGGGCGAGACCTATGTCGAGATTGCAGCAGCGCTCAATGTGCCGCTCTGGGTGGTGCAGAAACAGATGCTCAAAGCCATCCGCCACGTGAACGCCCATCGCGAGGCCGAGCATGACTAAGACGGGCATGACTGAGGTAGGCATGGCTGAGACAGGCATGACCGAGATGGGCGTCGATCCTGAAGCCACTGAAGAAGAGCAGGCCGATCAGTGGGCGATGATGATCTGCGCCGACGGACAGCATGTTCCCGACCCGCTGGCAGTTGATCAGTTGGGCCCGCATCAGGCCGCTTTCTCCGTCTGGGTCGCACAGGATCCTGCGCGCAAGGCGCGCTATCTGAAATCTACCGAGGCCGTCATGAGAGCAGGCAGCGCCGCGGGTCAACTTGGCATGCGCTCTCGCCCTCTGGAGGCAGCATCGCAGGCGGCAGCTTCGCCTGCGCGCCGGATCCGCTCGCCCATGCTGCTCGCCGCGTCGCTTGCGCTTGGCCTCATCGTCGCTGCCGGCCTGTTCTGGCGTACAGCCGACACCGCGCCCTTACTCATTCCCCAAAGCGCTGCGCAGATACCGCTCGAGACGCGGGTCGGCGAGGTTCGCACCGAACATCTGGCTGATGGCACATCTGTCCTGCTCGACACCGACACATTGCTGCTGGTCAGCATGACCGCCGAGCGCCGCAGCGTCGCCATCAAACGCGGGCGCGCCCGATTTTTCGTCCCTCGTGATGATGGAAGACCCTTCATCGTTCATGGTGCGGGCACCAGCCTGCGCAGCGATGGGGGTAGTTTCGATGTCATGGTTCGCGACACGATCCGCATCAACCCGATCGTGGGCACGCTTGCGATAGAGTTCAGCCGCGCCCTGCCCAGCGATCAGTCCAGCGCCCTCCTCCTGCCTCCCGGAAAGCTTCTCAGCTTCGCGGCTGGACAGGGGTCCCCCGTCTCTGTCATTGCTGTTCCCAGGTCCGAACAGCAATGGGTGGATGGCGTGAAGAGTTTCGACAATGTTCCGATCCATGACGTCATCGCCGAAGCCAACAGCTATAGCGAGACCAAGATCGAACTGGCCGACCCCGCCCTTGGCAACCGCGAAATCTTCGCCGATATCGACATTCGTAACATAGACCGGGTGGCCCAGGCACTGGCCGCCTTTCTCGATCTGTCCATCGACCGGTCGCAAAAGAACAGGTTGATCCTCAAAGACGCTGCCTAGCCGCGTGCCGTGACGCCTCCGCCTCACAGAGAACAGGAAGACAGATGGGCCTAGTCAGCTGGATGCGGCGCAAGGACAAGCGGCACCTCGCCGATCATAGCGAGACAGAGCTGATCCAGCTTTTCGCGCAGCAGACCATGCATCTTCTCCATAAGGCCCATGGCATCGAACCTGTTTTTTGTGAGACTATCTGCACGCGGGCCCAGGCGCAGGCCGATGATGCGCCGCTTACTTTCTTCTGGTTTAGCGACGATGATGCAGCCCTGATTGCTACGGTCAACGGCGTAAAGGTACGGGAAACCCTGCTCGGGTTGATGAGCGAACATGACCCGCTTTTCAGCGCCGTGTTCGATAAGATCCGCACGGATCTGCTCTTCGTGATCCAACAGGCTGGCAAAGCCGCCGCGACCAATCAGCCCGGCTATTGACCTGCATGATCGCGTCGACCTAAACAAGTCGCCGAAAATGGCGAATTATTTCCTTATAAATTGCATATTCCGTCAATATTGGCGATATATGCTCATACTGTCGATAACTTCATAAATCGTCATATTTGACGGATTATAGTTGAAATATGGCATAAATCGTCATATATGGCGATTTATGAAAATCGTCCCGGCTATGCCTGAAATCAGCATGCTCGAAGAGCTGGGTGCCCGCGCGCAACAATATCGCGTGGGCCTCAATCGTACCCAGGCAGAACTCGCCACGGATGCCGGCGTATCGCAGCGGACGATCGAACGCTTCGAGGCGGGCAATTCGGTACAGCTCGACAAGCTGCTGCGCATCCTTCGCGCCATGAAGCTCACCGAAAATCTCGACCATCTCATCCCGGAAACCAGCATCAGGCCCATTCAACTCGCCGGAGCCAGGGCTGAAACACGCAAGCGGTCCTACAAGAAGCGCGACGCCTTACCCGCCACCTCGGGCTGGGTCTGGGGCGATCGCAAATGACCACCGCCACTGTATCGCTCTGGGGCAGCCGGATCGGCGCCGTCACACTCCCTGCGGGGGAGCGGTTCGCCAGCTTCGAATATGATCCCGATTTCCAGCGCAGCGGCATTCAGCTGTCACCGCTCGTCATGCCTCTGGGCGGACAGGTTTATCGCTTTCCCGCACTGGCGGCCGAGAGTTTTCACGGCCTGCCCGGCATGCTCGCTGACGCGCTCCCTGACAAATATGGCGTTGCGCTGATCGATGCGTGGCTTGCAACCCAGGGGCGCACCGGCGCCGACTTCAATGCGGTGGAACGGCTCTGCTATACCGGCACCCGGGGCATGGGCGCGCTCGAGTTCACGCCGGCCCATGGCCCAGCGTCCAGCAATGCAGAGATGATCGAGATCAGCGAACTGGTCCGCCTCGCTTCAGAAGTCCTCGTCCACCGGTCCGAACTTACCGTTACCTTTGCCGGCTCCAACCGGGCCGAGGCGCTGCGCGAGATATTACGCGTAGGCACATCGGCGGGCGGCGCCCGCGCCAAGGCAATCGTCGCCTGGAACCCCCAGAGCAACGAAGTCCGCTCAGGCCAGGTCACAGCGCCTGCAGGCTTTCAATATTGGCTCATGAAGTTTGACGGCGTTGCCAACAACAAGGATCGCGAGCTTGCCGATCCTCAGGGATATGGCGCGATCGAATATGCCTATTATCTGATGGCCACCCAGGCCGGCATCGATATGGCCGAGTGTCGCCTGTTCGAGGAAGGGCCGCGACGCCACTTCATGACCCGGCGCTTCGACCGGCTCGAGGATGGTGACAAGCTGCACATGCAGTCGCTCGCCGCCATGGCCCATCTCGATTTCAATCAGCCCGGCGCCAACAGCTATGAGCAGGCCTTTACCGTCATCCGCCAGCTGGGCCTGGGGCAGGATGTGCTGGACCAGCAATTCCGCCGCGCGCTTTTCAATATCGTGGGGCGCAATCAGGACGACCATGTCAAGAATATCGCCTTCCTGATGGACCGGTCAGGGCAATGGCGGCTCGCGCCAGCCTATGACATCAGCTATCAATATAATGCATCGGGGAGCTGGACGAACCAGCATCAGATGTCACTTGCAGGCAAACGCGACCGCTTCACGCTGGAGGATCTGGAAACAGGTGGCGCTGTCGCCGGCATCTCAAGACGAGCCGTTCGCGACATGCTCGCACAAGTGACGCAGGCTGTCAGGCGCTGGCGCGATATTGCTCAAAGCGTCGATGTACAACCAGCCTTCATTGCAGAAATTGCCTCCATGCAGAGACTGGATATTCGCTGAACATTGAACGCATAGAAATATCTTATAGCCGCAGCTTTAGATCAATCCCCCTGCGTCTTCCTTATTGAACCCCCAAAAGGGGCGATATGAGAAGGGGGAAGACTTATGGCTATCGGAAAGATAGCGCTCTTTGGCAGCGCTGCACTCTATCTATGTGCTCCTACATGTTATGCTCAAGCACAAGATGTACCCAAGATCTACAATCTTCCGGAGCAAGATCTTGCTGCAGCGCTACGTTTCATAGGTACGCATCCGGTGAGGACCGCGGCTACTGACGGTTTGCTGGGGGATTTGGCATCTTACTTGCCGAGGAAGGCCTCCACGCCTTCTTGAGCGA
>NZ_FOGE01000022.1 GCF_900111125.1 Sphingobium sp. YR768
AGCCTTGAACTCATCACTGAAATTGGGCTTCCCCATCGTCCCCTCCTGTCCTCAAAATTAGAATAGAAGGCGTCCAGAAATCTAGGGGCTACTCATCCCCAGTTCTTTCCATCGTAAATGCCCACCGCGTCGCTCTCATGAAAGGCGACATAAGATGACAAAATCACGCGCATTTTGCGGCTCTTTTGTCGCTTTAGGGCAAATACTCCCGCTCCAAACCGTCAATGCAGATGTCGCAGCTTGTCGGGGTTGCGCATGATGTAGATCGCCTTGACCTTGCCGTCCTCGATATCGAGCGCGGTGGTCTGCACCTCGCCATCGGCCTCGCGGGTGACGAAGCCGGGCAGGCCGTTGATGATGCAGGTGCGCAGCAGCGTCGATCCATATTTGCCGAACAGCACGGCCAGCGCCTTGTGCACCTGCATGACCTGACCATAGCCGATCGCCGGACGGATCGCGGCCGGGCGCTTGCCGCCGCCATCGCTATGAAGGCTCACATCGGCGGCCAGCAGCGCGCCCAGTGCGCTCATGTCACCACTGCGGGAGGCGGCGAAGAAGGCGCCGGCAATTTCCATGCCGCGCGTCTTTTCCACCTGATAGCGGGGCCGGGCATCGCGGACATGGCTGCGGGCGCGGGCGGCCAACTGGCGGCAGGCAGCCGCGTCGCGGCCGACGGTGGCGGCGACTTCCCCAAAGCCTAGCCCGAAAACATCGTGCAGCAGGAAGGCGGCGCGCTCCAGCGGAGAGAGCCGTTCCAGCGCCAGCATCAGCGGCAGGGTCACGTCCTCCTGCGCATCCTCTTCCTCGACCAGCGGTTCGGGCAGCCAAGGCCCGACATAGGTTTCGCGCTGCACCCTCGCCGATTTGAGCTGGTCGAGGCAGAGGCGCGTCACCGTGCGGCGGAGAAAGGCTTCGGGCTCACGAATATCGCCGCGATCGACGCCCATCCATCGAATGAAGGCTTCCTGCACCACATCCTCGGCATCGGCGACCGACCCCAGCATGCGATAGGCGACCCGGATCAGCCGGGGACGCAGCGGGTCGAAACTCTCGGCTGCGTCCATCTGCGTCCCCCGCTGCATCAGGCCGCCGCCTTCATCGGCATATCATACCAGAGGTTGAAGCCGACGGCGATGCGGTTCCAGCCGTTGATGATGTTGATCATCAGGGTCAGCTTGACCTGCTCTTCCTCGGTAAATTCCCAGTTGAGCGCTTCCTTCGCAGCTTCATGCGTGTGGCCCTTGGCAATTTCGGTCAGCGCCTCGGTCCAGGCCAGCGCCGCGCGCTCGCGGTCGGTATAGCAGGGCGCCTCGCGCCAGGCGGTGAGCAGGTAGATGCGCTGCTCCGTCTCGCCCTTCGCGCGCGCTTCGTAAGTGTGCATGTTGATGCAATTGGCGCAGCCGTTGATCTGCGACGAACGGATTTTCACCAGTTCGATCAGGCTCGGCTCCAGACTGTCGGCGATGGCGGCGGAGAGGGCGGTCCAGCTCTTCATCAACTGGGGCGCGGCGGCATAGGGATTGATCTTGTCGGTCATGATGCAGTTCCTTTCCTCAAGTTCTGCAACCATGACGAGACAGGTGCGGCGGATGTGACATGGGGCCGCCTTATTTTTTGGCGCAGGGAAAAAATTTACATCCTCGACGCTCTGGACAGGGGGCGCGGGCGGCGGCTACCCGCCGCGCCCTATGTCAGTCATTGCAACCATCATGAACACGGCCACCGGCCAGCCCATCCAGAAAATGAAGTTCGAGCGCATGCCCAAACCCTGGGTGTCGCTGAACCTTGAAAATGGGGAGTTGGTGACAGCCGACCGCGTCGTCGTCGGGAAACCGGCGCCGGGGAAATTCATCACCCCGGTCGAAGTCTGGGTCACGCCCAAGACGCTGGGATAGGGCGCCTTTGGCGCGGCATCGAAAATGCGCTCTTCCGCGCATTTTTCAAACAGACTCTCAGCGCGCCTCGCGCCGCCATCCCTGATCCATGCAAATAAAAAGGGCTGGCGCATAGTCCCGATGCGCCAGCCCTTGCTGCGTTCCTCCAAGCCTTGATGCGACCCAAGGGCTCTTCGTCACGCTGCGACTATTAGACGTCGTCCAATGCGATCAACCGTGCAGCTTGATCGCAGTTTCTGCGATGCGACGACCCTGATAGCGGGCGCCGTCCAGTTCTTCCTCGCTCGGCTGGCGGCTGCCGTCGCCATCGGCCAGCGTGGTGGCGCCATAGGGCGATCCGCCGCGCACCTTGTCAACGCCCATCTGCCCCGCAAAGCCATAGTCGAGGCCGACGATGGTCATGCCGAAATGCAGCAGGTTGGTGATGATCGAGAAGAGCGTGACTTCCTGCCCGCCATGCTGCGAGGCGGTTGAGGTGAAGGCGCCGCCGACCTTGCCATTCAGCGCGCCGCGCGCCCACAGGCCACCGGCCTGATCGAGGAAGGCCGCCAACTGGCTCGACATGCGGCCAAAGCGCGTGCCGGTGCCCACGATGATGGCGTCATAGTCGGCGAGGTCCGCGACGGTGGCGATCGGTGCTTCCTGATCCAGCTTGAAATGCGCGGCCTTCGCGACTTCGAGCGGCGCGGTTTCAGGCACGCGTTTGATATCGACGGTCGCGCCGGCAGCCGCGGCGCCTTCGGCCACGGCCTTCGCCATCGTCTCGATATGACCGTAGGAGGAATAATAGAGAACCAGAACCTTAGCCATGATGCGTCTCCGTTTTTTGCGGGAGGGGGGAAAGGGATGGCCGCTCACATGAGGGGATGCGAGCGGCCGGGCCCGTCCGGGGAGGGGGTTGGACGGGCCGAGGGGGTCAGATGCTATCCACCAGAACGATCTCGGCATCCTCGATCGCGGTGATGGTTATGGGTGCGCCGCCGATGATGGCTGCGCCGTCGCGCGCTTCGAAGGGCTGGCCGTCAATCTCGATCCGGCCGGTCGCCGGGACGAGATAGAGATGGCGTCCTTCGCCGCTGTCATAGGTCACGCTCTCGCCCGCCCGGATCGTGCCGCCCAGCAGGCGGGCGTCGGCGCGGATACGCAGTGCTTCCCTGTCATCATCATAACCGCTCGCCAGGACGACCAGCTTGCCGGAACGATCGCCTTTCGGGAAAGGCTTGGCGCCCCAACTGGGCTGGCCGCCGCGCGCGCGGGGGATGACCCATATCTGGAACAGGGTGGTGGTTTCATCCTCCAGATTATATTCGGCGTGGCGGATGCCGGTGCCGGCCGACATGACCTGAACGTCGCCCGCTTCAGTCCGGCCCTTGTTGCCCAGACTGTCCTGATGGGTGATCGCGCCGGTGCGGACATAGGTGATGATTTCCATGTCGCTGTGCGGGTGTGGCGGAAAGCCTGAACGCGGACCGATTTCGTCATCGTTCCACACCCGGATCGCGCCCCAGTGCATGCGTTCTTCATCATAATAATCGGCGAAGGAAAAATGGTGGCGTGCGTTGAGCCAGCCATGGTCGGCATGGCCCAGCGACGCGAACGGGCGGCGCTCGATGCGGCTCGTGGTGGTCGTGGACATACATATTGCCTTTCGTTGCGGAGGCAGAGGCTTCCGCTTGCTTTCCGCCAATCTAGCCATCAGTGTCGTTTCTTAAACCGGCAGCTTTGAAACGGATTGTTTCCCCAATGCGACTACCTGACTTTGAGGCATGGGCGATGTTCGCCGCCGTGGTGGAACATCGCAGCTTCACCGATGCGGCCAAGGCTTTGAGCGTGTCCAAGGCGACCGTGTCGAAGGCCGTGACCCGGCTGGAGGAGCATCTGGACACCAGCCTGTTCAACCGCACCAGCCGCCGTCTGGCGCTGACCGAAAGCGGCAAGCGCTTGGCCGACCATGCCCAGCGCATATTGGTCGAAGGGCAGGCGGCGGAAGAGGCCGCGCGGGACGAGACGGCGGACCTGTCCGGCGTGGTGCGGCTGGGTGCGCCGATGACCTTCGGCCTGCTCAGGGTCGCGCCGCTGATCGCGCAGTTCACGAAAGAACATCCGCTGGTCGATGTCGACCTGCATCTGTCAGACGCGAAGATCGATATTGTGGAGATGGGGCTGGACGCCACCATCCGCATCGCCGACATGCCCGACAGTTCGCTCCGCGCGCGTCGGCTGGCCGATGTCACCATGCACACCATCGCCGCCCCGGCCTATCTCGATGCACGGGGGCGGCCGCAGCACCCGTCCGATCTCGGCACGCATGATTGCCTTTGCTATTCCAACGTCGCCACGCCGGACGTCTGGCGCTTTTCCGGGCCGGGGCAGCAAAATGTCGTGGTGCAGGTGCGCAGCCGCATCACGGTAAACAGCGGGGAAGCGATGCTGCCTGCGCTGCGGCTGGGGGTCGGCATCGCGCGCCTGCCCGATTTCATCATCGGCGACGCGCTGGCGAAGGGCGAGGTGGAGGAGGTGCTGGTCGACTGGCGTCCAGCGCCCTTCGGTCTGCACCTCGTCACCCCGCCATCGCGCCTGCGCCCTGCGCGGGTCGACGCGCTGCTGGACTTCCTGACGAAGCATCATGGCTGTTAACCCAACTCGTCAACCTGGCTGAAAAGGGTTGATCGGTGCGGCGTGCCGACCATGCTGAATGGTCGTGCGAACCTTTCGTTTCGCAGGTGAATCCAGCTTGACTCCGGGTAGGGCGTTTCGGCTTCAACTCTTTGTAAATAGATTCGTTTTGCCGCGACTCGTGGATTTCTGCCGGTTAGCAAAAAATTAACCTTTGTCCTTCAGAAGTTTTTTGGTTAATGAATTGGAGCAGAAGCCGTTCTGGTGGGGTGAACGGGACCTGCGACACAAAGGGGCTTCACATGCGCGTGCTGCTGATTGAGGACGAACCGACCACGGCCAAGGCGATCGAGCTGATGCTCACGACCGAGGGGTTCAATGTCTATACGACCGATCTGGGCGAGGAAGGCCTCGATCTGGGTAAGCTCTATGATTATGACATCATCTGTCTGGACCTGAACCTGCCGGACATGCACGGCTATGACGTGCTCAAGAAGCTGCGCGCGGCCAAGGTGCAGACGCCGGTCCTGATCCTGTCGGGCATCAGCGAGATGGATAGCAAGGTCCGCTCCTTCGGCTTCGGCGCCGATGACTATGTGACCAAGCCGTTCCATCGCGAGGAACTGATTGCGCGTATTCACGCCGTGGTGCGCCGGTCCAAGGGGCATAGCCAGTCGGTTATCCGCACCGGCAAGCTGTCGGTCAATCTGGACGCCAAGACGGTGGAAGTGGACGGCAACCGCGTGCACTTGACCGGCAAGGAATATGCGATGCTGGAGCTGCTGTCGCTCCGCAAGGGCACGACGCTGACCAAGGAAATGTTCCTGAACCATCTTTATGGCGGGATGGACGAGCCGGAACTCAAGATCATCGACGTGTTCATCTGCAAGCTGCGCAAGAAGCTGGCGCTGGCTTGCAGCGGCGACAATTATATCGAAACCGTCTGGGGCCGTGGCTATGTGCTGCGCGATCCGGACGATATCTTGGAGGAACAGGCCAAGGTCGCCTGATCCGCACAGACTTTCGAGGGGGTGGAAAGGCCGGCAGTCCGCAAGGATGTCGGCCTTTTCCGTATCCTGCGTTTCGGCGCAAATACGCAAAATACAAAAATGCTTTTAAAGGCCCGTTTACCACTAGCGCGCTATTCCCATGGCAAAGGAGCCAATTCGTTCATGGGCCAAGCCGCACATCACAGTCTGGAAGCTGCGTGGCATGCGATCTGCCGTTCGCAGGCGGTGATCGAATTCGATCCCACGGGCATCATCCTGTGGGCTAATGATCTGTTCCTGGACGTCATGGGCTATCGCTTGGATGAGGTCGTCGGGCGGCATCACCGGATATTCTGTGACGAAGCGCATGCGCGCAGTCACACCTATTCCGAATTCTGGCGCAAGCTGGGCATGGGCGACTTCGATGCGGGCGAATATCGGCGACTGGGTCGCGATGGTCGTGAAGTCTGGTTACAGGCGACCTATAATCCCGTATTCGACGCCGAAGGGCGGGTGCAGCGCATACTGAAGATCGCGACCGACACAACCCCGTCCAAGACATTGCGGGCGGAACTCAAGACCATGGTCGATGGGCTGGTCGAAATCGTCGACGGCATCGGCCTGATCGCGAACCAGACCAACCTGCTCGCGCTCAACGCCACGATCGAAGCGGCCCGCGCAGGCGAGGCCGGACGCGGATTTGCCGTGGTCGCGGCGGAGGTCAAGAAGCTGGCCGGTGACACGCGATCGGCGACGGATCGCGCCCGCGCGATGGTCAACGCGGCCGTCTGACGATAGGAAAAAGGCCGACGGGATATCCCGCCGGCCTCATCCCTTTTTACGATTTTGTCAGGCGCGGATTGCTCTGCGCCTGATCCATAATGCCGTCAGAATTCCAGATTGAACCGGCCATAATAGAAGCCGCCGCTGATGCCGTAGGGTGCATAGGCATTGTAAAGGCTACCCGCCAGCCGGTTCACCGGCTTCAGCTTGTTGGGATAGGTGTTGAGCAGGTTGTTGGCGCCAACCGACAGTTTCACGCCCTTGGCCAGCTTATACCCCAGTTCCAGGTCGAATATGGTCTTGGGCTTCAGCTTTTCGTCGGCATAGCCTGACGTGCAACCGGTGCTTCCCGCCGTGCAGGACACCCAGTCCGCCGTGTGCAGCACGGTCGCCGCTGCGCGCTGCGTCACCTTGCCAAAGCGGGTGGCGCGCAGATTGGCATTGAAATCGCCGGTTTCCCACAGGAAATTGGCGATGAACTTGTTACGCGGCGTGCCTTCGCTCAGATCGCCCTGCCGGTCGCGTGCGACGAAGGAGACGCCGCTGCCACCCGTTGGCGGAGGATCGATATGAGTGAAGACGGTCTTGTTGAAATTGGCCGACAGCGAACTCGTCAAATTGCCAAGGCCGCCCAGATTGGCGCGATGGGTGGCGACGATATCCAGGCCGCGAGTCCGCGTATCGGCTGCGTTCGAGAAGATGAGCGCACCAAAATTGCCGGCATAGCCGTTGGCGTTCAGAATATTGACGACCGTCGTGCCCGATAGCGTACCGCTGAGCAGAATGCGGTCCTTGACCTTGACCTGATAGGCATCGACCGTGAGGTTGAAGTTGGGCAGGGGGGTCAGAACAAGCCCGGCCGAGAAGTTGGTCGATTTTTCGGGCCTGAGCGGAACGGCGCCAAGCGCCCGCGCCGCTGCGCTGTCGACCGGCAGCGCGACCACCGGGCGCAACTGGCTGACGCCGTCGATGACCACGCCGATCGTGCTGGACGAGTTATAATGCTGTTGCTGGAGCGTGGGTGCCCGGAAGCCTGTGCTGGCCGTTCCGCGGATCGCTATGCCCCTGACCGGTTCTATGCGCAGTGAAGCCTTGCCGGTATCGGTGGTGCCGAAATCGGAATAATCCTCATGCCGTCCGGCCAGGCCGAATTCGACGCCCTCGACGATCTTGCCCTCGATATTGGCGTAGGCGCTCCAGTTGTCGCGGCTCCAGCTGCCCGATCCTTCGGGGGTAAAGCCGATGACGCCCTGCGATCCGATGCCGCTGGCATAGGTGCCGCCGCGCCAGCCGCCGACGGGGAAAATATAGCCGCCATTCTCGTAGGAAACAGAATCGCCGGGGCTGATGACGAACTTGTTCTTCTTATACTCGCCGCCCACCGCGACCGAGAGCGGCCCGGCCAGGCCGATGTCGAACTCCTTGCTGAGGTCCAGATTGCTGACCCATTCGTCAAAGCGGAGCTTGCCGAGGTAGAAATGGGTCGGGCTTGCCGTGCCAAGTGACGGGTTGAGCGATGTTGTTTGGGAATATTTGACCTCGTCCTGCCCATAGCTGGTGCTCAGGTCGAAATGCACGCCGCCGCCCACTTCGCCGCGCAGGCCGCCAGCGAACTGGAAATCCTCGTCATAGACATGGATGCGCGGGATATAGCCTTCGGGATAAATGGAGATGATGTTGTTGGCTGCTTGCGGCGTGCGATAGGTCAGCCAGCCAGCCGCATGACGCTTGGAATAGGTGCCGAAACTATAGAGTTCCAGACTGTCGCCCACCGGCAGCATGGCATCATAGCCGAAATTGCCGCCGATGACCTGCGGCTGGCCATATTTGGCGCGGATGCGATCCGGATTGGCGTTGCGCGGATCTCCGGTCGGATAGAATTGCCCGGTGATCGGGCTGCTCTTGACGATCGTATTCTCCTGAAGCACGCCGTCGCCAGACAGGTGGATGTAGCCGCCATCCTGGCCCAGCGCGAAGCCATTGTCGATCTGCCAGCGGGCCTGCCATCCGCCATTGTCGGCCGTGCTGCCCATGGTCAACGCCGCGCCGCCAGAGGTGTCATTCTTCAGGATGATATTGACCACGCCGGCGATCGCGTCGGACCCATATTGCGCCGACGCGCCGTCGCGCAGCACTTCGATCCGCTGGATCGCATTGCCGGCGATCAGGTCCAGGTCCGGCGGCGACTGGCCGTTCTGCACGCTACCGTTGATGAACAGGGTGGCGGTATTGTGGCGGCGCTTGCCGTTCACCAGCACCAGCAACTGATCACCGCCCAGGCCGCGCAGCGACAGGGTGCGCACGGCCCAGCTCGCGCCAGCGCCATTGTTCGACACGTTGATCGATGGGACCAATGTGCCGAGCAGGTCGCGCACCGACTGCTTGCCGCTCGTTTCCAGATCTTTTGCGCCCAGCACGTCGATCGGCGCAAGGCTCTCCGCCACGGTACGGGTGGTGGTGCGGGTGCCGGTGACGATGATCGGGGTGGCGTCTTCTACCGGTTCGGGGGCCGGCGCCATCGCCAGGCTTTCACTGGCTGCGCCGGGCAGGCTGGCCTGCGCGAATTGCAGGGCCAAAGGGCCACGGCGCGCTGCGCTGCGGTTGGGAGGGCCGGCGAGGGCGATGACGCCTACGCCTGCTTCCGAAGATTTGAGATCGGTGCCAGCAAGTAGTCGATCGAGTGCGGCCTGGGTCGACATCCATCCTTGTATGCTGCGGCTGCGGACCGTGGCAACCTCGTCATAGGGAAAGAGGATGCGCACGCCAGACTGGGTGGAAAGCTGGCGTAGCGCGCCGCTCAGGGGCTGAACCGCAATGTCGAACTTGTGCCGCTGGCTCATTGCTGCATCGGTTTTTGCAGCTGCGAAAAGTTGAGTGGGCGAGGCAAGGCAGATGGCGAGGGCAGTCCCCACCATGACGTGGCGTATACGCATTGTCAGTTCCCCTGATCTAGCGGCGCTCAAGCCGCTCAATTACCCCAGACGAAGCAATTGCGACATTCCGCTACTTCATATGTCATCTTTGAGACATAAAATACTGCTGATAAGAGTATGAGAAATAGTCGCAGGCAGACGTGATGATGCGGCCTGACAGTGATGCTGCGTTGCGGTGGATTCAGGCGCCGGTTTGCAAAAACCAGCGGTCCGGGCCTTGCAGGCCGATGGCGGTCAAGCGACCGGAAAAATAGGCCCCGGTGTCGATGCCGATGCGGTTGGGGCGATCATCAACCTCCGGCGAAATGCTGTGGCCGTGCACAATCATCATCGGATGCATCCCCTCATGATCCAGAAAGAGGCGACGGACCCAGCGCAGGTCGGCCCCTTGCTGTTGCGCGATCGGCACGCCCGGCCGGATACCGGCATGGACGAACAGATAATCGCCGATCGCCACGCTGTCGGGCAGGGCGTCGAGAAAATCGACATGATCGCGCGGCACATGGTTCAGCATCCAGCTTGCCAGATCGCCATCGGTCATGGTGTCGAACAACAATGGCGCCAAGCCATAGCTGGCCAACGTTTGCGCGCCGCCGGCCCGGCGAAAGGTGGGCAGGATGCGCACGTCGCCGCGCGCGGCAAGGATGAACAGCTCCTCATGATTGCCCTTGACGCATCGTACGGCGTCACCGTCCGCCGTCAGCCGCATTACCCGCTCCACGATCTCCCGCGACGCAGGGCCGCGATCGATCAGATCGCCCAGCAGGATCAGATGCGGCGCCATCGGCCCGCGCGCCCGATCGTCCAGCGCGATCAGGCGCAGCAATTCCTCCAGCAGATCCAGCCGTCCATGCACGTCGCCGATCGCATAGACACGCCTGTCCGCGCCCAGGCTGGGGGGCGGACGATCGATGGACTCTGCGTCCCGCTGCTTGCCGATGCGCCAGAAGGTCATGGCGCCCAGTGTCGCATCACAGGCGGGGGAGTGTCACCCCTTGCTGCCCCATATATTTGCCCGCGCGGTCGGCATAGCTGACTTCGCACGGTTCATTACCCTGGAGGAACAGGAACTGGCAGGCGCCTTCATTGGCATAGATTTTGGCGGGCAGCGGCGTGGTGTTGGAAAATTCCAGCGTTACATGGCCTTCCCAGCCCGGCTCCAGCGGCGTGACGTTCACGATGATGCCGCAGCGGGCATAGGTCGACTTGCCAAGGCAGATGACCAGTACGTCACGCGGCACCCGGAAATATTCGACCGTGCGGGCCAGCGCGAAGCTGTTGGGCGGGATGATGCAGCAGTCGGTCTTGCGATCGACGAAATTCTTGGGATCGAAATCCTTGGGGTCGACGATCGTGCTGTCGACATTGGTGAAAATCTTGAACTCGTCCGCCACCCGCGCGTCATAGCCATAGGAGGACAGGCCGTAGCTGATGCACCCTTCACGCCGCTGGCTCTCCACGAACGGCTCGATCATGCCGGTCGTCTGTGCCTGTTCGCGAATCCATTTGTCGGAAAGAATAGCCATATTTCTGCCGCATGGGATGAGGGGGAAAGGGAGTCAAGCAGATGCCTCAAAGGTCAGGTGCATTGCAGGATCATCCATGCCTTTGTGAAGTCCCGTTGTTCCGCATCCTGACGTTTGATCCAGAAATAGAGACGGCCGTAATCGCCCCACATCATGTCGGCATCATCATCACTGTCGAGCTGAAGCAGCAGATGCCAATCGACCGCGCCGCTCTCAAGCGCCTTGGCCGCCGGTGCATGATAACCTTCAGGCGTGCCAATATAGATACCATTGGACGCCAACTGGCATTCAAGTTCCATGCTATCATTCTGGATGGAATGCGGGTGACCACCCAGTTGATGCGCGGGTGAAAACTCGGCCTGTGCCTTTTCAACGGCCTCCCATTCTTCTTCTGAAAGAGACATGTAGTCCATGCCCAACCGTTCAGGAGAAGGCAGGCTGACGCCGTTGCGGAGGCGAAACCCTACTTCCGAAAATGGTTCGATGCTTTGGGGGCGAGCGACAGCCTGGGGATTGAAAGGCCCATGGAGAACGGCCCAACTGCCCCTATCTGCGGGATCAAAACCCCAGGTTGATTGGTCGGCATCGTAGAAAAAGAATAGCATGCCATCACCTGGCAGCCACTCCGGAGCGCCCGCACCTTTGGCTTGAGCCAAGTCAATCTGGGCCAGAAAGGCAAGGGGGCGGCCCTTCCAGTAGGGCCATTCCAGATTGTCTGGCAGGTCTGGCCAGCCGCCCAACTTGGTCAGGGATTTATGCCCGCTCTCGAATAGGACGCACGGCAAAGCGGCTTCTTTCATGCGACGGATGACATCCATGCTTTGCGGAAGATCGGTTGTTTTGGCTGTAGGTCCGGTTCGCCAGAAGGAGAATAGTCGCTCAAACCAACCCATGGATACTCGCCGTTACAGGATGCCCAGATCTCTGGGACCAAAGGCATGGGGAAGAAGATCGGCGACGCGCAGGTCGAGCACACGGTCGCCGCTGGGCGTGGCGCAATAGATGGCGAGCGTCCGCCCGGCCATCTGTTCCGCCTCGTTCATGATCTGGCGGCATCGGCCGCAGGGGGTGACGAGCGCCTCTTCGGCGGCATCCATCGCACCGCCCACCACCGCGATTTCCGCCACATCGGCGAAGCGGCCCTGCGCATTGACGGTCGCCAGCGCAACCGTTTCGGCGCAGAGCGAGAGGCCATAGCTGGCATTTTCGAAGTTGCAGCCGGTAACGATGCTGCCGTCGGTCAGCCGTACCGCCGCCCCCACGGCAAAGCGGCTATAGGGGGCATGGGCGTTGGCCATCGCGGCGCGTGCGGCGGCGATCAACTGTCCAACTTGCTGTTCATCTTGCATCAGGGCGCCACCACATTCCATCGGACCGGACCATCGACGCCGTCGATATGCCGCATGTCGCTGGCTGTCCACATCACCCACGGCTTGGTCGCATAATCGGGCGGGAAGAAATTGCCGTCCAGCCACAGCGTTCGGTTGATGCCGGAGCCGATATCATAGGCTTTGTCGAAATCCTCGCTGACGTTGAGCAGGGCCGGCTTGCCCGCATGGCTCTCCACCAGATTGATCAGCGTGTTGAGGTCGGACAGCAATTGATCGCGGCCGGGGCGTGCCTTGCATCCCGGTGTGAAGCTCAACCGTATGACCGGGGGCAGGGCGGCATTGTCACGCGGCACCGTGGTCATGAAGCTGGTTGCCTGATCGCTTGGCTGACGGCACAGGCTGAATTCGATCAGGGCGCCATAACGCATCCCCGCCGCGCGCGCGCCGCGCAAATTGGCGGCGAAGGCCGGATCGCGCCTGCCACTGGCATCCGCCGCGCGCAGGTAGGCCAGGTCCGCCCCCTGCGCAGCCAGCGTGCCCCATTCGACCGAGCCGTTGTCCGACGAGATGGTGACGCCCTGCACCGGATATTGGTCCCGGCTCGGCGCCCAGCCGCGGGCATAGAGCCACAGCGCCAGAGCCAGCGCCGCGACCACCGCCAGTCCTGCCCCAATCCGGAACAGCAGGCCCCCCAAAGTCACAACCCTGATCGTCTTACCCCTTGATATGCAGCACGCAGATCAGCGTGAACAGCCGCCGCGCCGTATCGAAATCGACCTCGATCTTCCCCTCCAGTCGCTCCTTCAGCACCTCCGCCGCATCATTGTGGATGGCGCGGCGGGCCATGTCGACCGTCTCGATCTGTTGCGGGGAGGCGTTGCTGATCGCCTGATAATAGCTGTCGCAAATGGCGAAATAGTCACGGATCGGGCGGCGGAACCGGCCCAGACCCAGGATGATCGCCTCCAGCGGGCTGTCATCCTCCCGGTTGATCTCTATCACCAGCCGGCCTTCCTCGACGCGCAGCATTACCTTGTAGGGGCCGGCATAGCCGTCGGCATGGTCGCGCTGTGGCGCGAAGTGATTATCTTCCAGCAGGTCGAAAATCGCGATGCGGCGTTCCTGCTCCACGTCGGCGTTGCGCCACAGGATCGTGCGCTGGTCCAGTTGGATGTCTATGATGCGCGGATCGGCCATATGCAAGCGAACAGTCAGTGCGGCGAGGCGCGCCGAAATGCAAGCGGGACTTATCCACAGATGCGTGGTTCTGGCCCCTTGCGCATGTCCGGTCGGGAGAGGAAAGAGAGCGGATGGTCGAACTGCTGAAAATCAACCCCGCCGAAACGGGCGGAACCGAACTGCCGCGCAATGTCGAAGCGGAGGCCGCGCTGCTGGGCGCGATCATGATCGACAATCGCATTGCCGAGGATGTGCAGCTCAAGCTGAAATCCGAACATTATTTCGAGCCGCTGCACGGCCGCATCTATGACGCGATCATGCGGCTGCTGGACAAGGATATGGTCGCCAATCCGGTAACGCTGCGGCCGATGCTGGAGCAGGACCCGGCGCTCAAGGAGCTGGGCGGTCCTGCCTATCTGGCGCAACTCACCGGCAATGGCGCGGCGCTGATCGGTGCGCGCGATTTCGCCAGCCAGATTTACGACCTTGCTCTGCTGCGACAGCTTGTCAGTGTCGGGCGGGAACTGGTTGAAAATGCGCTCGATACGAGTGAAGAGGTCAACCCGCGCGAACAGATTGAGGCGGCCGAAGTCGCACTCTACAAGGTGTCGGAGGGCGAGGGCGAGACAGGATCGGTCAAGAGCTTCCTGACCGCCTCGACCGCCGCCGTTCAGGTGGCCGAGCGCGCGCTGAACAGCGGCGGCCATGTGTCGGGTATCACCACCGGTATCAACAGCCTGAATGCCAAGATCGGTGGTCTGCACAATTCCGACTTGATGATTCTGGCCGGGCGCCCGGGCATGGGGAAGACATCGCTGGCGACCAACATCGCCTATAATGCCGCGTCCCGCTGGCTGCGCGATCATGGCGACGGCATTCCGCTGGAGAAGAATATGGGCGCCAAGACGGCCTTCTTCTCGCTCGAAATGTCGGCGGACCAGCTGGCGACCCGTGTTCTTGCCGAACAGTCGGGCATTTCGGGCGAAGCGCTGCGCATGGGCAAGATCAGCCGGGCGGATTTCCAGAATCTGTCCCGCGCTGCCCGTGACCTTCAGGAACTGCCTTTGTTCATCGACGATACGCCGGGCCTGACGATCGCGGCATTGCGGACCCGCGCGCGCCGTCTGAAGCGTCGCCATGATATCGGCTTCATCGTCGTCGACTATCTTCAGCTGTTGCAGGGTAGCGGGCGCGGCAACGAGAATCGCGTGAACGAGATTTCGGAAATTTCGCGTGGTTTGAAGACCTTGGCCAAGGAACTTCATGTGCCCGTGCTGGCCCTGTCTCAGCTCAGCCGCGCAGTCGAACAGCGTGAGGACAAGCGGCCCCAGCTATCCGACCTTCGTGAATCCGGATCGATCGAGCAGGACGCGGACATGGTCTGGTTCGTGTTCCGCGAAGATTATTATGAGGCGGCCAAGGAACCCAAGCCGGAGGATGAGGCCGCCTATGCTGCGTGGAAGGAGAATATGGAGCGCATCTACGGCAAGGCGGAAGTGATCGTCGCCAAACAGCGTCACGGTTCCACCGGCCGCATCCGCATGAAGTTCGACGCGAAGATCACCCGCTTCTCCGATCTGGCCGAAGATGGCTACGAAGATCTGAGTTACGAATAATCCCGGAAAATTTGTCATTCCCGCGAAGACGGGAACCTATCTCCCAACCCATATTCTTGGTGCAGGGTCGAGAGATGGGTCCCCGCTTCCGCGGGGATGACGATAGCGTATAAAGCGGGGCGTTATGCGGCCTTCGCGGCTTTCGCCCGCGCCGCCACCCGCTTCTCCAGCATGGACAGCGGCATCGCGCCTTCCTCCAGAATGGCGTGGAACTGTTTGAGATCGAAGGCATCGCCCAGTTCCGCCTGCGCCGCCGCACGGGCCTTCGTCCAGACGCCATGACCGACCTTGTAGCTGGTCGCCTGACCCGGCTGGGTGCAATAGCGTTCAACTTCACGCTGGCAGCGGGGACGGGCGAAGCCGGTCTTTTCGACCATATAGTCGGTCGCCTGCTTCACATCCCACTTTTTGGCGTGGATGCCGGTGTCGACCACCAGTCGCGCCGCGCGGAACAGGAAGGACTGGAGATAGCCGGCCCGGTCGATCGGCGTTGCATAGCCGCCCAGTTCGTCCGCCAGTTGCTCGGCATAGAGCGCCCATCCTTCGGTATAGGCGCTCATGAAAGCGGTCTTGCGCAGCATCGGAATATCGCCGGCGGTTTGCGCCGTCGAAATCTGGAGATGATGGCCCGGCACGCCTTCATGATAGGTGAGCGAGGGCAGGCCATATTTGGGCCAGTCGCCGACATCCTTGAGGTTGATGAAGTAGATGGCCGGGCGCGAGCCGTCGAGCGCCGCGCGATTATAATAGCCGTTGGAGGCGCCATCCTGAATCTCGACCGGCACCGCGCGGATTTCCAGCGGGGTATCAGGAATGGTCGCGAAGGCATTGGGTAGCTTGGCTTTCATCGCGTCGACGTCGCGATTGAGCTGGGCCAGCAGGGCGGCGCGCCCTTCCGCACTGTCGGCATAAAGCTGGGCCGGATCGACATTGAGCGCGGCCAGCCGCTCGCCGATCGTGCCGCCGGTGCGTCCGGCATCCTTGAGGATGGTGTCGAGCTGGGCGCTGATGTCGGCGACCTGCTCCAGTCCCATGGCGTGTATCTGCTCGGAGCTCAGGTCCGTGGTGGTCGCCTGCTTCAGGGCGGCCGCGTAGATTTCATCGCCACGCGGGGTGCGCCATACGCCGTCCCCGGCAGCGGTCTTGCCCTTGAGCGCTTCGATCGCTGCAATCTGTTCGTCGAGCGCGGGATAGATGGCTTTTTCCACGATCGCGCTGGCCTGTCCCTGCCAGTCGCCGGCGATACCCTTGGCAGCGGCACGTTTGACCAGTGACTGCACCATGGAACTGTCGGCGGCGGGCTGGCTGCGCAGCTTCTTCAACTGGCCCAGCGTCAGGTCCTGCGACCAGCCGGGGGCAAGATAGCCGCGCGCTGCTTCATCCCGCTGGAGCGCCGTGTCAGTCCGCAGGTTACGCGCAAAGGCGTCGAGCCGCGCGACATAGGCCTCGCAATCCGGCGCTGCGACGATCGTATGGGAGGTGTTCAGAAAATCGGGGGTCGAGAAATAGCTGCCGCCCTGCTGAAAGATGCGATAGGGGCGCTGCACGCTGTTCAGCCCGAATTTCCCTGCTGAAACAGTCTGCTGGTCGAGCGCATAGAGCACGACGTCGAGGTTCAGCCGCTGCGCGTCGGACAGACTGGCGGACTTGAAACCGTCCAGTTCCTTGATCGCGGCCTGGGTGGCGGCCAGCTTCTTCATCATGCCCGACTTGCTATTGTCGTCGAGCTGACTCTTGGCCATCGACCGCGCGCCCTTGTCCAGGCCCAGGCTCGTGACCATCGCGGGCGACAGATCGAGTTGCCGTTCGAAGATCGACGCGAAGGCGGCCGACAGGCGGGCGTCATCCCCGCCGGTCTGGGCCAGCACACGCGGCGCGGCGGCGCTCAGCGCAACGGCGCCCGTAGTGGCGAGAAATTGACGGCGATCCATGCGGCGACTCCCTTATCCTTGAATAAGGGAGACTTTCTAAGCCGGGGATATGATCCGTCCAGAGGCTTGCAACAATGTTGCGTGCACGCTGCCGGGCACGGGAAGGGTCGTGGCGGCCGGGGTCAGCAGATGCGCTTCGAGCAGGTCGAGGATATGGCTGTCCTCCTGCGCATCGAATTTGCGGGCGAACAGGTCCGGGCTCAGCGTCAGCCGCAGCGCATCGCGCGTGACGAAAGTGCGAGGACGCAATTTGATGTCGCCGTCGGGAATCCAGTCGATCGTGCGCAGATCGTCATTCACGATCTTGCCGCCGGAAAAGGCGTTCATCATCACCGTCTGGAAAAAGCCTTCATCGGCGATCAGCGTGCGGCGGTAGAAACGCTTGAACCGCTCGGTGGCCGGATCGTGGCAGGCAAAGTCGCAGAAATTGCGGGTGACCGCTTTCCACTGGGTGCCGATATAGGGGGTGACTGCGGCCATGGGGCCACGGCGCACGCCGGTCCGCACAATCCGGTTGAAGGCCTCCAGAAAATAATGGCTGAGACGATTCATCGTGTCGGGACGGACCACCTGTTGCGGAACGGCGCGAATGAACTCCGTCCCATCATGGCTGGCCAGATAGTTGGCGATATAGGCCTGCGACTTGAGCGGAAAATCCTGTCCGCTCAGGTTGATGAAATAGCGCCAGTCCGCATTCATCTCCAGCAGCTTCGCCATGCCCCGCAATTCCGCGTCGACAAGGCTGTAACCGCCCCACAGCATCTTGCGCGAAGGCAGCATCGCGACATTGGCATAGGGTTTGAGGAAGGCGGCAATGTCGGCGATCATCTTCGGTCCGGACCGCAGATCGACATGGATCAGATACTGATTTCCCGGTACATAGATGGCCCGGAACATGCGCTTGAACTGTTCGGGGAAGCGATGGACGAGAATCAGATAAGCGATCATGCAAGGCGTACTCCATCGGGCACGCGTCCGGTCAGGCGACCAGATGCGGTGCGGGTGTTTCCAGCCTTTTGGAAAATGATCGAAACTGGGTCCGATCGGCATAAGGGGTTCAGGTCGAAGCGAGGCCGCCCCGGTCCTATGCCGAGATCGGCATATAGGGATTGCGCAGGGCGATTGTTAGGGGCGCGCCGAAATGAGGTCGTCAGACATGCAGGAGCGTCCGCCGTACCAGGAGCGGCGGACGCTTGCGCCGGTTAGAAAACCGGCTGGTTCGCCGGGTCGTCAGGATCGGCGACGGGAGTCGGGATCGGTGACACCGGCGAGTGGATACCACATTCCACCTTGTCCCAGCCGCGCCAGCGACCCGCGCGCGGGTCTTCGCCCGGCATCACCTTGGATGTGCAGGGTTCGCAGCCGATCGACAGATAGCCCTGCGCCTCCAGCGGGTGACGGGGCAGGTTTTCGCGGTCGAAATAGACTTCCAGATCCGACTTGGTCCAGTCGCCCAACGGGTTGAGCTTCAGCCGGCCATCCTCCACCTCGAACCGGGGCAGGTTCTGGCGCGTGACCGACTGGAACGCCTTACGGCCTGAAATCCAGGCGTCCAGGCCATCCTTGGCGCGCTTCATCGGCTCGACCTTGCGGATTTCGCAGCAGCCGTCGGGGTCATAGGACCAGCGCAGGCCGGTTTCGTCCTTCTTCGCGATCACGTCCGCGATCGGCGCGACGGTGCGGCTGTCGGTAAAGCCGAGACGCTTGATCAGCGTGTCGCGATAATTGAGCGTCTCGGCAAACATCTTGAGCGTGTCGACGAAGATGACGGGGACATTCCTGTCCGCCTTGGCCACCAGATCGAGCAACACCGCGCTTTCCGTGCCGAAGGAGGAGACGACGGCGACATTGCCGGCGAGCCCTTCTGCGAACACGGTCTTGAGCATGGTGATCGTATCGACGCCCTCGAACCGCGCGTTGAGCGCGTCGGCATCGGCCTGCGTAAAGGCAGGGCGGGCGTCGATCATGTCGATCTGGCGGGCAGGTTCAGCCATCAATTTTCTCCGGGTGCCGTTTCGCCCAGACGGGCTGGCGGCCATCGATCGCCTTTTGATAGACGTCGGCATAGCGATTGAGCGCGCGATCGACGGCGGCATCGTCGAGCGCTTTATTGGGGTGGAAGCTGTCGAAGCCGCAGCGGCGCATGGCGTTGATCTGGTCCACCAGCACATCGCCCACAGCGCGCAATTCGCCCTGATAGCCCGATTCCCGCAATATGCGCGCGGCGGAATAGCCGCGGCCATCCCCATAGGCCGGGAAGTTCACCTCGACCAGCGAGAGCCGGTCGAGATAGGGCAGCAATTCGCGCGCATCCTCGCCCGGTTCGACCCGAACGGCGGTGGCGTTGGTCTGGCCGGTGAAGGATTCGACCGTGACGGCCGGTTCCTGCGCGGATTCGCCGTCGCGGAAGGAAAGAAATTCAACCATCTTAAAAAATCCGTTCGGGCTGAGCGAAGTCGAAGCCCATGTCAGAGCGGAGCGAAGACACCTCACTGCGTTCGGTGGAGCCCTTCGACAGGCTCAGGGCGAACGGTTGTTGTTTGCACTCAACCATAGATCGCCTCCTTGAAGGGCTTCATGCCAAGACGGCGATAGGTGTCGAGGAAGCGCTCTCCGCTTTCCCGCTGTGCAAGGTAAAGATCCGTGACCTTCTCGATCGCGTCGACCACGCCGTCCTCGGAAAAGCCCGGTCCGGTGATCTGGCCCAGCGACGTATCTTCCGCGCCCGATCCGCCCAGCGACAACTGGAAATTCTCCACGCCCTTCCGGTCGACGCCCAAAATGCCGATATGGCCGGCATGATGGTGGCCGCAGGCGTTGATGCAACCGCTGATCTTCAGCTTCAGTTCGCCCAGTTCGGCCTGACGTTCCGCGTCGGCGAAGCGCTGCGCGATTTTCTGCGCCAGCGGGATCGAGCGGGCGTTGGCGAGCGCGCAATAATCCAGGCCGGGGCAGGCGATGATGTCGGTGATCAGGTCGAGATTGGCTTCTGCTAGACCAGCGTTTTCCAGTTTCTGCCAGATGGCGTAGAGGTCCGCCTTCTTCACATGCGGCAGGACGAGATTCTGCGCATGGGTGACACGCAGTTCGTCGAGCGAATATTGCTCGGCCAGCGACGCGACCAGTTCGATCTGTTCGGCCGAAGCGTCGCCGGGGATGCCGGTCAGCGGCTTCAGGCTGATATTGACGATCGCATAGCCCGGCTGCTTGTGCGCCGCGACCTGACGGTCGACCCACAGGGCGAAGGCCGGATCGGCGCGATCGATCGCTTCGCTCAGGCCCGTTTCATAGGCCGGGTTGGCGAAAAAGGCGCGGATGCGGTCCAGCTCTTCGACGGGCGGATTGAGGCCGAGCTGCTTCATATGCGCAAACTCTTCCTCGACCTGGCGCTTATAGTCCTCGACGCCAATCTCATGGACCAGGATCTTGATGCGGGCCTTATACTTGTTGTCGCGGCGGCCGTAGCGGTTGTAGACGCGCAGGCAGGCTTCCAGATAGGAGACGATCTCCTCTTCCGGCACGAAATCGCGGATCTGCGGGGCGACCATCGGGGTGCGACCCATGCCGCCGCCGGCATAGACTTCGGCGCCGATCACGCCATCCTTCGACACCAGCTTCAGGCCGATATCGTGCAGGCGCATCGCTGCGCGGTCGTCGTCCGACGCGATCACCGCAATCTTGAACTTGCGCGGCAGATAGGTGAATTCCGGGTGGAAGCTCGACCATTGGCGCAACAGTTCGGCCCAGGGGCGGGGATCTGCCACCTCGTCGGCGCTTACGCCCGCATATTGGTCGGACGAGATATTGCGGATGCAATTGCCGCTGGTCTGGATCGCATGCATTTCCACCGTCGCCAGTTCGGCCAGGATGTCAGGCGCATCGGCCAGCTTGATCCAGTTATATTGCAGGTTCTGGCGCGTGGTGAAGTGACCATAGCCCTTGTCATACTTCGCCGCGATCTCGCCCAGCTTGCGCATCTGCTTGCCGGAGAGGGTGCCATAGGGGATGGCGACGCGCAGCATATAGGCGTGAAGCTGGAGATAGAGGCCGTTCATCAGCCGCAGCGGCTTGAACTGATCCTCGGTCAGCGCGCCGGTCAGGCGCCGCTGCACCTGATCGCGAAATTCATCGACACGGGCGTCGACGATGGACTGGTCATAGCTGTCGTAGCGATACATGGTCAGATCACCCAGTTGCCGGCGTCGGCATCATTCGGTTTGAGATTGAGGTCGGGGCGGACAGTCGGGCCAAGGGCGCGGATGCGGTCCTTGATATGGGCCGGGCGCACGCCTTCGTCGGTCACGGTCGCATCGATCACATAAGCGCCCACGACGCGCAGCGCGGCTTCTTCGGTGCGGGCGAGATCGTCGCCCTTGTCGCCCACGTCTGCGCTATCGCCAACCTGCCGCGACCAGCCGTCGCCCGCCCACCAGATGACGTCGCCGCTCACCAGGTCATTGCCCGTCAATATCTTCATGCCACCCTTTTCCAATTTGGCCTTTTCCCATCCGGCCCGGTCGTTGCCGAACCCTCCATAGTCTCTGCCGTGTCGCGATAGGCGATCAGCGCGTCCTGCGCCAGCGCATGGGCGGCGACTTCACCGACCACGATCAGCGCCGGGCTGACCACCTGTTCCCGCACCACCATGTCGCCCAGATCGGCGAGCAGGGTGCGCAGCGTGCGCATGTCCGCGCGCGTCCCATTTTCCAGCACGGCGACGGGCAAGGTCGGCGACACGCCATCGGCGATCAGCTTGTCGGCGATGTCGGCAGCGGTCGCCACGCCCATATAGATAACGAGTGTACGGCCCTTACCCGCCAGACCGGACCAGTCCTGATCGGTCAGCCCCTTGCACTGGCCAGCGACGAAGCTGACTGCGCTGGACGCGGCGCGATGGGTCAAGGGGAGTTGCGCGGCCGCCGCGCTGCCGATCGCGGCGCTGATCCCTGGCACCACCTCCACCGGTACGCCGGCGGCGCGGCAGGCATCGACTTCCTCGCCGCCCCGGCCGAAGATGAACGGATCGCCGCCCTTCAGCCGAACGACCCGGCGCCCTTCACGCGCCAGATCGATCAGCAGGGCGTTGATTCCCTCCTGCGGCATCGAATGGCGGCTGCGCTGTTTGGCAACGGAGATCAGTTCGGCGTCGGGCGATGCCAGCGCCAATATGGCGTCGGATACCAGCCCGTCATGCACGATCACGTCGGCGTCGCCGATCAGGCGCACTGCCTTGAGCGTCAGCAGTTCCGGATCGCCCGGTCCCGCGCCCACCAGGTGGACGGTAGCAGATGCATTTTGAGCCATGGTCGCCCACATGGCGAATGCGCCGCGTGAGTTCAATTCAGAATGGGTATGGCGGGGATTAGGAAATGTTTTCGCGCTCTTGCCGGATAGGGGCCGGATAGGTCCCGGCTCAATCGCCCATGACGGCGACGTCGATATCCTTCAGCCCCACGCCGATGGATGCGCGGGGCGTCTCGATCTCCGCCGACACCACCGGATAGGCGCAATAATCGGCGGCATAATAGGCGCTGGGCCGATGATTGCCCGATACCCCGACGCCGCCGAACGGCGCGTTGGAAGAGGCGCCATTGGTCGGCCGGTTCCAGTTGACGATACCGGCCCGGATGTTCGACCAGAAGAGATTATATTGCTCGGGCGATCCGCCGATCAGGGAAGCGGACAGGCCATAGCGCGTATTATTGGCCTCCGCGATGGCGTCCTCAAATTCCGTTACCCGGATCACCTGAAGCAGCGGGCCGAACAGTTCGACATCGGGACGCTCCTTCATCGCGGTGACGTCGATGATGGCGGGCGTCAGAAAGGGCAGGCCCTTTTGCGGGCGCACCATATGCTTGATCGGCCGGCCGCCATTGCTCATCAGCCACAGGAAGCTTTCGGTCAGGCCATCGGCGGTCTGGTTGTCGATCACCGGTCCCATATAGGGGGCGGGGTTGGCATGGGGATGATCCACGATCAGCCGGTCCGCCAGCTTCTTGACCTCGGCGATCAGGCGATCGGCGAGGCTTTCCTTCACGATCAGGCGACTGGCGGCGGTGCAACGCTGGCCGCTGGTCATGAAGGCCGACTGGACCACAAGTGTCGCGGCCGCACTGATTTCCGGCGTGTCCCACAGGATGATCGGATTGTTGCCGCCCATCTCCAGCGCCAGAATCTTGGACGGATTGCTGGCAAATTGGCGGTTGATGGCGATGCCGGTTTGCGCCGATCCGGTGAACAATATGCCGCCGACATCGGGGTGCGCGTTCAGCGCCTTGCCCGTATCTGCGCCGCCGATCAGCAGTCGGATGACATCGGTGGGCACGCCCGCTTCATGGTAGAGCTTCACCAGCATTTCGCCCACGGCGGGCGTCTTTTCCGACGGCTTGAACACCACGGCATTGCCCGCCAGCAGCGCGGGAATGATATGACCGTTGGGCAGGTGCGCCGGGAAATTATGGGGGCCAAGCACCGCCATCACGCCATGGGGCTTGTGCCGCACGGACTGGCGCGCGCCCAGCGCCGCTTCCAGCCGCTTCTGCCCGGTGCGTTCGGAGTAGGCGGCGACGCTGACGTCTATCTTGCCCATGACGGCGGCGACTTCATTGCGGGCGTCCCACAGCGGCTTACCGGTTTCGCGGGCGATCAGGTCCGCCAGCGCATCCTCGTGCCGGCGCACGACATTGACGAAGCGGCGCAGCGTTTCGATGCGATAGGCGATGGGCTGCGCGGCCCAGCGCGGCCAGCCGGCGCGGGCGCGCGCGACTTCCGTATCGACATCGCCCGGCTCGCCTTGCCACAGCAGGGCGCCGGTTGCAGGTTCATAAGATGTAAGCGCGACCATTTGGGCCGGAGGTATGATGGAAATTGGTTAAGGAATGGCGAGGGATATTTTCAACTCGTCGCTTTCGGCCCCAGCGCTTCCCCCATGCGCCGGATCGCGGCGACCTTGGAAGATAGCGGCCCCCAGTCGTCATCGCGGTCGATCGCGCTCCAAATCGCTTCGACTTCCTCGATATGCATGGAGCAGGGCGTTTCGTCGGTCCAATAGGCATGATTCCGCGCGCCGGGCGTCGCGGTAAAGTTCTGGATCGCTTCCCGGAAAGGCGCCCATGTAGCATCGCCATAGGCGGCGTCATCCCCCGCCACGCCGCCCCGCCAGTCATGGAAGAAACGATCGATCGGCGTCGCACTCGTCACCATGCCGCGCACGGCGGACTCGATCATCGCACCGGGGTCCGCACCCGGCTCGACGCCCAGCCGCCAGCAGAAACGACGCTGCATCGCATCGCCATAGAGGGCCGGGAATCGCTCCAGTTGCTCGATCAACGCCGGCGCCTCGACCAGCGCGCGCAACGACACCGCCAGTTGCGCGACGTCCCAGTGAATCGCCTCGGCCTGCCGCCCGAAAGCATAGAGACCATTATGATCGAAATAGGCGGCGGTGAAATTCGCGTCCCACAGCGGGGTGAAGCGCCATGGCCCATAGTCGAAACTCTCACCGGTCACATTTATATTGTCGCTGTTGAGCACGCCATGCACGAAGCCCGCGACCATATAGCTCGCCGCCAGATCGGCGGTACGCTCCACCACGCGCCCCAGCAGTTGCGCGGGCGGATTGTCGTCGGGAATTTCGTCATAGAGCCGCGTCAGGGCATAATCGGTCAGCCGCTCCAGTAACGCCTTGTCTTCATGAAAGGCCGCGCGCTGGAACGTGCCGATGCGGATATGCGAATGGCTCAGCCGCACCATCGCCGCTCCGCGCGTGGGGGAGGGTTCGTCATTGCGCTCCAGCGCCTCGCCCGTCTCGATGATGGAGAAGGTCTTTGACGTGTTGACGCCCAGCGCCTCCAGCATCTCCGTCGCCAATATCTCCCGCACGCCGCCTTTCAGCGTCAGCCTCCCGTCGCCAAAGCGGCTATAGGGGGTTTGTCCCGATCCTTTGGTGCCCATATCGAGCAAGCGATCGTCGGCATCCCGCATCTGCGCGAACAGGAATCCGCGTCCGTCGCCGATATCGGGATTATAGTGGCGGAACTGATGGCCATGATAGCGCAGCGCCAGCGGCCGGGGCAGGCTGCCCTCCAGCGGCTGGAAACGACCGAAATGCGCGATCCATTCCGCGTCACTCAGCCCATCCAGCCCTACGGACTCCGCCGCCCGGTCGTTGCGATAGCGCAGGATCGTTTGTGGAAAGTCTGCGGCTGCGACCGGATCGCCGATGTCGGGCATCAGCGTGTCGATTTCGGTCGCGGGGCGATAATTGGCGGCTTGCGGCGTCTGGTTCATAAGGCGATATGGGGGAAGGTCACCAGAAGGATCAAGCTTGAGCGGATATAGCGACGGATATTGGTGGTCGCCTGACGGCCTTCGGCTCCATTATCGGGATTATGCCGGCGGTGAGGATGGGCGTCCGCCCTTGCTGTGCCTGCCGGGCCTGACCCGCAATGCGCGTGATTTCGAACCGCTGGCCGGTCGGCTGGCGGGCGAATGGCGGCTGATCTGCCCGGACATGCGCGGCCGCGCCGAAAGCGCCTATGCCAAGGATGCGATGACCTATGTCCCGCTGACCTATTTTCAGGATATCGGCCGGTTGCTGGCGGACCTTGCCATTACGCGCTTCGTTGCGATCGGCACATCGCTGGGCGGCATTATCACCATGTTGATGGCCGCCACGCACAAGGAATGGCTGGCAGGCGCGCTGCTCAACGATGTGGGGCCGGTGCTGGATGAAGGCGGGCTGGCGCGCATCCGTTCCTATGTCGGCGTCGGCCAGTCGCATCCCACCTGGGTCCATGCCGCCCGCGCGCTGGCGGAGGCGAATGAAGATGTCTATCCCGCTTATGATCTGGAACAATGGCTGGCCATGGCCAAGCGTCTGTATCGCCTGAACAGCGGCGGGCGCGTCGTGCTGGACTATGACATGAAGATCGCCGAGCCGATCCGCGCCATGGGCAGCGAGGCGGGCGTCGATATGTGGCCGGTGGTGCAGGCATTTCGGGGCATCCCGACCCTGTTGCTGCGCGGCGAACGGTCCGATCTGTTGAGCGAAGCGACGGCGCAGCGCATGGCAGGGGACATTGGCGAGACTGTCGAACTGGTCACGGTGCCGGGCGTCGGCCATGCACCGGCGCTGGATGAGCCGGAAAGCGCGGCAGCGATCGACCGGCTGCTGACCCGCGTCCTCCAGGGCTGACATGGCAGGCGGGAAACGGCCCCATATGCTCCATGTCCATGGCAGCTTCACCCTGGGCGGCAAGGAAGCGCGCGCCATCCGGCTGATGAACATCTGGGGCGACAAGGCGCGCCATAGCATCGTCAGTGCAGACGCGCAGGCGCTGGGTGCGCGCAGCGCGATCGACCCGTCCATTGATGTGGATTTCCCCGGTGGGCCATCCTTCGCCGGTAAGCCCGGACCGGCGCGTTATCGGGAGATACGCGCTTTCCTCAAGCGCTTCGACCTGATCCTGACCTATAATTGGGGATCGATGGATGCGGTGATGGCGCATCGGCTGGCGGGCGCCTCCGCGGGCATGCCGCCGCTGATCCATCATGAGGATGGCTTCAACGCGGATGAAGCAAATGGCCTCAAGACCAAGCGCAACCTGTTTCGTCGCCTGGCCTTGCAACGTGCCCATGCGCTGGTCGTGCCGTCGGTGCGGCTGGAGGGGATTGCCCGCACTGTGTGGAAGCAGCCGGCGGCAAAGGTGCATCTGATCCGCAACGGCATCGATGTCGCCCGCTATGCGCAGCCGCCCGCGCCGGATGCGATCCCCGGCCTTGTCCGCACGCCCGGCAAGCTGCTGGTCGGCACGCTGGCCGGCTTGCGCGCGGTCAAGAATATCCCGCGCCTCGTCCGCGCTGTCGCCGCCCATAGGGACAGGCTGCAACTGGTGGTGGTGGGAGAGGGGCCGGAACGCGATGTGATCCTGGCGGAGGCGGTCGCCCATGGTCTCACCGACATCCATATGGCCGGCTTCATGGATCGTCCCTGGCGCTTCGTGGGCCTGTTCGATATTTTCGCCCTGTCCTCCGACAGCGAGCAATTTCCGATCTCGCTGGTGGAGGCGATGGCGGCGGGCATACCGGCCGCGTCGATGGATGTGGGCGACGTCGCCAACATGGTCGCGCCCGAAAACCGGCCCTTCGTCGTGCCGGACGAAACGGGTCTGGCGCAGGCGCTTGGGGCCTTGGCATCGGATGCCGATTTGCGCCAGCGTCTGGGTGCTGCGAACCGACTGCGCGCAACGCGCGATTATGCCGAGGAAGACATGGTAAACGCTTATGCACGCCTTTATGGGGAGGCTCTGGCCAGTCCCATGATTTTGCGCTAGGGCGCGCCAAATTCGTCATAGACAGCCAAAGCTGCTATAGGGTCGCTTTTTACCCGGTCGAGGGGGCCGGGTGCATGTGCAGGAGATGTCGTTGTTCAAGGGGTTGAAGCCCATCGTCTATGGTGGCCGCGAAGTCTGGCCGATAGTCGAAGGTGGCAAGGGCGTTGCCGTATCCAACCACAGCAGCTCTGGCGCCTGGGCGGCGGCCGGCGGCATCGGCACGGTGTCGGCGGTCAACGCCGACAGCTATGACAGCTTCGGCAACGTCATCCCCCAACTTTATCATGGCCGCACCCGCCGCGACCGGCATGAAGAGCTGATCGCCTATGCCATCGACGGCGCCGTCGAACAGGTGAAGCGCGCGTTCGAGATCGCCGGTGGCAAGGGCGCGATCAACATCAACGTCCTGTGGGAAATGGGCGGCGCGCAGCGGGTTCTGCACGGCGTGCTGGAGAAGACCCGTGGCATGGTGGCCGGCGTCACCTGCGGCGCGGGCATGCCCTATAAGCTCAGCGAAATCGCCGCGTCCTACAATGTCAGCTATCTTCCGATCGTCTCCTCCGGCCGCGCCTTCCGCGCGCTGTGGAAGCGTGCCTATTCCAAGGCGTCGGAATGGCTGGCGGCGGTGGTCTATGAAGATCCCTGGCTGGCGGGCGGCCATAACGGCCTGTCCAACGCGGAAGATCCGCGCGCGCCGCAGGACCCCTATCCCCGCGTGCGCGATCTGCGCGCGACGATGCGCGAAGGCGGCATTTCGGACGAAGTGCCGATCGTGATGGCGGGCGGCGTCTGGGCGCTCAAGGACTGGAACGACTGGATCGACAATCCGGAACTGGGATCGATCATGTTCCAGTTCGGCACCCGTCCGCTGCTGACGCAGGAAAGCCCGATCCCGCAGGGGTGGAAGGACCGGCTGATGCAGTTGGAGCCGGGCGATGTGCTGCTGCACAAATTCTCGCCCACCGGCTTCTACAGCTCGGCGATCCGCAATCCCTTCCTGCGCTCGCTCGAAGCACGCTCGGACCGCCAGATTCCGTTCAGCACCGAACAGGCGGGCGATCATACCCACCAGCTCGACGTGGGCGTGAAGGGCAAGAATTTCTGGGTGACGCTGGGCGACCTTCAGCGCGCGCGCGAATGGTTCGGCGCCGGCTTCACGTCGGCGCTCAAGACGCCGGACAATACGCTGGTATTCGTCGATGACGCGGAAAAGGCGGAAATCCGCAAGGACCAGACCGATTGCATGGGCTGCCTGTCGCAGTGCAGCTTCTCCAGCTGGATGGACAGCGAGACCAACTCCACCGGCCGTCTGGCCGATCCGCGTAGCTTCTGCATCCAGAAGTCGCTCCAGGAATCGGTCCATGGCGGCGATCTCGACAAGAATCTGCTGTTCGCAGGCCATGCCGCCTATCGGTTCAAGCAGGACCCCTTCTATTCGAACGGGTTCGTGCCGACCGTGAAGCAACTGGTCGACCGCATTCTGACCGGCGATTGATGGGGCCGCGATGATCGGGGATATTCAGGGGCTGGCGGTGCTGCATTATGGCGCTGCCGATTTCGATATCGTGCGGCCGGGGCGCTTCGTGCTCTGCGCCGTCTCGGGTGCGCAAATCGATTTGCAAGACCTGAAATATTGGAGCGCCGAGTTGCAGGAGGCCTATCGTGGGCCGGAAGAAGCGACTCGGTCCATCCTGAAACATCGGGCCAAGACCTGATCCGGGGCGATTCGTTCGTTTGCTAACCAGATTGTGGCGTACTATCTCGCGATTTGGCCTTTCAAGAGGTGGATTTTGTCGGCTCGCCTTCGTTTCACCTCGCTCCGCCGCAACTTTGCTATTCCGTCACGGTAAAAACTGATGTAATCTTTCCTTCGAAGCGACAAAGATCGCTCTTGGTGGAAGGATGTTTGGTGATGTCTCGTATCGACGTCTTTGGTGATCGTATCTGCATCGTATCGAGCCTGCTGATCGTAGGCTGGTTCCTCTACAGCATCGTGGGCTGATCGGCTTTACGAGCTTTCGATCTGGCCGCCTTTCCGGAGGATCGCGCTTGGCAGCAGGGATTGGCACGTACTTGTGGCGGGCAAGGTCATCTGTATCTGCCCCCAAGCAAAGCTATTTCGACATTCTCAATTTAATCGCTAGATAAAGTGGCGAGCTTAACGCTCCGCGGCTTTTGAAGGATGTCAGCTTGCTCCGCGTCACCAACGGCTAAAGCGCACGGTGCCGAAGCGACCACGCCAGGTTTCGTGTTCCCTTGCTTGAGGAGAAGACGATGACCCGCACGACCACACGCGCCCGCCTGCAACGCCACGCGCAGCCCGCGCAGCATATCTATATCCCCCACAGTAGCTGGACCCGCGCCGATCACAAGTCTGCGCCCGCAGCCCCAGCACCCATAGCCGCGGACGACTTCTGGGAACGGCTGGGACTGTAGAGGCCTTCTGTTAAACAGATATCGCTCAAAGTCCGTTCGGCCCTTCGACTTTGTCGAAGCCCCGTTTTTTCTGCAGCGTTTAAGAAAAGTACGGCCCTTCGACAAGCTCAAGGCGAACGGATTATTGGGGATATGTGACGCTCCAATCGGCCTTCTTTCGCTTCGAACCAGAGAGGCTTGTTACCGAAACACTACCGTCTTGCCGCCATTGATCAGCACGCGCCGGTCGGCGATCCAGCCGACCGCGCGGGCCAGCACCTGCGCCTCGATATCGCGGCCGATGCGGATCATGTCGTCGGCGGTGGCGCGATGGTCGACGCGCTCGACCGCCTGTTCGATAATCGGCCCTTCGTCCAGATCGGCCGTCACGAAATGGGCGGTCGCGCCGATCAGCTTGACCCCGCGATCATGCGCGCGGTGATAAGGACGGGCGCCCTTGAATCCGGGCAGGAAACTGTGGTGGATGTTGATGCAGCGCCCGGCCATCCGCGCGATCAGATCTTCCGAGAGTATCTGCATATAGCGGGCAAGGATCAGATAGTCGGACCGGCTGCGATCGAAGATATCGAACAACGCGGCTTCCTGCGCTGCCTTATCACCATTGGCGGGCAGTTCATGATAGGGAATGCCATGCCATTCGGTGATGCGCCGCATGTCGGGATGGTTGGACACCACGCCCATGATGTCGACCGCCAGCATGCCCGTCTGCCAGCGGTGCAGCAGGTCGGCCAGGCAATGCGATCCCTTCGACACCGCGATCAGCATGCGGGGGCGATGGCTGGCGGCTGTGAGCGACCAGTCCATCGCAAATTCCTCGCCAATGCCGGCAAAGTCGGCGCGCAGGCCATCGGTATCGTGCATCCGATCATCGGTGGCTTCGAAGGCGACGCGCATGAAGAACAGATCGGCTTCCCGGTCGGCATATTGCTGGCTGTCGGTGATGAAGCCACCACGTTCGGCCAGAAAGCGGCTGACCGCCGCGACGATTCCGACGCGATCGGCGCAGACTAGGGTCAGTACCCAGGACGGGATGGCAATATTGGACAACGGCCCCTCCGATAAAGATGGCATGCCGTTGCCCTAATGGCTTTAGCTGTTCAAGCCGTTAACCGGCACCGCGATCACGGCATCCGCCTCGAAACTGGCGATTGGATAGGCGCAATAGTCGGCGGCATAATAGGCGCTGGGCCGGTGATTGCCCGATGCGCCCAGACCACCGAATGGCATATTGCCCGCCGCGCCCGTGGTCGGCCGGTTGCGATTGACCACGCCGGCCCGGCTTTCCTCGACCACGCGCTGCCACAGCGCTTCGTCCTGCGAGATCAGGCCCGCCGACAGGCCGAAGCTGGTGGCGTTGGCGGCTGCGATCGCCGCATCGAACGCCGGCACTCGAATGATCGAAAGCACCGGCGCAAAAATCTCGGCGTCGGGCGCCTCCATGCCGGTCATGTCCAGCAGGGCAGGGGTGACGAAGGCGGCGCTGCGACCATCGACGCCGTTGACCGGGCGGATGACCTTCGCGCCGCGGGCGATCAGGTCGCTGACGGCGCGGTGCGATGCGGCAGCAGCCTGATCCGACACCAGCGGTCCCATGAAGGCCTCGCCCGGTTCATTCCAGGCGGCGATGGGAAGCTGGGCGGCCAGTGCGGCGGTCGCCTCCACTATGGCATCGCCGGTCGCGCCTTCCGGCACGATCAGCCGGCGCGCGCAGGAACAGCGCTGGCCGGTGGTGATGAAGGCCGAATTGACGATGATCGACGCGGCGGCTTCGGGACTGTCCCAGGCGATCAGCGGATTATTGCCGCCAAGTTCCAGCGCCATGATGACATGCGGCCGATCGACCAGCGCGCGCCGCAACGCCGCGCCTGCGCCTGCCGATCCGGTAAAGAGCAGCCCGTCAATATCACCCGCCACCAAGGCTTCGCCGGTCGATCGCCCGCCCTGCACCACGGTCAGCAATCCTTCGGGCAGGCCTGCGGCAGCCCAGGCATCCGCCATCGCCGCGCCAGTAGCCGGGGTGATCTCGGACGGCTTGAACACGACGGCATTGCCCGCGATCAGCGCCGGAACGATATGGCCGTTGGGCAGATGGCCGGGGAAATTATAGGGGCCCAGCACCGCCATCACGCCATGGCCGCGATGGCGCAGCACTGCCCGGCCAAAGGGCATATCTGCCGCGCGCTCGCCAGTGCGCTCGCCATGCGCCTTGATCGACACATCGACCTTGGCGATCATCGATCCGACTTCAGCGTCGCTTTCCCAGAGCAGTTTGCCCGTTTCGCGCGAGATGAGTTCGGCGAGTGCCGCCCGCCGTTCGCCCAGCACCTGCGCATAGCGACGGGCGATGGCGATGCGGTCGTCCACCGGCAGCGCGCGCCAGCCGGGCAGGGTGGCATGCGCGGTGGCAATGGCGCGATGGCATTCTTCCGCGCCCGCAACCGGCCCTTCCCAGACCAGTTCGCGTGATGCCGGGTCGAAGGACTGTAACATGGCGCTCACTTTGCTTCCTTCGCGCTGGTCATGGCGAAAATGCCGGTGGCGTTGCCGGTGTCGAACGCCAGGTCGAGGCGACCGGTTGCCGGGTCGATGTCGCGGCTGATAAATTCATAGAAGGAGCCCGGCACCATGCGCACCTCCCCATCGGCGAACGGACGCTCGACACTGTCGGCACGAAAGGCGGTCTGGCGCACCCGGCCGGTGGCGGACACTTCCAGCTTCTCCTTCATCGGGCGGTCCTCGGCCTTCAGCCGTTCGGCCAGCGCGGCGACGTTGGCCACGCGGTCGGTGGCATGGTTGAAGGCATTCCCCTCGGTCGCGATCCAGGCGGCCTCATTGGAACGGGACAGCAGCAACTGATAATCGTCGAAGGCGGGCGGTTCATGCTGGCGATCGAAGGCCGACAATATGGTCGGCAGAACTGCGATTGCGTCAGCGAGTGAGACAGCTTCGCCTGTGGCATAGCGCGCCAGCACCGCCTTCGCCGCCGCATCCAGCGGATCGCGCGATGTGCCGAAGACGCGGGCCGCCGCCTCGCCAAATTCCGCGTCGAACCGATCGACATGCAGTTCGGACATGAAGAATTGCGGAATGGCTTCGGGATAGTCGGCATGGCGATAGGCGCGGCCGGTCATGCGCAGCCGTTCCAGCGGATAGAGGGCCGCCATTTCGAACCCCAGCGGCAGGAAGATGCGCGTAAAGGCATCCTCGCCGCCGGGCAGCGCGCCGGTCGGTCCATCGGGAAAGCGGATGGCGCGCAGCGCGCCATGATCGAACAGCACGGTGCCGCCCCGCGCCAGCGTGTCGGCGACATAGGCGTCACCACTCGGCACGCGGGCAAGCAGGTCATGGAACAGGCAGACATTCATCGCCATGGCAAAGGCGGCGCGCGACACGTTATCGCCGCTCTCGGCCAGCAGTGCCGGGTCGATCGTCAGCATGTCCAGCGTCTGGCGGGCAATATCCTCGCCCAGCGTCGCGACGACCAGCGCCTCTATCGTGCTTATATTCTCATTCGACATGAAATGCTCCGGGGTGACAGCATCATTATCGCAAGATAGGCATGATTTTCAAAATGGCGACCTGTCATCTGTTGATGCGAGTTTGGAATGAGCAATTTCCGCAAATGGCTGCCCCCCATGAGCACGCTAACCGCGTTCGAGGCGGCGGTGCGCCATGGTGGCTTTTCCCGTGCCGGGCAGGAAATCGGCCTGACCCAGAGTGCGGTGAGCCGTCAGATCGCTCAGCTGGAGGCGTGGCTGCAAACGCCGCTGTTCGACCGGATCGGGCGGCGGGTACGCCTGAACGAGGCCGGGCGCGCCTATGCCGAGGATTTGCTGCCTGCCCTCGACAATATCCGTCGCGCCAGTGCGCGGGCTTCGGCGCGACCCTCGCAGACGGCGCTGCGCGTCGCGACCCTGCCCAGCTTCGGGATGCGCTGGTTGGCGCCGCGTCTGCCGCAACTGACCGCGCGCCATCCCGATCTGGTGATCGACTTTGCCGCCCGGTCCCAGCCCTTCGACTTCGGGCATGAGGATTTCGATGCGGCTGTCCATTTCGGTGTCGCGGAAGAATGGCCCGGCGTCGCGATGGACTTTCTTTTCCGGGAAGAGGCGGTGCCGGTCTGCGCGCCGGCCTGGCTCGCGGCGCATCCGCTGCGGGAGCCGGCTGACCTGCTGCATGTCCCCTTGCTCAGCCAGTCTTCCCGTCGGGACGCCTGGGCGCGCTGGCTGACGGCGGCGGGCGTGGATGCATCGGGACTGGCGCCCGGTCCCGCTTTCGAACATTTCCTGATGCTGGCGCAGGCGTCGGCGGCCGGGGCAGGGGTGGCGCTGATCCCCAGCTTCCTGATCCGGCCGGAACTGGAGGCAGGAACTTTGGTCATCCCCTTCGCCCGACCGATGTCGACCGAGCAGGCCTATTATCTCGTCTATCCGCCCGATGCGCTGGCCGGGCCGCTGGCCCAGTTTCGCGACTGGATGGTGGATCAGGCCGGCAGGGGGTGAAAGGCGAGCGTAGAGGATCAAAGACCCGCTACGCTCGTACGGATGGTCACATCTTCTTGGGCATGCAGTCCGCACCGGCAGCCTTGATCGCGCCGCACAGGCGGCTGGCGTCGGCGCTGCTGGCGATCGGCCCGGCCTGAAGCCGCGTGACGGCCCCGGCCTTGACCAGATAGGGTTGATAAGCGGACAGGCCGCCAACCTTCTTGCTGAGCTGGCTCCAGAGCGCACGGGCGCGCCCTTCTTCACCGAATGCGCCAAGCTGAACGCGCCAGTTGCCCGATGCCGCAGGCGCAGGCGCGGCGCGGGGGGCGGGCGGCGTGGGTGCTGGCTTTGCCACGGCCACCTGTGGCGCAGGCTTGGGTGGAACAGGCTTGGGTTGTACCGGCTTTGGCTGGGCCGGAGCGGGGGTCGCGCTCGCCACTTGCCTCGGCGGCGAGGCAGGCGGTATGTTCATGATCGAAGGCGGCAATTCGGTCGTGCGGACCGCAGACGGGGCGCTGCGTACTGGTGCCGGGGTGACGGCCGCCATCGCGTTGCTGCTGCTGTCGTTCTTTTCCAGGCTGGCGGCCAGTGCCAGACCTTGCTTGCGCTGGTCCTCGGGAATGAACTTGTCCATCTGTTCAAGGCTGGACGACGCCTGCGGCAGGCCCGCAGCCGACGCGCGGGTCATCAGCGCATAGGCGCGGACCCAATCCTTGCCGATCATGTCGCCGTTGAACAGGGCCGTTCCGACAATATATTGCGCGCGCGGTTCGCCGCGCATGGAGGCATGCTGGAGATAGGGCATGGCGCCGCTCCGGTCGCCCTGCTGGAACAGCAGCAGGCCCAGATTATCCTCGGCGCGCATATGCCCCTGTTGGGCGGCCTTGCGATACCAGTCGATTGCAATATTCAGGTCCGGCTGGACGCCGCGACCCAGCTTATAGGCTTGGCCCAGATTGAATTGCGCATCGGAATCGCCCGCCTGTGCCAGCGGCCGCCATTCGCCAATCGCCTTGGCATAATCGCCCTGCTGCCAGGCATCGACGCCGGTCTTTACATCGGCGATGGCCGGTGCGGTCGCGATCAACAGCGCGGCAGCCGCCGATCCCCAAATATGTCTACCGTGCATGTACCCATGCTCCTGCCCAGATGAATTTACAAAACATCTATCCCCAAACAAGGTTAATGTCGCGTTAGCGCGGGTGCATCAAGACCAGACATAGTCGTTCGGGCAGTTAACCGAATTTTAGGCGCACTCGTGGCAATCCGCACGGAACTGGATTTTCTGGGGGGACGTGCGTGCGAATTCTGGCATTGGCATCACAGAAGGGCGGATCGGGCAAGACGACCTTGTCCGGTCATCTGGCCGTGCAGGCGCAGATGGCCGGTGCCGGACCCGTGGTGCTGATCGACATCGACCCGCAGGGGTCGCTCGCCGACTGGTGGAACGAACGCGAGGCCGAATATCCCGCCTTCGCCCAGACCACGGTCGCGCGTCTGGCCGCTGATCTGGAGATATTGCGGCAGCAGGGTTTCAAGCTGGCCGTCATCGATACGCCGCCGGCCATCACCATGGCGATTCAGAGCGTCATTTCCGTGGCCGAACTGATCGTCGTGCCGACCCGGCCCAGTCCGCACGACCTGCGCGCCGTGGGCGCCACCGTCGACCTGTGCGAGCGCGCAGGCAAGCCGCTGATCTTCGTCGTCAACGCCGCCACGCCCAAGGCGCGCATCACCTCCGAAGCGGCTGTCGCCCTGTCGCAGCATGGCACGGTCGCGCCGGTGACGCTGCATCACCGCACCGATTTCGCGGCATCGATGATCGATGGCCGCACCGTGATGGAGGTCGACCCCAAGGGACGCTCGGCCGGTGAGGTCGTGGCGCTCTGGTCCTATGTGTCGGACCGGCTGGAAAAGAATTTCCGCCGCACGGTCTTTTCCGTGCCCCAGGGCAGCGTCGGCACGGCCGGCGCGGCGCGGCCTTCGGGCGGAGGCTTCGGCCGCCGCGTGATCGGCCAGTAAAGGGGGCGGATAAATGGCAGAACCCAAACCACTCGCATCGCTGACCTCCGGCCTGCTCGCCCGCAAGGGCGCGGCGCAGCCGGCCATGCGCCGCCCGATGCTCGGCTTCGGCCGCGCCGTGACGGCGGCCGTGCCGCAGGATGATCTTGGCTGGAACGACATGGGCTTCGATGTCGAGCCGGTGCTCCAGCCGGTCGAGGAGCCCGTCGCACCGATCGGCCTGACGCCGATGGCGCCTGTCCCACCGATCGCCGCGCCGGAACCGCCCGTCGTCACCGAACGCCGGACGCTGGCGAAACGGATCATGGGTAAGCGCGCCAAGGTGGAGGCCAAGGCGACGGCAACAGGGCGCAAGGCCGCCTTCACGCTGCGGCTGGACGCTGAACGGCATCTCAAGCTGCGGCTGGCCTGTGCAATCACTGGCCAGTCCGCGCAACAGATCGTGACCGACGCGCTCGACGATTTTCTCAACGACCTGCCGGAAATCGACCGGCTGACGCAGCAGCTGCCGCACATGCGCGACGGCCAGTGAATGAAGGGTGGGTATTGATATGAACCGCAAGACATTTGGAAAGGCGGCACTATCCTCGCTGATCGTCGCCACCACCATGGTCGGCTGCACCGGTGCAGCCTTCCGTCCCCGGACCTCGGCGGTCCAGCAGAAGGGCGATCCGACCAAACTCGCCGCCGCCGCTGAAAAGGCGCTGGTCGGCCGCAACGCGGCAAAGGCAGTTGAATCGGCCGAAGCTGCGGTCCAGCTTGCTCCGCAAAACGCTGCCTATCGTCAGATATTGGGCCGCGCCTATGTGCTGGCCGGGCGTTTCGCCTCGGCTGAAACCGCGCTCGCCGATGCGATGGATCTGGGCAATGTCGATGCCAGCACCGTCGTCAGCCTGGCGCTGGTGCAGGTGGCGCAGGGCCGTCCCGACGCGGCGCGCAACCTGCTGATCGAACATGCCGACACCGTCCCTGCCGGCGACTATGGCCTTGCCATGGCGATGGCGGGCGATCCGGTCGAAGGCGTGCGCATCCTGTCGCAGGCGATCCATGATCCCTCCGCCACGGCGCGCACCCGCCAGAATCTGGCCTATGCCTATGCGCTGGGTGGCCGCTGGAAGGATGCCCGCATGATCGTGGGCATGGACATGGAACCGCTCGACGCCAACAAGCGCATCTCCGACTGGGCGCAGATTGCCGAACCGTCGCTGGCGCCGATGCGCGTCGCCGCGCTGATGGGCGTGATCCGTAACGAAGGCGACCCGGGCCAGCCGGTCGCGCTGGCGCTCACTGCGCCCGCCGCCGCACCGGTGCAGATGGCGGAGGCCGCTCCGGTCGCCGCGCCCCAGCCCGAACCCCAGCCGATCGCCCCCGTGCAGGTCGCCGAAGCCGCCCCGCCGCCAGCGCCTGTCACAGCACCGCGGCCGGTCGCTCAACCTGCCCCGGCGCCGGTCATCAAGGCATCGTCCAGGCCGGTGCGCGTCGCCGCGCGCGATTTCATCATCGAAGATCATAACGCTCGCCCGGTCGCGGCAAAGGCTTTCGCCAAATCTTCTGGTAAGGCACAGGTCTCTGCCGCGCCGGTTGCCCGGATGCAGCAGGCTGCCTTCCTGAAGCCTGTCAGCAATGGCGCCAGCAATTGGGTCGTCCAGCTTGGCGCCTATGACAGCGCGGCGATCGCCAAGGAAAAATATATGAGCATGGCCGGTCGCAGCGGCACGCTGGCCGCCTTCCCGGTTCTCACCAGCCAGGCGACCGTCAACGGCAAGCCTTATCATCGCCTCGCCATCAGCGGCTTTGCTAGCCGGGCCGATGCGACGATGGCCTGCCGCACGATCCGGGCGCAACGCGGCCAGTGCTTCGTGCGGGAAACCGCGCCGAACGCCACGCCGCAACGCTGGGCGCTCGCTACCCGTGGACGCCAGTTCGCCTCGCGCTGATTCCTACGCTCCCAAGCGATCCTTGAAGCGCGCAGACCCATCGGGTTTTGCGCGCTTTTCTTTTGCGCGGCGCTGATGGTGGAGCGGATTTTCCGCCGTGCCATGTCCGGCCTTTGCGCTTATGGATTATCGCCATGGCTCCCGATCTCCCCGCTCTTGTCGATGAAGTCGCTACCATCATGCACGCGATGGAGGACCGCGGCCGGGTCGCCAGCTATATCCCCGAACTGGCCAAGGTCGATCCGGCGCAATTCGGCATCGCTATCGCGACCGCCGACGGGCGGCTGATCGCGGGTGGCGACGCCGACACCGGCTTTTCGATCCAGTCCATTTCGAAAGTGTTCGCGCTCACCCTGGCGCTGGGCAAGGTCGGCGATCAGCTATGGGAACGGGTCGGGCGGGAGCCGTCCGGCAATGCCTTCAACTCGATCGTTCAGCTTGAGCAGGAGCAGGGCATCCCGCGCAACCCCTTCATCAATGCCGGTGCGATCGTGGTGTCCGACGTCAATCTGGGCGGGCATCAACCGCGTGTGGCGATCGGCGAAATGCTGCGTTTCGTGCGGTATCTGGCTGGTGATGACGCGATCGCCATCAATGAGGAGGTTGCCGCGTCCGAAACCGCGACCGGTTTCCGCAACATGGCGCTGGCCAATTATATGCGCGCCTTCGGCAATGTCCGCCATCCGGTCGACCTGGTGCTCGGCAGCTATTTCCATCAGTGCGCGATCGAGATGAATTGTCGGCAACTGGCGCTGGCCGGCCGCTACCTGATGCTGGACGGCCGGCATCCTGAAGGGGGCAGGGTGGTATCGCCCGGCCGTGCCCGGCGTATCAATGCGCTGATGTTGACCTGCGGCCATTATGATGCATCGGGCGACTTCGCTTTTCGGGTCGGCATTCCCGGCAAGTCGGGCGTAGGGGGCGGCATCCTGGCCATCGTGCCGGGCCGCGCTTCGATCGCGGTCTGGTCGCCGGGGCTGAATGAAAATGGCAACAGCCAATTAGGTACGCAGGCGCTGGAATTGCTGGCGCGCCGCACTGGCTGGTCGGTCTTCAGCCCGCCGGATGCACGTTAAGGCACTTCATCCGGCCGCAATCGACGCAGCTTCGGGGCGGTTTCCAGATGGGCGGCTTCCTTGATCCCCATGCGCAGATCTTCGCGTGTCTGGTGGATCGATGCGATCACTGGCCCCATCGCGACGCCAAGGTCGACCAGCGCCGTCTCTGCCAGTTGCAGCGAACTTTCCAGCGTCTCCGGCACGGCATCGCTTGCCCCAGCCTTGTAGAGCTGAGTCGCATGTTCGGTATCGCGCGCACGGGCGATGATCGGCAGGTCGGGCACCCAGCCACGCACCCGCTTGGTCACGCGCACCGACAGCACCGGGTCATCCATCGTCAGGATGAGCGCGCGGGCATGGCCCAACCGCAGCTTGTCAAGCATTTCCGCCCGCGCCACGTCACCGAACAGGATGGGGTAGCCCAGCCGCCGCGCTTCCGCGACGACGTCCGGATCAGACTCGACAACGATGAAGCGCTGCTTGTGGGTCTTGAGCAGGTCGCACACCATGCGCCCCACCCGACCGAAACCGATGACCACAGCGGCGGCCTCCGTCTGATCCTGCTCGGCTTCTACCCGTTCTTCGCCGATAGCCATTTCCAGCCGCCGGGCAATATCATGGCCGATGCGCGCCAGCAGTGGCGTGATGGTCAGGCCGATGGCGGTCACGATCTGCCAGAAGGCGGCCGTCGAAGGCAGGATCAATTGCGCTGCCGCCGCCGCCGACAGCACGATCAGGGTGGTTTCCGACGGGCTGGACATCAGCACGCCGACTTCCAGCGCCACGCCCTTGCGCACGCCTGACAGATAGAGGAGGCCGGATGTCACCAGCGTCTTGGCCACCACCACGCCCATTACCGCCAGCAGCAGGCTGGGCCAGTTGGCCAGGATGACGCGAATGTCCAGGCTCATGCCGACGGTGATCAGGAACACGCCCAGCGCCAGCCCCTTGAACGGGGCGGTCATCACTTCGACCTCGCCATGATAATCCGTCTCGGCGATCAGCAGGCCTGCCAGCAGCGCGCCCACGATCGGCGAAAGGCCGGCGATTGATGTCGCAAGGCTCGATACGATCACGACCAGCAGGCTTGCAGCGAGGAATACTTCGGGGCTCTTGGTTCGAGCGGCCTGACTGAACATCTGGGGCAGGGCCAGACGACCCAGCACCAGCATCACGGCAATGGTGATGCCGCCCTTCATCAACGTGCTGGCCAGTTCGTTCCACGCACCTTCGGGGCTGGCTGCCACGGATGGCGCCAGTGCGCCGAGCATGAAGATGATCGGGACGAGGGCCAGATCCTCGAACAGCAGCATGGAGAAAGCGGATCGTCCGACCGCATTCTGCGTACCGACCATCGGTAGCACGACCGCCGTGGAAGACAGGGCAAGGGCAAGGCCAAGGCCAATGGCGCCGGCTGTCGGCTGACCCAGCATGTAAAGGCCCAGTGCGATCAGCAATCCGCTGCCGATCAGTTCCGCCGCACCCACGCCGAACACTTGCGCACGCATCGTCCATAATCGGCGGAAACTCAGTTCCAGTCCGATCGAGAAGAGCAATAATATGACGCCTAATTCGGCGAATGGCTCGATCGCCTCGCGATTGGATATCGTCACATGGTAAAGCCACGGATATTGGCCGACCAGTGCGCCAAGGCCCGCAGGCCCGACCGCTAGACCCACCAGGATGAAGCCGATCACCGGGCTGATGCGAAAGCGCGCAAAACCGGGAATGACAAGGCCTGCCGCGCCAAGGATGACGAGGGAGTCGCTGAAGCTCTGGGTATTGATTGTGCCTGCCATGCCCCATCATCGCGGCTGCGGTCGCAAATGACCAGAGTTTGTCGCAAATAATCGTCTGTTCGTCGGTTTTATACGCCGCCGTCCGCCTTCAGTCGCGCCAGCAATGACCGATTGCGGAAGATCAGATTGGCGATTGTGGCGCCAACATATTCATATTCTGCATCGAACGCGGGAACCAATGGCAGGATGCCGGGGCTGTAGGGCGTTTCCAGCCCGGCTTCGACGATGATCCAGTTGGGGCGATAGGGGGATGTGGTGACGAGGTGGTTGAGCACCTTGATATCCTCGCCTTCAATGTCGATCGACAGCAGGTCGAAGCGCAGGGGGATATTCTCCTGCTCCAATATGGCGGGCAGCGTCTGGACTTTCACGCTGATACTGTCGGTGGTTGGCCCGAATTTGGCCGAATGCGCCTGCGTCAGGGACGATACGCCATTATTGGTGCCGATATGGAGCGTGGCTTCGCCTTCATGGTCGGAAACCGCGACATTGACGATCTTATAATCCAATGGACCGAATTCATGCTTGATCCGGTCGATCAGCCTGTCGTTCGCTTCGATCAACAGGCCGCGCCACCCGAACCAGCGCATCAGGTCGTAACTGTTCGAATCATGGACGCCAAGAACACCCACGTCCACGACGATGCGGTTGGTGCAGACCATGTCCATCATGGCGCGGACGAGGGTGGGGATTTCGCCGAATTGCGACATGTCCATGAAGAAATGGTCGTGCCGTTCGGGATGATGATGGGTCAGCAAGCGTCCGCGCTTGTGGAAAAACTCTTCCGAACCAAGCATCGAATTCAGCGCGTCGCTGATGGAAAGGCGACCTTTGGTCAGGGCGTTGATATGTTGCGTACGGCCCACCGGATCGGGCGCACGCAACAACAATGTGCGATAGAGCGCGTCTACCAGATCGGGTATCAGATTTCGATTATATCGGAAGGACCGGATCGCGCGACCGATCCGCCTCAATGCTTTCTCCACCCCATTCCCCCATGCAATGCAATGCCTCGCGACCCGAATTACAGGTGGCTTGTGGTACGATGTGGGTCAAGCGTTGCGTCGCACATCGCCTGCGCTGGCATTAGAGCATTTTGAAGTCATCTGGAACAGATGACGGCTCGCAAAATGCCGAAAACAAAAGACTTTTAGAGCATGATGCAGTTCAATCTAATCGCATCATGCTCTGGGATGATGTCAGGATGGTGCGGACGGCGGGACTTGAACCCGCAATTCCAGGGGAAGGCGGATTTTAAGTCCGCTGCGTCTACCGATTTCGCCACGTCCGCTTATGTGCCCAAGGCCCGTCACCCCTGAAGGCTGGCGGGCGACAGGTCAAGCGACAGATGAAATCAGGCCTCGCCCTTGACGTTCAACCGCTCGCGCATTTCCTTGCCCGGCTTGAAATAGGGAACGCGCTTGGCATCCACGGGCACCTGTTCCCCGGTCCGGGGGTTGCGGCCCGTCCGCGCATCGCGCGATCGCGTGGTGAAGGCGCCGAAGCCGCGCAGTTCGACTCGCCCCCCCGATGACAAGCGGTCGACAATCTCCTTGAAGAAAAGATCGACGATCTTCTCCACTTCCTGGAGGTTAAGACCGGGATTTTCCTCGGCCAGTTTCTGGATCAATTCCGAACGGATCATTGGATCTCCAGCGCCCCTCTGCTGTGCCCCACATGCACAATAGAGATTCGGCAAGCCTTTGACAATCGGGCAACAAGAAGTTCGTTTCACTTTCATAAGGACAGGGGCGAAAGGCAAAGAAAAAACCCGCCGAACCAAGGTTCGGCGGGCTTCTTTTTCATGCCGGATGGCAGAAAAGGCGATTAGCCTTCGCTCTTGGCCTTGAGCGCTTCGCCCAGGATGTCGCCCAGCGACGCGCCGCTGTCGGACGAGCCATATTGTGCCACAGCCTGCTTCTCCTCGGCGATCTGCATCGCCTTGACCGAGAAGGTCGGCTTCTTGGCGCGGTCGAAACCGGTCACCATGGCGTCGAACTTCTGGCCGAGCTGGAAGCGTTCCGAACGCTGTTCGTCGCGGTCGCGGCCCAGGTCGCTGCGCTTGATGAAGCCGGTGGCGCCATCTTCGCCAGCCTGGACTTCCAGGCCGCCATCGCGAACTTCCAGAACGGTCACGGTGACGATCGCGTTCTTGTTCAGGCCAGCAGCAGCAGCAGTGGTGCCGCCAGCGGCCGGGCCGCCACGCTCAAGCTGCTTCATGCCGAGGCTGATGCGTTCCTTCTCGACGTCGATGTCGAGAACCACGGCCGAAACCGATTCGCCCTTGCGGTGCAGCGCCAGCGCGTCTTCGCCCGAAATGCCCCATGCGATGTCCGACATGTGGACCATGCCGTCCACGTCGCCGTCCAGGCCGATGAACAGACCGAATTCGGTCGCGTTCTTGACTTCGCCTTCGACGGTCGAACCGATCGGGTGACGTTCTGCGAACGAATCCCACGGGTTCGACTGGGCCTGCTTGAGGCCGAGCGAGATGCGGCGCTTTTCGGGATCGACTTCCAGAACCAGAACTTCGACTTCCTGGCTGGTCGAAACGATCTTGCCGGGGTGGACGTTCTTCTTGGTCCAGGACATTTCCGAAACATGGACCAGACCTTCGATGCCGGCTTCCAGCTCGACGAACGCACCATATTCGGTGATGTTCGTGACGCGGCCCGACAGCTTGGCGCCGACCGGGTACTTGGCGCTGGCGCCTTCCCACGGATCGCTTTCCAGCTGCTTCATGCCGAGCGAGATGCGCTGGGTGTCGCGGTTGATGCGGATAATCTGAACGCGGACGGTGTCGCCGATATTGATCATCTCGTTCGGGTGGTTGATGCGCTTGTACGACAGGTCGGTGACGTGCAGCAGGCCATCGATGCCGCCCAGATCAACGAACGCACCATAGTCGGTGATGTTCTTGACGACGCCTTCGATGATCTGGCCTTCGGCCAGCGTCTGGATGAGGCCCGAACGCTGTTCGGCGCGGGTTTCTTCCAGAATTGCGCGACGCGACACGACGATGTTGCCGCGGCGACGATCCATCTTCAGGATCTGGAAGGGCTGCGGAATGTCCATCAGCGGGGTGACATCGCGAACCGGGCGAATGTCGACCTGCGAACCGGGCAGGAACGCCACGGCGCCGTCGAGGTCGACGGTGAAGCCACCCTTGACGCGGCCGAAGATGACGCCTTCGACGCGGGCGCTCTCGGTGAACTCGCTTTCCAGCTTGTCCCAGGCGGCTTCGCGGCGAGCGCGGTCACGCGAAAGCATAGCTTCGCCATGGGCATTTTCGACGCGGTCGACATAGACTTCGACTTCGTCGCCGACCTTCAGGTCAGCCTTCTGGCCCGGCGCAGCGAATTCGCGCAGCGGCACGCGGCCTTCCGACTTCAGACCTACGTCGATGACGGCCAGGTCGTTTTCGATGGCGGTAACGGTGCCCTTGACGACGCGGCCTTCAAAGCCGCCATCTTCACCACCGAGAGAATCATTGAGAAGCGCGGCGAAATCGTCGCGCGAGGGGAATGCCACAGAGGCCATAAAAGGTCCTTCGTTCATCATTGCTGGCCAATCGGTTGTGTCCGATGGTCTTTGGCCAAACCACGCGCAGGACCGAATATCCGGCGCGTATCCAATGGGTTGCCGGTTCGGGGACGCGCAGGCCAGATAAGCGAAAAGGGCGCCCGGAATATCCGCGCGCCTTATCGGGTCATCCCTCAGGGGCGACCTTCAAGCTGGGCGTCCACAAGCGCGATCGCCCGCTGGACGGCCGCGTCTATAGTCAAATCGCTGGTATCTAGCAAGTCTGCGCCTTCCGCTTGCTTCAGCGGGGCATGGTCGCGGCTCATGTCGCGCGTGTCGCGGGCCTGAATGTCGGCGACCAGACTGTCCATGTCAGGATGGCCGCCATGGTTGAGAGCGTCCTGAAAGCGGCGCTCTGCGCGCACCTTGACACTGGCAGTGACGAAAATCTTGGCGTCTGCGTTGGGCGCGATCACCGTGCCGATGTCGCGACCGTCCAGAATTGCGCCGCCCGGTTGGGTTGCAAAGTCGCGCTGCCGCTGGATCAGCGCGTCGCGCACATTCTGATGCACTGATACGCGGGAGGCGAGGCTGCCGACGGCTTCGCTGCGGAGCGCCGGATCGCTCAGGATCGCATCGTCAAATCCGCAGGCGGAGAGTGCGTCCGCCTCATGGTCCGGATCGCCGCCGGCCTTCAACACGGACAGGCCGACCGCGCGATAGAGCAGGCCGGTGTCCAGCACCGGCAGGCCGTAATGGCGGCCCAGCGCCTTGGCGATGGTGCCCTTGCCCGATGCGGCGGGGCCGTCGACGGCGATGATCATGATGGCTTTCTCTTCAATGCTTTTATCACGCCCAGTAGCGCAATCAGCGTCCAGACGATTTCCAGCGTCATCGACGCCAGGTTGAAATATACAGTCAGCGACCAGATCAGCAGCAGCGATCCGACCAGGTTCAGCAGGTTGAACAGCAGGAAGTTCATCTGCTTCGCCACATTGCTATAAGCATAGGCGACCACCATGATGCCGCTGCCGATCAGGCCGATGATATTGGCCCAGTCCCAGTCGAAGGCGGCAGCGGTCATGTGACCGCGCCGAGTGTCTGCAACAGGGGAACGAAGGTCGGGAAGCTGGTCGCCACCGGGCGCATATCGTCGATAGTGACGCCATCCTTCGATACCAGCCCCGCCACGGCGAAGCTCATGGCGATGCGATGGTCCAGTTTTGTCGCGATCGGTCCGCCACCAGCCAGCGGCGCGCCGCCGCTGCCCTCGATGATGATGCCGTCCTCCAGTTCCTCGACCTGCACGCCGATCGCGCGCAGCCCGTCCGCCATGGTGGCGATGCGGTCCGATTCCTTGACGCGCAATTCCTCAAGGCCACGGAAGACGCTGCGGCCGTAGGCGCAGGCGGCGGCGACGAAGGCGACGGGATATTCGTCGATCATGCTCGGCGCGCGTGCCGGATCAGGCTCCACGCCCTTGAGCGGAGACGCCGTGACGATCAGGTCGCCGACCGGCTCGCCGCCGACTTCGCGCGCGTTCACGACCTCGATCGACCCGCCCATCTCGCGCAGCAGGTCGATCAGGCCAGCTCGGGTGCCGTTCAGACCGACATTGCCGATCGTCACTTTCGATCCCGGGACCAGCAGCGCGGCGACCATCGGGAAGGCGGCGGAGGAGGGGTCGCCTGGCACGACGATATTCTGCGGCTTGAGTTCCGCCTCGCCGACCAGCGTGATGACGCGGGTACCGTCCGCCTGAACTTCGACAGTCAGGTCCGCGCCGAAGCCCTTGAGCATCCGCTCGCTATGGTCGCGGGTCGGGATCGGCTCGACGACGCGGGTGATGCCCGGCGTATTGAGGCCAGCGAGCAGGATCGCCGACTTCACCTGCGCCGATGCGACGGGCAGGGTGTAATCGAGCGGCACGGCCGGGCAGGCGCCCTTCATGGTGAGCGGCAGGCGATCCCCCGGGCTGGTCGTGAAGCTGGCGCCGATCCGCGACAGCGGCTCCGTCACGCGCGCCATGGGCCGCTTGCTCAGCGACGCGTCGCCCACGAAGGTCGCGGTCAGGTCATGGCTGGCGAGCAGGCCCATCAGCAGCCGGGTCGATGTGCCGCTATTGCCCATGTCCAGCGCCGTCTCGGGCTGCAACAGGCCACCGACGCCCACGCCATGGATATGCCATACGCCGTCCGCATCGCGCTGAATGTCCGCGCCCATCGCTCGCATCGCGGCGGCGGTGGCCAATACGTCTTCGCCCTCTAGCAGACCCTCGACCCGGCTTTCGCCGACGGCCAGGGCGGACAGCATCAATGACCGGTGGGAAATGCTCTTGTCGCCCGGCACGGTGACGCTGCCCGAAAGCGCAGGCGCGGCGGTGAAGGTCTTGGGGGCGGGAATATCGCTATGCTGGGTCACGGGCTATCCGTTGTCATGGAACCGAAAAAATGCGCCCGGCTTTTGACAGCGCGATCCTGCTATGGCAAGGCGCCCGACGTTTCGCGGGCAACAAGCGTTGTGCCGCGTGATTTCTGTTTGAGCATCGAAGAAGGAACAGGCCGGACATGGCGAAGGCTGAATGGGGCACGAAGCGGACCTGCCCGAAATGCGCGACTCGCTTCTACGACCTGGGCAAGGACGATCCGGTCACCTGCATCAATTGCAACAGTGCCTGGGAACCGGAACCGGTGCTGAAATCGAAGCAGCCGCTGCCTTATGAGGAAGCGGCGCCCAAGAAGGTGATCGAAACAGCCGATGGCGAGCTGGAAACGGCTGATGACGATCTGGACATCGACGTCGATGACGACGGTGATTCGCCGGATAATGACGTCGATCTGGGTGGTGATGACGACCTGGGCGTCGATGCCGCCGGCGACGACGACAACGACGACAATTAAGTGAAATTTATGCTTGCCAACGGGGTCACCTGACCCTAGAGGCAGCGACCTCCGAAGCGCCGGACCCAAGCGGCGCTTCACTGGTACGGGGCCTTAGCTCAGCTGGGAGAGCGCCTGCATGGCATGCAGGAGGTCAGCGGTTCGATCCCGCTAGGCTCCACCAATTCCGCCTTTGGCGGAATGCACATATGACCGACGGCATTGCCGGACATGGTCTGACCCATTGGGATGCGGCACTTGCCGCAAATGATGGGGCCTTAGCTCAGCTGGGAGAGCGCCTGCATGGCATGCAGGAGGTCAGCGGTTCGATCCCGCTAGGCTCCACCAATTTTTCGGAACCGGAAAATGTCCGGGAGACATTTTTCCGAAAATTCCCCCAGCAAAGCGAGGGTGGCACAGCATCAATTGCTGGTGCCAAAACATCCTGAACATTTCAGAAAATGCGCACAGCCGTTAGGCTGATTTTGCCGTGCATCCTGCATCGCTTTTTCCCTTCCGCCCGCATAAAGGGGCTGGCGGCCCCTTTGCACGCCTGCCACGCACGGTAATAATCAGCGCGCGACGTCGAATGGAGAGGGCATTTCCTTTCGAACAAGGGGGCGGTCTTCGGACCGACAGGAACCATCGCGATAGATCCCGCTTCGCTGACCATCACGAAATTATTCCCGACGCCGCTCGTCAGTGTCGTCCATCCCGATGCCTCGCGACTCAGCGCGGCGCTGAAGGCGGCTATCCTCGATCGCGAATCCAGCCATCCCGGTGTCAGCCACAGCAATGAGGGCGGCTGGCAATCCAGCGACGACCTGCTCGTCTGGACCTGCGAGGCGGGGCAGCAACTGATCGATTTCGCGACCGAACTCGCCAATATGCTGTCTGCCGTCTGGCATCCCGAACGGGGCCTGCTGGAGGCCGATCTGGCCTGGACCTTCAATGCCTGGGCCAATGTCAACCGAACAGGGCATGGCAACGCCCAGCATGCCCATCCGGGGGCCTATTGGTCGGCCGTCTATTGGGTTGATGACGGCATGGCCGGGCACGAAGGCGATCTGGGCGGGGAACTGGAATTTGCCGATCCGCGCGGTTCGGTGGCGACGATGCTGTCGTCGGAACTCAAGATGAAGGTCGAAGGCTGTCTCGACGCGGGTCTAGCCCATCGCATCAGTCCGCGAACGGGAAAATTGGTCATGTTCCCGTCCTGGCTGCTGCATTCGGTGCGTCGATTCACAGGGGCCGGGCCGCGAGTCTCTATCGCTATCAATTTCGTCCCGCCGGGCCGGTAAGAATCGACCTGTCAGGCCAGCGACACGAAACTATCCATCACCCGCTTGCGCCCGGCCGTTTCGAAATCGATCTCAAGCTTGTTGCCCTCGATCTCCGCGACGGCGCCATAGCCGAATTTCTGATGGAACACGCGTTGGCCGACACTCATGTCGCTGCGCCCCTTATTGCCCAGCGATACGGCGGATGCGCGCGCCTCGACGATTCGCACCGGCTCCCGGCTGAACTGGCCGGACGATTGCGCCCGCTGCCAGCCCGGTCCACGTCCAGATCCCCGCGCGACATTGGCGAAGGGGTCTTCCCGTTCCGACCAGTTGGCGCGCCACAGCGATGCACCACCCGACATGCTGCTTTCCTCCTCGACATGTTCGGGCGGCAATTCGCCCACGAATCGCGACGGGATGCTGCTGGTCCACTGGCCATAAATGCGGCGGTTGGCGGCATGGAGGATGGTGCAGCGCCTGCGCGCGCGGGTGATCGCCACATAGGCGAGCCGCCGTTCCTCCTCCAGGCTGTTCTGCCCGCCTTCGTCCAGTGCGCGCTGCGACGGGAACACGCCTTCCTCCCAGCCGACGAGGAAGGTCGTGTCGAACTCCAGCCCCTTGGCTGCGTGGATGGTCATGATCGTGACCTTGCGCTCATCTGCCTGTGCCTCATTGTCCATGACGAGGCTGACATGCTCCAGAAAGGCGCCCAGCGTCTCATATTCCTCCATCGCGCGGGCGAGTTCGGAAAGATTCTCCAGCCGCCCCGCGCTTTCGGTGGTGCGCTCGGCCTGCAACATCGCGGTATAGCCGCTTTCGTCCAATATCTGCCGCGCCAGTTCGGCATGGGGCAGTTGCGCGGCACGATCGCGCCAGCGCGCCAGATCGCCGACGAAGGCGCCCAGCGACCGGCGCGCCTGCGGCGTCAGTTCGTCGGTGTCCAGAATGCGCGCTGCCGCCAGTGCCAGCGGAATGCCCTCCGCGCGGGCCAGTCGGTGCAGTTTCTCCACCGCCTTGTCGCCCAGGCCCCGCTTGGGCACGTTGACGATCCGTTCGAACGCCAGATCGTCGGCCGGCTGGTTGACGAGGCGCAGATAGGCCAGCGAATCGCGGATTTCGGCGCGCTCATAGAATCTGAAGCCGCCGACGATGCGATAGGGCAGGCCGATCTGGATGAAGCGGTCTTCGAACTCACGGGTCTGGTGCTGTGCACGGACGAGGATCGCCACTTCGTCCAGCGATCCGCCGCTGCGCTCAATCCCCTCAATTTCCTCGCCGACGCGCCGGGCCTCCTCCGGCCCGTCCCACACGCCGACGACCTTCACCTTCTCGCCGACATCGATATCGGTCCACAATGTCTTGCCCAGCCGATTGCCATTTTCGGCGATCACGCCGGAGGCCGCGCCCAAAATATGGGGCGTGGAGCGATAATTCTGTTCCAGCCGGATGATCGTCGCGCCCGGAAAATCCTTCTCGAAGCGGAGGATGTTCGCCACCTCCGCGCCGCGCCAGCTATAGATGGACTGATCGTCATCGCCCACGCAGCAGATATTCTTGCGCGTCTGGGCCAGCAGCCGCAGCCACAGATATTGGCTGCTATTGGTGTCCTGATATTCGTCCACCATGATATAGCGGAATTTCTGCTGATATTGCTCCAGCACGTCGCGATGCTTCTTCAATATCGTCAGCACATGCAGCAGCAGGTCGCCGAAATCGCAAGCATTCACATCGCGCAGCCGCGCCTGATAGGCGGCATAAAGCTTCTGCCCCTTGCCATGGGCATAGCCCTCGCTTTCCCCCGCGCCGACATCCTCCGGCGTCCAGCCCTTATTCTTCCACTGGTCGATCAGCCCGCCCAGTTGCCGCGCGGGCCAGCGTTTTTCATCGATCCCCTCGGCCTGAATCAATTGCTTCATCAGACGCAACTGGTCGTCGGTGTCCAGGATGGTGAAATTGGATTGCAGCCCCACCAGTTCGGCATGGCGGCGCAGCATCTTCGCCGCGATCGCGTGGAAGGTGCCGAGCCAGGGCATACCCTCCACCGCGTCGCCGATCATGCTGCCGACTCGCGCGCGCATTTCCCGCGCCGCCTTGTTGGTGAAGGTCACGGCCAATATTTCCGACGGCCAGGCCCGGCGCGTGCCGATCAGATGGGCGAGCCGCGCGGTCAGCGCCGCCGTCTTGCCCGTACCCGCGCCCGCCAGCACCAGCACCGGTCCTTCGGTCGTCAGCACGGCCTCCCGCTGCGGTTCGTTCAGGCCCTTGAGGTAGGGCGGATCATTGGGGGAGGGGGCTGGCAAGGTCATCGGGGTCAACTAGGGATGGCAGGCAAGGGGAGCAAGGGGCGAGCGCCGGAGCGGCCCCTTGCGGCGACCGCCTTTCTATGAGAACAAAAGGCGAATCATGCAAGGGAGATGCGCCATGGTGAAAGGTAAATGCCAGTGCGGGGCCATCCGTTATGAAGCGGAGGGAGAGCCGGCCTATAGCGCGCTGTGCCATTGCGCCGATTGCCGCGCGAGCGCGGGCGCGCCGATGGTTGGCTGGGCGCTGTTCCCGGAAGACAAGGTGACGATCAGCGGCGTTCCCGTGCGTTATCAATCGTCGGAAAACGCCACCCGCCATTTTTGCGGCACCTGTGGCACCGGCCTGTTCTACACCAATCCGGTCATTTTCCCCGGTGCGATCGATGTGCAGACGGCGACTTTAGACGATCCCGCCGCCCTGCCGCCACAGGCGCAGATCCAGATGGCCGAAGCCGCACCATGGATGGCGCATTTGCAGGATCTGCCCAGCTTCGAACGCTATCCTGAAGGTCCGTGATGGACGGTCCGTCGTGGCTGCGGCACGTTTGGCCGTTAGCGTAAGGAACGACGGGATGGCGCTTCCGGTTTTCTCCTGAGCCCGAGCGGGCAAACGGGGCGAGAACATAGGAAGGAAATCCCGATGAAGAACTTCATGCTTGCCGGTGCCGCCATGCTTGGTCTCACCGCCATGTCCGGTATCGCGATGGCGCAGGAGGTGCCGACCAGCCAGGCGCCGGGCGACGCTGCAACGCCGCCACCCGCTAATCCAGCCGTTGCCGATCCCAATGCCAGCCAGCCGACCGGCGCGGTGCCCGCCGACACGGGCATGGTGCCTGCACCGGCAGGCGTTCCGGAAGACCCGAGCTCACCGGTCGGCTCCTCCGCAAATCCGGTGACGGTTGGTGGCAACATGACCCCGCCTCCGACCGAGGCAAAGGATTATCCGCGCTGCTCGCGCGCCGTGCAGGACAGTTGTGTCAATCCCGGCGAAGCGGGGAAGGCGCGCAAGCTGCGCTGACGCTACCCATCGGCGCGGGCAGGGCGGCGATTAGCGCCGCCAGCCCGCGCCGGTCGCGTGCCGCATCGGCCAGGCTATGGCGATCCAGCACCGCCAGAAAGGCGTTGGTCGCCTCCACCAATATCCCCGAGAGGCCGCACGCCGCCCGGATCGCGCAGGACGGGCAATCCGCCATCCGCATGTCCGGTTCGCTATGCCGCACCACCGCGCCGATGCTGATCTCTTCGGGCGGGCGGGCCAGCATGAATCCGCCACCGCGCCCTCGCTGGGTGGCGATGAAGCCGCCCTGGCCCAGATGATGCACCACCTTCATCAGATGATTGCGCGACAGGCCATAGCCATCGGCGATGTCTGCAATGGTCGCCCGTCCCGAAGGCGCTGCCACAAGGTGGATCAGCACGCGCAGCGCATAGTCGGTGTGGCGGGTCAATTGCATAACATTATCCGATAGAGCGGCGTCGTTTGGCTTTCAAACATATATCCTGTTTACATGTTATAAGATGCAAATTAAATGCATCTTATCGACTCCGCAGAAAGGTCAAACAAGTGTCTCACTCGCTGTCTCAGGAAACCGTCGCCATCGTGAAATCCACCGGCCCCGCTTTGCGCCGCCATGGTGTGGAGATCACTACGGCCATGTATGCCCGCCTGTTTCAGGATGCGGAAGTGAAGGCGATGTTCGACGCTGCGGCGCAGGACAGCGGCGAACAGCCCCGGCGGTTGGCGGCGGCGATCCTGGGCTATGCCGAGAATATCGACAAGCTGGAGGCGCTGGGCGGCGCGGTCGCCCGCATGGTCTCGCGCCATGTCGATACGGGTGTGAAACCCGAACATTATCCCAAGGTCGCCGCCGCCCTGCTGCCCGCCATCCGCGACGTACTGGGCGAGGAGGTCGCGACTGACGCCGTGCTGGCCGCCTGGGCCGAAGCCTATCAGTTCCTGGCGGACATTCTTATTGCGGAAGAGGCGAAGGCTTACGCCGTAGCGGCCTGAGGAAACATCCGTTCGGTTCGCGCTTGTCCAGAACCGAGCGGGAAATCACTGTGTCCCCGCCCGCACGCTGATCGGCCAGCTTATGGCGCGCGCCTGTTCGGGGTCGCCCCAAAGGTCGATCAGGTCGGCGGCGAAATCCGTCAGCTTCTGTTCCTGCCCGGCCTCCCGCGCGCGGCGGACCGCGGACCATGTGCCGACATAACCAAGCAATTGATGGGCATTCCAGTCCCGACGGATCGCCAGCGCAGGCACCGACAAGGGCGGGAAAGGAAAGGCCATGTCGGCATAGCCATTTTCGACCATATGCCGTTCGGCAGGCCAGAAGGGGCCGACGTCCAGATCATGAAAGCGGGCCAGCCGATCGTTGATCGGTCCCGGATCGAGCCGCGCCACGCCATAGCTGACCAGCGCAATCGCCGCGCCGGGCGCTGCGATCCGCTGCGCTTCCGCATAAAATGTCGGCAGGTCGAACCAGTGTGCCGCCTGTGCTGCGGTGATCAGATTGGCCGTGCCATCCTCGACCGCCAGCGCCTCGGCGGGCGCACAACGATAGACAATCCGCGCATCCGGGGCGGCATGGGCGATCTGGTCCGCGCTGGGATCAAGCCCGATCACTGCATCGAAATGCGCTGCCAGCAACTGGGTGAATTGCCCGTTGCCGCAACCAACGTCGACCGCCAGCCGCCGGTCGGGCGCCAGTTCCGTAAGCGCCTGTGCCAGCGCATCGGGATAGTTCGGGCGATAGCGGGCATAGTTGGCGCCACCCTGATCGAACCAGTTGGTCGCGCCCGCCATGTTCAGTCCTCCGTCCGCAGCAGGGTGATCCGCGCCTTGCCCACGTCGCGCACCGCGTCGACGGCAAAGCCCTTCACCACCACATCCTCGCGCCGGTCGGTTTCGATGCTCACCCAGGTCGCGCTGTTGGTCCAGCCCAGTCGCGCCAGCTTGTCGAGCGCCACCTGACCCGCACCTGTTTCATAGGGCGGGTCCATGAAGATCAGGTCGAGCGGCTTGGGCGCAGGCCCGAGCGACAGGACGCTGCTAGCGCGGATTTCGGGGCGAATGCCCAGCCGGTCGCCATTGGCCCGGATCACGTCCAGCGCCGCCTTGTCCTGCTCCACGAAAAGGCAGGATGCCGCACCGCGTGACAGGGATTCAAAGCCCAGCGCGCCCGACCCGGCGAAGAAATCACCCACGGCCAGCCCTTCGAACGATCCTATCCGGCTGGTCAGCATCGAAAACAGCGTCTCGCGCGTGCGGTCGGCGGTCGGGCGGGTCGCATCGCCCTTCGGCGCGGCCAGCGGCCGTCCGCGCCATTGGCCTGAAATGATCCTCATTTCGGTGCCACCTTCAGGCTCGCGCGGAAATGATCCAGATCATGCTGACGCACTTCTTCGACCGCGCCGACCGGCAGTTCGCCCAGATGGAAGGGGCCGTAACTGGTGCGGATCAGGCGGTTCACCTTCAGGTCCAGATGCTCCAGCACCCGGCGCACTTCGCGGTTCTTGCCTTCGGCCAGGGTCATTTCGATCCACTGGTTGCGGCCAGTCCGCCGCTCCAGATTGGCCTCGATCTGGCCGTAGCGGATACCGTCAATCTCCACACCGTCGAACAGGTCTTCCAGTTGCTGCTGGCTCACCTCGCCAAAGGCGCGGGCGCGATAGGTGCGCGGCACGCCGGACGATGGCAATTCCATCTGCCGTTTGAAGCCGCCATCGCTGGTCATCAGCAATAGTCCTTCGGTATTCATGTCCAGGCGACCGATCGGCATCAGGCGGGGCAGGTCGGCGGGCAGGCGATCATAGATGGTCGGCCGCCCGGCCGGATCACGCTCGGTGGTCAGATAGCCGGTCGGCTTGTGGAACAGGAACAGGCGCGTGGGTTCCGGTGCGGCGACAGCAACGCCGTCGACCGTCACGCCACGCAGCGACGTCAGCAAGGTCGCGGGCGTATCCAGCGCCACGCCGTCCTTCGCCACCCTGCCTTCCTCGATCATACGCTCAATCTCACGCCGGGAAGCGACGCCTGCACGGGCCAGCAGCTTGGCGATGCGCTGCGGTTCACCCGTGCCTTCCGCTGCGGCATGGGCGGGATGCGGGTTGGCCGGACCTGCGGGGGCGGGCTTCTTTCCACCCGGCTTGCGGGGCGGATAGCTTTTCGGTGCTACGGCCCGGTTGCGATCGAAACGGGGGCGTTCGGCGCGATCGCCTTCGCTCCGTTTCGTGCGCGCATCTCTTGGTGCACCCGAACGCGGCGCATCGGTGCGTGTCCGCTCGGGACGCTGCCGCTCAGAACGCTCGCCCTCACTGCGTGCATCTCTCGGCGCGCCGAAGCGTGATCCTTCCGGCCGGGCCCGGTCGGACCTGCCGCGATCGAAGCGGGGCCGTTCTGCCCGTTCGCCGTCGCCCCGGCTGCCGCGTGCATCTCTGGACGCGCCGAAGCGCGAACCGTCGGTGCGGTCCCGGTCTGGCCGACCACGGTCGAAACGTGGACGGTCTGAGCGCTCGCCTTCACTGCGATTGCCGCGCGCGTCTTTGAGGGCGCCCAAGCGTGATCCTTCCGACCGTGCACGATCAGGGCGGCCACGGTCGGTGCGGGGGCGTTCCGATCGGTCGCTTTCACCCCGGCTGCCGCGTGCGTCCTTCGGCGCGCCAAAGCGCGGTCCGTCAGACCTGGTCCGGTCACGGGGGCGCTCGCTACGTTCGCCTTCATTACGGCCGAAGCGCGATTTGCCATCCCCATCCCGGCCTCCACCGGGACGTTTGCCGCCGGGACCACCGGGGCCGGTCGGGCGTCTTGGGCCGCCGGGTCCTGCCCTGCGGGGCGGTCCGGATTTTTTCGGCGGTTGCACGGGCAGTTCCTTTATTAACGCACTGGTCCTTCCCATATCGTCGGAAAGCCAGCAACAGGCTGAAATGTGCCGCTTGGGCGCTTGGGTGAGTGGGACAGCCATTGTCCTCTGGCAACCCGATGCACGAGCATGGCGTTTCTATAAAGTGCATGGCGGACTCAGGGCGGACTTGGCAAATGTTTTTCGGTTTCGTGAAAGAAGGCGGCGTCCATAATGCCCCGCGCAAAACCGTCCGCACCGTGCTGGTCGTGGAGGATGAGCCGCTGGTCGCGTTCGACAATGAACATGCGCTGGTCCATGCCGGCTATCGGGTCGCAGCCACCGTGGACGATCATGATCATGCGGTGCGGGTAATCGATGCAGGCGGGGTCGATCTGGTGATCGCCGACGTTACGCTGCATGGCGACAGAAGCGGTATCGACGTTGCCCGCCACGCCACGGCGCAGGGATTGCCGGTCCTCTTCGTCACCGGTAGCTGCCCTGTGGACGCCCGTGCTTTAGCGATCGGTTGTCTTGCCAAGCCCTATGCCCCGCGCGATCTGGTCGCGGCGATCAATGTGGTTGACGCTGTCCTGCGCGGCGCGCGCCGTCCGAAGCTGCCCCCCGGCCTCAGCCTGTTCGATATCGCGGCCTGATCGCCGCAAAGGGCGCTTGCCTGTCTGAAATCAGGCCATATGCTGGCGCCCATATCGTTTATCGGGGGCATCATTCATCATGACGGAACTGGCCGGCGGCACGGGCAGCTGGATCGACGCGGTCAAACCCTATGTGGAAAAGGCGCCACTGGCGTCCTTCTTCCTGGGGGTTTCATCGGGCGCGCCCTTCGCGATGATCGCCGCGACGCTGACGACACGACTGGCGCAGGACGGCATCGACAAGAAGGCGGTGACCGCCTTCACTCTGGCATTTCTGGTCTATAATCTCAAATGGCTATGGGCCTGGATCGTGGACGGCGTGCGCCTGCCGATCATCGGTCGGTTGGGTCAGCGCGTATCCTGGCTGATCGTGGCGGGGCTGTTCGTCATGGTGGCCATGACATTGTTGGCGCTGGTCGACCCCAAGACCAGCCTGGCGGAGACGGCCTATGCCGCGATCCTCGTCGGCGTGGCTGGGGCGACCTTCGATATCGTGATCGACGCCTACCGCATCGAATTGCTGAAGCCCGAACAATTGGGCGTCGGATCGGGCATGTCCCAATATGGCTGGCGGATCGGATCGGTTGCGGCCGGATCGCTGGCGCTGGTGCTGGCCTCGCGGATCGGCTGGCATGGGGCCTATCTGGCCTGTGGTCTCTTCGCCTTGCCCGCGATGCTGACGGGCCTGATCATGGGCGAACCGGAACGGCATCGCGATCCCGTTGCCCGGCGCGGCATTGGGGAGGTTGTGGCCTCCATCGCCGGGCCGCTGGTCGAATTTTTCCAGCGGCGCGGGGCGGTATTGGTGCTGCTGTTCATCCTGATGCACAAGATTGGCGATACGCTGGCGAACCTGACCTTCCGTTTGCTGTTCGACGATATGGGGTTCAGCAACGACGAAATCGCCATCTACGATATCGGCATGGGCTTCTGGGCCTATCTCGCGGGCATCTTTCTGGGCGGGATGCTCTATGCCCGGCTCGGCATGAAGCGCTCAGTGCTGATCAGCCTGATCCTGATGTGCGTGTCCAATTTCAGCTTCGCCGCGCTGGCGGCGCTGGGCAAGAGCAATTGGGGGATGGCTGGTGCGATCGGGTTTGAAAATATCGCCAGCGGCATCGGCGGCGTGACCGTGGTCGCCTATTTTTCAGCACTGTGCGACCTGCGCTTTACCGCCGCGCAATATGCGCTGATCTCCGCGGCGGCCAGCATCGTCGGCCGCTTCCTGACCGGCACGACGGCGGGCGCGCTGATCGAGCAACTGGGCTATGTGAACTTCTACCTATTCACCACCGCGCTGGCGGTGCCGGGCATCCTGCTGTTCTGGTTGATGATGCGCGCGGGCCTGATCGATGCCAGCGTCGGGACGGCGGCGACGCAGGCAGGCATGGAGAAGGGGGTAGAAAAGGGGATGGAGAAGGCGTCATGATCTACTTCATCGCCTCAATCTGTCTTCAGATCGTCTGCGCCCTGCATGTCATCCGGTCGGGCCGCAACCAGATCTGGCTGCTGTTCATCTTCCTCTTCTCGCTGCTGGGCTGCTTTGCCTATGTGATGCTGGAGGTGCTGCCGCAGCATTGGAACAATCGCCATGTCCGCACCGCGCGGTCGCAAGTGGTGGGGAAGGTCGATCCCGAACGCGCCGTGCGAGAAGCAGCCCGGGCGCTGGATATGGCCGATACCGCCGCCAATCATATCGCGCTGGGCGATGCGCAGGCGGCGCGCCACCGCTATGCCGAGGCGGAAGCCGCCTATCGCAAGGCGCTGTCGCTGGGGCCGGGAAATGACTGGGGGACGCAGGTCAAGCTGGCCGCCATGTTGTTCGAACGAGGCGCCAGCGCCGAAGCGCTTCGGCTTCTGGATGCCGCGCCCGAATTGTCGCGGGGCAGCGAGTGGGACCGCAGGGCCTTGTTGCGGGCACGTATCCTCGCCGATCTCAACCGCAGCGCAGAAGCGAGAGCTTTGTTCGAGGATGTGGTCGAGCGGGTCGCGGGAGAAGAAGCCCGCTGTCACTATGCGGCTTTCCTACTCCAACAGCGCGATACCCGCCGCGCGCAGGCGATGTTGGAAGAGGTGGAGCGCCGCGCGAAGCGGATGGACCGGACCCAACGTGCCGCGCAGGCGGACATGTATCGCTGGGCCGACGAGCAACTGGCCGAATTGCGCAAGACCTGAGCGGGGCTGGCGGATGCAGCCATCCGCCACCTTCCGCCCGGTATTTCGCTTGTTGCTTCAGCCCGCCGCGTAGATATCCAGCGGTCGGCCGAGGTCATTATGCGCTTGTGCTACCGCCTGAAGGCAGGTCAGCGCCCCCAGCGCATGATCATTGCCCAGCAATTCGCTGACCCTGTCATAAGCGGCATTGGGATCACGCAGCGCTTCCCCCGTCGCCTGCATCATCAGTGCCTCGTCAGCGGTCATGCGGGCACAGCAACAGGGCGCGACCAATATCTTGCGGCTGGATGCGCGGGCGAGTTCCAGCATCATCGCGCGCATCAGCACCAGCGGGCGACGATAGCTGCGGCCGAAGGCGCCCAGCATCGCGTTGACGGCATGGGCGTCATTGACGCCTGCCGTCGCCATTCGCCGCATCACGAACAGGAAGAGACGGTTGCCATAGCCACCGGGAATGGGACGGGGCAGGTCGAGGGGGGAAGTCTCTCCATAAGCCATAGAATCGCGCCTTCTGCGTTAGTCGGTGCACGCATAGTACGCTATTGCAAGTCATTCGCAACTGTTATTCAGTCAGGTAATTGCTCGTTCAGTCGCAAAATTTCACCCGCCAGATAGAGCGAACCGCCGATCAACAATTTGGGCGGCACATCCCCCGCCGCTGCTGCTGCAACGGCGCCGATCGCTTCGACCGGTCCGGCATGGGCGGTGCAGCCGATGCCCCATTGCACCGCGACGGCGGCAAAGCGCTCTGGCGGATGGTGATCATGGCCGGGCACGGGCAGCGCATGGATATGGGCGATCTTGCCGGCGAAAGGGGCGAGGAATGCGTCCACTTCCTTGTTCGCCAGCATGCCGATGATGAGGTGCAGTTTCTGCCCTTCCAGACGATCGGCCGTGAAATAGGCGCCGATCGCTTCGCCCGCACCGGCATTATGGCCGCCATCAAGCCAGGCGGTGGTGCCTTCGGGCAGCGGTGCCAGCAGCGGCCCCTGTTCCAGCCGCTGGAGCCGCGCGGGCCAATGCGCCCAGAGCGGCGCGGCCTTGAGCGCGGCTTCGGGCAACGGCACGGCATGCTGATGGCGCAGCATGGCGAAGGCGAGCGCGGCATTCTGTACCTGATGGGCGCCAGCCAGACGCGGCAGGGGTGTGTCGAGTCGGCCGAGATCGTCCCGATAATGGAGCCGGTCGCGATAGACGGCGGCGTCCCAGCCTTCGCCCTGACCGATCCAAAGGGCGCCGGCCCGATCAGCGGCCTCCTGCATGATCGGATGCAGCGCTTCGAGGTAACGCTGTGTCACCAGTGCTGCGCCGGCCTTGGCGATGCCCGCCTTCTCGGCGGCGATCTTGTCCAGCGTGTCGCCCAGAAAGGCCTGATGGTCGATGCCCAGTTGCGCGATGCCGCACACCGCCGGATCGCTGATCACATTGGTCGCATCCAGCCGGCCGCCCAGCCCTACTTCGATGATGCAGGCATCCGCCGGATGCTCGGCGAAAGCGAGGAAGGCGGCGGCGGTCGTGACCTCGAAGAAGCTGGCGTTTACGCCCTCCGCAATGTCGAGCACGCGTTCCAGATAGCGAGCCAGTTGATCGTCGCTGATCAACTGGCCGGTAATGCGGATACGCTCGTTGAAGCGGACCAGATGGGGCGAGGTGAAGACGTGGACGCTTTTGCCGTCCGCCTCCATCGCCGCGCGCAGGAAGGCGCAGGTGGAGCCCTTGCCATTGGTGCCGGCGACATGGAAGACCGGCGGCAGGCTGCGATGCGGATCGCCCAGCCGCTCCAGCAGCCGGGTGATGCGTTCCAGCCCCAGCACGTCCGCGCCGGGAGAGAGCGACCAGAGCCGGTCCAGTTGCGCCTGCACCTGCGGATCGTCCGAAACGGCGTGGTCGGCCATGGCGCCTTAATTCCCCTGCTATGGTCTTATAACGTCATTGCGAGCGAAGCGAAGCAATCCACATGGTGCTAGATGGATTGCTTCGCTTCGCTTGCAATGACGAAGTCTATAGTTTAGGCGGTCGCGCGCGGCGTCAGATAGCCGATCACGCGGGCCAGCGTGTCACGCAATTCGCTGCGATGGACCACCATGTCGAGCATGCCATGGTCGAGCAGATATTCGGCGCGCTGGAAGCCTTCGGGTAGTTTCTCCCGGATCGTGCTTTCGATGACGCGCTGGCCGGCAAAGCCGATCAGGGCATTGGGTTCCGAAATCTGGATATCGCCCAGCATGGCATAGCTGGCAGTGACGCCGCCGGTGGTCGGATCGGTCAGCACGACGATATAGGGCAGGCCGGCCGCATGCAGCTTCTGGATCGCCACGGTCGAACGCGGCATCTGCATCAGCGACAATATGCCTTCCTGCATGCGCGCGCCGCCGGCGGCGGTGAAGATGACATAGGGGCATTTATGCGCGATCGCGTCATTCACGCCCTGGATGAACGCCGCGCCCACGCCCATGCCCATGGAACCGCCCATGAAGGCGAAATTCTGCACGCCCATGACCAGCGGCACATCGTCGATCGCGCCGCGCGCGTTGATCAGCGCATCCTGATCGCCGGTCGAGGCGCGGGCGGCCTTGATACGGTCCGGGTAACGCTTGGAGTCGCGGAATTTGAGCGGATCTTCGGGCACATGCGGGGTCGGCAGCAGGATGAAGCCGGCGTCGAGTATCTGTTCGAAACGGGCGTCCGGGCCGATGCGGCCATGATGGTCGCAGCGCGGGCAGACGGAGAGATTTTCTTCCCATTCCTTGATGAAGACCATTTCCTTGCACGACGGGCACTGGTGCCAGAGCGTTTCGGCGGTGGTTTCCTTCTTGGTGAAGGGCAGGGCGTTACGGACGCGGTTGATCCAGCTCATGCTGCGGTCTCCCGGATAGAAGTGATGAGGGCGCCGCTGAGCGACGCAACGAAGTCTTGTACGAAGGGCGCAGCGGCATCGCCATGGCTGCCGATGATATCGACAATGGCGGAGCCGACAACGACACCGTCAGCAATACGGCCGATGGCGGCAGCCTGTTCCGGGGTGCGCACGCCGAAGCCGACCGCGATCGGCAGGTCGGTGGCGGCTTTCAGCTTGCCAACGGCGATCTCGATATTGGCCTGTGCCGCCTGCTGCTTGCCGGTGATGCCGGCGACGGCGACATGGTAAAGGAAGCCGCTGGCGCCGTTCAGCACGGCGGGTAGGCGCGCCGCGTCGGTGGTCGGGGTGGCGAGGCGGACGAGGTGCACGCCGACCGCGCGCAGGGCGGGGCCGAGTTCGGCGTCTTCCTCCGGCGGAATGTCGACGCAGATCACGCCATCGACGCCGGCGGCCTTGCACTGGTCGGCGAACCAGTCCGACCCGCGCACCAGCATCGGATTGGCATAGCCCATCAGGATCAGCGGCGTTTCGGGATGGCGCGCGCGGAAGTCGGCGGCGAGCGCGAAGACATCCTTCGTCTTGGTGCCCGAGCCCAGGCTGCGCAGGTTCGCCAGTTCGATCGCGGGACCATCGGCCATCGGATCGGTGAAGGGCATGCCCAGTTCGATGATGTCGGCGCCGCCCGCGACCAGCGCATCGAGGATGGCGGGTGTGGCGGCGACGTCCGGATCACCAGCGGTGACGAAGGTGATGAGGGCAGCGCGGCCCTGTGCCTTGCAGGCGGCGAAGCGGGTGGAGAGACGATCCATGCTCACATCTCCACTCCCAGCGCGTCGGCGACGGTGAAGATATCCTTGTCCCCCCGGCCCGACAGATTGACGACGATGATCTTGTCCGCGTCCAGCGTCGGCGCGACCTGCTCGGCAGCGGCCACGGCATGGGCGGATTCGAGCGCGGGGATGATGCCTTCCAGGCGCGACAGGGTCTGGAAGCTGGTCAGCGCTTCGTCATCCTTGATCGGCATATATTTCACCCGGCCGATTTCGTGCAGCCAGCTATGTTCCGGGCCGATGCCGGGATAGTCGAGGCCGGCCGAAATGCTGTGTGCTTCGGTGATCTGGCCATCTTCGTCCTGAAGCAGATAGGTGCGATTGCCATGCAATATGCCCGATGCACCCCCTGCCAGCGATGCGGCATGCTTCTTGTCCAGCCCTTCGCCCGCCGCCTCGACGCCGATCATCGCGACCTCGGGGTCGTCCAGGAACGGGTGGAACATGCCGATGGCGTTAGACCCGCCACCCACCGGCGCGATCAGCAGATCGGGCAGGCGGCCTTCCGCTTCCAGCATTTGCGCGCGGGTTTCCTTGCCGATGATCGACTGGAAGTCGCGGACCAGTTCGGGATAGGGGTGCGGACCTGCTGCCGTGCCGATGATGTAGAATGTGTCATGCACGTTCGACACCCAGTAGCGCAGCGCGTCGTTCATCGAATCCTTGAGCGTCGAGGAACCGGAATGGACCGGGATCACCTCAGCGCCGAGCAGCTTCATGCGGAAGACGTTGGGCTTCTGCCGCTCGACATCCTTGGCGCCCATGAAGATCTTGCATTCCATGCCGAACAGGGCGGCGACGGTCGCGGTAGCGACGCCATGCTGGCCCGCGCCGGTTTCGGCGATGACCTTCTTCTTGCCCATGCGGCGGGCGAGTAGCGCCTGGCCGATGCAATTGTTGATCTTGTGCGCGCCGGTGTGGTTGAGTTCCTCGCGCTTCAGGTAAATCTTGGCGCCCTTGCCGGGCTCCGCCTTGGCGCGCAGCGCTTCGGTCAGCCGCTGCGCATAATAAAGCGGGTTGGGGCGGCCGACATAGGAGCGCAGCAGTTCGGCAAATTCGGCGTCGAACGCCGGATCGGCCTTCGCTTCCTTATAGACCTTCTCCAGCTCCAGGATCAGCGGCATCAGAGTTTCGGCGACATAGCGGCCACCGAAAGCGCCGAAATGGCCGTTGGCGTCGGGCTGGCTGCGCAGGCTGTTGGGCAGAGTTACGGTATCGGTCATGACTATCTTTCCAAGGACAATATGGGGCGTTCGCTTTCGGTTTGTGAAGCGATCAGCGCCATCGTCCTTCGATGCGCAGGGCAGGGGCGTTCAGCGTCAACATGGCTGAACCGCTTTGCAGAAGGCCATGATCTTGTCCACACTCTTGATGCCCGGTGCGCTTTCCACGCCCGAAGAAACGTCGATCAGCGGCGCACCGGTGATGCGGACCGCCTCGGCCACATTGTCAATGCCAAGGCCGCCCGACAGGCCCCAGGGTGCGGGGATGGCAATGCCGCGCAGCAGCGTCCAGTCGAAGCGCAGGCCCATACCGCCCGGCAATGCCGCGCCGTCGGGTGTCTTGGCATCGAACAGCAGCCGATCGACGGCACTGGCGTAGGCGTTGGCGGCGTCGATGTCGGCACGGGTCTTGACCGAAATCGCCTTCCACACTGGCAGGCCGAAGCGCTGACGGATGGCGGCGGCGCGTTCCGGGCTTTCCTTGCCGTGAAGCTGGAAGCCGCTGAGCGCGCCGGTGCCGGTCAGGCGGGCCAGTTGATCGTCGTCGGCATCGACGACCACGGCGATCCGTTCCACGGTGGCGGGGATCGCGGCGGCGAGCGCGCTGATCTGGTCCGGCTCCACATGGCGCGGGCTTCTGGGAAAATGGACGAAGCCGACATGGCTCGCGCCCGCTTGCACGGCTGCGCCTACGGTATCGGCCGTGGACAGGCCACAAATCTTGATCGCGAGTCGGGACATAGGGGCGCTTTACCGATGATAGCTGTTGAAGTCACATGCCTGTGGCAGGCAGGTGGCCCGGCTGGGCCAGATCCATGTCATGCAGCGCCAGCCACTGGTCGGCATGGGTGACGCAGGCCTGTCCCAGATAATCGTCCAGCGCCGCGATGATCTCCGCATCGCTCATCGTTGCGGGGTCGAGCGGCGGGCGCCAGTGGAGTTCGAAATGCGGGCCGCTGGTACGGATGAGGTAGAAGGGCAGGAAGGTCGCGCCGACCTTGCGCGCGAGCCGCAGCGCGATCGACAGGTTGCCAGATGGCTCCAGCGGGCGGCCGAAGGTCGGGAACCAGACCTGCCGGTCGCGCCGTTCGTCGGCAAGGATGTAGAGGGTGGCGCGATCCTTCTGGGTCAGATGCTTGAGTACGCCGCGCGCCGCGCCTTCGCCGCCGATCGCCTCACCCATATAGCTGGAGCGGGCTTTCTTGAGCTGGGCCGCCGTTTTCGGATCGTCCGGCGCTTCATAGACGCCAAGGCCAGGGCGATCGGTCGACCATTTGATATGGGCGGCGAGCAAGTCCCAATTGCCCAGATGCGCGGTGAAGGCGATCATCGGGCCCGGACCATCCAGCACCGCCTGATAGGCCGCCTTGTCGATCACGGTCACATGGGCGTCGTTCACCAGCCGGTCGATATTGGCGAGTTCCGCCATAGTGCGGCCGACATTGACCCAGCGCCGGGTCAGGATCGCTTCTCGCTCCGCTTCCGGCAGGTCGGGCCGCAGCATCGCCAGATTGGCGCGGGCGCGGGCGTCGCGCAGCTTCATGCTGCGGCGGGCGACATGGACCGAGAGCCAGCCACCGAGCCAGGAAGCGATCGGTGCAGGCAGCCAGCGCATCAGGAAGAAGAGAAAGGGGTTGGAGAGCATCGCCCAAGCGTCATACAGCAGCGGGTGAAGCGGTAAAGGGGCGCAGGTGACGGCGATGCTATGGATTTGGATCGGCCTTCAGGTGCTGACCGTGCTGGGCGTAGTCCATTATTGGCGGCATGTGCCGCGCGACCGCAAGATCGAGACGCCGGACGGTGCGGTCGTGATCCTGAGCGTGCGGGACGATTGGGATGGCGGGCCGGAACTGATCGCCCGGCTGAAAGCGCAAAGCGCGCCGTTTCGCCTGCTGATCGCGACGTCGGGGGCTTGTGCGGCGGCGGAGGCGCTGGCGGCGCGGGAAAGCGACTGGGTGCAGGTCGTCGCGGCCGGCGTGGCGCAGGATGAGGGACAGAAGGTCCACAAGCTGCGCGCGGCGCTGCGGGCGTTGCGGCCGGATGACCTGTGGCTGGTCTTTATCGATGCGGACATAGCGCCGCCCGAGCGGCTGGTCGGGCGGCTGCTGTTTCCGCTGCTGCGGGGGAAGGCGGATATCGTCACTGGCTATCGGCTGTTGTTGCCGGAGGGCGGCCCGATGGCGGCGCTGGTCGGGGCGGTGGAGATGCAACTGGCGACGCTGCCCCGTTCTGCCAGTGCGACCATGCCCTGGGGCGGGGCAATGGCGCTGACGCGCGAGGTAGCGGATCGGCTGGATCTGGATGCGGTGCTGGCGGGGCGCCTGTCCGACGATATGAGCATCGGGCTGGCGGGTTGGCACGCGAAGCTGCGGCTGCGGCCGGTGCGCGATCTGCTGGTGGCCAGTCCGCTGGAGGGGAAGGCGGCCGATCTGCTGGGCTTTGGCGTGCGGCAATATCGGCATATCGCGACGAACAGCTTTGGCATGTGGGGGCTGGCGACCGGGGTGGTTGCGATCCAGTCGATGGCCTGGCTTTGGGCGCTGCTGGCGGGTGGATGGTTGGCGGTGGCGGTCGGCTATGGTGCGGCCTGCGGGCGAGCGTTGGTGCGGCGGCGGATCATTGTCAGCGTGCTGGAGCCGGAGCAGGCGGAGAAGGCGCGGCGATCGCTGGTCTGGGATATGGTGGCGCCCTTTGCCGTGACCTGGGCGCATCTGGCGGTGCAGGTGCCCGCGGTGCTATCGAACCGGATCGTCTGGGGCGGATGGGCCTATCGGGTCAAAGGCGGCCGGGTGGTGGACATGGAACGTAGCGCTTAACTTCGCACATTTCCCGCTGATCCTGAAATTTCCGTACGGAAATAGGAAATTTTATGTCACCGGTGTCTGCCTTGCACATTCTGTAGATCGTTCCCCGGCCTGCGCCGGGGAACGGGTAATATATCAGCAGAGGGCTTCGTAGGACAAAAGAGCCTTTAAAAGCCCGCCGGGAACAAGTGCGTGCCATCGTCGCCGATGCGCAACACGACCTTGCCGGCTACCGCGCTCATGGGCAGGTCGCCGTAAAGGTGGGGGAAGAGGGCGCCGCCGCGCGAGACTTCCCATTTGATGGCGTCGCCGAAGGGGGCGAGGTCGATCATCAGCATGACGAGGCGATCCTGACCCGCGAAATGTTTGGCGACCGTTTCGGCCGCCTGATCGCGGGTGGACATGTGGATATAGCCGTCCGTCAGGTCGATCGGAGCGCCCTTGAACACACCGTCGGCCTTGAACTGGGCATATTGATCCGCCGTCAGCACCTTATAGGCGAAGAGGTCGCTCACGCGTCTGTCGCTTCCGATGTGTCCGGGGTTTCGCCCTCTTCGCTTTCCTCGATCTTCGCGGCGCTGACGACATGTTCGTTGTCGGCCACGTTGAACAGGCGCACGCCGGCCGAATTGCGGCCGATGACGCGCAGGCTGTCGAGGCCCATGCGGATAAGCTTCGCCTGATCGGTGACGAGCATCAGCTGATCGCCCTGCGTGGCGGAGAAGCTGGCGACGACCCGACCATTGCGGGCGATATTGTCGATATTGGTGATGCCCTGACCACCGCGCCCGGTGCGACGATAGTCATAGGCCGAGGACAGCTTGCCATAGCCATTGGTGCAGACGGTCAGGATGAACTGTTCCGCCGCCGCAAATTCGGCCGCCCGTTCGGCGGGCAGGGTGGATTCGGCTTCATTGCCCTTCCACGCGGCAGCGCGAAGATAGGCTTCGCGTTCGTCCGGCGTGGCGTCGAAGCCCTTGAGAATGGACAGCGAAATGACCTCGTCATCATCCTTGAGCGTCATGCCGCGCACGCCGGTGGCGGTGCGGCTCTGGAATTCGCGCACGTCGGTTGCCGCGAAGCGGATCGCCTTGCCCTGCCGGGTGGCGAGCAGCACGTCATCTTCCTCGGTCAGCAGCGCGACGCCGATCAGGCGATCCTCGCTGCCTTCGTCGAAGCGCATGGCGAGCTTGCCGTTGCTGGGGACGTTGGCGAAGGCATCCATGCTGTTGCGGCGCACCGTGCCGGTCGCCGTGGCGAACATGACGTGCAGATCCTTCCAGCTTTCCTCATCCTCGGGCAGCGGCAGCACGGTCTGGATGGTTTCGCCCGGACCCAGCGGCAGCAGGTTGACCATCGGGCGGCCACGGGTGGCCGGACCACCTTCGGGCAGGCGCCACACCTTCATGCGGTACACCTTGCCAGCGGTCGAGAAGAAGAGGACCGGCGTATGGGTCGAGGTCACGAACAGTTCTGTGACGGCGTCCTCATCCTTGGTCGCCATGCCCGAACGGCCCTTGCCGCCGCGCGCCTGCGCCCGGAAGCTCTCCAGCGGGGTGCGCTTGATATAGCCCTGCACCGTGACGGTGACGACCATCTCTTCGCGTTCGATCAGGTCTTCGTCATCGATGCCATCGGCGGCGGCGGCGATTTCCGACAGGCGGGGGGTGGCGAATTCGCGTTCGATCGCTTCAAACTCTTCGCGCATCACGGCGTAGAGCTTGCGCCTGTCGCCCAGGATGGCGAGATATTCGGCGATGGCTTCGGCCAGTTCGGCCAGTTCCTTGCCGATTTCGTCGCGGCCCAGCGCCGTCAGGCGATGCAGGCGCAGGTCGAGAATGGCGCGGACCTGAATGTCCGACAGCTTATAGATATCGCCGCTGATCTCCGTTTCGATCGCTTCGACCAGACGCAGATAGGGGGCGACTTCACCGATCGGCCATTCGCGCGCGAGCAGCTTTTCGCGCGCTTCGGCCGGGCTGGACGAACCGCGGATGATCTTCACCATCTCATCCAGATTGCTGACCGCGACGACGAGGCCGAGCAAGATATGCGCCCGATCGCGCGCCTTGTTCAGTTCGAACTTGGTGCGGCGGGTGATCACCTCTTCACGGAAGCGGACGAAGGCTTCGATAATGTCGCGCAGGCCCAGCAGTTCCGGGCGGCCGCCCCGGATCGCCAGCATATTGGCCGGGAAGCTCGACTGGGCGGGGGTGTTGCGCCACAGCTGGTTCAGCACGACTTCGGGCGTGGCGTCGCGCTTCAGGTCCATGACGATGCGCACGCCTTCGCGGCTCGATTCGTCGCGAATGTCGCTGATGCCCTCGATCCGCTTGTCCTTGGCGGCTTCGGCGATCTTTTCAACCAGGCCGTTCTTGCCGACCTGATAGGGGATGGCGGTCAGGACGATCGACTGGCGATCGCCACGGCCTTCCTCGACCACATGGCGCGAGCGCATCATGATGGAGCCACGGCCGGTATGATAGGCGCTGCGCGCGCCCGACTGGCCCAGGATCAGCGGCGCGGTGGGGAAATCGGGGCCGGGGACGATCTGGATCAGTTCGTCGGTGGTGATGCCGGGATTGTCGATATAGGCAAGGCAGGCGCGCAGCACTTCGCCAAGGTTATGTGGTGGAATGTTGGTCGCCATGCCGACCGCGATGCCGCCCGCGCCATTGACCAGCAGGTTGGGGAAGCGGGCGGGCAGAACCTGCGGTTCGCTTTCCGACGCGTCATAGTTTGGCGTGAAGTCGACGGTATCCTTGTCGAGATCGTCCAGCAGCGCGGTCGCCACCTTGGCAAGGCGCGCTTCGGTGTAACGCATGGCGGCTGGCGGATCGGGGTCCATCGAGCCGAAATTGCCCTGACCGTCGATCAGCGGCACGCGCATCGACCAGTCCTGGGTCATGCGGGCCAACGCATCGTAGATCGAGCTGTCGCCATGGGGGTGATATTTACCCATGACTTCACCGACCAGACGGGCCGATTTGCGATAGGGGCGGTTGTAGACGAAGCCCGATTCCTGGGCCGAGAAGAGAATGCGGCGATGCACCGGCTTCAACCCGTCACGCACGTCCGGCAGGGCGCGAGCGACGATGACCGACATGGCGTAATCGAGATAGCTGGTCTTCATCTCCTCGACGATGGAGATGGGGCTGATATCCGAAGGGTCGGCGAGGGCAGTCTCGTCGGTCAAAGCGATTCTCTTTTTGGATGGATGCGTACGTTGCTGATGCACTAGCCCAGCGAAACAAATCTGTCACCCCTCGCGCGCGCTCGCGCGCCCGCGTGTGCAGCCAAGAGGGTATATGGTGGCCCGGGGAACGAAGGGGCCGCATAACGGTTGCAAATTCCATCGATTTAGGCTTGTTCAATGCCCATTCACGCGCCGCCCCCTAATCGGCGCTTAACCCCGAAAGGTCGCCTGAATCCCTTATCAGGCGCGCAAAGGAGATGAGGATCATGCGTTTTGTTACCCCGGTGGCGCTCGCGCTGGCTTTGGCGCTGACGAGCGGTGCCGTTTCGGCGCCTGCCTTTGCCGCGAAGAAGGAAGAGAAGAAGGCTGGTCCTCAGCTCAAGGTTTCGCCTGACGTGATCAAGGCGCTTCAGACGGCGCAGAAGGCAGCCGAAGCGCAGGATTTCGCTGGTGCGAAGGCGGCTCTGGCCGAAGCCGACAGCAAGGCGACGTCGAACGACGACAAATATCAGATCGGCGCAATCAAGCTGAACACCTCGATCGCGAGCAAGGATGCCGCGCTTCAGGGTGAAGCGCTGAACCAGATGCTGGACAGCGGCCTGACGCCGCCGGAACAGGCCGCCCAGTTCAACTCGATCGCCGCCAATTCGGCGCTGGAAGCGAAGAATTTCGACGTGGCGATCCAGCGTGGCCAGGCGGCTGTTGCGGCCGGCGCCAAGGCGGAATCGGTGCAGCCGACGATCGCGCAGGCCTATTTCGGCAAGGCGGGCACCACCAACACCTCGGTCGAGCCGGCACGCGGATTCACCCTACAGGGCCTGACCGCGCTGAAGGCTGCGGCCGACAGCATGAAGGCTTCGGGTCAGCAGGTGCCGGCGCAATGGTATCAGATCGGCGTTGGCCGCGCGGAAGCCGCCAAGCTGCCCGACGTGACCGAATGGGCGAAGATGGCCTATCAGGCTGAACCCAGCGGCCAGAATCTGCGCACGCTCGTCCGCCTGTTCCAGCGCGCCAACCCGAACATCACCAATCGCGAAAATCTGGACGTTCTGCGCCTGCTCGGTGCCTCGGATGGTCTGGTGATCGCTGCCGACTTCACCGAATATGCTGAAATGGCGTCGAAGACCGGTATCTATGGCGAAGTGAAGTCGGTGATCGACAAGGGCCGTTCGAAGGGCGTGCTGAACGCCAGCGGCGGCGCCGATCTCTATTCGACCGCCGTGCCCAAGATTGCGGGCGACAAGGCATCGCTGGGTTCGGCGGAAGCCGACGCGCAGAAGGCCGCCAATGGCAAGATCGCTGCGGCGACCGCCGACGCCTATCTGGGCTATGGCGACTATGCCAAGGCGGTTTCGATGTTCGAACTGGCCAAGCAGAAGGGCGGCGTGGACGCTGACGAAGTCAACACTCGTCTGGGCATCGCCAAGACGCTGTCGGGCGACACCGCTGGCGCCAAGGCTTCGTTCGAGGCGGTGCAGGGCGGATCGCGCAAGCCGATCGCCGGTCTGTGGCTGGCCTATCTGGGCACCAAGGGCGCCTGATGCCGGAAGGGGCGCCGCTTTCGGGTGGCGCCCCTCTGACCGTTTGAAATGATCCGTTCGAGACTGAAAAAATTCGGGGGAGGCCGGGGCGGCCATGCATAAATATTCCATCCTTTCCTCCCTCGCTATTGCTGCCGTCCTGCTGACGACGCCAGCTGTTGCGAAGAAGAAGATCGTCGTGGCCGGGCCGCCGATCATCATGTCCGACGTCTTCCGCGCCAATGCGCAGGCGGCGGATGCGGCGATCAAGGCGCGTGATGCGGCGACGGCGGGCACGCAGGTTGCCGCGCTGATGCCGACGACCGATTTCGAGGCTTATGTTGCGGCGGGGCTGCGCTTTGAAGTGGCGACTTTGCGCCGCGACGTGCAGGCGCAGCGGATCGCGCTGACCGACATGTTCAAGACCAGCGCGCTGCCGCGTGGCGATGCGCCGCGTTTGCGCTACATCGCGGGCTATCTGTCCTATGTCGTGGGCAATTATGACGATGCGATCGCCCAGCTCGATTACGCCAAGACGCTGGGTTACGACGATGTCGATGCGACCATGTTGCGCGCGGATATCGCGCTGCGCCGGAACAGGCCCAAGGAGGCCCGGCCCTTTGTGACTGCGGCGATCGCGGCGCAGAAGGCGGCTGGCAAGCCGGTCCCGCTCGCCTGGACCGATCGTGCCATTTCCATGGCCTATCAGGCGGGCGACTGGCCGGAGGTGGTGCAGCTGTATCGCGAGCGGCTGGACCTGGAGGATGACCGGGCGGACTGGCGCGCAGCGCTGGTCAATTATCAGGCGAAGAAGGATATCGACCCGCAACTGCGCCTGGACCTCTATCGCCTTCAGGCGGCCAATGGCGCCATGGCGAGTGAACGCGACTATCAGGCCTATGCCCAGATGGCGGAAAAGGCCGGCTATTATGCGGAAACCCGCACCATCATCGAGGCTGGCCGTGCGGCGGGCAAGCTGACGCCGACACAGGCGGTCACGAGCCAGTTGCTGAAGTCCGTGGCGCCTAGGGCGACCAAGGAAATCGCGGGGCTGCCGGTGCAGGCGAAGAAGGCGGCGGCGGCCAGCAATGGCAAGGATGCCCTGACGCTGGCCGACAGCTATTTCTCGCTCAGCCAATATCCGCAGGCGGTGGAGCAATATCGCGCTGCGCTGGCCAAGGGCGGGGTGGATGCCGATCGCGTCAATGCCCGGCTGGGCGTGGCGCTGGCGCGGTCAGGCGATCTGGCCGGCGCGCAGGCGGCGCTGGCGCAGGTTAGCGGAGACTGGGCGCCAGTGGCCCAGTTCTGGTCCGCATGGGTGGAGCATAAGAACCGCAAGGCGGCCTGAGTTTTTAGCCGTTCCAGGCTCGCCCTGCCTTTATATCAGCGTGCGCAAAATCGAGGTCACACCTGTATCCGTTCGCCCCGAGCCTGTCGAAGGGCCGCACTTTTTGAAGAACAGGACAGGGCCCTTCGACTGCCTGCAAGGCAGGCGCTCAGGAGAGCCTTCGACAGGTTCAGCCCTAGCGGGTCTTATTTAAGGTTAGATGCGCTATGCTCTTTTTGGGAAATGCACTCTTTCGCGCATTTCCCAAAGGGACTCTCAGACCGGGAGCGGGACCCCCGGCACATTCTTCGATGTGCGGATCGTCAGCGACGTCTTCACGCTGACGACATTGGGGGCGGGCGTCAGCTTCGACGTCAGAAATTGCTGGAAGCTCTGCAAATCCTTGGCCACGACCTTCAGGATGAAGTCGATTTCGCCGTTCAGCATATGGCATTCGCGCACTTCGGGCAGTTCCGCGACATGGTCCTGGAACGCTTTCAGATCGGCTTCGGCCTGGCTCTTCAGGCTGACCATCGCGAACACGGTGATGGTGTAGCCCAGCATCGCGGGGGCGACCACGGCATGATAGGAGGTGATGGCGCCAGCTTCTTCCAGCGCGCGCACGCGCCGCAGGCAGGGCGGTGCGGTCAGGCCCACCTTCCGCGCCAGCTCCACATTGGTCATCCTGCCATCCTGCTGCAATTCGCCCAAAATTTGCAGGTCGATGTCGTCGATATTGGGGCCGGCCATTATTCTGCTTATTTCCTGTCCTGTTAGTGCGCCCCATCATAATAATGTTTCAGAGCATTGCAATTGTCCCACTATGCGACGGTCATATTCGTTCGCAGGATCAGCCCCTTTCCCTTTTTCCGCCAAGCGCCTATCCAGCATGAAAGCTGTATCGGCGGAACCGGGCCATGGCCTGCCAGTCAGCGTGATTTTGGGGATTTTTCGTGCGTTTCAACGATCTCATGCAGACGGTTCTGGCGGCTGATGACCGTAGCGGGCTGGGCAGTGTGACATTGTGGCGCCAGTGCGTCGACCTGTTGGCGCAGGGCGACGTGGCGGGGCGTTCGACGATGCCCGAGACGCAGAAGACGGCCCTGATCGATCGCATCACCAGCTTTCAGCCCAAGCTGAGCGAAACGCAGCGAATCGCGACCGTGGTCGAACTGGGACGCCGGTTGCGTTCGCCCAGTCTGGTGCGGCTGTTCGCCAATGATCGCCCCGCGATCGCGGCCGCGGCGATGGCGCGGGCGCAATTGCCGGATGCGCATTGGGTCGAACTGTTGCCGCAGCTTACGCCCACCGCCCGGGGGGTGCTGCGTGGGCGGCGCGACATCGGCGCTACGACGCGGCAGGCGCTGGAGGCGTTCGGCGCGCATGATCTGGTCCTGACGACCGAGCGGCAGGACATGGTCGGGCAGAGCGACATGCTGCTGACCGCCGACATGGAGACGGACGAGCGGGAAGCGGAGGAGCGGCCGAGCGCTACCGTTACGCCGTTGCGGGCGCCGGCGGCCGATGAAGGGCAGATCCGCAATCTGGTCGACCGGATCGCCCAGTTTACCAGCACCCGCAAGGCGCCCGAGGCATCTCCGCCGGAGGCGGCCGAGGAGGCCGTTGCCGCGCCGCGCGACTTCGCTTTCGAGACGGATGCGGAAGGCATCATCCTATGGATCGATCAGGGGCCGCGAGCGGCGCTGATCGGGCTTTCGTTGGGCGACATAGCGCTGGAAGGCGGCAGCGGCCCGGACGGCCATGTCGCGGGCGCCTTTGCCCGGCGCAGCGGGTTCCAGAATGGCCGCTTCACCATCATTGGGGGCGCCATGGCGGGGGAGTGGCGGCTGACAGCCACGCCCTTCTTCGACAATCGGTCCGGCCGCTTTCAGGGCTATCGCGGGCAGGCGCGCCGCCCCTATCTGCATGAGGTTGCGAGCGAACCGCAGCCTTCGGCCATGGCGATCGCTGGCCTCTCCGCCGATTCCCTGCGGCAATTGGTGCATGAATTGCGCACGCCGCTGAACGCCATATTGGGCTTTGCCGAGATTATCGAACAGGAATTGTTCGGCCCGGCCGGTGTCGAATATCGCGAAATGGCGGGCAAGATCGCGGTCGACGCGCATCATCTGCTGGCGGCGTTCGACGATCTGGATCTGGCCGCGCGGGTTTCGCGCGGGGATGGCGCCAGTGCGCCGCAACTGATCGACCCGGCCCTGCTGGTGACGCAGGTCGCGTCCCGTTTCCGCGAGCAGGCGCGGACGGGAATCGATATCGCGATGGCGCCCGGCCTGCCGCAGGTGCGGATCGACCCGGTGCAGGGCGAACGCATGGTGCAGCATCTGTTGCGCACGCTGCTGTCGGTCGCGCCCGCGACCGAGGCGCTGGTCGGCGCCTGCTGGTTCCAGCCCGATGCCGGGGCCGGGCAGGTGGTGTTGGCGATCGATCGGCCGGCGGCGCTGGCGGGGCTGGAAGAATCGCAATTGTTGGACCCCGGTTATAGCGGGGAGGGCGACTGGGCTGACGGGCCGTTGTTGGGACTGGGCTTCTCGCTCCGGCTGATCCGGGGGCTGGCGGCGACTTGCGGCGGCAGCCTGACGGTCGAGCCGGGGCGGCTGAAGCTGGCCATTCCGGCGGTGGCGGCTTTGGCGGGGGTGGCGGATCAGGCGTGATCCTGCAAGAAACCCTATCGCAACCATTATGCGATAGCGCTGCCTTATGACCGCTTCTTTTCATGACGGCTCCCTGCTCCAGCCTCCGCTGGCGCAGGACATGATCGCCCTAGACCCCGCCTTTGGCACCCGGTTCATGCTGTTCGTCGATACCGAGGAAGAGTTTGACTGGAATGCGCCCTTCAGCCGGGTCGGCCATGGCGTGACCGCGCTGGACGGGATGGCGCGGGGGCAGGCCTATTTCGCGGCTGCCGGGGTGAAGCCCGTCTATGTCACCGATTATCCGGTGGTCGATAGTGACGCGGCTGCGGCGATGATGGGGCAGTGGTTGAGCGATGGCGCGGCCGATATCGGCGCGCACCTCCACCCCTGGGTCAATCCGCCCCATGTCGAGGATGTGAATGCGCCCAACAGCTATGTCGGTTTCCTGCCCGAAGAGGTGGAGCGCGCCAAGCTGGAGGCTTTGTGCGCGCTGATCGAAGCGCGGTTCGGCCAGCGTCCGACCGTCTATCGTGCCGGCCGCTATGGCGTCGGTCCGAATAGTGCGCGTTTGCTGGAGGCGGCAGGCTTTCGTCTCGATAGTTCGGTGCGCAGCCGGTTCGATTATAGTCATCAGCATGGGCCGGACTTTTCCGGATTGCCGCAAAATCCCTATTGGGCCGGGCCGACGCGATCGCTGGTCGAACTGCCGCTGTCCACGGCCTTTACCGGCCTGTTGCGAGGCGGTGGCGAGCGACTGTATCGCGCGGCGCAGACCATGGGGCCGCTGGCGGGGGCCTTGTCGCGGGCGCGCATGCTGAGCCGCGTGCCGCTGACGCCGGAGGGTGTCCCCGCGCATGAGGCGATCGCCGCGATCGACGCGCTGATCGAGGAAGGCGTGCGGGTGCTCAATTTCAGTTTCCATTCGCCGACGCTGGCGCCGGGCCACACGCCCTATGTCCGCAACGAACGCGACCGCACGGACTTTTATGACTGGTGGGACAAGATATTGAACCATCTGGCGCTGCGCGGCGTGGCGGCGGCGAGTTTGGATCAATTGTTGGCTGCCGTTCCGACGCGCATGGAGGCTTGCCAAGCGGCCTGATGCTGCCTATTCGGCTGCTTCCAACAGGTGGGGCCTGTAGCTCAATTGGTTAGAGCTGTCCGCTCATAACGGATAGGTTGCGGGTTCAAGTCCTGCCGGGCCCACCAAATATTGCTTTCAAGACAGTTCTAATGCTATAATAAACCTCTGAAATATTGGGGTTTTTCAGCGTTTTTGCTGTTCACGACAGGTCAGGACAGACCAGGACAGTTCAGCGAATCTGTGGGCATAATTGCGGGCATGGCGGGCCGATTTGAGGGTATAATCTCATGTCGCTTACCATCGTCGAAATTAAGAATGCCAAGCCTCAGGCAAGCGATTACCGCCTTGCCGATTCTCAAGGGCTTTTTCTCCACGTCACCTCAGCCGGTGGAAAATTCTGGCGGTACCGATATCGGATCGGACCAAAGGAAAAGACGCTCACCCTTGGCCGCTATCCCGAGATGGGACTCGTCGCGGCACGGGAGGCCCATCACGAGGCACGCAAGCTCGTCTCTAAAGGCAAGGATCCGGCGCTGGAGAAGCAGAAGGCCAAGATCGCCAGGATTGAGGCCGCGAAGATAACCTTCAGGAAGCTTGCCGAAGAATGGCTGGCCGACCAGGAGCCGATCTGGTCGGTCTCGAATGCCAAGCGGGTCCGCAACCGATTGGAACGCGACCTCTATCCCCTGTTCGGTAATCTTCCGATCGGCCAGATCGAGAGCGCGCCGATTCTGCGGGCACTCCGGAAGATCGAGGCGAGGGGCTCCATCGAAACCGCCAAGCGCGTCCGTGGCTACATAAGAAGTGTCTTCCGGCGCGCGAAGGGGGAGGGGCTCGTCGAACATACGATTCTGCTGGAGATCGACGAGATAAAGGATGCGCTCAAGCCGGCGCGCCGAGGGTCAAAGCAGCCGGCGCTTACAGAAGTCCGTGAGACCCTGGAATTTCAGAAGGCCGTGGATCGATCTACTTCGAGCCTGACCGTCAAGCTTGCTTCCCGTCTTCTGGCGCTGACCCTGGTCCGGGTGGGGGTGTTGCGAACCGCTCTCTGGAGCGAATTTGAAGGCATTGATTGGGATAATTCCGACGCAATACCGAATGCACCCATCTGGCGTATCCCTGCGAGCCGTATGAAGCTCGACGTCGAGGACAAAGGCAATCCAGCTTTCGGACATGACGTGCCACTGCCACATCAGGCCGTTGAAGTGCTCCGCGCGCTGCGGCCGTTGACGGGCGGCTTCGCACTCCTCTTTCCTAATTCGAAATCATGGCGAGAGCCAATGTCCGATGCGGCTCTAAGCACCATGTACAAACGCATGGGAGGAGGGCGATACAAGAATGTGATGGTGCCCCACGGTTGGAGATCGTCATTTTCGACCATCATGAATGAGCGGGCGGCCGAGCTCGAGCGGGATGGAGACCGGATGGTGATCGATTTGGTCCTCGCCCATGTTCCGCCAGGGGTGTCCGCATCGGAATGGTCGTACAACCGATCTCGCTATCGCAAACCGCGGGGGACGCTCATCCAGATTTGGGCCGACCTCATAACATGTGGTCTCGACCCAGCGCAGGACGTGGTCAGCCGGTACCTGAACGGTAGCCTAGAGGATCAGCAATAAACTCCTCGATGTCGCTTTCATACCAGGCAACAGAGCGCAATCCGATGCGACGGCGGCGAGGGAAGCGGCCGGCTGTTTCCAACCGATAGATGGCTGAGACGGACAGCCCGGTTCTTGCGGTGACATCAGGTTTCCGCAAGAGCCGGTCTGTCCGGCGGTCTTTCGGGTAAACCCGATCTGCATCCACAGCATTCGCCGGGCCCACCGGATTTTGAGATACATCAGACTCCATGGCCAACCCTCGTTCAGAAGGTCTGCCCGCCAAGACTGACTATGCCGCAATAACGGTAGAACGGCAATGGCATCCGATTGGCTGAGCCACGAGTCTGATAGTACGAAAGTGCGCCGACACTGCCCAATGGCGTCTTCTCTGGTTGCGAAGGCCAAGAAAATGGCGAACGAGGGTTTTTAGGGAGGTCAAAGAAAAGCGGAGCGGTCTGTCATCCTTGAGAATTTCAGCGCTCATTCGCGCAGGATTGGCAGCGCTGCCAAACAGTGGGCTTAAGTTATTAGAGGCGGTAAGCAAGCGCGACCACTCCAAAGGGCTGGGTCTCGCGGCGAACCAAGGGGCTTTTGCTCACTTTGCTTAGGGTCAGGACCCATTGATATAACCGGCTCGATCTGATTCAGGCTCCGCGAGGAGATTGAAGATGAGCGACCTGTATTGGCTCACGGACGAGCAGATGGCTCGGCTTGAGCCCTACTTTCCCAAGAGCCATGGCAAACCGCGTGTCGACGATCGCCGGGTGTTGAGCGGGATCATTTTCGTCAACCGGAATGGGT
>NZ_FOGE01000061.1 GCF_900111125.1 Sphingobium sp. YR768
TGAAAGTGATGCCATCGCGCATCCTCTCAGACTCGCACGCCAGCAAGCCGATGGGAATCCCCCCTCGGACTCTTTTGTTCCGGTCAATCCACTAGGGGCAAGATGCATCCGCCCATATCGTCAATATCTTCCCATTTTCGCCGGTGTGACCAGTAGCCAAGCCTGACTTCGTCACGCGTGCCGACAGGCTTGAGGCGGGCGATCGGCGCCTCGGTTCTAAGCAGATAGAGATGGTAAGCGCCTTTGTCCTCGTACCATCCGACGCCGCCGCCGTTGGCCGCGTCGAACGTTTCGATGCGCAGAATGATTTCCTGGTCTTTCATGGTGCATCCATAGTGCCGTCAGGTCACAGCATATTCGAGTCACCTCGCCGCATGGCAACAGCCCAAGCGTTGCAACGTGCTTCAGTCGGGATTCGAAGCATGGAATGTTGGACCAGAACAAGGCCGTTATCGGCGATCCCGTCCCCCAGATCCTGCGCCAATGGCTGCAGGCATGGCGTCCCTGCTTTACGGCTCCCAGTTGGGAGCATGTACTTGTTCTTGTGATGGGCGGCTTGCTGGCCACGGGCAAACGGACCGTTACGTCTTGCCTGCGTGTGACCGGCCGAGCCGATGCTTCCAACTTTGCAACTTATCACCAGATCCTCAACCGCGCCCGCTGGAGCTCGCGTGCCGTTGCGAGGCGTTTACTGGGCATTGTGGTCGAACGGCTCGTGCCCGATGGTCCTGTAGTCATCGGTATGGACGACACCATAGAGCGCCGATGGGGGCGCCGGATCACCGCGCGGGGTATCTACCGCAACCCGGTCCGCTCCAGTCACGGCCATTTCGTCAAAGCCAGCGGACTGCGCTGGCTCAGCTTCATGGTGCTCACCCCGGTGTCATGGAACCGCCTGATCAAGGCGCTGCCAGTCTTGACGTTGCTCGCTCCTTCGGAACGATCCAACCGTCAACGCGGCTGTCGTCATAAATTGCTGACGGACTGGGCACGCCAAGGCGCGCTGCAGCTGTCTCGCTGGCTGCCGGGTCGGCGGATCATCTTCATCGGCGACAGCAGCTTTGCTGTCCACGAACTGGCACATGCGATTGTCCGCCGGGCCACACTCATCAGCCGACTGCGGCTCGACGCCAACTTGTTTGCGCAGCCTGCCGGGCGAACGGCACGCACAATGGGACGACCGGCGCAGAAAGGGCGAGCATTACCAAAACTCAAGACCCTGCTCGCCAACTCGGCGACACGCTGGACCAGCATCCTCGTTTCTGCCTGGTATGGCCATGTCAACGGCAAGACGCTCGAGATCACATCCGACATCGCCTTATGGTACAGGCCCGGCACCCCGGTCTTGCCGGTCCGCTGGGTCCTGGTTCGCGATCCTGACGGAAAGCGCGACCCGCAGGCCTTCTTCAGTACCGACATCACCCTCGAGCCCGCCGAGATAATCGCCCTCTACGTTCGCCGATGGCAGATCGAGGTCACCTTTGCCGAAACCCGCGTTCACCTGGGTGTCGAGACACAGCGCCAATGGACCGACAAAGCCATAGCGCGAACCACGCCGGCTATTTTCGGATTCTACAGCCTCATCTCGCTCTGGGCCTGTGATCTTCTTGACAGTACCAGCACACCCTACGCCGCAGCGTGGTATCGGAAGACCAGCCTTACATTCAGCGACGCTATCGGCGCCGTCCGGCTCCAACTCTGGGTCGGCAACATTAACTCACATTCCCCGCCTCACCGGGAACCGCAATATATTCCCGCAACCCGCATCGTACGTATGGCCCAAGCGCTATGCTTCGCTACGCATCTGGATTTCTCGACTATCTGGGGCAGCGGAGCATCCCCGTCGCGGACGTGATCGATGTGCAGGTGGAGCAATATCTGCGGCACACGATCGTTCTGTTCGAAAGGCAGCGTGGGCGACGCCCCAGCGCGCGCTGGCACGAGGTCACACGCTCCGGAATTCATGCGCTGCTGCGCCTTGTTCACGGCCAATGGCCGCCGGCTATCAAGCCTACCTGCGCGGCCGATGAAGTCCGATTTTCAATCTGCGCCGAATACGAAATCTGGCTGCGTGAGGAACGCGGGTTGGCTCGCGCCAGCATCGCAGCGTTGATGTGGGAAGCCCGGAACTTCCTTGCCTGGCTGATCAGTCGCGGAATCGACGGCTTGGCGGGGCTGAGCATTGTTGACGTTGACCGTTATATGGACCTGCGCGCGCCGAAACTGACGCGCTGCTCGCTGAAGTCTGTCGCAGAGCGGCTTCGCTCGCTGCTGCGTTATCTCCACATCACAGGTCGCGTCACGATGGATCTGTCAGGGCATGTCCTGGCGCCGACGCTTTACGCATATGAAGGAGTACCTTCGGTCCTGGATCGTGCCCAGATCGTCGCTGTGTTGGAGAGCACCAAGAACGACAAGACGTCGGCAGGGTTACGGGACTATGCAATCCTGCAACTCCTTGCGGCCTATGGTCTTCGGTCTGGAGAGATCCGCCATCTCCGGATCGAGGACATCGACTGGCGAACGGAAGCCATCCATGTTCATCACAACAAGACGCGGGCAAGCACATTCCTGCCCCTTCTTGAGCCAGTCGGCGAAGCGGTACTCGCCTATCTGCGTTCCGGGCGTCCCTTGACCGATGCCAGGGAGATCTTCGTTCGCACACGCGCACCCTACCGAAAGCTCGACAAGCTTTACAGCATGGTTCGGCGGCGGCTCCGTGACGCTGGCGTCCAACCGTCTGGTAAGTGTGGTCCCCACATCTTCCGTCATGCGCATGCGGTCGAAATGCTGCGCGCCGCGGTGCCGCAAAAGGTCATCGGCGACCTGCTGGGACATCGTTCGACAGGATCGACGGCTCCCTACCTCAAGCTTGCTACCGAGGATCTCAGGGCCATCGCGCTTGACGTGCCGGGAATGGAGCTGCTGCCATGACCGCTCGGTGGCCCGATTCCGACCGGGCGATCATTGGCCGCTATGTCGCGAGCCTTGATCTGCGCAGCATGAAAAGTCGAACCTGCTACGGCCAAGTCTTGCATGGCTTCCAGGATGTCGCTGAACGTTACGAGGCCCTCGATCAAGAAGTGCTGCTGGCCTGGCTACGAGAATCCGCCGTTCGCCGAGCGCCGTCCACGCTCTTGCACCGCACCCGCATCGTTGACCGGCTCCTCGAACGCCTGGTGGAAATCGACGCGATTGAACGCAATCCCGTCGCCGCCTTGCGCGATGAGTGCAATATCAAGCAATGCATGCCGATCTGGCGGGCATTGGCATCGCAGTATCCGAAACAGGCTCTGGCCGAACTGCGCCAGCCCAGGCCGTTCGGCAGCGTTCTGGGCGAAGTGATGGCCGAGCATGTCGCGCTGATGCGGCGTAGAGGATACAAATACGCATCGCAGCCCCAGTTGCTCCTGAGGTTCGACCGGTTCCTGCAGTCGCATCCGGGACCGGAAGCCGAACCGCTGAGTTCCATGATCGATCGATGGGCGGCAACGAATGTCACGCGTCACCACGCAGAGGAATGTGAACAGCTCAAGCGCGTCTTTGCGAAAATCCTTCGTCACCGCAACCCGTCGACACCTGTGCGGCGACCCGACCCGACCCCAAGGAAGGAGGCCGCCAAGCAATGGCGAAAGCCCCATATCTACTCGCCTGCCGACGTGCGACGGATGCTCGAGGTTGGCAACCACAGAAGGGCTCTTACAGCCGTTCCAAGGCGGAATCGCTCGCTGCACATCATCTGCGTGATCGTACCGGACTAACGAAACTATCGTATTTGCGCTCACCAGATTACGAGTTCGGACCGAGGTCAGCTATCAAATGTCGACATACTCGGCGCTCCTGAGCGGACAAATGTAAATTTGGCTACAGATGTTCATTTCGGCTTCTGCAATTTCGCCACCGTCACCGCTGGTTCTTATGCTATATTACGCCTCCATCCTTGCTCGCGGCCGTCTCCGGATTGCCTATCTAACAATATGTTGATATATATCATCTAAGCAGCTCTGGACTGCACCGCTAGCTTCCATGATTGCACATTCGCGAGCATCTGCTTGGAACAGGCACGAAGCAACGTGCTGCATCATGGGAATAGCGCCAATTGGTTTTCAGGCGCACCGCTCAACTCTGACTGGGGAAGTCGAAATGGTTCAATACGAGTTTGGTATACAGACGTTTGCCCTTGGCCAGTCTGTGAAGGACGATCCCCATGCAGCGTTCGGCCGACTGGCAGACCTCGGGTATTCCTGTATCGAGACGGCAGGACTGCATGGGCATTCTGCGACTAACCTGGCATTCGCGGCGCGCGAGGCCGGTATGCGCATCGATGCAATGCACGTGCAGCCGCAACTTCAACTCGATCCCGCAGACCATAGGATGACAGACGAGGTTGGCCCAATCATCGACGATCTGCTCACCATCGGGGCGTCGCGCGTCGTGATGCCGCTTTGCCTAATCCCGGAAGACAAGATGCCGTCGCGGCAGGGCAATTTCGGGCAGGAATTGCGCAAGGTCGTACTCTCGCTCGGCCAAGACGTCTGGCACCGGTCGGCCGAGTTCCTAAACCTCAAGGGACAGCAATTCACCGATGCGGGGATTAAACTCTATTACCATAATCACGATTTTGAGTTCGCGGATTATGACGGCAAGTCCGGCTGGAATATCTTGTGGGACGAGACTGACAATGAGCTTGTGCAGTTCGAAATAGATCTTGGTTGGGTTATTATGGGCGGCCGCGACCCGATCGAGGAACTACGGCGCGGTGCGGGCCGTATCGGCATGATCCATGCAAAGAACACATATCACATCAAGCCGCTGGTGCCGGGCGAAAAGCGCGCGAACTGGGAAGAAATCCTTCGCGTCGCAAAGGAAACCGGAGTCGACCGCTTTTTCATCGAAGTTGAGGGACCATTTGCAACAAATGCCTGGGATGCCACGGCCCGAGCCTTCGACGATCTCGACATTGCGGTAAACTGATGCGCCAGGGCGACCAGGCCTCCCCGGAATTTGCCCTCGAGCAGATTTCGACCGTCCTGAATCGATTGGGGTTCCCAAGAGTCCGTTTGAGAATGCTCAGGGATGTACGATCCGTCGCAGCATGAGGCTCCTGAGCGCGACGTGGATCATGGCCTCGGAGACGTCTAGGCGCTGCTCATAGTCACGAACGAGGCGCTTCCACCTGGTCATCCAGCCAAATGTGCGTTCCACGACCCATCGCCTCGGCAGGACCTTGAACCCGGCTTCCTTGTCAGTGCGGCGGATGATCTCCAGCACGAAGTCGCGATAGGCGGCAGCGTCCATGAGGCGGGTGCGGTCATAAGCACCATCGGCAAACAGATGTTTGAGCCAAGGCCACCGCTTGCGGATGGCCGCGACCATGGTCTGGGCACCTGCGCTGTCGGAGATGTCGGCGGTCGTGAGGTTGACCATGAGCAGCCTGCCGTCTGTATCGACGGCGATATGACGCTTACGGCCTACGACCTTCTTGCCGGCATCGAACCCACGCTGTTTCGCCGCTGGCGATTTGATCGACTGGCTGTCGATCACCGCCGCGCTGAGTGACTGTTCACGGCTCTCACGCTCGCGATCGAGCATCAGTGCGACATCGTGGATCGTGCGAAACAGCAGCCGGCGAACGAACCGCCTGAACCACCAGTAGACCGTCTGCCAGGGTGGAAAGTCGTTCGGAAGCATCCGCCAGCCACCGCCCGTTCGGGCAAGATAGCGCAGCGCGTCGAGCACGTCGCGCAGATCGGTCTTCGGCTTGCGTCCACGCTTCGACACCGCCGGCAAAAACGATTGAATGAACTGCCACTCCTCATCCGTCAGATCGGTCGGGTAACGCTTCGCTCGCTTCTCAAATCCAGCCATCCGGCCACGGCTCGCTCGGGTCCACATCCCAAGCTTGAATCACGACCGCGCCTCGGTGTCATCGGTCCTGCAATTCTCCCTAAAGTGGGCTTTGAAAATTCCCTAGTTGGTGGCCCCTTCATCTCCTTTCAGACACGGAGGCGGGGCCGATGATCCGACTTGGAGAAATGATGATGATTCTCGAGCTACATCGGCAGGGCGTGTCGATAACCGCTATTGCCCGACGCACTGGCCGTGATCCCAAGACGATCCGCAAATATATTGAGCGGGGCGTTGAAGCCCCGGTCTACGGTCCCCGCCAGGTGGGTCGGCCAAGCAAGCTGTTGCCCTATCTGAACTTTCTGCGCGAGCGGGTGACGGCCTTTCCCGATCTCACGGCCTCGCGGTTGACGCGGGAAATCCGCGAAATGGGCTACATGGGCGCCTATACCGCCGTGAAGCGGTATCTCGCCGCGATCCGGCCTGAAAATGGCCCAAAGCCCTTCGAGGTGCGCTTCGAAACGCCGCCCGGTGTGCAGGCACAGGTGGACTTTGCCCGCTTCGTCGTCCATTTTACCGACGAACCCGGCATCAGCCGGATCGTCTGGCTGTTCAGCCTGGTACTGGGCCATTCGCGCTTCCTGTTTGGTCGCTATGTCATGCACCAGGATCTGCAGACACTGCTGCGCTGTCATATGATGGCCTTTGAGTAGATCGGCGGCGTGCCGATCGAGATCCTCTATGACCGAATGAAAACCGCGGTGACCGGCGAGGACGACCAAGGGCACATCATCTATAATCGCTCACTACTGGCGCTGGCGCGCCATTACCGCTTCGTGCCGCGGGCCTGTCGGCCCTACAGGGCGAAAACGAAGGGCAAGGTGGAGCGCCCGTTCAGCTACATCCGCAAGGACTTCTTCCTGGGGCGGACCTTCCGGAATCTGGAAGAGCTCAATGCCGAACTCATCGAATGGCTGGAAAGTGTCGCCAACGTTCGTGTTCATGGCACCACGCAGCGGATCATCGTCAAAGCCTTCGCCGCGGAGCAGCCTGAGTTGCAGTCGCTGCCAGCGGAGCGCTTCGATGCGGTGCTGAAGCTGGAACGTCGCGTTAGCCACGACGGCATGGTATCGATGGGCGGCAATTATTACAGCGTCCCTGACCGTACCCGCCGCGTTGTCGAAGTCGAGCAACTGCCCGACAGGATCCGGATCCTGGATCTTTGCCAGGTCATCGCCGAGCATGCCGTTCCGGAAGGCCGCAGGCAGTGCCGGATCGATCCTGCCCATCGCACCGGCGGCAGCGGCGCAAAACGCCGCATACCGGGCCAGGACGCAATCACCATCGGTCGTATCGGCGAGCATGTAGCTGTCCGCTCACTGGCAATTTACCAGGCCATCGGCAGCCATCTCGCCCAGGGAGAACGGCCATGACCCATGGTGCCGCCGCCGCACGCGTCGACAATATCCGTCGCAGCCTCGTTCACCTCAAAATGCCACGTGCCCTAGAAATGCTCGACGCCACCCTGCGCCGGATCGAACAGGGCCAGATCGACGGCATCGAAGCCATCGACGGCCTGCTCAGCGAAGAGCTCTCCTTCCGCGAAACCCGCAGGATCAAGGCGGCGCTTCGCATGGCGAGGCTGCCGGTCATCAAGACGCTGGCCGGATACGACTTCTCCTTCCAGCCCTCGCTCGACCGCTATCGTATCATGGCGCTGGCCGGCCTCGACTTTATCAACCGGGCCGAGGTGGTGCATCTGCTGGGGCCGCCCGGCACCGGAAAAAGCCATATCGCAACCGCCCTCGCCGTCGAAGCCGTGAAAGCAGGCAAGAGCGTCTACTTCATCCCGCTCGCCGACCTGATCGCCGCGCTCGCCAAGGCCGAACGCGAAGGCACGCTGCGCGAGAAAATCCGCTTCCTGTGCCGGACCTCCCTGCTCGTGGTCGACGAGATCGGTTATCTGCCCGTCACCCCCGACGGCGGCAATCTGTTCTTCCAGTTCGTCAACGCCCGCTACGAAAAAGGCGCCATGATCCTGACCTCCAACCGCGGCTTTGCCGAATGGGGCGACGTTTTTGGCGACCATGTGGTCGCCACGGCCCTGTTGGACCGCCTGCTTCACCATGCCGTCGTCATCCAGATCGAGGGCTCCAGCTATCGTATGCGCCAGCACGCCGACCTGCTTCCGGAGCATGCCCGCGTTACGCCGTCCATCAACCCGCCGCCCTTGCCAAAACGGCGCGGGCGCCCCGCGATGAAGGAGAAAAACGATCTCCATACCGGCTGATCACCGACAATAAACCAACCGCCAAATCAGGGAATTTTAAGCGCCCACTTTTGGGCTCTCCCGCAATTTCGGTGCAGGCGTCGGGAACGAACCATGAATCTGGTAGATTCATGGAGGCTCCATTGAGGGAGCCTGTCGAGCCATGCCCAAGCGTATCTTGCCGCTTATTCCACGCCAGCTGATCGTGGAGGAGGTCATTGTCGAAACCGAGCGCATCGTGATCAATTGCCGGTCGCGGTTGTCTGCGCCCCGCTGTCCCAGCTGCCGACGCGTGTCGTCGCGGATGCACAGCAGATACAAGCGACGCATCGCCGATCTCCCATGGCAGGGGTGCCCGGTAGTACTCTGTGTTCACGTTCGTCGGTTGCGGTGTGCCAACCGGAGGTGTGAGCAGCGTATCTTCGCCGAACGCGCTGAGGACGTTGCCGCCCGTCACGCTCGTCGCACGCTGCGCGTGCGTGATGTCCAGCGTTCCGTCGGCCTAGCCCTTGGCGGCGAAGCGGGTGCTCGTCTCATTGAGCGGCTGGGCATGCGCGTCAGTGCTGACACGATGCTTCGGATCGTTCGCGCTGATCGGCAGGTCCACCAGGGTCCGCCGCGTGTCCTGGGCATTGACGATTGGGCATGGCGAAAGGGGCAGCGGTACGGCACCGTGCTGGTGGATCTCGAGGCCCACCAAGTCGTTGACTTGCTGCCGGATAGGGAGAGCGAGACCCTTGCCGGCTGGCTGAAGTCCCACCCCGGCGCAGAGATTATCGCACGCGATCGGGCCGGCAGCTATGCCAAGGGCGCGCGCGAAGGTGCCCCTTTGGCTCGGCAGGTTGCTGATCGCTGGCACATGCTGCGCAATTGTTCGGATGCAATGCTCTCCGTCGTGGAAAGGCGATATAAGCTCGTTCGCGAAGTTGGACGCTCGCTGGCGAATGATGATGCTCAGGATCCACCGCCAGAACGACCAGCAACCCAGGGAATGTCCGGCAACGCGCTCGATCATCAAAGGCGAAGCCGAGCGCGGCGGAACATGATGTTCGATGCGGTCGTCAGCCTGCACGACAAAGGCTGGACCATTTCGGCAATCGCGCACGAAACCGGCCGAGATCGCAAGACGATCCGCCAGTGGCTTCTCGACAAACATCCTGGAACCTGGGAACGCGCACCGCGTCACCCCGCGAACGCCTTCGAAACATACCTCGTCTCGCGCTGGGAGGAAGGCTGCAGCAATGCCACTCAGCTTTACCGCGAGGTGTGCGGGCTCGGCTATCGTGGCGAAGCGCGCAGCTTTCGTCGCTGGATCAAGGCTTGGTTACGCGATGGCCTGTCGCCGCCTACAGCGCCATCCATCAGACACCCGCGCTGGAAAGCACCATCCTCGCGACAGGCGGTTAGGCTTCTCACC
>NZ_FOGE01000019.1 GCF_900111125.1 Sphingobium sp. YR768
GAAACGGGCCAGCGCATCCTCCAAAGCCTCGACGCAAAAGCCCGCGTCCATGCTGTTCGATAGCCGCCAGGCCAGCACCTTGCGGCTTGCCCTCCCCACGCTCATCGACCGGAGGCTTTCGCCAAAAAATCCCTTTCCACCAGCAATTGCCCGATCTTGGCGTGCAACTTCCCGATTTCCGCCTCACTGGCAGCCTTCGAGCTCTGATCGCCGCTATCGAACAGGCTGGCCATCCCATCCATCGCCTGCCGCTTCCATGCACCGATCATCATGTGGTCGATGCCATGCTTCGCTGCCAGTTCCGCCAGCGTCAGATCGCCCCGGAGCGCCTCCATCGCAACCCTCGCCTTGAAATCCGCGCTGTAGCGCTTTCTCGTCGTCTTCATTCCCGTCCATTCCTCCAGGTCCGCATGAGCTTAAAACCCTGTCCGAATTTCCGGCACCAACTCACAAACGCTTCTTGCGGGCCTACGCTCACTAGCACATGGCTGGGCGTATTGAGTGCGTCCGCGCGCCAGCCCATCCGGCGGGCAGCTGCCACGTACAAAATGGAGAGGCTGACCGGCAAACCGCGGCGTCGATCGAGAACCCGGATCATATCGGCATTGAGCGGCGCGTCATAGCTGTCGCGATCGCCGACGAAACCCAACTGTTCGCCAATCACCTCTGCGAGCAATGCGCCCTGCCCTTCCCCGGACGCCAGATCTGCTGCGACGCTCTGTTTGGAAGCAGCCTCGACCGCGTCGCTGATCTGGCGCAGCTGTTCCAGATAGGGTTCAAGATCCTGGCCTTCATGATCGAGCGAACTGAGCGCCAGCGCAGCGCTATCCAACTCGATGTCCTCGTCATCGAGCAGTCCGATATATCCGATCGTCTCGGGGAGACTGGTCAAGCGACAACCTCCCGCCGGCAACTATATCCGCCAGACACGCATAGGCTCGTTATTTCGCAGATCGGCATCAAGTCCTCCATGGGTCGGGAGATGGGAAGTCCGTTCCGCCATTACTACAGGAGATGACACTGACCGGATTTAGAGGTTCGCCTGTGATGATGGCGCCATCGCCCAAACGCCCAGACCCAGCCATTGTGCCATTCGCGCCAATTCTTCATTCAGAGCGTCACGGCTGTCCGATGGCGCCCCCGGTTCAAAGTGCATCGACTGGACTATCAGCCTACCAGCCTTGCGATCAGCCTTCAGATCGACGCGCGCGACCAAGTTGTCTCCCAGCAGGAAGGGCAGGACATAATAGCCATATTCCCGCTTCTCGGCGGGGACATAGATTTCGATACGATAGCGGAAGCCGAACAGTCGCTCGGTGCGGTCGCGCTCCCAGATCAGCGGGTCGAAGGGCACGAGAAGGGCCTGCGCGTCGATGCGGCGGGGCCGCCGCGCGTCACGATGCAGCCAGGCATGACGCCAGCCGGGCACATGGACGGGCACCAATATTCCCTCTTCGGCAAGCGAATGGATCGCGGGCATGGCGTCGCGCGGCGACTGGCGGAAATAGTCCCGCAACTCGCCGCTAGTCGCGATGCCATGCGCCTGCGCTGCATATTGAATCAAGGCGCGGTGCGCATCAAAATCCGACGGGGTCGACTGGTTCAGGACGTCCGCCGGGACCACCCGCTCCGTCAGGTCATAGACCCGCTCGAAATTGCCGCGCCGGCTAGCCGTGCTGATATGGCCGGCCCAGAACAGCCATTCGAGCGCGCGCTTGGTATCGCTCCACCCCCACCAGCCCGTCTGCCCCTTGTGGGACTCGAAGTCGGACACCGCCATAGGCCCGTCGATCCTTAGCCGATCAAGGAGCGCCATCGCTTCATTGCGTCGCTCGGTCGCGTAGATCCGCATACCTGTCCAGCCGGCCTCTCCGCGATCGGCCTGCGCCATGCGCCAGCGAAGCAGTGGTTTGAAATCGAACGGCAGAAGCGAGGCCTCATGCGCCCAATATTCGAAAAGCTTCCGATCACGCGGCTTGCCCCAGGCGAGGGCGTCCAACGCCGTGCGATCATAGCATCCCAGCCGCGAGAAGGCAGGAAGATAATGGGCGCGGCTAAGGACATTGACGCTATCAATCTGGTGAAGATGAAGCCTGCCCAATAATTGTCGCAGATGGCGGACTCCGGCCGCAACAGGGCGCTTCTGCCCGAAACCTTGCGCGCCGAGGGCGATACGCCGCGCCTGTGGCTGCCCTATATTTTCGATCGCTGTCACGGCTGAAGGATTAGATACGCATCCAGGTCAAGGCAATTGCATGGTCGCTTCAATTGACAGAACCGGCGGCTATATTGTCAGCATTGATGTTGTCAGCGCCTGTCTGGCCTGTCTCAAAGAAACCGAAGCCGACCGCGATGGCCAGCAGGATCGCCACAAGGATCAGGCTGATCACCAATATGTTGCGCGTCATGCGGGTTGGCGAACCGCTGCGCGCTTCCGTCGTCGACATATGCGTCACGACCTCGCCATCTTCCTTTTCCTTATGCATCATCATTCTCCTCTCTGGTGAGAACCGCCTTCACGATGCTCTGTTCCGCGCAGGAAAAGCGTGTTGATCTGCATCAATCGATGGGAACAGGGGCCTGCGCGCATGGTTTTGCCGTACAAGCCGCGACAGTGCCGGCATCAGGAGGATCACACATGGCCGGACATGGAACCGATCAGCGAGACGTCAAGGCATGGGGCGATCAGGATCTGGTCGAGGCCTTCCTGATGATAGCCGAGGCCGATCAGAATTCATCCCTCGATCAGGCGGTTCTTGGCGAGATGAACCGTCGGGCATCGGGCGGACAACATGACGCTGCGACCTCGACGGAGCGGCCCCGCCTGTGGGATTATGGCCGGGATCGTTAGGCACAGCGTCATTACCGCAACTATTTGAGCAGGCAGCGCATTATATCTCTATTTCAATCCCAGCAGGAGACCATCCTTGCCCGGTACGCCTATGGGCTTCAGGCCCTTTCTGCATCCCTTGCACGGCTTGCTCCTGGCTTTTCCCGTGGCGCTATTCACGGTCGCGCTGCTGACCGACATCGCCTATCTTCAGACTGCTGAAATCCAGTGGACCAATTTCTCCTCCTGGTTGATCGCGGGCGCCTTGCTGGCCGGCGCTCTGGTGCTGGTCTGGAGCATCATTCTTGCAATTGTCGCCCGGCGTCGGGCGCATCGGCAGCGATCGTTGATCTACGCGGGGTTGATCGCCATCATGTGGATTGCGGGTCTGGTGAACGCGTTCAAGCATAGTCAGGACGCCTGGAGTTCGGTTGGCGTCACCGGCCTCATCCTGTCGATCATCAGCGCGGTCTTTGCCCTGGCGGCCAGTTGGGTCGCTCACCGCACTGTGCGGGAGATTGCCCGATGAGCATCGCTCCTGCGCGCAGCCTTTGCGCCGCCCTCTTCACCCTCGCACTCGCCGGATGCGGCAGCAGCCAGCCAGGGCTTGACCAGACCGGCGCCAATCCCGACCTTCCCGGACAGCGTCAAACGCTGGTTCCGCCGATCAGGATCGCGACTCCCGAGGGCTGGGATGGCGAAAGCCCGACCGCGCCACAGGGCTTTACGGTCACGGCGCTGGCAACCGACCTCAAGGTACCGCGCCAGACGCTTGTCCTGCCCAATGGCGACATATTGGTGGCAGAAGGGTCAGGCGGCAGCGCCCCGCTCATGCGCCCCAAAGATGTGATCGCGGGCTATATCAAGAGCCTGGGCAAGACGCCGGTAAAGGGCGGCAATCGCATCACGCTGTTGCGCGATGCCGATGGCGATGGCAAGGCGGAGATGCGCACCACCTTCATCGATGGCCTCAACGCGCCCTATGGCCTCGCCTTCGTGGACGGCAGCCTCTACGTCGCCAATCAGGATGCCCTGCTGCGTTTCCCCTATCGCGACGGCATAACACGGATCGCGACGCCTGGTCAGGAAGTTACCAAGCTGCCGTCCCGCCTCAACCATCACTGGACCAAGGCGCTGACGGCCAGCGCGGATGGCACGAAACTCTATGTTGGCATCGGCTCCAACAGCAATGTGGGAGAGCGCGGCATGGCGGTGGAGGAAGATCGCGCCGTCATCTGGGAAATCGACCGCGCAACCGGCGCGCACCGGACCTTTGCCAGCGGCATCCGCAACCCCACGGCCCTTGCCATCAATCCGCAGACGCAGGCGCTATGGTCGGTCGTGAACGAGCGGGATGAGCTGGGGCCGCAACTCGTGCCGGACTATCTGACATCCGTGCGCCCCGGCGCCTTCTACGGCTGGCCTTACAGCTACTGGGGCAAAAATGTCGATCCGCGCGTCCATCCCCAGAACCCGAAGATGATCGAAAAGGCGATCCGCCCAGACTTTGCGCTGGGCTCCCATGTTGCCGCCCTCGGCCTCAGTTTCGTGACCGGTGCCGGCCTGGGCCCGTCCTTCACACAGGGCGCTTTCGTTGGGCAGCATGGCAGCTGGAACCGGCAGGATCTGTCCGGATACAAGGTCGTCTGGGTGCCGTTCGCCAATGGTCGTCCGGCGGGAAAACCCGTCGATTTCCTGACCGGCTTCATCAAGGACGGGCACGCACGCGGCCGCCCGGTAGGCGTGACCTATGATCCGGCGCGTGGGAGCCTCATCGTGGCCGATGACCTGTCGAACACGGTCTGGCGGGTCGCGCCCGCCAGTGCCACGTCCGCCCGGTGATCGCAGCCTTGCGCTGGCGTGGACCAGTCGAGATCAGCGCCAACCCTGAATGGCAGCAACTGGCGCTCTACGCCGTAGGCGCTGCCATCTTCCTCATCATCCTGTTCAACATTCCGTTCGTCGGACGCATCTTGCGAACGCTGTGCTCGATCGGGTTGCTGGCCCTGTGCCTCTTCTTTCTGTTCCAGCAGGCGCCGTTCGATCCGACCCTTTCCCGGATAAAGTCTCAACTTGGCCTGGACGACCAGCGCATGACGGGCTCGGACGTGCGTATCGCTATGAGCCCCGATGGGCATTTCTGGGCACGGGCGTCGATCAATGGCGTACAGCGCCGCATGTTGATCGACAGCGGCGCAACGATCTCGGCCATTTCCGAAGAGACCGCGGCCCAAGCGAATGTAACCAAGGGTACCAGCCTGATGCCCGTCGTCCTTCAGACGGCCAATGGCGCCGTGCGGGCTGAAACTGGCTCGATCGACCGGCTCGCCGTCGGCTCGATCGAGGCAAGCAACCTCAAGACGGTCATCTCCCCTGCCCTCGGCCCGGTCGACATATTGGGCATGAACTTCCTGTCGCAACTCGCCTCCTGGCGCGTCGAAGGGAGAACTTTGATCCTGGTTCCCGCGTCGCCTCGCGGCGAGGCGGATTAGCGGCTGGCTATTCCTCTTCTGCCGCCTCGCTATCTTCCCTCATCTGACCGTGCGCCAACACGGCAAACAGGCCAGTTCCTCCAATGATGTTGCCAAGGAAAGCCGGGAGCAAAAAGTCGAGCAGCATATCCGCAACGGTCATGGAACCGTTCAGCCAGAGAAAGGCTGTCTGCGAAAAGCCGGTCACGACATGGCTGAAGCCGCCAAGCGCGATGACATAGGTCAATAAAGAGATGACCCAGAATTCACTGCCTTTCGCATTGGGCAGGAGCCAGGCGATGGACGCCATCAGGAAGCCGGCCGGAATACCTAATGTGAGCGTCTTGAGCCCCTCCTGCGCGGGCAGCTTTTGCAGGATATCGATCGCAATTAGCCTTTGCTCATGCGTGATGACGACCTCACCTGCCATCAGCGCAACTACGATCAACACACCGATGAGGTTTGCGGTCAATACGACAGACCATAGCCTTGCAAGCCGCGCCAGCCCGGCAATGCTGGGCCGTGCAGCCACGGGGAGCACGGCAGTTACCGTACTCTCGGTAAAAAGCTGTAGCCGCCCCATGATGACGATCACATAACCGACGGGATAGCCCAGCAGATAGACAAGCTCGGCCCAGCGCTCGTCCGGCAAGCGCATGCGCAGATAGAGTTCCGCCAGCAGCGATATGGTGATGGCGAGGCCGGCTGCGAGACCCGAAAGCAGCAGAGCAACGACAGGCCTTGCCAGTTCCTCCTCGCCCTGGAGCCGCACGGCCTCATGCAAGACCATATGCGAACTGGCCTGGCGCCGCCGGACATCCTGCGCCTCATCCGGCGACAGGGCATCATCCGGCGCGCTGGGATCATCCATCGGCGACTGATCTGGATCGGATGTCATTGACTATAGCCCTGACGAAACCAGGAAGCGGGGCCGGATCGAACCTTGCTCCGCTTCATCATCCGCTCAGGCGGCCAGTGCCAGCAGCCCTGACACATCAGGTGGCGTTGGCTGACGGTTCTGAATATTGTCGAGATAAGCAAAGATGCTGACAACGGCATCTTCTTCATTGTCAAAATCAGCGCGCGCGGTTTCGAGAACTCCATCGTTCATCAAGGCTTCCAACGCCATGCGCGCCCGGGCCACACGGCTCTTGACCGTGCCGATGGCGACCCCCGCGATTTCAGCGGTTTCTTCGTAGGAGATTCCACCGGCCCCGACAAGGATCAACGCTTCGCGCTGCGGCTCGGGCAATTGCAAGAGCGCGCGCATGAGGTCACGCAGTTCAATGCTGCTATCCTGCGAAGCGGGCGCGGCCAGAACACGGTCTGCCACCAGGTCATCCCATTCGCCGGTGAAGCGGCGACGACGTGTCAGGCTGAAATAATGATTGCGCAGGATCGTGAAGGTCCATGCACGGAAATTCGTGCCAGCGACATAGCGTTGCCGAGCGGCCCATGTCTTCATCATCGTTTCCTGGACAAGGTCGTCCGCCAGATCGTGATTTCCACAAAGGCTGCGGGCGAAGGCGCGTAACTGTGGGATAACCCTCGTCAATTCTGCTTTGAAGGCGGCATCGGAAAGACGGGGAGGCTCAGCCTGCGGTGCGATGGTGTCCGACATATGATCCCCTTCAAAACTATTCGAGAAGAAGAACATTTCGATAGGGTATCGGTTCCGGCGCCCATGTCGCCCCCCCATTTTCGATTGCCGTTTGTTGCGCCGCAGAAATGTTTGAACCGCCCGACAATTGACGGGTTGGGAAAGAATATAACGCAGGGAAGCGACAGGGGATTATCACACCAGATGGCGCGGATGCTGCTTCTGACCATGCTGGTCGCTGCTCTGACCGGCTGTAGTGCGGAGCAATCGACGCTGGCAGTATTTGGTGCCGATGCGCGCGCAATCCGGCACATCGCGATCATTCTGACGTCAGGCGCGATCCTTATCGTGGCAATCACCGTCGCCCTCTATGTTCGGGCCGTCCGTGCGTCCGAGCATAGTCTCAGCCATGAACAGGGCATGCGCATGATCCTCTGGGTCGGGGCGATCGGGCCGACGCTCATTCTGACTGGGCTCCTGCTTTACGCTTTGCCTGCCATACGTCCCCGCCCGGCCGATCCGGGCGATCTGGTAATCCGGGTGGAAGGCGAGCAATTCTGGTGGCGGGTTGCCTATCGACCGTCCGATAATGCACCACCATTATCTTCGGCCAACGAAATTCGCGTACCCGTCGGCCGGACGGTCGTATTAGAACTGATGGCCAAAGTCGTGATCCACAGCTTCCGGATACCCGGCCTTGCCGGCAAAATGGACATGATCGCAGGCCGCACCAACCGGCTGGTGGTGAAGGCGGAGAAGCCGGGACGCTATCGTGGCGTAATGCGCAGGTCGATCCCGGCATCTGCCTGTATAAGGCGCGCTGGGGCCGTCAAAGGCTTCCAACATCATAAGCCCATCAGCCACCCCTTGGATGCCGACGCCGTTGATCCGGCGCGCTCTCCATTCCTGAGAACATAGCGCTCGGCGGCTCAAGCCTGTGTTCGCGATTTACGTGAACCGCCGGGCGCTTGGAAAATGGATCATCACATCCTTTCAGGCGAGGATGCGTAGCGAAGGCTCACGGTCATAAAAGCGGAGAGTCGCAGCCTTCACGAAAGCGCTATCAAGTGCCGTAACGCCCGCGTCGGGCATCACGCCAGCCTTGTCGAGCAGCGGCTGCGCTGCGGCACTTGCGCCTATGGCCTTGAGATGGCCGTAGGCGTTCATCACGAATTCGATGGCGGCAGCCTCGTTGACGAGCATCGCACAGCCCTCTTTCGACAATATGATCGCCACCGCGTCGAAAATCTGACTGGGCGACCCGGCAAGCTGCCCATCAGCCTTCTGCCGCTTGCCATCGGAGAGCTTCGCGCCTCCCACCTTTGGTGCGACGATCACCGCCTTGCCTTTAGCTTTCTTCACTGCTGCCACAACTGCGGCTAACTCGTCTGCGTCACTTCCATCCGCGATCAGAATGCCGACCTTTCGTCCCTCGAGGGTCGCCTGCATATTCTTGTGGATCGAAAGCGCGTCCGACGGCGGCATATCGATCGGCTCCTTTGCGGCAGCCGCCTTCTTCGGCAGATCGATGCCAAGGCCATCGGCGACGCGCCTGGCAAGATCTTCGTCCACATTGCGCAGATTGGCGACCATGCGACCCGGCACTTGATCAAGCAGTTCAACCTTCGAAAGTTCAAACACGAAGGACGAAGCGATGTGCGCCTGTTCACTGCTCGTCTGTGAGCGGTAGAAAAGGCGCGCCTGGCTGTAATGATCGGCAAAAGTATCGGACCGCACGCGCAGCTTGTCGCCACTCTCATCAGGACCGGTGGCGGTATTCACCGTGACAAAGCCGGTATCTTCGCTCTCACGCGGACCGCCCTCCTCTCCATGCGCTGCCAGACTGTTGGGCTCATAATTGGCGCGCCCCTTGGGCACCATTGTCTGCATCTTACCATCACGCTGGAAATTGCCGAATGGACAGCGCGGCGCGTTTACCGGAATCTGATGGAAGTTGGTGGTGCCGAGCCGCGAGTTCTGGGTATCGAGATAGGAAAAGAGCCGGCCTTGAAGCAGCGGATCGTTTGAAAAATCGATGCCCGGCGGGATGTTCGAGGGCAGGAATGCGACCTGTTCTGTTTCAGCGAAGAAATTATCGACATTGCGATTAAGCGTCAGCGTACCGATAAGGCGCACCGGCACATCGTCTTCCGGAATCAGCTTGGTCGCATCAAGTACGTCATAAGGCTGCGCATTGGCAAAGGCCTCATCGAAAATCTGAATGCCCAGATCCCATTCCGGGAAATCGCCTGCATCGATCGCCTCGAACAAGTCTCGGCGTTGATAGTCATTGTCGGCCGCCTGAAGCTTCAATGCCTCGTCCCAGATGGTCGATTGAAGCCCAAGTCGCGGTTTCCAATGGAATTTGACGAAATGCGCTTCGCCCTTGGCATTGACCAGTTTGAAGGTGTGGACGCCAAACCCTTCCATCGTGCGAAATGAGCGTGGCAGGGTCCGGTCGGACATCGCCCACATCAGCATATGCGTGGTTTCGGGCATCAGCGAAGCCCAGTCCCAGAAGGTGTCATGCGCGCTTCCGGCCTGCGGATAGCCGCGATCGGCCTCCATCTTGACCGCATGGACGAGGTCGGGAAATTTGAGCGCGTCCTGGATGAAAAAGACCGGGATGTTATTGCCCACCAGATCCCAATTACCCTCGCGCGTGTAGAATTTGACGGCAAAGCCGCGCACATCGCGCGGCGTGTCGACCGACCCCGCGCCACCCGCCACGGTCGAAAAGCGGACGAATACCTCGGTCTTCTCGCCCTTGGTAAAGACTGCTGCCCTGGACAAATCGGAAATGTCGTCAGTCGCCTCGAATATGCCATGGGCGCCCGATCCGCGCGCGTGGACGATACGCTCGGGGATGCGCTCATGATCAAAGTGAAAGATCTTCTCACGAAGGACGAAATCCTCCAGCAGCGTGGGTCCGCGCGATCCGCTCTTCAACGAATTCTGATTGTCGGAAATCGGTACGCCATGATTGGTCGTGAGGACGGCCGCATCCAGACTCTCGGCAGTCTGATGGGTTTCGCCGCCGGTCGTCTTGCCGCTGGATTTCGGAGTCCTGGCCATTTGAAGGTCGCCTTTCTGCTTGTCGTCAGATTGCAATGGGGCGGACCATATGTTGCCGTCGTTATGCGCCTGTCGCGCATATCGAAGGTTCGTCCCTGCTGTTCGAGGCATTGGCCGACGAGATCGGCCTCAGCCTTCACAACGCGCCAGACGCAATTTGTTCACCGCTAAATCACGCCACCGATCAATTTTCCCGTGACGGCTTAACCTGGGTTGGCTGCACCCGTTATGGCCAGCCATCAACGCGGCCATTTACCCGACCTCGACCCACAAAAATCCAAACTGGGTCAGGCCGGTATGGACCCGCCGAACGGTCCAGGCGTTAGCGCGCAATGATAAAGATGGAGAGAGGGCCCCGCCTGCGGTGGATCGGCTGGATATTGGTCGGCCTGACCCTGTTTGCTTCAGCCTGCCTCATCGCCCTCGCCGCCTTCCCCGTTGGCCTGTTCAAGGACAGGATCGCTCGTCACATCGGCGCAAGGTTCGCAACGAATGTGTCCATCGGCTCGATCGGACGGCGCGAGGCTTTCTCCTTCACGCCGACGATCGTGATACGGGATCTGGCGATCCGGCAGCCGCGATGGGCAGGCACTGGCAACATGGTTCAAGCCCAATCGGTGGAAGTCCGAATTTCGATCCTCTCGCTTATTACAGGTGGCGGCGCCCGGCCAGACAGTGCGGTGGCGCGCGGACTATCCCTCGCGCTGGTTCGCGACGCTTCAGGGCGGGCGAACTGGGAAGGACCAAAGGATGGACATGGCAGCGACGATCAAGGCAGCGGCCTGGGGCGATTGCTCGTGCCAGATGGCCGCCTGTCCCTAAAGGATGCCAAGCGCGCCCTTTTGCTTTCCGGCACCTTTGCTTCTGATGGGAAGGGCTTGCGCATCGATGCAGCCGGTCGCTTCCACAACGCACCTGCACGGCTGGCCATCACGGGCGCGTCAATCTCGGGCCAAAGGCGCGATGCGGCTTATCCGATCGAATTGAAACTCCAGTCGCCCTTGCTGCATCTTGACGCTTCGGGACAGACACGCGGGCCGCTCAACCTGCGATCCATGTCGCTCGATGTCCGCGCGACATCACCAAATCTCAAATATCTCGATGACGTGATCGAGGCCGGTCTGTTCGGCACCCAGCCCATCGATCTGCACGCCAAGGTCCGCCATGCCGGGCGAGACTGGTTCGTCGAGCATATGACAGGTCGTATAGGCCGATCCCCATTGGTCGCGAAAGCCGACATCCTGAAGCGCGACGAGCGCACGAAGATCGATGCCGATGTACATTTCAGCGCCTTCGATTTCGACGATCTTTCCGACGCGCAAGGCAAAGCCAAAGCCAGGGCGATCGAAGCCAGTATCGGGCCGCGCGTCCTGCCCGGCACCCGTATCAACATTGCGAAGGTGGGCCCGACCGATGGCGTCGTCCGGTTCAAGGCGGATCGGCTATTGCTGACGGATTCGGTGTTCCGGTCGTTGGCTGGTACGATCCGGCTCACCGGCAAATTGCTCGAACTCGATGATATCCGTGCGAACATGTCGAGCGGACGGATGAACGGCACCGTCAGGATCGATCAGCGCGGCGGCGTCACGAAACCATATTTTGCCATGGATCTGCTCTTTACCGACGGGCGCCTCGAAAAATTGATCGGGACACAGGGCGCGACCGGCGCTCTGCGCGGCCGGGTAAAGCTGTCGGGCACGGGCGATACAATTCGGGAAGCGCTTGGCAGGGCCGACGGGCATGCCGGGTTGGTGGTGCGCGACGGGCAGGTGAAACGCACGCTCGCCGCCGTTCTGGGGCAGGATTTGGGCAAGGCGATCGGGGCTGCATTGCGCAACAAGGACGCGGAAATACCCTTGCGTTGCCTTGCCATCGACTTTGCGGCCAAAGGCGGCATCCTTACCCCGTCTCCATTTCTGGTCGATACATCCATATCCTCTGGTACGGGCCAGGGAACCATGTCGCTCGCGACCGAGCGCATAGCGCTCACGATCAGGGGGCGATCGCGCGATCCGAGTGGCCTGCGCCTTGTCGATCCGATCAGGGTGGGCGGCAGCTTTTCAGCACCGACGCTGAGCGCCGCCGGCGACCCTCCCGGCAGCAAGGTGGGCGCGGGTTCCATCATCAAAGCGGTTGGCAAATCGATTGGCGGCGCGCTGGGCCTCTCAAAGAAGCGCGATATGGATAATGACACTACGCCCATGGCGGTGGATTGCGCCTTGATGGAACGAAGAATATTGGCTGCGCGACCGCCTCGATCCTGACGCCTCGTCGACTTAGCCCTGACTGTCCGTCCGTACCCACAGACTGACGGAGCCGCCGTTGACGCGCAGCGCCGCCTTTCCGGCATCATCGGCGGCTATCTCTTCTTCGCAATCACCCAAAAAGTCGCGAAAGCTTACCCCGGCATGCTCTGTCCCAAGCTCGATGATCTTGGTCGTCTCTGCGCCATTGCTGACGAGAAGAATGCAACCGGCCTGCTCCGCTGTGCCGTGCCGGATAACGCCAAGGCAATCTGGTTGTCAAACAGATCGGTCTGCGGCCCGTTGGCAAAGCGCTGCCGGGCCTCGATCAGCTTTGGCAGGTAGGGAACCGGCATGATCTCTATCTCATGGGTTTCGCCATCCCCGCCCGCATCACTATATTTCGCGCCATAGAGATCAGGGTAGAAGATGCACGGCACGCCCTGTTCACGGATCAGGATCAATGCATAGGTCAGCGGCTTGAACCAGTCCTCTACGGGCGCCTCGAGAGCCTGAAGCGGTTGCGTGTCATGATTGCCCACGATCGTCATGGCATGGTGGGGCGATGCCGCAACCAGCGCATCATCGAATAGGGTGCGCAAATCGAAATCGCCACCGGCCCGCGCCACGTCATGCAAGCGGTGCAGCAAGCCGACGTCGAACAGCATCAACTGCTGATCAACCAGATCAAGATAGGCCTGAAGCGCCTCCATGTCGGGATGCCAATATTCGGCGACGACGAAAAGCTCGCTATTCACGCTTTCGCGCATATGGCCGACCCAGTCGCGAAAGAACCAGGCGGGGATATGCTTGGCTGCGTCCAGGCGGAACCCGTCTCATGGCAGTTGTTCCGCCAGCAAACATCCCCAATATTTCAGCTCTTCATAAACGGCGTTGTTTCGAAACTCGACATCCGATCCCATCAGATAATCGAAATTGCCCTTCTCGCTATCGACCTCGCTATTCCACTCCCATCGCCATCTTCGGTCGGCTCGTCGAGTCGAACTCGCCCAGGTCGAACAGATCACAGCTGTCATAGCCCACCGAGTATCTGCAAGGCGGCGAGAACGTGATGTTGCCTATCCATGCAGCCGAACGCGGCTGGTCAGGTTCGAATTACACTATCCAACCGCACCAAAAAACCTCATGTTGAAACCATATTGCAAATAGAGGGATATTCAATAAGTCTGTTCACAACATGGATGGTAGGCGCTGCGCGTGCGGCGCCACTTCAAGAGGAAAATGGACGGCAAATTGCCGCGGAGAGGAAATGTGCATGCGTAACAGATATGTAGGCAATCTGTGTCCGTCACAGGATGTCCCGCGAAACATATTTACTGGCGTCATATGCGCTCTGTTTGCAGGTCTGGCATCCCTCGGCACCGCGTCCGCTGCGCCCCGGGCATTGACCCAACTGGCGGACGGCTGGCGTTTTATTCAAGGCGATCCGCAGAATGCTGAAACAGCTGATCTCGACGATAGTAAGTGGCAGAATGTATCAGTACCCCATGACTGGGCCATCGCCGGTCCCTTCGATCCGAACGCCAAGGCAGCGGGAGAAAATGGTTTTCTGCCGAGCGGGGTCGCATGGTATCGCAAGCCGTTGGATGTCACGCCGAAGCCGGGTCGCCGCTATTTCATCGAATTTGACGGCATCATGGAGCGCAGCGGCGTCTGGGTGAACGGGCACCATGTCGGCCAGCGCCCGATGGGTTATGTCAGCCAGCGCTATGACATCACCCGCCATCTGCGTGCGGACGGGCGCAATATGCTGGCCGTGCGGGCCGACACGTCAGCCGCGCCGTCATCGCGCTGGTACACGGGATCAGGCATCTATCGCCACGTGCGCCTGATCGAGACGAGCGACGTCCATATTCCGCAGGGTGGCGCTTATATACGCACATCGACCCTCACCGGCAACCGGGCGACCATCGCCATCACGACCGAAGTCCAAAATAGCGCCGATCTGCCGACGGACGTGACGGTGGAGGTGGTGTTGACGGCTCCCGACGGACGAGAAATCGCACGTAGCAAGGCGCCGGTTACAAGCGTGGCGGCAGGCCGGACGGTGATCGTCCCGGTTGAAGCCGCGCTCGCCAATCCCCAGCGATGGGACATCGACGACCCGAAACTCTATCACGCGGCTGTCCGTGTGCTGGCTGCCGACGGCTCCGTCCTGGACGATGAAGCTGTCCATTTCGGTGTACGCGAAGCCCGCTTCGATCCCGCGACCGGCTTTTGGCTGAACGGTCGTAACTTCAAGCTGAAGGGCGTTGCGCTGCACCATGATGGCGGCGCGGTCGGGGCGGCGGTTCCGCTGGCCGTCTGGCGCCAGCGCCTGACCGCACTCAAGAGCCAGGGCGTCAATGCGATCCGCACCGCGCATAATGTGCCCAGCCCGGAATTTCTCGACCTGACCGACGAACTCGGACTGGTCGTGATGGACGAACTGTTCGACCAATGGAATGTCGCCAAGACGCCGGAGGATTATCATCTTTTCTTCGGCGACTGGCACAAGCGCGATACGCTCGACATGGTGCGCCGCGACCGCAACCATCCCAGCATCATCCTGTGGAGCGCGGGCAACGAAATTCACGACACCGCCTATCCGGTGCAGGCCAAGGCGGCGCTGCGCAGCATCCTCGATATCGTCCATGCCACCGATCCGTCGCGCCCGGTCACGATGGCGCTGTTCCGACCGAACGTCACCAAGGATTATGAAAACGGTCTGGCCGACATGCTGGATGTGGTGGGCCAGAATTATCGTGAGAATGAACTGATCGCGGCGAGCAAGCAAAATCCCAGGCGCAGCATTGTCGGGACGGAAAATGCGCATAATCGCACCAATTGGGTGCCTGTCCGCGATTACGCGCCATTTTCGGGCATGTTCCTGTGGACGGGCATCGATTATCTGGGGGAAGCGAACCGGTCCGGCTGGCCCAATATCCAGAATCCCGCCGGGCTGCTCGACCGCACCGGCCGCCAGAAGATCAGCGGCATGGAGCGGGAAAGCTGGTGGTCGCAGCGGCCAGTCCTTCATGTCGTGCGCAATGCCGATCCGGCAGCAGCTGGTCCGTCGACCGATGGCGCGGGCGGACCCAATCAGCCGGTTCTGCCGACTATGATCGCGGTTGCGACGCCCAAGCCCAAGGTCGCGCTGTTCGACGACTGGACACCCGAAGATCGCAGCCCGCACGACGAGACGATCGAGGTCTACAGCAATTGTCAGCAGGTCGAGGCGTTTCTCAACGGTCGATCACTGGGCACGCTGCCGATCCATCAGGATGCATCGCCGCGACGCTGGGCGGTCCGTTATGCCCCCGGCGAGGTACGCGCCACCTGCCGCGATCCCGGCGCGGATGGCGTTTCGGACAGTTTGCGGACGGCCGGGAAGCCGGTCCGCATCGCCCTGAAAGCGGACATGCCCGTTATCGGATCGACGTTCGACGACATGACCTATGTCCGCGCCCATGTGGTCGATGCCAACGGCGTTATAGTTCCGTCCGCCGCCCAAAATCTGCGCTTTGCCATCGAGGGGCCGGGGTCTCTGATCGCTACGGATAATGGCTCGTCTATCGATCATACGCCCTTTCCTTCGCACGATCGCGCCGCGCTGGGTGGCGTTGCGGTCGCCCTGGTCCGCGGTGCCGGAGATGGCGCCTTCCGCGTCACAGCGACAGCGCAAGGTCTAAAGCCAGGCAGCGTCGAATTGCGTGCGAGGAAATAGACAGATGGCAGAGCAGACTAGGAATGTCGCCTGCCCGTCCGAAGAGGAGCCATCGCGCCGCTACGTCGTGAAGAGCGCCTTAGCCTTGGGTATAGCAGCCTCCGCCCGACCGGCATGGGCGGCGGCTCAGGAGGATAGTTTCGAGGCAAAGGCAAGGTTCATCGCAGACGGCATTGCACGCCCGCGCATCCCGGATCGCGAATTCCAGGTCAAAGATTTCGGCGGCGTTGCGGATGGCCGTACCGACGACAGCGCTGCAATCTCACGCGCGATCGCGGCCTGCGCGCACGCGGGGGGTGGCCGGATCATCGTGTCGGCGGGCGTGACGCTGACCGGCCCTATCCGCCTGCGCTCGCGCATGGAACTGCATGTGCCAAAGGGCGCCCGCCTCAAGTTCATCGCGGAACCGGCACGCTATCTACCGCCCGTCCATACCCGATGGGAGGGCGTGGAATTGATGGGCTATCACCCGTTGATCTACGCTTTCGAGGAAGAGGACGTCGCCCTGACAGGTGGCGGGGTGATCGATGGATCGGCGGATGACCGGACATGGTGGCCCTGGAAAGGCCCCTGGGCGGACCGTTATCGGGATACGCCGGAGAAGGAACGCCAGGCGGCAGACCGTGCGCGGCTGTTCGACATGGCCGAGCGTGGCGTGCCGGTAGCGCAGCGGGTGTTTGGCGAGGGGAGCCGCCTGCGTCCCTCTTTCTTCCAGCCCTATCGATGCAACCGCGTGTCGATGGAGGACATCGTCGTGGAAGCTTCACCCTTCTGGCAGGTGCATCCGGTGGATTGCACTGCGGTGACCTTCCGCGGCGTCACCTGCGCCAGCAAAGGCCCCAATAATGACGGAATCGATCCCGAATCCTGTGATGGCGTCCTGATCGAGAATTGCATATTCGATACCGGCGACGACTGCATCGCCATCAAGGCCGCGCGCAATGCCGATGGGCGACGGCTCGCCAAACCGTGCGAAAATATCGTTATTCGCTACTGCCTGATGAAGGATGGTCATGCCGGCGTTGCCATTGGCAGCGAGTTGACCGGCGGCGTGCGCAACGTCTTTATCCACGATTGCAGGATGGACAGCCCGCATTTGACCCGCGTGCTGATCATCAAGTCGAACAGTTATCGCGGCGGCATGATCGAGAACATCCATCTGCGCCGGCTCCATGCCGGGGCGGTGGACAAGGCCTTCATTCAGATCTGGATGCTCTACGAAGAAGGCAATGGGGGCGGTCATGTTCCCCAGGTAGCCCATGTGTCCGCGCAGGATATTACGGTCCGATCGACGGAGCGCGTTCTTATCGTGCGGGGCTTACCGCAAGCGCCGGTCCGCGACCTGCGGTTGGCGAACATCAAGGTGGGGCGCGAGACGATGCCGTCCGTCACCGTGGACGTGGCCCCGATGACGTTGGACAATGTCGTTGTGGACGGGGTGCGCTGGACACAGGACTATCTGCACGGCCTTCCAGGCGCGAACAGCATCCAGTGCGACAAATGGGCAGTGTGTCGATAAGCCACGCATGTTCCGTAGGATGTGCAGCAGCACCGTTCCAAATGCATGCTGGTTCAACGGAGGTGGTTGATCGATGCAGCGCTACTTCTTGGCCCGACCCACAATGGCCGTTTAGCGGTGGATTTTTTGTCTCTAGATGCGGACGGGCAGTTTTTCGCCTATCAGCGCCGGATTGCTGAACACCTGAAGCCAATCGAGACTGCCGATGCCAACCGTGAATGACTTTGCCCAACTCGGCCAGCGCGTCGCCGCAACCCACGGGTGGGCGGCCGCCAAGGCATTTAAAGCCTATGTCTGGAGCGAGCAGGACCAAGCCGCCATCGCCGCTTGCGCCTCGAAGATTCTCAAACTGTTTCCGCAGGCAGCTCGAAATGATGACTTGCTGAGCGCGACGCTGGCATTTCAGCTCCAGCGCCGGCTTCAGGTGCCTGTCTACCTTGTGGCCGGAGCGCTGAGCGTCGATGGCGTTCTGGTGCGCCGCGGTCAGCTTCCGTCCGGCGAAGGCAACCCGTTCGCTGCCGATGCGCTTCCCTGGGATGGGCACCTGTGGATCATGATCGGGCCACATGTCGTCGACGCCACGATCTTCCGTTTGGCAAACCGCCCTGACTGTCCATCTGTGCTGGCACGCCATATTCATTCCATATTCGGCCCGGACAAGGGACTTTATGTTGATCATTGGCGTCGTACGCGGCGCGTCGGGTTGGAATATGATCCACACTATGTCCTGGGCGATGAGGACATGGATAAGCTTCTGAGCGCTGCCTACAACCTGATCAACGACGGCGCGCTATAGCGTGCTGCTCCCGGTGCTCTACAGTTTCAGGCGTTGTCCCTATGCGATGCGGGCAAGGCTGGCTCTCGCGATCAGCGCCACGCCTGTCGAACTGCGCGAGGTCAAACTGTCCACGAAGCCCGAGGCCATGCTCGCAACCTCTCCGAAAGCCACTGTCCCTGTTCTTGTCCTGCCTAATAGCAAGGTGATCGATCAAAGCATCGACATCATGCACTGGGCATTGGCGCGCAATGATCCAGAAGGCTGGCTAGAGCGGGATGATCCTGCGCTGATTATAGCCAATGATGGGCCATTCAAATATGCCCTGGATCGCTACAAATATTCCGAACGCCATGGCTCAAATGCTGAAACGCACCGCATGAATGGGCTGGCGTTCCTTGAGCAGATCGAAGATCGGCTGAGCAAGGCAGCGAATCTGGGCGGCGCTACACCCAGTCTGGCAGATGCGGCGATCATTCCGTTCGTACGGCAATTTGCGGCGGTTGACCCGGACTGGTTCGCTGAGCAACAGCTCGCCCGCCTCAAAATCTGGCTGTCCGGCTATCTGCGTTCGGACCTGTTTGGCGCGATAATGTTTAGGGCGCCAACCTGGTCACCGCTGGACGCACCGATTATCGTCGATTGGGGCAGAGGAATGAGGCACGTACTGCCTGCGGGAAGATAACGGTGGCGGCACGGCAAATCGCAATGGCTACGCGCCAAAGCCGACCAAAATCCGCCGTTCCTCCAGAATTTCTGCACGCCCAGCTGCGGATAATCTTCAATGCATGATTCCCGCGGTGCCGGTACGAATTGGCGCTTTGACCACGATGCCTCTAACTGCCCGTGGGTCACCTCAGAGCGTGTTCTGGCTGGCATTGACATCATATCGCATCGCATCGCGCTTAGAACATCGTGAAGCGGATTTGCTCAGCTTGACCTCCCCATCAGTCAAATTCCGACGCTGATTTGCCCTCGCAATTGCGGGCTGGAGCCTTCACCCGATTCCATTCCTTCTGAACGGATCGCCCAAAAAAAGAAACGACAGTCCGCTGGACGAATGTCTCAGTTTGAAATGATATCCCATTTAGAGGGATTTAATTCTTGTTCTCAGGTGATGAAGACGGTATGTCCACATAAAGAGACATAATTTCAATATGTGGAATGGGAGATGATGCTTATGCATCTGCGTTGTGCCAAACTAGCTTCGATTTCCTACTTTGGGCTGCTTGCCATCGCGTCAACAGCAGCTGCAGCACAGGATTCGTCCGCATCTGATCCGGCTGAGGCAAATGTCTCAAATAGCAAAGATGTACAGGCTGCCGATATCGTCGTAACCGGCATCCGTAGCAGCCTACAGGGTGCGCTTAACGCAAAGCGCAACGCTCCGCAGGTGCTGGATGCGATCTCGGCAGAAGATATCGGCAAATTCCCCGACAAGAATGTCGGCGAAGCGCTCCAGCGCGTCACGGGCGTGCAGATTTCGCGCGCTGGTGGCGAAGGCGCTGGCGTCACCATTCGCGGGGCGGATCCGTCGCTGAACCGTGTCGAAATCAACGGCACGACTGCCCTCTCCACTACGGTGGGTGGCGGCCGCGATGTCGACTTCCGCGATCTGCCGTCCGAATTCGTCAACCGTCTGGAGGTCGTGAAGTCGGCGACGGCGGACATGACCGAAGGCGGCGTTGGGGGCACCGTGCGCGTCATCACGCGCCGGCCGTTCGACAATGGCGGCAAGCCCTATCTCGCAGGCTCGGCGCAGGCCATCTATGCCGACATCGGCGACCATATGGACCCCCGCCTCGCCATCATCGGCAGCGACACATTCGCCAACGGCACGCTGGGCATCCTGGTGTCAGGCACGTTTGAGAACCGCAATGTCGAGGACCATCAGGCGCGCACTACCGGTTGGGTCCAGAGCAGGGATCTGAACGGCGACGGCGTCAGGGATTTCATTCCGGATATTCCACGTTACGTGATCGATCGACTCGAAACCCGCCGCTATGCATTGAATGGCATATTGGAATGGCGTCCGAGCGACGACTTCAAGGCCTATCTGGAAAGCAACTGGACCCGGTCCAACCAGTCGGTCACGTCGCAATATCTGCAGACCGGCACTAGCGGCGGGATCATCGACACCGCCAACACCGTCGTTGGCCCGGACAACACCGTCCAGTATCTGCGGATGACCAACAACACCGCGCTGGCACAGGCCAGCCAGCTCGGCGTGTCCTATCGCAACATTCTGGGCGATATCCGCCGCACGACCTATAATGTCGCGCTGGGCGCGGAATGGACCACCGGCAACCTGACGCTGACGCCCAAAATCTCCTACGCCAAGGCGAAAGCCTATAATAACGAGATCAATGCGACCGCCGCCGTCACGGGAATGCCCTGGCTGGAGGTCGATTATGGCAATGGCCAGCACGCGCCCAAGATCACCCTGCCCTTCGATCCCACCACGACGGACGGCATCAATCAGCTGACCGTGCTGCGCCGCCCGCGCTACGATGATCAGTCGGAAAAGATGGCGAAGCTGGACGCCGAATATAAGCCCGACGCTGGCATCATCACCTCCATCAAGGTAGGCGGTCAGTATCGTGATTTGACGGTGAAGAGCAAATTCTTCACCCGCACGACCACGCTCAACGGCTTTTCCGATCCGGCTGTGCAGGCGCGCATCCAGAATATTGTCAGCGGCAACGCTGCTCTGGGCACCTCGCCCTTCTTCAACACCGGCGACCTCGGTTTCTCAGACGGCTACACTGGCTGGCTCAATATGACGCAGGGCGTCGCTGACGCGGTCGGCGTGCCCGATCCGTTCGAGGCAGGCGGCTGCCCGGAACGATCGGGTGGCACCTGTCAGGTGTTTACCGACACATGGGAAGTCGGCGAACGCAACTTTGCCGGTTTCGCACAGGCCGCCTTCGCATTCGATGTCGGTCCGGTGCCGGTCAGCGGCGTGATCGGCGCCCGCGTCGTCAATACCAAGGTGAACACGTCGGGCTTCCAGAGCACCTCGCCGGGTGGTGGCGCGCTGCCGGTCATTTCACCGGTGTCCTATACCAGCAAGAACACCGAGTTCCTGCCGTCGATCAACCTGAAGGCGGACCTGATCCCCGACAAGTTGCAGGCACGCGTCACCGCAACCGAAGTGATGGCCCGCCCGCTGCCGCAGCAGTTGGCCCCGCGCTTCACGCTGGACGTTGTCGGCCTGTCCGGCTCGCGCGGCAATCCGGGGCTCCAGCCCTTCCGCGCGCGCCAATATGATGCAGGCCTGGAATATTATCTGAACAAGACCAGCTTCGCGTCAGTGACCTATTTCCGCAAGGAGATCAGCAGCTTCATTCAGAACACGACCGAGGCCTATGTCGATCCGACGGGCGTTACCTACAATATTCTGGTGCCCACCAACGGCACGCAGAAGGTCACGATCAATGGTGTCGAGGCGGGCGCGCAGCTAGCCTTCGATTTCATCGACGTGCCTGTCGTCAAGAATATGGGCGTGATCGCCAACTACACCTATTCAAAGGATAGCGGTTACGAAGGGAAGGATTTCTTCACCGGGGATTCGCTGCCCTTCCAGGGTCTGTCGCGCAACAGCTACAATCTGTCGGCCTATTATGAGGATGATGTCATCAGCTTGCGCGGTGCCTATAACTGGCGATCCAAATATCTGCTGGTCGCGCAAGGACGCGGCAACAATCCCGAGTTCGGCGAAGCTTATGGCCAGCTCGACGCTTCGCTCAATGTCACGGTGATGCCGGGCGTGGCCTTCTTCCTCGAAGGCGTCAATCTGCTCGATGCCACGCGCAAGGAGAATGCCAACAGCGTCTATCGCCGGACCATCATCGAAACCTTCGGTCGCAGGGTCTATGGCGGCGTTCGCCTGAAACTGTGATCCCGACCGGTTTCAGCCGTCGGGCAATGCTCGCCGCGCTGGCTTCCCTGCCAGTGGCGGCGCGCACGCCCGGGCCGATCATGTACCGCGACGATTTCTGCCATGGTCTTGGCCAATGGCGGATAGAAGCGGCGGGCGATGCCAAGGTCAGCGCGCAGGTTGGCCTGCTCGATATCGATACGCCCAAAGGCCTCACATTGTGGTTCCTGCCGAAACTGACCGGGCCGATTGCAATCGATTATGAAGTCCGGGCTGTTTCCGCTGGCGGGCCGCATGATGAGGTCAGCGACGTCAACGCTTTCTGGATGGCGACCGACCCCGCTGCGCCTGGCGGATCGGTGCTGCAAAAGCGGCGTGGCGGTGTGTTCGAGGATTATGACCTGCTGCGCACCTATTATGTCGGCATCGGTGGAAATCGCAACACGACCACGCGTATGCGCCGCTATGTCGGCAAGGCGGGGCAGCGCCCCTTGCTGCCAGAGCATGATCGGCCCGGTAAGGCAGACATGCTGGAGCCGAACCGCTGGTTCCGCCTGCGATTGATCGCAGACGGCCAGCGGATCGCTGTGGAACGGGATGGCGTCACCCTGTTCAACATGACGGACGATGCGCCCTATCGGCACGGCCATTTCGGCGTGCGCACGACGCAAAGCCATATCCAGCTGCGTAATTTCTCGATCAGCCGCCCCTGATGTGATTGCGGGTGAAATGGCACATTTCTACCTGCAATCATGCATATTCGGGGCCGGCCCCGCCAAGGAGGGGACATGAACGAACATCTGACGGTCAAGCGGCGCGACATGTTGCGTCTGGGTTTGCTGGGTAGTGCGGCGGCCATGCTGCCGCCCGAGGCACTCGCAGCCACCCGATCGACGCGCGCCTTGCCGCAAACTCAGGTGCGATGGATCGATGGAGACGCGCCGACGCTCAGCCTTGGCCAGACTTTTGGGGTGCCATGGCCGCGCGGTGCGGTGCGGGCCAATGCGCCGCTCAGCCTGCGTGCGAAGGATGGCGCATCGCTGGCGTCGCAGCATTGGACGCTGGCGACCTGGCCCGATGGCTCGCTCAAATGGTCGGCCCACGCCCTGTCTGCGGGCGTGACGCAGCCCGCTGGTCTGGAAATCGTCCCCGGCAAGCCGCAGGCACCCGCCGCGCCCGTGCTGGTACGCGAAGCCGCTGATGCCGTAGAGATCCTCAGCGGCGCGACCCGCTGGCGCATTGCACGTTCGGGGCAGGCCGTCATAGCCGGCGCATGGTCGGGCGAACGGCAGGTGATGGGCGCGCTCTCCCTTGTGGCTAGCGTCGACGACGCTCCGGAAGATGGCAAGCGCACGCACCTCACCGGCAGGATCGACAAGGTGACGGTCGAGCAGAAGGGACCGGTCCGCGTGGTCGTAAAGCTGGAGGGCGTGCACGAAGGAATGGGGCGGACGCTGCTGCCCTTCACCCTGCGCCTCTATGCCTATGCGGGCGGCGATCATCTGCGCGTCATGCACAGCTTCATTTTCGACGGCGATCCGGCGAAGGATTTCGTCAGCAGCATTGGCCTCAGCGCCGCCGTGCCCATGGTTGGCGCACCACATGACCGTCATGTCCGTCTCGCTACCGCAGAGGGCAGCCTTTTCTCCGAGGCCGTCCGTCCGCTGACCGGCCTGCGCCGCGATCCGGGCGCAGCAGCCCGCGCGGCGCAGATCGCCGGGAAGGCGGTCGCGCTGGACAGCATCGCGCCGGGCGTCCGGCCCTTGCTTGACCGGATCCCGACCTGGAGCGACTTCAGCCTCAGCCAATTGACCGCCGATGGTTTCGCCATCGTCAAGCGCACCGAACCGGGCTATGCTTGGGTCGACGCCACCGCAGGCACTCGCGCCCCGGGCCTCGGCTATGTCGGCTCGCCGCAAGGCGGCGTGGCAATGGCGGCCCGCTATTTCTGGCAGCGGCATCCCGCCCAGATCGACATTCGCGGCGCGGCAACCGACAATGCAGCGCTCAGCCTCTGGCTCTGGTCGCCCGACGCGAAACCCATGGACATGCGCCCCTATCGCGGCGTGATGGGGATGGAAGGCTATGATGCCCAGAATGAAGGGCTGGCCATCACCTATGAGGATTATGAGCCGGGCTGGGACAGTGCGACCGGTATCGCCCGCACTAGCGAACTGACGCTCTGGGCCTGCGCGTCGACGCCGGAAGCCGAGCGCCTCTCGGCCATGGCACAGGCCAATGCGGTGCCACCGCAACTGATGGCGACACCCGATCGCATCCACATGGCCGGGGTCTTCGGCCCATGGGGTCTACCCGACCGCTCCTCTCCGATGAAAGCACGGATCGAGGACCAGATCAGCAATCTTGCCGCCTTTTACGAAAGCGAGGTAGATCGCCGCCGCTGGTATGGTTTCTGGAACCATGGCGACGTCATGCACACCTATGATGCCGACCGGCATCAGTGGCGCTATGACATTGGCGGCTATGCCTGGGACAATAGCGAATTGTCGCCCGACCTGTGGCTGTGGCTCAGCGTGTTGCGCACCGCCGATCCCAAACTGTTCCGCTTCGCCGAGGCGATGACGCGCCATAGCGGCGAAGTCGACGTCTATCATTTGGGTCGCTTCAAGGGGCTGGGCACCCGCCATGGCGTCCAGCACTGGAGTGACAGCAGCAAGCAGCCCCGCGTCAGCAACGCCATCTATCGCCGCATTTTCTACTATCTGACGGCGGATGAGCGGGTCGGCGACCTGATGCGCGATCTGCTCGATTCCGATCAGGCGCTCCGTCATGTCGAGATCGGCCGCAAGGTGCCAGGCGCAGAGCGTAACCCACTGCCCGAAGGGGTGATCGACCTCAGCTTCGGCACGATGTGGTGTTCGGTCGCTTCGGCCTGGCTTACCGAATGGGAGCGGACGGGGACACGGAAATGGCGCGATCGGCTGATGGCGGGCATGGACAGTATCGGCCGGCTGAAGCGCGGCTGGCTGGCGGGCAGCGCGCCCTATGATCTGGCGACCGGACGTTTCATGGGTCCGGGGGACAAGATCAACCTGTCGCACCTCAATGCCGTGTTCGGCGCGCTGGAGGTCAACGCGGAGCTGCTCCAGTTGCTGGACGTGCCCCATTATCGCAGGGCTTGGCTGAATTATTGCCGCTGGTTCAACGCGCCCAAGGCGGAGTGGGAGGCGGAGTTCCATGAGCCTTACAAAGGCCGCAACCTGAAGGAAGGCCATTCGCGCCTGACCGCTTATCTCGCGCGAGAAACAGGGGACGCCGCCATGGCGCGTCGGGCTTGGGACGAGTTCCTGTCCGGCGAAGCCGGGCAAGGTTTGTCCAAGGGCGACCCGCGTGTCACCTTGACGGGAGCGAAAGTCATCGCGCCGACGGTCGAGTGGCCGCATGTGTCCACCAATGCGGCGGCCCAATGGGGGCTTGCCGCGATCGAAAACCTGGCGCTCATCCCCGATGCGCTGCCGATGCAGGATTGAAGAGAGGGTGATGATGAAAAGCAGCATTTCGGCTCTGGCGCTCGTGGCGCTGGCCTGGAGCGGCGCGGCGATGGCCAGGCCGGTGAAGCAATGGATCGACGCGCTGACCGGGCATGAGATCGTCCAGATCACCAACCAGCCGGGCGGCGCGGCCAGCCTCTATTTCCACCAGAACAGCTATACGCCGCAAGGCGACAAGATGGTCATATCGACACCGGACGGGATCAGCGTCGTGACACTGGCGGACTGGAGCATCAGGCCGCTGGTCAAGGGCACGGACCTGCAACTCCTCTTTACCGGGCGCAAGACCCGCAGCGTCTACTATGCTGGGGGGCGCAAGAATGACGGAGCAGGCGCCACCACCATCTTCGCTGCCGACATCGACAGCGGCAAGGTCCGCAGGGTCGCAACCGTCGCCAAGGGATCGATCGGATCGATCAATGCCGATGAGACGCTGCTCCTCGGCCAATGGGCGGCGAGCGACAAGCCGCTGCAACCCGATGGCACGGCCAAGGGCAAGGCGCCGGAAATCAAGCAGCAATTCGGTCAGGCCAACTATGCCGCCGACGGCCCGGACGGCAAGCCGCTGAGCTTTGCCGAGGCGAAGGAAGTGCGCCTGAACGAGCGGCTGGAAGCGAATATCCCGATGGAAATCTTCACCATCGATATCCGCACCGGCGCGCGCAAGGTGGTGGTCGCCTCCACCGACTGGCTCAACCATGTCCAGTTTTCACCCACCGATCCCGGCCTCATCCTATATTGCCATGAAGGACCATGGCACAAGGTCGACCGCATCTGGACCATCCGCACCGACGGCAGCGGCCAACAGCAGGTCCACAAACGCACGATGAACATGGAAATTGCCGGGCACGAGTTCTTTTCGCCCGACGGCAAGTGGATCTGGTATGATCTTCAGACCCCGCGCGGCGAGGTGTTCTGGCTGGCGGGCTATGAGATAGCGACCGGCAAGCGGCGCTGGTATCATGTCGATCGCAACATGTGGTCGGTCCATTATAACCAGATGCCTGACATGAAGCGCTTTTCCGGCGACGGTGGAGACAGCGAAATGGTCGCCCATGCACCCGACGGCAAATATCTTTACCTCTTCACGCCCAGGGAAATCCCCGACGTAGCGGGAATCCATGCGGATAATGCCGCCGATCTGATCGCACCCGGCACGCTGGAGACAGAGAAGATCGTCGACATGCGCGGCCACGACTATCGACTGGAACCGAACATCACCTTCACGCCGGATGGCAAGTGGATGATCTTCCGCTCCAACATGGATGGCAGCAATCAGGTTTACGCCGCTCAGACCAATAAATGAAAAGGCACTGATCTCTTATGAAAAAGCACGTTGACGATCCTAAAAAAGGGCGTCGAATCCCGACCAGTGGTGAAGGGGCGTCCGATCATGCCGGTCCCACCAGCGGCTCTGATCGAGGTGAGGCGATACGTTCCCGCATTACTGGTCCTCGCTCAACGCCTTGGCCTGGAAACTCATGGCGAAAGCGACAGGCGATGTTGCCTGGCGCGATCGCGCGAAAACCACGCTTCGCGGTAATCTGTGGCTGTTCACAGCCGATGGCCGGGGATCGGCTGCCTTCATCTATCCGCTGACCGTCAGTGGCAGGCCCGGCCAATTTGCCGACGCATATGCCAATGACCAGGATTGGGCGCTCGCGCATGCCTTGGAGATGGAGGCAGTAGCGCTTTAACGCCTGATCAGAGCCGACCCATTGCTAACGCTTAGGCAATGAAATATCTTTTCCGGAAGCGGACAGACAGCTCTTAGATTTGCTTGGTGCAATGGCGATCAGAATATGGTGCTGCCGCGGCGGCATATCGGATTAGGACGTAAAGCAATAAATCCGTTTGCCGATGATAGATGCCAGGCCCTGATCGCTCATGTCCTCAGCCTCACACGCCGGTGGCGACCGGCGGGCGGATCAGTATCTCCTGAATATTCACGTCAATGGGCTGTTCCAGCACATAGGCCACGGCATTGGCCAGATGCACGGGGTCGGAAACCAGCCGTTCAGCGCCCACGCCATCCGCGCCTATCCCCCTTTTGGCAAAGCTTTCCTGCACGGTGGAGAGTTGTTCCGGCATGAAGCCGCGCGCCAGTTGGGTGGCAAACCCGCCGGGGATGATGGTCGTCACGCGAATATCATCCTGTTCAACCTCACCGCGCAGGCTGGCGGTTATCGTCTCGACCATCTTCTTGGTCGCGCCATAGACGCCGCCTTCCTCCCACCGCGCCGCGATCGATCCGATATTGATGATATGGCCCGGCTTGCCATGGCCTCGCATCGCTGTGACGGCGGCCTGCGCGCCTTCCAGCACGGCGAGTATATTGACCGCCAGCATGGCCGACCATCGATCGGGCGTGCCCTGCATGATGGGTTCAGGGAACATCAGCCCGGCATTATTGACCAGTGCGAACAAATGCTCGCTCGTCTGCGCTGCTTCCTCGACCAGCTTCCTTAGACGCCCCGTCTCCGCCAGATCTATGGCGCGCAGTTGCGGGCGCGGGCCACCGGCCTCCACCACATTGTTGGCCGTGACGTCCAGTTCCGCCTGCGACCGGCCGGTCAGCCAAAGGTCGGCGCCGGCCGCACCCAGCCGGATCGCCATGGCCCGCCCCAGACCGCTGGACGCGCCAGTGATGATGATCGCCTTGCCGGAGAATATGCTCATAGTCCTGCTCCCTGAGATATGGACGTCGTCATGCGAAGGTCGCCTCCACCGGTGCGGGCACCAGATCGAGACTACGCATGTCGGCCAGATATTTGTGAATGAAGGCTTCATCGATGCCGGGCACGGAAGGCCCGGCCGTCAGACGACGGACGGCCGCGGCAAAATTGCGCGATGTCGGATGCGCGGAGGCCGGATCGGCGGGCTGCGAAAAGCCACCCATGATCGCCAGCGAGGACAGTTGGCGCTTCTCTTCGGGCAGGGCGCGCAGCCGGTCTTCGAACTCCGCCAGCCAGCCACGATAGTCGGTAATGCGGCGGATCGCATAGCCGGCGCTGGCGACCCAATCGACGATGCAGTCGAGCGATACGCCATCATCATGCATGTTGACGATATTATAGGTACGAAAGGCGTCGGTGGCCTCCGCCCCCAGCTGCTGCATGACAGCGGCGATGAAATCGACCGGCAGACCGTCATAATGCGCCCGCGCGCGGCCGCCGTCCGCGGCCGGGCGGTAGAAGGACAGCGGCGCCGTGCCGGTCGCGATCAGGCTGAACAGCAGGCGGGTGAACATGTCGGGCACGTTGATCTGTCCGACATAGCGGCGATGCGCGAGGATCATGTCGGCGCGAAAGACATTGACCGGCAGGCCATGGCGTTCATGCGCATCGCGCAACAGGACTTCGCCGGCCCATTTGCTGGCGCCATATCCGACCGCATAGCCATCGCTCAGCGTGCAACTGACGCCCCCGATGCGGACATCGCTATCCTCGTCGCCCTGCAGCGCCGGGTGCATCGAGGGTACGGCGGTCGAGGAGATATAGTCGAAGCTCTTCTGCCGCCCCGTCAGCGCCAGCCGGATCAGTTCCGCCGTGCCGACCACATTGGGCTCGAACAGATTTTCGTAGCTCAGCCGGTGGTTCACCAGCGCCGCCGGATGGATGATATGATCCGCCGACCGTGCCAGCGCCGCGAAATCGTCGGCGGGCAGGCCCAGATGCGGCGCCGACAGGTCGCCCGTGATGACCTGCAGATGGCGGTCCGCAAGCTGGCGGAAATGGTCGGCGAGCTGCCGATCAGGTCCACCGAGCGCTTCCGCCAGCCGGGCGCGCGCTGTTTGCGCGTCGCGCGCGCGGACGATGCAGGTCAGCGTTCCGCCCTGCTCCGCCAGATGCTCCAGCCAGGCCAGACAGAGGAAACGGCCCAGAAAGCCCGTTGCACCCGTCAGCACGATATGGCGTTTTCGGTCTGCGGGCGGTTCGGCCTGAGCGGCTGCCTCCAGTGTCGCCGCGTCGAAGAACCGGTCGAGCGTCAGATCGATGGCGTGAATCATCGTCGCGCCAGCGCCATGGATGCGGGCGAAGGTCGGGCCGCTATCGCCATCTGTCAGCGCCCGATCGATGAAGTCGGCCAACCGCTGCGCGCTGCCCGCCGGATGCAGGATGATGCTCACGGGCACAGCGATGCCGAACATCTCCTCCAGCAATGCCGCCAGCGACACCGCACCCAGCGAATCCCCGCCCAGATCGGCGAAGCACTGGTCCGATGCCGGATCGACCGACGCGAGCCCCAGATTGGCCTTGAACGCGCCAGCGATCCGCTCGACCGTCGATAGGGCCGTCCCCTCACGCCGCAGCATGGCGAGTTCGGCATGCTGCTGCCGGTCCATCTCCTGATACAGCGCCTCCAACCGCTCGCCATAGCGCCGGTAGAGATTGGGACGCAGCGGCTTGCGCACGCTGGACAGCAGGCCATTCTCATGGCTGAAAGCCTCCGTCTCAATCAAGATATCGCGAGGGATTTCGAAACTTTTGAGGCCCGCCTCCCGCGCGACCGCCTGAAGCGCCGCCATCATGACGGCCTTGATGGCCTTGTCGTCCTGCGGATCGATACCATGCAGATCGCGCAGCGCCTCCATGTCCGGCACGACCACCGCCAGCAGGAAGGCGCGATAGGCACTGCCATAGACATAGATTTGCCGGATCAGCGCGCTGCCGCTGGCAAAACCCGCCTCCAGCCCGCCGATCGCGACATATTCGCCCTGTGACAGCTTGATCACATTGTTGCGACGGTCGATCCAGACGAGATGATCGGGGCCGCGCTCCTCGACGATGTCGCCGGTTTTCTGATAGCCATCGGCATCGATGATCGCGGCGCTTTCCTGCGGGCGCTTGAAATAGCCTGGGATTGCCATCTTCGACTTCACCAGCAGCTCGCCGCGCGGATAGGGGCGGTCCGTGGTCCTGTACCCCAGCTCGGGCACATCGAGCAGCCGATAATCCTCCACCACGCTACGCAGCACTCGATTGCCGGAGGTAATCCCACCCCCCGCTTCGGTCGTGCCATAGCCCTCCACCAAGGCGATATCGAAACAGTCGCGGATGAAGGCGCGCACTTCAGGCGCGGTGGGCGAACTGCCGACGCCGCCCGCCACCAGCCGGTCGCCCAGGAAGCCCCGCGCCATGGTGGCACGGACCTGCGCATCGGCTGTATCGGATGCTTCGCCCTGTGCGATCAGTCGCTGCACTTCGGACTGATAATGCTGGTACACCAGTTCGCACACCCGCGGGATGAACAGCAGGAAGGTCGGGCGGACGATCCGTAGATCCTCGAACAGGCTGGTCATGTCGCTGCGCAGCGTGAAACAGGTGGTTCCCCCCTGCGCCAGCGTCGCCGCCACCATGTTGCGGCCCATGAAATGGTTGAGCGGCGCATAGGCCAGCGTCACGGTCGGCTGCATCCGCGCGATGCCGTTCCAATATTGGTTGGCGATCCGTTCCGGGATGATCGCGCCCTTGGGGGTGCCCGTACTGCCCGAAGTATACATGATGAGCGACATGACTTCGAGCCCGTCGGGCGAGGGCGCGAGCGGCGTCCAGACATGCTGCGATCCCCGCGCCACGATATCCGCAAAATCGATCAGCGCGATCTGCGAGCCCGCGTCGGCAAGGCGCGCTGTTGCCGCCTCGATACGTTCGCGATCGTCATCGACGCGCATATCGGCATCGATGACGATAAGACTGGTTATGGTCGACTGGCCGAGCGCGCGTTCCACGACCAGATCGAGATGATCGATACTGGCGACCAGACAACGGGGCGCGGTGTCCGCCAGTATGTCGGCCATATCCGCCGCCGCGATATTCGCCTGCAACGGCACGGCGATGGCTTGCGCATAAGCGCAGGCGAGATCGATCGTTGCATAATGCGCACCGGTAAAACCTATGAAGGCGACGAAATCGCCCGGATCGACACGCAGCGTCGCTTCATGGCGCCAGGCGCTGGCGATCGCCTCCACCTGCCGGGCCAGATCGGCATAGCGTATCGTCTCGAAGGAGGGCAGATGATGGCGCACGGCCCGACCGTCCGCATCGCGCCGGATGTCATAGGCGCGACTGCCAAATGCTTCCCGATTGGCATAGCCGGCCAGCGTGACGCGGATGATCTCCGCAAGCGAGGCGCCCGGCGCCTTGATCGCGGCGGTGACGGCGGCATCGGGCACCAGCCCCGCCACTTGCGGATCATCGGCCGTCATTGCGATCAGCCTGTCATAGGCCCGGTTGAAAGCCTCAATCATATCCGGTTCGTCCTGCATCGCTTCATCCTCTTCCCGCTGACGGCATCGCTGCCCGCCTGCTGGCGGCGCGGCCGATGATATGCTGGCATCCTATATCGATGGCGATGAGCCGTCATCGAACCGATCGTGCGGCAGGCTTCACTTATCGTCTGCCTAAAGCGAGCATCAGCACGGCAACGAGCGCAAAGCCGACAATGTGCAGGAGGATCGCGCTGTCATAGCTGCCCGATACTTCGCGCAGCAGCCCATCGAATGGCGCGGCGGCGAACAAAAAGGGGATCTTGACGAAATAGCACAGCCCCATGGCTGGTCCGAAATTGCCCGCCCCCAGCCATTGGCCCATCGTCGCCGTCAGCAGCGGATTGATGCCGCCCGAAAAGAAACCGATAGCGCCAGCGGCAATCAGCAACAGCGGCAGACTCGCCCCGGCGAAAAGCAACAGGAGCCAGGGCACCGTCCAGCCAAGCGCCAACAGGGTCAGGGCAATCCGACCGCCGGACCGATCGACCAGCCAGCCCGACGCCATCGCGCCGAAGATGGCGGCGATGCCGAAGGCGGAAAGCAGCAAGGCCCCCTGTTGCAGGCTCAAGCCGCGATCGATCGCCAGCGGTACGAGATGGGTGACGATGCCGACCCCTGCCATGGTGAGCAGGCCGATGCCCAGCGCCAATATGATAAAGCCGCGATCGCGCAGGATTTCCCGGCTCGTCATGTCCGCAGAGGCGACTTCAGGCCCGACCACGACCTGTCTCGGCGGCTCCACGATGGTGGCCAGCAGCGGCAGCAGCGCGAGTTGCAGCGCGCCCAGCATCAGGAAGGTGGCCGGCAGCCCATGACCTTCGACAAACCATGCGACCATAGGCGGCGCCAGCACCGTCATCGCGGGCATGTTGACTACCCCCAGCGCCCGCCCCTTGCCCTTATCGAACCAGCCGGTCGCCAGTGCCGAGGCGGGGATCACGCCCGACAGGCAAAGCGCCGGCCCGATCAACACCGCATAGGCCAGCAGCAGGGCGGCGCCGCTCTGCGCCAGTGCCGCCATGCCATAACCGGACGCGCCGATCCCTACGCCCAGCAGCATGATCCGCCGAATGCCGAACCGCTTGAGCCAGCGGCCGGCAAAGGGCGCCAGCAGCCCCATGGACAGCGACATCAGGCTGAGCCCGGTTACGGCATAGGTGCGGCCGATGCCCAATGTCGCCTGCATCATGGGCACCAATGTGCCAAACGCAGCGAAGGCCAGCCCGAAGGAGAGGTTCTGGGCCAGAAAGGCGATCAGGAGCATGCGCCAGCGCATGCTCCTGCCCATCCATGAGATGGCTGCTGGCGTGACGGCGCTGACGGCGCTGACGGGTTCAGCGCGCACGCAGCTTGTCCAGCTGGACGCTGAAACGCAGCAGCAGTTCACGGCCACGGCTGACATAGGCAACGGTGTCTGCCCCGAAACCTGTCGCCGTGCCGGTGCCTGCCCCAGTCAGCGGATTGTCCGAGGAACGCTGGAAATAATAGACGTTGGTGAGGTTACGGCCGACCAGCGCGAATTCGATGCCCGAAGCCAGCGCGACCTTGGCCGACGCATCCAGCATCCAATATCCCCTCTGGAAACTGGCAGGCTTGTTGGTCGCATCGGTGAAATAGCCCGACGTATGATTGACATCGACCGACAGGTCGAACCGGGTTCCGGCAGTATCGGTGGCCGAATAGCTTGCGCCCAGACTTTGTCCCCATTTGGGCGCACGCGGCAGCGCGGCGCCCGACAGACTCTGCGCACGATAGACGCCGCCGACCAGATTGAGGTCGCATCCCAGCGCGATCGTCTGCCCCGCATAGCAGGGCGCATCCAGATAGGTGATGTAGCGCGCCCGGTTATAGGACGCACCGCCATGGAGCGACAGACCATCGACCGGCGTGCGCCAGTTCAGATTGCCCTCGACACCCCTTGTCTTGGACGACGCCGCATTGGTGACTATCTGGGTCACGCCGATCAGCGATGTCACCTGCTGACCGGAGATCTTATAATCATAAAGCGACAGGTTAGCCGCGAGCCGGTCGCCCAGCAGCCTGGCCTTGACGCCGCCCTCCAGCCCCTTGACCGTCTGCTGATCATAGGAGCGGTCGAGCCCCTGATTGCCATTGCCAGCGTTAAACCCGCCCGACAGGAAACCCTGCTTGTAGGAAGCGAACAGCGTGAGGTTGCTGCTCGGACGATAGCTGATCGTCACCTCGGGCGACACATTAGTCCATTTCTTCCGGGGCACCGCCGTACCGCCGGGCAGCATCGGGTCGAAGGGCGTGCCATCGATAAGGGTAGGCTCATAACGCTTGCGCTCGTAGGAATAGCGGGCACCGCCGGAAATCTCGATATCCTCGACCGGCTTGACGCTCACGCTGCCGAAGAGCGAATAGGCCGTCCCCTCCTGCCGCGCATGATAGGGGGTGGAGATGTAGGCGGGGGTCACCGCATTGAGCGCGGTGACGGAGTCATAGTCTAGCCGCGAATCCTGGAAGAAACCGCCGACCAGAAAGTTGAACGGCCCATCGAAATCGCTCGATAGGCGTAATTCCTGGGAGATTTCGCGGATCGTCAGTTCGCCGGCGGATCCCAAAGTCCGGTTGGCAGCCGTCGAATCGGTCGCATTGAAATTCTCGTTATAGGTCAGGTGATTGCGGTAAAAGCCGGATTGCAGCGCGAGCGACAGCGTGTCACTCAACCGATACTGAATATCCAGCCCCACCAGATATTGCTGCTGGCGGGAGTAGGGATCGGGCGTCAGCCGGGCGTTGAGCGCCTGAAAATTGGGGCCGAGGCCCGAACGAACCACCGTATCGTTGGCGATGCAATCGTCGCGGCCGCCAAGCTGGGGCGCGCCCAGCGGACAAGAAACGCGCTGCGTATTTTCGGTGAGGCCAGCGGTGCGGACCGATCCATAGGCGAATTTGAAGCGAGCGGACAGAGCGTCGCTCGGCTCCCACTTCAACGTCACCCGGCCACCATATTCGCGGTCGTGGGGCAGCAGGCCATATTGCGAACCGTAAAGAGCCGATGGGGTGGTCCTGTCCCGGACCCAGCCATTGGTGCGCGATCCATAACCTGCGACCCGCACGCCCAGCGTATCGCTGATCGGGCCGGACACATAGGCTTCGCCGCGCAGTTCCCGGCCATAGGCTTCATAGCCGGCCGACATGCGTGCTTCCAGCCGGTCGGTCGGATCGCCCGTGCGGATGACGACGATGCCGCCAGGGCTATTCTTGCCGAAATAGAGCGCTTGTGGCCCTTTGAGCACCTCCACCTGCGCCATGTCGAATTCGCCCATCCGCCGCGGCGCCGCCCGCGCGACCTGAACGCCGTCGATGTTGAAGGCCACAGCCTGATCGCCGAAGGGATTGGAGTCGCCGGCGCTCACCCCGCGCAGGGCGATCGCGCCGCCCTGCACCGATCCCGAGCCGTTGCCGATGATCAGTTGCGGCACCGTGCGCGCAATCCCCTCCAGATTGACGATGGCGCGCCGGCTGAGTTCTTCCGATCCAATCGCCGCGATGGTGACAGGCGTCGAAATCAGCGTCTCTTCACGCCGCCGCGCGGTAACGATGATATCCTCGGTGGAGGGTGCCGCCAGCGTCTCCTGCGCCAGAGTCCTATCCGTCCATGGCGACGGCAAAAGGGCGCAACTCATCACCGCCGCGGAGCCGCAGCGCAGCCAATAGGCTTTCATGTCTCTCTCCCTAATAGGCAGCGCCGGTCACGGGCGCCGCATTTTATTGTCTGTGGATCACTGTCGTGTCGGCACGCCAGTATCGTCTTCCTGCGCGAAATGGCTGGGCGGGACGCCATGATAGGAGGTGAAGGCGCGGGTGAAGGAGGAAGGAATACGATAGCCCACCCGCCGCGAAACCTCGGCAATGGCAAAGCGCTCGCTCTGCAGCAGTTGCGCCGCGCGCCTCATGCGGATCTGGGTGAGATAGGCCATCGGCGTCATGCCCACCTCGGCCGCAAAAGCGCTGGCGAAACAGGATCGCGACAGCCCCACTTCGCGTGCCAGGGTCGCCACGGTCCATTCCCGTTCCGGCTGGGCATGGATGGCCAGCAGCGCAGATGCGATCCGTCGGGCATTGGGGGCCCATACCGGCATCTCACGATCGTTCCACAGGCTGCGATGCATGTTGCGGATGGAGCGGATCAGCATCAGCGTGCTGAAACTCGCAATCGCGGCGCGTGCGCCGGGGCCGCCGCAATCCTCAGTTATCTGATCGGGATCAAAGGCAAGCGCGCTATTGGAGCCGTTTCCACCGTCACGTCCCATGCGCCACAGGCTGAGGCCAGCGCGGATGGAATAAGCGGCGGGCGAGACATGGGCGAAGCTGAACACCGTGCTCAACATCCGGGCACCGCGCCGGCGCGGCGCACCATCGGCGTGAATAGCGATCTGTTCGATACTGTCCGTGTCCCCGTCCCCCAGCGACAGCGTGACAGGCGCCATGTCCCCACCGGGGTTCAGGCGATGATGATCGCCATAGAAACAGGTGGCAGTCTCGCCAGCATGTAGCGTCAGCGTTTGGTCGCCCCCCACTAGCGCGATCGTGACGACACCCTCCAGCACGACATGCAGCACGGCGCGGCCATGGCTGACGATATCGACCAGCTGATTGGTAGCAACCTCGATAAGATAGGAGTTGCTGTCGAGCACCCGCAGGTCACGCAGCAAGATTTCGTTCAAGCCCGACATCCTGACTCCTCCTCCGGACGATACGCGTCGAGATCGCGATCATCGTCCCTGATATGCGTCGCTTCCGAGAGCGATCCGTCTATTTAGTGTGCTTGCATATCATACCGGTGAAACCATGCATAATCCGGACAGTCCGAAAGCCTTCGCAATTCGTCCCGATCGCAAGGACCTGACTATAGAAGGAGGTCGCTGTGCGCCGCCAGCACCATAGCAGAAATGCGCCGTATGTGACCAACGGCAGCTTATCTCATTGCTCGCTCTCAAGCTCCCACCAAGTGCCGCGCGCGCATCAGCGCCTGTGCGTCGGGCGCGCGGCCCAAGAAGGCGCGGAACGACTCCATAGGATCGCGACTGTCGCCAGCAGCCAGTATTTCGTCACGGAAACGCGCGGCGAGTTGCGGGTCGAAAATGTCGCCCGATTCCACAAATGCCTCAAACGCATCGGCGTCGAGCGCTTCGGACCAGGCATAGCTGTAGTAAGCGGCGGAATAGCCGCCGTCGAAAATATGGGTGAAGTAGGGAAAGCGATGGCGCATGCCGACTTCGGGCGGCATGCCCAGCCGGTCGAGTTCCGCTGCGACAAAGGCGCGCGGATCCGTCTCTGCCGCTGCTTGCTGATGGACTGCGAGATCGACCAGCGAGCAGCCGATCAGTTCGACCGTGGCGAAACCCTGGCCATAAGCCTCGGCTTGGCGGATCGCGACGATCAGATCGTCGGGCACGCCGAAGCCGGCCAGCACTTCCCGGCTGACGATCCAGTTTTCCATGAACTTGCTGGGAAACTCCACAAAGTCGCGCGCGACCGCCGTGCCGGACTGGCTGGGATAGACGACGCGGGAGAGCAGGCCGTGCAGCGCATGGCCGAATTCGTGGAACAGGGTGCGCGCCTCGTCGATCGACAGGCGGGTCGCGCCGCGATCGGGCGGCGGCGCAGCGGCGAAATTCGCGACCAGATAGACGACGGGACGGACGTCGCCGTCCATCGCCTCCTGCACCCGCAGGCTGCCCATCCAGGCACCGCCATGCTTCTCCGGCCGCGCCAGATAGTCGGTGAAGAGCAGGCCCACCGCGCCGCCGTCCTTGTCCGTAACTTCCCAGGCCCAGACATCGGGATGATAGCCGGCAATATCGGCCCGTCGGGTGAAGCGGAGACCATAGAGCCGCGCGGCGGTGTCGAACGCCGCCTGCCACACCGCGTCCAGCCGCAGATGCGCCGCCACCGCCACGCCGTCCAGCGCATAGCGCGCGCGCCGGACCTGCTCCGCATAGAAGCGCCAGTCCCACGGAGCGAGGGCGAAGCCGCCGCCTTCCGCATCGATCAGCGCCTTAAGCTCCGCCGCTTCCTCCGCTGCGCGCCGCTTGCCCGGTTCCCATAGCTGGCGCATCAGGTCGGTCGCAGCCGCCGGGTCATGCGCCATACTGTCTTCCAGCGCATAATGGGCGTGGTCGGCATAGCCGAGCAGCACCGCCCGCTCCCGCCGCAACGCGAGCGTTTCGCCGATGATCGGCCAATTGTCGTGCAGCCCGCCGTCGCAGCGGTCGGTGAAGGCGCGCCAGACCGTTTCGCGCAGGTCGCGCCGCTGCGAGAAGGTCAGAAAGCCCTCAAAATCGGTGCGGTCGAGCGTGACATGATAGCGGCCCGCCTGCCCCTTGGCCGCTGCGCGCCCGGCGGCCGCCTCACACATGGCGGGCGGCAGTCCCGCTAGATCCTCCGCCCCCAGATCGAGCACCCAGGCCGCCGTCGCCGCCAGAACATTCTGCCCGAATTGCACCGACAGGGCCGACAGCCGCGCGTCGATGGCGGCGAAGCGCTCCTTTTCGGCGGGGGCAAGCGCCGCACCGCCGCGCAGAAAGCCGGCATGGCTGCTTTCCACCAGCCGGATCTGCTCCGGGGTCAGGCCGCTCTTCTGCCGGGCGGCATGGACCGCGAAGATGCGCGCAGCCAGAGCAGCATTATGGCTAATCGCGACAGAATGCGCGCTCAGCCGCGCCGATATCTCCGCCTCGATCGCGCGGATGCCCGGCGTGCCCTGCGCCGAGGACAGCGTCCAGAACAACCGGCGCACCCGCGCGAGCGCCTCGCCCGACCGCTCCAGCGCGGCGATACTATTGTCGAAGGTGGCCGGCGCGTCCTGCCCGGCGATCGCGGCAATCTCCGCCTCATGCCAGCCGATCGCCGTCGTCAGCGCCGGGAGGAAATCCTCGTCCCGCACCTGCGCAAAGGGCGGCGCGCCGAGCGGGCCGGTCCAGGGTTGCAGCAGCGGATTGGCGATCGGATCAGTCAAGAGAGCAAACCTCATCGGTATGGACCTGGAACCGCACCAGATTTGCCGGGCCAAAGGCGGTCGTCAAGGCGACATCGGTGGCATCGCGGCCCCGCGCCATCAGGATGCGGCCGATCCGGGGGCGGTTGTGGCGAGCGTCATGGGTGTACCAGTCGCCATCGATATAGACATCGAACCAGGCGCTGAAATCCATCGGCGCGTCCACCGGCGGCACGCCGATGTCGCCCAGATAGCCGGTGCAATAGCGCGCCGGAATGTTCATGCAGCGGCACAGGGTGATGGCAAGATGGGCAAAGTCGCGGCACACGCCCTGCCGTTCCTGATAGCCGTTCCAGGCGGTCTTGTCCGGCCGGGCGTGATGATAGCCGAACTCGATATGGTTGTGGACGAAATCGACGATCGCATCGACCCGGTCGCGCGCGGCGGCGAGATGACCGAAATTGGCCCAGGCGACGTCCATTAGCCGGTCGGTCTCGCAATAACGGCTGCCGAGCAGGAAGGGCATGACCGCATCGGGCAGTTCCTCGACCGGCATTTGCGGGCCGTCGGGCGCGCGCCGGTCCGGCTCGCCGCTATCCTCGATCACGAAGTCGCAGGACAGGGTGACGTTGCCGGGCGGAAGCGTCAGCCGTGTTGCCACATTCCCGAACCCGTCCTCGAAATGATAGAGCGGGATGTCGGGGCTGGCCATCAGCCGCTGCGGCGTGCGCAGATCCTGATGGCGTGAAGGGTGCAGGCTCAGCATCGCCATCATCGCAATCTGTTTGTCGATGGAGAATTCAATATCATAACCGCAGCGGATCAGCATGTCGGGGTCTTTCCTGGAGCGCCGGCGATGCGGCTGTTGATGGCGCCATGGCCAGTGGTGGGGAAGAGCTTGGGATCGGCCCGGTGGACGTCGACCGATATGTCCATGCCCAGGAAGCTGGCGGGCAGGCCGATCCAGGTGCCCGACAGCGGCAGCGCCTGATAGGGATCGCGCGCGATCGCCACGCGGATAAGGCCGCGATTGCCGATGATGCCATTGGTCGGATCGAACTCGACCCAGCCCGATCCGGGCAGGAAAATGCGCACCCAGGCATGGGTATTGCCGCCGCCAACCACGCCCTCGTGCCTGGATGGGTTGTAGACATAGCCGGACACGAAGCGCGCGGCGAAGCCCAGCGCCCGCACGGCCTCGATCATCAGCACCGCGAAGTCGCGGCAGGTGCCCTGCCGCTTGCGCAGCGTCTCGATCGGCGACTGGGTGCCCTTCTCATGCCGGGGGACATAGGTAAAGTCGCGCTGGATGCCGGTCGCCATCCGGGTCAGCAGGTCGACCGTCCCGGTATTGCCGTCATTGCGGACGAAATCGCGCGCCCAATTGTCGACAACTCGTCCCGGGTCCAGATGCTGCCGCTCGATGGACCGCAGCAGGTCGGGCATGTCTTCCGATGAGTAAGTGAACGGAAAGAGGCGGGCATAGGGTTCGACATCGACCTGCTGCTGCGCCAGCGGCGCATGTTCCAGCGTAACCTCGCTGGTGACGATCAGATGCGACGCTCTTTTTTTGAACAAGGCAATGGCTACGGAGTTTCCGAAGACATCATGCAGCCAGCGCAGTTCGCTGGGTTCGGGATCGATGTCGAGCCGGGCGGACAGCAATCGCTGGTCGAAGGCTTCTCGCGGCCGCATCATGATACGATGCTCGCCCAGCGACACGGGCTGCTGATAGCGGTATGTGGTGACATGATGGATCGTCAACAACGGCATGAAAGGAAGATCCCGATGGCCCGAGAGGCGGCGATACTATTGGGTCCGGACGATCCGGCGCCGTTCGCTATCGATAACGCGGAAGGGCGCTCGCCGTTCCTGCTGGTTGGGGATCATGCCGGGGCCGCCATTCCCGCAGCGCTGGGCGATCTGGGTCTAAAATCCGCAGACCGGGCGCGACATATCACTGTCGATATCGGCGTGCGGGAGTTTGGCAGAGAATTGGCCCGCCTGCTAGACGCGCCTTTCATCCATCAGACCTATTCGCGCCTCGTGATCGACTGCAATCGCGATCCCGGGCATGAGGACGCAATAGTCATCCAATCCGATGGCACATCCATCACAGGCAATGGCGCACTCGACGACGCAGCCAGGCAAGCCCGGATAGCGGCGATCCACACGCCCTATCATGCGGCCATATCGGCCATGCTCGACGCCAGGCAGGCGGCGGGTACTGAGACTATCCTGCTTTCGCTACACAGCTTCACCCCAAAGCTGGACGGTTTTATCCGGCCTTGGCATGTAGGTGTTTTGCACTGGCTTGGACGCACGGATTGCGCCATGGCCATGGTTGCGCAATTACAGGGCGACAGAACGATATGTGTGGGCGACAACGCGCCCTATCGCATGGACGCCACCGACTACACGGCACCTTTTCACGCTTTTCCCCGGAACCTGCGCTATGCGGAGATTGAGATCAGACAGGATCTCATCAGCGATCATGGCGGCCAAGTTCACTGGGCCGGGAAAATCCAGAAGGCGGCGACGTCGGCATGGCGATAATTGCCATGAGGTGAGGCCAGTTACCCATGCGCGAGGTGGCCGCAGAGGTCAGGTCTACACGCGCACAGCAACCCGAAGGGCTACATAACCGGCCAAGCTTGTCAGAGGCTGTCTCAGAACGCATACGTAATGGTGGACGATCGAGTTTGGATATGATTCCGAGGGGGTTGCGACACCAACCTTGGAAATCATTATGTGGAACCCGACCGCCCGCGTGCATCATAGCCGTGCGCAGCTACGTTATGGAAGTGATCTTACTGACGCGGAATGGCGTTTGATTGAGCCATATCTGCCTGTGCCTTGCCATTGCGGTCGCCGACGCCGCTGGCCGATGCGGGAGATCATGGAAGCCATATTCTACCTGCTACGGACGGGCTGCCCCTGGCGACTTTTGCCCGACAGCTTTCCCCCGTGGCGCACGGTTTATCGATGGTTCTGCACCATGCGTGACGATGGCGTGTTCGAAAGTCTCAACCCCCATCTCGTCCAGATCGACCGCGTCCGAACAAGGCGAGAACCGATGCCATCGGCGGCGGTCATCGACAGCCAGAGTGTGAAGACCACCGAAGCAGGTGGGCCGCGAGGCTATGACGCGGGCAAGAAAATCATGGGACGAAAGCGTCACGCCATGGTCGATACCGATGGGCGTGCACTTGAACTGCTGGTCCATAGCGCCGACCTTCAGGACCGGGACGGCGCGGCGCCCTTGCTCAAGCAGTCACGCCAGCGGCATCCATTCGTCGAGCGTACCTATGCCGACAGCGCCTACAATAGCGATCGCGTCCGTGACGCCACCTCCATCACGATCGAAATTGTCCGCAAATTCGCCGATCAAACCGGGTTCGTCGTTCATCCCAGACGATGGGTGGTCGAACGGACTTTCGCATGGCTCAACCCAAATCGCCGCTTGGCCAAGGACTTCGAGCGAACCATCAAATCCGCGACTGCTTTTCTCTATGCTGCCGCAGCCAGTGTTCTCATAAGGCGCATCGCTCGTTACGCATGAGATTCAAGACAGGCTCTGAGGAATTTTCGCTCCACTGAACATGCTGCCACGGTAATAGAAAAGCGCATCGGCATCGCCCTGCTGGATCGATTGGACAGCCCCGACGACGATCGCGTGGTCGCCGCCGTCATATTCCTGCCAGAGCGTACATTCGATCAAACATGCGTGCCGATGGAGAACGGGATTTACGTTGGCGCTCAGGCGCCATTCGCTCTGCGGCAACTTGTTCGGCCCCTTCGATGCAAAAGCATAGGCGACCGCTTCCTGTTCATCGCTTAGGAAGTGAATGGCGAATGATCGCCGCGCCAGAATATTGGCATAAGTCACTGACGTACGCGCCGGGCAGATCAGAACGAGCGGCGGATCCAAAGACAGGGAGGTAAAGGCGCTAGCGGTAAAGCCCGTGATCCCGCCATCTTCTCCCAACGCGGTGACGACAGTGACGCCAGTGGGGAAAGTGGACATGGCTTCACGGAACAGGGATGGATCTATCATCGGACCATTTCTTCAATTGATAAGGATGCGGCCGGCTCAGCCCAGTTGCGGTGCAGCCTGCGCCACGATGTTACCGCCCGTGGCATAGGCGTGTCCAGGCTGAGCCGCCATCCAGCCAAGAAGGCGCTCGAAGGCGCCGATCCGATAAGGCAATCCCATAATATATGGCGTGATATTCAGCGGGAGGATGCGCCCGCCATAAGCCTTCGCCTCACCATCCAGCCATGCGAACGCATCCTGTATCTGCTCGCAATAGCTATCAGCTGAATGCTGTTGCACGGTCAGTATCTGACGGTCGGACATTTCATGATTGAGCGGCAGGTTGATGATGCGCCCGCCGGCCGTATTCATTGCATAGGGCAGATCGTCATTTACCCAGTCGCACATATACGTCACTCCCACCTCGGCAAGGAGCGCAGGCGTGTCGAACGACTGCGACCGGGCGATGGACAACCAGCCTCCGGGACGAATGCCCGACGCTGCTTCGATCATATCGAGCGATCCGGCAATCAGATCGCGCTCGACATCCTTCCCGATACCGCTGGCGATGGTGCCATTCATATCGGTCGAATGGGCGATGACCTCATGGCCTGCTGCCACGATGTCGCGGATCAATTGCGGGTAGCGCTGTGCAATCGCCCCATTGGCGGCGACAGATATCCGCGCGCCGACCTTTTCGACAGCATCGAGCAGGCGATAGATGCCAACGCGATTGCCATAGTCGCGCGACGTGTAGTGTCGATAATCGGGATAGGCCGTCTGCATATGACCGGGCGCGCGAAACGGCTTGTCGGTCGGCGTGATCGGGAACCATTCCAGATCGACCACGATCCAGGTCAACAGCCGCTTGCCGTCAGCCCACGTCAGCGGCGAGCGCTCGAACAGGTTGGACCAGGGATAGAGGTCATGATCCATCCCCTGCTTGCGATGGGGATAGTCCAGATAGACGGGGTCCAGGCTCATGCGCTCAACACCTCCGCGCGGTTATAGTAATGGGACAGAAAATGGTCCGCGATGTCGCCGGAACGGGTAATCCAGGCGCGTCCGTCCTTCGCGATATGCTCCAGCACCCGCTCGAACGGGCCGATACGGTGCGGCTGACCGATCAGATAACTATGTAGGGGGATGCACATCACCGTCCCGGACTTCTGGCCCTCCTCGGCAAGGCGATCATATTGGCGGATCAAGGTGTCGGCATAGTCGCGCGGCGACATATTGTAGATGAAGAAGCCATAATGGTCGTTCACCTCCAGGCTGTATGGCATGGAGATGAGCCGTCCCTGCCCGACCGACACCGGTCCAGGCTGATCGTCATGATACAGGTCGCATGTATAGGTCAGGCCATATTCGGCGATCAGGTCCAGCGTACGCGGCGTGTGCGTCAGCGCGGGCGCTAGCCAGCCCTTGATCGTCTGTCCGGTCGCGTCTCGCACGGTGCGGATAGAGTCCTCGATGATCGCGCGTTCCTGCGCCTCATTCATCCCGTAACTATAGCGGGTGTTATAGATGCCGTGGCTGAAGAACTCCCAACCTAGCTCATTCGCGTTCGCCACCACCTCCGGCACATGCTGGCACAGCGCGACGGAGAGCGATACCGATCCTTTGAACCCGTGCTTTTCCATCATTTCTGCCATACGCCAATGGCCGACGCGGTTAGCATAGTCGCGATGACCATAGCCCACGACATCGGGATGCGGCTTCGCCCAGCTCTTGCGGTGCGGGTTGGCGGGCGGATCCAGCTCGTAATATTCAAGGTTGGGCGAAATCCAGACGGCGCATGTCTTGCCGTCCGGCCATTCGATTTTCGGACGCCCGCGATAGGGGCTATAGCCATAAAGGCACGGATCGGCTTCCCCTTCCCGCATCAACGTGCCTCCAGCCAGTCGATCACCGTCTGCACTGGCTCCACATCGGCATATTTCAGCTGAAGGTCGGTAAGGTTGGCGAAATGATAGCTCTCATGCTTGTCCGCGCAGGTTTCGATCGGAACGATGGTGCGATAGCCACGGCTGAGGCTGTCGACCGCCGTCGCGCGAATACAGCCGGAGGTGGAGCCGCCGGTAACGACGACGGTATCAACCTTGTGCCAGACGAGCAGGCTTTGCAGCGGCGTTTCGAAAAAGGCCGATGGCATGCGCTTGGTATAGATCGCGTCCCTGGCATGATCGATCTCGCACCGATCGTCAAAGGCATGGCGGCGGCTTCCATATTTGATGTTCTGAAGGCTGTCGGGCGTGTCGGTCCGCGTCCCCCAGATACCGGCATCGCTGGCGTCGTCCATATAAGCGACGTGGGTCCAGATGACGGGCATTCCCCTTTCCCGCGCCAGGCGAGAGATGGTGTTGGTATGTTCGATCTGGCGCGGATCGGTTTCATACGCCGTCTTAAACTCGTCGATCCGGGTGTAGGCGTTCTGGAAATCGACGTTGACGATCGCCAGCTTCTCCCCAAACCCAAATTTCGTCCGGGCCGGGTTGGCCATCACCTGATCGAATATCTCGCGCGCGGTGCGTCCATCTGTCACCATCTGCGTTCCAACGATCGTCATGCCAAACCTCCTTCGCGCTGCGCTGCCGCCGGGGAAAAGCCCTTGGGCAAACCTGCATCGGGAGTGAAACCGTAGAGCGGTTCGCCCTCAAGCGCGGCCGCCACCTGTGTCCGCACAGCGAACAGATGGTCCATGTCGATGCCGGTGCGCAGGCCCATCGCCTCCAGCATGAAGACCAGATCTTCGGTCACGATATTGCCGCTGGCGCCTGGGGCAAAGGGGCAGCCGCCAATGCCGCCCAATGAACTGTCGAGCGTGTCCAGCCCGCATTCGATCGCGGCCAGCGCATTGGCCAGGCCAAGGCCGCGAGTATTGTGCAGGTGGATGCCGGTCACGGCTCGCTCCCCCACAACGCCGCGCACCAGCCCGATCAGGCGACGGACGGCGGACGGGTCGGCATAGCCGGTCGTATCGGACAGGCCGACTTCGTCGCAGCCCGCCGCCATCAAGCCTTCGGCCAAGCGCGCGATCTGAGCATCGGGGATGGCGCCCTCCAGCGTACAGCCGAACACGGTCGACAGGCTGCCTTCGAAATGGGGTCGCTGCCCGTGCGGAAGAGCCGCGATAATGCCGGCGATCGCCTTCGCCTCGGCCAGCACCTGCTCATGCGTCTTGCGCAGATTGGCGAGGCTGTGAGTTTCGGACACAGAAAGCGGCAGCGTCAGCTTGTCAGCGCCCGCCTCCAGCGCAGCCTGCGCGCCGCGCGCATTGGGGACCAGTACCGCAACGGTCAGCCCCGGAATGGTCTTGGCAAAGCGCACGAGTTCAGCCGTGTCCGCCAGTTGCGGCAGCAGCTTTGCCGGAACGAAGCTCCCCACCTCTATCTCGCGCACGCCTGCGGCCGCCTCGCCTGCGACCCATGCCTTCTTGGCTTCCAGCGGCATGATCGCCTTGATGCTTTGCAGACCGTCGCGCGGTCCCACTTCGCTTACCAGAATATCTATGTCCGCTGCGCGGTCAGTCATGTCAGCTACCCTTCGACACTAAGGCCGATTGCCATATCCCGACCATGACAGCCGTCGAGCATCGAGGATGGAAATGACCGAAGAGCAACTACCCCTGGCCGGAATCCGTGTAGTAGAGTTCACTCATATGGTGATGGGACCATCCGTCGGCGTGATCCTGGCCGACCTTGGCGCAGAGGTGGTGAAGGTCGAACCCAAGGGCGGCGACCAAACCCGCAAGCTGCTGGGTTCGGGCGCAGGCTATTTCCCGATGTTCAACCGGAACAAGCGCAGCCTGTGCCTCGACCTGAAGGACCAGCGCGATGTCAATGTTGCCCGCAAGCTGATCGCTAGGTCCGATATCGTGGTGGAAAATTTCCGTCCCGGCACGCTGGATCGGCTGGGCTTGGGTTACGACACTCTTTCGGCCAATCATCCCGAACTCATCTATTGTTCGGCCAAGGGTTTCCTCAACGGCCCTTATGAACATCGCACGGCGCTGGATGAAGTGACCCAGATGATGGGCGGCCTCGCCTATATGACCGGCCCGCCCGGACGCCCCCTGCGCGCAGGCTCTTCGGTGGTCGATATCACTGGCGGCATGTTCGGGGTGATCGGCATCCTGGCGGCGCTGGAACGACGACATCGCACGGGCGTGGGCGGCGCAGTCAAATGTTCGCTTTATGAAACAACGGCTTTCCTGGTGGGTCAGCACATGGCGCAGATGGCCGTCACGGGTAAAGCCGCCCAGCCCATGCCAGTGCGCATTTCGGCCTGGGCAATCTATGACGTGTTCGAGACAAGCCGTGAAGGCGAACAATTGTTCGTCGGAGTCGTATCGGATGGACAATGGCGCACTTTCTGTGGCGCGTTCGATCTGGAGGAGCTGGGCCTCAACCCCGATTATGTGACCAATAATGGCCGCGTCGTCGCGCGCGACGTCATCCTGCCGCAGGTCCGGACTCTGTTTCAGGCCATGCCGCGCGAGATACTGGTCGAAAAGCTGGAAGAACTGGGCCTTCCCTTCGCGCCGATCACACGGCCCGACGAACTTTTTGACGATCCGCATCTCGCGGATGGGGGGTTGCTGGATGTTACCATTTCGGGTGGCGCAAAGACCCGCTTGCCGGGCCTGCCGATCGAATTTGACGGCGCGCGCACCGGGCTGCGTCATGACATCCCGCAGGTCAACGAAGGCGCCGACGCGATATTGCGAGAACTCGGCCTGCCCGAAGCCGACATCGCCCGGATCGTCGGCGCAACGGAAGCGGCCCTGTGACGACAAACACCGGCATCGGACGCACCCTCTTCGACAAATTATGGGACATGCATTGCATCGACGATCTTGGGGACGGCACTGGCCTGATCCTGATCGACCGGGTCATGCTGCATGAACGCACCGGTGGCGTCGCACTAGAAAGCTTGGCGGCGGCGGGGCGCACCGTGAATGCGCCTGCGCAAGTGTTCGCGACGATGGACCATGTCGTCGATACGCTGCCGGGCCGCACCGACGCCACGATCATGCCGACCGGCCGCGACTTCATCCTTGCTACGCGTACGGCAGCGCAGGCCGCCGGGATCACCTTGTTCGACCTGGGCGACGATCGACAGGGCATCGTCCATGTCGTCTCGCCCGAACAAGGGATTATCCTGCCGGGCCTGACGCTGGTTTGCCCGGACAGCCACACATGCAGCCAGGGCGCCTTGGGCGGCCTCGCCTGGGGGATCGGGTCGACCGAGGCGGAACATGCGCTGGCGACGTCGACACTGCGCGTGCGCAAACCCAAAAGCATGCGCATTACGATCGAGGGGTCGCTGGCCGCTGGCGTCACGGCCAAGGATCTGGCCCTGCATCTTCTCGGCCGATTTGGCGCAGCGGGCGCAAAAGGCCATGTGGTTGAATATGCCGGGTCGGCGGTGCGCGCGTTGGAGATCGAAGAGCGACTGACGCTGTGCAACATGGCCACCGAACTGGCCGCCTTTACCGCTATCGTCGCCCCTGATGAAAAGGCCTTCGCCTATCTGGAGGGGCGTCCCTATGCGCCCACGGGCGACGAATGGGCGCGTGCGGTCGAAAGCTGGCATGACCTTCGCAGCGACGATGGCGCTCGCTTCGATACGGATTTGCGGATCGATGCGGCCGACGTCGCTCCGGGCATAACATGGGGCACCAGTCCGCAACATTATGCGCCGATCGATGCTGTCGTGCCCGCTTATGAGGGAGTTGCTGCGCGCGACAGCCGGGAAGCCTATGACCGGGCGCTCGATTATATGGGCGTGGCGGCGGGTCAGTCTCTGCGCGACCTGCGCATCGACGCGGCCTTCATCGGCTCCTGCACGAATGCGCGCCTGTCCGACCTGCGCCGCGCTGCCGCTGTGTTGAAAGGGCGGCATGTCGCACCGGGCGTCCGCGCCATTTGCGTGCCGGGATCGAGTCGGGTCAAGGCAGCGGCCGAAGCGGAGGGACTGGACGCAATATTCCGCAATTCAGGTTTCGAATGGCGGGAATCGGGTTGCTCCATGTGCTTCTTTGCTGGCGGGGAAAGTTTCGGCGCGGGCGAGCGGGTGGTAAGTTCGACCAACCGTAATTTCGAAAGCCGTCAGGGACCGGGTACGCGAACCCACCTTGCTTCGCCGGAGACGGTGGCCGCATCCGCCATTGCCGGGATGATCGCGGACCCGCGCCTCTTGCAGACAGGGAACTGAGCCATGCAGCCCTTTACTACCCTCACCGCGACCGCCGCGCCGCTGCTGCGCGACAATGTCGACACGGACGCGATCATTCCCTCGCGCGAGATGAAATCCGTGTCGAAGACGGGACTGGCCGACGGCCTGTTCGCCGGTTGGCGCTATACGCAGATCGGCGGCCGCAATCCCGACCCTGCCTTCATCCTAAATCAGCCAGACTATGCCGCCGCGCAATTCCTGCTGTCGGGGGAGAATTTCGGTTGCGGGTCCAGTCGCGAACATGCCGCCTGGGCGCTCGCCGAATATGGCTTTCGCGCAATCGTCGCGCCCAGCTTCAACCCGATCTTTCGCGGGAATTGCATCCGTAACGGCATCGTGCCGATTGAGCTGGAGAGCGGCCCGGTGGCAAACGCCGCTCAGGCCCTGCCATTGACCATCGACCTTGCTGCGCAAACCGTCGTGGCAGCATCGGGACAAAGCTGGCACTTCGCAATCGAGGCAGAGGCCAAGGCGATGCTGTTGGGCGGCCTCGACATGATCGACCTGACGCTCCAGCGCCGCGACAGGATCGAGGCATTCCGCGCCGCCGACAGGCACCAACGGCCATGGGCGTATTTCGCGGCGTGAAACGACGAATGGGGGGACGGACACCAATCGGTATCCGTCCCCTTTGCGCCTTACCAGACTTCCGGCTTTTCGATCAGCGCGGGGTTTGTTTCATACATGTTGGCCGGACGTTGGAGGCCAAGATTCTCGCGCAGCGTCGCACCTTCATACGCCTTGCGGAACGCGCCACGCGCTTGCAGGATTGGTACGACGCCATCGACGAACGTTTCCAGTCCGGCCGGCAGGACGGGCGGGGAAATGACGAAGCCGTCCGCGGCCCCTTCCTCGACCCAGGCCTGAAGCTCGTCGGCAACATCCTCTGCCGTGCCGACTATCGTGCGCCCCGTCCGCCCGGCCGCCACCCGGCGCGCCAGTTCTGCAAGCGGCAACTTTTCCCGCTCGGCCAGTTCGAGAACGCGGTCGCGCGTCGAATTCTGCCCCGCCAATGCAGCTTCCGGCAACGGCGCCAGTGGTGCATCATGGTCTGCGCCCGACAGATCGATATTGCCCAACAGCGCGCCCAGCTTGCTGATCGCTATGGAAGTCGGGATCAGCGAGTCGAGTGCGCGCTGCAACGCCTCTGCGTCCGCGCGCGTCGCCCCGATCACAGGCGTCATCGCCGGCATGATCTTGAGCGTTTCGGGCGACCGGCCAAATTCCGCGATCTGTTTATGCATCGCCGCGCGGAAAGCCTTGGCCGTTTCGATGCCGGGGTGGGAGGTGAAGATGACTTCCGCGCAACTGGCCGCAAAGCGCTGGCCGGTAGCAGACGCCCCCGCCTGCACCAGCACCGGATGCCCCTGCGGCCCGCGCGGTACGTTGAGCGGCCCCGCGACCTTGAAATGATCACCCGCATGGTTGATGGCAGAAATGCGCGCAGGGTCGGTGTAGTGACCGCGATCCTTGTCCGCCAGAACCGCGCCATCCTGCCAGCTGTCCCACAGCTTGCGCGCGACATCCACGAATTCGGCTGCCCGTTCATAGCGGGCGCCATGATCCATATGGGCCTCGCGACCGAAATTATGCGCCTCATTTTCCATCGTGGACGTCACGATGTTCCAGCCCGCCCGGCCGTGGCTGAGATGATCCAGCGTCGCGAACCGGCGCGCCAGTTCATAGGGCTGGCAATAGGTGGTCGAAGCCGTACCGATCAGGCCGATATGCTTCGTGACGGCGGCGATCGTCGAAAGGACCAGTGCAGGATCAAGCTTGGGAGTTTCGAGGCACGCAAAGATTTCTGCCCCCTTCACCGGTGCATATCCTACCGAATCCGCCAGGAACACGCCGTCGAACAGGCCCCGTTCCGCCGTCTGGGCGAGCGAACGAAAATAGTCGATGTCACATAGCGCATCTGCGGCCGCGCCGCTATGCCGCCAGCCTGCGATATGCCCGCCGGTCTGCATCAGAAACGCCAAAAGCTTCATCGAAACCTCCTGTTGAACATAGCATCTCCTATTGCACCTTATGGTGCGCTGCCGGGCGTCGTTCGTCCCTGTCCGTTAGTCGGACAAAGCTGCGGAACGCCGCGCTCCCATCGTCTCCGATGCCATGCTGCTGCTATAAGGAGACTATCATGATCCACGCCGCCACTCCGTTTACACATGGAGCCTCGCCCAAACCGGAATTTCGGACCGGGGCGGCGCGGGCCTGGTTCGCCGTCATCATATTGTGCCTCGCCCAGATCGTATCGACCATAGATCGCGGCATGCTGGCGCTGGTCATCGATCCGGTCCGCGCGGACCTGGCGATCAGCGAAGTCCAGATCGCGCTGCTGCAGGGGCTGGCCTTCTCCATCTTCTACGTCACGATGGGCCTGCCGTTGGGCGCTGTCGCCGACGTCGTAAGTCGACGGCTGTTGCTGATATGCGGCATCCTGCTATGGAGCGCGGCGACGATCTGCGGCGGACTGTCCGCCGATTTCGGCCATATGTTCGCATCCCGGCTGTTCATTGGTGTTGGCGAAGCAGTATTGGGACCATGCGCCGTGACGATGATCACCGACATGTTTCCACCCGATCGGCGCGGCCGACCCATGTCGGTCTATGTCTTCGGAACGATGATTGCTTATGGCCTGGGGTCGGTGGTGAGCGGATATATATTGCAAGCCGCGCCACAGGGCACATTCGCCTGGATACCATTGGTCGGAACATTGGCGCCGTGGCGGATCGCCTTTGTCCTGGTCGGCGCATTCGGCTTCGTCATTGCCGCCTTGATGCTGTTGATGCGCGATCCGCCGCGCCTTGGCGGAACCGGCGACGCCAGGACACGGGCAAGCCTGCCCGCCTCGCTCGCCTATTTTGCTGGCCAGCGCGGTATATTTGCGCCGCTCTATGCCATGGTCGCCTTTTTCGGTCTGGGCGGATCGGTGGCGACCGGGTGGGGCGCCGTGCTGCTCACCCGCGCCTATGGGTTCGACATCGGCGCGGCGGGTAAGAGCCTGGGAACCGGCCAGATCATATGGGCCGTCATCGGTGCAGCGGTGGCGAGCGTCTTGATCGATCGCGTTGCACGACGCAGCGGTGTCGCAGGCAAGATTCGATTCGCTGCCTTCATGTGCCTCGCAGCCATTCCTGCGGCTCTCGGGGGGATGGTCGGCAACAGCATCGTCGCGATCGCCCTCCTGTCTGAAATCACCTGCGCCAGCGCCTTGTTCGGCACGGCCATGCTCTCGATCATATCGGAAGCCACGCCGACGCGCATGCGCGGGCTGTCCGTGGCGCTTTATGCCTTTGTCCTGACACTCATCGGCTTTTCCTGCGGCCCGTTGCTGGTGGCGTTCCTGACGGAACATGTGTTTCACAATCCAGCGGCTGTGGGTCATTCCATGGCGATCGTCGGGACCGTGTCGCTGGTGATTGGGACAGGCTTCGGTTTCCTGGCCGCAGGCCGTTTCCACAGCTCCACGGCAAATGCGGCGCCGCTGGCTACACCGCAGTAATTTATCTGCGTAGCGGTTAAATTGCCCGTGTTGGTGGAAGACAGCCTGCATGCTCAACAAGATTGCCATGTCAGACGGAAGAAAAAATTCCAGGTCGTGACGGGAAACTCCCTACCACGACAATATTATGGGAATAAGTCTGATTTCGCAGGAAATTATTTGGAACGGTCGTTACGAAACCGAACAAGCTTAAGGGGCTGGGGTAATGAATAGCATAAAACGTCTTCGTCCATCATTCATTGGCGGATGCTCTATCATCGCAGTCGTTATTTCCGCAAACTCTATCTCCGCTTCCGCGCAGCAAGCGACGCCTGCCGAACAGGCCGATTCGTCCAATGGTGGCAGCGGCGAAATCGTCGTCACCGCACGCAAGCGCGCCGAGGACATCCTCAAGACCCCGGTTTCCGTCAGCGCCTTCACCAGCGAAGAGATTCAGGCCAAGGGCATTCAGTCGGTTTCCGACATGTCCAACTTCACGCCCAGCCTCAAGATCGTGGGAAGCGCGTCGGGTCGCAACGACCGCTCGTTCCAACAGGTCATCGTGCGTGGCTTCACCCCGTCCAGCGCCGCCGCCCAGACGACGTCGATGTTCATCGACGGTGTCCCGGTTTCGACCGCGACGGGCATTCAGACGATCACCGATCCTGAACGTATCGAAGTGCTAAAAGGCCCGCAGAGCGCCTATTTCGGCCGCCAGACCTTTGCCGGTGCGGTCAATGTCGTGACAAAGGCGCCGCCGTCCAGCTTCGAAGGCACCGCATCCGGGATGCTGGGCACGCGCGACAATCATGACGTCCAGTTGGGTGTCGGCGGGCCGATCTTCGACGGACTGCTGGGCTTCCGCGCAACCGTGCAGGAAAACGCAAAGCAAGGCTCCTGGAAGAACCAGGGCGTTCGCGGCCAGACCTTGGGCGATCAGCGCACTCGCGCCGCGACTTTGGCCCTGCACTTCACGCCTGCCAGCAATCTGACCGCCAAGGCGTTCGGTATGTATTCGCAGAATGATGACGGCCCAAACGCGACCGGTTTCCTGGCGGCTTATGCCGTTCAGCACCCAACCACGGGCGCTATAGTGGTGCCGGACTCGTCCAACTGCTCATTTGGCGCGAACCGCTATTTCTGCGGCACATTGCCGGGCCTGCCTTCGACATCCCCGTCGATGAACACGGTTGACGACGCTTTCATCAAAAACTTCCTCGCCAATCCCAAAGGTCGCCTGATCGATCCCAAGGACGGGGTGCAGGGCTATGGCCTCAAGAGCCGCTTCTATCACCTCCATCTGGCGGTCGACTGGGAAGCTACCGACGCGCTGACGCTGTCGTCGCTGACCGGATACAATAATGAGCGCCGCAGCCAGTTGTCGGACCTCGACCTTTATTACGACACCAGCATTCCCAACCAGTCGACCGGTCTGGGTATCGGCGCCGGTGCGCCCAGCTATTTCAACTATCCTTATCTGGTCGAAGCCGTCAGCCGGGACTTTTCGCAGGAACTGCGTGCCAGCTATGACGATAATGGTCCCTTCACCGCCACCTTGGGCGCCAGCTATCTCAACGCCTTCTTCCAGGGCGGCGGCGGCGGCAACAATGGCGGTCTGGGCGTCAGCCAGTTCAGTGTCGTCAGCGGTGCCACACGCAACAAGACCTACGGCATCTTCTTTGGTCTGGGCTATAAGATCACGCCCGGCCTTAGCATCAATTTCGATGGTCGTTATCAGGTCGACCACATTATCGCCTATGCCCGTCCCGACGGCCAGACGTTGACTAGCAGCGCCTTTGCGCCTGCCGGCTTCTACCCCGGCGGATCGGTGCTGGTCGAGGAAAAGTATCGAAATTTCATGCCGCGCGTGATCGTCAATTATGACATCAATCCCGAAACGATGGTCTACGCCTCCTACTCCAAGGGCATCAACCCGGCCGCATTCAACACCGTCTTCCTCAGCAACCTGAGCGCACCTGCGCAGGCGCTTGCTGCGGCCGCCGGTCTGAAGATCGCAGCCCGCCCTGAAAAGCTGGACAATTACGAAATCGGCTTGAAGGGGCGCGCGTTCGGCAATGTCGTGCGCTACAGCTTCGCGGCCTATTACGGCATCTGGAAAGACCAGCTGAACGCGATCACCACCACGCTGACCGATCCGGCCACAGGCGCCTTCTATTCGATCCAGGCAACCGACAATACCGGCCGCGTCCGTATGACTGGCATCGAAGGCGACATCACCGCAGCGGTGAGTTCGCGCCTGACATTGGGGTTGAACGGTTCGATCAACGACAGCAGCATTCGTTCGCTTAGCGCGCCGACCGTCACGCGGCTGACCGGGGTCAGCGATTTCCGTGGCAAGGAAAATCCGCTGACATCGAAATATGCGGCATCCGCGTCGGCGCAATATACGGTGCCGATCGAGGCGAGCGATCTGGAAGCATTCGGCCGCATCGACTTCGCCTATAAGTCGGGCGTCTATACCAACGCCGCCAACACCACCAAGACGCCGGACCTGACACAGGTCAACCTGCGTGCTGGCATTGGCAACGGTACGGTCTCGATCGAAGCTTTTGTGAACAATGTGTTCAATAACAAGGCTTATCCCAGCGCGATCGACTTCAGCCTCTTCACTAATACCGGTAATCGCCTGGCCAATAACGCTGGCGTTGCCGTCGCCCTGCGCGAATTGCGCACGGCAGGCGTCCGGGTGAAGTATAACTTCTGATGAGCATAAGAGGGGAGGGCTGCCTGCGGCGCCCTCCCCTAAATTTTTCAGCGCCATGACAGGATGGCCAAAAACGGCAGCGTCAGTCCGCACGCCACATCGGCAGGCTGGTCCTGAACACTCATATGGGAAACGGGCCATGCTGCTCAATCGCGACCGCGCCGACAGTCTTATGGACGCTCAAGGCGTGGATGCCATCATAGCCTCCACCCCCGTGAACACATTTTACCTCAGCAGCTGGGCCACCGACGCGAGCTGGGGATTTGGCGATCTGGCGCTGGCGATTTTGCCGCGCGATCATAGCCTGGACGCCGCTGTCCTGACGGTAGAAGTCGATATGGGCCAGCCGCAACAAGGCCAGGGCACATGGATGATCGTGCGCGGCTATGCCCGCAAACCGGGCCTTGGCGCGGGCGGTGTGCAGGGCGTGATGACCGCCGAGGGATTGCCGCAAAATCATCAGGAGGCCATCGCCGCCCATTTGCGGGAACTCAGGCTCGACAAAGGCCGGATAGCCTTTGAAGATCGCGGGCTTGGCCTGGACGTGAACGCCCTGCTGGGCAGCTCGCTGGAGGTTGTCGCCGCGCGCGACCTGCTGCGCGACATCCGCATGGTAAAGACCCCTGCCGAAATGGCGCACATGCGCGCTGCCGCGCGGAAGACCGAACTGGCGCTTCAGATTTCCGCCGAAGCCGTCGCTGCGGGCGCGAGTTGTGCGGAGGCCGAACGGGTCTTCTGGTCCGCCGCCGCACTGGCGGGCGGCCGCCCGGTCTTCCTGCTCATCACGCCCTACCGCCCCGGCTTTGGCCGTCTGCCCAAAAATGCGACGCTGGAACAGGGCGACACCGTTACGTTCGATGCGACCACCGAGTTTAATCATTATACCAGCGACATCGGCCGCACAGCCATCATCGGCGAACCGTCGGCCGAACAGTTGCGACACTACAACGCCACCCGGCTGGGCTGGCGCGAAGCCCTGCCCCATTTCAAGGCGGGCAAGCGATCGACCGAGATCGAAAAGATCGTCGTGTCCTGCATCCAGGCCAATGGCAATCCCGATTTCCGCGCCTGCGGATTGCATTCGGTGGGCCTTGAGCATACCGACCACCCCCATCCGGGCGGCGGTATGCACAGCTTCGATCTTGTCGATGGCATGGTGTTGAGCTGCGACTTGCCCTGGATCGGCCCGGACATCGGCAAGTTCCATTTCGAGGATATCATCCATCTGGATGAAGACCGCCTCGAAATCCTGAACGATGCCGATGGCCGACTGCTTGCCTGCATCGACGGAAGGGCCGTGCGCGTTGACTGAACCATCCCCCTATCCACCGCTATCGCGCAGCTGGTGGCCGATGCTGCTGCTGTTCCTGGCCGCCAACCTCTACAGCATCGACAAGGCGATCGTCGGCGTGCTGGCCGAACCGATCAAGGCCGACCTGGGCATTACCGACATTCAGATGGGCCTGTTGCTGGGCCTTGCCTATTCGCTGCTGAGTGGCGTGTGCGGCTTGTGGCTCGGCACGCTGGTCGATCGCCATATTCGCCGGACGGTCCTGGGTTGCGCGATCATCATATGGAGCCTGTCGACCGTCGCGGGCGGCCTTGCGCCCAATTTCGAAAGCTTCTTCATCTTCCGCGCCCTTGTGGGTCTGGGGGAAGCCGCCGTCGCTCCGGCCGCGCTTTCCCTGATCGCGGACATGTTTCCACCAGAAAGACGCGGACGTGCGCTCAGCACCTACCTGATCGGCGCCAGCATGGGCACCGCGCTATCCTCGATCATTCCCGGCTGGATAGTGGGCGCCAATCTGCACCTTTCCATTCCGGGGTATGGCCTCGTCATACCCTGGCGCAGCGCCTTCATCCTATGCGGTGCGATCGGGCCGATTGTCGGCCTGCTCTTCTTTTCGGTCAAGGAACCGGCGCGGCGCGGCATTCGTGCCGATGCGATGCGCGGGCCGACTGCCGTCGATAAGCTGGCCTATCTGTGGCGGCAACGTGCCGTCGTCGTGCCGCTATTTCTGGGCTTTTGCCTCTATTATGTTGCGTTCGTCGGGGTCGCAGCGTGGACCGCGCCGCTTTTGATGCGCAGTTTCGACGCGCAACTGCCCGACTTCGCAAACATGCTGGGCGTCATTCTGCTGATCGCGGGCGTATCGGGCTATATGCTGGGCGGCCTCAGCGCAGATTCTGCCATCGGCAGCCGTCGTGGTGGCCGATTGATCATCATGACGATCCTGCCCGTCATCGCCCTGCCCTGCGCCTTTTCCGGCTTCGCACCTTCTCTGCTCCTTGCCATCCTGTTGCTCGCCAGCATCAGCCTGGCTACGCCGATGCTGAACGTCGCGATGAACGCCACGGTGCAGGAAATCGTCCCCAACGACATGCGTGGATTTTCATACGCGTTCCTCAGCGTGGTCAGCGCCCTTCCGGCAGGCACCGGCGGTCCCTTGCTCCTCGCCTGGGTGACCCAGTCGGTGCTGGGCGATCCCGCGCGCATCGCAACCTCTTTCGTCATCGTCGTAATCCCCAGCCTGCTTGGCTCGGCCATCGCCTTCCTGCTGGCGCGCCGCGCCTATCTCCGCGTCGGATCGGACGGGGAATTGGGCAACGTCATCGCCGCCAGCCGAAACTGAACACTCCCAGGAGCATCCCATGAGCCTTCCCGATCGTCGCATGATCCTCGCCACCTTCATCCACAATAGCGGCGCGCATCCGGGCGGCTGGCGCTATCCGGGTGCAGCGTCGGTCGATCAGCATGATTTTCAGCATTATGCCCGGATCGCGCAGACCGCGGAGCGCGGCAAGATGCACGTCTATTTCTCCGGCGATTCGCAGGGCTATCCGCATATTTCGGGGAAGGACGCCTTTTCTGCGACTGACTATGCCGGCAAGCTGGAACCCACGACGCTGCTCGCCGCTCTGGCCACCGTCACCCGGCATATCGGCCTGGTCGCTACCGCATCGACCACCTATAACGAACCCTATGCGATCGCTCGGCGCTTTGCGTCGATCGACCATATTTCGGGCGGTCGCGCGGGCTGGAACGTCGTCACATCCGCCAGCGACAGCGAAGCGCGCAATTTCGGCCGCGACCTCAACATGGATCATGACGCGCGCTATGCCCGCGCCGAAGAATTTGTCGATGTCGTCCGCAACCTGTGGGACAGCTGGGAAGATGGCGCGGTCATCCGCGATCAGGCATCGGCGCGCTATTTCGACCCGGCGCGCGTTCATCAACTCGACCATCAGGGCCAGCATTTCAAGGTCGCCGGGCCGCTCAACATCGGCCGTCCGCCGCAGGGACACCCGATCATCGTGCAGGCCGGCGGATCGGGACCGGGGCGCGATCTGGCCGCGCGTACGGCGGACATGATCTTCACCGCCGCCAACTCGCTCGACGCCGCCAAGACTTTCTATACCGACATGAAGCAGCGGGCGGCGGATTTTGGCCGCGATCCCGCAAAGCTGCTGGTCATCCCATCGGTCCAGCTCATGGTCCGCGCAACCGAAGCCGAAGCCAAGCGCGCCGACGCGGAACTGCTGGATTTGGTGCCCGAAGCACTGGCGCTGCGCACGCTTCAGCTTCAGTTGGGGACCGACCTGTCCACCTGCTCGCCCAATGACAGGCTGCCCGACATTGCACTCACCAATGGCGGCCAGTGGGTACAGCAGCAAATCATCAAAATGGCCCGCGACGAGGATCTGACCATCGGCCAGCTTGCCCGCCGCGTGGTCGTGTCGCGCGCCAGCTTCTCGCGATCGGGTACGCCCGAACAGATTGCCGACCTGCTGGAAAACTGGTTTCGTGAAGGGGGCGCGGACGGCTTCTCGCTCTCACCCAACTACCTGCCGGGCGGCCTTGAGGATTTCGTGGATCAGGTCATCCCGATCCTGCAAAAGCGTGGCCTGTTCCGCACAGACTATGAAGGGGCGACCCTGCGCGAGAATCTGGGCCTGGAAAAGCCTGCAAATGCCTTCGTCGCTGACCCGACGCTGGGCCGCGAACCGACCATCTGGGCGTGACGGTGCGGGGAGCAGGCGTAGCGCTGGCCATGCTGCTGGCGACCGGCACGATCGGTGCCGGCGCGCCGGCATCGACATCGCAGCATGTGGCGCCGCCGCCCCTCGACTATAGCCTGTCTGCCAGTTGGGCTAAACGACCGGCCGCACAGCCGATCCGGGGTAAGGATGTAGATGTCTTCTACATTCATCCCACCACGGACCGATCGGTCGACCGGTGGAATCAGGATGTGGCCGATGCGCAGGTCAACCGTTGGACCGACGAAAGCGTCGTAGCGCGGCAGGCGAGCGCATTCGACGCCTGTTGCCGCATCTTCGCGCCGCGCTACCGTCAATCGACGGCCGGCGCCTTTCCCGATCCGGTCATCCGCAAGGCCGCCTTCGCGCTGGCCTATGGCGACGTGCTGGGCGCCTTTGACGAATATATGGCGCATGACAATGGCGGGCGGCCATTCATGCTGGTCGGCCATAGTCAGGGCGCGGTCCATGCCGCGCGGCTGATCGAGGAAAGGATCGACGGCACAGTGCTGGCGGGCCGGATGGTCGCGGCCTATGTCGTGGGTATCGGCCTGTCACAGGGCGATTTCGGGCGCACTTACAAGACGGTTCGTTCGTGCGAGACACCTGCGCAAACGGGCTGTGTCGTCGGATGGAACAGCATATTGCCCGGCATGGCGGACAAGGGCAAATTTGCCGCCCTGCTGGAAACCGCCTTCACCGATCGCTATGGCGATGCCCCCGGCAAGGCACTGCTGTGCGTCAATCCGTTGACTTTCGATCAGGCAAAGCCCGCTGCGCCTCGTCGCGCCAGCAGCGGAGCGGCTCCCGGAGATCCCGGTTTCGGACCGATGCAAAAGCTGCGCCCACATTCCGTCTCCGCGCGGTGCGAGAATGGCTTGCTCGTGGTGGATCCGGCACCCGACCTGAACCTTAAGCCTCTGCCCAATGGCAGCCTGCATTATCATGACATCGGGCTGTTCTGGGCCGATATCCAGCGTAACGCGGTGCAGCGCAGCAAGGCGTTCCGCAAAACACATCCGCGCTAACTGCGACACCCTCCCGCGCGATGATGCAGACGCATCATTGCGCGGGAGGGCAATACTCATCCCTCGTTGACGAAGCGGCTCAGAATGTCAGCCGTCGCAAGGGGATTATCCTGCATCACAAAAGCGCCCGAATTGGGAACGAAGGCAATCTGCGATGTCTTGAGCGCTGCCTTGGCATCCGCGCTGAACTTCACATAGGCCTTGTCGAACTGGCCATAGAGCAGAAGCGTAGGCGCTTCGACGCGCTTGAGCGTCCCTTTGATCTCCGTGATCGCCACGCCCCGTTCGGACGGCTGGATCCAATGCCCGGCCGCCTTGCGACTGGCAATGCCGTCTTCATTGATCCGGTCGGGATTCACGATGCCGAAAATCTGCGTGAGCAGTTCCGGCTTGGTCGGCACGGGCAGGCCCTTTGCGTCGAACAGAGGTTTCTGCTTCACATCGACCGCCTCGTGTATCTCCGCGAGCGTCTTTTTGCCGCCCAGCGCGCAGGATACGAGCGCCAGACGCCGCACCCTCTCAGGCCAGAAAGCCGCGAGCGGCACCGACAGGCACCCGCCGAGCGACGTACCGATCAGGTCCACCTGCTCCAGTCCCAATTCGTCAAATGCGCCGACCAGCAACGCCGCCGTTTCGCCCAGCGACTGGATATAGGGTGCAGGACCGTTCCAGCGCGACCCGCCATGCCCCGGAAGGTCGAAAGCAATGACCCGTCGACCTTGCGCCAGCGCAGGCGCCACGAAACGCCAGTCCGACAGCCAGCCACCCAGCTTGTGCAGCAGCACGATCGGCGGCTTGCCGCCGCCATCCTGCGGCCCGAGCGTGGCATAGTTCAGCACGCCGCCCGCGCGCGGCAATTGCGCAACGCTGTTCCATGGTCCCTTGGGCGGCATGACGGCGGGTGCTGGCTGCGCAGCGCTGCCGCTCGAACCGGCAGCGACCATTGCGCCTGCGCCGCTCAACCCGATGCTCACGGCAAAATCACGACGACTGAACATGGTCTATAAATTCCTTTTCGATCTCGTTACCGCATTTGGCACAGGCTGTGCGACGCGAACATATCGACGCGGATTGCGGATAAGGGAAGATGCGCGGACGCCCGTCGCCCGGTAGGCCCCGATGGAATCTGGCCGCCAGTCGGACAGGATCGCGCAAGCCGGTCCTTGGCCGCATGGCGAAGAGTTTTATGGAGCGATAGCGCAGCCCCGTTCAAAGCTGGCACCCACCAAGCCGCTACAGACGCGCAAGGAGTATCGACATGAGCCTGCCACGCCCCCTCATCAACCGTGATCGCACGCAGTCGGTGCTGGAGGCATTTGGCGTGGACGCGATGGTCCTGACCGATCCGACCAGCATCTATCAGGCGACCGGCTATTGGCCCCAAACCGTGGCGATGGGTCAGATGGGTGCGGCCATGGCGGTCGTGCCTGCCGATCGGCGCCGACCGGTGGCGCTCATCACCAGCCAGTTTCTCCACTATCTCTACGATCTGGACGATGCCCCGGCGGAAAGCCCGTTGCAATTCTTTCTCTATACCGCTCCGTTCGGCATGGAAGGCGCGGCCAGCGCACCCTTGTTCCTGCCTGAAATGCCAGATGGCCGGCCCGATCCGTGGGACCGCATCACGCGTGAGGCCACATTGACACAGCTGGAGCAACGCCCGGCCTTTCCATCGGCGCTGGCGGCCCTGAGAGGCGCGCTGGAAGAAGCCGGCGCCAAAGGCCTGATCGGTTCGGATTCGCTGTTGGTGGAAGCCTATCTGGGCTACACATTCACCTACCGCCCGGCCGACCCCTTGCTCCGCCGGATACGGATGATCAAATCGAGCGAGGAGATCGCGCTGATGCGCTATGCCGCGCGCACCAATGCGGAAGTCGCGCGCGCCTGTATCCTGTCCATGAAACCGGGCGACCGCTACGAAGACCTGCGCCGCGCTTTCTTCGCCGAAACCGGCAAGCGCGGGGGCACCGCCCTCTTCATTTCCACCGACAGCCCCTCGATCCGCCAGCGCGACGGCGTGATCCGCGAAGGACGATCCTTCCAGATTGATGCCGTCAGCAGCTATGCCGGCTATCATGGCGATTATGGCCGCACCGTTTTTGTGGGGGAACCAGACCCCGTCATCCGCCGCACACTCGACGCCTCGATCGTCGCGAATGAGGCAATCACCAAAATCTTGAAGCCCGGTCTTCGCTATTCGGAAGTCGCGAAAATCGGCAAGGATGCCATTCGCGATGCGGGGTATGACGTGATCGTACCCTGCACCGCGCACAGCGTCGGCCTCTTCCACACGGACGAGGCCTACAAGGACGACGCGCTCCATTTCGTGAAGGACGATCATCTGATCGAAAAGGACATGATCCTCAGCATCGACTGTCCCGCCCTGATCTCGGATGGCGCGGGCAATGTCCATCTGGAGGATTTGTGGCTGATTACCGAAGATGGGTGCGAGCCGCTGAACGATACCAGCGATCCATTTCTCCAGATTTGAGGACAGGACGCCGGAGGCTGCGCAAAGGCGCTACCTCCGGCGCATCATGATCAGACCTGCATGCAGAGATATTTCAGCTCGACATAATCCTCTATGCCGTGACGGCTGCCTTCGCGGCCGAGCCCCGATTGTTTGACACCGCCAAAGGGTGCCACCTCGGTAGAGATCAGGCCGCTATTGATCCCGACCATCCCCGTTTCCAGCGCCTCGGCCACCCGCCAGGTCCGTGACAGATCGTTAGTGTAGACATAGGCCGCCAGCCCGAACTCGCTGTCGTTGGCGAGGGCGACGACCTCTTCCTCCGTCTCGAACCGCATGACTGCGGCGAGAGGACCGAAGGTTTCCTCCCGCGTCACCAGCATGTCACCGGTGACGCCCGCGATGACCGTGGGTTGGAAGAAGGTGCCGCCCTGCGCATCGGGATTGCCCCCGGTCAGCACGGTCCCGCCCTTGGCCCGTGCGTCATCGACATGCGCCTGCACCTTCGCCATGGCCGCCGCGTCGATCAGCGGCCCAAGGTCGGTAGCATCGTCCAGTCCCGATCCCAGTCGCAAGGCGGCGGTACGACGCGCCAACGCCGCCACGAACCGGTCGTGAATGCCCGCCTGCGCATAAAAGCGATTGGTGCAAACGCAGGTCTGGCCGCTGTTGCGGAATTTGGACTGGATAGCGCCCTCTACCGCAGCGTCCAGATCCGCATCGTCGAACACGATGAACGGCGCATTTCCGCCCAACTCCAAGCTCATTTTCTTCACGCTGTCCGCCGACTGGCGCATCAGCGCGCGCCCCACGGCGGTCGATCCGGTGAAGCTGATCTTGCGCACGTCAGTATTGCCCGTCAGTTCGCCACCGATCGCTAGCGCGTCGCCAGTCACGATATTGAGCAAGCCAGCGGGCAGTCCGGCCTCCTCCGCCAGCGCAGCCAGCGCAGCCAGCGCCAGCGCGGACAGAGGCGTCTGGGGTGCGGGCTTCAACACGACGGCGCATCCGGCCGCCAGGGCGGGCGCAATCTTGCGCGTGATCATCGCACTGGGGAAATTCCAAGGCGTAATCGCGCCGACGACACCGATGGGCTGGCGCAGCACCACGATCCGCTTGTTGGCGGCATGACCTGGAATGACCTCGCCATAAACGCGCCTGGCTTCTTCGGCGAACCATTCCAGGAACGACGCCGCATAGCCGATCTCGCCCATCGCCTCGCGCAGGGGCTTGCCCTGCTCGCGGGTCAGCAGGCGGGCCAGTGCATCGCGTTCTTCCAGCATCAGATCATGGAAGCGTCGCAGGATACGCGCGCGCTCGGCTGCCGGGCGCTTCGCCCATGGCCCCATCGCACGCCTGCTCGCCGCGATCGCGCGCGCCGTTTCGGCGGCACCCATGTCCGGCACATGGGCAATGATCTCTCCCGTTGCCGGGTCCGTCACCGCCACCATGCCGCCGCCATCGGCCCCGACCCATTGGCCGTCGATATAGGCGTGCTGTTTCAACAACTGTCGTGCCATGGGCCTTCGCATTCCTTTTCAAGATGAGGGCGGAAATGGCGCCCCCATGCTTGCCGGAACCGACATTCCCACCATTGACGATCTCTGGTTCCGGGCATGATCCGGCCGGATCATACCCCTGCTATCAAGTGATGGCAGCGGCGTCGGCAAGGCTGCTGAACATCGCCTGTTTCAGCAGATAGGCGCGACGACGACCCGGATCATTGGCCAGCGCCTGCATCGCGTCCTGCCGACGCTGATGCGCCTCGCTCTGGCCGCCGCGCATGATCGCCATATTCTCGATCGTCTGCTGCTGGGTAAAGGCATGAGTCACGGTACGACGCTGGCGGTCGTAGAGCTGGAGCAGGTCCGGGCTGCCTTCGCCGCGCAATATCTTCACCAGCTTCTCGCAGCCGTTAAAGGCGTCGTGAATGCCGCTATTCATGCCGAACCCGCCCAGCGGATTATTGAGATGCGCCGAATCGCCCATCAGCAGCACGCGATTGACGTGGAAGCTCTTCGCGACGCGCTGATGGACGCGATACAGGGTGCGATGTTCGGTCTGAACGGCTTCGCCGTCGGCCAGCAGTCCACCGAACACCTGGTTCTTCTTGGCATCCGACGTCAGCCAGGCCGGGTCTTCGTCCAGTCCCGCCGGAACCAGAACCCGCCATACCGATGGGACGCGCAACAGCACCAGCCATTCGTCGGGATCGGAGACATAGTTGACGTGCGACAGGTTGGGGATTTCGTCGTGGATCGGCTGCTTCGTGCTCAGGCACAGGAAATGTTCGGGGTAGGTAAAACCGTCAAACTCGATGTCCAGCCACTTGCGGACCAGCGAGTTGGCACCGTCCGCCCCGATCAGATAGTCCGCGCGGACTTGGCTGATGCCGGTCATATGTTCGAGCGAAACGGTGACCCCGTCATTATCCTGTTCGAAATGGATAACGCGATGGCCGTACATCACCTGCGCGTTGGGCATTTCCTGCAACCGTTCGGCCAGCTTGCGGGCAAGATAATATTGCTCGCACTGGATACGGAACGGAAAGCGCGTGACATCGCTGATCTCGCTCAAGTCGAATGACAGGACTTCACCAGTCTTGCGGTCGCGCCAGCAATAGACGGGCGCGTTTAGCCCGGTTTCCATCAAATAGTCGCTGATGCCCAGCGTATCGAGCATTTCGAGCGTCGGCGGATGAAAAGTCGAGGCACGCAGATCCTGTGCCGCGTCCGGCCCGGTTTCGGCGAGCATAACATCGATGCCCTGCTGCGCGAGGTAAGTGGCAGCTACGCAGCCGACTGGCCCCGCACCGGCGATGACGACCTGAACCCTCTTTGGGTGAGCGGACATGCGATTATGATCCCCTGATAGATTGGAAGCGAGACTAGGGACGGGTAGGAAGAGGCTCTAGGAAGCTTCGCCGCTTGACCGCTGCGCGATCATTCCGGCCGATGCGTTGAGCGTCGGGCGATCAAAACTCTGCGAGCAATCGGCCAAAACCGGGCATCCGATCCGGGATGCCGTTCGCGCGCAGGGCGTGCCAGTAAGTGGCGGTGTTGATCGCGATCACCGGCTTGCCCAGCCACAATTCGGCGGCGGCGGCGAGGCGGATGTTCGAGACATTGGTGCCGACCTGAATGATCGCATCGACATCGTCGCCATCCAGCGTCTTCATCGTATCGCGCAATGTTTGCGGCGTTTGTTCCGCGATCGCCAGCCAGGACGGGCATTGCAATGCCGCATCCCGCACCGTGTCATAGCCATGGTCCGCCAGAAAGCGCCGCACCTGATCGTTGGCGGCAGGATAATAGGGCGAAAAAAATGCAACGCGCTTTACGTTGCCATAGGTCTGAAGCGCGGCGACCACCGCCTCCGCCCCCGTCGTGACGCCCAGGCCCGACAGTGCTTCGATCGATTCGCGCCATTTACGCGCGCCTTCCGCGCCGCCGAAAAAGGTTACGGCCGACATGCCCATGACCAGATAGTCCGGCTGGCACGTCATCACGCCACGCACCGCCGCGGCCGTATTGCCGTCGATGTCCGCCACGCCGGCCATGAACGTCTCGTTCGACACGGCGCTGGGATTATCAACGACGATCCGGCTATAGTGGTTGGTGACGCCCCATGGGCGCATGTCGTCGAAATCGGGCTGGACCACCGTATTGGTCGATGGACCCAAAATACCGAATTTGCGGCGGAAGGCTAGGACATCGCGGCCGTGAATATGTGGTGCGCTGGCTATCGTCACGGGCTGCCCCTCGTATCAGTGAATGCACCGGCATCCACATGTCCTCACCCTCTGGACTAACCGCTTGCGAAAGCGGCTGGACCCTGGCGGCACGATTATCCGCCAGCCGATCAGCAATTGGTGTGAGCGGGGGATGACCGCTGCACGGATAGTCGGGCAGCAGGCCTCGCGCGGCTTTTGCGGCGCGTCAAAACCGGGCTAAAGGCGTGTCGACCAGTCTTGGAGTATCCATGGGACCGAGTACGAAAATCATAGTTGTAGGTGGCGGTATCGGCGGAATGACCGCTGCCGTTGCGATGGCGCAGGCCGGCATGGCCGTTACGCTGCTGGAAGCGGCGCCGCAATTTGGCGAGATTGGCGCCGGTGTAACCCTGTCGCCCAACGCCATGAAGGCGCTGGACCATATCGGCATTTGCGAGGATGTGGCCCGCGCCGGTATCGAACCAACGCGCCAGCGTATCCAGCATTGGCAGGACGGACGGATTCTGCGCCCCGTCGAACGCGCCGATCAACGCGCGAAATATGGCGCACCCTATGTGACCATCCACCGAGCCGACCTGCATGCCGAACTGATGAAGGCAGCGCAGGCTGCTGGCGTTATATTGCTTCAGGATGCAGCGGTCACCGATAGCGAAGGCAATAGCGTCATCTTGCATGATGGTCGCCGTCTGGAAGCCGATGTCATCGTCGGCGCCGACGGCGTGAAATCCGTCATTCGTAGCCGTTTCGAAACCACGCCTCCGCATTTTACCGGCCATGTCGCCTGGCGCGCGCTGGTGCCAGCGGAAGGGGACATGATCCCGCTCGCGGAATATCCCGGCATTCATATCGGCGCGGGCCGCATGATCACGCGCTATCCGGTGCGCGGCGGCACTCTGCTCAACCTCGTCTTCTTCGCCCGGCAGGATGGATGGACGGACGAAGGCTGGACGATCCCTGCCGATGTTTCCGATCTGACTGCCACCTACGAAGGCTGGTGCGAAGAGGTGCAGGCGATGATCGCCGCTGCCGGACGCGGTCGTCTGTTCAAATGGGCGATCAATGCGCGTGGTCCGCTGACCGACTGGGTGGTCGAAGATCGCGTGACGCTGCTGGGCGATGCCGCCCATGCCATGACCCCGTTTCTAGGCCATGGCGCGGCCTGTGCGCTGGAGGACGCGGTCGTGCTATCGCGCGCACTGGAAGCCAGCGACACCGTCGCCCAAGGCCTGCGCCGTTATGTCGCCGCCAGACATGAACGCACCAGCTTCATCCAGGCGGAATCAAACGCCAATGCAGACCGTATGCAGGGACAGGACAGCGACACGTTCGGCCTTGCCACATTGCGCGATGAAGAATCGCTTGGCCTCTTCACTTATGACTGCAGGACTGTCGCCATATGATCGCTCCCAGCCCCTTTGACGGCCACGCAATATCCGACGCCACACGTGCGTTTCTGCATGGCCCCCATCGGCTGTTCATCGACGGCGCCTGGGTGGATGCCAGAGCCGGCGCAAGCCATGTTACCAGCGACCCCGCCACAGGCATCGAACTGGCGCGGTTCCAGGTCGGCGATGCTGGCGACATGGATGACGCGGTGCGCGCCGCCGCGCGCGCCTTTCTGCCCTGGTCACGCTTTACTGCGGCGAAGCGATCTGCCCTGCTCTTCCGTCTGGCACGGATCATGGAAGATAATGCCGATCTGCTGACGGAACTGGACGTCATCGACAATGGCATGCCGATCAATATCGCCCGCTTAACGGTCGATAATTGTGTGGAGATGGTCGATTATTATGCGGGCGCCATCCTGCGCATCGAGGGCGTTACCATGCCGCCGCCCCGGCATATCGCCGATATGGGCGAAGCGCTGACCTATACGTTGCGCGAACCCGTGGGCGTCGTCGGCCTGATCGTTCCGTGGAACGTCCCCTTGTCGACAGCCATTTTGAAGCTGGCCCCCGCGCTCGCCGCAGGATGCACCGCCGTGGTCAAGCCGTCGGAAGAAACGCCGTTGTCGTTACTGGCGCTGGGACAAATGGTGCTGGACGCGGGTTTCCCGGCGGGCGTCGTCAATATCGTGAACGGTTTCGGCCCGGCGGTCGGCGCACCGTTGGCCGAACATCCGCTAGTGGACAAGATCAGCTTCACCGGATCGACGGCCACTGGTCGCCGAATCGTTCAGGCCGCTCTGGGCAACCTCAAGAAAGTGTCGCTGGAACTGGGCGGCAAATCCCCCGTCGTCGTGATGCCCGACGCCGATCTGGATCAAGCGGTACCGGGCGTCGCGCTGGCCACCTTCTTCCTTCAGGGACAGAATTGCATGGCCGGCACCCGCATCTTTGCCCATGCCGATATTCACGACCGGCTGATCGAAGGGTTGGCGACCTTCTCGCAATATATGACGCTGGGTCATGGCCTGTCACCCGACACCCATCAAGGACCGCTGATTTCGCAAGGGCATATGAACAAGGTTCTGGGCCATATCGAAAAGGCGAAGCAAGAGGGCGCACGGCTCGTCTGTGGCGGCGCCAAAGTAGACCGGCCCGGCTGGTTCGTGCAGCCCACCATATTCGCCGACACGCGCGGCGACATGGCGATCGAGCGCGAGGAAATTTTCGGCCCGGTCATGGCCGTCCGCAAGTTCGATACGATGGATCTGGATGCGATTGCAGAGCTGGCCAATGACAGCATCTATGGTCTGTCGGGCAGCGTCTGGACGCGCGACCTGTCCACCGCGCACCGTCTGGTCGCCCGCATCCGTTCGGGCCACGTATCCATCAACACCCACGGCGCGGTCGGCACGAACGTTCCGTTCGGCGGCTATGGCCAGTCGGGCTGGGGCCGCGAATTCGGTAAAGACGGGCTGGACGCCTTTCTGGAAACGAAAGCCGTCACGACGCGGCTGTGACGCGCTATGCAAAAAAGGGGGCGCGGATCATGATCCGCGCCCCCTTTTTTTGTCCGGCAATCCTCAAGCTTCTGCCTATGCGCAGCCGATCATGTCGATTGCGCGCGCTTCGGATATGACTTCGGCATATTTCGCCTGAAGGTCGAACAGGTTGGCCTCATGCGGTCCGGGATGACGATCGCCGCATGCCTCGCGCACGACGAAGGGCCGAAAGCCGTTCTGCAAGGCATCGAGCGCCGTCGCCCGCACGCAACCGGATGTCGAAAAGCCAGTGATGAGCAGCGTGTCGATCCCCTGGGCCGTCAGCGTGGAGGCCAGAGACGTCCCGAAAAACGCTGACGCATATTGTTTCGATACGATCGTGTCATCGGGCAGCGGCTGGAGCGTGTCGGGAAACGCCCCCATGGCCGATCCGCGCTGGAAAGCGGCAAGGGCAGGCACTTTGGCATAGAATAGCCCGCCATCGGCCCCACCCGGCTGATAGACGACATTCGTAAAAATGACCGGCAAGGCAACAGCGCGCGCCGACCCCACCAGCCGTTCGTTGGCGGCGAGCGCCACTTCGAACGCCGGATCGTAAAGCACCGAACCCGGCGTCAGATAGGCCACCACCACATCGACGATCAGCAACGCGGGGCGCTTGCCGAAGGGGAGCGCCCCATCGAACGCCCCGGCATAATTATCCTTAAGCTCCGCGCTCATTCCGCCGCCTCCAGCGCAGCCTGCCAGCGCGGCTGCTTTGGCGCGGGAAGGCCGGTTTCGGCTTCGCACTGCGCGCGCAAGGTCGCGATGTCGGGACCGAAGTCGAACACCTGCACGGCGCCACGCTCCGCCCTCGCTTTGGTACGCAGCGCCTGCGTCGCGGCGTCATCGACGTGACCGTCAGCCCCGATCACCACGCCATAAGCCTTCGCCCCCTCGACCGTGACCAGCCCCTGCACGATTTCTTTGGCGACCAGTGCGGGATCGCGGTCCAACGGATCGCCCCAGCCGCCGCCGCCCCATGTGATGAAGTGCAGGACGTCATTGGCCTCCACCGCCAGATCCTCGATCTTGTTCCCCACGATCGTCTGCGACCCATCTGGCTTTTCCAGGATCTTGCGCGCACGAGCACCCGGAGCGCCGCCATTCACGCCCCATGGCGGCACGAACCAGCGGTCGTCATGGATAGCGATCTTGCCCGCTTCCAAAAAACGGTAGGACATGATGATGCCGTTGCCGCCACGATGCAGCCCCGCGCCGCCCGAATCGGCCACCGTCTCGTAACGTTCGATCACCAGCGGGAAGTAGCGCTCCAGAAATTCGTTGGGCACGTTGGTGAAGTTGGGGAAGAGCGAGTGGCCATCCGGCCCGTCACCCAGCGGACGCCCCGGTATCCCGCCAAAACCGATCTGGAACAGTTGGAAATATTCGCCCGCCTTGTCGAACCCCGAGTAGAAAAGATGCGGGCTGGAGGAGAAGCCTGCGGCGGTGAGAAATTCAGGCGTCTTCTGGCCCAGCAGGCCACCCAATATGTCGAACATACGGCCCAGCGCGTGGGTCCGCCCCGACAGCGCCGCCGGGAATTTCGGCTTGAGCAGCGACCCTTCGGGAATACGCACGTCGATCAGGTCATAATAACCATCGTTGAATAGGATCTGCGGATCGAAGATCATGATCATGTAGATGCCGAAGAACATGCGCATCATGTTTTCGTTCAGGAAAAAATTGATGGACGCCTGACTCTGCGGATCGGTGCCGTCGAAATCGAGCACGACCCGGCCATCTTCGCGCCACATGGTGCATTTGATCCTGTACGGGCCATAGCCTAGACCGTCGTCGCAGATATAATCTTCGAAACTCACTTTCTCTTCGCTGATCGCCGTGTCGATCAGTTGCTTCATTGCCTTGTGATTACGTGCCAGCAGCTCTTCGCAGGCGGACACGAACACATCGTCGCCAAAGCGCTCGGCCATCTCCACGATGCGGCGCGACGCGACCCGGCAGGATGCGATCAGCGCATTTAGGTCCGCCTTGCACCAGTCGGGCGTGCGGACCTGATGCATGATCAGGCGGATGACGTCCTCATTGTAGACGCCCTGCTTGTAAATCTTGATCGGTGGAATGCGCACGCCCTCCTGAAAAATGGAGGTGGCGTCGATCGGCATGGACCCTGCGACCATGCCGCCAATGTCGGATTGATGCCCGAACATCGACGTATAGGCGATCAGGCGACCGTCCTTGAACACCGGCAGCAAAACCAGCCAGTCGTTGCAATGGCTCACCGCGCCGCCGACCGAATAGGGGTCGGACAACATGATAAGGTCGCCCTCCTCCACCGTGCCGGCATAGCCGTCGAGGAACGGCCCGATATAGGAGCCGAACTGGCCCACGATCATGCGGCCCTTATGGTCCGCGATCAGTGGGAAGGCGTCGCCCTGTTCGCGAATGCCCGGCGACATGGCGGTGCGCACCAGCGTCGCATCCATCTCGACACGGGCGTTGCGCAGGGCGTTTTCGATGATGTCGAGCGTAACCGGGTCGATGGCCTTCTTTTCGAAGGGCGCTTCGTTGCTCTGGATGATCCGTGCGGTCATGTTCTGCGCTCCTGTCAGGCCAGGGTGATGAGGATGTTGCCGACAGCATCGAGCGTGCCGATGCAGTCGGATTCGATCAGCGTGGTCGAGTCCATTTCCAGGACGATCGCCGGTCCCTGAATGACGTCCTTCGCCTTCAGCTTCGCGCGGTCGTAAATGATAGCAGGCTGCATGCGACCATTCATATAGAGTTGGTGATCGCGAACCTTGGCTTCGACCGGGTCGCCATTGCCCTCCTGCAACGGGGCCGCGGGCAGGTCGAGCGACTGGCCCATCGCGACCGCACGCAGGTTCACGATTTCATGTTCGCTATCCATGTTGAACGTGAAGAGGCGGTGATGTTCCTCATCGAACCGGTTGGTGAGGCCGATCAGGCCCTTGTCCCCAAGTTCGTCCAGCGTAACGTCCATCGGCACTTCAAAAGCCTGCCCCGAATAGCGGATGTCCACTTCGAAGCCGACGCTGATATCAGCGGCCGCGACACCTTCCTGCTCCAGCTCGCCCCGGATCTGCGCATCCATTTCGCGCATCACGTCGGCCAGCGCTTCGGCGCTGGTCTTGGACGCCAGCGTGGAAAAGGAGCGCGCCGTTTCGGTGCGCATGCGCGTCGTCGCATCGCCAAGCGCACACAGCACGCCCGGCGATACCGGCGACACCGCAGGCCAGCTGCCCATCAGGCGGGCGACGGCATTGACATGGATCGGGCCCGCCCCGCCAAAGCCCATCAGCGCGAAGTCGCGCGGATCATAGCCCTGCTGGACGGAGATCATGCGCAGCGCACCGAACATATTCTCGTTCACGATATCGATGATGCCCCGTGCCGCCGCATAGAGGTCGATGCCCAGCGCGTCCGCAATGGTCTGCACCGCCTTGATCGATCCTTCGCGATCCAGGTTGAACGTACCGCCCAGCAGCGCTTCGGGTAGATAGCCCAGCACGACATTGGCGTCGGTCACGGTCGGCAGGGTGCCGCCCTTGCCATAGGCGACCGGCCCCGGCACGGCGCCGGCCGACTGAGGTCCGACACGCAGCGCCCTGGTCAGTTCGGGCACATAGGCGATGGAACCGCCACCCGCGCCCACCGTCTTGACGTCCAGCGCAGAAGCACGCACGGCAAGATGGCCGACTTCGGTCGTGCGCACGCGCCGTGCTTCGAGATTTTCGATCAGCGCCACGTCGGTGGAGGTGCCGCCGACGTCCAGCGTCAGGATATTCCTGATGCCCGCATTCTTACCCACCCAGATCGCGCCGGTGACACCGCCCGCCGGCCCGGACATCAACAGCGACACCGGATGCTCTTCGGACTTTTCGGATGTCATGAGGCCACCGTCCGACCGCAGCAGCGACAGCTTGCCCGCCATGCCCGCGTCGCGCAGCCTGGATCGCAGGTTGCGGACATAGCGGCCCACCACCGGGCGCACGGCAGCATTGGCGACGGTGGTCAACGTCCGCTCATATTCCTGCATTTCCGGCAGGACGACATGGCTGAGCGACACCGGGACGTCGGGCAGGATTTCCGCCGCCAGTTCGCCCACGCGCTGTTCATGCGCGCCATTCAGATAGGCGTTCATCAAGGACACGGTCAGCGCCTCGACTCCCTGCGCCTTCAGCTTCTTCAGCTGCGCGCGAATATCGTCCTCATCGATCGGACGCAGTTCCTGCCCCTGCGCGGTCATGCGCCCATTGATCTCGAACGTGTCTTCCAGCGTCGCGAGCGGTTCCGGCTTGGGCCACACGATCCAGCCCGCCAGACCGCCCGGCACGAAACTGCGTGCGATCTGCATGATCTGGCGGTAGCCCTCCGTCACGATCAGGCCCACACGGGCGCCCTTTCCTTCCAGCACCGCGTTGGTCGCGACGGTGGTGCCATGCAGGAAATATTCGATGTCGGCAGGCGTGATCCCGGCCTTGCCGCAGATCGCCTCGACACCATTCAATATCCCTTCGGAACTGTCATGTGGCGTCGACGGCGTCTTGTGCCGCCAGAATGCGCCACTGCCCTGATCGAACAGCAAAAGGTCGGTGAACGTGCCGCCAACATCGACGCCCAAGCGATAGGCCATGCAATTGCTCCTGATGGCGGGCCATGCCCGCGATTATGCTCGTACGGTGCGGCGGAACGACGGCGCATGGGACGTGCGCGGTCGATTGCCGTTGATCCGATCCTCACCGAAAGTGCCGGGGGCTGAACAGATTGGCGGCGTGTTTGCTCGCGCAGCGGTCATGCCGTGCGGGTCAGCCCAAAAAGAAACCCGCCATGTCGGACATGGCGGGCAGATAAGGACCGATGATCAGGCGGTTACAGGACCGCGCAGACCGTTTTCCATTCCAGATAGGAATCAAGCGCCTGCTTGCCGCTATCCCGGCCCCATCCCGACCGCTTGACCCCGCCGATAGGAAGCGAAGCGTCATACATGGCATGACAGTTGATCCATACGGTGCCCGCCTCGATCGCGCTGCTCATGCGATGCGCCGTGGATAGCGATTCCGTCCATACGCTCGCTGCCAAACCATATTGGCTGTCGTTGGCCGCCGCGATCACATCCTCGACATCGTCGAATGGCTGGGCGACCACGACCGGTCCGAACACTTCCTCCTGCACGATCTCCATGTCCGGTCGCACATCCGTGACGACCGTCGGCGCCATGAAGGTGCCCGCATTGCCCAGCAATTCGCCCCCGGACAATATGCTGGCGCCGTCCTTGCGTGCGCCATCGACAAAGCGCGCGACGCGGTCGGCGTGGCGGGACGACACCAGCGGCCCCATCTGCGTTACAGGGTCAAGGCCGTGGCCCATCGCCAGTCCCTGCCCGTAACGCACCACGCCTTCCACCACCTGATCGTGGATCGAACGGTGGACATACAGGCGCGATCCCGCGATGCACACCTGCCCCGCGTTGAAGAAGATCGCGTTGGCGACGCCCGGAATGGCTAGCTCCAGATCAGCGTCAGGCATGACGATAGCAGGCGATTTGCCGCCCAGCTCCAGCGTCATGCGTTTGAAGTCCGTCTTGGCCGCATCCATGATCGCCCGGCCCGTGGCAGTGGAACCGGTGAAGGCGATCTTCGCCACGCCCGGATGACTGGCCAGTGCAGCGCCTGCGGTCGCGCCCGCGCCAGTGACGATGTTGAGCACGCCAGCCGGCAACCCCGCCTCCATCATGATTTCGCCCAGCAACAGCGCGGACAGCGTCGTATCTTCGGCAGGCTTCAGCACGATCGTGCAGCCGGCCGCGAGTGCCGGCGCCAGCTTCATCGCGGTCAGGACCAGCGGAGAATTCCAGGGCACGATGGCCGCCACGACGCCGACGGGTTCCCGCACGGTCCAGCTGCGCACCTGCTTGCCTTCGGGCTGATAGTTGATCGAGCTGTCGATCATATTGCCTTCGATCATCATCGACTGGCCGGCGAAGAAACGAAACTGGCCGATGGCGCCGGGGATTTCGGCCCAGCGTCCCACGAACAGCGGCTTGCCCTGATCAAGCGTTTCCAGTTCCGCCAGATCGTCGATCCGCGCTTCCATCAGGTCGGCGATCTTCCACAGGATGCCCGCCCGCTGTGCCGGCGTCATCCTCCGCCATACCGGCAACGCTCGCCTGGCGGCCTGCACGGCGTCATCGACATCGCTTGCAGACGCGTCTGCGATCAGGCCGATCGTCCCGTTCGTGGCCGGGTCCACGGTCGGCAGCGTTTCGGCGGCCTCGCTCCACTGCCCATCGATCAACAAGCCCTGCCCCTGCGCCCGCCGATCGAGAAAAGCACGCGTTTCGGGGCGAAGGTCGGGGCGGTTGATCTGAACCATATGCAATTCCTCAATACTCATGGCGATGCACGGCATCGCGACCTGATTGACGAACATTCATCAATGATCAGCAATGCCGAACGATGAAATCTCCATTTTATCCGGCAGGCGGATAGATTATGCTTTTATATCCGCGTTGCGAGAATTGCATGGTCACCTGTCGGACATGAAAGCGTCATGAAGGAGTCGCATATGGAAAAAGGCGTTCCCATCCGGTCCATCAGTCGTTCGATCGCCGCGTTGAAAGCGATCAACGAAAAAGGGTCGCTCAGCATGATGGAAATCTCACGCGCGTCGCGCGTACCCTATCCCACCGCATGTCGTATCGTGCAGACGCTTCTGTATGAAGGCCTGATCGAGCAGGAACCGTCGCGCAAGCGTTATCGGGCCACGGCGCTGGTGCAGACGCTTTCCCACGGGTTTCAGCATCGCGACAAACTCGTCAGCTGCGCCCGCCCGCACATCATGGACCTTACCCGCGAAGTCGGCTGGCCGATTTCGATCGCGATTCGCGTCGGCCGCCGCATGATGCTGCGCGACAGCACGCATAGCAGCACCGCGCTGACGTTCGAAAACTACTATCCAGGCTTCACCCTGCCGATCCTGGACAGCGCATCGGGCAAGCTGTCGCTGGCCTTCGCGGCGGACGAGGAGCGCGAGATGCTGCTCGGCTGGATGAGCGAGATGCCCGAGGTCGATCTGGACTATCTGCGGTCGGCGCAGGCCGGGCTGGACGTCGAAAAGATCCGCCGGGACGGCTATGCCGTTCAGGGCCGCAACCATTATAACCGCACCCCCGGCAAGACGTCGTCCATCGCCGTCCCCATTTTCAACGATGGTGAGTTCGAAGCGGCTATGACAATGGTCTTCTTCGTCAACGCCATGAAGCTGGATGCCGCGCTCGATCGGTATCTGCCCACGCTTAAACGCTATGCGGCGGCGATCTCCAGCGACCTGAGTGGAGATGGCGGCCGGGCCTGACCGCCCGCTCCCGATGGCTTGCCCGCACAGCGGATAGCTGCGCGACCGATACTGTTCCCGTCGGTCGCGCAGCCGATAGCATCGCCCATCATGCCACGCACACTTTACGATAAGCTATGGGACGCGCATGTCGTCCTGAACGACACCAGCGGTCGAACTCTGCTCTATGTCGATCGCCATCTGCTGCATGAGGTCAGCACGCCGCAAAGTTTCGAGATGTTGCGGCAGGAGGGGCTTGCGGTGCGCCGCCCGGACACCCAGCTGGCAGTGGCGGATCATAGCGTACCCACCCATGATCGCGGACAACCGATCGAAGATCCGCGCGCCGCCGCGCAGGTGAGCCTGCTGGAGAAAAACTGCGAAGATTTCGGCATCGAATATCTGTCGCTGACAGGGGACGATCAGGGCATCGTGCATGTCATCAGCCCGGAACAGGGCTTTACCCTTCCAGGCGTGACGCTGGTATGCGGCGACAGCCATAGTTCGACCCATGGCGCATTTGGCGCGCTCGCCTTCGGCATCGGCGCCAGCGAATGCGGCATCGTCATGGGCACGCAGACGCTATGGCAGACCCGTGCCAAATCCATGCGCGTGACCTTCGATGGCGTCGTGCAGCGGGGCGTGTCCGCGAAAGACATGGCCCTGGCGCTGATCGGTCGGATCGGCGCTGCGGGGGCCGTCGGCCACGCCATCGAATTTGCTGGTGACGCCGTGCGGGCGCTGTCGATGGAGGGGCGCATGACGCTCTGCAATATGGCGATCGAGGCGGGTTCGCGCACCGGCCTTGTGGCCCCTGATGAAACCACCTTCGCCTATGTGCAACGACGCCCCCGCGCGCCTAAAGGCGCGATGTCGGATGCAGCGCTTGCCTATTGGCGCACCCTGCCGTCCGACGCAGGCGCGCGTTTCGATCACGAAATACGGATCAACGCCGCCGCCATCGCCCCGCAGGTAACGTTCGGCACCAGTCCGGATCAGGTGCTGTCGATCGACCAGATCGTCCCCGCCGATACAACGGCCGGCCGCGCCCTGGACTATATGGGCGTGCAGGCTGGCACGCCGATCGCAGGCCTTGCCATCGATCATGCCTTCATCGGCAGTTGCACGAACGGCCGGATCGAGGATCTGCGCGCTGCGGCTGCTATCGCACGGGGAAAGCAGGTTGCACCGGGTGTACGCGCATTGGTCGTTCCCGGATCGGGCGCAGTGAAGCGGCAGGCCGAATCCGAAGGCCTGGACCAGATATTTCTGGCCGCCGGTTTCGAATGGCGCGATCCAGGTTGTTCCCTGTGCGTCGCGATGAATGGCGACCGCCTGCCGAACGGCGCCCGCTGCGCGTCCACATCGAACCGCAATTTCGAGGGCCGCCAGGGTGCAGGCGCACGCACCCACTTGATGAGCCCGGCCATGGTCGCTGCCGCAGCGATTACGGGCCGGATCATGGACATAAGGACGATGCCGGCATGAAACCGCTCGACAAGGTCGAAGGACAGGCCATGTCCCTTCCGGATTCAGATGTCGATACCGACATCATCTACCCCGCCCGTTTCCTGCTGATCACGGAAAGGCAGGGCCTTGGCCGCTACGCTTTCCATGACCGGCGGGACGCCCCCGGCTTCCCGATCCGTCCTGATGAAGACAGCGCACCGCCTTTCCTGATCGCCGGTCCCAATTTCGGTTGCGGGTCCAGCCGGGAACAGGCCCCTTGGGCGCTCGATGGCCTTGGCATCCGAGTGATCATCGCGGAAAGTTTCGGCGAAATCTTTTACTCCAACTGTTTCAAGAACGGGATGCTGCCGATCCACTTCAACTTGGCGACCGTTACTATGCTGCACGAATGCGCCATCGCGGGAAACAGCTTCGCCGTCGATCTGGAACGGCAGCAATTGAGCGTTCAGGGCATGCGGCCACTGACGTTCGATGTAGCGGCAGGCAACCGTGAAGCGCTCCTCAACGGCTGGAGCGAGATCGCCTGCATCCGGGCGCTGCATACCGACGATATCCTTCATTTCGAAACGGCGCAGCGCGCCGCCGCCCCCTGGCTCTGGCAAGGAAAACAAGCATGACCACCGACACTCGCCTGCGCGACAGGCTCGCTGAAAAGACGTTTTTTGTCGTTCCCGGCGTCCATGACATGATCGCCGCCGTAATGGCGGACCGGGTTGGCTTCGATATCGTCTATGGCACCGGTTATTGGCTGACCGCCTCCACCTATGGCCTGCCTGATGCAGGGATCGTGGGCTATTCCGAGATGGTCGATCGCATGGCCACCGTGAAGCGCACGTCGAAGGCGGCTTTGATCGCCGACGCCGATACCGGCTATGGCGGCCTTCTCAACGTCCACCACACCGTGCTTGGCTATGAGCAGGCTGGCGTGTCCGCGATCCAGATCGAGGATCAGGAATTTCCCAAGAAATGTGGCCACACCCCCTATAAGCGGGTGGTCGCTGCCAAGGATATGGCCGACAAGATCCGTGTCGCGGTGGAGGCGCGCGAGGAAATGCTGGTCATCGCCCGCACCGATGCGCGCCAGTCGGAAGGACTGGATGGCACGCTGCGCCGGCTGGAGGCCTATGCCAAGGCGGGAGCCGACATATTGTTTCCCGAAGCCTTGCAGAGCGAGGAGGAGATGCGCACCGTCTGCGCTGCGTTCGACCTGCCCATTCTCGTCAACATCGCCAATGGCGGCTTGACCCCGCCGCTCAACGCCAGCGTGCTGGCGGAAATAGGTTTTGCCTTTGGCATCTATCCTTCACTGACGGCGCTGGTTTCGGCGGCCGCGATGGAAAGCGCGCTCATTCAGCTGCGTGACAAGGGCGACGGCGAACCGAGCAAGCCACCCGTCTTCGACTTCAAGACATTTTGCAGTATGATCGGCTTCGAAGACGTTTGGGCGTTCGATCGCAAATGGGGACAGGCAGACTGATGCGCATCAAGGCCGCCCTTCTGGACCAGTCGGGCGGTCACGCCCTGCCCTATGACGAGACGCAGCCGTTGCGGATCGCAGATCTGGAACTGGACCCGCCCCGCCCCGGCGAACTGCTGGTGCGGATCGACGCGGCCAGCCTGTGCCATAGCGATCTGTCTGTGGTAAATGGCGACCGGGTGCGGCCCATGCCCATGGCGCTCGGTCATGAAGCCACTGGCATAGTCGAAGCGCTGGGGTCGCCCGAAGACGCCGAATTCGCGGTCGGTGATCGCGTCATTCTGGCCTTCCTGCCCGCATGCGGCGAATGTTCGCGCTGCAAGGGCGGGGAACCCTATATGTGCGGTGCCGGTGCCGCCGCCAATGGGGAGGGCCGCCTGTTGAACGGCGGTTGCCGCCTGCATGATGGCGCGCACGACGTCCACCATCATCTGGGCATTTCCGCCTTTGCCAGCCATGCCGTGGTGGATCGCCGCTCTGCGGTGAAGGTCGATCACGACCTGCCGCCCGAAATCGCCGCCCTGTTCGGCTGTGCGGTGTTGACGGGGGCTGGCGCGGTCTTCAATTCCGCTGCGGTGCGGGCGGGCGAAACCGTTATCATCTACGGCCTGGGGGGCGTCGGCCTCTCCGCGTTGTTGGCAGCGCGCGCGATCGGTACGTCGACGCTGGTTGCGATCGACCCCTCTGCCGAGAAACGCGACATTGCGGCAGGCCTTGGCGCCATCGCCCTTTCTCCGCTCGAAGCGCCCAAGGCATTGCCGGCGCTATTCCCGGACGGCGGCGCGGACGTCGTCTTAGAAACGGTCGGCCGGGCCGCCGTGCTGACCACCGCCTATCAGGCCGCCCGTCGCGGTGGACGCGTCTGCACGGTGGGATTGCCCAACCCGGCAGAACGCTTCGATATTCCTGCCATCTCACTGGTGGCGGAAGGCAAGACGCTGATCGGCAGCTATATGGGTTCGGCCATCCCCGCCCGCGACATTCCGCGCTATATCGCGCTGTGGAAAGAAGGGCGGATGCCAGTGGAAAAGCTGCTAACATCGGTGAACAAGCTGACCGACATCAACATATTGATGGATGCGCTGGAACAGGGGCAGGCCATTCGGCAGGTCATGATCCCCTGAGCCGGTCGGAATCAAGGATGCGTCGGGGCTATACCGATGGACCGTTCGGGCAACTGCATTTTCAGGATGCAGGAGTCGGGCGGCCCCTGATCCTGCTGCATCAGGCAATCATGAGTTCGGCGCAGTTCGACAATGTCTTTGCCCCCTTGATGGCCAGGGGTATTCGCCCGATCGCCATCGACATGCCCGGTTTCGGCATGTCAGACCCGCCGATCAGTCCGCCCACGATCGCCGACTATGCCCGGTCTGTCCTGCCGGTGCTGGACAGCCTGAACATCGGCCGGGCGGCGGTCGCGGGTCACCATACCGGCGCGCTCGTCGCGACCGAACTCGCGCTTGCCTATGTCGATCGGATCCACGCACTTATCCTGGCCGGCCCGATGATCATTGGAGAGGACGAACGGCAGGCCGGTGTTGAGCAGTTGGTCGATCGCGAAAAGGCCTTCCGCGCGCGCCCGCATGGCGTCCATTTTACCGAGATCGCAGAAATCCGCGAGATGCTGGCCGCTGGCACCATCGGCCACGAACGGATCAGCGACTATGTCGTCCAGGCGATGCAGGCCTATGCTCATGGCGCTTACTGGTACGGCCATAATGCGGCCTTCACCTATCACCACGACACGCCTTTACGCCGCTTGAGCCAACCGACCCTGCTGCTGACCAACAGCGGTGACATGACCCATCCATCGGCGCTCGCGGCAAAGGCCATGCGGCCGGATTTTCATTGGTTCGAGATAGAGGGCGGCGGCATCGACATTTGCGATCAGGCGCCGTTCGCATGGGCCAGCGCCATCGCGGACTTTCTTGACCGGCATCCCTGATTGCGGGATCGGGCGGGGGTCCACGCCCCCGCCCCGCCTGCCATCATCCCAACTGGCCGGGGATATGTGCTTCGTGATTCTGGAGATACCATTCGGCAATCTCCTCACGCGTGGCCCACCACACGCCGGGCAGCGACTTGGCATGTTCGATAAATTCCCGCAGCGCTCTGATGCGATGCGCGCGGCCCGACACATGCGGATGCAGGCCCAGATTCATGATCCGCCCAGTCTTGGCGCCCTCGGCATAGAGAACATCCAGTTCCTCGATCAGCACGTCGCGATATTCATCGGTCGTGTAATTTTTGCGCGTGATGAAGGTGAAATCGTTGATTTCATTAGAATAAGGTACCGATACGATCGGACCGCTGGGGGTGCGCAGCAGATAGGGCTGATCGTCATTCATAATGTCGCAGTAGAATGTGCAACCCTGCTCGGCCAGAATGTCCGCCGTCTGAAGCGTGCCGCGCAAAGAGGAGGAGAGCCAGCCCTTCGATTTGCGGCCGGTGAATTTCTCGAACTGCTCCAGCGTACGCAGCACCACTTCGCGCTCCTTGGCCGGATCGCCTGCAAAATTGGTCAGCAATTCGCCCTGTTCCCAATTATGCGTCAGCAATTCCCAACCGCGTTCCAGCACGGCGTCGGTCATCGCCTTGCGCCGTTCAAAGGTAACGGCGTTCGTCGTGCAGCTGGCCTTCACGCCCAGCTCATCGAACAGGTCGATTAAGCGCCACAGGCCCACCCGCTGGCCATATTCGCGCCAGGTAAAGTTGGGGAAATCGGGCGTATTGCCGGGCAGGATATCCGGCAGGATCGACGGCCCGCCTGCATAATAGGGCTTGTCCGTATCCTTCACCAGATCCCATGTTTCCAGGTTGAAGGTCAGGATCAGCGCGACGCGCGCGCCGTTGGGCCAGACGAGCGGATTGCGTTGCGGCAGGGGGACATAATCATATTCCATCGGGCGACTCCGGCTTTGTGGTTGGATGTCAGTGCTATGTTCCAGCGAATGCCCGGCCCTCCGGCGCCTGAAAGGACGGGGGAGAGGACGGGATCGACCGACATCGCCTTCTGTAACGAACGATGTCCATCAACCTTCCATGCGCGGCAAATGTCGCGTTGAGTGTGCGAGTGATGGTGTGAGGCCGGAACCCTGAACCACCCTTTGCCCGCCAGACGGACAATGATGCGGATAGCGCCACCCCTACCCGCCATACTGATAGCCTGCGCTATTGATGACTATGTGCGCTGATCCCATTCTTTACCGCCGTCTGCGCGGCGAAATCGCCTATCGAGGCGATGACGGCGCATATCTTGGCCGTGAATATTTCGACCTTTCGTCCCATCGCGGCGGCCATGTCCTGCGAGCGCAATGCCTGCTGGACGACGCACGACTGATCCGCGACGTTACCCTGTCGATGGCGCCGGACTGGTCGCCGCAGGACGGCTATTGCCGGATCGATCGCGCGGGGCGGACCGACTCCATCATCTGGTTTCGCATCACCCAAAATGGCGTGTATGTGGACCAAAGCCTGCATGGCCAGCTGTTACCGCAGCAACATCTCCCGCTGGAAGCACCACTTCCGTATCTCGGCCTCCACCCATTACAGGGCGACGCCTTAATCGTGGAGCAGCGCGGCACCGATGCACCGGGGCAATATCGCGCGGTGGCGGCCGTCACCAATTCGATCTCGCCCAATGGCGATGAAGCCGTGGGCGCGCAACGGATGCACATTCACGTCGCCTATCTTGGCCGTGAAAATATCTCGGTCACCGCCGGCACCTTTACGGCCCGCCATTATGCGCTGCGCTGGCGGGACGACTGGCCTCCGGCCGACCTTTGGGTGCGGGAACAGGATAATCTGTTCCTGTTCATGCGCTGGCCGATGATTTCCACCTGGTATGAACTCGATACATGGGAAGAACAGCTATGACACAACCGCACGACGCCCCCCTGCGGCCCGTTTCGGCGCTGATCCGTGGCACGATCTTCGTACGCGATCTGGATCGCGCCACGACCTTTTATGCGGCGCTTGGATATAATGACGTCTATTATGAGGGCGTTCTGACCGATCCGTCGGCCTCTACCATCCTGGGCTTTGCGCATCACGGCCCGTTGTCGGTCCGTATCGTCAAGAGCGGCGGTCCCAATTACGGCATGATCGGCCTGTTCCTGATCGACCGATTCCTGATGCCCGACATCATACCGCCGGCAAGCGGCCCGGCGCGGATCGGGGAAGTCGCGCTGGTCTTCTATGTGCTGGACATGGATGTGACACTGACCGCGTTGCGTGCGGCCGGCGCCAGTTGGTCACCTGAACCGGAAGTCTTTCGGATGCCCCACCGCGCCCAGCGCGAAACATGCCTCCGCGATCCCGACGGCATACTCATGAACCTGGTGGAAACCGATCCGGCCGAACAGGAACGGACGGGTCGAGAGGGCGGCTGAAAGCGCCCTCTCCCTTCAAAGGCCCAGATTGCCGGGCGCGATCAACCCTGTGGGATCGAGTTGCGCCTTGATCGCCTTTACCAGCGCCAAAGGCGCTGGCTCCAGCCTGTCGGCGTAGGGATAGGCCCGCCCAAGCTGGAAATTGGTCGCGCCATGGGTAGCGAATAGATCGACTAGATCAGCCTTCAGCTGCGTTGCGCACGCACGTGCCGCCGGATTGTCACCATGACGCGGCAACGACGCCATATAGTCCGCCGGTACGACCGATTCATGATAGGCGCTGATCTCGTCCGGCCAGTAGATGGCGATCTCATACAGGAAACCGCCCGATCCGATCGCCCCGAACATGGAGCCGCACCACACACCCAGCGCCTTCATCTCCGCCTCACGGGATTGGAGGAACGCCATATAGGCTTTATGGAAATCCGGCACGGCGGAATGTGGGAGGTTGCCGTGCAACGGCACCCAACGCTCCCCCGCCGGTCCCAGCACATTATAGAAGGGGGCAAAGGGCATCGCCCGCACGACCGCCGGCACCGTGGCCGCAATTTCCCGGCCCAGACCTTCGTTGATCGCACGAATGCGATGCAGACGGGCGCGCACTTCCGCATCGTCGAAGCCTTCGACGATATAGTGCGTCATATATTTTGCTGCACTGATCTGGCGGCGGGCGGACAGGCCGGCCTTCACCACCTGCTGCAATCCCGAAACGATCGACGGCGAGCTGCGCAGGATGGAAAGCGCCATGCCGATCGACGCGCCAGCACGATCCTGCCGCGCGATCTGCCCTTGCGACAATGCTGCGTCGAGCGCGAAATGCGTATCCTCTATCCGTTCGCGCGCGATCAGGCGCATCGATTCATGCATCGCGTCGAAGGACGGGAAGGCAAAGGAAATTGGCCTGTGCGTCGGCCGTCGAGCGATGACCGGCAGCGTCATCCGCGCCTTGACGCCCAATGCGCCGCAATCGCCGGTAAACAATCCGGTCAGGTCCGGCCCGAAATGGCGCATGAAGGGCGCGACGCCCGCCGCCGCCGTTCCGGTCCGCAGCAGCGATCCGTCCGCCGTCACGATATCCATCGACAGCACGCTGTCCGCAGAGATGCCGTAGAGCGCCGATCCATGGCTGATCGTGTGCTGCGACATGGAGCCACCCACCGTCGCGCGCAGCCCCGAAAATGGGCCCCAAAAGGGCGTCCGCAAATCCTGTGCGGCCAACGCCTCACGCAGCGCAGCCCAGGTCACGCCGGCCTCTACGGTGACATGGCCGTTTACCGCATCGATGGTTATGATGCGATTGAGGCCGCTCATGTCGATCAGCAATTGCCCCTCGTCACGGGCGATATAGCCGTCCGTGTAGGATGCACCGCCACCACGCACGGTCAACGCCATGCCCGCGCCGGTCGCCAGCGCCACGAGCGCCTGAAGTTGCTCCACACTCTGTGGTCGCACCATCGCAGCCGGCACAGCACCTGCACGGAACACATCACTATTATAGGGCGCCAGTGCGTCGCCGGTCAGCAGGTTGGCCGCGCCGACAATCCCGGCCAGCCGCTCCAACGTCGATCCCGCCACGTCGATCGTCTCCGTCATCCGATCGCAATCTCTTCGATCGTCCGGCTATAGCCTTCGGATGTTTCTTCGGCCGATGCCTCCGCCGCTTCCTTGCGCATCAGATAGAACAGCCGGTCCAGCATCGCCTGCCGGCGCGCTTCCCGCTCCTCCAGCGCCGGCTGATCCAGCGTCACCGCCTGCATAGCGCCGGCAAGGTCCAGGCCCTTGTCGGCGGCGGCCCGCTGCATCAGGTCGATCTGGTCGGCCAGTACCGACACTTCGCCGGCCAGTACCATGATCATGGACATCATCTGGTCCAGACCCTTGGTTTCGTAGAAGCTTGGCCGCTTGCCCTTGGCGCTGCGGAGCATCGGCGGGATCGTCTGCGTCGTCATTGCACCTGCCCTATTCTACCCTGTAATGCCTGTTTCAGGCTTGCTTCTGCGCGATCAGCACTTCCCAGCCACCGCCCGGCGCGAATTCGCCAGCCGTAAACTCCCGCACGGCCACGGCGTCGGCCGCGTCCAGGCTGTATCCGGCCGCTTCCGCCTGCGCGAACATCATGACCGCCATGGGGGCAGTGTCGAAACGGATGCTGTCGGCCGGGAAGCCTGCATCCTTTGCCAGCTTTACCTGATCCAGTTCGCGCATCGCGCCCCAGAAAGGTTCGTTGTTATAATAGGTTTCATTGTCCAGAATGAACTGGGTGAACGGGTCCATCAGGTCGAATGGGGGCAGATCCGCGTGGATCATGTAGCCACCCGGTGCCAGCAAACGATGACATTCGCGGAAAATCTGCGGCATCGCCTTGCCCGACGTTTCGTGCAGCAGGATGTGGCTAACGACCAGGTCGAAATGGCCATCGGGGAAATCCACCTTTTCCGCATTCATCTGTGCGAAATTGACGTCCAGCCCCATGGCGCCCGCGCGGGCATGGCCATAGCGTACCTGCGGCCCGCCGACATCGACACCCCACACTTCTGCGTCAGGGAACAATTCCTTGTAGGGCAGTGTGGAATGACCGACCGTGCAGCCCAGGTCCAGGATGCGCCGCGGCTGGAAACCCTCCAACTTCGCCTTGATATACAGGCAGACGGAGCGGCCCATATCGTCGTTGTCGGGTCCGGTATAACCCATCGCATAAAGGAACACGCCCCGGTCATAGAGCGCCCCCAAACGCAGGTCGTCCTGCCCCGGTCGTCCCGCATAGCCACCCGGCATGCAATGGATATCGAGCGCGGAAACATAGCGGGGCACCTCAAAGCCTTCGCCGATCCGCAACTCGCCCTTGTTACTCGCCGCCGCCTGCTCCGCGCGCGCGATCAGCCCCTCGCCCTCGCGATCGATGCTGTCGATCACGCTGTCCCACAGCAATTCCTGGCTGATACGATTGACCGATGCATAATGCTGAAAATAAGCATCGGGCACCATCGCCTTGCGGATGTCGTGCCGATCGGCGGGTGCACGGCCCGTTTCCTTCTGGAACCGCTCCGCCGCCCGTGTCCGATAGATGGGACCAAGGCCGGGCAATATGCCCTGCTGCACATAATGTTTCAGGCTCTTGACGAATTCCTGACGCGACAACTCGGCTGCGTCGGCTTCCGGCAGGGCGGCGTGGTTAGCCTGCTGAAACGTGTTAAGCATGTCTTACCTCTTCTATCGCACGGGTGACCAACGCTGCCATCCCCTGAATCTGGGGTTACTGTAGCAGTGACGATCAAGGCTATCGAATGCGCTATCGATTGAGGGGCATTCCGCCTGTCTGGTCGACAGTCGGATAGGGCGCGGCTCTGCTCCTGGGGGTCAGCCGAAGAAGACTTCCAGCTCGCGAACGACCTGATCATGCTCGATCGACAACACGCCATGGCGCACGCCTGGCATGTCATGCCGCCGCCCCTGCGGGAAGCCATCCGACGTGTCGCGCGTGACATCCCACAGATCGTCCTGCGGGTTGAGGATCAGCGCAGGCTGAACCACGCGGGTCATCGCCTCCAGGAAATCATAGCGATAGACCGCTTCATAGGCCCAGGGCATCCGCGTGCCGAGCCGCAGGCATTCCGCCATCGCGACGTGCATCTGCTCTGCGCTCATGCGCGGGTCGGACAGTTCCAGCATGATCGCCCACAGCTTTTCAACATGGTCAAGATTGCGCTGTGGTACGGGAAAATGCTCCCGCAACCGCGCCAGCTTCGTTGCCCGCATGTCCGGAGGATAGGCCGCCAGCCCGAACATCGCCACGCGCCGGATCAGGTCGGGAAAAGCGCAGGCCAGCTGCGTCGCGATCAACGATCCGGTATGATAGCCGAGCAGGTCGACCGGGCCTTCGCCCACAATCCCCGCCTTGGCCAGGTCGCTCAGGAAGGCGGCCATGACCTCGGCAAAATCCTCGATCGTCACGGGTGCGGGCGGCGGATCGCTCATGCCATAGCCGGGCGTATCCACGGCTATCACGATACGCCGCTTACCCAGGGCCGGCATGACCGGCGCCCAGTCGCCACCATTGCCGGGCGTCTGGTGCATGCACAGCAACGGCGGCAGGTCGCCCGGCACGGCCGGACGAACGATCCGGTAATGAAGCAGCCCGTAGCGACTGGGCAGATAGGCTCGATCGATCATGGCTGACGGTCATCCCTTCCTATGCGGCATGGCCGCGCGTCTTTGCCAAAAAGGCGCGATGGGCCGATTGTCAGCCAGCCCGGCGAGATGATTGTCCGCCAGTTGGATAGATGGCGACGAAGGATAACGGCCGGTCCTACGCGAGCGCACAGTGTGCACGGTATAAATCAGGAGCGCGCGCGATGACGAGTATAATGCCGCGGACACCCAAGAGGCTGGACCCGATCGAGGGGATCGCGCCATTTGACGAGCAGTTGCTCGCTATGGTGACTGCACTGACGTCCGAAATCGCCATGGTACGCGCACGCCTCGACACATGCGAAAGATTGCTCGTCAACAATGGCGTGATCGGTGCAGCGGCGATCGAAGCCTATGTGCCGGACGCATCGGCGCAGCAGCAGCGCGAGCAGGATCGCAACCGGCTGTTGCGCAAGGTTTTTCGTCCCTTGCACGAAGCGGCGGCAGCGGAACTATCGGCAGGACAGGGAGTGGTATGATGAACGCCTTCAACGAAGCCAGTCCGCGCCTGACGCACGATCTAATCGCCCAGCCCAGCCATGACGAGTTGACCGAACAGCTTTTCGTGCGCGACCTCAAACTCTATGTGATGGGGCAACTGGAACCCAAACAGAAACAAATCGCGCTGGCGGAGGCCGCCGCCCTCGATCCGCGGACGACCAACGACGCCGTCGGCTCGGTCCGCAGAAAGATGGAGGGGCGCGCCAGCTTTGGCGCTTGGCTGGCAATGAAGCGGGAATCGCAGCGGATGCTGTGGTCGGCGGTCGGCGACAGCGTGGAGCGGCAGGCCGACCGGCTGGCGGCGTTGGCGGACATTTCCGATCCACGGGGCAGCGTCACGATCGACCCCGACTTCGCCGTGCCGGACTATATCGCGATGGCCGACGTGCATCTCATGCCGGGCGGCTATGGGCTCGACGATGGTTCGTTGTTGCAAGGCGCGGTGATGGATCGTGGTGGCGCCGTATACATGCTGGGTCGCAACGGCGGGATGCTCAACGACCTGCGCGGCCAGACGGCGCTGGCGCATGTTCTCACCCGCATGCCCGATATCCAGCCTCTCCGCATTCTCGACATGGGGTGCGGCGTCGGCACCAGCGCCGTCCCGGCAGCGATGTGCTTCCCGGATGCGGAAGTCACCGCGATCGACGTGGGCGCCTCCATGTTGCGCTATGCGCATGCGCGCGCCGAAAATCTGGGCGCGCGCGTCCATTTTTCGCAGCAAAGTGCCGAAACTACGACCTTTGAGCCGGCATCCTTCGATATCGTCTACAGCTGCGCGCTGCTGCACGAAACCTCACCCCAGGCGGTTCAGGCCATTCTTGCGGAAAGCCGGCGACTGTTGCGGCCTGGCGGCATAGCCGTTCATCTGGAAGTGCCGCTGCTTCACAGCAGCAACGATCTCTGGTCGGAATTATCGGACGAACTGGAAGCGCAATATAATAATGAGCCCAACTGGCGGGGCGCCCTGTCGGCCGACTATGGCAGCTTGATGCAGGAAGCGGGTTTTCACGACATCATGACTGGCTATCAGGCCACAGCATTAAACGCGCGCGGCGGGCCTCATCATTTTGGGCAATCGTCTAAAGGAGTATTCCGTTCCTGGTTTGTCGCGTCAGGTCGAGCCTGATGCAACCGGTCCATTTGCAAAGACAGGTTCCGGGTTCACGGGCTTCAGCATGAAGCGATTGGTGGTGGTTGGTCGGTTGGAACGTTAGTCTCCGACGCTGCGCACCAATGCCGACAGTGCCTAAAACGACAACCTAGACCCACACGCCACCTCCGCCGCTTTCAAGATCGGCGACGAATCTATTGATAATGCTAGCTTTATTGCTCATCCCAGACGATGGATAATTGGACGGACCTCTTTATAGAACTGAGGTGGCCTCGCCTTCTTTGACAGGTTGGCGGTTAAGTTAAGCTCATCCTGGTTGTTGTTGATGCCGCCATTTGGGTGATCAAATCCTGGAGGGCATGCCCCCCCCAGGATTTGAAGCGCCGATTTGCCCATATGCCTCGCCTGGGGTTTTCCCTGCAAGGCGTGAATGCGGACGATGGTTGTCATAATAGGCGA
>NZ_FOGE01000018.1 GCF_900111125.1 Sphingobium sp. YR768
TGCTCGCTGGCCTCCATGCCCAGCAAGCATCTTGAATCAGAAAATCACCCCAAAGGGAATCCCGCTTGAATCAGCCAAACGTCATCCCGCTCTAGCGTCGGCAAAGGGGGACATATGCGACATTGGTTCAGGATCAGGCACTTGTTCGACTTCAGGGGGAGGGCGTCGCGGCGCGAGCATTTCCTGTTTCTCGCAATCTTCTATGCGGCGATGTTCATTCCGTTGATGCTGATCGGCTCTATCGATGAAGCGGATGTCGTGGGCGCATCGGGGGAAAGGCATGTCGGAATACAGCTCTTCCCGCTTTATTGCATCGTCGTGCTGTTGCCGATGGCCGTCATGATGTGGGCGGTTTCGGTGCGCCGGGTGCATGATCATGGCAAGCCGTGGTTTCTGCTGCTCTTGTCGATCATTCCGCTGGTGGGGTGGATATTCTGGCTGATCATGATGCTGACGCCGGGGCACCGTCATGAAAATGCCTATGGACCCGATCCCCGGCTTTCTGCCGACGAGCGGGATGCGCAGAAATTGTCCAATATCTTCGGATAGGCATTGCCCGTTTCCATAGCGAAAGGGCTACGCAAAAATCATCCGGAGCGCTTCGCTCCTCGGATAATGCCGGATCAAAGGCCGATGCCGTAAAGGTGTCGGCCTTTTTCGCGTGCCCTCTTCATTGCGTCTCCCTGCCCTGTCGTGCCACTTTAGGGTTCGCACGAACCGAATCGCAACCTTGGGTTGACACTTAGAGCTTAGTGACTGGGCGTTGGGCAGCTGGGCCTCCCCGGCGTCGATGGTGCGTTCATCGGCGGGGGTACACAGGAGGAATGACGAAGTGGTGGAAACCCTTCCAGCGTTGAGCGAGGGGGAAAAGCAGTGCCTGCGGCTGGTGGCGCAGGGCTTCAGTTCCAAGGAAATCGCGCGGCAGCTCCATGTGTCGGAGCATACGGTCGACCAGCGCGTCCGCACCAGTTTGCGCAAATTCGGCGTGCCCAACCGCAAGGAAGCGGCGCGCCTGTTCGTTTCGGTCGAACAACGTTCGCCCCAAATCGATACATATCAGCCTTTGATATATCAGCCGGAGCCGCTTGCTTCCGATCATGAACCTGCGTCATCCCTTGATCAGCCGGACGGGCCGGATGTGCAGAGGGAGCCAAAGACGCTCCTGCGCCGCATCCTCGCCTTCGGGCCGCCGCTAGGGGGATCAACCAATGAACTGAGTATCGATGGCCGCATATTGGCGATGATCCGGGCCGCGGTTCTGACCGGGGTAGGTGTCGTCACTCTGCTGCTGCTGATAGCCGGGGCTTTCCGGGTTCTGGCCTGATCCTACCGAAATCGCCATGCTTGCAAACGCACCGTCCGGGAAGGGCGTCGTGCGAAGGAGATGACTTGTGCTCAACCTCGACCCCGCCAAGACCCAGGCCGTCGCCGACCAGACCCGCCAGACCTTCGCCGCGCTGGACAATGCGCTGGTCGACGCCGCACAGCTTACCAGCGCCTTCATCAGCGCATCGCAGGGCGCGGGCCTGACCGCTAGCGAAAGCCAGCGTATCCTGAAGCAGATTCATGACAGCGCGACCAAGATCATCGAAGGCCGCAGCGACATGGTGCGCGCCACCGCTCTGCTGACCCGCTGCATCGAACGCAGCCAGCATGAAGTGACCGCCTTCGGCTGCCCGATCGGTCTGGAAGCCCCCGAACAGGAAGGCGCACCGCGCTACCTGACCCTGGTCGCCTGACCGGGACATGGCCGTCAGCATCCGGTAGGACGCTTGATTTCTCCCCCTCAAGTCGGTGAACCGGATGTTGGCGGTTTTTTTCTGGATATTGATGTTGATGACCTGCGCCTTCGCGATCTGCTTCGGCGGACGCGAAGGGCGGATGCTGGTGGTGATCATCGTGGCGGCGGCGTTGCTGTCCATTCCGGCGCAGCTTGCCGGATCATGGCATGCCACGCAGCTCTGGCTGATGATGGTCGATGTCGGCACGCTGGGCGCGCTGATGTGGCTGATGCTGCAAAGCCCGCGCTACTGGCCGATCTGGGCGGCCGCCTGCCAGTTGATGACGGTGCTGACCCATGTCGTCACGCTGCTGCTGCACAGTTTTTCCGACCGTATCTATGCAGGCCTGAATACGGTCTGGGTCATTCCCCTGATGCTGTTTGCGATCATCGGCATCGAACTGGACCGGAAGGCGTCGCATGACCGCGCATATACCGCCTGACCGAAATGTGCCGAGCCAGGAGGCGGTCGACCTGGTGGTCGCCCTGCAACGCTGCCTGACCAATTTCCATGCGAATAAGGAAGAGCCGGCCATATTGGACGGCGAGGGCGGGGAGCAGCAGGACGCGCTGGCCCGCTATATCGAGGCGCGCCGGGTGCGCTCGATGCTGTTCGGCCAGAATCTCTTTTCCGATCCGGCCTGGGATATCTTGCTTATGCTCTATCAGGCGGAGCTGGAGGGGCGGTCCCTGACGTTGGAGCAACTAAGCGAGACGTTGCGGCTGTCGCTCAGCACCGTCGTCGGTCAGGTCGGCGTGATGGAGCGTCGCGGTCTGCTGATCGAGCATCGTAGTTCGCCCAGCAGTCGTCGCCGCAGCGCGCAGCGGCTATCCCCGCTGGCGATGGATGCGATGGCGTCCTGGTTCTCGCTCGCCTTTTCCGGCGACGACTGACGGGTCAGCGTTCCAGCGGCAGGGTGATGCTCGCGCGCAACCCGCCCCCGGCGCGATTGGCGAATGCCAGCGTGCCGCCATGGCGCTCGGCAATGGTGCGGGCGATCGACAGGCCCAGCCCCACGCCGCCGGTTTCCCGGTTGCGCGATGCTTCGCCGCGATAAAAGGGTTCGCACAGGCGTTCGATGGCCGCTTCGGGGACGCCTGGTCCCTCATCTTCGACCGCCACGGTCGCCTGTCGGCTGGTGACGGCGATGGCGATCCTTGCCGATCCGCCATAGCGCACCGCATTTTCCACCAGATTGCCGATGCAACGGCGCAGCGCGCCAGCGTCGCCCAGGATGACCGCGCGCGCGCTCTGCGTCACCGCAACATCCTGTCCCATATCGGCCAGATCGTCGGCCAGCGTTTCGACGATGGCGGACAGGTCGATCCGCACCCGCGTCGCATTGTCCGTCCCCTCGCGCATGAAGTCGAGCAGGGTGGTCACCATCGCCCGCATCTCCTCGACATCGGCCTGCGCCTTGGCGCGGGCGCCGTCGGGCAATTGTTCCAGGCGGAAGGACAGGCGGGTCATCGGCGTGCGCAGGTCATGCGCGATCGCGACCAGCATGGCGGTGCGCTCGTTCAGATAATCGGCGATGCGGGTGCGCATATGATTATAGGCGACTCCCACGGCGCGCACTTCGGGCGGTCCCTTCAGCGGCAGCGGCTCGGCGCGTTCGGGTCGTTCGGTGGCGGCGCCCTCGGCCAGACGGCGGATCGGCTGGGTGATGCGCCGCGCCACCCAATAGGCAGGCAGCAGCAGCAGGATGAAGATGCCCGCCATCAGGGTCAGCGTGATGGCGTACCAGCTGCTATTGGCGCCCTGCCGGGCCTGCACCACCTGCCAGCCATCAGCGGTCCGGCGCGCCAGTATGAAGGCGCCGTGCAGCATCATCCGGCCGGGGCCGGGTTGCGGGGCGAATGCCATGTCGGGTTCCGGCATGCCCATGGGCGGCCGATCGCGCAGCAGGTAAATGTCAGCGGGCAAGGCGGCGAGCAACAGGGCGATCTGCTTCGCGCTGCGCTGATCCTTCACCTGGCTCGTTTCGGCCAGCGGCAGCCGATCGGACTGATAGCGGGTCACGGTCCAACTGCCCGCAGGCGCATTTGCCCCCTGCAACAGGGCCGCCGCTTCGCCCAGCATCATCGGCCGGGCATGGGGCGGGGGGCCACGGAACGTCACCAGCATCATCGCGCCCAGCGCCAGCAGCAGCGTGGCTGCCACCAGCGCAACGATGCGCGTCAAAATCGACGGGTTGAAACGATCGAGGCGCGATGTCACGCCGGGCGGACCTCGGCGGTGAACATATAGCCTTCGTTGCGGATGGTACGGACCAGTTCGTCGCCGCCATCCTTGGCGCCGCGCTCCAGCTTGCGTCGCAAGCGGCTGACCTGCACGTCGATCGCCCGGTCGTAACTTTCGCTTTCATTGCCGGCCGAATAGTCGAGCAACTGGTCGCGGCTCAGCACCCGGCGCGGATGTTCGATGAAGGCGCGCAGCAGGCGGAATTCGCCATCGGTGAGCGTCACGACGACATTGTCGGGATCGGTCAGCAGGCGGGCGCCCATGTCGATCTGCCAGCCGGCAAAGCGCAGCTTCCTGCCCGAAGCCTCGGGCGCTTCCTCCGTCTGCCGCCGGTGCCGTCGCAGCACGGTGCGGACGCGGGCGAGCAGTTCGCGCGGGTTGCAGGGCTTGGGCAGATAATCCTCCGCCCCCATTTCAAGGCCGACGATGCGGTCGATATCGCTGCCGATGGCCGACAGCATGATCACCGGCAGGCCGCCGCGCGCCGCCAGACGACGCAGGATCGACAGGCCATCCTCGCCCGGCATCATCACGTCGAGGACGGCGATGTCGAAATCCTGCGTGGCGAGCGTGCGGTCCATCGCCGCGCCATCCGCCACCGCCGTCACGGCAAAGCCATGCTGTTCCAGAAAGTCGGACAGCAAGGCGCGAATGTCCGCGTCGTCGTCGACCACCAATATGCGTGAACCGTCCATATGGGGCATCAGCATATCGGCTGAAAACGCTTCCTGCAAAGTCATCCGCGCCTTTCCTGTCAGATTGCCACGCCGACCGTTACCGTACCGGCAAAGCCGTTGGTGGTGTCGCCGGTCATGGTGATGGTCATTGCTTCCTGCTGGGCGGACGTATTGTCGCCGAACACATTGTCGCTGCTGATGCTCTCGCCCGAGAAATTCGACTTGCTGCTGCTATAGGCGCTGGTCGCATAGACGGTGTTGCACGTCGCCGCAGGCATGGCGAATTGCGAGCAGAGCACCCGGTTGGCATAGGTGGTCGCCCGCGCCAGGCTGGGATAGACCTCGAAATGGATATGCGGGTAGCGCCCGTCATAGCAGCCCGGGAAGATGGTGGTGAATGTCACCTGCCCGTTGGCGTCGGTTACCTGCACGCCGCGCAGATAATTTTCTGCCGGCAGGTCATAGAGCGAATAGTCGCCATCGACCGTGCAATGCCAGATATAGATGGCATAGCCTTCCAGCACGGCGCAACTGTTGTTGGTGTTGACCAGCGTGATCGTCAGCGTGGCGTAGAGGCCGCTGGCGGTGTTGGTCGACGACCCGAAGCTGGACCGGATGTCGCTGCGTTCGATGCCGCTGTCGTCCAGCACGTTGACGACACTGCCGCTGCGGCTGTTGGAGCCATCGGCCGGATAGGGGCCGTTGGTTTTTTCCGGATCGGCGACGCAGGTGTCGGTCGATGTCGGGGTGGGCGTAGGCGTTGGTGTCGGGGTAGGCGTGGGAGTCGGTGTCGGCGTTGCGGTCGAATCGCTCGAAGAACCGGAGCCGCCGCCGCCGCAGGCGCCGACCAGCGCCGCGCCGCTGGCCGAAAAGAGCAGGCGCAATGTCCGTCGGCGGCCGATATTTTCCTTTGCCAGCGCACGCATCCGTTCCAGATCGTGCATCAACCCCTGATCATGGGGTTCGCTACCCTGCGTCATCCCGTTTCCCTCGTCTTGTCTGTTTGCAGACCCTCAGAAAAGGGGATTAGTCGGGCCATATCTCCGGCCGATTACCCAATGTAGCAGCTTTGTAGCATGATCGCCTTGCAGCAAAGCGCTGGCCTCCGCGCGTCCGGGCCCATATAGTCACCGGGTTTGTCCTTCTCCGCGAAAGCGCTACATGCATCTTCTCATCGGCCTCGCCGGCATATTGCTCATCCTCGCCATCGCTTTCGCTCTGTCTTCCGACCGTCGCGCCATCAAGCCGCGGGTCGTGGGTGCGGCCTTCCTGTTGCAGGCGGGCATCGCGCTGCTGGTGCTCTATGTGCCTGCGGGCCGGGCGATCATCGCCGGCATGTCGCATGGCGTGGCCAATCTGCTGGGCTATGCGCAGGCCGGTACGGACTTCATCTTCGGTCCATTGGCCAAGCCGGAAATTGGCGGCGGCAGCTTCGCCATCGCCGCGCTGCCGGTGATCATCTTCTTCGCCAGTCTGGTGTCGATCCTCTATTATCTGGGCATCATGCAGTTCGTCGTTCGCTGGGTCGGCGGCGCGATCGAGAAGGTGACGGGCGTGTCCAAGGTGGAAAGCCTGTGCGCCGCAGCCAATATCTTCGTGGGGCAGAGCGAAAGCCCGCTCGTCATCCGCCCCTATCTGGCCGGCCTCAACGGGCCGCAGCTTTTCACCGTGATGACCAGCGGCATGGCGGGCGTAGCGGGCACGATCCTGGCCGCCTATGCCTCCATGGGGATCAAGATCGACTATCTGCTCGCCGCCAGCTTCATGGCGGCGCCCGGCGGCCTGCTGATGGCCAAGATCATGATGCCGGACCAGCCGGAGTGCGAACCGGAACTGCCGCTGGAGGATGACATCCATCTGCCCGAAACGCGGCGCAGCGCGGCGGTGTCACAGGCGCTGAACGCGGAAACCACGCCGGGCGAGCCCATGCCGGTCGCCACCCATGATGAGGAACGGCCCGCCAATATCATCATGGCCGCCGCACAGGGCGCGCAGACCGGCGTGAAGCTGGCCGTGGCGGTCGGCGCCATGGTGCTGGCCTTCGTCGCGCTGGTGGCGCTGGCGAACGGCATATTGGGCGGTATCGGCGCGATCTTCGGCTATCCCGACCTCAGCTTCCAGATGCTGCTGGGCTATGTCTTCTCGCCGGTCATGTATCTGCTCAACATCCCCTGGAACGAGGCGCAGGTGGCGGGCGGCCTGTTCGGCACGAAGGTCGTGCTGAATGAATTCGTCGCCTATATCAATCTGGGTCAGGTGCAGGGCAGCTTGTCGCCCGCGACCATCGCCATCATCACCTTTGCCCTGTGCGGCTTCGCCAATTTCAGCTCGATCGCGATCCAGATGGCGGTGACGGGCAATCTGGCGCCCAATCAGCGGCCGATGATCGCCAAGCTGGGGCTGAAGGCGCTGGTCGCCGGCAGCCTCGCCAATCTGATGAGCGCGGCGCTCGCGGGATTGATGCTCAGCCTGTGATCGGCCTCTGATCGGGTCGAAGGCGTAACGGAAACCCTATCGCCCCTCCTGCAAATCGGTTATGGTTAACCGATGGGGGCAAATAGATTTTTCCTGGTCGCACTGGCGGCCCTGAACTGGTCGGGCATGGGCGTCGCGCAGGCGCCCGCGCCAAAGCCGGGCACGCTGGAAACCTACAAGGACTGGACCATCGGCTGCGACAATCGGAACCGGTGCGAGGCCGTGTCGTTGCTACCCGATGGCGGCGAATGGCCGGACAATCCGGTGATGGTCGGCATCGTGCGCGACGCCGGGCCGGATGCCGCCGCCGAAGTATGGGTCAGCCGCGACGCCAAGGGCGGCGGCGAGGTCAGCTTCCATATCGACGGGCGCAAGGTCGCCAGCGCCCAGAGCCGCGACGGTGACGCCACATTGCGCGGGCCGCAGGCGGCGGCGCTGGCCATCGCCATGGCGCGCGGCGGCGCGCTGGAGGTGCGATCGGGCAGCCGTGTGCTGGGCAAGCCGTCGCTGGCCGGATCGGGCGCGGCCCTGCGCTATATGGACGCGCGGCAGGGGCGGGCCGGGACCAGCACCGCGCTGGTCGCGACCGGCGTGATGGGGCCGATCGCGGTGCGTGCCGCGCCGGTCGCGCCATCGATCCGCCGGGCGATCATCTCCGCCGGCGCCGCACCTGCGAATCTGTGGCGCGAGGAACTGACCGCGCTCGGCAAGTTCACCGGATGCACGGAGGAGATGCGCGACACCAGCCAGACGCCCGACCTGCATCGCCTTTCGAAGACCGAGACGCTGATTCTTGTCCCCTGCGGATCGGGCGCTTATAATTTCACATCGGTGCCGGTGATCGCCACCGGCATTGCCGGCCGCCGCACCTTCCGCCTCGCCAGCTTCGACTATAAGCCCGGCTGGAGCGAGGAGGAGGCCAAGCCGATGCTGGTCAATGCCGGCTGGACGCCCGAAAAGTCGGAATTGTCCAGCTTCGCCAAGGGGCGTGGCATCGGCGATTGCGGCGGCAGCGAAACCTATGTCTGGGACGGCGCCCGCTTTCGCCTGACCGCCGCGACCAGCATGGGCGAATGTCGCGGCGCATGGCATTGGATCACCACATGGTCGGCCGGGGTGGTCGAGTAGAGCGGACGATTTCCATATTAAGCCGTCATTGCTTCGCTCCGCTTGCAATGACGGGTCAGTCAAGCCAACATCATCTCGCGTTAGCGCAGCGTGCGCAAAATCGAGATCACATCTATACCCGTTCGCCCCGAGCCTGTCGAAGCCTGTCCTGAGCGCCTGCCTTGGCAGGCAGTCGAAGGGGGCTGTACTTTTTGAAGAAGAGAACAGGGCTTCGACAGGCTCTCCTGAGCGAAGTCGAAGGGCCGAACGGGTCATATTGAAGGCTCAATGCTCCAAATCATTCGTGGTACGGGCTTGTCCCACGCAATCGCGCCACCGTGCTTTGCAATGGAATTTGCATCTTTAGCCCTCATATTGCGACCATGGCCAACCCTCTCCGCCAATCCACCCCTGCTCCCCGCACCTCCACCCTGCCGGACCCGATCCGCGCGGTGATCTTCGACATGGACGGCACCTTGCTCGAAACCGAGGCGGTGCATCGGGACGCCTTCGCGCAAACCGGACAGGCGCTCGGCTGGCCGCTGTCGGACGCATTGCTGCTTTCGATGGTCGGCATCCATCGTGACGAAAATGAGCGGATGCTGGCCGCCCATCTGGGGCCGGACTTTCCGCTGGCGCGCTTCTATGCTGACAGTGACGCGCTGTTCGAGGCGGCGGTGGAGGCGGGCATTCCGCTCCGTCCCGGCGCGGAGCTGATCCTGGCGCATCTGGCGCAGAGCGACATTCCCATGGCGATCGCGACCTCGACCGCCGCCCCCTTCGCCCAGCAGCGGCTGGAGCGGATGGGGCTGCTCCCTTATTTCGACGTGGTCGTCACCCGCAGCGATGTGGAACATCCCAAGCCGCATCCGCAGCCCTATCTGCTGGCGGCGCAGCGCCTGGGCGTCGACCCGGCTTATGTCGTCGCGGTGGAGGACAGCCATGCCGGCGTCCGCTCGGCCGTCGCGGCGGGCATGGCGACGGTGATGGTGCCCGACCTGCTGCCGCCGACCGAAGAACTGGTCCTCGCCTGCGCGCAAGTGCTGCCGAGTTTGACCGATCTGCGGGATCTGCTGCTGGCTACGGGATAAGCGACTCTCCACACCGTCATCCCCGCGCAGGGGTGAGATTCGATCCGCCTGGTTCCGAACAAGAAACCGTCAGGACCGTGCATCTTGGCAGGATTCTATCGGAGCCTTTTCGTACGGAAGATAGTTTCCGTCACTGGCCAGCATGGTGAATCCTGACAATTCATGCTCATCAAAAACACCACGACGATGGCCATTGACGGTTTTGAAGAAATCCAGAAACCAGCCTCCACCTAGCCGCGCGATGCGATAGACATAGCGGCCATTGACGGGGTCAGCGACAATAGGGGCCTGTGCTGCAAGTATTATCCCGGTCTTGTGGCGTTCCAAATCGAAGCCAATGCGGGGGAAGTTTTTCTGGAGTATGTCCATTCCGTCAGCCTCAAGCCTGATGGGCGATCCAACGGTAGTTGTGTAGCAGCCAAATACGATCGATTTAGCGGGTGGCGGAGTTGGAAAGAGCAATGATCGTGCAATGGCCAGAGCTGTAAATAGGAGCGCTCCTGTAACGAGGGCAATTTTGCCTGTCCGCACAAGGGAGGTTTCTTCAACGCTCATTCAAAGATGGTGGCACCTTTGGCACGATAGTCAACGACCGCTTCCAAAAAGCAGCCCTTTGTAAGCGGTTGGTAAAAGCTGATGGGAACAATCCATCATCCCGTCCCCTCACCCCGCCTCCGCCAGCACCAGCGCGAACAATCCTTCCGCATCGGTCCATTCCTGTGTCGGTTCCCATCCGCCCGCGCGCAGCAGCAGGCGTTCGTCGCGGGCGCCATATTTGTGGCTGCTTTCGGTGTGGATCGTCTCGCCGACGGCCATGTGGAAGCATTGGCCCGCGACATGGAAATGCAGCGGCCGCACCGCTTCCAGATGCATTTCGATCCGCGCTTTCTCGTCATTCCAGATGGCGCGATGGGCAAAGCCGTCGATCGGCAGGTCGCCTTCCAGTTCGCGGTTGATCCGGGTGAGGAGGTTGAGGTTGAAGGCCGCCGTCACCCCCTGCGCATCATCATAAGCGGCGACCAGCCGGTCCCTGTCCTTGATCCGGTCCATGCCGATCAGCAGCATGGCGCCCGGCCCCAGCAGGCGCCGCATCGCGCGCAGCAGGTCGACCGCGGCGTCCGGCTCCATATTCCCGATGGTGGAGCCGGGGAAGAAGCCCAGCCGGGGCATGGCCGCGATCGCGTCGGGCAGATGCAGCGGCCCGTTGAAGTCGCCGACCAGCGGCAGCACCGGCAGGTCGGGAAAGGCCTGCGCCAGCGCCGCGCTGCTGGCGTGCAGGAAATCGCGGCTGATGTCGATCGGCACGTAGGCCGCAGGGGCGATCGCGCACAGCAGATGCGGCGTCTTGCGCGCGCTGCCTGCCCCGAACTCCACCACTGCGCGCCCGGCGCCGACCGCCGCGCCTACGTCGCCGCCATGGCGCTGGAGCAGCAGCGTCTCGGTCCGCGTGGGATAATATTCGGGCAGGCCGGTAATATCCTCGAACAATTCCGATCCCCGCTGGTCGTAGAACCAGATGGGCGGCGTCGCCTTGGGACTGCGCGACAAGCCATCGATTATGTCGCGGCGGAAGGCCGGATCGATGGCGCGCGAAACAGATGGGCTGTCGTCGGTCAGCAGCATGGGGCCTAGAGATCCTTTGCCAGCCGCAGCCCGGTGAACTGCCAGCGTTGGTGGGGGTAGAAGAAATTGCGATAGCTGGCCCGCACATGGCCGCGCGGGGTGGCTGCGCTGCCGCCCTTCAGCACGAACTGGCCGGACATGAACTTGCCATTATATTCGCCGACCGCGCCCGCCGCCGCGCGAAAGCCGGGATGCGGGCGATAGGCGCTGCCGGTCCATTCCCACACATCGCCGAACATCTGCGTTAGCGCGGCGCCCGGTTCCGCGGGTAAGGGCCGGGGGCAGCCCGCGCCATCCAGCAACCGGCCATGGACCGGCGCGACATTCTGCGCCGCGCTTTCCCATTCCGCTTCCGTCGGCAGGCGCGCACCGGCCCAACTGGCATAGGCGTCCGCTTCATACAGGCTGATATGGGTGACGGGCGCGGCGGGGTTCACCGGCTGGCGGCCATCCAGCCCGAAGCGGCTCCAGCCCGCTTCCCCCTGTTTCCAGTAGAGCGGACTGTCGATCGCCTCCGCCTGCACCCAGGCCCAGCCGTCCGACAGCCAGTGGGCAGGCTCGCGATAGCCGCCATCCTCGATGAAGGCGATCCATTCGCCATTGGTTATAGGGCGATGCGCCAGCGCGTGGGGATGCAGCACCGCCTTGTGCCGTGGCCCCTCGCAATCGAAGGCGAAGCCGCTGCGGCCATCCCCTCCGATCTCGACCAGCCCCTGCCGCCCCTCGATCCAGTGGAGCGGCCCCGGCAGGTCGACCGGCGCGGCGCTGGGCGCGTTGAACAGGGCGGGTTCAAGCGGATTGCACGAAAACAGGTGCAGCAGGTCGGTCAGCAGCAATTCCTGATGCTGCTGCTCATGCTGAAGGCCCAGAGTCACCAGCGCCCGCGCCTCCTGCGGCACCATGCCCAGCGCGCCGATCAGCGCCGCGTCGACATGGGCGCGATAGGCCCGTATCTCAGTCAGCGTCGGGCGGGTGAGCATCCCCCGCTGCGGCCGGGCATGGCGCGGCCCTTCCGCCTCATAATAGCTGTTGAACAGGAAGGCGTAGCGCGCGTCGAACGGGCGATAGCCCGCCACATGATCGCGCAGGACGAATGTCTCGAAGAACCAGCTTGTATGGGCCAGATGCCATTTGGCGGGCGATGCGTCGGGCATCGACTGGACGGTCGCATCGGCATCGGACAGGGGAGCGGTCAGCGCCTCGCTGAGCGCCCGAACGGCGCGATAGCGTTCCTCCAGATCATCCTGATGGGCGTCCATCCAGCTTCTGGCCATGCCTGCCCTTTCCCGATACGGTTGCGCCGCTCTCTTGCCTGAACAAGCGCATGAAGGGGCAGGGGGTTCCGGCCTGCTGTCGGGTCACACCTCCTGAAAGAGCGGCGCGGCGCGGCAGATGCGGTCGCGGCCGGATTGCTTGGCGTCGTACAGGGCTTCGTCGGCGCGGGCGAAAGTCTCCTCCAGATCGCCGCCATGCCAGCGACAGATGCCGGCGGAAAAGCTGATCGGGCGGCCATGCACGTCGCCGATCGGGTGGCTGCGCATCCGGCTGGCGATGCGGGCCAGCGACCAGCTTGCCTCATCCTCGATACAATCCTGGAAGAAGATGGCGAACTCCTCGCCGCCCCAGCGCGCGACCAGATCGACCCGGCGCATCAGCGCGGACAGGCGCGTGGCGAAGGCGGCGAGCACCCGGTCGCCTTCCTCATGACCCTTCAGGTCGTTGACCCGCTTGAAATAGTCGATGTCGATGATCGCGATGCAGCCGCGGCGCCGCTCGGGCGGCAGCGCGTCCAGTTCTGCCAGGAAACCCCGGCGATTGGCGATGCCGGTCAGCGGGTCTTCATGCGCGGCCTGATGCAGATCCTCCATCCGGTCGCGGGTCGCGCTGGCGACGCGCTGGACCCCGGCATAGAGCGTCTGGATCACGTCGCCCACTTCGGGCAGGGCGACGCCTTCCTCCTTCGCTTCATGCAGCGCATCGGCCAGCGCATGGATCGGATTAAGCAGCGCGCCGATGCCGAACAGGGCGATGGCGGTGCCGACCACGGTGGCGAGCGTCAGCAGTATGAACTCCGCCAGCGCGATGCGGCCGGTCGAAAGCCCCCAGACCAGATAGCCGAGCAACGGCATATGGGTGGCGACGAAGCAGAGGGTGAAGAGGCGCAAGCGCAGAGATCGTGGAAAAATAAAAGACGTGGCAAGATAGAATTGCACGGCATCCCCCGTTTATTGTGCGACTGCTGAAGGCATGTCCGGGGACGGGTCTAAACGCATGCTGAAGAAACAGGGTTAACGCGCCGCTACCGGACAAAGCGTGTGGCGGGCGAGTCGAGCCGTGTTGTTGCGCCGCGTCCGACTTTTAGCGGGAGGCGCCAGGCACCCATTTGACGTCGGCGGCGCCATTATCGTTCAGCCGCCTCGCCAGCACGAACAGCAGGTCGGACAGGCGATTGAGATAGGCCAGCGCATGCGGGTTGAGCGCGACCTCTGCCGCAGCGGCGGTGGCGCTGCGTTCGGCCCGGCGGGTGATCGCGCGGGCCAGATGGACGGCGGCGGCGGCAGGCGATCCGCCCGGCAGGATGAAGCTGTCCAGCGGGGCGAGACCGGCATTCACCCTGTCGATTTCCTGCTCCAGCCGGTCGACCTGCCCCGCGATGATGCGCAGCGCCCAGGGTTCGTCCGCGCCCTCGGGAATCGGGGTGGCAAGGTCTGCGCCCAGATCGAACAGGTCGTTCTGGATCATGGTCAGCCAGCGACTTTCCGGCCGGGCGCCCATGGCGACGATGGCCAGGCCGATCGCGCTGTTCGTCTCATCGACATCGCCCACCGCCTGCATGCGCGGCGCATGTTTGGGCAGGCGCGATCCGTCGACCAGACCGGTGGTGCCACTGTCGCCGGTGCGGGTGTAGATCTTGTTCAGCTTGACCATCGGCTTGGTCCTTGATGTGTGCGAGTTGAGTGCTGGCGATCCTTCTAAAATCCTCCCCTGCAAGGGGAGGGGGACCGCCGCCGTAGGCGGTGGTGGAGGGGGTTCGCCTCCTGGCGCAACAACGCATCCTGTGGCCCGCCCCCTCCGTCAGCCCTTCGGGCTGCCACCTCCCCGCGAGCGGGGAGGACGGACCTCTAGCCGTGGCCCTTGGACATCAGCAGGATCGCGACGATGATCACCGCGCCCGCCTGAAACAGGATGCGGTTCATCATCATCTTGTTCTGTTTCAACCGCGCAGGGCTGGGGCCGCTGCCTTCCGGCGCGTTCAAATCCTCCTTGGTCGTCTGGAGGAAGGCGATGATGCCGCGGACCAGCGCGACCAGAGTCGCGATCATGGCCAGGATCAGGGCGATGACGAGGATCGTAGTCATGGACGCGATGCTAGGCGCTTGCGAGCGCGATGCCAATGGGAAAGCGCCTGGCGCGCAGGTCGGCCGCCAGCGCGTGCGGATCGACCCCCTGCGCCCGCAGATCGGCCAGCGCGATCGATCCGTCCCGCTTGGCCAGCCGCCGGCCATCCGGCCCCACCAGCAGCGGATGGTGGAGATAGGCGGGGGAGGGCAGGTCGAGCAGCGCCTGAAGCAGGCGGTGGATATCGGTCGCATTGCGCAGGTCGTCCCCGCGCAGCACATGGGTCACGCCCATCGCCGCATCGTCCAGCGTACAGGACAGATGATAGCTGGCCGGCGCATCCTTGCGCGCCAGCACGACATCGCCATGGGCGAGGGGGTGAGCGATGTGCGGGCCATCCTCCCTTACATCGTCATCCCCGAGAAGGCGGGGATCCATCTCTCGTCCTGTCTCTATGGCAGCAGGCTGGGCGAAGGGTTCCCGCTTTCGCGGGAATGACGGGAGGGGCAGCGCGCGCCATGTCAACGGCCCCGCCTGCGCCACCGCCTTTGCCATATCGATCCGCCACGCATGCGCTTCCCCCGCCGCGATCCGGCGCGCGCGCTCCGCTTCGTCCAGTCCCCGGCACGTCCCCGGATAGGCTAGCCCCTCCGGCCCGTGCGGCGCGGTCAGGCTGGCCTGAATATCGGCGCGGGTGCAGAAACAGGGATAGAGCAGGTCCATGGCGCGCAGCCGGTCCAGCGCCGCCTCATAATGGTCGATCCGCTGCGACTGGAAGACGATCTCGCTATCCCAGTCCACGCCCAGCCAGCGCAGGTCTTCCACTATCCCCGCGACATGCTCGGGACGACTGCGGGTGCCGTCTATATCCTCGATCCGCAGCCGGAAGGCGCCGCCCGCCGCGCGGGCCATGTCCAGCGCCAGCAGCGCCGACCAGCCATGGCCCAGATGCAGCCTGCCGGTGGGGCTGGGGGCGAAGCGGGTCACCATATGCTGTGGTGCGGCAAGATGAGTCATACAGGCTCTTGACGGATGATATTCGTTAATGCTGTCATGCCCTTGTCACGTTGCTGGCGGATCAGCGGCGGCGGCCAAGGGGGAAGAAGGTTTCTATGTACCATCCCGACCTTATACGACATCCGGAAAATTGTCCGGCGCTGGTGTTGAATGCGGATTACACGCCGCTCAGCTATTATCCGTTGAGCCTGTGGCCCTGGCAGACCGCCATCAAGGCGGTGTTTCTGGATCGGGTGGACATCATCTCCAGCTATGAACGACAGGTTCACAGCCCCAGTCTGGAAATGAAGATCCCCTCGGTGATCGCGCTGAAACAATATGTGAAGCCGTCCGAACATCCCGCCTTCACCCGGTTCAACCTGTTCCTGCGCGACAAATTTTCCTGCCAATATTGCGGCGTCACTCATGACCTGACCTTCGACCATGTCGTGCCACGCCGCGCAGGCGGGCGCACGACATGGGAAAATGTCGCCACCGCCTGTTCGCCCTGCAACCTCAAAAAGGGCGGCCGCACGCCGAAGGAAGCGGGCATGAAGCTGCATGTCCAGCCGATCCGGCCGACCAGCTGGCAATTGCAGGAACATGGCCGCGCCTTCCCGCCCGGCTATCTGCACGAAAGCTGGCGCGACTGGCTCTATTGGGATGTCGAGTTGCTGGCGTGACCGGCGCGCGGACGCGCAGGCTGCTGCTTGCGGGCCTGCTCCTTCTGCCCGGCGCACTTCATGCGCAGGAGGATCATAGCGGCCTCACCCGCGCCAAATATGTGCGCGGTTGTCTGATGTGCCATAATCGCGCCGCCCCCGAAGGCATTTCGCCCGCCATATTGGCCGGCCTCACCCCCGAACGCGGCCTGACCCCGGCAAAGGCGATGCCGGGCGTCACCTGCTGGCGCCGCTGCACGACCTGCTTTCCGCCGGAGCCGAAAGCGGCGTCATCCGGGCGTTGACGGCATGCGGGATTGGACGATTCTGACTATTGATCGTAGGGTTTCCGCTTTTGCTTCCCACCGGACCGTGATGCGCTTGCCGAATCCCATCGGTCTTGATGCTGCTGCTGAGTTTTTCGGCCCGCCCGTCCCACGGACGGGCTCTGAAGGCCGGGCCCTCGCTATCGCTCGGGAGTTTCGCCGGAAGCCGCCCCCCGGACGGCTTCCGGCGAAACTGGTGGGCGATGACGGGCTCGAACCGCCGACATTCTCGGTGTAAACGAGACGCTCTACCAACTGAGCTAATCGCCCCCTGTTCGGGAAGCGCCTATCTAGGCGAAAAAGCGCGGCGGTCAAGCGCTGAGCATCAATTGCTGAGGAAACGGCGGCTGGCGCCGAACCAGCGGGCGAGGGAGTCGGCGGCATCCTGTGCCAGGGCGATAAAAACGCGGCGGCCGTCGAGCGGGTCGGCCTGTCGTTCGACCAGCCCCTTGTCAGTCAGGATGCGTATCCAGCGCAGCGCCGTGGTCGGTGGCACGGCGGCGGCGATGCACAGGCTGGAGACGGACACCCGTTCCTGTTCCAGTCGGGCGGCGAACAGGTCGAGCAGCATATCCCAGGCCGGATCGGCAAACAGGTCGCCGGGCAGGAAATCGGCGCGGATGCGGCGGGCGCGCAGCATGTCGCGAATTTGCGAACCGGTGACGGCGGGGGTGGGTTTGTCGGCCGGCGTTGCTTGCGGGACGGCGCCGATCGGGGAAAGCGCGGGCATGCCGATATAGTCGCTCGGCCGGTCGGCCATGCGCGGGCCAAGGTCGAAGCTGGGTACGGCGCTGAGGTGGCTGCGCTGGGTCAGGACGTCGATGGTGCGGGCGAGGCGGGCGACTTCCTCGCTCAACTGTTGCAGCCGGACGCTGTCCCGATCGCCCTCATGCACGCGGTCGATTACGGGGCGCTGTTGGCGTGCGGTGACCAAGGCGGCCGCCAGTTCGGTGCGATCAGGGTCGCAGAGCAGTTGCGAATGGGGGCTGCGCAGGCAGGCGAAGGCGAGTTCGACCGTTTCCCCGCCCGTGACCAATATGACGGCCATGCCGGTGTGGATCGCCTGGGTTTCGATCTGGACCAGAAGCTGCTCCAGCATCGGCATGGCGGCGGGGCAGAAGAGCAGCAGCGTATCGCACTGGCTCTGCGCATCCAGCCGGGCCATGGCGTCGGCCAGCGGGGTGACGCCCAGCAACCGCAGACCGGCCGCCTGCGCCACCGGTTCCAGCGCGTCGCGATCGATCCGGTCGGCCAGTACGAGCAGGCTGCTGCGCGCATCGGGCGCGGCAACCGGATCGGCCTGACCGCCGGCGGGGAGGGCGTAGGAAAAATCTTCCATCATGATCCGAGTCCCGTTCTATCTTCGTTCCTGAGACTAAAGCAAGAACGGATCGGATCAGCCCGATAAAGGGCCGTTATGAAGATAAACTGGACCGGAAGGCGGGATTTGACCCTGTGCGGCGGTGGCTGGCGCCGCTTTTCCTCCACCTTGCCACCATATTGGCGGCAGGGCGGAGGAAATTTCCTGTCGTTCCGTAGGGCGCGCGCAGATCACTCCATTATGGAGTCATTCCCTCAAACCGCCGTGGCGCGGGCGAAGTCGATATAGAGGGCGCGCAGGCGGGTGGCGACCGGGCCGGGCGTGCCGTCGCCGACGTTCTGGCCGTCGATCCGGACGATCGGCAGGCAGAAGGTCGACGCGCTGGTCATGAAGGCTTCCTTCGCGGCGAGCGCTTCGGCAATGGTGAAGGGGCGGCGGATGACCGCCAGGCCGCTTTCCTCCGCCAGCGCGGTGAGCGCCGCGCCGGTGCAGCCTGCCAGCACCGACTGGCTGTAGGGGCGGGTGACGATGCCTTCGTCGGTGACGATGAAGGCGGTGGAGGAGGCGCCTTCGGTAACGAAGCCGTCCTCGATCATCCAGGCTTCCTGCGCGCCGGCATCCTTGGCGACCTGCTTGGCGATCGCCTGGGCGAGCAGGCCTACGCTCTTGATGTCCCGCCGCGCCCAGCGCTGGTCGGGCATGGTGGCGACGGCGATGCCGGTCGTCGCGGCGGGCATGTCGACGAAATTCTTGTCCTGCACGAACATGAACAGGGTCGGTTGCAGGTCGGTGGGGGCGATGAAGTCGCGGGTGGTGTCGGCGCCGCGGGTGATCTGGAGATAGACCAGCCCCTGCGACAGGCTGTTGCGGGCGACCAGTTCTTTCTGTGCCGCCTCGATCGCGTCCAGCGACATCGGCAGGCTGATGCCGATCGCGGCGGTGGAGCGTTCCAGCCGGGCGAGATGGCTGGCGCTGTCGATCAGCCGCCCTTCGATTACGGCGGCGACTTCGTAAATACCGTCGGCGAACAGGAAGCCGCGATCGAGCGGGGAAATGCGGACTTCGTCCAGCGGCAGATAGCTGCCGTTCAGATAGGCGACGGACATGGGAAAAGGGCGATCCTTATCGATGGGCGTTGCCGGATGCCTTTGCCGCTCGCGGGGGCGGGGTCAAGCGGGCCGCGGGGTGATAGGGGGCGTAACTTTTGGAATAGGGAGCGGGCGGGAATAGGATTTCCGATGCTTAACTTCGCATATTTCCCATGGATCGTGACATTTTATTATGTGGCGCTGATCCTATCGGAAAGTCTGACGGGGTGGGCGGTTGGTTCTTTTCTGCCGTAAACGAAGGACGTAGGACAGCGTGGCGGCCTGCCTCAGGCCGCGTCCTTCGTGTCGAGTTCGCCGATGCCGGTCAGGATGAAGGCGCCGGTTTCGGGCAGTTCGACGCGCAGTTCGAGCTTGCCGCCCGCTGCTTCCACGAAACGGCGCAGGGTGGAGAGATAGAGATCGGTCTGGCGCTCGATCTTGAGGACCGAGGGTTGCTTGATGCCTAGGCTCTGGGCGATCTGTTCCTGACTGCGTTGCGCCAGCTTGCGCAGCGCCTTCAGTCCTTCGATCTCGGCATGCATCTCCGCCGCGCGGGCGCGGATGCGATCCTGCCGTTCCTGGGGGAGGGAAGCCATGACCTCGTCCAGCGTGCGTCCCATCTTATCATCTTTCCATATCTGCGAGATGATCGGCAAAGCGTTTGTCCGCCTTTGCGATCAGGCTCTTGTAAAAGCGTTTCTGCGCCACGCCTGCCTTGTCGCCCGCCACCAGCAGGATGGCTCGTCGTTTTGGGTCGAATGCGAAGGCCACACGCCAAGCCCCATCATTGGCATCGAAGCGCAATTCCTTCATATTGGCATAACGCGATCCCGCCAACGTATCGACATGCGGTCGCCCCAGCCAAGGGCCAGTTTCCTGCAACAGCAAGGCGACCGATACCATGGCGTCCTGTACGGATTGCGGCAGAGCGTCGAACTCGCGATCGAAGGCGTCGTGAAAATCGACCGTCCATGCCATGACATGGATATAGCCTAAAAGCTATATATTGTCGACTCTTTCCTGCCATTCCCATTTATTTCTAGCGTTCATCAAGCCGCCTTGCCCTTGAGCGCCTTCTGCCGCCGTCTTTGCACTGAGGAGCCGATGCCCATCGCCTCGCGATATTTCGCCACCGTGCGGCGGGCTATGTCCATGCCTTTGGCGCGGAGCATGTCGACCAGCGTGTCGTCGGACAGGATGGCCTGCGGATCTTCGGCGCCGATCAGCGCCTTGATGTGGCTCTTGACCGCTTCGGCCGATACCGCGCCGCCATCGCCGCCCGAGGAGGAGACGCCGCTGGAGAAGAAATATTTGAGTTCGTAAAGGCCGCGCGGGCAGGATAGATATTTGTTGGAGGTGACGCGGCTGACCGTGCTTTCATGCATGCCGATCGCGTCGGCGACGGACTTGAGCGTCAAGGGCTTCAGATGCGCGACGCCCTGATGGAAGAAGGCTTCCTGCTGTTGCAGGATTTCGCTCGCCACCTTGATGATCGTCTTCTGCCGCTGGTCCAGCGCTTTGACCAGCCAGTTGGCGCTGGCGAGGCAGTCGGCCAGCCAGGCCTTGCTATTCTTGTCCTGCGGGCCGTGCGACAGTTCGACATAGTAGCTGCGGTTCACCAGCACGCGGGGCAAAGTGGCGCTGTTGATCTCGATCGCCCAGCCGCTCTTGACCGGGCGCACGAACAGGTCGGGCGTGACCGGTGCGGCGCGATCACTGGCGAAGCGCAGGCCGGGCTTGGGATCATAGCCGCGCAGTTCGGCGATCATGTCGGCCATATCCTCCTCATCCACGCCGCAGATGCGGCGTAGCTGCGGCAGCGCGCCTTTGGCCAGCAGGTCGAGATTGGCCAGCAGCCGGGCCATGCAGGGATCGTAGCGGTCGGCTTCCTTCGCCTGAAGCGCGAGGCATTCGGACAGGCTGCGGGCGCCCACGCCGGTGGGATCGAAATCGTGGATGACGCCCAGCACCCGTTCCACATCATGGAGCGGGACGCCCAGCGCATGGGCTGTCTGGAGCAGATTGGCCTCCAGATAGCCGGCATCGTCGATCTGGCCGATCAGCTGGATCGCGATGATCAGGTCCATGTCGCCCAGCGCGGCGCGGGCCTGATCCATCAGGTGCACCTGAAGTCCGACATCGGGCGCGGCGAAGCTGTCGAAGTCGGGCGCATCCTCGCTATAGCTGCCCGACAGTGCATCCATGCCGCCCCCGCCCGATCCCATCGCCGCCTGATCGGCCGGGCCGTCATCGATGAAGGTATCGGCGCCATGATCGACGTCCAGTGGATTATCCGCGCCGCCAAGGCCCTGCGCGATCAGATCGTCTGCGCCGCCGGTTTCGGCAGAAAGGGTGGGCTGTTCCACGTCCCGGTCGATGCCGTCAGGTATGGGCGAGCCATCATCGCCGCCGCCGGATTCGAGCAGCGGGTTCTTTTCCAGTTCGCCCGCGACGAACGCCTCGATCTCCAGATTGGAGAGCGCCAGCAGCTTGATCGCCTGCTGGAGCTGCGGCGTCATCACCAGAGACTGGCTCTGGCGGATGTCGAGGCGCGGCCCGAGCGCCATTATGCAGTCTCTCCTTCACCGTCATGCTGAACTTGTTTCAGCATCCATGGTGCGGCAGCAGCAGACATGGGCGGAGGTGCATTATGCTTGGGGTGGGCGCCCATCCGCATCTTATGCTTCGCCCCCCACGGACTCTGGCTGTGGCAAAATGGACCCTGAAACAAGTTCAGGGTGACGACAGTGGATGGGCCGCCCCAATATGCGATCAAGGGGATCGGCGCGCTCATATCAAAGCTGGAAATTCTCGCCCAGATAAAGGCGGCGGACGTCGGCATTGGCGACCAGTTCGGTCGGGCTGCCGGCGAACAGCACCTGACCGCTGTAGATGATGCAGGCGCGGTCGACGATTTCCAGCGTCTCGCGGACATTATGGTCGGTGATCAGCACGCCGATGCCGCGCGTCTTGAGATCCTTCACCAGATCGCGAATGTCGGCGATGGAGAGCGGATCGATGCCGGCAAAGGGTTCGTCCAGCAGCACGATGGACGGGTTGGCCGCCAGCGCCCGGGCGATCTCGCAGCGGCGGCGTTCACCGCCCGACAGCGCCATCGCCGCCGAATCGCGCAGCCGCGCCAGTCCGAACTCGGACAATAGCTGTTCCAGCCGCGCTTCCCGCGCTGCCTTGTCCGGTTCGGCCAGTTCCAGCACCGCGCCGATATTCTGCGCCACCGTCATGCTGCGGAAGATGGAGGTTTCCTGCGGCAGATAGCCCAGGCCCAGGATCGCGCGGCGATACATGGGCAGGTTGGTGATATCCTGTCCGTCGAGCACGATCCGGCCATGGTCCGGGCGCACCAGCCCCATCACCGAATAGAAGCAGGTCGTCTTGCCCGCGCCATTGGGGCCGAGCAGGCCGACCACTTCGCCCTTGCCCACGGTCAGCGACACATCGGTCAGCACCGCGCGCTTGTCATAGCTTTTCGCGATTGAAATGACCGACAGGCCTTCGCCCACTTCCTGCGGGATTTGCGGCCGGGTGGCCTCCGTCCTGTCCTGGGTCGTCACGTCGTCCATTCGTTCATCCTTGCAGCCAGTCGACCCTGTGCGGGGGAATTGGGTCGCGCGCGGCTATTTGGCAAGCTTTGTGCATGGGAATGCCGCCGGGGCAAGGAGAAAATTGGTGCGGCGCACCCGGAACGGGACCGGATGGGGGGCGTTCGCCCTATCGGACGGGAAGCGCCGTTTCATATTTGGTGGTCGACAAAGCGAATTGGGAAGAGGCGCCCGCGACCGAGGGATGTTTGAGCAGGGTGCGCATCAGGAAATGCTCATAGTCGGCGACGTCCGACGCCACGACCCGCATCAGATAATCCCACTCGCCCGACATGGAATAGCATTCCATCACCTGTTCATGGCCGCGCACGAAATCCTCGAAGGCGGCGATCGCCTCGCCCGAAAATTCCTTCATGCGGACATGGCACAGCACGATGACGCCCTGACCCAGAGCATGGGGATCGGCGAGCCACACCGCGCGGCGAAGCAGGCCCTGATCCTGCAACGCGCGGACCCGGCGCCAGCAGGACGGGCCGGTGCTGCCCACCCGATCGGCCAGTTCTGCATTGCTGAGCGTGGCGTCCCGCTGCAACTCCGTGAGAATACGGCGGTCGAGGGCATCGAGGGTGGAAAGATTGGTCATGAAATAATGCTATCATGAGAGATATGTTCGGTCATGCGGCGTGTGTCGCTCATACAGGGTCGTCATTGCGAGCGCAGTGAAGCAATCCACGGCGCACCATTGGATTGCTTCGCTCCGCTCGCAATGACGGGGTGGATCGAGGCAAGGCTGCCCAAGTCAATGGCGTCGGAACGGAACCGTTCCGGTCTGTTTAGACCACCTGCGGCGCATCGGGGTAGGCGGGCAGGACTGGTCCCAGCGCTTCTTGCAGCGGGGTCAGCCATGGCGCGAAATGGCGCCAGTGGTCGACGCCGTCGGTGTAGATGGGCTGGCGCACCTGTTCGGAACTGGCGGTGCGCACGGCGCGCTTGTTGCGCCAGAAGGACAGGCAGGCCTCCTCGAACGGCAGGCCCAGATGATCGAGCAGGCGTGCGACTTCGCCCGGCGTGTCGGCGACCATGCGTTCGTAGAACAGGCGATGGACCCGGCCGGGTAGGGCCGCGTCGAAATCCGCCATCAGGCCGACATAGGCGCGATAATAAAGGCCAATATCGGTCAGGTCGTAGGTGAAGGACTGGCCGCGCGCGAAATGCTGTTTCCAGCCCGAGAAACAGCAGCCCATCGGGTGACGGCGCGCGTCGATGATCCTTGCATTGGGCAGGATCAACTGGATCAGGCCGACATGCTGCCAGTTGTTGGGCAGCTTATCGATGAAATGGGGCTTGTCGCTCTGGCGGTGGATGCGGGTGCGGTCGAGATATTCCTCGCCCAGCCGGGTTCGGTCAGCGGGGGTGAGGGACGCGATCATCGTGGCGAAATCGGCAAATTCGCCGTCGTCTACGCGCGATTGCAGGCGGCCGGCGATCGCCATCAGATCGGGCAATTCCATCGTGCCTTCGACCTGGCTGTGGCTGGAGAGGATCTGTTCGACCAAAGTCGATCCGGAACGGGGCAGGCCGACGATGAAGATCGGGTCGGGCGCGGGGCAGCCGCCGGGGCCGCTGGCGGCCAGGACGGGCGCGGTGAAGGCGGCGGCGGTCGCCTGCACCTCAGCGGCGAAGCTGTCGGCATCGTGCAGAACCATCGTCCGGCGCAGGCGGTTGCCCCGGTCATAATGGGCGAAGGCGGCGGGATAGTCGCCCGCATCCTCCAGCGCCTTGCCGAGTGAGAAATGGAGGTGGAAAATATCCTCCGCGCGGCTTTCCGCCTCCGGTTCCAGCGTGGCGAGCGCCTGTTCCATCGTCGCGATATCGGCGTGGTCGAGCGTCACCGTTTTGAGGTTGGCAAGGCTCCACCAGGCTTCGCCCATGGTCGGCTGATGCCCGACCGCCTGACGATAGGCGTGGACGGCGTCGCTCTGCTCGCCCAGCGTTTTCAGCGCATGGCCGAGATTTTGCCAGACCTGCGGCTGGTCCGCCTTGGCCGCCAGCAGCCTTTCATAGATCAGCTTCGCGCCGGTCTGGTCGCCCAGTCGCACCAGCACCGATGCCTTGAGCAGGGCGTAACCCGGATTGGGGATCGGGGAGGATTGCAGGATTTCGGCATGGTCGAGCGCTTGCGACAGGCTGTTGGTCTGGAGCAGCAGGCGGACGAGGAAGTCGCGGGCGAGATCGAAGCCGGGGGCGCTCTCTACCGCGTGGCGCACCTGTTCCAGCGCCGCCGTCATGTCGCCGCGCCGCCAGAGGATTTCGCCGCGCAGGCGGATGGCGGGCGGATCGTCGCGGCTGGCGAGCATCGCTTCGGCTTCATCCAGCCGCTCTTCGCGCATGGCGACCGCCGCTTCCAGCAGGGCGCGGTCGCGGGTCGAGGCGTGGATGCCTGACAGGTCGGCGCGCCAGGCGTCCTGATCCCGCCCCGCTTTGCGCAACTGGGTGGCGAGCAGGAACCAGCCGGATGCGACGCCGGGTTGCTGCCGGGTCAGGCTGTCGAGGGCGGCGATTGCGCGGCCGGTGTCGCCTGCCTCGTCCGCCGCCTGCGCCAGTTCCCATAGCACGGCGGGGATGCGCGCCTCCGTACGGGCAAGGGCGGTGAGGCGGGCCAGCGCGGCCTGTGTCTGGCCCAGACGGCGCAGCGCCTGACAGGCGATCAGTTCGGCGGGGGGCAGGCCGCGCGCCTGCCGCAGGATCGCTTCGGCCTGTGCCAGCGCGCGCGCAGGTTCCGTGTCCAGATGGCGCGCCGCCTGCCCCAGCGCCTGCTGCATCGTGGCGGAACCGGAGAGCGTGCCGACGCTTGCCATCATGTCCTAATTTCCTTCCGCATCGCACCATGAACAGGATTTTGCAGCCGCGCAATGATGCTGTTGGAAGGCCCCAAATTAAGCTGTTGACTCCTGCCTGCGTAACAGCATTATCAAAGTTGGACGAGCGTCATGGAATGACGGAAGTTCAAGGGGTTTAAAGAGACATTGATAAAGCCGCGTCGTGGTGCGGCAGGCTCGGAAGCAGGGATTTGCTTCCGGCTGCGGGAGCATGTGCTCTTGCGGCGGCCGGGATCGAACATGTCCGCAAGGGCAGGGTGCATTGCGTCATAAGCACACGGGCAAACCGTGGGATGGGAGAGCGACAAGGGAGGCTTCGTTTCTACAGGGGGAGTCCAGATAATATGAGAAGCCAGTCTCATCGCCGGTCGCATTTGATGAAGATACTGGGCGTGACCACCATCCTGGCGGGGCTTGGTTCCCCCGGTATGGCATCAGCGCAGGAACCCGCCGGAACGACCGCGCCGCAGGCCGCCGAAGAGCAGGGCCTGGGCGAAATCGTGGTGACGGCGACGCGCAGCGCGCAGAGCATCCAGAAAGTCCCGATTTCCATGCAGGCGCTGGGCGCCGAAGTGCTGTCGCAGCGGCAGGTCAAGGGACTGAGCGATTTTGCCGCGCTGCTGCCGTCCGTGTCGTTCGAGGGCATCGGGCCGGGCCGCAACACCGCCTTCTTCCGCGGCATCGTGCCGGCGGGCGGCGCCTATGCCTCGGTCGGCTATTATCTGCACGATATCCCCATCACCGGGACGCAAGTGCCCGATATCCATGCCTATGACATGGAGCGCGTGGAGGCGCTGTCCGGGCCGCAGGGCACGCTCTATGGTGCCGGGTCATTGTCGGGCACGATCCGCCTGATCACCAACAAGCCCAATCTGGACAAGTTCGAATTCGGTTATGACGTCGAAGCCAATAAATATGGCAAGGGCGATTTCGGCGGGCAGATCGAATCCTATGTCAACGTGCCGGTCAGCGATACGCTGGCGATCCGCGCCATGGGCTATTACCGGCGCGATGGCGGCTATATCGACAATAAGCCTAACAACGGCACGCTGAACAATGGCGATCCGGCCGTCTATAATCTGGGCGATACCAACCCGCTGACCTTCTATAATCTCGACAATAGCGACATCGCCAAGGACGACTATAACACGATCAAGGAATTTGGCGGGCGCCTGCAATTGCTGTGGGAGCCGGTCGACGGATGGTCGTTCAACCCGTCCATCACCGCGCAGAAGCAGGTCGCGAACGGCTATTTCGGCTATGATCCGCGCGTCGGCGATCTGGAAGTCCATGACTATGACCAGACGAAGAATGACGACCGCTGGTATCAGGCGGCGCTGTCGATCCACGGCCATATCGGCGATTTCGAGGTGGTTTCGGCCACCGGTTACTTCAAGCGGCGCACCCGCACGCTGAACGACTATACCTATTACACCGTCACCTATGACGGCTTTGGCGGCGGCTATGAAAGCTATCTGCAATTTTTCGATGCGGCCGGTTGTACCGGGTCGGGCGACAGCCTGAAATGCACCACCCTGCTCGATCCGACGCAATATTATCATGCCAATACCAAACGGAACAAATTCACGCAGGAATTGCGCATTTCCACGCCGAAGAGCTGGCCGTTCGACGTGACGATCGGCGGTTTCTATCAGCGGCAGTCGAACAAGCTGAACACCTATTATGCGATCCGCGGGCTGGAAAATGTCGTGGGCTATACCGCGGCCTGCGCCTATTCGGTGGTCGAGGATGTCTGCGACGGCAATGAAACCACGTTGGACGGCTTTGGCATTCCGGAGTCCGCTGGCGGCACGATGGTCGTCGGCAACCCGGCGGCGAAGGGCGATGGCTATTATATCGTCGAACAGAACCAGCTTTATCATGACAAGGCGATCTTCGCCGAAGGCCATTACAACATCACGCCGACCGTGAAGGTGACGGGCGGCGTCCGCTATTTCTGGACGGATTATTCGGTCGTCGGCTTTGCCGGTGTGGCGGCGTCGGCAGCAGGTGTAGGATGCGAAACCCCCTTGCCGGCCGATCAGCGCTTGACCTGCCTCAACACCAATCCGCTCGCGGATGACCGGACGGGTCGCTACAAGGAAAATGGCGAAACCCACAAGGTCGCGGTCGACTGGCAAATCACGCCCGACAAGATGATCTATGCCAATTATTCGACCGGCTTCCGCCCTGGTGGTTTCAACCGGCCGCTGCGTATTCGCGCCACGGCGACGAAGCCATCCTTCCTGGCTGAAGTTCCCTCGTTCGAATCGGAAACGCTGACCAATTATGAGCTGGGCGTGAAAACGACCTGGAACAATATCTTCCGCCTGAACGCCGCCATCTACTTCGAAAAGTGGAACAATATCCAGTATGGCGTGGTCGTTGCCGGTGCGCAGGGCGCGGGCATGACCGGCAATGCGGGCAAGGCGGAAGTGAGGGGCATCGAATATGATGCCAGCCTGAAGCTGGGCAAGATCACCATCAGTTCGTCGGGCGCCTTTAATGACGCAAAGCTGAAGGGCGATTTCTGCAATTTCGCGGTCAATGCCGAAACAGAGTCCATTTCGCAGTTGTCGACCTGTTCGCAGGGCACCTTCACTGAAGGCAATCCGCCGATTCCGACGGTTGCGGCGGATGATGGCACGCGCTTGCCACGACAGCCCCGGTTCAAGGGCACGACATCGATCCGCTACGATACGATGCTGGGCGACTATAGCGGCTTCCTTCAGGGGGCGGCGCTCTACCAGACCGGGGCGACGCAGGATCTGAACGTCAACGCCAACGAATTGCTGGGCAGCACGAAGGGCTTCATCAGCTTCGATTTCTCCGGCGGGATCAAGAAGGACAACTGGACGCTCAGCTTCTTCCTGCAAAACGCCTTCGACAAGCGCGGGCAGTTGACCAAGAATACCTTCTGCTCGATCGACTTCTGCGCCAATTCCTCACGTACCTTCACGATCAAGCCGCAATTTTTCGGCCTGCGTTTCGGCCAGAAATTCTGAGCTTGCCGGGATGGGGTATGCGTGCCGCCGCTGGACCGGGAGGTCCGGCGGCGGTTTGCATTTGGGGCAATGGGGCATGGGAGTGATCGGTTTAAGCGGAAGCGGCTGATCGCTGGAGTGGCGCTGTAGGGAGTGCATATTGTTCACGCGGAGGCGCGAAGACGCGGAGGGGTTGCGCAAACCCTCCGCGTCTTCGCGCCTCCGCGTGAATCGAAAGGAAGGAAAATTCGCGCAGAGGCGCAGAGAGGGATGCCATTCTCGCTCTGCGTTTTCTATTCATTTGGCGCAGAGCGACAGCTCTTCTGACGTTGGACGGCCAAGTCAAGGTGTTTGAATGCGGTCATGTGTTTAGCTCAGTTTGACGACTCTGATGGTCAGCGATTACCCCACACATCTGCATCAATCAGCCTTAACCACCCTCTCAATCACGCCCAGCGGTGGCAGTGACAACATTTTGCGAGCCAACGAAAGCAATTCGCCGCGTGAGTTGATCGCACAATAACGAGTTAACCAGATATCGAGACCCTTGGCCTGAAGTTGCGTTCCGGTAGGACAACGCTGCTGTAGCACAGTGAACCGCTCAATCATGGCCTCCTCTGGCTGGCGTGCTAGCAGTGTGTATTCACTTCCGGGGACAGTTCCCTTTTGGAGAGCCCATAGCTCCCATTTAGTTGAGCCTTTTCGGGTTGTTCCTAGCCGGACAAAGAAGCCATATTCCCATTTGGCTTCATCTAAATCAGCCTGCTCACTGGAAGTTCGCATAATTGCGGCACAGTGGAAAACGCCATAGTTGGCAAAGCTTTCCCAGCGTTCCTCCGCAGAATCGCTATCTGGGTTCGGAGTGAAGTGCCAATCACCAAATGCGACACGGGATGTGCATCCAAAGTCATCACCCGATGAGAAACTTCGTGGCCAAGTCTGCTCCCAATCGAAGGTGTAAAGCGGCAAGGTGGAATGGATGCGCTCGGCGATCATCTCATCATCTTCTGTGGCTAGCACCGGAGATGCAAGCTGAGTGAAAGCCGCTATTCCTACTGCCATCGTCCATGCACGTAGATGTTTCATGCAGCCTCCCCGCTCACAATGTTTGAACCAACAGGGGGGTGACCGCAATGGGGTCGGCTGCCGACAATATCAGGTTGGCAACGGTAGCTATCGCATTTTCTGCGCCGAAAGCGGCCCGTCGCCTTCCCTCCCCAATTCAGCTTTGCCGTCCCTGACCGCCTTATCCCTTCTGTCCCGGATAGAGCAGGCGGAGGGAAGCGGGGGCTTTGCAGGTGCGGATGGCGGATTCGACCTGGCTGGCGCGTTCGGCGCTCAGCGTGGTGGTGGAGAGGGCATGCTGCCGTTCGCGCGCGACTTCGTCGGCGGTGAAGGGGGCGGCGCCCTGCGGCGCGCTGGCGCCGCCCAGGCCGAAGACGACATAGTTCATCATGTCGGCCAGTTGCTGATTATCCTTGATCCGGCTGTTGGCGACATTGGGCAGGCGGATGAGATAGGCGCGGGCCTGTGGCGTGCAGAGGAACCAGCCGACCCGGCCGCGCAATTCGGGGAGTTGCGCGGGCGCGGTGCTGCCGTTCACGCCATGGCAGCCAGCGCATTGTTCGACATAGTCGGCGCGGGCCATGTCTGGGTCGGTGATCGCGGAGGGCAGCAGGCCCATCGGCGGCAGCGCGGCGCGCAGGCCCACGGTCGCGCCGAGCAGGAGCAGGGCGGCGCCGACGAGTGGGCGGAACAGGCGGGAAACCGGGGCCGACATTCTTCTTATCTACTCACACCATCCGTTCGCCCTGAGCCTGTCCTGAGCGACGCCGCAGGGGGCTGTACTTCTTTTTAGAACAGGACAGGGCTTCGACAGGCTCTCCTGAGCGAAGTCGAAGGGCCGAACGGGTGTTATTCAAAGCACAATGCTCCGACTTCCTCGACTTCGCTCGAAGCGAACGAAGACATGATGACGGCCTCAGCTTGCGGCGCCCACCAGCACGGCGGTCGAGCAATGATATTCCATGCTGGTCGTGCCGAAGCACCAGATCACGTCATTGTTGAGCTGGGGCATGTAGAGTTGGGTTTCGCGGTCGGTATTGTCGCAGCCGCACTGGCCGCAAGCGGGTTTGCCGCAGCAGTCGCGATAGGCGATCAGATAGGCCTTGCCATCGTCCGGGTTGATGCAGGTGCCGACCCAGCTGACCGGGGACGGCTCCGCGCCCGGCGGGCAGCTATGGATGCCGCCGCCGCAGCAGGTGCACAGCGCCCCGTCGATCGCGCAATAGCGCCAATAGTCGCACTTGGTTTCGTCCTTGGTCTGGGCGGTGCGGGCGAAATTGGTCTTCGCCTCGGGCGATCGGTCGGGCTTGGCCGCCTCGGCCCGGCTGACCGGCAGCAACGGGAAGGCGGGGGCGGCCACCAGTGCGGCCCCCAGCCGCGTCAGCATCGATCGGCGCGAGGAACCGCCGGCGAATTTGCGCAGCAGCTTTTCCCCCAGCGCATCGGCATTGAACTTTTTCATCGGTCTTGCCCCCACTTGCTATTTTACGCCGCCTGCGCCTTCAGGCTGCCGATATAATCCTGCACCGTGTTGATGCCCATTTCATGCGCGATGATCAGGCTTTCCAGATGCTCGCGGCTGTTGACCAGCCCCTTGGACAGGATCGCGCCTTCACCGTCCAGCAGCACCGCGAAGGGCAGCTTGGCGACGCCATAGGCCTGGCCGACTTCGGGGCCATTGACGAAGGCATAGCCGTCCAGCCCGTGCTGCGCGATCATCGCGCGCTGGGCGGCGACATCATCATCGCCCACGAAGGTCAGGGCGACGCGCTCGGCATGGGCGAAGCTGGTCGCCATCGGGATCACCGCCTTGCACAGCGGGCATTGGGCGGAGACGAACAGCAGCAGGCGCAGCTTCGCGCCATGGGCATGGCCGCCGATGGTCACGGGCTTGCCGTTGAGGTCCAGCGTGGCGATCGGGCCGGTGGCGCTGCCCACGGTCGGGCCGCCGGCGGTGGCGAGCGCGCCGGCCGGAGCGACGCGGATGTGCAGCACGCCGACCTGCCGGGCCAGCGCCAGCAGCGCGACGATCAGGCCGATGATGACGATCCAGGAGACGATCTGCGAAAGGATGAGCGAGGTCAGCATATTATCTCCGATGGAGGGGAGAAGCGGTCAGTGCGGACAGCGACTGGAACAGCAGGCAGAGCAGCGCGATGGCGATGCCGCCGGCCAGCGCTGTAGCCATATCCATCGCGGTGAAGGATGGCGTGAAGGCGAGGCGCAGGCCGAGCAAAGCGGCGAGCGCGGCATTGCGGGCGACCAGCGACCAGCCGATCGGGTGGCGCAGCGCGCCATGGCCGCAACCGCAATCGATATGTCCGCGTCCGCGCCGGATATTGACCGCCATCGCCCCGGCAAAGAGCAACAGCAGCGCCATGGCGATGACGACCGCCAGCGGGTGCAGCCCGATCAGCAGAGCGGCGCCGGTCGCGACCTCCACCAGCGGCAGCGCCATGGCGGCCGGGCCGACCAGCGATGCGGGCAGCAGGCGATAATTGGCGATCACGCCGGGCAGCAGGGCACGGTGCCGCCACTGGGCGATGCCGGCCGTCAGGAACAACAGGCCCACGGCCATGCAGCCGGTCAGACCGAACAGGGCCAGCATCTGCGTCAGCCCCGAAGCGGCCCCCGAAATGGCCATGCTCAATAGACCTCCGGCACGGTGATGGTGCTGCCGCCGGCCTTCTCGATCTTGTGCTTCTCCTCGCCGGTGGCGACGTCCAGTACCAGCGCCTCGCCCTTTTCGCCGTTCATGTAAAGCAGCGGCTTTTCGGTCTGCGACACTTCGATATTGTTCATCGGGTCTTTCAGCGTGAAGCGCTTCACGACCTTCTGCGCGGCGACATCGACCTGCCACACTTCGGTTCCGGATTCCTTGTGCGACCAATATTCGCCCTTGTGCATCAGCACGAACAGCGTGCCGGTGGCGCGGTGCAGCGCCATGGGCTGCCGCCCGCCGGGATACCAGTTGACGTCCAGCGGCTTGGAATCGCCGACGCGGACACCGGCGGCCGTCTGGATCGAGAAGGGCGCGGACACGGTGGGCGTGGCGCTGATCCGGGCGGTGTAGATCTGGCCGGTATAGGTCAGGAAAGTGCTGGTCTTCTTCTTGCGATCATAGGCAAAATTGTCGAAGATCGGGTCGTTGGTCGCGTCGAAGAAGGGGGCGGTATGGGTGATGTCCCCCTTCGTCCCCTTGATCGCGACGGTGGCGAGCGATCCGTCCGAACAGAGGGCGGAGAAGCCGACGCCGGGATTGGGCATCAGGCTGGCGCAGCCGGGCAGTTCGATCGCGGCGGTGAATTTCTTCTTGGCGAGGTCGACGATGTTCACGCCCGATGTCGGGCTGAAATCATAGACATAGGCGGTCTTGCCATCGTCGCTAACGATGAAATTATTCTTGCGTGATCCGATCAGGATACGGCCGGGCAGGGCGATTTCGGTGACGAGGTTTAGCGTCTTGCTGTCATAGACGGTCACCATATCCTGCCGGGTGCCGCGATCCCCCTTCGACCAGATGGTTTCGGCGACATAATAATATTGGCCGGCCGGATCGATCGCCATGTCGGCGAGGCGGCGGGTTTCGACCATGCCCTTCATCTTGCCGCTTTCGCCGTCGAAAATGCTGGTGCCCGGCATATCCCACCCGCCATCGACATAGAACCATCTCGGCCTGGGCGGGTCGATGGTCATGACATCGGATTCTTCCGGCTCCACCGACGCCTTGGTATCGGCAAGGTCGGCATGCGCGATGGCGGCGCTGCCCAGCAGGAGGGCAGAAAGGGCGGTGGCGAAAATCCTGCGACTGGTGGTCGACATGCTGGCTGATCCCCCTTGATGCCTGCTGCGTCGACGTCAAGTTTGACACTTGTCCAGATTCGGTCAAGGGGGTGAAACGGTCCGGCAACAAATAAATGTCGCGGCGCGATAGATGGTTAGGCGGGGTGGGCAAGTTTGGGACGAGGGAAAGCAGGTAGAAGCGGAAATGCGAGGCGATGATGTGCTCCTGCGAAAGCAGGAGCCTGGGGGCGACCTGACGCTTCATTGCCCTAGGTTCCTGCTTTCGCAGGAACACCATTGAGCCAGAGCGGACTTTCCCCAATCCACCCCAATCTGCCGTTTGACGGCGCCGCGCCGGCTAAGCCGGTTCGAGTTCTCGTACGGGGGCGAGGGCGGCGATTTCGCTGGAGGTCGCGGTGCGGGCCAGCAGGATGAGAGACTGCACAGCGAGGGCAGTGAAGGCTGGCATCCGGTCGGCCCAGGGCTTGCCATGGCCCAGGAATGGCGTGGCGCCCTCCATGGTCGCGCTGATGAACAGGGCGACGGTGCGGACATCATCGTCGGATAAATCGGGATTGATGGCGGCGACATATTCGCCGATTACGCCATGCACGCGCTCGTAAAAGGCCTGCACCCGGTCGGCGACGAATTCATCATGGTTGGCCAGCGCCCACAACTCGGTGAAGAGATGGGTGGTGCGCTTCGAACTGATATCGTCGAGGCACAGGATGATGACCAGCTTCAGCCGTTCTTCGGCGGTCAGGCCCGGCTTGCGCACCAGATCGTCCAGCATCTTGCCATAGCTGTCGACCAGTTCGTCCAGCAGCACCTGGATCAGCATTTCCTTGCGCGGGAAATGATAGCTGACATTGCCCACCTTCATGTCGCAGCGGGCGGCGATGCGGCGGATCGTGAAGGCGGCAGCCCCCTCGTCAATCAGCACGTCCAGTGCCGCCTTCAATATGGCGTCGACCGTTTCGGTGCCGCGGGCATAGATGCCGGGGCGGGAAGGGGCGAGGTGCTGCGTCATTTGCCTTGGGAGGCGGTGTAACATTGCTTGCCCGTGCTGGCCAGCAAAGATGGACCGGGGATGGAGGCTTCTTTCCGGTCCTTCGTTGTCTACCCTTCAAATAATTTGAATTCGGTCAGGCGTATGGCCTTGCCGGCAGGTTGGGTGAAGAGCAGGCGGAGCTTGCTGACCGGGCGTTTCGTCCAGTGGATGTCGGTCACGCCATTGGCGACCGGGCTGCCCTTGGGCGTGGCGATATCGCGCCAGTCGCTATCGACCCAGGCTTGCAGGCGATAGTCCTGCGGCACGGCGAACCCCTTGCCATCGGCGAAGAAGGCGAGTTCGGCGCGGCCAAGATCGACCGGCTTGCCAAGATCGATCGCATAATATTGTTGCGATGCGGCCGGGGTAGGGGCGGACGACCAGCCATTGGGCAGTTCGGAGAAGAACCAGACGCGCCCGTCGATCGCGTCATGGACATTTTCGGCGTCCGTGTTGCTGGACGCGGAGCCCATCGGGAACTGGCCGCGCACCAGCTGGACGGCGCGGTTGATCGGGCGGGCGATCGGCGGCGTGGCGACCCGCGCGACCGGCACCTCGACCCGGCCCAGCGTGTCGCGGCGGGCGACTTCGCGGCCGTCCACCTCGATCGCCAGGCCCTTGCCGCGTTTATAATGGCTGCCGTCTGCATCCCATGTCACGGCGACCTTGTGGCCATGATAGGGGACGTCCTGCACCCGGAACCAGGCGAGGGCCTGGGAATCGCGAGCGTCGGGCAGGAGGGGATTGACCTCCAGCACATCGTCGGCGCGGGGGCGGATGCCGACCAGACCGGTCAGGACCAGATCGTTGAAGCCGGAATGGAAATAATGATGGCTGCGATCGAGGCCGACGATCGGCTTGCCGGTTTCGGGGTGATAATCCTCCTCGATATCCAGCCGCCGGTCCTTGCCGCTGCCCTGATAATGGAGCGTGGCATATTGGCGCAGCAGGCGCATATAGGCGCTGCGGGTGACGGGGCCGTCCGCGCGGTAATGATCGAGCAGATTGGCCATGGCGTGCAGCACCTGCGTCGTCTGATAGGGCCAGACCGGGCCGTTCCACTGGCATTCGGGCGCATCACCCAGATAGCGATATTGCCGCATATAATATTCGTAATTCGCCTCGACCGTGCGCATGCCCGCCTTGCCGCCAAGCGAGGCGGGATCGAGCAGATGCGCCCAGGCGGCGGCATATTTCGCGTCGTCGGGGACGAGATCGAACATCCACGGCAGATAGCCGACCAGTTCGCGATTGCGGATCGGGTCCCAATAGTTGACGAAGTCGGTCTTCGACTGGTGGCGGTCGATGAAATGGCTGAGCCTGTCGCTCCACAGATCGGTCAGGACGCGCTTTTGCAGGGCCTCGGCGCGGGCGGCATAATTGGCGGCCATGGCCTTGTTGCCGGCCATCTCGGCCATTTTGGAAAGGGCGCGGGCATTGGCGAACATATAGCTGTTGACCGAGGGGCGGAAGGCGTCGCCGCCCCGGAACCCGTCCTTGCCGCCTGAGGCGTCGATCGAGGAGACGGTATATTCGGTCGCGTCGAGCAGAGGCTCCACGAAATAGAGGCCTTTGTCGAAGTCATATTTATCGTCCCACAGGCGATAGATATGGTTCATCACCGGCAGATGCTTCACCGCGTCGGCGCGATCGCCATCGACCAGATAGCGGCCCCATACGCTGTCGGCCATATGATCGGTGAAGTGGCGGTCATTGCCGCCGCTGCCATACATGAAGTTGATGTAGTCGTCGGCGAAGCGGCGATCATTGAGCCAGCGTCCTTCGCCGATATGGAAGCCGCTGGCGTCGTTCAGGCTGGCATAGGGATGGCGTTGCCAGTCGACATCGTCGAAAAATTCGGTGGTGATATAGCCTTCCGCGCCCAGATCGCGCTGATGCCCGCGATAGACCTGCCAGCGATAATAATAGACGGCATCGATGGCCGGATCAGCGGATTCGAAGAAGGGGATGCGGTCGCGATACCAGGGCGCGTCATTGTCGAAGCGCTGGGCGGCGATGGCGGCGGTGTCCATCGAGGGGGCCGGGGCGGTTGCGCCGATCCCCATCAGGGCGGCTCCCGCCAGCAGGACCATCTTCATCGCGCGCATCCGTCATCCCTCCTTTGGCAGAAACAAAATGGCGGCCGTAACGGGACTGGAGAGCATCCCGATACGGCCGCCATGTTATGGGGCACGGCGAGGAGACGCCGCGCCCCATGGGCACTCAGTCAAACTTGAAGCGGACGCCGACAGCAAAGGTCCGGTCGATCAGCAGCGTGCTGGAGTTGAACTCGGTCGGATTGCCGACATCGCCGAACTTGTAATAATTTTGCTGCTTCGCCTTGGTGATGTTCACCGCGTCGAAGGTGATGCCGATATCTTCGTTCACATTCAGGGTCAGCTGGAAGTCCAGGCTCTTTTCCGGGGCGCGCCACATGCCGATCGGGTTGGCGAAGGCGCGGGCTTCATTGTTGTTCAGGAAGCCCTTGCGCCAGATATAGGACAGGCGCGCGCCGACCGGACCCTTATCATAGGCCAGCGTGGCGTTGTAGGACAGCTTCGACACGCCGAAGAAGGCGGACTTGGCCGTGCCGGTGATTTCGCCAGCGTTGTTGACGACCGGGATCGTCTGTTCGGAGTCGAGGATCGTCGCACTGCCGGTGAAGCCCAGGCCGTCCAGGAAGGTGGGCAGATAAGACGGGAAGTAGGTAAGGCCCAGTTCCACACCCTTCAGCGTGCCGTTGGAGGCGTTTTCCGGCCGGGTGATGTTGAAATATTCGGTATAGGTTTCGTTGCGCGGCAGATAATTGTCCGGGATGAATTCGCGCACGGTCAGCGGGACGACCAGACCGTCGATCTTGCGCTGGAAGAGCGTCGCATAGATGGCGCTGTTGCGTTCGAAATACCATTCGAGCGCAAGGTCGATATTCTTCGAGTGGGTCGCCCGCAAATTGGGGTTGCCCGACGAACCGGTGCCAAAGCCGACGCGCGACAGGTCACCGCCCAGCGCCAGATTGGGGTTGAGATCGCCAAAGGCCGGACGGCGCAGCGTTTCGCCATAGTTGAAGCGGATGCGCAGATTGTCGGTGATATTGTAGCGCGCCGTGAAGGATGGCAGGAATTTCTGCGACCCGGTGGAGACGGTGGTCCGGGCGAAATCATTGCCGCGATCGAAATAGTCATAAAGGGTGTCGATCGCGACGAAGCGAACGCCACCTTGCACCTGGAGCGGACGGCCGAAGATTTCGGCTTCCCCATCGGCGACGATATAGGCGGCCAGATTGGTTTCGTTGATGCCGAAGACATGGCCGAAGGTCATTTCGTCCGACAACAGCAAGCCGGGCGCAACGGCACGGTAGAGCTGGCGGATGGCATCCTTGTTCATGCTGCGCGGATCGGCCAGCACCCAGCTGGTCGGAATATCGGCGCGACCGTCGAAGAAGCCGCTGTTGGTGAAGGGCGTGCCTTCGCCCAGTGCGTCGAGCGTAATGCCCAGACCGCCAGCGCCCTGATCGCGGATATAGCTGTCGGCATTGCGGTTGTCATAGCGGAACCCCGCCTTGATGCGGCGCAGGAAGCCTTCGTCCCACTTATATTCGCCGTCCAGCATCAGGGTCAGCGCGTTGCCGGTATTCTTCGTGCCGCTGTCGAAAAGATTGCCCACGGTCCACTTGCTGGCGTCGGTCAGGACTTCCTGATTGCCGAAGCTGTAGGAGGGCAGGCCGCCGCCGGCATTGAAATCGATGTCGAGGTCGAGCGGACCGCGATCCGTACGGATGGCGAAGAAGGAGGTTTCGTTCTTGCTGTCCTGATAAGCAACGTCGGCCGTGATCTTGCCGCGCTCGCCCACATCCCACTTGGCGTTCAACGCATAGACATAGCTGTCGGTCTTGTTGGTCGCCATGTCGCCGCTGTTGAAGCCGGCAACCGACCCCATCCGGCGCGACTTGATGATGTTCGTGCCATCATACAGTTCGAAGCTGTTGGCCACGTCGGCAGGCAGATCGCCCCACCAGTCGGCGAAGCTGAAGTGCAGGCTGTTGAAGGTTTCGCCCCGGAAGCCGGTGTAGAAGACTTCGGCGGTGTAGACCGAGCTGTCATTGGGCGCCCACTGGAGCGCGGCGTTGATCGAGGGGCGTTCGCGCTTGCCATAGAGGTCGGAGGCGATGACGGCGTCGCGGGACAGATAATAGGGGGTTTCCACGCCATTGATGTTCAGCGTGGAGCCCGGCGCGGTCGGCAGACCGGCGTCTAGGCCCGGCGTCCAGTTTTCGTTGATGGCGCCGGGGAAAATGCGCTGCAACGGGGTCAGGCCCGATCCTTCCGGCGGATTTTCGGTGGCGAACGGGATCATCGCGCCGGCCTGAAGATTCTGGTTGCGAAACTGGGCCTTGGTGTAGCTGCCGTTGATCAGGAAGCCGATGTCGCCGATGCCGGTTTCCCAACGGTCGCTGACGAGCAGGGCGACGTTCGGATTGAACTTGTCGGCCAGTTCCGAATAGACGCCGCGCGCCAGACCGGAGATGGTGAAACCGTCGAAATCGAGCGGACGGCGGGTTTGCACGTCGATCTGGCCGGCGAGCCCGTTTTCCAGCTGGTCGGCCGAGCGGGTCTTGTACACGTCGATCTGCTTGACGAGATTCGCGGAGATGTCCTGCAACGCGAAGGATGTGCCGGCGGCCGTGAAGATATTGCGGCCGTTGAGCGTGGTCAGCGGGTCGGTCAGGCCGCGGATCGAGATGGTGGCGGCTTCGCCACCGGCGCGGTCCGTGACCTGAATGCCGGTCACGCGCTGGAGCGCTTCGACGACATTATTGTCGGGCAGCTTGCCGACATCTTCCGACACGATCGAATCGACGATCTGGGTTGACTGCTTGCGGACGTTGAGCGCGCCGACGATGGAGGCGCGGACGCCCGTGACAACGATGTCTGCGGCTTCGTCATCGGCGACGGCCTGCGGCGCGGCGACGGCAGGCGTTTCCTGCGCGTGGGCGGCGCCTGCGAGCATCAATGCGAAAATGGAAGCGGAACCGAGCGCGATTGGCTTGATGGCCATTATACTATCCTCCCCTGGGCTGGCGCCATACGCCATGCATGAATTACTCGGACTAATTATTGCTCCGACAAATGAAGCGCAAGAGGGAATTTGTGCGCGGGGCATATGAAATATGTTGAAATGTGATATTAATGCCGCAGCCGGAAAATGCGGCATTTTGCGGCCTGTCTCCGCTACAATGCCAAAGAAAAACGAGCGCCTCGCTGGTGGCGGGGCGCTCGTTTGACGTTGAATAGTCAGACTTATGTCGTCAGTCGAGATGCCACCATGCGCTGGGGTCACGGCTCGCCACCAGCGTCAGCTGGCCTGCGGCATTGCCGATCGCCTTGCCCGGCACGGCGATCGACACGAAGCGCGCGGCGTGCAGCGTCTTTTCGTCGAAGCGCACGAACTGGCTGCGGAGGGCGAAATCCGCGCTCTTGCTGTCGGGTTGCAGACTCAGCGATCCGTCCTTGCCGGCGACCAGATAATGATCGGGCATCAGGATGGGGGAGAGCATCACGCTGCGCGCACCGGCGCGGCCGGGCGTCTGGCGGAACTGTGTCTGTGCCAGCGACGGATTGCCCAGCATCAGGCTGGTGCCGTCATGGGCCATCAACTGCGCCGGGTTGGTGGACGAAATGAAGCGTTCCGGCAGCGGGCCATTGCCGACCGGCACGCCGAAATCGGGGGTGCCGTCGGCCGTGTAATAGAGGCGCTGGACGCGGGTGTGACGGTCCGGGTTGAACAGCGGGTCGCCCTGGATCGCCTCATAGTCGCGGCCATGATAGACGAGGATGTCGCGGCCCTGTTCGTCCACGGTGAAGCTGTTGTGGCCGGGGCCATAAACGCTGGTGGCGGTGTTGGTGACGAAGACCGGCTGGGGCGACTTGGTCCAGCTCTTGGCGTCCAGCAGATCGGCATTCTCGTCCGCCGTCAGCAGGCCCAGGCAATAGCGCGCATCGGTGGCGCTGGCCGAATAGGTCATGAACAGGCGGCCGTTGCGGTGCAGGACGGCGGGGGCTTCGGCCACCTTGTAGCCGCGCACTTCCCAGTCGAGCGTGGGGATGGTCAGGCGGGTCGCCTCGCTCGCCAGCTTCAGCGGCGATTCCAGCTTAGCGATATAGAGGTTGCTGTTGGTGTCGATGCCCGGCTCCTTCTGGGCCCAGGCGAAATAGCGGACGCCCTTGTGCACGAAGCTGGTCGAATCGAGGTTGAAACTGTCCCAGGGCGCCTGAAATTCGCCCAGCACGCTCCATTTTCCGGTCATCGGATCGGCGCCGTCGCAGACCACGGCATAGGTGCGGATGCGGAACACATCGTCCCCGCCGCCGCTGGGACCGGCGGCGAAATACATATACCATTTGCCGTCGATCTGGTGGAGTTCGGGCGCCCAGATGAAGCCGGAGCGCGGGCCGCTTTCCTCATGGCGCCACAGCACGGCTTCCTTGGCGGTGGCGAGGCCCGCGATCGTCTTCGACCGGCGCAGGACGAGGCGATCATATTCGGGGACGGAGCCGGTCATATAATAATAGCCGTCATCATGACGGAAGACCTGGGCATCGGCGCGCTGCTTGACCAGCGGGTTGACGGGCGCCGGCGCGGCCGCCTCGGCCGAAGCGGTGCGGGCGATCGCCGGCGCGGCCGAAAGCGCGGCGGCGCTGCCGATGAAGCCACGGCGGGACAGGGTGAAGGGCATCAGAGTCTCTCCGAAATGCGGCATGGGAATATAATCAGACAATTGAGTCAATAATCGGCTTGAGGCCAGCCGTCAGCCCCCCAGCGTACCGGCGCGATGCGCAGGGTGGGGGCGCCGTTCGCCTGTTTGTCATAGGCGTGGTAGACGACATAGTCTTTGCCGTCCTTATCGTGGAGCCAGCCGGCATGGCCGGGGCCACGGAAGCGCTGCTGTTCCTGAAGGTCGGCGCGCAGGAAGATGGTGCCGCCGCCTTCCATCAGCGGGCTGCCATCCTTGCCCAGATAGGGGCCGGTGATCGCCTTCGACCGGCCCATGACGGTGTAATAGCTACTGTTCACGCCCTTACAGCAATAATCATAGCTGACCATCAGCCAGTAATAGCCGCCATGGTCGACGATGAACGGCGCCTCGACCGGGGCCGGGCCGCCAGCCGGGGCCGGGCGGCGGGCGATAGAGAAGGGCTTGGCCTGCGGGTCCTTGGGCTTGCCGGTCTTCGGGTCCAGTTCGAACAGCTTGATGCCGGTCCAGAAACTGCCCAGCGTCAGCCAGTGGCGGCCATCCCGGTCGATGATGAAATTGGGGTCGATGGCGTTATAGTCGTCGTCCTTCGTGGACAGGACGACGAGGCCTTCGTCGCGCCAGCCATAATTTTTCGCCTTGGGGTCCAGCGTCGGGCTGGTGGCGAGGCCGATGGCGGAGCGGTTGGAGCCGAAGGTCGAGACGGAATAGTAAAGCCGATAGCGGCCGTTCACATAGCTGATGTCGGGCGCCCACATGCCGTCGCTGCCGGGGATCGCCTGCTTCGCCCAGTCGGGCAGCGCGGTGAAGATCGGATCGCCCGCCGTCCAGCGAATGAGGTCGGGCGAACTGCGCGTTTCGATCAGCCGCTTGCCATGGCCGGTGCTGAAGACGTGATAGATATCGCCTTCGCGGGCGATGACCGGATCATGGGTCGGGACGAGATCGCCGGTCAACTGGCTGTTGAGCGTGGCCGGGGCAGACGATGGCTGCGCGATGGCGGGAAGGGCGGCTGTGAACAGGGCAATGCCGGTCAACGCAGAGATGATCTGTCGGGCCATTGTGACCTCTCCATATATAAATGCCGTGCTCCTGCGAAAGCAGGAGCCCAGTATCGACGTCTCAACTGGGTTCCTGCTTTCGCAGGAGCACTTGCTGACGAGGGATGGAGCGGGCGGTAATTCCACCCACCGCCCGCTCCAAACAGGTTATTGCAGTTCGAGTACGACCACCGACTTGGCCGGCAGCGTGACGGTCAGCGTGCCGCCGCTGACCTGCGCGCCGGTGAAGGCGACAGGCTTGACGGTTTCGGGCGCGTCGAAGCTGTTGAGGGAATTGATCGCCGGTGCAGTCAGGATGCGGCCGGTGACGGTCGCGGCGTTCAGGCCGTCCAGCTTTACCGTGACGGTGTTGGACTGGTTCGGGTCCAGGTTGGACAGGCCGACATGGACCTTGCCATCCTTGCCCTTCACCGCCGATCCGCTGACGGCCGGCATGGTGAACTGATCCTTGGCATACCAGGGCGACTGGATGTCGATCGGCAGCACCGTCGCATCCTGCCAGGGCTTGTACATTTCGAAGACATGATAGGTGGGCGTCAGCACCATCTTCTTGCCGTCGGTCAGGATCATCGCCTGAAGCACGTTCACCATCTGCGCGATCGCGGTCATGCGGACGCGGTCGGCATGTTTGGCGAAGATGTCGAGATGGATGGAGGCGACCAGCGCGTCGCGCAACGTGTTCTGCTGGCGAAGGAAGCCCGGATGCGTGCCCGGATCCTGCGCATACCAGGTGCCCCATTCGTCGACCGCCAGGAACACCCGCTTGGCCGGATCATATTTGTCCATGATCGCGCTATGCTTGGTGATCAGTTCGTCCATATGGACAGCGCCGGACAGGATGTTGGCCCAGCCGGACTCGTCGAAATTGGACGGATCGCCGATCGGCGGGAACTGGCTGTTGAGCAGCGTATAATAATGGAGCGAAACGCCGTCGAGTTGCGGACCCGCGACCCGCATCATGGTTTCGGTCCAGTTATAATCGTCGACATTCGCGCCGGCCGCGATCTTCATGATCTTGGTGCCGCGCGGCGCTTTGACGAAGGTGGCGTAGCGACGGGTTTCGTCCGCCGCGAATTCGGGGCGCATATTGCCGCCGCAGCCCCACAGCTCGTTGCCGACGCCGAAATAGGGGACGGCCCAGGGTTCCTTATGGCCGTTCTTGGCGCGCAAGTCCGCCAGCGTGCCGGCGGGCGAGGTCATATATTCGACCCATTCCGCCATTTCCTGCGGCGTGCCGTTGCCGACATTGCCGGCGATGTAGGCTTCCGCTCCGACCTGCCGCAGCAGTTCGAAAAATTCGTGGGTGCCAACGCTGTTGGGTTCGGTCACGCCGCCCCAATGGGTGTTGATCTTGACCGGGCGGTTCTTTTGCGGGCCGATGCCTTCGCGCCAATGATATTCGTCCGCGAAGCAGCCGCCGGGCCAGCGGATGACCGGCACGGACAGATTCTTCAGCGCCGCGATCACATCGTTGCGGAAGCCGTTGGTGTTGGGGATCGACTTGTCGTTGCCGACATAGAGGCCGCCATAAATGCCATTGCCCAGATGCTCGGCAAATTGGGTGAAGACGCGCTTGTCATAGACCGCGCCGGGCTTGTCGGCGTGGATGGTGGCGCTGGTCGGCTTGCCGGCGGTGTCGGCCTGAGCCGGCTGCCAGGCCAGAGCGCTGGCGCAGAGCAGCAACGCAGTGGCGGTGCGGCGCAAGGTTTTTGTCATGTCCGTCCTCTCCCTGTGGATAAAATTGTGAATGAATATTGGATAAGTCAGTCGTGAAAGGCGTCCGTCGTCTCTCGCGTGCCGCGCAGGAAGGCGTCGGCGACCAGCCGCAGCGGGCTGGTGTCGACATCCGATCGGCCGCCCCGGATCAGCGTGGCGAAACGGGCATAAAGGCCGGCATATTCGACATCCTCGCCATGTTCCGTGCCGCTGGGCAGGGTCAGCACCGCGCCGCCATGGCTGAGTTTGAGCGTCCCCGCGTCGGTTTCGACGACGATGTCCCAGCTTTGCGGGCCGGTCTGGCGCCAGTCGAGGTCCATGTGGATCGGTGCGCCCGCCGTATCGCGAAAGGCGATGTCGGCGGCGATCGGCGCGGCGCGGTTTTCCGGCAGCACCAAAGTCGCGTCCTTCAGGAAGAAGGGACGCGGCAATATATGGGTGACGATCGACAGGGCGTTGATGCCCGGATCGAACACGCCAAGGCCGCCCGGCTGCCAGATCCATGCCTGACCCGGATGCCAGACGCGCACGTCTTCCCGCCAGATGATCGACACTTTGTCGATCCGCCGCTCGGCCAGCCAGGCGCGTGCCGGGGCGACCCCGGCGGCGAAGCGGCTGTGCCAGGCGGCGAACAGGCTGACGCCGACCTTATCGGCCTGCGCCTTGAGCGCTTCCACCTCCGCCAAAGTCGCGCCGGGCGGCTTTTCGAGGAAGAGGTGAACGCCCTTCTTCAACGCCTGCGCCGCCAGATCATAGCGGACCTGCGGCGGGGTGCAGAGCGCGATCGCATCCACCGCCGGCCCTTCGGCGAGCAGCGCGTCCAGACTGGCATGGTGCGGCACGCCGTCCAGACCCGCATCATGCGGGCTGACGGTCGCCGCCAGGCTGAAGGCGCTGTTGCCCCGGATCGCCGGCACATGCTGATCGCGCGCGATCTTGCCTATGCCGACGATCGCGATACGGATCGGGTCCATGGAAATCAGAGCGCCTGAACGGTGACCTGAACGGGAGCGGCGCGCTTCAATGCATTGCGGACCGGCAGGGTGAAGGGCGCGGCGATGATTTCGAACACATCGCCTTCCTGGCAGGCGATGCCGTCGCTGAACGACAGGGTGGCGGTGCCGAAGAAGTGGACATGCACGTCGCCCGCGCGGCGGAACAGATCATATTTGAAATGATGATGTTCCAGATTGGCGAAGCTGTGCGACATATTGCCTTCGCCCGACAGGAAGGGCTTTTCCCAGATCACTTCGCCGTCGCGCAGGATACGGCTGGCGCCTTCGATATGCTCGGGCGGGGTGCCGACCAGCAGTTCCGGGCCGAGCGCGGCCTGACGCAGCTTGCTGTGGGCGAGCCACAGATAATTGTGGCGCTCGGTCACATGGTCGCTGAACTCGTTGGCGAGCGCGAGGCCGAGGCGATAGGGGGTGCCGTCTTCGCCGATCAGATAGATGCCGGCCAGCTCCGGCTCCTCGCCGCCATCCTTGGCGAAGGCGGGCATGACGAGCGGATCGGTCGGGCCGACCAGCTGCGAGCCGTCGCCCTTGTAGAACCATTCGGGCTGCTGGCCGGTTTCGCCAGCGGCAGGCTTGCCGCCTTCCAGACCTTCCAGGAACATGCGCATCGAATCCGTCAGCTTTTCAGCGGCGGCGGCTTCGCGGTGCATCTTGTCGCGACCTTCGGCCGAGCCGAGATGCGTCAGGCCGGTGCCGGTGAGCTGGACATGGGCGCCATCTTCATGATCGATCGGCGCGAGCAGGCGGTTCGCCTCGAATTCGGCGGCGATATCGACGGCATCGCCCTTGCCGGCGGCGTCTACGGCCGCGGACAGGCTGATCTTCTGCGCGATCGCGTGCAGCGCCAGAGCGCGGATGGTGGTGAAGCCCGGCACGAAATGGGCGGCATCGCCCTGCGCGGCGATGACGGCCCGTTCGCCAGAGTCCGAACGATGCTGCAACAGGCGCAATGTCATGAAAATCTCTCCTCCCGCACGCCCGGCCGGGCGTCGTACACATCAAAAGCCGCTTCCCCGCGCGCCTAGAGAGCCGTTCCGGATGGAGCGGCGCGGCGACGGTGAATCTTCTAATTACTCCGACATATTACAGGATGGTGGTAATGGCAATGCTTCTATTGTAGCGACACATATGCCTTATTGGGGTGAGGCGAGAGGAGCGATGATGGGAAAGGAAAATCCGTCTTTGCAGGATGGTGAGACGGACAAGGAGGGCAGCGCCAAGGCAGTTCGGGGTCCGGGCCGGCGGCTGCACGGCGCGATCGCGCACAAGCTGGGCATGGCGATCTTGTCGGGGCAATATCAGCCGGGCGACACGCTGTCGGGCGAGGTGGCCTTTGCCGAGGAGCTGGAAGTCTCCCGCAGCGCCTATCGCGAGGCGATCCAGGTGTTGACGGCCAAGGGGCTGGTGGAAAGCCGGCCCAAGGCGGGGACGCGCGTGTTGCCGCGCAATCGCTGGAATCTGCTCGACCCCGAAGTGCTGGCCTGGGCCTTTGCCGGGGAGCCGGACGTGCAGTTCGTGCGCGACCTGTTCGAGTTGCGCGCCATCGTGGAGCCGGCGGCCGCGCGGCTGGCGGCGCAGCGGCGCGACAAGGACGACCTCAAGATCATGAAGGACGCGCTGGCCGCGATGCGCCGCCATACGCTGGCGACCGAGGCGGGGCGGGCGGCGGACCGCGATTTCCACAATGCGATCCTGAACGCGACCCGCAACGACGCGCTGCTGGTGCTGACCGCCAGCATCGGCGCGGCGGTCAACTGGACGACGCAATATAAGCAGCGCGCCCGTGCCCTGCCGCGCAATCCGATCCCCGACCATGTCCGCGTCTATGACGCGATCGCGGCGGGCGATCCGGTCGCGGCGGCCGAAGCGATGGGCGTGCTGGTCGATCTGGCGCTGGAGGATACGGCCAGCGCGATGGGGAACTGACGGGGCGAAACGGTTCCTGGCTGGCGTAGCGCATTTTGTTCACGCGGAGGCGCGGAGGGTCGCGCGCATCTGCTCCGCGTCTCCGCGTGAATATGTTATGTGCCTCCGGCGCTAAACGACCATTTTTGGTCATTCGGTCGCGATGATGTGCATCTCTGAACCGGCCGCTCATTCGGATGGCAAGTCGCAGGTCGAATGCCCCGTAGGGGGGGCAGTCGACCTTCAGCAATAGCCAGTGATTTTCAAACCGTTCTGCGTCTGCTCTAGCGGAAACTCTCCCACTCGGTTCAACGCTGCCTCGATTGCTGTGAAATTTTGCAAAGTTCCCGGCTGTGCAAGTCCGTCTTGGCCATGCGTCACTACAGCTGTAGGTATCACCAACCACTCAATAGATCGAAGTTCGATTGGTCCAAACGCTGCCGTGTCGACCCACTCTGGCGGACCCCAGAAATCATTTAATCCGGGCCATCTCATGTATCTTATTTCCGCGTCATCAGAGTCGACGAACTTGACCTCTACCAAACTCGCTTGCCAGCCTGAATCGTTAACCGCTGCGAATAGCTTGCGCCATTTTGTATCCGACATAAGCGCATGGCTGAACCGCTCGCGAGTAAACCGGCTTAGCCGGTCTAAATCCTGACGGGTGTGAATGCTCATATATTGGTCTTGCGCTAACCTGCGAACGTTCGCAACCGGTCGATCGTTGCCGAATGATGTTTGATTACGCAACGTCAGCTATCGCCGATCACCTCTCCAAAACCTGACCGACTGAAATCCACCCTTGTCCGTCATTCCCGCGACCCGAAGGGCGGCCGCAGGCCAACGCGGGAACCCCATCTCCTAAGCTGTCAACCAAGGGAAAAGCCGAGAGATGGATCCCCGCCTGCGCGGGGATGACGGTTTGGAAAGGGGGGGCGTGCGCATTCTCTTTCCACCCATATCCGCCATCGGGGCTCTATGCGGGCGATGGCGCATCCCTGTCGCCGTAGACAAAGGCGGTCAGGCCGGAGCGCAACGTCACTTCGCGCCGGACATAGTCGACCTCATAGGCATCCGCGCTGGCGATATCCTGTGGCGTCAGGCGGAAGAGCAAGCCTTCGACCGCGTCGGCGGGATCGTCGCTCGGCTCCACCATCGGGTGCCAGCGCGTGCCGCTCCTGGCGATGACATCGGGATCGGTGATTTCGATCATGCGCTGGCGAAAGCCGGGGATCGCATCCGCTATGCCCTCCACCGGGCGGCCGAACAGGGCGATCTGCACTTCGCGCTGGCGCAGCGTGCCATAGGAAAAGAGCAGGATGTCGGCCATGGCGGCGTCCTTATGCGCGTGGGGTGTCGGCGCGATAGGCCGATGCCGGGGGGGCCGCAAAGCAAAAAGGGCCGGAGCGGCATGTCCGCTCCGGCCCTTTTTTGTTGTGAGGGGCTTTCGCCCGCCCCTTATGCCGCGATCTTCTGATCCGGCAGGGCGTGGGTGGTCTTCGATCCCCATAGGGCATAGAAGAGGACGTAAAGTTCGCAGGCGGCGGTCAGCAGGAAGCTGGTCTGAAGACCATAATGGTCCGCCAGATAGCCCTGCACCACCACCAGCGCGCCACCGGCGATCGCCATGATCAGCAGGCCCGAACCTTCCTCGGTCAGCGGGCCGAGGCCCTTGATGCCGAGGGTGAAGATGGTCGGGAACATGATCGAGTGGAACAGGCCGACCAGGATCAGCGACCACATGGCGACCGGGCCGGTGGTGAAGACGGTGACCATCATCACGATGAAGGCGCCGATCGAGAAGGCGGCGAGGACATGGCCCGCATCGAACTTCTGCATGATCGCTGAACCGGCAAAGCGACCGACCATCATGCCGCCCCACAGCAGCGAGAGATAGTTGCCGGCCTGCTCATGCGTCAGGTTGGCAATGTCGGGCTGGCTGGTGAAGTTGACGAACAGGTTGGCGACGCCGATTTCCGCGATCAGATAGATGAAGATCGCCGGGATGCCGAACACCAGATTGCGGTGATTCCAGAGCGAATATTTCTTGCGCTCTTCCTTGTTGTGGCGCTGGGTCGCGTTGCCCATGGCAGGTAGAGGGAAGCGGGCAATGATGATTGCCAGCACCGCCAGAATGACGGCGACGATCACATAGGGCAGCACCACCGACTGGGCATCCGCCAGACGTTCGGCCTGCGTCAGGACGACTTCGCCCTGTGCAGTGCCGCCCTTCGACCGGCCCAGAATCAGATAGGCACCGAACAGCGGCGCCAGCATGGTGCCGGCCGAGTTCATCGCCTGAACGAGATTAAGGCGCGAAGACGCGGTTTCGGGCTTGCCGACGATCGCGACATAGGGGTTTGCCGCAACCTGGAGCAGGGTGATGCCGCTGGCGATCACGAACAGCATGACAAGGGTCACGCCATAGGAGGGAATCGATGCCGCGACCGTCATGCCCAGCGCGCCGGCGGCCATGATCAGCAGGCCGATCACCATCGACTTCTGATAACCGACTCGTTCGATCAGCTTGGCCGACGGTATCGATGCGAAGAAATAGGCGATGAACCAGACCGATTCGATCAGGGTCGTCTGGGTATAGCTCAACTCGAACACGCTGCGCAGGTGGGGCAGCAGCGTATTGTTGATGACGGTGATGAAGCCCCACATGAAGAAGAGGCTGGCAAGTAGCGCGAGGGCAGGGCCGTAGCGTGTGCCGGGGTTATGCGGTGCGACAGGCGCAGCGCCAGACGAGATCGGTCCTGCCATTCATCCTTCTCCAAGTGCAGTTCCAGCGGCGGACGTCCCGAACAAGGGTTGCGCCCGCAGAATTTGTCGGAGTATATCCCCCGTAACCGCCCGTCAATGGGCGCGCGTTTTACGGGAGGAAGTCCATGCGAAAGGTCGTCGATTTTAAAACAGCGCTGTCATGCGCCATGCTCCTGTCCATGGCAAGCGGCGCCGCCTTGGCGGCCGACGCCAGCCGTGCGCCCGCCGGCACCGCCAATGGCGCGGCGATCGAAACCATCACGCTCAGCAACGGCGCAGGCGTGTCGGCCAAGATTCTGACCTATGGCGCGACGCTCCAGTCGCTGGTCGGCCCCGGCAAGGACGGCAAGAGCGCCGACGTGCTGCTGGGCTATGACGACCTCAAGGACTATGTCGAGCATCCCAATTTCTTTGGCGTGACCGTGGGCCGCTATGCTAACCGCATCGCGGGCGGCAAGTTCAGCCTCGACGGGAAGAGCTACCAGCTTCCCCTGAACGACAAGGTCAATTCGCTGCATGGCGGCGGCAAGGGCTTCGACAAGCAGGTGTGGAAGGTCGTGTCCCTGAAGAGCGGCCCCAAGGCCAGCGTCGTGCTGGGCCTGACCAGCCCGGACGGCGAGTCGGGCTATCCGGGCAAGCTGGACGTCACCGTCACCTATACGCTGGATGAAAGCGGTAACCTGGGCATCGCCTTCGACGCGAAGACCGACAAGCCGACCATCGTCAACATGACCAACCATGCGATCTTCGATCTGGGCGGTGAAGGATCGCCCGATGGCGCGATGGGCCATCTGCTGACGATCCCGGCCAAGGCCTATACGCCGGTCGACGCCAATCTGATCCCTACCGGCGAACTCAAGCCGGTCGAGGGCGGCGTGTTCGATTTCCGTAGCGCGCGCCGTGTCGCCGACGGGCTGCGCGATGGGCGCGATCCGCAGATCATCGCCGGGCGCGGCTATGACCATAATTTCGCGCTCGACAAGGGGCAGACCAAGACGCCGGAACTGGCCGCCCGGCTGGAAGATCCGGTGTCGGGCCGCGTGCTGGAAGTGCTGACGACCGAACCGGGCGTGCAATTCTATACCGGCAATTTCCTGGACGGCACCTTTATCGGCAAGCAGAGCCATGTGTACCGCATGGGCGACGGCATCGCGCTGGAGCCGCAGAAATTCCCGGATTCGCCCAATCAGCCGAGCTTCCTGTCGGCCCGCGTCGATCCCGGCAAAGCATATCATCATGAGATGATCTATCGCCTGTCGGTGGCCCGCTGATGCCTGAGTGGCGGCTGATCGAGCGCGATGTCGCGGACACGCTGGGGGAGGGGACGCTCTGGTCGGCGCGCGGCAACGCCGTCTATTGGGTCGATATCCTGGCCCCGGCGCTCAACCGGCTGTCTCTGGAAAGCGGCGCGATCGAGCGTTTCGCCATGCCGGAGCCGCTCGGTTGGGTGGCGGAACGCACGGCCGGCGGTTTCATCGGCGGCTTCCAGAGCGGCTTTGCCGACATCAGCCTCGATCCACTGACCATCACCCCGTTCGGCAATCCGGAACCGCATTTTCCCGGCAACCGGATGAATGACGGCAAGGCGGATGCGCAGGGCCATATCTGGTGCGGCACGATGGACATGAGCGAAGAGCATGATCGCGGTGCGCTCTATCGCCTCGCGCCGGATCGGAGCTGGACCGTGGTGGACAGCGACTATCGCGTGCCCAATGGTCCCTGTTTCTCGCCGGACGGCCAGTGGCTCTATCATAGCGATACCGCCAAGAAGCAGATGTACCGCTTCCGCCGTACCGAAACGGGCGCGACCGAGCGCGAGCCGTTCATCCAGTTTGGCGAGGAGGATGGCTATCCCGACGGCATGACCGTGGATGCGGAAGGCCATATCTGGGTCGCCCATTGGGGGGGCAGCCGCATCAGCCGCTTCACGCCCGAAGGCAGACTGGACCGTGCCATTGCCCTGCCCGCGCGGCAGGTGACGAACATCAGCTTTGCGGGTCCAAATCTGGACCGCATGTTCGTGAGCAGCGCGACGATCGGGCTGGACGATCCGACGCCTTATGATGGCGGCTTTTTCGAGGTGGAAAGCGGCGTGCGCGGCCTGCCGACGCATCTTTACGCGGGCTGATTCGCCGCTGAATCATGCGAAGGGCGCGGTTCCGCAGGGTGACCGCGCCCTTTCTTTTGTCCGGCGCATAAATGCTGTTGCACTGGACGCGCGAATCTTCTAGATCGCCGGGACAACGTTGTCATGCCTCTCCAAGTAAGACGACGTTGCGATCCCGGACGGCCCACTGGCGAACTGCACGCGTCATGGTCGTCCGGGACATTTTTTCCCGCACCCCTCCGAAAAATACCGCGATAGGCTTCGCCGACGCTCTGTCGCGCCTGTCGATGATCGGCATCGCTGCCTGACCCACAAGATGGTTGCGGGAACGGCCGGGATGCGTCAGACTTGCCCGCACATGCGCAAGACCGATCCCATGAGCCTCGCCCTCGATTGCTGGAGCCTCGGCATCGAATCCTGTTCCGTGATCGGCATGCGTTTGCCCCGATTGATGACTGGCGATCCCGCCGCCATGCTGGAGGCGCAGCGCATGGTCAGCGAAAAGGTGGAGGCAGCGGCCAGCCTGCAATGGAAGCTGATGACCGGCACGCTGGGGACCACGGCGCCGACCGTTTTGGGCGCATCCGTGGCCCATTATCGCAAGGTGGTGCGCAGCAATCGTCGCCGTCTGGGTGGCAAGGCCGCGCGATAAAAGGCCGGGCTATTTCCGGCGCCTATTTTCGGCGCCAGCGCCGAACCAGCGAAAAGCCCAGAAATCCGCCCCCCACGACCGCCGCGATGGCGCCCCCGGCCGACGCCAGCGCCCAGGCGCCGGCCGCCAGCAGACCCGTCAGAAAATCGACGATGATGAGGGTGAGGTGGATCATAGCAGGAACAAGACGGAGCTACTGCCCCAGTTCCTTGGCTTCCTGATATTTCAGTTCCAGAAAACGGTTCTGCGTCGCCAGCTTGTCGAGGTCGCCGCTGGCCAGAGTCTCGGTCATCCGGGCGATTTCGGCGTCGATGACGTTCAGCCCTTCGACCAGTTGCTTTTCCGGCACGCGGCCATTGCGCTCCTCGCGCCGGAGCGGTTCGGGGATCGACTGATAGCCGGTGACGAGTTCGGGCAGATGATCCGACAGCAGCTTGCGGATTTCCTGCGCGGCCGGTTCCTGTTCGGTGAGCCGCTCCAGTTGCGGGGCCAGCGTTTCCAGCCGCACGCCGATGCTGTCGATCAGGGTGATGGCGGGGGCGGGCAGCGCCTTGCGTTGATTCTCCAGCCAGATTTCCGTCTTCAGCGGCAGGGCGGCGATATCGGTCTGGGCCAGCGCCTCGGTCTTCACCCCGCTTTCGGTAGGGATCAGCGCGATCAGCAGCAGGGCGGCGATCATCACGCCCAGCGCTATCATGACGCCGGTCGTGCCCAGCGGCAGGATGAAGCCCGCCACCGCGCTGCCCAGCAGGATCGCCAGCACCGCCCAAAAGGCATATTTGACCTTCCGGATGAGGCCCGCATTGCGGCGCTGCCGGGCGCGCGTCGACAGGCTGCGCCCGCGATCGCTGTGGCGGCGGAGGGTGGGCTCTATCCGGTCGCGAATGTAGCGATCAACATCGCTGGTCATGATTCCAATCCCCAAATCCGTTCGGGCTGAGCGAAGTCGAAGCCTCTGCCTGAGCGGAGACGAAGGCACCTCGCTACGCTCGGCGACACCCTTCGACTTCGCTCAGGGCGAACGGATGGTGACATTCTGATCACCCCTCGATCGCACTCAGCAGGGGATTGTCCGCGCGCACTTCCTTGGCGGCCTGGGCCTGTCCTTCGGCGCGGGCGATATAGCCCTTGGACTTCTCCACCTCGTTCGACAGCGTGTTCACCGTCGTCTTCATATTCTCCAGCGCCTTCAGCTTGAACGTGTCGATGCTGTCCATCGTATCATAGATATTCTGGAAGGCGCGCTGGAGCGTTTCGACCGGGATGGTGCTGGACGCGGCCTGTTCGTGAATCTGCGCGGTCTGGCTTTTCAGCAATTCGCCGGTGCGGTCGATCATGTTCGCCGTCGTGGTGTTGAGCGCGCTGATCTGTTCCAGCACCAGCCTTTGTCCGGCCAGCGCCTGCGCCACGGTTACCGCCGTCCGCAGCGCGGCGACGGTCGTCGTGCTGGCGCGGTCCACGCCCTTGACCAGTTCGACATTGTTTTTCTTGACCAGATCCAGCGCCAGATAGCCCTGCACCGTCACCGCCATCTGCGTCAGCAAATCCTGCGTGCGCTGGCGGATGTAGAAGAGCGCGCTTTCACGGATCGCCTTCGCCTTGGCCGGATCGGACGAATCCAGTTCCAGCGCCTTGTCCTCCAGCCGGGCGTCCATCGTCTTGCTGATATGGATCATCTGTTCCAGACGACCCATGGTTTGCCACATATTCTGGCGTTCCACGTCGATCGCGGCATTATCCTTGATCAGCACGTCCTTGCCGCTGGCCAGCGACCCCAGGATCGAGTTGATATGGCCCTGCGCGCTTTTATAGCCGTCGAAATAGTCGCGCATCTTGTTGCCGAAGGGGATGATGCCGAACAGCTTCTTGGGCGCCAGCAGATTGCCGCGCTTGCCCGGATCGAGGTCTTCGACCGTGCGGCGCAGTTCGGCGAGGTCCGCGCCGACCTTGGTATCGCTGTCCATCGCGCGGACGGGGCGATCGAGGAAGCGGTTGGAATGGCCGGCGGCCTCCGAGATTTCCTTGCGCCCCATATTGGTCAACTGGTCGACCCGCGCGCCGAATTCGGGCGAATTGGCGTCCTGCGCGACCAGATCGGCGACGAAGGCGTCGACCTTCTCATCCAGCTTGGAGCGCTTTTCCGTGTCGATCGGCACGAGGCCGGACGCCTTTTCGGGTGCGACCACGGGCACCGGATCGGGCGGCGTAAGGTTCAGCGTGTCAGCGGTAGCGGTCGGCGCGGTCGAAGCCATGTCATCTCCCAGAAGCCAGTGTCGGCCCTCCACTGTCATATGCGTATAGAACAGTCGGGCTGCAAGTCTGTCTTGCCGTTATAAGGGGCGACGCCATGGCATTGCAATTGTTCAGGCAACGGGAAGGGTGCGCTTGTCTTGTTGCCGTCCGGCGCTAGCATGGGGCGACAACAGGAGAGATGCATGGCCGGAAGCGCGGAAGATCAGTATGTCGCGGCGGTGGCGGCCGATCCGCGCTATCAGGCGCTGGTGGCGCGGCGGGCGCGGCTCGGCTGGTGGCTGTCCGCCATCATCTTCTTCGCCTTCGTCGCCTATCTGCTGCTGATCGCCTTCGACAAGGCGTTGCTGGGCGCGCCGATTGGGGATGGAGTGACGTCGATCGGCATTCCGATCGGCCTGGGCCTCATCCTGCTCGCGATTGCGCTGACCGGCCTCTATGTCGTCCATGCCAATCGCCATCATGACGCGCAGATGGCGCAGATTCTGAAGGATCATGCGGCATGAGGGCGCTGGTCGGGCTGATCGCCTTGTTGCCCGCGCCTGCCTTCGCCGCCGCGCTGGAGGGAGAGGCGCAGCGCCAGCCGATCAACTGGGTGGCGATCGCGATGTTCGTGGCGTTCGTGGGCCTGACGCTGTGGATCACCAAGGCGGCGGCTGCGCGCACCCGCACCGCGTCGGATTTCTACACCGCGGGCGGCGGCATCAGCGGGTTCCAGAACGGCCTCGCCATGGCAGGTGACTATATGTCCGCCGCCTCCTTCCTCGGCATATCGGCGCAGATTTTTAACGATGGCTATGATGGCCTGATCTACTCCACCGGCTTTCTGGTGGGTTGGCCGATCCTGCTGTTCCTGATGGCGGAGCGGCTGCGTAACCTTGGCCGCTACACTTTTGCCGATGTCGCCTCCTATCGCTTTGCCCAGCCGCCGGTGCGCAGCTTTGCGGCGGTGTCCACGCTGCTGGTCGTCAGCTTCTACCTGATCGCGCAGATGGTCGGAGCGGGGCAGCTCATCAAATTATTGTTCGGCCTGCCCTATGCCTTTGCGGTGGTGATCGTCGGCGGGCTGATGATGCTTTACGTCCTGTTCGGCGGCATGCGCGCGACGACCTGGGTGCAGATTATCAAGGCGGTGCTGCTGCTGGGCGGGGCCAGTTTCATGGCGCTGATGGTGCTGGCGCAGTTCGGCTTCTCGCTGGAGACATTATTCGCCCGCGCGGTGGAGGTGAAGACGCAGGCGGCGCTGGCCGATGGCGCGGGCGCGATCGAGGCGGCCGAACGCGGCCGCTCCATCATGGCGCCGGGCAACTTCATAAAAGACCCGGTGTCGGCCATTTCCTTCGGCCTTGCGCTGATGCTCGGCACGGCGGGCCTGCCGCATATATTGATGCGCTTCTTCACCGTCCCGGACGCGAAGGAGGCGCGCAAGTCCGTCCTCTGGGCGACCGGCTGGATCGGATACTTCTATATCCTGACCTTCATCATCGGCTTTGGCGCGATCATATTGGTGGGGACGGATGCCGGCTATCTGGACGGGCAGGGCGCCTTGCGCGGCGGCGGCAATATGGCGGCGATTCACCTCGCCCATGCGATTGGCGGCAATGCCTTTCTGGGGTTCATTTCGGCCGTGGCCTTCGCGACGATCCTGGCGGTCGTGGCGGGGCTGACGCTGTCGGCCGCGTCTGCGGTCAGCCATGATCTTTATGCCACGGTGTTCAAGCAGGGGCAGGCCAGTTCGGTGGACGAACTGCGCGTGTCGCGGCTGACGACACTGGCGCTGGGCGCGCTGGCGGTGCTGCTGGGGCTGGTGTTCGAAAAGCAGAATGTCGCCTTCATGGTCAGCCTGGCCTTCGCGCTGGCGGCGTCGGGCAATTTCCCGGTGCTGATCCTGTCGCTGCTGTGGAGCGGCTGCACCACGCGCGGCGCGGCCTGGGGCGGGACGATCGGCCTGCTGACGGCCTTCGTCCTGACTTTGCTGTCGCCAGCGGTGTGGACCACCACTTTCGGGCTTGGGACCGCGCCTTTCCCCTATAGTTCGGCGGCGATCTTCTCGGTCCCCGCCGGTTTCATCGCTATCTGGCTGATCTCGCGGCTGGATCGTTCCCCCCGCGCGGCGGTGGACAGAGCGGGCTATCCGGCGCAGCGCGTGCGGGCGGAAACCGGCATCGGGGCTTTTGCGGCCAGCGATCATTGATGTCCCTTCCGCGCGCTCGCCTCTAGCCAAGCCCCTGCATGCGCGGCACTAAGGCCGCCCCCACGCGGGCGGCACGCCGTCCGCGTGGGGCCAGAATAGGGAGCATTTCGTGAACCGACGCCAATTTCTCACCACCAGCGGCGCGACGGCGCTGGCCGCATCCGCCCCGCGCGCCTTCGCGCAGCCGGGATCGCAGGACGCGCGCCTGCGGGCCATGCTGGATGGTTTCTTCTACGAGCGGCTGGATGAATCGCCTGAACAGGCAACCCGGCTTGGCCTCGACACCGGCAAGCGTGCTGCCCTGCGCGGCCAGCTTGCCGACACCAGCGCCGCTGGTGCGGCCAAGGATCTGGCCCGGACCAAGGTGCAGGTGAAGCAACTGGCCGGCGTCGACCGCGCCAAACTCAGCCCTGCCAGCCAGCTCGACTATGACGTCGTCGCCTATCAGATGGACCGCGCCGTGGGCGGAGAGCGGTTCGGCTATGGCGAAACGGCGGGCCGTTACGCCCCCTATATCCTCAGCCAGCTGACCGGCAGCTATCGCGAAGTGCCCGATTTCCTCGATTCGCAGCATCGGGTGAAGGATGCGGCCGACGCCGACGCCTATCTGTCGCGCCTCGAAGCCTTCCCTGCCGCGATGGATGGCGAACTGGCCCGGCAGAAGGCGGACGCGGCCAGGGGCGTGTTCGCGCCCGACTATATTCTCGACACGACGATGAAGATGCAGGCCGCGCTGCGCGACCAGCCCGCCGCGCAGACCGTGCTGGTCGCCTCCTTCGTCAAGAAGCTGGCCGCCGCCGGCCTGCCGCCCGAACGGGCGCGCCAAGCGGAAAAGATCGTCGCCGAGAAGATTTTCCCCGCCGTCGATCGCCAGCGTGAACTGGTGGCGCAACTGCGGGCCAAGGCCAGCCATGACGCGGGTTGCTGGCGCCTGCCCGACGGCGAAGCCTTTTATGCGGCCGCCGCTGAGGCCGCGACCACGACCCGGCTGACCGGCGATGAAATCCACCAGATGGGTCTGGATCAGGTGGCCGACATCTCCGGCCGGATCGACGCGATCCTGAAGGGGCAGGGGATGAGCCAGGGCAGCGTGGGCGACCGTCTGGTTGAACTCAACAAGCGGCCCGACCAGCTTTACCCGAACACCGATCCGGGCCGCGAGGCGCTGCTGGCGCAACTCAACAGCCAGATCATCGCCATGCAGAAGCGATTGGGCGAGAGCTTCAACACCGTGCCCAAGGCGCCGGTGGAGGTTCGCCGCGTGCCGGTGACGATTCAGGCGGGCGCGCCGGGCGGCTATTATCAGAATGCCTCGCTCGACGGGTCGCGGCCTGCCATCTACTTCATCAACCTGCGCGACACGTTCGACCGGCCGAAATTCGGTCTGGCGACGCTCAGCTATCATGAAGCGGTGCCGGGGCATCATTTGCAGGTATCGGTGGCGCTGGAATCCGACTCCATCCCGATGATCCGCCGTCGCGGCTTCTACAGCGGCTATTCGGAGGGCTGGGCGCTCTATTCGGAGCAACTGGCCGACGAAATGGGCATGTATGAAGGCGATCCGCTGGGGCAGGTCGGCTATCTCCAGTCGCTGCTGTTCCGCGCCACCCGTCTGGTGGTGGACAGCGGCATGCACGCCAAGCGGTGGAGCCGCGAGAAGGCGACCGATTATCTGATCGCCACCACCGGCATCGCGCGCGGCCGCAGCCAGGGCGAGATCGACCGCTACACCGTCTGGCCGGGTCAGGCGTGCAGCTACAAGATCGGCCACACCGTCTGGACGCAATTGCGCGACGAGGTGAAGGCCAAGCAGGGCGCCAAGTTCGACCTCAAGGCGTTTCACGATGTGCTGACGCTGGGCGCGATGCCGCTCGACATATTGAAGCAGGCGGTGCGCCAGCGCGCGGGGATCGCCTGAACCCTCCGTCGTCTCAGCGTTCAACAAAAAACGACCCGGCGGTGCGCCGCCGGGTCGTCCAGTTTCTTCCACCCAAAGGCGCGAAGGGCCAAATCCCTCAATAAGACGGTCGAAGTCCCCGCGCTTTGGCTCTGCATTCAGCGGAAGGCCGTAGCTTGAATATATCGTTCCCCGGCGCAGGCCGGGGCCCAGTCCAACGGTGCCAACTGGACCCCGGCCTGCGCCGGGGAACAGCCTCGATCTTCAAGCCGCGAATTGATTCCCCTGCGGCCTTCAGGCCGCAAACTGGTTCATCGTATTGTGCGCGCCGCCAGCCTTCAGTGCGGCTTCACCGGCGAAATAATCCTTGTGATCGTCGCCAATGTCGCTGCCCGACATATTCTGATGCTTCACGCAGGCGATGCCCTGACGGATTTCCTTGCGCTGCACGCCCTCGACATAGCCCAGCATGCCCGCCGCGCCGAAATATTCCTTGGCGAGGTTATCGGTGCTGAGCGCCGCCGTATGATAGGTCGGCAGGGTGATGAGATGATGGAAGATGCCGGCCCGCGCCGCCGCATCCTTCTGGAAGGTGCGGATCTTCTCGTCAGCTTCCAGACCCAGATCGGTCGCATCATAGTCCGCGCTCATCAGCTTCGCCCGGTCATAGGCGCTGACATCCTTGCTCGCCGCTTCCCAGGCGTCATACACCTGCTGACGGAAGTTCAGCGTCCAGTTGAAGCTGGGCGAGTTGTTGTAGACCAGCTTGGCGTTGGGGATGACCTCACGGATGCGATCGACCATCGATGCGATCTGCTCGATATGCGGCTTTTCCGTCTCGATCCACAGCAGGTCCGCACCATTCTGGAGCGAGGTGATGCAGTCGAGCACGCAGCGGTCCGCGCCAGTGCCTTCGCGGAACTGGAACAGGTTGCTGGGCAGGCGCTTGGGCTTCAGCAGCTTGCCGCCGCGATTGATGATCACGTCGCCATTGGCCTGCGCAATGTCGCTAATCTCTTCGCAGTCGAGGAAGCTGTTATACTGGTCGCCAATGTCGCCCGGCTCCTTGGAGTAAGCGATCTGCTTGGTCAGGCCCGCGCCCAGCGAGTCCGTCCGCGTGACGATGATGCCATCATCGACGCCCAGTTCCAGGAAGGCGTAGCGGCAGGCGCGGACCTTCGCCAGGAAGTCCTCATGCGGCACCGTGACCTTGCCGTCCTGATGGCCGCACTGCTTTTCGTCCGAAACCTGATTTTCGATCTGGAGCGCGCAGGCGCCCGCCTCGATCATCTTCTTGGCGAGCAGATAGGTCGCCTCCGCATTGCCGAAGCCCGCGTCGATATCCGCGATGATCGGAACGACATGGGTTTCATAATTGTCGATGGCGTGGGTCAGGCGCTGGGCCTCGACTTCGTTTCCGGTTTCGCGCGCCTTGTCGAGATCGCGGAACATCATCCCCAGTTCGCGGGCGTCGGCCTGCTTCAGGAAGGTGTAAAGTTCCTCGATCAGCGCGGCGACGCTGGTCTTTTCATGCATCGACTGGTCGGGCAGCGGGCCGAAATCGCTGCGCAGCGCGGCGACCATCCAGCCGGACAGATACAGATATTTCCGCTTCGTCGTGCCGAAATGCTTCTTGATCGCGATCAGCTTCTGCTGGCCGATGAAGCCGTGCCAGCAACCCAGCGACTGGGTGTAGTTGGCCGGGTCCAGATCATAGGCGGCCATGTCGCGGCGCATGATGCCAGCGGTGTACTTGGCGATGTCGAGGCCGGTGTTGAAACGGTTCTGCAACTTCATGCGGGCGACGGATTCGGCGTTGATGCCATCCCATGTGCCGGGGTGGCTGCCGATGAGGCTCTGCGCCTTTGCGATGCTGTCCTGATAGGTCGTCATGGCCTTGTCCTTTGGAGAGGGTGAGCTGTTGCGCTCGACCTAGGCCCGTCCTTTGCAGTGCGGCAGTCCTCCTGAAGTTCAGTTGTCGATCTTTACAAAAATCTGCTGTAAAGTTGTAAAGCCTGCACAGGAGTCGGATTTCATGGCCAAGGATCGTCCCGTCTATATGGGGCCGCGTCTGCGGCGGTTGCGGCGCGAACTGGGCCTGACCCAGGCTGACATGGCGGCCGATCTGGAAATCAGCGCCTCCTATGTCGCGCTGCTGGAGCGCAATCAGCGGCCGCTGACCGCCGACATGCTGCTGCGGTTGGCGCGTACCTATAAACTCGACATGGCGGAAGTGGCGGGGGACGGCGGCGCGGAACAGACGGCGCGGTTGCAGGCGGTGCTGAAAGACCCGATGTTCGCCGATATAGACCTGCCCGCGCTCGCGACAGGCGACGTCGCGGTCAATTACCCCGGCATCACCGAAGCGCTGCTGCGCCTCTACACCAGCTATCGCGAGGAGCATCTGGCGCTGGCCGATCGTGGGGCGGGGCCGGACAGGCAAGAGGATGTCGCCGATCCCGTCGCCGAATCGCGCCGCTTTTTGGCTGCACGCCGCAACAGCTTCCCGTTGCTGGACGATGCGGCGGAGAAGCTCGCGGCGCAAGCAGAGGCGGAAGGCGGGCTGTCCGGCTGGCTGAAGGTGCGGCATAATCTGCGCGTGCGACGGCTGCCGACCGACGTGATGGCGGGATCGATGCGGCGGCTGGACCGGCATCGCGATGCGGTGCTGCTGGATGATACTTTAGACGCGGCCAGCGCGCAGTTCCAACTGGCGCTCCAGATCGCCTATCTGGAGATGCGCAAGCCGTTCGACGCCTTGCTGAAGGACGGGCAGTTCGGCGGGACGAGTGGCCAGCGCCTCGCCCGGCGGGCACTGGCCAGCTATGGCGCGGCGGCGATCCTGATGCCCTATACCGCCTTTGCCAAGGCGGTTGAGGCGAAGCGCTATGATGTGGAGGCGCTGGCGCGCCAGTTTGGCGCGAGTTTCGAACAGACCGCACATCGGCTGACCACGCTGCAAAAACCGGGGCAGGAGCGGGTGCCGTTCTTCTTCCTGCGGGTCGACCCGGCGGGCAATGTCAGCAAGCGGCTGGACGGGGCGGGATTCCCTTTTGCGCGCCATGGCGGTTCCTGTCCGCTCTGGTCGGTGCACCGGGTGTTTGAAACGCCGCGCGAGGTGGTGACGCAATGGCTGGAGCTGCCCGATGGCCAGCGTTATTTCTCGATCGCGCGCACCGTGACGGCCGGCGGCGGCGGCTGGGGCGCGCCACGGGCGGAGCGCGCCATTGCCCTATGCTGCGCGGCCGAACATGCCCATCGGCTGATCTACACGCAGGATGCGCCGCCAGCGGAGCCGACGCCGATCGGCGTCACCTGTCGCCTATGCCATCGCGCCCAGTGCATGGCCCGGTCCGCCCCGCCGATCGGGCGCGACATGCTGCCCGACGATTATCGCCGGACCCGCGCGCCCTTCGGCTTTGCCGATGGCTGATCGGGGAGGGGCGCTTACCCTGACGTCATTGCGAGCGAAGCGAAGCAATCCATGGTCGCTCCAGTGGATTGCTTCGCTTCGCTCGCAATGACGATGTAAGCTTTAACCGGCATGCGTCGCCTGCATCTGCGCGGCGACCTTTTCGGCCGTGGCCATCACGCGCAGCACATTTTCGCCCGCCAGCTTGGCGATATCCTTGTCGCTCCAGCCGCGCCGCATCAGTTCGGCCAGCAGCGCGGGATAGGTCTGCACGCCCGACAGGCCCTGCGGCAGGGAGCCGACACCGTCGAAATCGCTGCCCAGCCCGACATGGTCGACGCCCGCCACCTTGGCGATATGGTCGATATGGTCGGCGACTTGGCTCAGCGTCACGACAGGTTCGGGATTGGCCTTCTCCCATTCGGCGAGCGCCTTCTTCGCGCCTTCAGGATCGCCGATATAGAGGCCGCCAAAGGGCGGCGCATTATAACGGGCCATCTCCGCGCTGCGGTTCGCGCTCCAGATGCGGCGCGCTTCGGACACATATTGCGGGGCGTAATTGACCATGACGACGCCGCCATTGGCCGCGACCTGTTTCAGCACCGCGTCCGAGACGTTGCGCGGCGTATTGCAGATCGCCCGCGCGCTGGAGTGAGAGAAGATGACCGGCGCCTTGCTCACCCGCAGCGCGTCCAGCATCGTGCCTTCGCTCACATGGCTGAGGTCGACCAGCATGCCCAGCCGGTTCAACTCCGTCACGACGCTTTCGCCGAACGGGGTCAGCCCGTCATGCTGGGGATTGTCGGTCGCGCTGTCCGCCCAGCCGATGGTGCGGCTGTGGGTCAGCGTCAAATAGGAGGCGCCAAGGTCTTTATAGGCGCGCAGCACGGCCAGGCTGCCGTCGATCTGGCCGCCGCCCTCGACCCCGATCATCGACGCGATGCGCCCCGCCTTGTGCGCGGCGCGGGCCTGCGCAGCGGTGGCGACGAAGGCGAAGTCGTTGGGATAGCGGCGCGCGAAACTGTGGGCGAGGTCGATCTGCTCCAGCGTATCCTGCACCTGTTGCAGTTCGGGCAGATCGGCCGATACCCAGACCGACCAGAATTGCCCGCCGACCTGCCCCGCGCGCAGCCGTTCGATATCGGTGTGGAACTGGCCTGGGTCCAGATGGCGCAGGTCCATGGTCCAGCGCGCGTCCTTCATCTTGTCGGTCAGCGCTTCGGGCCAGTCATTATGGCCGTCGATCAGCGGCGTGGCCTTGAGGACCTTCGCGATCCGGGCGGCATAGGGATCAGCGTCGGCGGCATGGGCAGACGAGGCGGCGAGGAGGAGCGGCAGCAGCGCCAGAGGGAGAGTTTTCATGGGCCCGGAAGCTAGGGCGACGACCGGTCAAGTCAATCTGCCGACAGGCTTTTCTCCCGCCAATCGCCCCCTGTGTGATACCCCAGGTTATGGCAGGCGCAAGAAAGGGCGGCGGCGCTCCCGCTCCCCCGACCCGCGCCGTGCGATTTTTTTCAAAAACCGGTTCCCGTTTTGCCGCGCGATGCTTTAATCCTGACCGTCGAATGATGATCGATCCGCTCGTCCTGCTTCAGGCCTATTCCATCGGGGTCTTCCCCATGGCTGACGATCGCGACGCGGAGGAGGTCTATTGGGTCGAGCCGAAGCGTAGGGCGATCCTGCCGCTCGATGGTTTCCACCTGTCGCATTCGCTGTCCAAGGTGATCCGGCGCGATCGTTTCCGCGTCACCGCCAACCGCGCCTTCGCCCGCATCCTGGCGCTATGCGCCGAATCGGCGGATGATCGGCCATCGACCTGGATCAATCACGCGATCGAGCAGGCCTATCGCCATCTCCACGAAACCGGCTTCGCCCATTCGGTCGAGGTGTGGGACGGGGAGGAGCTGGTCGGCGGCCTCTATGGCGTGGCGCTGGGCCGGGCCTTTTTCGGCGAATCGATGGTGTCGCGCCGGACCGATGCGTCAAAGGTGGCGCTGGCCTGGCTGGTGGCGCGGATGCGCTTTGGCGGCTTCACCCTGCTGGATTGCCAGTTCATGACCGATCATCTGCGCAGCATGGGCGCGGTGGAGATCAGCCAGCGCGACTATCTTCAGTTGCTGGGTGGGGCCGTGGGCGGCGTGGCGCTGGGCGCGGGGGCGGTGCTGTCCGGCTCCGGCGCGGCGGCGGAGCTGGCATTCGCGCCGCTGGCCGGGGCCGCCGCATCGCCCTTGCCACCGATCTTGACCGTGTCCGGGCCGGTTTCGGGCCATTCCATCGCACAGCTTCTGACCCACACGTCATAGACCGGGTGCTGCACGACATTGCGGTCGGGCCGTTCGCGGAAGATCCAGCCGGAAAAGGCGCGCCGCCACTTGCCGTCCGCGCTGGAGCGCACGTCCAGCTGCACGAAGGCGCCGGTATCCTGCACATTTTCCCAGGGGGCGGTGGTTTCGCAGGCCTGAAGGCGGACGATCGCATCGCCCACGCGCAGCGCTTCGCCCGGCTTCATCGTCAGGTCGCGGGTCAGGCCGTTGCGCTTGTTGAGCAGGCCGATCACGGCGGTCCGCTGCGCCATCGGCGTGCCGGGCGCGGCATTCTTGCCGGCGGTCTGGATCGGGCTGCCTTCGACCTTCACCGGGCCGGACTGATTCGCGGCCGGTGCCTCGCTCTTTCCACACCCCGCCAGCGCCAGCGCGCAGGACAGGGCGGGAATCGCCTTATGCAGGATCGGCGGGCAAATCCCCGCCGGACGCCGGGTCATGCCGCGTCGGGGCTCCAGGCTTCATAGTCGCCGGTCGCCTTCTGGCGCTGGCCGCCCTTTTCGAGCGCACCCGACGGGCGATAGGCGTTGGCCGTGCCGGTCAGGTTGACGCTCGATTCCTTTTCCCAGATGCGCGGCGGCGGCAGGAAGCTTTCGGGCGCACCCTCGATCGAGTGATGCAGCCAGCCATGCCATTCGGCCGGCACGCGACTGGCGTCATTGGACCCGTTATAGATCACCCAGCGGCGCGTCAGTCCATTGGGGTCGGTGCCGCCCTCATAATAGACATTGCCTTGATGGTCCTCGCCCACTTTCTTGCCCTTGCGGGCCGTGAAGAGCCAGGTGCCGAAGGTGGCGCCATTCCACCAGGTGAAGACGTTAGCCAGGATTCCCATGCGCCAGCGCTTAGCCGCTGTGACGGGCGCGGGCAAGGAGGATGTAACTTTAGGTTACGTTGTTGGGCAGAAATTCAGGTCGGTAGTCACCTTGCCGCCGGGGAGGGCGCAACCGCCCCACTGCACGCGGTCGCCCTCCGCGATGCCCAGTTCCGCCGCGCGCCCGCCGCGCAGTTCCAGCACGGCGGCCACCGGCACCCCGGCCGATACGGGGATGCGCGAATAGGGTTCGGCGCTGGCCTTCAGAAAGGCGATCGTCCCGTCGGTATGGATGAAGAGCATGTCGAGCGGGATCAGCGTGTCCTTCATCCAGAAACTGGCGGTGCGCGGCGGCTCCATCGGAAACAGCATCCCGCCATCCGCGCCCAGTTCCTTGCGGAACATCAGGCCCTTTTCCTGCTCCAGCGGGGTTCGGGCGACCTCCACGTCGAAGCGGTGGGTGCCGTAGGCGGCGCGGATGACGACCGGCAGAGTCGTGGCCTCGGCCTGCGCCGGTGCGTCCTTGTCGGCGGCGGAAGGCGGGCTTGAACAGGCGGCAAGGAGGCCGAGCGCGAGGAGGGCGGGGAAGCGGATCATGATGCGATGCCTAATGCGATTCGCGGGTAATGGCGAGACGGGGTTGGGGAAGGGGCGGGATTGCTTGCGGTGCGTTGCCGTTCCTCCTTCCGTCACCCCAGCGGAAGCTGGGGTCTCCGGCGATGGCGCGAAAGGCTTGAACAAGCGCCACACTCAACTGTTTCGCGCCACCGCCTGAGATGCCAGCATTCGCTGGCATGACGGGTGAAAGACGACCATTTGTTGCCATTGGAAAACGCCAAAGGGCTTCTCAAAAGCGGACATTCGAGCCTATGGATCGATGATGACTTGGGCAGGAATAATGCTGGGCGCTGCTGTGCTTTGGGGCGGGGTATTTAGCTTCGCCTACTGGAGGAGCAGGTTTGGCGGCAGCATTCGGTCTTATGCGTGTGCAGCATTCCTAACATGGATCGGGACCGTAGGCATTTTGCTCGTCATGTCGATTTTCGAAGGATAAGCTGTCTATCGGCAAACGACTATTTTTGGTTAGTCCGCTAGATAATCTTGATCCTTGAAACCCGCCATTCATTCAGGAGGCACGTAGAAGGCTGAATGACGAAATCTTAGTGGGAAGTCGACATAGGCGGACTTTACCAAAAGGCTCTATGTGGACCGAATGCGTAGCTTCCATAGCAGCCGCCGGGCTAAGCCTCGTTCGTATTCGGAAATGAAGATCGAACTTTCGGCAGCTGCCAAGCAACGGAGTGCAGCCTGTAAGTCGCGCTTCACTCCACGCCCTCTTAGGTAGCACTTAGCCATGTCAAGCTGCGAGCTTCCGTCTCCAGTCTCCGCTACCCGCTGAAACCAACGAAACATGGTCCTCCAGTCCTTACGCTCGCGATAAAGTATTGCGATGTTCGATCCTGCCGTAATGTTCCGCTCCTGTCGCCAAGCGCGCTGGTATAACCGCATCGCTTTAGCTTTGTCGGCTTCAACGCCGGTGCCGGTGTCGAACAAGTAAGCCAACCGACAAAGACAGTCCGCGTCGCCGAGAGCGGCACCACGCTCGAAAGCCTTGCGAGCGTGTGCGAAATTGCCTGCCTCTTCAGCGGCGTCACCGATACGGAAGAGGGCGCTGGTGTCCACCATCAAAGCCATTTGGCACGGAACGACCGAGATGCCAACGTCCGCAAGGGGGCGATTGCTGCCGAACGATCTATTTCGCACAAGGTCAGCTATCGCCGGTCATCGCCCCAAAAGCAGACCGTCGCAAATCCACCCCTCTCCGTCATTCCCGCGAACGCGGGAACCCATCTCCCAACCTGTCTGCGGGGTAAAAAGGCGGGAGATGTCGAGGCAGAGTCGCGTGCCTCTTCCTCGCCCCGCCCACGCGGGGATGGCGATGCGGGAATGATGCGGCTATCGTCTCCTCAGAACGCCCTTTCCTAATAGGATTTCCTCTGATCTATCCTGATGGATGGAACAGACCTTCTCCCTCAATCCGCCCGCGCCCGGCGCGACCCTCCCGGCTGACCGAAACCGCTGGACGCCGGAGCGGCAGCGGCTTTTTCTCGCCAGCCTGCTCGCCACCGGCAATGTCACCCATGCGGCGCGCGCTGTCGGCATGTCGGCGGCCAGTGCGCATCGCCTGCGCCGTCGGCTCGTCGGCACGCCGTTTGACCGGGCATGGGGGCGGGCGCTGGCGCTCTATGCGCAAAGTCTGGCCGATCCCTTCGCCGGCGCCCCGACAATAGGGACCCAACAGGCGCGTCGCTGATGCGAAGGCGGCGCGTCCTTCTGATCCGACAGGATGCTTTCAGTAACCCGACTGCCGCTTCGATGGCGCCTGGCCGACGCATGGAGGCCGCATCTGGCCCGAAAAATTCGGCCAGCGACAGTGTGAACTTCGCAACTATGACCCTGATGTGACCCTTTGCCGCATGGTGCCGCCCTATTCTTCCGCCAGTTCCTCCCCCGGCGCGGCATCCACCCAGCGGCGGGCGATCGCATAGCCATGGCCCGCCCGCAGGAAGGCGGCGATCGCCTTTTCGCGCTGCTTGGGGTCGAGCGGGGCGGTCGCATAGGGGCCGATCCGCTTGCGCCGGGCGAAGCGCTCGGCCGCCGTCCAGGCTTCGGACGCGGTCTGCGCATCGGCCTGTTCGCGGTCGCTTTCCGCTATGCCCGCCGCCCGCAGCGTCTCGTCGATCCGCCGTGCGCCATAGCCGCGCCGGGCCAGCGCCGCGCTCTTCATCACGGCATAGCCGGCATCGTCGATATAGCCGAGGTCCACGAAGCGGTCGGCCAGTCCTTCCGGATCGGCGGGCTGTTCGCCGCCCCAGCCGCGTTCCCGGATCTTGCGGATCAGATAGGCCAACAGCTTGCTTCGGCTGGTGGCGAAACGGGCGACATGGCGCAGCGCCATGTCGCGCAATATGGCTTCATCCAGCGGCGGGGGGAGGCGTTTGCCGGTCATATTGCCTCTTAATGGCGGACGCGCCATCTTTATGCCACAGTCGGGCCGGAATTTTACCGCGCCTTGTCGGCTAATAAGCGAAACTGGAATGGAATAGGCGGTGCAACTGGCGCGCAAAGCTGCTAGCGGCCGCGGTTTCACGATTTTGAAGACATTGGGTCAACCAATATGACGGGTTCGCAAGAGATGATGGCACCAACGCCGACGACCGATAATCTGCCACGCCGCTTCTCGGATTTCGAGACGCTGGGCGAAGCGCTGGACTATGCGGCGCAGGGCAAACGTGGCCTTAATTTCCATGACGCGCGCGGCAATCTGGCGCGGCCTTATCCGTTCAGCGAGTTGCGCGACGATGCCGTTGCCTGCGCGCACCGCCTGATCGCCCATGGCGTCAAGCCGCAGGATCGCGTTGCGCTGGTCGCCGAAACCGGCCCGGACTTTGCGACCTTGTTCTTCGGCATCGTCTATGCCGGCGCATGGCCGGTGCCGCTGCCGCTGCCGACCAGCTTCGGCGGCAAGGAAAGCTATATCGATCAGCTCAATGTCCAGCTTTCCAGCTGTGATCCGATGCTGTTCCTCTTCCCCAAGGAACTGGAAGAGATGGCTGGCGAATCGGGCCGCCAGAAAGCGGTCGAAAGCATCGCGTTCGAGGATTTTCTGGCGCGTGAGGCGATCCCCGTCGACCTGCCGCAGGCGCAGCCGCACGAAATCGCCTATCTGCAATATTCGAGCGGTTCGACCCGCTTCCCTCATGGCGTCGCGGTGACGCATCATGCGCTGCTCAGCAACCTGTCGGCGCACAGCCATGGCATGGAAGTGGTGGAAAGCGATCGCTGCATCAGCTGGCTGCCCTGGTATCATGATATGGGTCTGGTCGGCTGCTTCCTGTCGCCCGTCGCCAATCAGGTGTCGGCCGACTATATGAAGACCGAGGATTTCGCCCGCCGTCCGCTGGCCTGGCTGGATCTGATCAGCCGGAATACCGGCACCTCGATCAGCTATTCGCCGACCTTCGGTTACGATATCTGCGCCCGCCGCATGTCCAGCCAGACCAAGGCGCAGGATCGCTTCGACCTGTCCCGCTGGCGTTTGGCCGGTAACGGCGCCGACATGATCCGCCCCGACGTGATGCAAAGCTTCGTCGACGCCTTTGCCGATGCGGGCTTCAGCCCCAAGGCGTTCCTGCCCAGCTACGGCCTTGCCGAAGCGACGCTGGCCGTCACCATCATGCCGCCGGGCGAGGGCATCATCGTGGAACTGGTCGAGGAAACCGACCTGTCCGGTGGCGCCGCGCCCGAAGGCCGTCCGCAGCGTTTCCGTTCGATCGTCAATTGCGGCAAGCCGGCCAAGGACATGATCGTGGAAATCCGCGACGAGGATGGCGGCCTGATGAACGAGCGTCAGATCGGCAAGGTGTGGACCACCGGGCCGAGCCTGATGGTCGGCTATTTCCGCGATCAGGAAGCGACCGACGCCTGCATGGCTGACGGCTGGCTGGACACCGGCGACATGGGCTATCTGTCCGACGGCTATCTCTACATTGTCGGCCGCGCCAAGGACATGATCATCATCAACGGCAAGAATCACTGGCCGCAGGATATCGAATGGGCGGTGGAGCAACTCCCGGGCTTCAAGCAGGGCGATATCGCCGCCTTCGCGATCACCACGCCCGGTGGCGAGGAAGCCCCCGCCGTGCTGGTGCATTGCCGCACGTCCGACAATGAGGAGCGGTCGCGTCTGCGCGACCAGATTCGCGAGCGGGTTCGCGCCATCACCGGCATGAACTGCGTCGTGGAACTGGTGCCGCCACGCACCCTGCCGCGCACCTCTTCGGGCAAATTGAGCCGCTCCAAGGCGCGCAATCTCTATCTGACCGGCGAAATCCGCCCCTACGACATCGCCGCCTGACGGGCTGGCGAAACGAAAAAGCGTTTCGCTATCGGCAGGTTACTGATTGATAACCCGTAGCTGTTACCGCAGCTGCGTGGGTAGCAAAGAGAAACAGGTCGCCGATCCGGATCGTCAGGCGCGCACATCGTTGCGGGCCATGATGGGCCTGTCGCCGGTTTCCGGCCCGGTCGGCAGCCGCGTGCTGAAGGCGCAGCTACACTCCGCCGATAGCGTGGCCGTGTTGCGCTATGGCATGAGCCTTTGTGGCTTGCTGTTCCTGTGGCAGGTCTTTTCCCGTTGCTGCCCGCCGACGGTGCTGATTGGCTGGACCGTCGCTCTGGTCGGCGCCATCGTCATCGGCGCCTTGCTGGATCGCCAGCGCCGCCGGGCGGACAATATCGGCCTGACCGCCGTCGACCTGCGCCGCCACGCGCTGGGCGCGCTGTTGCAGGGGCTGGTCTGGGCCGCCTGCATGGCGCTGCTGTCGCAATCCGGGCATATGGAGCAGCTGGTGGCGCTGTGGACGCTGGTCAGTTGCGTCATGGTATGTGGTGCCATCAGCTATGCGGCGACCCCGCTGGCGGCGGCGGCTTTCCTGCTGCCCTGCATTGCCGGATTGTTCGGCATGTTCCACGGCGGCGGCCAACTGCCGCTGCGGGCGCTGGCGACCAGCTATGCCCTGTCGCTGCTGGTCGGCTGTTTCATCTATGCCCGCACCTTCGCCCGCCAGCATGGCACGACGGCCCAGCTTGCGGAGAAGAGCGAAGTGGTCAGCCTGCTGCTGCGCGAGTATGAGGCGGGCGGCTCCGACTGGCTGTGGCAGATCGATGCCATGCGCCGGATCAATGGCGTGTCCACGCGCTTCGCCGAAATGCTGGGCATGGCGCCGGACCAGTTGGAAGGCGCGCCGCTGGTACAGATATTGGCCGGCAGCGGCTGGGACAGCGGTCGCTTCGCCGCCGGGCTGCACAGTCTGGCCGATCATTTCAAACATCGCGAGAGTTTCAGCAATCTGGTCCTGCCGGTTGAGGTGCAGGGGCGCTGGCGCTGGTGGGAATTGTCCGCATCGCCCCGCTATGACGAAAATGGCGTCTTCATGGGCTTTCGCGGCGTCGGATCGGATGTGACGGCACAGCGCGAATCGGCAGACAAGATCGCCCAGCTGGCGCGATTCGATCCGCTGACGGGCCTGCCCAATCGCAACCATTTGCGGGAGGCGCTGGACAAGGCGCTGGATGCCGCGCGGGGACGATCGCCCGGTTGCGGGTTCCTGATGATCGATCTCGATCGCTTCAAGGCGATCAACGATACGCTGGGGCACCAGACGGGCGACAAGCTGCTGAGCCAGGTGGCCCTGCGCCTGTTGCAGGTATGCGGCGAAAATGAGGTGTGTGGGCGGATCGGCGGGGACGAATTTGCCGTCGTGCTGCCGCATATTCGCGACAGCGCGGCGATCCCCAGGCTGGCGTCGGCGATTATCGGGGCGCTGTCGGCGCCCTATCAGGTTAACGAACATACGCTCTATGTGGGCGCGTCGGTAGGGTCTGCCATGTCCCCGTCGGACGGTAACGAAGCCGAAGCGCTGACCCGCAGCGCCGACCTGGCGCTCTATCGCGCGAAGGGTGAGGGCGGCGGGTTGCATTGCGCCTATGAGCCACAGTTGCATGCGCAGGCCGAGGAGCGTCGCCAATTGGAGCAGGCGTTGCGCGTGGCGCTGGAGAAAGACCAGCTTCATGTCCTGTATCAGCCGGTGGTGGATGCGGGGCAGGGAACGGTCGTCGGCTTTGAGGCGCTGGCGCGCTGGACCCATCCTGAACTGGGCCCGATCTCTCCGGCGAAGTTCGTGCCGGTGGCGGAAGAGGCAAGGCTGATTGCGCCGATCGGTGAATGGGTGTTGCGGACGGCCTGTCTGGAGGCCGCGAACTGGCCGGAAGATGTGCGCATCGCCGTCAATGTCTCGCCGGAACAACTGACCCATTCCAGCTTCGTCACGGCGGTTGTTTCGGCGCTGGCGCAGAGCGGACTGGATGCGCGCAGGCTGGAATTGGAGGTGACCGAGAGTGTCTTCATGAACGAGGATGCCGGTGCGTTGAAGGTGCTGGACCAGTTGCTGGCGCTGGGCATCCAATTGTCGCTGGACGATTTTGGCACCGGCTATAGTTCGCTCGGCTATCTCAGCCGCACGCGCTTCAACACGATCAAGATCGACCGCAGCTTCGTGGTCGGCGCGTCGAAGAATACCGCCGAGAGTCTGGCGATCATACGCGCGGTGGTTACGCTGGCGGATAGCCTGGATATGGCGACGACGGCCGAGGGTGTGGAGACGGAAGCCGAGTTGCAGATGGTGCGGCGGCTGGGCTGCAAGAAGGTGCAGGGCTATTATTTCGGGCGGCCGATGCACGCCAAGGACGCGTCGCGGCTGTTCCCAGCAGCGCCGCAGCGGGCCATCGGGCGGTAGTCCTATCCGGCCTGAAGCTGGCGCTCGACCAAGGTCCAGAGCGTGGCGAAGGCCTTTGCCGGGGGCGATGCCGGGGCGAAGGCGCCAAGCGGTTTGCGGCGCACCGTCATTTGCTCGATCGTGCTGGCCATGGGAATGGCGTGCCAGCCGGACTGGCTCTCAAGCGCCGCGCGGTGCAGGCTGCGGCGGCGATCGACCATCGAATAGACGGGCATGATCGGCGCATGGCTGCCGCCGCGTTGCACGAGATAGCGGGCAACTTCCCCCATGGCGCGTTGCGACAAGGGGGAGGGGATGACCGGGATGACGATCAGGTCGGCGGCGCGCAGCACCTGTTCGCTGGTTTCTGTGAGACCGGGCGGGCAGTCGAGGATGATGCGGTCATAATCCTTGCCCAGACTGTCGATCAGCTTGGCGAGCCGCTTCTTCTTGTCCATTTCGCGGAACAGATGATCAAGGCCGCGCAGCGACGTGTCGGCGGCGATCAGGTCCAGCCCTGGCACGGTGGATGGCTGGATCAGCTTGCGGATGTCGACATCCTTGCTGAAGATCGCCTGTGCGGCGTCGCGGCTGGTCTGGTCGGTCTGGATCAGCCAGCTCGACGCGCCTTGCGGGTCGAGATCCCAGAGTAGCGTCCGCCGTTTCGAGATGCAGGCCGACGCCCAGGCCAGATTGATCGCGAAGGTGGTCTTACCCACGCCGCCCTTGAGGCTGTAGACGGCGATGGTCGCCAATGCCGGTTCCTTTGCCATGAAGGGGAAGCTACGGCTTCCCGCCGTCAAAGCAAGGCCTCAAATCAGCCTCTTGTTACGCTGGCGTGACAAGAGGCTGGATAATCACAGGATTTCAAGAACCTTGTCCTGCGGGCGGCAGAAGCGGACGCCTTTCTCGGTTTCGACGAAAGGACGGTTCACATAGGCCGGGTTGGCGGCCATTGCGTCCAGGATCGCGTCCGCCGTCATGTCCGGCAGGCCGCGTTCTTCGGCATCGGTGCCCATCTTGCGGAGCGCTTCGGCCGGGGTCAGCCCGGCGTCGGCGAACAACTGAACCAGCTTGTCGCGGGTGAAGGGGGTCTTCAAATATTCGACCACCTCCACTTCGACGCCGGGCGTTTCCTCAAGGATCGCCAGCGTCTTGCGCGACGTCCCGCATTTGGGATTATGCCAGATGGTGGCTTTCACTGGCCGTCCTGCTTTGCAAGCCATTCCTCAAGCCACTTGATGGTATAGGCGCCGTCCAGAAATTCCGGATCGTGTAGCAGCGCCTGATGCAACGGGATGGTGGTCTTCATCCCCTCGATCACATATTCCTCCAGCGCGCGTCGCAGACGCATGATCGCGCCTTCGCGGGTGCGGCCATAGACGATCAGCTTGCCGATCATGGAGTCATAATAAGGCGGCACCTTATAGCCCTGATACAGGCCGCTATCGACGCGGACGTGCATGCCGCCCGGGACGTGATAGCTGGTGACGGTGCCGGGCGACGGCGCGAAGGTCTTGGGATCTTCGGCGTTGATGCGGCATTCGATCGCATGACCGGTGAAGCGAATATCTTCCTGAGACACCGACAGCGGCTTGCCTTCCGCGACGCGGATTTGTTCGCGCACCAGGTCGAGGCCGGTGATCATTTCCGTCACGGGATGTTCCACCTGAAGACGGGTGTTCATCTCGATGAAGTAGAATTCGCCATTTTCCCACAGGAATTCGATCGTGCCCGCGCCGCGATAGCCCATATCGGCCATCGCGCTGGCGCAGATACCGCCGATCCGCTCACGCTCGGCCTGCGACAGGACGGGGGAGGGGGCTTCTTCCAGCACCTTCTGATGACGACGCTGGAGCGAGCAATCGCGTTCGCCAAGGTGAATGGCGTTGCCATTGCCGTCGCCGAATACCTGAATTTCGATATGGCGGGGATTACCGAGATATTTTTCGATATAGACGGTCGCGTCGCCGAAGGCGGCCTTTGCTTCCGAACCCGCCTGCTGCATCAGCGTTTCGAGCTGGTCGGGCGAGGTGCACACCTTCATGCCGCGACCGCCGCCGCCCGAAGCGGCCTTGATGATCACCGGATAGCCGGCGGCTTCGGCAATGATCTTGGCTTCCTCGACATCGCTGACCGCGCCGTCCGAACCGGGGACGAGCGGCAGGCCGAGCGCACCGGCAGTGCGCTTGGCTTCGATCTTGTCGCCCATGGTGCGGATATGTTCGGGCTTGGGACCGACAAAGGCCAGCCCGTGCGCTTCCACGATTTCGGCGAACTTGGCGTTCTCCGACAGGAAGCCGTAACCGGGATGGATCGCGTCCGCGCCACTGATTTCCGCCGCCGAAATAATGGCGGCGATGTTCAGATAGCTGTCCTTGGCCGCGGGCGGCCCGATGCAGATCGCTTCGTCGGCAAGGCGCACATGCATGGCGTCGGCGTCGGCGGTGGAGTGCACCGCAACGGTCTTGATGCCCATTTCATGGCAGGCGCGGTGGATGCGAAGCGCGATCTCGCCGCGATTGGCGATCAGCAGTTTCTCGATGGCCATAAGCGGTCCGGGCCTTATTCGATGACGATCAGCGGCTGGTCATATTCGACCGGCTGACCGTTATCGACCAGCACGGCCTTGACCGTGCCGGCGACGGGGGCGGCGATCGCGTTCATGACCTTCATGGCTTCGACGATCAGGATGGTTTCGCCGGCGGCGACCTGCGACCCGACACGGGCAAAGGGGGGAGAGCCGGGTTCGGCCGAGAGATAGGCGGTGCCGACGATCGGCGATTTGACCACCGTGCCCGAAGGCAGGGCGGAATCGGCGGCCGGCGCAACAGGCGCTGCGGCGGCCACGGGGGCCGCGGCGACGGGTGCGGCAGCAGGCGCGGCGGCGTAGACGGGCGCGGCGGCGGACGCAGCCTTGCGCGCGACGCGGATCTTGCGGTCGCCGTCCTCAACCTCGATTTCGGTGAGGTTGGTGTCGTCCAGCAGCGCAGCGAGATCGCGCACCAGCTGTACGTCCACCTGCATTGCGCCCTTTTCTTGTTTATCGGTCATGTGAAGTCCCTGGCCGGTGAATATCGTTTCTGGTGCCCGCGCCTATGCGCATTTACGGCAAAGCGCAACTTTCGTGCGCCCAAATGCGATGCGTTACAATTCCAGCGCGGCCTCCAGCGCCAGCATGTAGGACATGGGGCCGAAGCCCGCGATCGTGCCCTTGGCCGCCATGCCGACATAGGATTTGTGGCGGAAAGCCTCGCGCTTGTGCGGGTTGGAGAGGTGGATTTCGATCACGGGCACGGTTATGCTCTTGATCGCGTCATGCAGGGCGATCGATGTGTGTGTATAGGCGCCGGGATTGATGATGACGGCATGGGCGCCTTCCACATGGGCTTCCTGCAACCAGTCGACCAGATAGCCTTCATGGTTGGACTGGCGGAAGACGATCTCCACATGGGCGCGGCCAGCGACATCCTCCATGCGTTCGGCAATGTCGTCCAGCGTGTCATAGCCGTAAATCTCCGGCTCGCGGGTGCCCAGCATGTTGAGGTTCGGGCCGTTGAGAACATAGATTTTGCGCGTGTCGGCCATGGCGAACCCTTCTGATGTTGCTTGGCGGGCAAGGCCGCCTCTATATGCGGGCCAATCCTTAGCCCTTCCCGTCTCGCCTAGTCGAGACTCCTTCTTGTCCGGGACAGCGCAGTGAGCATAGACGGCACCATCTCCATCCATATCAATGGCGAGCATCGCCGCATCCGCGAGGGCCTGACGCTGGCCGAACTGGCAAGCGAACTGGGTTTCGTGCCGGAAAAGGTGGCGGTGGAGCGCAATCTGGAGGTGGTGCCGCGTTCGACGCTGGCGCAGATCAAGGTCGAGGATGGCGACGAACTGGAGATCGTGCATTTTGTGGGTGGCGGCGACGTGACCGGCGTGGATGACGATAGCTGGAGCGTGGCGGGCAAGATTTTCCGATCGCGCCTGATCGTGGGCACCGGCAAATATAAGAGCTTCGAGCAGAATGCGGCGGCGGTTGCCGCTTCCGGCGCGGAGATCGTGACCGTGGCGGTGCGCCGGGTCAATGTGAGCGACCCCAAGGCGCCGATGCTGACCGACTTTATCGATCCCAAGAAGATCACCTATCTGCCCAATACGGCCGGTTGCTTCACCGGCGAGGATGCGATCCGCACCCTGCGATTGGCGCGGGAAGCAGGCGGATGGGATCTGGTGAAGCTGGAAGTGCTGGGCGAGGCGCGGACGCTGTATCCGGATATGGTCGAGACTCTGCGCGCCACGGAAGTTCTGGCCAAGGAAGGCTTCAAGCCGATGGTCTATTGCGTGGACGATCCGATCGCGGCCAAGCGGCTGGAGGATGCGGGCGCGGTGGCGATCATGCCTCTGGGCGCGCCGATCGGGTCGGGTCTGGGCATCCAGAACAGGGTGACGATCCGCTTGATCGTGGAGGGCACGAAGCTGCCGGTGCTGGTGGATGCGGGTGTGGGTACGGCGTCCGAAGCGACGGTGGCGATGGAGCTGGGCTGTACCGGCGTGCTGATGAACACTGCCATCGCCGAGGCGAAAGACCCGGTGCTGATGGCCGCCGCGATGAAGGCGGGCGTCGAGGCGGGGCGCATGGCCTATCGCGCCGGGCGGATGGGCAAGCGCATGTATGCCGATCCTTCGAGTCCGCTGGCTGGACTGATCTGAAGCCGGGGCGCTGTTGCCGTTTGGATGAAGGCGCGGCGACGGGATTCTCCTACGAAGTTCACACTGTTGTCGGGCTTTTTGGGGCAAACGCGCCTGTGAAGCGCTCGCGACGCGCCTGCGAAGCGTCACTGACGCGTCGATGGGGGCAGAGGTCGCGCGTCTGTGGAGCGGCTGTTGCGCACGTGTTGGGGCATGGTCACGCGACGGGTGGGCGTGCGTTAGGCGCCTGTCGCGCGTTCGTGGCGCGCTTGCGTTGCGTGGAGGTGAAAGGTGGCGATCGGGGTCCATCGCCGGAGTAGATCAGAGCTTGGGCGAGTAGGACAGGTTGGGTGCTCATGACCGACCGGGAGCGGTCTTTTTCTCCCCTCCCTTTTAGGGAGGGGACGGGGGTGGGTACGCCGCGCAGCGGCGTTCCGCCGTCGAGAGGTCGGAGGCTCGCTTCGCTCGCACCCACCCCAACCCCTCCCTTGAAAGGTAGGGGCTTTTTTGTCGCCCCTCACGCCCCCCTCTCACCCCGCAATTCCAGTCGGCTGGCGCGTTCGAAGATCGCAAGGACCAGCGGGTCGGCTTCGGCGGCGCGGATGGCGGCGTGGAAATCCACGGGGGGCATGGCGGGGGCGCCGGGGACCGGGAGGAGCGTGCCGTCGGCCAGTTGCTGGCGCGCCATGGGGCGGGGGAAGATGCCGATGCCGCCGCCTTCCTGCACGATGTCGATCATGGTGCGGACATTGTTGCACAGGTTGAGCGGACAATCGGCGAGGTCCGATGCGGCGATCGCGTCCTTCATGATGCGGTAGAGCGGCGACAGGTTGGTGAGCGACCAGATTGGCGGGCGAGTGGCGGCCATCGTCGCGACGGTCGCGGGGCTGGCGAGCCAGAGCAGGTCGACGCTGCCGATCGGCGTGGTGCGCAGCATCGGATGGGCGATGCGGCCGGCGGCGAAGGCGATGTCGGCATGGCCGGAGGCGAGTTGCTGGATCAGGTCTGCGGTCAGGGCGATGTCCACTTCCAGGCTGACCTGCGGCAGGTCGCGGCCAAGCTGGGCGACGAAGCCGGGCAGGCAACTGGCCGCCGCGATTTCGCCCGCGCCGATGCGGATGATGCCGGTCGCGCCCGCAATATCGCTGCACCCCAGCAGCACGCCCTGAAAGCGCGCCCAGAGCGGTTCGCTTTCGCGCACCAGTTCGCGCCCGGCGGGGGTGAGCGCCATCGTCCGCCCGTCGCGGCGGAAGAGGGCGGTGCCGAGATGATTTTCCAGTTCGCGCACGCGGGCGGAAATGGCGGGCTGGGTCGTGTTGAGCCGCGCCGCCGCCGCCGCGAAAGTGCCTAGGCGAGCGATCCAGAGCAGCGTTTCGAGATGGTAGAAGGCGATGCGATTGATAGACATCGTTTGGGTTTAACCGAAAAAACAAATCATTGGTATTGATTGGTCGGCCTGCATAGGGTGGCGCGAAATTTCAGGAAGGATGGATGCCGATGGCCAGGAAGCTCTACCCCGATGCCGCGTCTGCGCTGGACGGATTGCTGTTCGACGGGATGCATCTGTGCGCGGGGGGCTTTGGCCTGTGCGGCATTCCCGAACGGCTGATCGACGCGATCCGCGATTCGGGGGTCAAGGATCTGACCATCGCCAGCAACAATGCCGGGATCGATGGCGAGGGGCTGGGCAAGCTGCTGCGCACGCGGCAGGTGAAGAAGATGATCTCCTCCTATGTCGGCGAGAATAAGGAGTTCGAACGGCAGTTTCTGGCGGGCGAGCTGGAAGTCGAATTCTGTCCGCAGGGGACTCTCGCGGAGCGATGCCGCGCGGGCGGGGCGGGCATCCCCGGCTTCTACACCAAGACCGGCGTGGGGACGCAGGTGGCCGAGGGCAAGGAAGTGAAGAGCTTCGACGGGCAGGATTATATCCTGGAGCGGGGCATCTTTGCCGATGTGGCGATCATCAAGGGGTGGAAGGCCGACGAGAGCGGCAATCTGATCTTCCGCAAGACCGCGCGCAATTTCAACGCGCCGATGGCGACGGCCGCGAAGATCTGCATCGCCGAGGTCGAGGAAGTGGTGCCGACGGGGACGCTCGATCCCGATGCGATCCACCTGCCGGGCATTTATGTGAAGCGCATGATCATCGGCGCGCCCTATGACAAGAAGATCGAGTTTCGCACGACGCGGGCGCGGGAAGCGGCCTGATGTTTCAGGAGAAGGCCGCTGTCAGTGCTCCTGCGAAGGCAGGAGCCCAGGGTCGAACGACGCGCTCTGGCGCCCTGGGCTCCTGCTTTCGCAGGAGCACGCTGTTGCTGCTGGTGCCTTTGGCGGCTTGTGCAACGACCACGCCGCCAGCCGTAACGGGCGCTGCGCCGAGCGCCAATCCGCCCGCAGGGATGCAATATCTCTATGGGTCGGGGGAGGGGGCCGCGATTTCGGTGCAGGCGTGGAATGCGCTGCTGGCCTATGCGGCGGTGACGGTGAAGGCGCGTCCGGCAAATAGCGTGGTGCTGGCGGAAGGGGCGAGTCTGGCCGCGCCTTCATTCGAGCCCTGTGGGGACAAGCCGTTCGCGGCCGTGTTCGACGTGGATGAGACGGTGATGCTGAACACCGGCTTCGAATATCATGATGCGAAGACCGGCAAGGGCTATAATCCGGCCGACTGGGATGCGTGGGAAAAGACCGGCGAAGGCGCGGTCGGGCCGGTGCCGGGCGCGGACCGTGGGGTCGCGGCGTTGCGGGCGCTGGGCGTGACGGTGATCTTCAACACCAACCGGTCGGCCGCCAATGCCGACGCGACGGTGCGCGCGATCAGGGCGGCGGGGCTGGGCGAGGCTGTGCATGGCCAGACGCTGTATCTGCAAGGCGACGACAATACAGGCGGCATGAAGGATGCACGACGCTGGCGCATTTCGGATAGCTATTGCGTCATCGCCATGGGCGGCGACCAGCTGGGCGATTTTTCCGACCTGTTCAATGTGGGCAAGCCAGCCCCCGGCCCGCGCCGCGCCATGACCATGCAGGCGCCGGTTGCGGGGCTGTGGGGCAATGGCTGGTTCGTGCTGCCCAACCCCGTTTATGGCAGCGGGCTGGTCGGCGGCTATGACGATGTGTTTCCGATGGACAAAAGGTGGGAGTTGCCCGCCAATGGAGCCGGGAAATGACAGAGAAAGCGATACCGCAAGCTGAGCATCCTAACGCCCTGTCGCTGGATAAGGGCGACATACTGACGGATCAGTCCCATGAGATCATGCGGGTGTGGGTGACAAATGGGGCGGGCAGCAGCATCTGGATTTCCGCTCGGACTTTGGAAGACCCGACATTTTTCGGCTATCTGATGTCCGATACGATCCGACATGCCGCGCGCGCCTATGCCACGACATGGGACCTCGATGAGGGGCAAGCTCTCGAATCGATCGTATCCGCATTATCGGCGGAATTGCGCAATCAGGTCGGTGAAATAACGACCATTCAGGAAGGAAGTTTGAACTGATGCCCTGGACTCGTGACGAGATGGCCGCGCGGGCGGCGAAGGAATTGCAGGACGGTTTCTATGTGAATCTGGGCATCGGCATCCCGACGCTGGTGGCGAACCATATTCCCGATGGCGTGGAAGTGACGCTCCAGTCGGAAAATGGCATGCTGGGCATCGGCCCCTTCCCCTATGAGGGTGAGGAGGATGCCGACCTGATCAATGCGGGCAAGCAGACGATCAGCGAATTGCCGCAGTCGGCCTATTTCTCCAGTGCGGACAGTTTCGCGATGATCCGGGGCGGGCATATCGACCTGACCGTGCTGGGCGCGATGGAAGTTGCCGAAAATGGCGACATCGCCAACTGGATGATCCCCGGCAAGATGATCAAGGGCATGGGCGGCGCGATGGATCTGGTCGCGGGCGTCAAGAAGATCATCGTGGTGATGGAACATACGTCGAAAAATGGCGACGCGAAGTTCATTCCGGAATGCACCCTGCCGCTGACCGGCAAGAATGTGGTCGACATGATCGTCACCGACCTGTGCGTATTCCAGCGGCCCGACCATGACAGTCCGTTCAAGCTGATCGAGATGGCGCCGGGCGTGACGGCGGAGGAAGTCGCTGCTAAGACGACCGCCCATTATAGCAGCTAAGGGCAATCCATGAGCCTCGACGGCACGTATGACGACGCCAATATCTTTGCCCTGATTCTTCAGGGCAAAATCCCGTCGACGAAGCTCTATGAGGATGACACGACCTTCGCCTTCCTCGACATCATGCCGCAGACGCGGGGGCATGCGCTGGTCATTTCCAAATGGTCCAAGGCGCGCAACCTGCTGGAGATGGAGGAGGAAGCGCTGGGTCAGGTGATGGCGACCACCAAGAAGGTCGCCACCGCCATCCGCAAGGCGCTGAACCCCGACGGCATCCAGATCGCCCAGTTTAACGGCGCGCCGGCCGGGCAGACGATTTTCCACCTGCATGTCCATATCCTGCCGCGCTGGGAGGGCGATCCCAAGGGGTTTGCCGCCCATGGTGTGGGCGCACAAGCGGACAAGGATGATTTGCAGGCGCTGGCCGACGAGATTCGCGCGCAATTCTGATGGCGCTTTCCTTCGAAAATAGCCTGTCGGCCAACAGTCTGCGGGCCAACAATCTGTGGGACAGGCGCTGACATGGCTTTGCGTCCCTTCCAGGCGCCCGGCGCCCGGCTGGCGCTGCTGTCCAAGCGCGCCAGCACGCACTTTGCCGGTGCGCGGGGCGAGAGCGAGGTCATATTGGATGTGTCGCGCCTGCTGTCGCGCGCCTTCCATCCCGCTCCGACCGGGATCGACCGGGTCGAATATGTCTATGCTCGCGAATTGCTGGCGCGGATTCCTGACCGGCTGGCCTTTGCGGCGGTGCATCCGGCCGGGGGCTATTATGGTCGGCTGAGCAGCGCGGCGGTGCGCCAGTTCCTGGCCTTCACGGCGGCGAAATGGCGCAATGCGCGATCGACCGATGCAGGGGAAGGCAAGGCGGCGGTGATCCGCCACATGTTCGCCACCCGCCCGCGCCCGGTGCCGCGCGCGACGGGGCCGCGCATCTATCTGCAAGTGTCGCCGCACCATCTGGACGATGAGGCGCAGGTCGGCGCGATCCTGCGCGCCGAGGGGGCGAAGCTGGTGACGCTGGTGCATGACGTCATTCCGCTGAGCCATCCCGAATTCGCCCGGCCACAGGGGGCGGACGAGCATCGCAAGCGTGTGCGCACGATCGACCGCTATGCCAGCGGGATCATCGGCAACAGTCAGGCGACGATCGACGCGCTGGCGCCGCATATGCGGTGCGGGCTGGACGGGCGGGCGATTCGCGTCGCCCATTTCGGCGCGGACCCGGCGGACATCTTTTCCAACCGGCATGACGATGTGCCGGAGCGACCCTATTTCATCTATATTTCCACGATCGAGCCGCGGAAAAATCATCTGCTGCTGCTCAACATCTGGCGGCGGCTGGTCGACCGGCTGGGCGATGCGGCGCCGGTGCTGGTGCTGGTAGGGCGGCGCGGCTGGGAAAATGAAAATGTCATCGACATGCTGGAACGCGGCGAGGCGCTGCGCGGCCATGTGATCGAGGCGGGCGAAGTGTCCGACAACCGGATGCAGGCGCTGGTGGCGCAGGCGCGGGCGATGCTGATGCCGTCCTTCATCGAAGGGTTCGGCATGCCGGTGGTCGAGGCGCTGACGGCGGGCGTGCCGGTGATTTGCAGCGACATCATCGCCCATCGCGAGGTTGGGGGTGATGCGCCCGATTATCTCGATCCGCTTGATGGTATCGGCTGGATGCGCGCGATCGAGGCCTATAGCTGTGCCGATTCACCCGAGCGGGTGGCGCAACTGGGCCGGATCGCGGTCTGGCGCGCGCCGACATGGCGGGACTATTTCGACATTATCAGTGAGCTGATCGAAGAAGTAACAGCCTCTGTTTCTTGATTTTCCTGTGAGACAGTCACATGGATAGGCGACGATGGAGGACAAGGCCATGGCCCGTGCAGGGGCTGCATCCGGCACCATGATCGACGCCGCGTCATGCGGACGGACAGCGCTGTCGGCAGGCGTCGGTCAGCCATGACGGCTGCGCCCTTCCTGCGATCGCCGCCTTTTGCCGGTATCGCGCCGTCGGTGGCGGCGATCAGTGCGGCGGATGGCCATGCCGCGGCCGAGCCGGTCGACGATGCGCTGATCGCGCGAATCGCGCAGGCGCGGGTTGGCGGCGATTTTTGGGGCGATCGGCCGACGGGCGTGCGATTGTTGATGCGCGCAGGCGTGCCGGTTTCGGGCCATGCGCTGGAAGGATTGCTGCCGCAGGAAATCGGTATCCTACCCGGCGGTGCCGGGAGCGCGGTGCAGGGGCGGATGCTGCCGGCTGGTTGCGATCCCTGGGCGCTGGTGGCGCAGGCGCGTGCGGTTCATGCGGCGCCTGACGACGAACTGGCGCTGATCGCAGGCCTTCTGGACGCGCCGGTATTCGGGCCGGATGGAGAGCCGATCGATCCCGCGAGGCTGCGGGCGGAGCTGGGAACCCGGATCGGCGCTGTGCGGTATCGCGATTGCTTTACCGGCGCGCCGGTCGATGCGGCGCAGGCGGTCGAGCAGCTGGCCGACTGGCGACGGCATATGGAGGGCAATCGCGGCATCGTGGCGGCCAGCGGCATGGCCTTCTGGAAACGCGAGGCGATTCGCCATTTCCTGTGGGACGGGCGAAGCGCGCCGCCTTTTCTGTCGCCGGTTCGGGGCATGCGGCGGGCGCGACAACAGGGCGGGGCGCTGGCGATCTGGCCATCGCGCGTGCCGCCGACCTTGCCGCAGGATGCCGCCGCGCAGGGGGTGACGGTCGCGCGGGTCGAGGATGGTTTCCTGCGGTCGCGCGGGCTGGGGGCGGCGCTGCATCCGCCCGGATCGGTCGTGGTCGACCGCAGTGGCATCTATTATAATGCGCGGCGGCCGAGCGATCTGGAAAGCCTGCTGGCCAATCATGATTTCCCGCCGGCGCTGGTCGACCGGGCGCGGCGTCTGCGCACCCGCATCTGCGCGGCGGGGATGACCAAATATGGGCCGGAGGCGGGCGAGATGATCGGCCTGCCCAAGGGGCGGCGCACGGTGCTGGCGGTGGGGCAGGTGGATGATGACCTGTCGGTGCGGCTGGGCGGTGGCGGCGTCGACGGCAATCTGGATTTCCTGGCGCGGGTGCGCCGGGCCGAGCCGGATGCCTGGATCGTCTATCGCCCGCATCCCGACGTGCAGGCCGGGCATCGCAAGGGGCATTTGCCCGACGCGGCGGTGCTGGTCCATGCCGATGCGATCGACACCGGCGCGCCGCTGATGGAGTTGGTGCAGACGGTGGACGAAGTCCATGTCCTGTCGTCCCTGACCGGGTTCGAGGCGCTGATGCGGGGCCGTTCCGTAACGGTGCATGGCATGCCATTTTATGCAGGATGGGGGCTGACCCGTGACCTGGCGAAATCGACTGGTCGCCGCGGCCGTCAACTCACCGTGGATCAACTTGTGGCGGCGGCGCTCATTCTCTATCCTCGCTATATCGATCCGGTTACGCGATTGCCCTGTGGTCCTGAAATCATGGTGGACCGGCTGGCGAACGGATCGATGCCGCCGGTGACGTTTTTGATCCGGCTACGGATGCTACAGGGGAAGTTGCGCCGATTTATGACTTTGTCCGCCGAGTTCCTTCATGGCTGAAATGCCATCCAAGACATTCCTGTTTCTGCAAGGGCCGCATGGCCCCTATTTTGCGATGCTGGCACAGGCGCTGCGCGACCGGGGCCATCAGGCGCTGCGCATCAACATCAATGGCGGCGACAAGATCGACTGGCCGGGCGAGGCGACCGATTATCGCGGCACCTTTCGCAACTGGCCGCTCTTCTTCGACGATTTCGTCGTCAATCAGGGCGTTACCGATCTGGTCCTCTATGGCGACTGTCGCCCCTATCATGCGTCGGCGCATGGCATGGCGCGGTTGCGCGACGTGCGCGTGCATGTGGTGGAGGAAGGCTATATCCGCCCGGACTTCCTGACGTTGCAGGATGACGGGGTGAACGGCAATTCGACCCTGCCGCTGGATGCCCAATGGTATCGGGATCAGGCGCAGGATCTGCCGGACGGCGGCGAGGAAGCTTTGCCGCGCGTGCCCTCCACCTTTCGCAACCGTGCGCGCAACACCATGCGCAACGGATTGGCATCGGCAATGATGCGGCCCTATTTCCCTTTCTACACCACGCATCGGCCGCACAGCTTCCTGATGGAATCGGTCGCCTGGTGCTGGAAGCTGGTGCGGCGCAAAAGCTATGACCGGCGGTCGCGCGAGGAATGGGAGAAGGTCAAGGACCAGCCCTATTTTACGCTGCCGTTGCAGCTCAATTCCGATTATCAGATCCGCATCCATTCGCCCTTCGGCAATATGCGGGCGGCGTTGCGCTTCGTGATCAAGAGCTTTGCCCGGCATGCGCCCGAGGGCGTGTCGCTGGTGGTGAAGCGCCATCCGCTCGATCCGGGGCTGGTCGGCTGGAACGGGCTGACGCGGCGGCTGGCGCGCCATTATGGCGTGGCGGACCGGGTCATCTATCTGGCGGACTGGGACATTGCCGAAGTGGTGGACAAGTCGCTGGGCGTGGTGACGGTCAACAGCACGGTGGGGACGCTGGCGCTGAACAGCGGCAAGTCCGTGATGGTGCTGGGCCATGCCGTCTACAAGATTCCCGGCGTGGTCCATGGCACGGGGCTGGATGCTTTCTGGGGGGCGCCGCATCAGCCGGACATGGGCCTTTATGCCGCGTTCAAGCGCGTGCTGATCGACCGCTGCCTGATCCGGGGCGGATTGTTGAGCGACGAGGGGCTGGAACTGCTGGTGACCAATGCGGTCGACCGGCTGACCCGGCCTGATCGCATCGGGCAGGGGGTGATGGAGTTCCCGCTCCGGTCCGCCAGCAATGGTCGGCTGAGCCTGCTGGCAAGCTGATCCCCGCGCCGCATCCGGCAATATTGACCGCGCAATATTTACGCATTCGCTTTAAGGGCTGTTCATGCTCATCTATCCCGTAATCCTTGTCGGTGGCTCCGGAACCCGGCTGTGGCCTTTGTCCACCGCCGACCGGCCCAAGCAATTTCTCCCGCTGACGTCCGACCGCACGATGATGGAGGAAACGCTGCGGCGGGTGTCCGATCGTCCCGGCTTCGCGCCGCCCATATTGGTGACGGGCGAGCGGCATGTGGGGATATTGGGCGATCTGCTGGCGGCGACGGGGCTGGCGGCATCGGCGATATTGGTGGAGCCGGAAGGGCGCAACACCGCGCCGGCCTGCGCCATGGCGGCGCAATGGATTGCGGCGCGCGATCCCGATGCGATGATGCTGGTCATGCCGTCCGATCATGTGATCGGCGATCTGGCCGCCTTCCACCAGCGTATCGCCGATGCCCTGCCGGTGGCGCAGGCCGGGCGGCTGGTGACATTCGGCGTGCAGCCGGATCATCCCGCGACCGGCTATGGCTATATCGCCAAGGGCGAGAAGCTGGCGGGCGACGCGGACATTTACGAGATCAGCGAATTTGTTGAGAAGCCGTCGTTGCCGGTGGCGCAGGCCTATCTGGACGGTGGGCGGCATAGCTGGAATGCGGGCATCTTCCTGTTCACCGCCTCAGCCTTTCTGGCGGAGCTGGAGGCGCTGGCTCCCGATGTGGCGGAACCGATTGCACAGGCGATGGCGGAGGCGGCCTGCGATGGCGGGCTGACCCGGCCCGATGCCGCCAGCTTCGGCCGGGCGACCAATTTGTCGATCGACTATGCGGTCATGGAGAAGACGCGGCGGGCGGTGGTGGTGTCGGTGGATATCGGCTGGTCCGACGTCGGTTCCTGGGACGCGCTGTGGGCCATCCGGGGCCAGGACGAGCATGGCAACAGCGTCACCGGGCCCGCTGCGGTGGAAGACGGGTCGGGCAATCTGATCTTCGTCGACGGCGGGCCGCCCGTGGGTGCGCTGGGTATTTCGGATGCGGTGATCATTTCCACGGCAGAAGCGGTCCTGGTTCTGCCGCGCAGTCGCTCGCAGGAGGTCAAGACGATCATGGAGGCGCACCGTGCGCTGCATGTGAGCGGTGTGAACGCAAAGGCTTGAGCCGTAGCGCTCCATTGGTCGATAGTGTCCGTCAACCTGCGGTGCGCTTCGGGTTTTTGAATTGACACGCCCGGCGTTATCGGCTGAACGTCCGGTAATCTAAAGACCATTTGCGGGGTTTGGGACTTGCTGCTGTGGAAAGACTTGATTGTCCGCTGCCCTGAGGGTGGTGTGGCACCATTTCTTTCCATCGTTGCTTCCAGCGCATCGACAGAGCGACCATCCGGCTTGGCCGGGCCTGTGTCGGCATGGGCGTGCGGACGCATGTCCGATCGTCTGTGAACCGACGATATCGGACCCGAGCCGCCATCAAGGCGGTCGGGTAGGGGGAAGACAGATCAATGGTGGGTTTCCTGAAATTGAACAAGCAGGGCGGGCCAGAGGCTGCGCAGGAAGAAGGGCAGGAAGCTCCGTCGCCCGGCGTACCGCCGATCATGGTGGAAGATGCCTTGTTGCCTGGAGGGCTGCCGATCACGGTGGAACAGGCCGGTGTAATGCTGTCGGGTGTTAATCTCGATACGATAGCCTTGCTGAACCGTAGCCTCACGCTGACGGGCTGGCTGGCCGGCAGCGACCAGATCGAGGTGCTGCGGGATGGCGAGCGCGTGCGCGCGCGCGTCTCGCGCGAGCCGCGGCCCGACGTGCAGGTCGCCCATCCCCATCTGACCGATGAGAATAGCGGTTTCAAGATTCTGGTACAGAATGCGCGGCCCGGCCAATATCATGTGCGCTGCCATAATTTTGGCGGAACAGGCCTGGTACGCGATTTCCCGTTGGCGATCGAATTCGGATCCTTGGATGCTGCGCCGCCGCTGTTGGGACTGCCCAGCTATTTCGAGGATTCGCAGTCGATCGTTTGTGCGATCGACAAGGCGTTTCATATGGGCGAAGGCGGCCTGATCGTCTTTGGCTGGATGGCGGACCTGCATGCGTCGGTCCAGTCGGTCAGCTTCCATAGCGAGCGTGGTGGAACGGTCGACGTGACCGACAAATTCTTCCGTCTCGCGCGTCTGGACGTTGCCGCCAATCTTAAGACCCGCTTCCCGCAGGTCACGGAAATGTCGGGCTTCGTTCTGCGGGTTGACGGCGAAGTGAACGCCAATGAAGTCCATGCGCTCTGCTTCGATTGCGGCGATCGCGGCAAGGCCTGGCTGCTGGTCGACGTGGAAGCGGAGGCGGGATCGCCGCTGCAACTGGTGAAGGATGTGCTGACCTTCGTCCCCGCGCCCGACCGTATTCGCTATTCGCTGTTCGATCTGTTCGACAAGGTATTGGGCGAACCGATCAGTGCGATTTCGCCGGAGATCAGCCGCTTCCGGCCGCAGGCGCAGGTCAAGCAGTTCGGCACCCTGCCGCAGGTGGCGGACGTGACCGTCATCGTGCCGCTCTATGGCCGCTACGACTTCCTGAAATATCAGATGGCGAAGTTCAAGGATGATGCGGATTTCGCGCGGACTGACCTGATCTATGTCGTCGATGATCCGGATATATTGAGCCCGACGCTGGAAATGGCGGCCGCACAATATGACCTCTATGGTCTGCCGTTCCGTGTGGTCTGGTATAACCGCAATATGGGGTTTGCCGGCGCCAATAATATGGGCGCGCTCTTTGCCGTTGCGCCCAAGCTGTTGCTGCTCAATTCCGACGTCATTCCGCAGAAGCCGGGCTGGCTGACCGACATGATGGAGACGCTGGATGAACCGGGCGTCGGCGCGGTCGGCCCGCTGCTCCAGTTTTTCGACGGATCGGTGCAGCATGCTGGCATGCGGCCGAAGGAAGACCCCTATTTCCCCGGCTTCGTGCTGAACGTGCATCCGGGCAAGGGTGCGCCCTGGTGGGGATCGGACGACCGCTATGACGTGCCGTTGCTGACGGCGGCCTGCCTGATGCTGCGCACCGCGACCTATCGCGAACTGGGCGGTCTGGACGAAGGCTATATCATCGGCGATTTCGAGGATAGCGACCTGTGCCTGAAGCTGCGCAAGCGCAAGCTGAAGCTGGTGCTGAACGCCAAGCCCAAGCTATGGCATCTGGAACGCCAGTCGCAGAATTTGCAGAGCATCACGTCCTACCGGCACATGCTGACGCTCTATAATGGCTGGCGGTACAAGAAGAAGATCGACAGCACCGAACTCGCGGACCCGTGGGAGAATTAATCCAGATGCGTATCGCGATATTCAGTCACGCTCACCCCGATTTCAGCAAGGGTGGCGGCGAAATTGCCGCTTACTCCCTGTTCGAGGGGATCAATGCGTTGCCGGGTCATGAGGCCTGGTTCATTGGCCGCGCCGAGCAGCAGATGCTGCATCTGGGCAGTCCGGTCGCGTCGCTCAACGCGCGGGAATATCTGATCGGCAGCAATGCCGATATTCCCCGTCTGTCGGCGACCCTCGCGCTGGGCGAGGATAGCGATTTTGCCGACATGCTGCGCACGATCGATCCCGACGTGATCCATTTCCACCATTATGTCTTCCTGGGGCTGGAGATGATCCATGCCGCCAAGCGGATTTGCCCGCGGGCGAAGATCGTGCTGACGCTGCACGAGTTCATCGGCATCTGTCTGAACAGCGGCCAGATGATCAAGACCGACGGGCGGCTTTGCTATCGGTCCAGTCCGCGTGACTGTCATGGCTGTTTCCCACAGACGTCGATGGAGGATATCTTCCTGCGCGAAGTCTATGTGAAGTCCTTCTTCGATCTGGTCGATACCTTCGTGTCGCCGAGCGACTTTCTGAAGGATCGCTATGTCACCTGGGGCCTTCCGGCGGACAAGGTGATCGTCATCGAAAATGGTCTGGAGGACGGGCATCGCCTGCCGCTGCGTCGCTTGCCGGAGGGCAAGCAGCGGGGACGCTTCGCCTATTTCGGGCAGATCAACCATTTCAAGGGCATCGACCTGATCCTGGAAGCCTTTCTGGGCCTGCCCAAGGCAGTGCGCAAGCAGGTGTCGCTCGACATCTACGGCTCCAGCCTGGAATATCAGCAGGAAGATTTCCGCAATAAGGTGCATGAGCTGCTGCGTCAGGCGGACAAGCAGGCGGAGCGGATGGTGCGTTTCCACGGGGCCTATGAACGCCAGGAACTAGGCGGCCTGATGGAAGGGGTCGACTGGGTGGTGATGGGATCGAAATGGTGGGAGAATTCCCCCGTGGTGATCCAGGAAGCGTTCAAGTTCGGCCGTCCGGTCATCTGCCCCGATATCGGCGGCATGGCCGAGAAGGTGCAGCCGGGGCGTGGCGGCCTGAATTTCCGCGCCCGCGACAGTCTGAGTCTTCAGAATCTGATCGTGGATATTGCCGAGGGGCAGGTCGACTATGACGCGCTGGTCAGGGACATGCCTTCTTTCCTCCGTCAGTCGGACTGTGCGGAAGCCCATTTGAAATTATATAATTGATGGGGCGTATTCCGTCCTGTGATGAGCCTTTACGGTTCGATATCGTTGATCGCCCGGGCAGCGCGCTGGCGCAGAAGGTCAGGAGCCGTTTCGGTATTCTGACCCCTTCTGTACGCTGCTGAGATTTGCGAATGATGGTGCAGGGGATCGGCTTGAAGCTTCGGTCGGACCGACAAGTTCTGATCCCCGATACCCTGTTCGCCAAAGGGCGTCCAACACCCTATATGGGCGTTCCGGCCAACAAGCCGATATATGCGGGCGGATGTGGTTCAGCCGGGCTTGGCTTCTGTCTGCGGTTATCAGGCAGATTGCGGTGAACGGTGCACGCATTGGCGCGATGGAGGTTGTTTCCAGTCGGTGGGAATGCGGCAACAAGATCATCTTGATATCGGTTGCAAAGCGGATGTCATTGAGACTTATACATTTTTCATGTGGTTGATATAAAATTAGGAGGTGATGCCATGGAGAAGTCGCAAGCGACGCAAGGTATCCTGGATGTCCATAAAAACACCCGCTATTATGACGATGCAGCGCAGGCGAGTGCGGTGGCCCTGTTTTGGGAAGGAAATTCCGCATTTCTCAGGATGTTTCGCAAGCTGAAATGTGATTTCATCGTCGAACTGGCTGTGGGCAAGGGGCGGCACGTGCCCATGTATATGGATCGTGCGTCAAAAGTGGTGCTGGTCGATGCTCTGGCGGAAAATGTCGCGGCCTGCCGCGAGATGATGGGAGATTCGCCCAAATTCCAATATTATGTGAATAACGGCACTGATTTGTCTGAACTGCCTGATGCCAGTTTCGATTCACTCTTTTCTTATGATGCCGTCGTGCATTTCGAGATGCTGGACGTCTGGAGCTATTTGAAGGAAACGGCTCGTATCCTCGCGCCCGGTGGCCGGGCGCTTTATCATCATAGCAATTACAGCGCGCATCCGACCCATGTCTGGACGCAGAATCCGCATAATCGCAATTTCATGTCGGATTCGATTTTCGAGCATCTGGCAGATCGTGCCGGCTTGGTAGTCCTGGAGCGGGAAGCAATCCACTGGGGCCAGATCGAAAATCTCGATAGCTTGACCTTACTGGAGAAGCCTGCGGGCTAACCCGGTCGCGCTTTTCGATTCGGTACCTTACAGGGCGCGCTTCCGCAGGGGGTGGCGCCCTTTTTGCCATGCATCGTTTTTGGTTGTGCGACCGTTGGCATAAGGGCCCGAAAATGGCTGATGCGGACTGTCGCTTCGGGCGGGCGTTTGATCGACAGACAATTGTTACCGCATCGCAATAGGTTTCAGTTGCATTTTGTTGTGCAGTGCACTCAGATGAGTCGCAGGAAGTGAATTTTTCGGTACTTTTCGGTTGCGCCTCGCGCAGCGTTGCCATGGCCCCTTTCAAAATGGGGCGGACATTTTAGGTTTCGATTATGGCAGAACTGGTTCGATGGGCGTGCTGGCTAAAACGAACAATAGACTAACGAGGAGGCATTCTGAAATCCTAGTGCGTGGAAGCAGATTGCCTTTTAAATAGGCTCCTTCAATATATGATTGCGGGGCTTGGACGTCATCTTGTTTGATTCGTGACTATATTTCATTTGGATGTCAGCGGGGGTTAGTAGATTGAATATGGCGCTGCGGGATTGGGACCGGCACTGGCGGCGAGTCGGTCACGGGGACGGGGAATATTCGACGGTCGAAGGCTTTGTCGAATTGGTGGACGTCCAACTGGTGGCAGGCTGGGTCTGGCGTGCCAATATTCCCGATGTGCCCCTGCGTGTCGAAGCAGTCGTGAAAGACGAGATTGTGGGTGTGGCGCTGGCCGATTTGCCCCGCAGCGACCTTGCTGCCGCTGGCAAGGGTATGGGCCGCCACGGCTTTGTCATGGAATTGCTGCGCCCGCTAACGGAAGGGGAGGAGCCGCTGGTCCGCCTCGCCGATCAGCGATCGATCTCAATCGGTGCGACCGGTGTTTTCGTGTTGGCGACCGCAGCCGAACCCGACGTTGCGGAACCGGCGCCAGCCATTGCTTTCGTGCCGACCCATGTCGAAGGATTTATCGAACATACGAGCCATGAAGGGGCGGCCGGCTGGGTATGGAGCGCCGATGCGCCTGATGCGCCGCTGGCTGTTGAAGCGGTGCTGGATGGCGCAGTGATCGGAACGACACTCGCCGATATTCCGCGTGAAGATCTTGCGGCCGCTGGCAAGGGAGACGGGCGCCATGGCTTCATTCTTCCATATGACGATTTCGTCGGGGAGGATTCCAATCCGGTGGTTCGCCTGGCGGTTCGTCCATCGATTGCCCTAACTCCGCATGGTATCATCGATATGGCTGCGCAAGATGCGCCGACGCCTGTGCCGGTGGAAGGCTATGTCGAACTATTGACCCGCGACGGTGTAAGCGGTTGGGTCTGGCGGTCGGATGCGCCTGATCTTGCCCTGAGGGTGGAAGCGGTGCTGGACGGCGCAGTGATTGGTTCAGCCTCCGCGGACCTGTTGCGCGAAGATGTCGCGGCAGCGGGAATAGGGAGTGGCCGCTATGGCTTTTCCCTGCGGTTCGACGCGCCGATTGCGGGGGATGTGATCCCGACAATTCGTGTGGTGGAATATCCGGACCGGATTCTGGGCGGTGCGGCTGGCGAGGTGCATCTGGTCGAAGGCAGCCTGCCAATTCCGTCTGTGGGCGAGAAGCCGATCGATCCTGCCCTGGTCGAGGGTTATATTGAATTGCTGACACGCCATGGCGCGACGGGTTGGGTCTGGCGATCTGATGCGCCCGAAGCGGCACTGACGATCGAGGCCGTGCTGAACGGTGAAGTGATCAGCACGGCGACGGCGGACTTGTTGCGTGAAGATTTGCTGCAATCCGGGCTGGGTACCGGCAGCTATGGCTTCGTGCTGAAATTCCCGGCGCCGCTGGGTGGCGACATCATGCCGCAGATTCGCTTGTCGGCGCAGCCGGGCGTGGTGCTGGGCGGTGCTGCCGGCACGCTGGAGATGCGCGATCTTGAACAAGAGCGCGCAGGGGGACCGGCGCCGGCAACCCAGCCGGACCCGTCGGTGGTCGAAGGCTATATTGAAGTCGTGACACGGCGTGGCGTGACCGGTTGGGCATGGCGTTCCGATGCCCCCGATGTACCGGTTACAGTCGAGGCTGAACTGGATGGAGAAATCATCGCTTCCGTGGTTGCCGATGTCCCTCGGGACGATCTGGCTTCGGCAGGCAAGGGATCGGGCAAGCACGGTTTCATTCTCCGGTTTGATCGACCCCTTGTAGGCCGCGGCATTCCGCAGGTGCGTATTGCCGATCAGCCAGCGATTGTCCTGGGCGGCGCAGCAGGCACGATCCTGTTGACGGAAACGCCGGGTGCGCCCGCAGCCGATATGGCATGGAAGAAGCCCAGCCAACCCAGTCCGGCCCCTGCCCCTGCCCCCCGTGAACATGCGCGTTCGCCGATGCTGACGGTCGATCCGGAACGTGGGCCGAAGCTGAACTTCAAGCAATTCCATGGTCATGCCGCCTATGACGCGGCCAAGCCGAATGTGATGGTCGTGGCGCACGCCGCCGCTCCGCATCTGTTCGGCAGCGAACGCAGCTTTATCGACATGGTGCGCGGCATCGCGTCGCTGGGGTATAATGTCTATGTCGTCCTGCCGCGCAACGCGCCGGATTACACCAATATGCTGCGGCGCTATGCCGTCCATGTGTCGACCTTCACCTATGGCTGGTGGAAGAAGGACGAGGTGATCAATCCCGACGCGGTCGAGCAATTCTGCCAGATGATCCGGGCGATGAACATCAAGGTGGTGCACAGCAACACGATCATGCTGCGCGAATGCCTGCGTGCCGCGCGGCAGTGCGATGTGCAGAGCATGGTCCATGTCCGTGAATTGATCGATCATGATGCCGCTCTGGTGGATGTGATCGGATCGTCCTGCGACAAGATCATCGACGAGATTCGGTCGAGCGCCAACTGGGTCATCGGCAATTCGGAAATCACGTCGAAGGTCTTCCAGAAGAAGGGGCGGACCTTCACCGTTTACAATACGGTCGACCTTAAAGAACTGGAGATGGGAAATCCGGTCAGGGACGGCAAGATTTCCTTCGGGCTGGTGAGCAGCAACATTCCCAAGAAGGGGCTGGCCGACATCGTCGAAGTCGCCCGCCTGTGCGAGAAACGTTGTCCGAAGGCGGAATTCGTCATCATCGGGCCGGAAAGCGAAGCGGTAAAGGCGCTGAAGGCGGGGCAGGCTGAGGGCACCGTGCCCAAAAATGTGGTTTTCCCCGGCTATGCCGCGAGTCCAGCGGAGGCGATGGCGCAGGTCAATGTGATCATGAGCCTGTCGCACTTCGCCGAATCCTTCGGCCGGACTGTGCTGGAAGCGATGGCGGCGCGGCGTCCGGTGATCGCTTATGAGTGGGGTGCGATCCCCGAACTGGTCGAAGATGGCGTGACCGGGCATCTGATCCCCTATCTGACGCCGGCCGCGGCGGTCGAGCATGTCGAGCGTTTCTGCAACGACCCCTCGCTCGTCCAGTCGATGGGCGAGGCAGGGCGGACCCGTGCGCATGCCAAGTTCGGCCTGGGCAAATATGCCGAGCAGATGCGGGTCGCCTATGACACCGTGTTCGAACAGATCAATCGCCACGCGACGATGACCGGGCCGGTGGTAAAGCCTGCGAAACTGCCGACGCTAAAGACCGTCAATGAGGCACCCAAGATTGCCTATTTCTGCTGGCATTTCCCGGTGCCGTCGGAAACCTTCGTCCTGTCGGAAGTGAAGGAACTGATCGATCGCGGCTATGACGTGATGGTCTTCTGTCGCCAGAGCCCGCACAAGGATTTCGATCCGGGCTTCAAGGTCCGTTACGAGCGTGTCGCCTCCATGGAGGATCTGGCGCAGAAGCTGATCGATACTGGCCGCACGATCGTGCATGCGCATTTCGTCTATCCGACCGTCACCGACATGGTGTGGCCGGCTTGCGAGAAGGCGAATATTCCCTTCACCTTCATGGCGCACGCGCAGGACATCTTCAAATATTCGAACGACGAGAAGAACCGTCTGGCCGAAATTGGCCGGTCGCCGCTGTGCGTGCGGATGTTCACCCTGTCGCAATTCCATCTGGACTTCGTGACCAGCCGTGGCTTCCCGCGCGAGAAGGTGGTGATCAACCCCAATGCGGTCGACACCAGCCGTTTCACCACGGCATTCCAGCCCGGCAAGGAAGCGCGGACCCAGCGCCGTATCATCGCGGTGCACCGCTTCGTGCCCAAGAAGGGGCTGGACCTGCTGATCAAGGCGGCGCCGGCGATCCGTGACCTGGGGCTGCGGATCGAGCTTTATGGCTATGGCGACAGCGAGGCGGAATATCGCGCGCTGATCGATGAACTGAAGCTCGACAATGTCTTCATCTGTGGCAAGCTCAGCCATGATGAAATCCCGGCCGTGATGCAGCGGGCCGACCTGTTCGCCTGCCCCTCCGTGCGGACGGACGATGGCGATATGGACGGGATTCCGACTTCCATCGTCGAAAGCATGGCCGCGGGTGTGCCGATCCTGACCACCAACATCGCGGGCATCCCCGATCTGGTGGTGGATGGCATCACCGGCATCATGGCCGAACCCGATCCACATTCCGTGGCCGACGCCATTCGTCGCTATTACACCATGCCCGACAATCAGGTCGCGGCCATGATCAAGGCGGCGCAGAAGAAGGCTTTGCAGAAGCATGATGTCGGCCGCGCCGTCGACGTGCTGACGCGCGTCTGGGAAAACCGGACGGTCGACATCGTTATCGTCAGCTGGAACGGCCTGACGGAGCTGGAAGGCGTCATCGCGCGCATCCAGCAGAATACGTCGCTGCCCTATCACCTGATCATCTGTGACAATAAGTCGAACCGCGAGGCGGTGGCCGATCATCTCGATGCGGTTTGGGATCGCAGCGACAATGTGACGATCATCCACAATGACTCGAACGCGATGGTCGGTCCCGGCACCAACGCCGCCGTCGATCAGGGTGTCAGCGATGTCGTGATCTATGTCTGCGGCAAGGAAGGCTTCAGCTTCTCGCAGGGCTGGGAAATTCCGTTCGTCCATGCCTTCAAGCATGATGACAAGGTCGGACTGGCGGGGACGGTCGAGAAATCGCCCACCTATCTGACCGGCGCCGATTATCCCAAGGGCATTCGGCTGTTCGACAAATTCCGTAACAAGAATTTCGCAACCGACAATCCCGACCGGCCGTTCGGCCATGTACAGGGCGGCCTGTTCGGCATGCGGCGTAGCATGTATGACGAGATTGGCGGCTTCTCCTACACGGTGCCGCACGACTATACCGACGTCGAATATAGCTATTATGTCGAAAGCTGCGGTTGGAAGATGGGGCCGGTCGAAAATATCGTCGCCCTGTTCAACAAGACGCGGCCCAGCCTGTCGCAGCGGTTCGACGAAACGGTCGTGGTCGCGCATCCGTGCATGCTGGACGAACTGGAGACGTTCGACGCGGTCCGTGCGGGCAAGCTGTTCCATTGCAATATCTGCGACTGGTTCGGCGAGGCGTTCAAGAATGAGGCGGCCGAGTGCCCCAGTTGCGGCAGCGGTCGCAATGACCGGACGCTGTATCGCTGGCTGGGTGAATCGGCCTATATGTTCCGCCGCTTGCCCTGTTTGTCGGTTGGCATCGAAGGTCAGATGGACGCCGTATGGGCCAAGCAGTTCCAGGGACCGCGCCTGACGATGGATGGTCTGCTGTCCGAGCTTTATGCAAAGGGGCGGATGCCGAACAAGGATGGCGGGCTGCATCTGGTGCTGGTGCGGATGGATGCCAGCGATGCCGGTGACGTCGGCCTGATGGCGCGGGAATTGAAGCGCCTGCTGAAGCCGCAGGGCGGCACAGCCATCTTCCAGTTGAAGGATGAGCGGGCGAGTTGGGGAGAACTGGCCGATATCGTCGAGCGGGCTATGGTGCGAAGCGGCTTTAACGGCGGGGTCGAATATCTGTACACCAGTCGCGCCGTACAACATGCCTATTCGCCGATGCTGGTGTTCACGCCGACGAGTTGACTTTGATGGTTATGGACCCGGCCCAAACAGGCCGGGTTCAGGCCGATCAGTCGATATGAACCTTTACCGCGACAAGGTCTTTGCGATCAGGCCCTTTGCCTTGTGAGGGGGAATGATCGGTGTAGATCAGCAGGGCATCCATATGACCGATCGTATCGAAATTGCGTGACTTGCTGTCCGGATCGAGAATTACGGGATAGATCCAGCGCCTCTGGCGGTTGCCCGGCCCGCCGGATATGGATGCCTTGGCAATCAGCTTGAGGCCGCTCCAGCGGCGAAGATCGGGGCTTTCGGAGAAATAGAAGCCGGCGCCATTACCAGGCTGGCTGGCGGCCAACACGGCAATCCACCGCTTTTTGGCGGGTATCCAGGCAATCGAACGGACCGGCTGATCCAGATTGTTGAGCGTCGCGCAGCGTTGCGCGCTTTCCGGCGTGCCCATGGCCAGTGTGAAACCCTGCCCATCCCATCCGCGCCAGCTTGCAGGATCAAGCGGATCGGCGCTGCGCAGCAGGCAATTGCCGCGCACCACGCCTTTCGATTCGAGGAAGGCGAGCGTGTAGAAGCCGTCGGCCCCGCGCACGATATTGCTGGTGGTGAAGGCGCCGTAGCGACTGCCATTGGGGGTCCGTTTGTTGCCAAGGCTCGCGACGATCGGCCCCTTGCTGTAGCTTTGTCCCATGTCGGCCGACCGTGCGGCGATGATGTCGCCCAGCCAGCAGCTGTTGCCCGCTGCGGGGATGCAGTTGCCGGAACGTTTATCGTCGGAAATCTCGCAACTGAGCAGGGCGCCTACGGTGCGGCCATCGGGCGTATAGGTGGCTTCGATCCATGCCTGATCGCCGGCGCCGGCATCGTCAGGCCCAAAGACGGATCGGCAATCGGTTTTGAGCGTGTCGAAGCTGGAGCCGGTCATGGTCCAGTTGACATAGGAAGCCGCGATGAGGCTGATCTGGCCGTCGGCACGGGGAAGGCGCGGACCGGGGCATCGGGCAGCATGCGCTTGTCCGGGCAGCGCTGGCTGGGCCAGGAAAAGACAATGCGCTGGTCGGCAGGAGCCTCGTGATGGCGAGTGGCGCGGTTGGTTGGGGAAGGGGGCGGGATGGTGGGGCGCCCATGGGCAGGAGCATGTTCATCAGAATGGCGATCATGGTTGAACTCCATTTACTGCCCTATCGTCGCCCATCTCAGATGAATTCGAGCCGAACGGCAGAAAAGATTCCTCAAGCCATGGAGTTTTGTGTCGCGGCTGGGGTTTGTCATATCCTTCTCCGGGAGGTGCGGCGGCAAATCGCGGTTTTCTGTCCGTTGTCGGGGATGATGCCGCTTCGATGCGACATTTTTGCCGCACTGCAAAATCGTGCTGGGAAAGTATCGCGGTTGCAAGCGATAAAACGCTCGGTTAGAGGACATTATATCAGGCTACTGATACCGCTCCTCCCACTCAACGATTGTGGATAGTAATGAAAAATCCCTATTTTTCCTCGCGTCCTGGTTCAGTTGAAAATGCAGCGGATAAGACGGTCGATGAAATTCTGACCGAAACGGGGCTGAATACCGGTAACCTCATGTTCTTTTCCGCGTCGCGTCGCGTCGCGAAGCATGAGAAGCCTTCGGCTGGCATGGGTTTTGATCCGAACTACGTTCGGGAGAATCATGACGGCATCATCATTCCGGCCGCCAACTGGCTGACCGGCCGCCGTGATCTGGGTGGCCTGGCCGCCCTGATTGAGCGCGCGAACCTGCCGACTGTTATATTGGGGCTGGGTGCGCAGTCCTTTGACAGCGCTATCCCCGAATTGCTGCCCGGTACCCAGCGTTTTCTGAAGGTGGTGTCGGAGCGTTGCAAGAATCTGTCGGTTCGCGGCGCGTTTACAGCTGACGTAGTTGCCAGCGCGGGCGTCACCAACGTTACGGTCACCGGATGCCCGTCGCTTTTGTGGCGCATTGACGGCCCGCCCCAGATCGACAAGAAAAGCGGCCCCATCTCGAAGGTCAGCATCAGCGGAACGCGCTATGATGACGAACCCAATATGTTCAGTGCCAAGGCGAAGTCGCATATCGGCTTGGTGATGATGCGTCTGGCGATGGAAAAGGGCTATGATTATGTCGCCCAGACCGAGCGGCTGGATATGCAGTTTGCGCGTGGCGAACTGACGGCTGAGACGGCGCCGGATGAACTGGACTATCTGGCGCAGGTCTATGGCAGCGAGGACAAGGGTGCGGTCGTCGACTATCTCAAGTCCAACCTGAAGATTTTCACCGATGTTGGCACCTGGACCGATTATGCATCGACCATGGACTTTGCCATTGGCACGCGTCTTCACGGCGTGATTGCAACCTTGTTGGGCGGTACCCCCGCCATGCTGGTGACGCATGATACCCGAACGGTCGAAATGGCGAATCAGGCCGGCATTCCCCATGTTTCGGCGCGCAAGCTGCTGAAGGAGGGCGTGGACGTGCAGCAGCTTTATGATGATGCGTCTTTCGATGCCTTCAATCGGAAGCAGGTCCATTATTATAACCGCTTCGTCCGCTTCTTTCAGGGCAATAATGTCGAGACCAATCTGGGTCCTGAAATACCTGTCGACTGATAGAAGGGGGTGCGGTCAGTGCCGCATTCTCCATCCGCATAAAAAGGGCGATTGTTGCATCTGCAACAATCGCCCTTTTTTTATTGGTTGTGGGGTTTGTGCCGTTGAATGCCTCTTTGCTGCGATGAGCCGCAGCGATTGGGCGCTGGACTTTGTTGCAGCGCACGCTTACCACCCTGTGAAACAACTCGGCTTGCTGGGGCTTGATGAGCAATATCACCGAAAAATTAGCTGGCCTGAAAAGCCCTCTGTTCCTTGTCACGGTGGCTGTGCCCACCTTTCTCTCCATCCTCTATTTCGGCCTGTTCGCTTCGGATGTTTACATGTCCGAATCGCGCTTTGTCGTCCGGAGTCCCGACAAGGGTAGCGGTTCTGCGGGCTTGGGGATGCTGCTAAAGGCTAGCGGCTTTTCCAATGACAATAGCGAAGCTCTTGTCACGCGCGATTATATCCTGTCGCGTGATGCGTTGGCGGCTGTGAACAAGGATGGGCTGGTGACGCGCGCCTACACCACCGGTGGCGGCGCATCGATCTTCAATCGCTTCAACCCTTTGGGGCAGCAGGCGATCGGTGAACGTTTGTATCGCTTCTATGTCAACAAGCTGGAAGTGGCCAACGAGACTGCGTCTTCGATCACGACTTTGCGTGTCCGGGCATTTACGCCCAAGGACGCTGAGGCGATCAACGAGCGTCTTCTGGAACGCGCCGAGGATATGGTGAATCGCCTCAATCTGCGTGGGCGTACCGACCTGATCGATTATGCCAACAAGGAGTTGGTGGAGGCAAAGGTGGTTGCGCGTGACGCGGCTGTTGCCTTGTCCAATTACAGGAACCGTAGCGGCGTCGTGGATCCTGAGCGGCAGGCGTCGACGCAGTTGCAGATGATCTCCAAATTGCAGGACGAATTGATCTCGACCAAGACCGAACTGGTGCAGTTGCGTGCTTTTACGCCGCAAAATCCCCAAATTCCGGTCCTAACGTCACGCATTGCCGAATTGGGTCGTGAGATCGATGCGCAAATGGGGCAGGTTGTCGGCAATCGCACGTCGCTGGCGGCAACGGCGGCCGAATATCAGCGCTTGCAGCTCGAAAGCGAGGTTGCCGACAAGCAATTGGGCGCCGCGATCGCATCCTATCAGGACGCGCGCAATGAGGCGCGTCGCAAGCGTGCCTATATCGAACGGATCGCCCAGCCCAGTCTGCCTGACTCATCCGATGAGCCCAAGCGGCTGCGCGGCATTTTGAGCACCTTTGTTCTTGGCCTGGTTGCTTGGGGCATCCTGACCATGTTGACCGCAGGTGTACGGGAGCACCACGACTGATGGCGATCGAGGGCCGATCAAGCGGTCGCAGCCTGCTTCGGGCTTGGGCGGTTCAGCAGCGGGTGATCTGGGCGCTGGTGCGGCGCGAGATGATTACCCGGTACGGGCGCCATAATATCGGCTTTCTGTGGCTTTTCGTCGAGCCGATGATTTTTACGTTGGGCGTCACCACGCTCTGGACACTGACAAAGACTGTTCATGGGTCTGATCTGCCGATCACGGCCTTTGCCGTGACCGGCTATTCCAGCGTGCTGGTTTGGAGGAACATGGCTTCGCGCCTGATTGGCTCGATCGAACCAAATCTGTCGTTAATGTATCATCGCAACGTGAAAGTAATAGATATCTTCCTGTCGCGCCTAGTGTTGGAAATGTCCGGTGTCGCGACGTCCTTCGTGGTGTTGACGCTTTTCTTCGGCGCCTTGGGATGGCTGTCGATGCCGGAAGACCCGCTTAAAGTGGTCGAGGGTTGGCTTATGCTGGCCTGGTTCGGTGTGTCATTGGCCATGTTCCTGGGTGGAGTGTCGCATCGGCATGAACTGATCGACAAATTCTGGCATCCTTGTTCCTACATTCTCTTTCCCCTTTCCGGGGCGGCCTTTCTGGTCGACTCGCTTCCACCCAGCATGCAGACTTTTGTGCTTTGGTTGCCGATGGTGCATGGGATTGAGTGCGTGCGGGATGGTTTTTTTGGATCGCATTTCACGGCCCATTATGACCTTGGCTATGTGGCGGTGGTGTGTACCGTGTTGACTGGCTTGGCCTTGATCCAGATCCGGGCAGTCGAGAATGATCTGGTGCCGCAATGATTGCCCTGGAAGATGTAGGGAAAAGCTACGCGACCCGTTATGGACGGCATCTGGTTTTCAAGGATGTAAATCTGCAAATCGCCAAAGGCGAGAAGGTGGGCATTCTCGGTCGAAACGGGGCGGGGAAATCGACTCTGGTCCGAATTATTGGCGGCGCCGAGAGCCCGACACGTGGCAAAGTGACCCGGAATATGACGGTGTCCTGGCCGCTCGCTTTTTCTGGTGCATTCCAGCATTCTTTGACGGGTTACGATAATCTGCGCTTCATCTGTCGCGTTTATGACGTCGATCCGGATGAGAAGGTCGACGAAGTTCAAGCCTTTTCCGAATTGGGCAAATTTCTTTGGGAGCCTATTCGGACCTACTCTGCCGGCATGCGCGCGCGACTGGGTTTCGCCGTTTCGATGGCGATCGAATTCGACTGTTTTCTGATCGATGAAATCACGGCGGTAGGTGATGCCCGTTTTCGTGACCGTTGCCATGAGGAACTGCACGTAAAGCGTGGTGATCGTGCCATGATCATGGTGTCGCATGACGCCAACTATGTACGCGAGCATTGTCACAAGGCGGGGGTTTTGACTGGCGGGCAACTGACTATGTTCGACGATGTCGATGAAGCCTATAGCTTTTACATGGCGCACGCGAGCGAATGATGGATGCATTGCGGTGGGTGCGCGGCTTGTTTGCCGGGCGCACCCTCCGTCAAGCGGATGGCTCGCAAGATCGGCAATTGCTGGTCGATGTTTCCACGATCATCCAGCATGATGCCAGGACGGGCATCCAGCGTGTGGTGCGGGCGATCTGGCTGCAATTGCTGGCGACCGATCTGCCCGGCGTGCGGCTGGTGCCGGTATTCGCGACCGTCAAGCGTGGCTATTGCGAGGCTGCGTCGGATTTTCTGACCACGGGTATGCCTGATCGTCCACTGCCAGTGCGCGTAGGGGCGGGCGATATCTTCCTGGGCCTCGACCTGGCTGCGCATCGCCTCTGGCGACACCGGCGGCAAATCGCCGGATGGAAGCGTCAGGGGGCGGGGGTTCACATCATCGTCTATGACATGTTGCCGCTGACCCATCCGCGCTGGTTTCCCGACAGCACCGGTCGTCATTTTCGGCGCTGGATGAAGATATTGCTGCGCCACGCCGATCAGTTGATCGGCATATCGGCCCATGTCGCCGATGAGGTTCGTCTCTGGCTGGGCGACCATGGCGGGCGCAGGGCAAGCGAGATCGGGATCGCCCGCATCATGCTGAGCGGTGATCTGTCGGCCAGCGCGCCAAGCAAGGGCATTGCGGAACGGGCCCGTGCCCTGCTGGATCATATGGCGACGGTTCCGACGGTGCTGATGGTCGGCACGATCGAGCCGCGCAAGGCGCATGACAAGGCGCTGGATGCGATGGAGTGGCTGTGGCGGCACGATGGCGATGCGCCGATGCTGGTGATTGCCGGTCGTCCCGGCTGGCGGACCGAGGCGTTGCAGCAGCGGTTGCTGGAGCATCCGCTGAAGAGCGAGCGACTGCACTGGCTGAGCGACGTGTCCGACGAATTGCTGACGGAGTTGTACCGCAGGGCCGCGCTGGTTCTGGTGCCGTCCCATGGCGAGGGTTTCGGCCTACCGGTCATCGAAGCGTTGGATCAGGGGCGAAAGGTGCTGGCGCGCGATCTACCGGTTTTCCGCGAACTGGAGCGGCCCGGCCTGCATTTCTTCCCGTCGGATGCCCCGGCGGACCTGGCGACGGTGTTGATGGCGGCGTTGCCCTGTGATCACCCCCAGCCTCCGGTAGTGCGCCGGGGGTGGGATGAGACGACGGCGGATGTGTTGAAGGCGCTGAAGCTCGTCAGTCGATGAACAGGCAAGGCTGACCGGTGCGCTTGCGGTAAAGACGGATGTCGTCCTTATAGCATTTGCTGACCAGCCGGATCGTTTCGTCCGTATAGAGCGACTGGGTCGACGGGCATTGCCCATCCCGTTTGAGCAGGGCGATGTCGAGCGCGGGCATATCCGCATAATCGCCGTCCAATTTGGTCAGACTGCCGCGGCCATGGCCGGTCATCGAACGGGCGTCGAGAATGTCGAGATCCAGCACGGCCTTGAGGTCGCGGGTCATCGCGGGAATGTCAGCGAAAGCATAATAGCGATCATAATCGGCATAGAGCATGAAGTCGCTTTGCGGGCGCCAGTGGATATTCTGCCGCTTGCTCTTGTGGCTGGTGATGGTGCGGATGAAATCGGTGAAGGAGGCGTCCATCGCGGTGCCGCTGGCATGGCCTTCCTCCCGGAAATCCCAGGCGTCGCGATGCATGCCGACAATCTTGTCGAGATAGGCGCTGGCGAGTCGGTCGAACGGACAGCGCAATATGGTGAAGGTAAAGTCGGCCGTGGCCAGATCCGGCTGGGGCGCGATGAAGGCGCCATTATTGGCGTGAATCCACTGGATCGAATCCGTCGCGCGCAGGAAGCCATTATCGACCGCCAGGGTGAAACGCATCGTCGAGCAGGCATTTTTGGGTATGAAGGAATAGATGGCGCGCCGCCGATAGAGGGCAAGTGCGAACTTTGCCGCAAAGCCATGCCCTTCATTGACCATGACCGATCCATTGCTGAGCCTGCTGTGCAGCAATTCACGTCTTTTCATCAATCATGGTCTCCGATCAGGAACGGGGCTTGCGCCATCCTAAAGCGAAAGGCGTTGATAGGGAAAGGGAAGGGCGCGCTTTACGTCGCGGACGGGGGATGCGACCAAGCGTCGTGTTGCGTCGCCGAAATGAAGGCTGGTCCCTCCGGATTGTTTTTGCATGTGCGAAATCCATCCGCTATGCCCTATGGCGATGAAATCGGGGGCTTAGTTTTCGTCCATCTAGTTTGGCTCTAGAGATCGCTTGATTCAGGAGGGCATACATTGCGCAAAGGTATAATATTGGCCGGGGGATCGGGCACCAGGCTCTATCCGCTGACGAAGGGCGTGTCGAAGCAGCTCATGCCTGTTTATGACAAGCCCATGATCTATTATCCTTTGTCAACGCTGATGTTGTCGGGCATTCGTGAAATATTGATCATCACGACGCCGCATGATGCGGCTGCCTTCAAGGCGCTTTTGGGCACTGGCGAAGAATGGGGCCTGTCCCTGTCCTATGCGGTGCAGCCCGATCCGGGTGGTCTGGCGCAGGCCTATCTGATTGGCGCGGACTTCGTGGGCGACAGTCCGTCGACCCTCGTTCTGGGCGACAATATCTTCTACGGTCATGGTCTGAGCGATCTTTTGACCAAGGCGGACCAGCGCACCAGCGGCGCATCGGTATTCGGTTATTATGTCAATGATCCCAAGGCCTATGGCGTGGTGTCGTTCGATGCAGACGGCCGGGCCGAGACGATCGAGGAAAAGCCCGAAGAGCCCAAGTCCAACTATGCGGTGACGGGCCTCTATTTCTACGATGGTCGGGCGGTCGAACTGGCGCGTTCGCTCAAGCCCTCGCCGCGTGGCGAATTGGAAATTACCGATCTCAACCGCCTCTATCTGGAAGAGGGTAGCCTGAACGTCGAGATCATGGGCCGTGGCTATGCCTGGCTCGATACCGGCACGCATGGCTCGCTGCTGGATGCGTCGCTCTATGTGCGCGTCACCGAAGAGCGGCAGGGCCTGAAGATTTGCTGCCCCGAGGAAATCGCCTGGCGACAGGGCTTTATCGATGACGCCCAGCTTGAGGTGCTGGCGGCGCCGCTGCGGAAGAGCGGCTATGGCAATTATCTGGTCAAGCTGCTGGAAGGCAAGGGCGCGTTCGCATGAACATCATCGAGACGGGCATTGAAGGCCTGCTGATCATCGAACCGCGCGTGTTTGGTGACGATCGCGGCTTCTTCATGGAGAGCTGGAATGCGGCGGGCTTTGCCGAGGCGGGGCTGGACCTGAATTTCGTGCAGGATAATCACAGCCGATCGGCCAAAGGCGTGCTGCGCGGGCTGCATTTCCAGAATCCCAATCCGCAGGGCAAGCTGGTGCGTGTCGTGTCCGGCCGGGTGTGGGACGTGGCGGTCGATCTGCGCCGGTCCAGCCCGACTTTCGGGAAATGGGCAGGCGTCGAACTGTCGGCTGCCAACAAGCGCATGTTCTGGGTGCCGCCGGGCTTTGCCCATGGCTTTGTGAGCCTGGAGGACGGCACCGACTTCCTCTACAAATGCACGGCGCCCTATGATCCGTCGGCCGAACATTCGCTGATGTGGAATGATCCGGCGGTCGGCATCGAATGGCCGCTGGAGGGGCTGGAGCCGCAACTGTCGGGCAAGGACCAGCAGGGCAAGGCGCTGGACGAGATCGAGGCCTTCGCATGAAGGCGCTCATCACCGGCTGCAACGGGCAGTTGGGGCGGGGATTGCAGGCCACGGCGCCGGAAGGCGTCACTCTAGTCTGTGTCGGATCGGCCGAACTGGACCTGTCGCAGCCTGATCTGATCGCGCCTTTCGTCGCATCCGTGCGGCCGGACGTCATCATCAACGCTGCCGCCTATACGGCGGTCGACAAGGCGGAGAGCGATGCGGACCGGGCGATGGCGGTCAATGGCACGGCCGTTGGCGCGCTGGCGGATGCGGCGCGCAGCGTGGGTGCGCGGTTCGTGCATGTTTCGACCGATTTCGTGTTCGATGGCACGGCTGGCACGCCCTATGCGCCGGATGCGCCGACCAGCCCGCTGGGCGTCTATGGCGAAACCAAGCTGGCGGGCGAAAGCCTGGCCGGTGAGGATGCGCTGATCGTGCGCACCGCCTGGGTCTATGCGCCGGTTGGCGGCAATTTCGTGCATACGATGCTGCGCCTGATGAAAGAGCGGCCGGAAATCCGCGTCGTTGCCGATCAGATCGGCACGCCCAGCTATGCGCCGGCGCTGGCCGCGGCGATCTGGAAGCTGATCGATGTGGGCGCTACGGGCATCCACCATTATACCGATAGTGGGGCGGCGAGCTGGTACGACTTCGCCGTCGCCATCTATGAGGAAGGGCGCGCGGCGGGCCTGCTGGACAAGGATGTGAGCATCCTGCCGATCGCCACGGCCGATTATCCGACGCCGGCCCGGCGGCCCAGCTATTCGGTGCTGGACAAGGGCAAAACCTTTACGGCACTGGGCGGCCCCGCGCCGCACTGGCGCACCCATTTGCGGGCGATGATCGCCGGGGTGCAAGCCGCTTCACAATGATGCGGCGCTCTGTTAGCCGTCGCAACCACCGTCATTCACCTCCTGCAAGGACGCGGACCTACACATGAAAATCACGATGATCGGCACGGGTTATGTTGGGCTTGTGTCCGGGGCCTGTTTTGCGGACTTTGGCCATGACGTGGTTTGCGTGGACAAGG
>NZ_FOGE01000071.1 GCF_900111125.1 Sphingobium sp. YR768
GCCCCCGACTGGCCCGCTTCATCACAGTGCCTCGACGCAAGGACGCTGCCTTATGAGGAAATTTTAGCCGGCCGCGCTGCTGGTTGAAGTGACTGTGGAACCGCATCGGCAACGACATCCAGAACCAGATCGTGGAACTGGCGCTGGACGAAACCGGCCTGAGCCCCCGCGAATTGGCGGTGCGCTTCACACGGGAAGCGCTACGTCGTGGCCGACGCCACGGTTTACCGCCTGTTGAAGGCCCGTGTTCTGATCACCAGCCCGGCCTATGTCGTGATCAAGGCCGCCGATCATTTCATACCAAGACCACCCGACCGAACGAGATGTGGCAGACCGATTTTACCTACTTCAAGATCATCGAATGGGGCTGGATGTACCTATCGACCGTGCTTAACGACTTCTCGCGCTACATCATCGGCTGGAAACTGGGCACCAACGTGCGAGCCGAGGACGTGACCGACACGTTAGATGCCGCAATGGGCCGGCGTCTCAAACTGTAGCCAGGTTGGATGGCTGTCCCTCAGAACGATGGTGTTGAAACGGGGTCCGAGCGATCGGCCCCAAGCATCATGGGAGGAACAGCCGTGGATCATTATGCCGGAATCGATGTCTCGGTTAAAGAGAGCAGCGTGTGTGTGGTGGACGCCAAAGGAAAGGTCGTCCGTGAGGTCAAGATCGCCAGCGAACCAGAGGCGCTGGTTCGCTATTTGGGCGAGCTGGAGTTTCCGGTGAGTCTCATTGGGCTTGAGGCCGGGCCGCTATCGCAGTGGCTGCATGCCGGACTTGTCGCCGCCCGCTTCGAAGTGGTGTTGCTGGAGACGCGCCATGTGAAGGCGGCGCCTTGAGCGATGACGGTAAAGACCGATCGGAAGGATGCGCGCGGCATCGCGCTGCGGCTGCGGATGGGGTGGTATCGCCCAGTTCACGTCAAGTCGGTCGACGCCCAGGACACCCGCGCGCTGCTCGTTGGCCGCAAGTTGCTGCAAGGCAAGCTGCTCGCCGTCGAGCTCAGCATCCGCGGGATACTGCGCGGCTACGGGCTGAAGGTCGGCGAGGTCAGCCGCTGCCGGTTCGATGCCCGGATCCGAGATCTGACCGCCGGACATGCGATGCTGGAAACCGTGATCGGCGCCATGCTGACAGCGCGGGCAACGCTGTGGAGCGAGTTCATGAAGCTCCATCGCGAGATGCTGAAGATCGCGAGGGCGGACAGGATTTGCCACCGGCTGATGAGCACGCCCGGGGTCAGCGCGCTCGTCGCGTTGACGTATCGCTCGGCGGTCGATGATCCAACCCGATTTAGCAAATCCAGTACGGTCGGCACCTATTTCGGGCGGACACCGAAGAAATATCAGTCCGGCGAGACCGACCGCGATGGCGGCGTCAGCAAAGTCGGTGACGCGACGGTGCGAACCGCGCTGTTTGAGGCCGCGCACATCATGCTGACGCGGGCGACGCACTTTTCCAGCCTGAAGCGCTGGGCGCTCGAAGTGGCGAAACGTCGCGGCATGAAGCGCGCCAAGGTCGCCCTCGCACGCAAACCGGGTGTCGTGCTTCACCGCATGTGGATAGATGCGACCGACTTCCGCTGGGGAGCAACCGCAATGGCCGCTTGAATAGGAATTGCTGATCGGAGCGGGTCGAGAACGATACCGCCCCTACTGAGTTCCCGTCGCCGGGACGAGCGCTTGGCAAGGTCGTGTGTAGTGCTGTGAATGCCTCGGCAGAACACGCTTCCTAGATTGACCTGCCGGCTTAAGGATCTGATGGCATGGTGGGGCAGCCACGTGTTGACCACGAACAGAAGCATGATCCTGGCAACGAGATAATCGTTCAGAGAGACTTGACGATCGAAGGCCCATTACAGAAGACCTCGCCCTCAAGGCCTCGGGCTGCGACAGCGCCAAGGTGCTGCACAAGCCCAGGCTGCGCAGCGATAATGACCCCAGCTATATCGTCGGCGAACTGGCGGAATATATCGAGGCCTGGAAGATGAGCCATGTGCGGAGTGCACCGTGGCATCCGCAAACCCATGGCAAGATCAAGCGCTGGCACCAAACCCTGAAAAACCGCATCCTACTGGAAAAATACTTCCTGCCCGGCTACCATGAAGGCCAGATCGAGGCCTTCGTCGAGCACTACAACCATCAGCGTGATCAGAGCCTGAACAATGTGACGCCCGCCGACGCCTACTTCGGCGGGCTTGATGGGGTGCCGCCGTTACTTGCAGCAAAGTCCGGCGCCTACACTCTAAGCTGCGACGACGAGTTTCGCCAAGCGTAAGATCCAAAGCGAAAATTCGTGCGCCGCGGCTCGCGATTGAGACGACCCCATCACTATAGGGCCATTGTTCCATGCTCGAGATAACGCTGATGCCAGGACAACGCTTCATTCAACAGAACAGGTGTGTCCCCGCCGCCGTACAGGGCAGCTTGGGCTCGCGCGAAATAATCTTTCAACATCGGTCGATAGCTGGGGTGCGCGCAGTTCTCGATAATGACCTGAGCCCGTTGCCGTGCGGAAAGGCCGCGGAGATCGGCAAGTCCCTGTTCGGTTACAAACACCTGAACGTCCTGATCGATATGATCGACATGGGCGACCATGGGAACGATCGAGGAGATAGCACCGCCCTTGGCCGTAGACGGGGTCATGAAAAATGAGATGAGCGCGCCACGTGCGAAGTCTCCGGAGCCGCCGATCCCGTTATGGACGTTCGACCCCATCATGCGGCTTGAGTTGATGTTGCCATAAATGTCGGCTTCGATCGCCGAGTTGAACGTCAGACAACTTAGCTTGCGCACGATAGCGGGGTTGTTGCTGACTTCCTGTTGGCGAATGATGATCTTGTCGCGCCATCGCACCATCTCATTATTCGCGATTACAGCCTGATCCTTGCTGAGATAAAGCGCTGCAGCCGACGCGGCGCGCATCTTGCCGGCCTTCAGCATCTCGAACATTCCGTCCTGGATAATTTCGGTGTAGCCGGTGAGATTATCGAACGGCGCGTCGATCAGACCGAGCATGACCGCATTGGCCACATTTCCCACGCACGATTGAAGTGGCGGAAGTTGCGAGGGCAAACGACCCCGGGCTACTTCATTCTTCAGGAAATCGATGATGTGCCCCGCGATCGTCGTCGCCTCGCGATTCACCCGGAAAGAAACGTTCATATCAGGCTCGTCCGTGCGCACGACGGCGACGACCTTACCCGGATCGACACGGAGGACGGGCTCCCCGATCCGTTGACCGGCCCAGGCGAGATCAAGACCTGGCGCCTCGGGGCCATGAAGGTCTCCCATCCAGACGTCATGAAGGCCTTCGATATCGTGCGAATGCCAGGTATTGACCTCGATGATGACCTTGCCCGCCATTTGAAGCCATGTCTTGGCGGTCCCGATCGCACATGTCGGAACGATCCCTCCGTCACGGCGGATGCGCGCCGCCTCGATGATGGCGACGTCCACTTTTCCGAAAAACCCGGCTCGCGCCCATGGCGCGAGTTTACTCAGGTGGAAATCGACATAGGGAACCAAACCAGCGTTGATTTGAGCGCGAAGATCCGGATCAGCCATGTATGGGATGCGGAAGTTGACGGCTTCAGCACGAGCGAGTGACCCGTCTGCATCAGGGCTCGATGATGCACCGCCGAGTAGGCTTACCGAGAAAGTTCCGCCCTTGGCGTGCTGCTCGGCGGCAAGGCGGCCAATTGCGCGAGGCGTTGCCTTCGGCGTGCCGGGCGGGCCGAACCCGCCCAAGGCGACACAGTCGCCGTCCGAGATGAATGTGACGGCCTCTTCAGCGGTCATGACCTTCTCAAGGAAGGCTGCACACTCGATGCGCTCTGTTGTCATTCAATTGGGCTTCCATAGGTATGTCCGGCAACCAGGGCGGCTCAGAATGGAGATTTTTCTACGCTTTCTCTTCTGCCCCTGTTTGCGTATGGTTTTGGAACTGCGGATAGATGCGAGCAGAGTCGGCGGGACCGCGATTAGTCGCGCGCTGGCCACCTTGCCGATGACAAGTAAAATGATCGCCATCCTCTCCATGGGTTATTCCTAAGAAACAGCCATATCAGGCTCCGCAGGCATTTCGTGCAGGATGAAGCCGAAGGCCTTGGCACGGCGCTGCAGATTTCCGATCACTCGGCTGCGGTAGCGTTCCTCATATTGTGAGGCGCCGGGATCATGATACGCCATGCCGTGGCGCAGGCTGTTATAAAACAGCACTGCGATTTTGCGTGCGGCCGCGGTCACTGCCTTGGCTTTTCCGGCGCGAGCCGACAGTCGACGGTAGAACGCCCCAAGTGCGGTGTCACTTCGACCGATGGTGGTTGCCGCCAAGCGTAGGAGTGCAGCTGCGCGGCTCGAGGAGCGTCGGGTTTTGGACGACAGCAATTTACCGCCCGATATCTTGTTGCCCGGCGCCAGGCACAACCAGGACGTAAAATGCTTTGAACTGGGCCATGCGGCAAGATCGGTGCCGCACTCGCCAACCAGCTTGAGCGCGAGCGAGGGGCCGATACCATGGATTTGCGTCAGGTCCACGCCCAGCACGCGATAGAGCGCAGACCGGACCTCGAAGTCGGGCGTGTTCACCTGTCGCCTTTTGGTCCGGACTTTTGGGAGGTGGCGGACATCATGGCCCTCATCAATTTCGAGCGCCTTGAGCGCGGCCTCAAGCTTTCGATCACATTCGAGAACTTTGGTTTGGTAGAAGTCGAACAGGGCCAAGGACTGGCCAAGCGCGAAGATATGCTCGTCGCGCCAGTTCCCCGATAATGCCGCACAGATGGTCTCAATAGTCGCGTGGCAGCGGACTGTAGCGCGACGATTACGGAGTCCGGTCGGCGTCAATTATGATGGCCGTTAGGCGGCCGCGCCGGTTGGTGACTTCGGGCTATCATGAGCGGTTG
>NZ_FOGE01000062.1 GCF_900111125.1 Sphingobium sp. YR768
GCCGGGATAGCCCGCCATCAACCGCCGCGATCACCCGAAAACGTAAATCCTCCGAGATCGACTTTGTCATGCCAGGCCGGCCTCCTCGTCCAGCTCGCATGTTGAATCAGATTTCCTGGCTCAAGGGAATCCCTGCGATTCCGTCAGATCGGATCATGCTCTAGGTTGGGGAGGAGACGAGGCCGTCGGCAACTGGTCGGCGGCGCAGAGTCAGGATTGGGCTGCTATCGCGGAGCGGATTGGCCCACAGTGTCGTCGAACGGAACGTCTACCTCTGTGCGCTCGGAGCCACTGTCGACGAATTACGTCGCGTGCGAACCAAGCCAGCGCTAAGCCATCGCTCAATAATGGATGGCACGGGGGCTGCCTCCGCCAGCCGCTATGGCATCGCCATTAATGGCCACGCTCAGGGGGGAAGCGAGAAAGGTGACGACCGCTGCCACTTCCTCCGCTTCGACGATGCGGCCGATGAGAGATTGACCAAACAGAATCTTCTCGGCGGCATCCTGGCTGATGCCGTCCGCCGCCGCCTTATGCGCAATGGCATCTGCGGTTTTCTCGGTCCGGGTAGCGCCTGGGTGGACGACGGTGACATTGACACCCTTAGGCCCCAGCTCGTCGGCAAGGCCCTTGGTCAGCGCTGCAATCGCCACATTGCGCGTCGATCCGGGAATAGTGCCCGTCTGGCGCGCTGCCAGGCCGCTGATGTTGATGATCCGTCCCCAGCTATTGGCCAGCAGATGGGGTGCGGCCGCCCGCGCGATGCGCAGATAGCCGACCAGTTTGGTATTGAGTTCATCCAGAAGATAGTCGGATGCAACGCCCGCGACGCCGGGCACTTGCGGTTGCGCACCGGGGCGGGCTGCATTGTTCACCACGATGTCGAGGCCACCCAATTGTGCCACCGCGTGGGCGACCAGAGCATCGACCTGTGCATCATCGCGCGTATCGGCGACGAATGCATGAACCTCACTGCCGGTTTCGCGCGCCAGTTCCTCTGCCGCAGCAGTCGCGGCTGAACCATCCCGCGAAGACAGGAGGACGCGCACGCCCTCCTGTGCGAGCGCACGTGCGATCGCCTTCCCGATCCCCCGGCTGCCGCCGGTCACGAGGGCACGCTTGCCCTTGAGTTTCAGGTCCATGATCCGTCCTTTCGCTCGCTTGTCGCCTATTTGGGAAGCCAGACATTGTCCGCCTGCGGCCGGAGTTGTGCGGCGAGCAGGCAGTGATGGAGAATCTGATAGTAGCGGCCCACAAATCGCGAGCCCTTGAGGAACGGGTTCGGCTGGTCCGGCGTGGCAGTGAGTGCTTCGATCCGCCCATGCGTGCCGTCGGCGAAGACATGGGTATTGAGTATCCCCTGTGCTGATGCAGCGCGGCTGATCTTTGCGAAACGCAGGACCGAAGCGTCATAGGCTTTCAATCCGCCCACTTTTTCCGTCGGCTCGATCGATGCGGGAAAAGCGGTGCTGCCCAGCAACGACAGATTATACAGCTTGCCCTTAGCGAGCACGGGCACAATCGCCGACACGGCGCCTGGCGTGTGACCAGGCGTCACGTACAGGGTAATTTTGGTATCGCCGAGTATGAGCTGCTGCCCATCGGTGATGACGATGTCGCGCCGGGGCAATTTGGTCCCGCTCCGCTCGATCGCGTCGGCTGGCGTCTTTTCAAGCAACTGCCAGTCTGCTGAACTGAGTGCGATCCGCGCGCCATAGGTCCTCTGCAACCAGGCCGCGCCTCCAAAATGGTCATAATGGCCATGGGTGACGATGACATAGCGGATGGTCGCAGGATCAAGCCCCAGCTTTTGCAGGCCCGGCACGATATGATCACGCGCCTCCGCCTCGCTTTGCGACGCGTCGAACAGGACCAACCCCTCGCTCGTCTTGCGGACGAAGACGCCTACGAAGCCATTGCCGACATAATAGAGATTGTCGAACAGCCTGGCGGGCTCAAGCCATTGCTTACTGCCCGTTTCCAGCGCTTGTCGCACGACCCCGCCACCATGAGGCTCGCACAGGAAGAGCGGGTCCTTCAGGTCGTCGCCAGCGATGGCTCGCGCCTTGGCGGCCTCGGCCAGAGCGGCGGGGGTGTCGTGCGCCGGCTGCGCGCCAGCAGCGGCCGCCAGCAACGACAGACCGATCGGGATGATGGAACGATACATGCCCTGCCCCTTCTCAGAATGTCTTGTTGATGAAGATGTTGACCGTGCGCGGTTCGTTGTAGGCGCGATAATAATTGACCTGCGACCCGGCATTGTTGGGCGAGTATCCACCTGCCTGTCCCCGGCGAAGGTCGAATATGTTCTTGACGTTGACGCCTGCGTTCCAGCTCCCGTCTTCGCCGGCATAGTTGATCGTACCGTTCACGAATGTCTGGGCACGAACCTTGGTATGCTCCGTATTGTAGATGTCGATGAAGCGGCGTGATTCATATTGGGCGTCCGCGCCGATCCGCCATTTGCCAGGTGTATCGATCGGCAGCGTGTAGTTGACCGCAACAGACGACTGCCATTTGGGCGCCAATGGAAATTCGAGGCCAAGCAGCGTGGTCCGCCCCGCGACATTGGCGGGAAGGGAAGCCGTGAAGCTCTTGTAATGGGTCTTGGTATAGGAGCCGCTGGTGTCGATACGCAGCCCGTCGATCGGGGCAATCGACAGTTCCAGCTCTACCCCCTTCGACACGCCATCGCCTGCGTTGAGCACGCCGTTGAAGGCGGGCTGGGTCGGCGTGGCGGGAGACGTGGCGCGGACCTGGAAATCGCTGATATCGTTATAATAGACCGCCACATTGGCAACGACACGATCGCTTAGGAAGCGGGTCTTGAGGCCCGTCTCATAAGTGGTGATGACCTGCGGCTCGAACGGGACGGTCGATCCCAGGAGGCTCGCGCTGCGCAGGTCGAAACTGCCGCTCTTGAAGCCCTTGGAATAGGAAGCATATTGGAAGATATCGGGTGTCCACTGATATTGCAGACCCAGCTTCGGCGTGAAGTTCGAGAAATTCTTGGGGTCCGGTCGCGCCGTGAAGGTCGACTGATATGGCCCATATTGCGCTTCATAAACGTCGGGATCGAAATTCCACTCGACCGGATTATGCAGCTGCACGCCCACACTGTTGCCAACGAAGGAGACATATTTGCGCCGATCGACCGTGTAGCGAGCGCCCACTGTCGCAGTCAGGGCATCCGTCACCTTATAGTTGAGCTGCCCGAAAGCAGCGTAGCTCCAGGTGCGCAGCGTGTTGCGGATACGGGAAACCGAGCCGATATCATCGGTGGTTGATGCGGTTGCCTGATTGAGGCGGTTATTGAAGAATTTCTCGTAGAAGAAATAAAGGCCGGCGACGAAATTCAGACGATCATATTCGCCGTTCAGATTGAATTCCTGCGTCACCTGTCGCTGGCTGAAGCCTGCATAGCTGTCGCCCTTGATCGCGATGACGCCGTCATTGTCATAATAGATCGGCCCCTCGAGCCCACGCCAGGCAGTCACGGATTTAAGCGTCAGATGATTGTCGAGCTCATAGGCCGCCGTCAGCGATGCGCCGAAAGCTTCGGTCGAGTTGTAGGGCGGCGTGTCGGCCCAGGTCAGGTCGGGATCGGTTTTCTTGCCCGAGGGCACGCCATCGGGCTGGTTGACCGGGGTGTAATAGCTTTGCGTCGAGCGATCGAACATGCCGTCGGCCGACAAGGTCAATGTGAGGCGGTCGGTCAGCTCCGACTTCAGTTTGCCGCGCAGGACCAGCAGGTCGATGTCGTTCACATGCTTGTTGAGCGGCACGCTATATTGCCAGCCGTCACGCTTGCGCCGGATGATCGAGAAGGCACCATTCAGCTTGTTGTCTGGCAGGATGGCGCCATTGACGCGCAGACGCAGATCCAGATTGTCGAAGCTGCCATAGGTAGCGCCAACGAAAATCTCCCTGTCGGCGGTCGGATCCTTCGTGATGAAACGGATCGCGCCGGCACTGGAGTTGCGGCCATAGAGCGTGCCTTGCGGTCCACGCAGAACTTCCACCCGCTCCAGGTCCGGCGTGTCGTAAAGCGACCCCACCGTACGGGCGAGATAGACGTCGTCCACATAGACGGCGACGGTCGGCTCGGGGTAGGTGTCAATTTCGCCGATGCCGCGGATCGAATAGGTTTGGGTGGTGTAGGCGGTGGAGCGCCGCGGCGCGAGAAGGCTGGGCACGCGCCCGGCCAGATCGCGAAAGTCAGAAATCTTGAGCTGGTTGATCCCGTCCGCACCCACGGCGGTGACCGCGATCGGCGTCTTCTGGATATTTTCCGAGCGTTTGGAAGCCGTGACGACGATCTGGCCTAAGCCCTGGTCGAGAGCTTCCTCGTCTGCGGCCTGCGGACTGGAAGGCTGAGCATGGGCAGTGCCAGCGAACAGGCAGGCTATGGCCAGCGCCCTGGCCGAAGCTGTCATCAATCCTGAATAGCGCGCAGCGCGACGTCCGGTGAAATTATCCGGTAGCATCGTCAGTCCCCCGATATGTTTTTGCGAGGACGACGGGCTAAGGTTCGATCATGTCGACCGACAACAAAGTTTAAGTGAAAAGCATCAAACTAATTTTACTTATTAATACTTAAAATACAGAAAAATTTCTGCTTATACATTTCGAACTCTCATTGATATTTGCAACAATATTATAGATTGAGTTTTTGACGATATCTATAAGAAAAATGAATGACTGCACCGCGATATTGACCGCTACGCCGTGAAGCTCTTCACCACATCTGGCGCGCAGCATGACCGACAAGTCCGAGTATGACGACATAGCCGAACCGGAGCTTAGCTCCCGATCCGCCCCGATAAGTCGGCGGAACCTTCTCATCGGTGGAGCGGCGGCTGCGGGGCTTGCTGGAGCAGCGGGATATGCGGCGCTTGGGCCAAAGGAATTGCCGCGCAATGCAAAGGGCCAGCGCAAATTGACGCTCGCCTGGAATGCCAACGCTATCTGCCTCGCCCCAGCGCTGCTTGCCAAGGAATATGGCATTTATGACCAGTTCGGCCTGGACGTCGACCTGCTGAATTTCTCCGGCTCGACCGACCAATTGCTGGAGGCGATCTCCACCGGCAAGGCGGATGCCGGAGTCGGTATGATCCTTCGCTGGATAAAGCCTCTAGAACAGGGCTTCGACGTCAAGCTGATCGCTGGCACCCATGGAGGCTGCATTCGTGTACTGGGATCGCGCCGACAGGGCGTGACCGATGACATTGCAAGCCTGAAGGGCAAGGCAATTGGCCTGTCGGACATCTCCGGCGCAGGTCGCAATGCTTTGGCCGTGCTGCTGAAGCATAATGGCCTCGATCCCAATCGCGATGTGGAATGGAAGGCCTTCCCAGCCCCGCTCTTGTCGCAGGCTGTCAGAAAGGGCGAAATCCACGCTTTCGTCGATTCTGATCCCATTGCCTATGTCCTCCAGAAGGAGTCGGGCGGCGATTTGGTGGAGGTCCTCTCGAACCTGTCCAAACCTTGGGACAACCGCGTGTGCTGCGTGTTGGGAGCCAGTGGCTCACTGATCCGGGACGACCGCGAGTCCGCTGTTGCTCTGTCCAAATCGCTGGTCGCAGCGGCATCACTGTGCTCAGTCCGGCCGGAGGCCGTGGCGAAGGTCTTCGCACCCTATGCCAAGGCGAGCGTCGAGGATCTGGTCGCGGTACTGCACACCCAGACCCATAATCATCATCCCGTCGGCCGCGACCTGCACCGCGAGGTCGCCCTTTATGCAGGTGAACTGCGCGATGTCGGCGTGATGAAACCCAATATCGTACCTGACGTCTTCGCGTCGCAGGTCGTCGATACGCTGGATGCCTGAGGAGGCAATATGAACAGCATAGCGCAAACAGATCGCTTCGCTTCGCTTGGTGGCATCAGGGGCAACGGGCCGGCATTCGCGCTGGCGGCCCCATGGAAAGGTGGATTGGCAGCCGCCGGAGCATGGTCACTGACTGCGGTGCTCACCTGGGCGTGGCCGGACCTGACACCATGGCCACGTACGGAATTGCTGGCTTTGCTCGAGACTGGCATTGCCTTGCTATTGGCGGGCGGAGCGCTGCTGGGCGGCCCCCGACTTTCGGTGATCTATCCTTATGACCGCTGGTTCGGCGCGCTCGCCGCGATCCTCGCGCTATGGCAGGTGCTGACTGCCAAGACCGGCCTGCTCCCGCTTCCCTTCTTCCCGCCTCCACAATCGATATTGGAAGTCTACACCGATGATGCGGCAAGGTTGTTTGAAAGCGTCTGGCGCTCCCTCGTCCTGTTGATCCCCGGCTATGTGATTGGCGGTGCGCTTGGCTTTGTGACGGGCGCTTCGATCGGCTGGTCAAAGGCGGCCAACTATTGGGGTCATCCGGTCCTGCGCTTTGTTGGTCCCCTGCCCGCCACGGCATGGCTACCCATCGCCTTCTTTTTCTTTCCCGGTTCTCACAGCGCAAGCACCTTCCTGGTCGGCCTTGCGACCTTCTTTCCCGTCGCGGTGCTGACGGCATCGGGGGTGAAGGGCGTCAATTCAGCATATTATGATATTGCGCGCACATTGGGTGGATCGGAACGTTTTCTGATCCTCAAGGTCGCCGTGCCCGCTGCCTTGCCCAACGTATTCGTCGGCTTGTTCATGGGCCTGGGCTCGTCATTCGCCGTCTTGATCATCGCCGAAATGATGGGGGTGAAGGCGGGCCTGGGCTGGTATCTCCAATGGGCGCAAGGATGGGCGGCCTATGCCAATCTTTATGGCGCGCTGATCGTGATGGCGCTGCTCTTTTCGGGACTGATCAGCCTGCTCTTCCATGTGCGTGACCGGGTGCTCGCCTGGCAGAAAGGCATTGTGCGATGGTAACGACATTGGACGCCACCGTTGACCAGGGCCTGTCGATCCAGACCCGCAGCGTGGGGCACTGGTTCGACACCAAGGATGGTCGGCTAGATGTCCTGGAGGATGTAACGCTCGACGTCGCTCCCGGCGAATTCGTTGCCTTGCTTGGACCCAGCGGCTGCGGCAAGTCCACCTTGCTACGATTGATCGCAGGTCTGGATGCACCGCGTACAGGAAAGGTCGGAGCGGACAAGGTGCGAATCGTTGCCCCCCACCCGTCACGCCTGCTCGTCTTTCAGGATCCCACTTTATATCCGTGGCGCACCGTGCGGCAGAATGTGGCGCTGGGACTGGAAGCGACTGGGCAGGTGAAAGATTCGCAGGAGCGGATTGACCGGGCGCTCGATCTGGTTGGCCTGCGTGATTTTGCGACCGCTCTTCCGAACGAATTGTCAGGCGGCATGGCCCAGCGTGCCGCACTAGCGAGGGTACTGGTCAACAATCCTCGCCTGCTGCTGCTCGACGAGCCTTTGGGCAAGCTCGATTCATTGACCAGAATGACGTTGCAGGCAGAACTGGTGAGGCTGTGGCAGGACGCCCGATTTACAACATTGCTCGTGACCCATGATGTGGAGGAAGCGCTTCTGCTAGCCGAGCGCATCATCATTTTCAGTCCGCGCCCTGCGCGCATCGTTCGCGAAATTCGCGTCGATGCCTCCTATCCTCGACATCGCGATGCGCCGGAGTTGCAAGCGCTACGCCGCGAAATTCTTGTATCTCTCGGTCACGACCATGAGCTCTGAAGGAGAATGCGGTAGACGATAGGCTCTCCCGTTGGTCTACCGCATGGAAGAACGGCGCGCTGATCAGCAGAAGCGGGTCGCTGCGCGTCATCTCTGAGACAGCAGCTGGCAGATAGCTGCCATTGGCAGGGCGCGTCCCGCAGCTGAATTCCTGCCCCTACATGCCGATGCTATTCATCGCATGCTGGATCGGCCTCATGGCCTCGATCCAATTTACTGCCACGCTTTGAGCGCCTGTGCGAATGCCCTCGACGACAACATTGCTTTGCAGCAGATGCCCGACACCCTTCAGCTTTCCGATCTCCCAGAAAGCGCCATCACGAGCCTGGACATACAGGCTTGTCGCGCCCGCAATCAACATGCCTTCAAGGCGGAAGTATGAACCGATATTCATGTGCCTGATGTATGCGGGGCGATATCGGTTTCCATAATCCGTGCCATATGCCGTGCGATTTCTCCGGCGATCCGAAACCTGTGATCATTCTGCAGGGACGAACCCGTTGATCTTGCTGCCACCGCCCTGCTCCTCGCCTGCCAAAGCGTTAGTGTGATGTTGGGCAGCAGATCATCATCAATGTCGGCATGGGTCACAAAAAGCCAACGCACATCGAAGATTGTCCGCGCCAAGGGCCTTGTGCAACTCTTTGAGCGCTGCGTATGATCCTGATATGTTCTAGCCCCTTCACGCCAACCTCTCTGCCAACGCCGCGGCAACTGCACGAAGTGGCGATACCGAAGGACCAGACTTCGTGGTCATCGATGTCGAGACGGCGTGCTCGCGTGTCAGCAGCATCTGCCAGATAGGCATTGTCGGCTTTCGCAATGGCGCTGTCGCGTTTGAGTATGAGACCCTTGTCGATCCGCAGGATCATTTCAGCAGCTTCAATACGCGGATCCACGGGATTGCTGCCAGCCACGTGCTGGGCCAACCCTGTTTCGCTGGCGTTCACGGCATCCTTCAAGGCCATCTGAATGGCCGCACGACCGTGGCCCATTCCTATTTTGACAAGGGCGCCCTCGCAGCAGCATGCCGCATCCACGATCGCGCGATGCTCGAGACCTCATGGCTGGATAGCGTCCGAGTTGCCAAGCGCGCCTGGCCCGAGCTACCCAGCCATCGGCTCAATATCGTCGCGAAACATCTGGGTATCCCGCTCAAGCATCATGATGCGCTCAGCGACGCCCGCGCGGCAGGCATGATCGTCGTGAAAGCGATTGATCATACCGGTTTGCAACTATCAGACTGACTGGCGCCTCAGCCAAGAAAACGCGCAGCGGCACCATTCACGCCCGCTCCTGACGGCATACTGAAAGGCCAGCGTATTGCCATTCTTGGCGAGCCTCGCAACGGTCGCCTGGCGCAACGGATTGCCGCCAATGGTGGTCGGATCATGGCATCAGTCGGCGCAACAACGACTATGCTGGTGGTCGCAGCGGACGAGCCATTTGGCTATGTGCGTTATGACGCCAAATTCAAGAAGGCCGAGGCTCGTCGCCTGGCAGACGCTGATATCCACATCGTCTCGGCCAGCGCACTCATCAGCACATTACCGGATCAGCGTGATATCTGATCGCAGGACGCTTTGCCATTAGCGCGTGTTACCTGGGCGAGGACATCTATCCAAGCGGCCATTCCCTAGGTCGGATCGACATTCAGGATTCTCAAATGGTTTGATCTCTGATTCATAGGGTTCCGTGTTGGATTACGGAGCGAACGATGGGTGTTAAGCGGTACGAATTGGACGACAGGCAATGGGCGAAGATAGCGCTGCTGCTGCCGGGCAAAG
>NZ_FOGE01000015.1 GCF_900111125.1 Sphingobium sp. YR768
ATGCTCGCTGGCCTCCATGCCCAGCAAGCATCTTGAATCAGAAAATCACCCCAAAGGGAATCCCGCTTGAATCAGCCAAACGTCATCCCGCTCTAACGCGCCGGACGGGGCCTGAACTCCAGCGCGACCGGGCGCATGACGCCATCGGGGCGCACCCGGACGCGGACCAGCCCTTGCAGCTTGGGATCGGCCAGGCGACGGGACAGGGTGATAGCCTCTGTCTGCGAAGCGTAGAAGATGCCGCTGTCCAGCCCGCGCACTTCGCGCCGGGCGCCCAGCGTCGCGCGCAGCACGATGGCGCAGTCCTTATCGTCCGATGCCCGGCTCCTGCCCGGCAACGCCGACAGGGCGCGTACCGATCGAATATGCGGTGCCTCGCCAAGGACGCACAGGGCACTGGCATAGGCCGGCTCCCAGCGGGATTCGTCTTCGTTCGGTTCGGCGACCGGCCAGTCATAGCGATATTGGACATAATGGCCGCGTAACAGGTCGCGCGGATCATAGCCCTGGATCGGGATCAGCCACTCCTCGCCGCTGCGCGACAGCCTGTATGTATCGCCCCAGTTCCAGGCGAAAGCGGCGAGCGGCAGCAGCAATGCGGCAGCGAGCCATGTGCGTGGCGACGGGGCGAGAGTCATGCGTCGGCCTCCCTGCGCGGAGCATGGCGCCCACTGATCCGGATCGTCGCCCATGCCACCGCCAACGCAAACAGGCCTGACAGGATCAGGCCGACGCCGCTGCTGAGCAGATCGTCATTCAGCTCGAAGCTCAGGATGATGATCCGTAACGCCACCAGGGCAATGGCGGTCTGAAAGATGCGGCGCCAGCGGGCATGGAGCGCGCCGGCGGCGATCGCGCCCCACAGAGCGCAGAAAAACAGGCCGCCGATCCAGGCGCGCGCCTCGCCCCGCATCTCGGGAAGCATCGCCTGGAGGATATGAAGGAAGGCCGCGACGATCAGCAGCGCAGCGGTCGTGCTGCCTGATGGGGTCCGGCGGGCATGACCGATGGCAAGGGCTGCGCCCGACAAGGCGGCGCTCTGGATCGCGGCGCTGCCCGGCAGGACGTCGCTATGCCGGTCCCACCCATGGATGACAGTGAAGAGACTGAGACCAGCGAAAATCACCGCGATGGCGATCTGTTCCAGCAGGCGCCAGAAGGCGGGGCGCGCGCTCCGGTCGCGCATCGTCGCGGCAAAGGCGGCGGCGGCCATCGGCGGGCAGGCGATGAGGCCCCAGTAAAGCGCCGAACGGGTCGGTCCCGACGCGCCCATGACGGTCCACGCATGGCCATAATCCTCTGCATGGGACCAGATAGTGCCGATCAGACCTGCCATCCACAGCCCGGCGACCGTCCATCCCCGCCCGAACAGCAGGAGCAGCGGCGAGAAGAGGATGAGCCAGACCAACAGAGGTTGCCATAACGGGGCGCTGCTCTGGTAGACCTGGCCCAGATGGCCGAAGAAGGTCAGGCCGAGCACGGCCGCGACGAACAGCAGGCCATCATGATAATGATCATTGTGCCCGCTTCGCGGCAGCCGCAGCCAGAGGAAAAGGGCAAGCGCGGCCATCAGCATGAAATGGATCGCCAGGCGCGTTTCGCCGGAGATCGCATCCCAGTTTGCGGCCACGACGGAGATCAGGCCCAATCCGATTGTCAGGGCGCCCAGGCCGACAACCGCCCAGGTGCCGATCGGGCGGCTATGTTCGGCTTCCCAGGTGCGAATCTTCTCGGCGATCGCGGCGTCGACGAGTCCCGCTTCCTGCCAGGCTCTGATTTTCCGCTCCGACATCGCGTCCTCTCCATCCCAATAACCGTTGCCGAAATGATCCCAACAGGGTGGGCGCTATCGGGAGACCCTGATCTCGAACAATTTCGACCAGTTCTTTCCGGTGATGAAGACGCGGTCGGTCTTTGCGTCATAGGCGATGCCGTTGGCCACTGCCTCGCTGTCGGTCGCCCCGGCGGCCTTGCGCAGGGCGGCCACATCGATCCAGTCGATGATCGCGCCGGTTCTGGGATCGATCCGGGCGATCTTCGTATCATACCAGATATTGGCCCAGATCTCGCCCTTCACATATTCCAGCTCGTTCAGCCGATCGACCGGCCGACCGTTCCAGGTCACGGTGATCCGGCGCTCTTCGGCTAGGCTGTCGGGGTCGAGGAAGCGGATTTGCGCAGTGCCGTCGCTCATGATCAGCCTATGCCCGTCCTGGGTCATGCCCCAGCCCTCGCCATCATAGCGAAAGTCCGACACCGGCGTGAAATCGGCCAGCTTCCAGACGAAACCCTGCCCGTGGCGCCAGGTCAGGCTGACCAGCCGGTCCTTCCAGTTGACGATGCCCTCGCCGAAATAGGGACGCTCGATGACGCGGCGTTGCAGCACCTTGCCGGTTTTGAGCGCGACCTTGCGAATCTCCGACTGCCCCTCCAGCCCGGTGCTCTCATAGAGCGCGCCATCGAGATAGAAGAGCCCTTCGGTAAAGGCGGAGCTGTCGTGCGGATAGCTGCGCACCAGTTTCCACGGCGTGTCGGCCTGCGCCGGTGCGATCAGGACGAGCGCGCTGACAAGCGCAAGAGTTAGACGCTTCATTCCGCCGCCTGGCTTTCGATCGCGGCGGCCAGCCAGCCGGGCAGGGTGGCGGGATCGATGCTTTCGACCCGGCGCAGTTCGATCGACAGGCCGACATCTTCCAGCGCCGCGCGCTGGCGCTTTTCATCGGCGGCCGCCAGCGGCACGGCGACCAGACGGCGGCTCACCTTGTTGCGATAATGCATGCGCGCGGTATTTTCCTGCCCGACATAGCAGCCCTTGTCATAATCGACGCCGTTCAGCTCTTCCGCATTGGTTTCGAGCCACAATATCTGGTCCTGCCCCAGTTCGGCCACCCCTTCGAAAATGCCGAGCGACAGCCGATGGGCACGGAAGGTCGCGGATGCATCCCCTTCACCGGCCGGTGCAAGCCAGCGATGGCCAAGCGCGGGCAGGCGCGGGTCATGCGGCTGGTCTGCCGCATCCGGCGACCAATGCACCGCCAGCGTTTCGTCGCGCGCGATCATCACCTTGCGGCGCAGGCGATAGAGGGTCAGGCGCTTGCCCAGCATGTCCGCCTGTGCCGCCTCGCAATCGATCAGCACATCGTCGCCGTCGCCCCACAGGATGAAGTCGAACAGCGCCTTGCCCTGCGGCGTCAGCAGCCCGGTCCAGCGCGGCTCGCCTTGCGCCAGCGTCACCACGTCGCGGGTCAGCAGGCCCTGAAGGAAGGGACGGGCTTCCTCGCCCGAAATTCGTAAGAGCGCGCGGTCGCGCAGGGTGGTGCCGGTCATCGGCTTTAGGTAGGACACTCCCGCACAACATCCAAGCCGTCCCGGCCGAGAAGAGAGTCGAAAGCCATGACCCAGACCTATGACCTGATCCTCAAGAACGGCACCGTCCATACGCCGGGCGGCGCGGAGAGCGTGGATGTGGGCGTGCGCGATGGCAAGATCGTGGCGATCGGCACGTCGCTGGGCGATGCGGGCGAGGTGATCGACTGCGCCGGGCTGGACGTACTGCCCGGCTGCATCGACAGCCAGGTCCATTTCCGCGAGCCGGGGCTGGAATATAAGGAAGATCTGGAATCGGGCAGCCGCGCGGCGGTGCTGGGCGGCGTCACGGCCGTCTTCGAAATGCCCAATACCAATCCCAATACCGACACCGCCGAGCGGGTGCATGACAAGCTGAAGCGCGCACATCATCGCATGTGGTGCGACCATGCCTTCTATGTCGGCGCGACGGCGGAAAATGCCGAGCAGCTCAAGGAACTGGAGCGCATTCCCGGCACGTCGGGCGTGAAGATCTTCATGGGCGCCTCGACCGGCAGCCTGCTGGTGGATGATGACAATGCGCTGGCCCGCGTGCTGGCGAGCGGCACCCGCCGCGTCGCCATCCATGCCGAGGATGAGACGCGCATGAACGCGCGCAAGGATTATCGCGTGGAAGGCGACCCGTCCTCCCACCCGGTCTGGCGCGATGATGAAAGCGCGCTGATCGCTACCAAGCGCATCATCGCGCTGGCCCGCAAGGCGCGCCGCCGCATCCATATCCTGCACATCACTACGCCAGCGGAACTGGACTATATCGGCCAGAACAAGGATATCGCCACTTGCGAGGTGACGCCGCAGCATCTGACGCTGGCGGGCGAAGATGCCTATCCGCGCCTTGGCACCTATGCGCAGATGAACCCGCCGATCCGGTCGGGCGCGCATCGCGACGGGCTGTGGCATTTCCTCAATCAGGGCGTGCCCGACGTGTTGGGCAGCGACCATGCGCCTCACACGATCGAGGAAAAGGCCAAGACCTATCCCGCCTCGCCCAGCGGCATGCCCGGCGTGCAGACTCTGGTGCCGCTGCTGCTCAACCATGTGGCGGAAGGGCGGCTGACGCTGCGCCGCTTCATCGAACTGACCAGCTCCGGGCCGCAGCGCGTGTTCGGCCTGACCGGCAAGGGACGGATTGCGCTCGGCTATGATGCCGACTTCACCGTGGTCGACCTCAAGAAGCGCTGGACCGTGGGCAGCGAATGGCTCGCCTCGCGCTGCAACTGGTCGCCCTTCGAAGGCATGGACCTGACCGGCAAGGCGATCGGCACCATCATCCGCGGCCATCGCGTGATGTGGGAAGACACGCTCGCCAATGCCGCGGTGGGCGAACCGGTGCGTTTCGAAGCGACCCAGTTCGCCTGACGCCTGTCTATTCGAAGAAAGCGACGGCGCGGACCTCGATACTGGATCGGGTCCGCGTATCCGGCAGGCTGCTGTCGTGAAATGCGGTATGGGGGCAGCGCCATGTCACATCATGGTCGCTGTCCTGAAATTTGAACAGCAGCACATCGTCCGCCGCCATGTTCGAAAAATACCACCAGCGATGGCGCGCCCGGTAACGGAAGATGGAGGCGGCGATCATCTGATCCTCGCCATCGACCGGCACTGTCAGCGCCTCGCCTGTCGGCAATTCGTCCACCACGAACAAAGTGTTGGACGTCGCCTCCTCATCCGACACGGTGCGCCCGTCGCACACCGCCAGCGGCCAGTCCTGCGGGCCGGGTGAGAATGTGCGCCAGAAGCTGACGCAGACAGACCGTCTATAGCCCGGACCATCGGGGAAAGCGGCGGCATAGGCCCGCTCCGCCGCGCGCCGCCCGGTAATCTCATTATAATCGACATGCGCTTCGCCGGCTGGCGGCTGGATGCCGCCTTCATGGCGATAATTTTCCACCTTCTCTTGCGCTCGCGCGGTAAGGTCAGCCGATGTGCGGATCATCCACCCGCCCGCCGATACGCAGGACGCGCCGGTGAGCGCCTTTATCGCGTCCTCGCATTCGCGCAGATAGAGGCGATCGACCTCTTCCTTGTCGAAGAAATCGCGGATCGCGCTGCGATGCCGGCCCAGCATGAAGCCATGGGTGTCGAAGTCGAAATGATCGCGGATCGGCATCCCGTCGCGCACCATCATGCGATGGTCGCTATAGGTGCCGGTGTTGATCTCCACCCCCTGCGACACATAGCGCCGCGTGACGAAATCGCCCTCGTCCAGATAGCGGATCAGCGCGGGCGCCTGCCGCGCGCTGTCCTCGACATCGGCTTCGACCGGCAGGCTCGCCATCACGCCACCTCTTCGGGCAGCGCGCCGATCACCGATTTGACCTCCAGAAATTCTTCCAGCCCGAACTTGCCGAATTCCCGGCCATTGCCCGATTGCTTGTACCCGCCAAAGGGCATGTCGAAGGCAAGCCCACCCGCATTCACGAACACCGCGCCGGCGCGCAGGCGGCTGACGAATTTGCGGGCATGGGCCGGGTCGCCCGCAACATAGGCGCCCAGGCCATAGGGCGTGTCATTGGCGATGCGGATGGCGTCCTCATCGTCGTCATAGGGCATGAGGACCAGCACGGGGCCGAAAATCTCTTCCTTCGCGATCGTCATGTCCGGCGTCACATTGGCGAAGACGGTCGGCTGCACATAGTTGCCCGCCTCCAGCCCTTCCGGCCGCCCGGTGCCGCCGGTGACGAGGGTGGCGCCTTCGTCGATGCCGGTCTGGATCAGGCTCTGAATCCGGTCCCATTGCCGCTGGCTGACGACCGGGCCGATATGATCGCCCTCCGCCTGTGGATCGCCGACCTTCCTGGCGGCGAACAGCGCGCCGACCTTCTGCGCCGCTTCGTCATGCTGCGAACGATGCACCAGCATGCGGGTGGGGGCCACGCAGCTCTGGCCGCTGTTGAGCAGCACGCCGCCCACGCCGCCGGGCAGCGCGACATCCAGCGGCGTGCCCTCCAATATGATGTTGGGCGACTTGCCGCCCAGTTCCTGTGCGACCCGCTTGACCGTATCGGCGGCGTTCTTCGCCACCATGATGCCTGCGCGGGTCGACCCGGTAAAGCTCACCATGTCGATATCGGGATGCTTCGCGAGCGCGGTGCCCACGCCTTCGCCATCGCCCTGCACCAGATTGAAGACGCCGGCTGGCACGCCAGCCGCCTCCAGCACTTCGGCGAAGATCGCGGCGCAGCTTGGCGCCTCTTCCGAGGGCTTCAGGATCATGGTGCACCCCGCCGCCAGCGCCGGACCGACCTTGGCGACGATCTGGTTCATCGGCCAGTTCCACGGCGTGATCAGCGCCACCACGCCGATCGGCTCGCGCACCACGCGATTGTCGCCGATCTTCTCGCTAAACTCGTAATTTTTGAGCGCCGCCAGCGCCTGCCCCAGATGGCCTAGACCTGATCCGGCCTGCGCCGTCTGGGCGATGGAGATGGGGCAGCCCATTTCGGTCGCGATGGCGCGGGCGATATCGGGCACGCGCTTCTGATATTCACCGATGATGCGTTCCAGCAGCGCGACGCGCTCCTCCCGGCTGGTCAGCGAGAATGTCTCGAACGCCCGGCGGGCGGCGATCACGGCTGCATCGACATCGGCGGCCGTGCCCAATATCAGGTCGGCGGCGCTCTGGTCGGTCGCGGGGTTGATGACGGCAATGGTCCGGCCGCCCTGGCTGTCGATCCACTGGCCATCGATATAATGCTGAAGCGTGTTGGGCATGATGAATGTCCTTATGCGGGAAGAAGGCCGAGTTCGGCGTCGGTGGCGGGCGTGCCCCATTTGTCGCGCGGCGGCAGGGGGCGGCTGTCCCAGGGCGGATCGAGCGTGAAGCTGGAGATGGTGCGGCCTTCGGGCAGGCGCCCGTTGCCGCCACCCTGGCTATAATCATAATAAAGCGTCATCAGCTCGCGATGGCCATGATGCCGCTGGGCGACCGGATGCGACAGACAGGCGTCGCGCCAGCGCAGCAGCCGGGTCAGATGCTGGGGGATCTGATAGGCCTCATAATAATCGAGGAACCACAGCCGCTTGAACATCGGCGTGAAGGCGACTTCGGCCCAGCCGAACCGGTCGAACAGAAAATCCCCGTCCGGCGCATAATGGCGCAGATAGTCGTCCAGCCGCGCATATTGGGCGTCGATCTCGCTCTTATGCTCATCACGCTTCGCCGGGTCGCGGTTCAGGATCATGCGATATCCCGCCCCGGTATATTGCCCGTCGGTCGCGCACAGCATCGCCTCGACCGCATGCTCATAGGGGTCTTGCCGCGCCGCCGGCGGATCGGGAAAGCGATCCTCGAAATAGCGCATGATGACCATGCTTTCCTTCAGCGTCTCGCCATTTTCCAGTTCCAGCGCGGGCAGCGAAGTGGTCCCGCGGGTCTTGGCGAGCAGCCAGTCGGGCCGGGGCTGTGATATGTCGATCTCATGATCGGCCATGATGCCGTGCAGCCCTTTCAGATCGAGCAGCAACTCGATCCGCTCCGAAAAAGGGCAACCGGGAATATGGTACATGCGCAACTGCCCGGCGGGCGGTTCGTCCTGCCAGCTCATGGATCAGGCCGCCGTCGCGGTGGGGCGGGCTGGCATTTCGCTCTTCGATTTGGAGAACATGGCCTGCGTGGCCGGCCGGGCATTGATCCGGTCGATCCAGGCGACCAGATGCGGCGTCGCCGTCTTGTTGACGATGTCCGAATAGCCAAACTGCATCCCGTTCGCGATCGCGAAGTTGCAGATGTCGGCCAGCGTATAGTCTTCGCCAGCGAGCCAGGGGCTTTGCGACAGCCGCTTTTCCAGCCGGTCGATCGACACGCGAATCTTGCGCATTTCCTCGTCCAGCACCGCTTGCGGGAAGCCGGCGCGGGCGCTGCGCCATTTGGCCTGCTGCTCCGGGATCGGTATATGCTTCAGCTTCTCCTCGAACTCGGCGTCGGACAATTTGCGCGCCATCGGGCCGATCATCCGCTCCCAGCCGATGGTCGACACGCACCAGCAGAAATATTCGTCCACCCATTTGGTCCAGACGCGCATTTCCGCAATCTGCACCGGATCGACCGGGCGCAGGCGCGGCGCATCCGGAAAGGCGTCCTCCAGATATTCGCAGATCACGGTCGATTCGGTGATGATATGCCCGTCATGGTCCAGCGCGGGCACCTGACCGCGCGGATTGATCGCCTTGAACCAGTCTTCATGATGTTCGAACCGGGTCGGGTCGACAAAGCGGGGGGTGAATTCCAGCCCCTTTTCATACAGGGCCAGCAGGGGTTTCAACGAATTGGCGGCCGGACCGAAGCTGTAGAGCGTCAACATGCGCTGGTTCATCCTCACCTTGTGGTTATGGCGTCTTTGGCGCCTTCGAACGGGAAAGTGGCTGGCGTTCCGGCGGGTCGCAAGTCCTCTGTCGATACTATCAGTGCCACTACCCGGCATCTTAACCTGTCAGTTTCAATGATAGCGCCGCCACTCGTCTTGCAGCGGGGACAAGCCTTTGCTCTGGATGGGGAAAGACATTTGGAGAGGAAGATGCTGGAACTGCTGACGTCGGAAACGCCCAATGGCTGGAAAGTCGCGATCCTGCTGGAGGAACTGGGCGTGCCCTATCAGGTGACGCCGATATCCCTGACCGACCGGGTGCAGAAGCAGGACTGGTATGTCGCGCTCAATCCCAATGGCCGCATCCCGACGCTGGTCGATCATGACGCCGGCGACTTCGCCATCTTCGAATCCGGTGCGATCCTGCTCTATCTGGCCGAAAAATTCGGGCGGTTCATCCCTGCCGACGCGCAGGATCGCAGCCGCGTCATCCAGTGGGTGATGTGGCAGATGTCCGGCCTTGGCCCGATGATGGGGCAGGCGGCCGTCTTCAACCGTTACTTTGACGAGAAATTGCCGTCGGTGATCGATCGCTATGTCCGCGAAAGCCAGCGCCTGTTCGGCGTCATGGATGCGCGCCTGGCCGATAACGACTATCTGGTCGGGGACTATTCGATCGCCGATATCGCCTGCTTCCCCTGGATACGCGGCCATGACTGGGCCGGCGTCGACATGGGCGGCTTTCCCCACCTTCAGCGCTGGTTCGACAGGATTTCAGCGCGGCCCGCGGTGCAGCGCGGGCTTCTTGTCCCCACGCCGCCGACCGACGAGGAAATGGCGGAAAAAACCACCAAGCAGGGAAAGACCATTCTCGCGTGAGCGCCTTCCTCCAGCGGATCGTCCGCATCGAATGGGGGCATTGCGACCCCGCCGGTATCGTCCATGCGCCCCGCTATTTCGACATTTTCGGCGAGAGCACGATGTTGTTGTTCGAACATGCCGGTCTGCCCAAGAAGCGCCAGATGCTGGCCACCATGCCCTTTGCCGGTTTTCCCATGGTCGATGTGTCGGCCCGCTTCTTCATTCCCACCGCCTATGGCGACGATGTGCTGGTGGAAGCGGATGCGCCGTCCTTCGGCAATAGCAGCTTCACCGTCGCCCATCGCCTGTCGCTGGATGGGAAATTATGTGTGGAATGCACCGAAAAACGGGTTTGGACCGTACCGGATGCCAGCCGTCCGGGCGGACTGCGCGCGGAACGGGTGCCGGATTCGGTACGGACGTTGTTCGCCTGAAGTTTCGTCATTGCGAGCGGAGCGAAGCAATCCATGGTGCGCCCATGGATTGCTTCGCTCCGCTCGCAATGACGGGATGGCGTTCACCGTCCGGCAAGCCTCACCGCGCCATAGCATCCCCAGCAAAAAGGGAGATGCGGCATGGAACAATCATTGGGCCTTTCCGACCGGCGCAGCCTGATCGCGACGCTGGCGTTGCTGCCGCTGGCGGCCTGCGCCACGCCGATGGGCCGCTATACGGTCGAGGATGCGGTGCGCCGCCTGCTCGAACTGTCGAGCCAGCGCGCCTTCGCCCGGCTGACCGAACCGGGCGGTTTCTATGACGACCAGCTGACCCGCATCGTCCCGCCTGATCTTGCAGGCGGGAAAGGAGGCGCCGTGCTCGCCGCCCTGCTGCGCACCAACACCGTGCGCAATCAGGTGTCGCGTGCGCTCAATGACGTGGCGGTCGATCTGGCCGACAATGCGACGCCGGTGGTGATGGATGCGGTGCATCGCATGACGCTGGCCGATGCGGTGTCCGTGCTGCGCGGCGGGCCGACGGCGGCGACCGATCTGCTGGCGCGCGAAGCCCGCGGCTCCGTGGTCGAAGCACTGTTGCCCGGCGCGTCGCGGGCGCTGCGATCGGACCTGTTCGACATGCTGTCGGTCGCGCTGGCAGCGGCCGGGAACAAGGATATCGTCGCAATGGCCGACAATGTGTCGGGGCAGATCGGCGATGCGATCTTCCGGGCGATCGGCCGCGAAGAGGCGGAAATCCGGCGCGATCCCGCCGCCACGCGCGATCCGATGCTGATGGCGCTTCTTCGATAGTTTTTGATGGCGCGATTTCCAGGTAAATCGCTTAGGTCTTGATTTCCACGCCCCGGCATGGTGTCCCCGCGTCATGGAACAGAAATATCCCGGTGTCGCCGGCATCCCCTGGGAACAGCCCGCGACCATGATCGACCTGGACGGCAAGCCGCCGCTGATCGGCACGATTCGCGACTGCGCCGTCCATTTCGGCCTCTACAAGGATCATGCCAAGGCGCAGGCCCGCGTCCTGCTAACCCAGCCGGTCCATCGCGAAGGCCGCAAGACCCGCACCTGGCTGCTGGAACCCGAAGAGATCGGGGCACTAGCCGAACGGCTGAAGCGCGAGACGAACTGACCGGCGACCCTATGCCAGCGCCGGCGCCTCTTCGTCCGCCACCAGCCGGGCGAGGCGCGCGGCGCTGACATCGTCCAGCGGCGCGAACAGCAACAGTCGCTGGCCGGGCGCCTCTTCGATCGCATAGCTGGTGTGGCGGAACATGATTTCGCCCACGCCCGGCATGTCGGCGATATTCGTATCCTCGAAATGGGCCATGATTTCCGAATCCTGCCAGTATCGCTGGAAGAATTCGGACTGCTCCATCATGTCCGCGATGATCCCTTCGAACACGTCGGGCTGGGCGGTGCGGCTATAATCCCATTTGAACCGGGCGATCAGCCGCCGACACATATCCTGAAACTTGTCCGGATCGGCGCGATAGCGCGGATGCAGCATCAGGATACGGAACAGGTTGCGCTCCTCGCGCGGCAACAGGCTGTAATCGCGAAAGGCCTGCCCCACATATCGGTTCCAGCCGATCACCGTCCAGTCCTCCACGATCACCAGCGCGGGGAAGGACAGCGCGTCCATCAGATGCTGGGTGCCGGCATGGATCGTCTCGTCCGCGCGGCGGGCCAGCGGCGGCGGCCGGTGCTGGGCCAGCGCAAACAGGAATTCCCGCTCATTGGGGCTGAGGCGCAGGGTCCGGCTCAACCGCTCCAGCATCGGCGCGGACAATTGCACTTCCCGCCCCTGTTCGAACCAGGTGTACCAGGTCACGCTCATCCCCGCGAGCGTCGCCACTTCCTCCCGCCGCAGGCCGCGCGTGCGGCGACGCTCGCCCGCCGGCAGCCCGACTTCGGATGGCGCCAGCTTCGCGCGTGCGGCTTTCAGAAACCGCGTCAATTCTTCCCGTTGTGCCATGCCTTATCCAGTTACTCGCAATAATGTGACATCCACCGGCCTTCTTGCGGGCCATCTCCTCTGCAAGACTTTCTGGTCTGCGGTCGGCAGCATAGCCGAGATGACACAGGAGAGCGATATTGGCTGGCAAGCTATTTGTGACATGCGCGGTGACGGGAAGTTCGCCCATGCCGTCACATCCCAATTTCCCCTTCCGCCCCGATCATGTCGCGGCGGAAGCACTGGCGGCGGCGGAGGCCGGAGCGTCGATCATCCATCTGCATGTCCGCGATCGGGAAACCGGCGCGCCGTCGCAGGCGCTGGAGGATTATCGCGAGGTCGTCGGCCTCATTCGCGCAAAGAATAACGAAGTCATCCTGAACGTCACCACCGGGCCGGGTTGCACCTGGATGCAGGGCGATGAAGACCCGGCCGTCTGCGGGCCGGGCACATTGATGTTCACGGCCGAACGGCGGCTGGAGCATATTCTCGACCTGAAGCCAGACATGTGCACGCTCGACATCTGCACCATGCAGCTATGGGGCGGGGTGGCGATCAATCTGGATCCGATGATCACGAAAATGGGCCATATGATTCAGGATGCCGGGGTGCTGCCGGAAATCGAATGTTTCGAGGCGGGCGATTTCGTCTTCGCCGACGATCTGATGGCCAAGGGCGCGATTCCGAAGAATGTGCCTTTCACCTTCGTTCTGGGCACCAAATATGGCCTGCCCGCCACGCCGGAGGCGATGCTCTACGCGAAGAACCAGATTCCGCGTGGCGCGCAGTTCACCGGCTTCGGCGTCAGCCGCCACAGCTTCCCCATGGCGGCGCAATCCGCGCTGCTGGGCGGGCATATCCGGGTGGGCTTTGAAGATACCATCTATCTGCGGCGCGGTCGGCTGGCGGCGGACAATGCGGAACTGGTGCGCTGGGGCGTCGACATCATTGAAAAGATCGGCGGCGACCTGGCAAGTGCGGGCGAAACACGGGCCATGCTGGGCCTGAAACAATAAGGGAGTGGACAGGATGACGCAGGCAAAGGCGCCGATGGGCGACGTGCGGGGCCGGACGGCCTTCATCACCGGGGGGGCGAACGGCATTGGCCTTGGCATCGCCCGCGCGCTGGTGCGGGCCGGGGCCAATGTGGTGATCGCCGACATTCGGGAGGACGCGCTGGCACAGGCGAAGGCTGATCTTGGCGCCGACGCACAGGTGGAAATAGTGCAACTGGACGTCACCGACCGCGCCGGTTTCGCTCGCGCCGCCGACGCGGCGGAGGCGCGCTTCGGCAAGATCCACATGCTGATCGGCAATGCCGGCATCGGCGTGATGGGGCCAGTGCTGGACGCGCGGTTCGATGACTGGGACTGGGGCATGGGCGTCAATCTGGGCGGGGTGATCAATGGCCTCGTCACCATATTGCCGCGCATCAAGGCGCATGGGCAGGGCGGTCAGATCGTCACCACATCGTCGCAATCGGCGCTGATCCCGATCAGCTATTCGGCCATCTACACGGCAGCCAAGGCGGCCGTGCTGGGCATTTCCGAAGCGATCCGGGGCGAACTGGCGGCGGAGAATATCGGCGTATCCGCTTTCATGCCGGGACCGGTGCAGAGCAATATCGCCCATAGCGGCGAATTGCGTCCCGCCGAATATCGCAACGACAGCGGCTATCGCCAGCGCGAGGAGGATCTGGAGAAGCGCCCGATATCGCCGCTTTGGATGAGCGCGGACGAAGTCGGCGAACGGGTCTTGGCGGGGATTTGCGCCAATGACCTTTATATCCTGACTCACCCCGAATTTGCGGACGGCATGCGCACCCGCTTCGACGCGATATTGGCGTCGGTGCCGGACGAAACGGTCAATCAGGACCGGGCGAAGGAAATCAGCTTCCTGCTCGGCAACCCGGTGTTTGACGACCAGCTTGCCCGGCGGAGCACCGGGCAACTTCTGCCATCCTGATGGACGGGCACCGGTCCCGATGAAAGCGGGACCGGTGTTTCAGGCCGTCGCCAGCCGGTTTCGCCGCGCGGTGATAAAACTGTCGCTGGCGAACAGGATCAGGCCCAGCCAGATCAGGCCGAAACTGGCCATCTGCCCGCCGCTCAGCTTCTCGCCAAAGATGATGATGCCGCACAGAAATTGCAGCGTCGGCGCCAGATATTGCAGCAAGCCCAGCGTCGCCATCGGCAGGCGCTGCGCCGCCATCGCGAACAGCACCAGCGGCACCGTCGTCACCGCACCGGAAATGATCAGCAGCGCGGTGGTCGGCACATCCTGCCCGAAGCCGACACCGCCATGACTGATTTCCCACAGCAGATAGGCGATGGCCGGTGGCGTCAGAAGCAGCGTTTCGACGCCAAGGCCCGTCATCGGCGCGACCGGCGTCAGTTTGCGCAGCAGCCCGTAAAAGGCGAAGCTGAAGGCCAGCGCCAGACTTATCCACAGGGTCGTCAGCGCCGATGCCGCCAGAATCGCGACCCCGATTGCCGCGACGCCAATGGCCAGCATCTGCGACCGGCGCAGCTTTTCCTTCAGTACCACCACGCCCAGCGTGACGACGACCAGCGGGTTGAGGAAATAGCCCAGGCTCGCCGCGACGACATGGCCGTCATTGACCGCCCAGACATAGGTCAGCCAGTTGATGCCGATCATCAGGGCCGAACCGGCCAGCGGCAGCAGCAATCGCGGCGTGCGCAACGCCGCCAGAAAGGGCGGCAACCCGCTCCGCAGGGCCAGCAGCGCCAGAATCAGCAACAGCGACCACAGCACGCGCTGGGTCACGATCTCCACCGGGTCGACATGGTGCAACAGGCGGAAGAAGAGCGGCAACAGCCCCCACAGCCCATAGGCGCCGGCTGCGGCCATCAGTCCGCGCCGCGTTTCTGCATGGGCGTCGGTCAGAAAATGCCTCCGCCCAGAAACAGGCGCAGCGCACCGAACGCCGCGACGATCAGGCAGAAATTGCGCCCGCCATTCCGGGAAGAAATCATGCCGATAAAGGCGCCGAACAGCGCGAGCGGCACGAACAGCCAGTTGAGCGCTCCCAGCAGCGGCAGCACCGCAGGGATCATCAGGATGAGGGCGACAAGGCCGATGAAGCCGGACAGGATGTTGAGCATCGTCAACACATGGCCTTCAACCTGTCCCAGAGCAAGACATGCGCATGGCGCCAGTCATAGGAAACTGGCATTTTACAGGAAAATCGGCCAATTCCACTTCATCCTAATCGAAGATCAACGCTTCCTGTTCATGGCCCGGTGGCGAAGGAGTAGAATATGACGCTTGTCCGGTCCGCCGCTTTGTTGTCGCTCGTGCTGGCGCTCGCCGCCTGTGGCAAGGGCGACAAGGATGCCAGCCTCGCCGCGCTCGACGCGCAATTGACCAACAATGTCGCCGATCCCGCGCTCAAGGGCGCGCTGGCCGATCCGATCGTGGTCGATCCGCAGTTGGTGGGCCAGTCCAACCGCAACGCCGTGCGCCCGGCCGACAAGCCCGCCAATGGCGCGGTGCCGGTATTGGCGGGCGATGCCGGCGCGGCGCAGGCGCAGGCGGTGAAGCAGGCCGGCGGCAAACTGCTGCCCGCGCCGACCGCGACCGAAGGGGAAGCGATGGCCTCCGCCGTGACGCTGGGCGCGGTCGCGCGTGAACAGGCGACCCGGCGCGGCGGCAACGGCAATTGCGCGAAGAAACTGAACTACGGCATGGAATGGGCGCATCGTCTGCCCGAACCCTTCGCCCTCTATCCCGGTGCGCAACTGACCGAAGCGGCGGGCACGCAGGTCGACGGCTGCACCCTGCGCGCGGCCAGCTTCGTGACGCCGGTCCCGCGTCAGGGCGTGATGGACTATTATTACACCCTCGCGCGCCGCGCGGGCTATGACGGCGAACATCGCATATTGGGTGGAGATCATGTGCTGGGCGGCACCCGCGGCGCGGACGGCAGCGCCTATTTCATCCTCTTCACCGACGCGCCGGGCGGCAAGACCAGTGTCGATATCATCGCGGATAATGGGCGGTAAGGGGCGAAGGGGTGATAGGTGCCTCATTGCGGGCACGCCTTCTTCAAGGCCCTATCGCGAACTTTAATGAGGTGACGATGCTCGCTTTGAATAAAGTGACGAAATGGTTGCTGCTGCTGTCTTATGTCGGCCTGATGGCAAGCCTTGGGCTTCAGCGCCTTGATGGCCCGCTTATGGGCAACTGGCCGCTTGTGCTGCTGAGCATTTCAGCCTTCAGCCTGGCCTTCATATGTGAAAGTCTTCTCCGTCGTGAGAAGAAGTGACGGAATGCTACCAGTTCGTTGACAGAGTGCAGACCTTGTTCCCCCTCCCGTTTACGGGAGGGGGTTAGGGGGTGGGCCAGCGCGACGCTGCAAATGCCCACCCCGCTGCGACTAAATTCGCTCCGCTCATTAAGTCTCGCTCCCCCTCCAGCAAGCGGGCGGGGAATAGAAAGTCACCAGTCGCCTTTCTACCCGAAATGGCCGCACACGCCGTTGGAGAAAAAGCGGCACATGGTCCATGCGTGCTGCCTCTTACCCCGCCGCGCCGGTCAGCGCGTCGATCGAAGGGCGGTTGGCGGCATCGATGCTACCGTCGGCGATCATTTCCTTGCCGAGGTTAATCGCTTCGTCACGCATGCCTTCCACCATTGATGTCTGGCAGGCGCCGATCAGCACCGCCAGCAACTGGTTCCGCGCCGCCGGATCGCCCGGCTTTTCTTCCACGCCCTGCCGCGCCAGCGGCAGCGCTTCGTTATAATAGGGGTCGGCCCCGGCGACATCCGCATCGGCCAGCTTCTGATTGCCGATCTGGACCAATATGCCGGTCAGGATCGTGCGGGTCGTCGCATCCTCCGGCTTCGCTTCGGCCAGCTTGCGCCAATAGGGCAGCGATTCTTCATGCAGCGGGATCACCTTGTCCATCTGCCCCAGCGCGCCATAGGCGGCGGCATCGGCATAAAGCGCGTTGGCGAGGAAATTGACATTGTCCATCTTTGCCGCATCGGCCTCCACCGCGACACGGATGGCGGGCAGCGCGGCGTCATATTTGGCGACCGCGCCCTGATTGTCGCCCTGCTGCTGGGCGGTCTGACCGGCGGTGAAGTCGGTCACGGCCTGATTGAAGGCAGCGATTTCGGCAGAGGTCAATTCGCGCGCGACCGGGGCCGCTTCCTCGACCGGAGCGGCTTCCTCCGGCGGCGTCTCGGGCGGGGGCGCTGGCGGGAGTTGGGCCAGAACAGGGGTCGCAAAGGCGAAAAGGGCGGTCAGCACGGACCTGGTCAGCATCTGCGCCAAGCTCTGGGTCTCCTCATGGCGTGAAAGTCGGTCGGGGCCTATCGCCCGCATCATCGATCGGCAGAATGACCGAAAGGGCGCGCGGGTTCCAGCCTCTCAGGCGCGGGCAAGTGCGCAAAAAGCGGCGGCCGTGGCGAAATCGGCCGCGCGGCCGGCGCTGCGGGCGCTGGCTTCGGCATCCTCGCCCCATTGTTCGACCTGCCAGGCCTCGTCAATCTCCGCCGCCTGCCAGATCGTATCGCGATCCTCCCCGCCCTCGACCAGCGCCAGACCGCAGACCAGCGATCCGCTCAATGTTACCAAAGTCGACAGGCCGGTCAGGGTGAAGGAATCAAGCGCGACGACGGCCGCCTCCAGCCGGGCCAGCGTCTCGTCCGGCTGGGGCACGGGGATGATTCCCTGCGTCACGGCGAAGGCGACACCATAGCGCGCCCGCGCCCAGTCGAGCAGCGGCTCCCACGCGGCGGCCTGCCGCGCGACCAAAGTATCGGGGCCATCGGCGCGATAGCAGAGCAGGTCGCTCTGCGCATAGCGGGCCACCCCGGCGGCGAAATCCGCCTTGTTGGCCGCGACATGGTCGATCGCCGCATTGGCAAGCCCGGTCATCGGCATGGAGGCGGGTTCGACCGTCTCGCCCTGCGCCCGCCATTCCTCTGCAACCGCCTCCGCCAGCGCCTGCGTCGGCAGCGCCAGAAGGGCGCGCGCCGGGGTGCGGACCGGGCGGCCATCCAGCTGGATCGCGAAGCCGCCCTCGACCTCGACGATCGTCACCTCACTATAGAAACGCTTCATTGCGGCGGCCTCTGACGGAACAGCGCCAGCAGCAGGCGCGGAACGACGACGAACTGGAACAGGCCGGTGACGACCATGATCGCGCCGAACGCCTTGGCCCGGTTGCCCTGTACCCAGTCGAACCGCTGCATGATGGCGAGGAAGCCGAACATCACGATGAAGGCGCCCGACAGGCGAAAAATGCCGATAGCGAAGTGGCGCTGGCGCGCAATCTTTTCGGGATCGACGGGCGGGGGCGGGGGAGGAAGGTCGGTCATGGCGCGCCGATATGGCCGCGCAAGGCCGCGCTGTCCATCGCCACGGCATGGGCGCCGGCCGCGACCAGTTCATCGGGCAGATGATAGCCCCAGCCCACGCCGATCGTGCGCGCGCCCGCCGCCAGCCCCATGTCGATGTCGAAACTGGTGTCGCCGATCATAACCGTGGTTTCGGGCGTCGCGCCCGCTTCCACCATGGCGGTCAGCAGCATGGAGGGGTGTGGCTTGGACGGGTGGCGATCGGCGGTCTGGAGCGTCACGAACCGGTCGATGATGCCATGATGGGTGAGGCAGAGGTTCAACCCGCGATCGGACTTGCCGGTCGCCACGCCCAGCAACCATCCGGCCGCATCCAGCTCCCGCACCAGATCGCCAATGCCGGGATAGAGCGGTTCCGACACCGCATTTTCGCGCCGCAAGGCGTGGAAGGCCTGTTTGTAGCGCTCCGTCAGATGATCGTGGAAATCGCTCTCCGCCTCCGGCAACAGCCGCGCCATCGCCGCGGGCAGCGACAGGCCGACCACCGACAGGATCGCCAGCCGCTCCGGCGGGGCCAGCTTCACATCCTCGAACGCGCGGGCCATCGCCGTGCAGATGCTATGCTGGCTGTCGACCAGCGTGCCATCGCAATCGAAGACGACCAGGGGATTGCTCATGCCACGTCCGCCCCAATGTCCGCCCCAGTCGCCGCCGCGCCCGTCATCGTTGCCCGCATCAGCGCCGCCAATTCTCCATTACCGCCGGCCTCCAGCGCATCCGCCACGCCGGCGCGCGCGGCTTCCGGCTTGTCCTGCCCCAGCTTGGCGGTGCCCTGCATCGTCTCCACCTGCATGGAAAAGCCGATCAGGCCGCCCAGCAGCCGGTCGAAACTATCCGGCGTCATCTTGTCGCGCGACCACACCGGCTTGGGCGCCAGCCGCGCTTCCTGATCATGGCTCAGCGCGTCGATCTGCGCGATGGTTGCGTCATCACCCAACCGCGCCATCGGCCCGCGCAGTTCGGCGGACAGATAATTCCAGGTCGGCACCTTGTCGGGCAGGCCATACCAGTCCGGGCTGACATAGCCATGCGGGCCGGTGACGACGATCAGCGCGTGATGGCCCTCCAGATGCCGGACTATCGGATTGGCGCGATGGATATGCACCCCGATCCGCCGGTCATCCAGCCACAGGAGCGGCAGATGCACGACATGCACCCTGTCCGGCTCCGCGACGCACAGCAGGCCAAAGCCCGCTTGCGCCACGAAGGCCCGGATCGCCGACTCGTCACGCCAGCGATAGGGCGCGCCCGGCGTCATCCCTTATTCGGGCCGCCTCGCGACCGGCGCTCACCCTTGCGATCCTTGCGAACCTGCTTGGCATGCTGGCGCGCGAACCGCTTTTCATCCTCGCGGGTCGGGGTGCGATCGATCTCGTCGTCCAGCGGCATGTCGCCGAGGGAAAGGTCGAAGCCCAGTTCGTGCAGACTGTTGGCGAAATGCGTCGGCAGATCGGCCATCACGTCGACCCGCCCACCATCGGGATGGTCAACCCGGATGCGGCGGGCGTGCAGATGCATCTTGCGGCTGATCGTGCCGGACAGGAAGGCATCCTTGCCGCCATATTTGCCGTCGCCCACGATCGGGAAGCCGATCGCGGCCAGATGCACGCGCAACTGGTGGGTGCGGCCGGTATAGGGTTGCAATTCGACCCAGGCCGCGCGGTTGCCGGCGCGTTCGATCACGCGATAGCGGGTGCGGGCGGGCAGCCCCTCCTCCTGATCGACATGCATCTTCTCGCCGCCGGTGCCCGGCTGCTTGGCGAGCGGCAATTCGATCATGCCGTCATTGATGGACGGCACGCCCATCACCAGCGCCCAATAGACCTTGCGCGCCGTGCGGCTGGAGAAAGCCTTGGCGAAATGCGCGGCGGAGCGGCTGGAGCGGGCCAGCAGCAGCGCGCCCGACGTATCCTTGTCCAGCCGGTGGACCAGCTTGGGGCGCGATTCGGCGTCGAACAGCAGTCCGTCGAGCAGCTTGTCGACATGTTCGTCGGTCTTGGTGCCGCCCTGCGTGGCGAGGCCGGGGGGCTTGTTGATGACGATCGCCTGTTCGTCGCGATGGATCACCATCTCCTGCGCATAGGCGATCTCGTCCGGCGTCAGATCGATCACGCGGACGCGCTTGGGCTTTTCCGCCGCTTCGGGCTTCGCTTCGGCGGGGGGCACGCGGATCATCTGGCCTTCGACGATGCGGTCGCCCGGCGCGGCGCGCGCGCCATCGACGCGGAGCTGGCCGGTGCGCGACCAGCGCGACACCAGATTGAAGCCGACATCGGGCAGATGGCGCTGGAACCAGCGGTCGAGGCGGATGCCGTCATCATCCGCCTTCACCCGGAACTGCCGCACGTCGAGCGAAACGCCCTTGGCGGGATTGGGCTTGGCGGGAGCGGGCTTTGGCGCGGCGGGCTTGGCGACGGCCGATTTGGCTGCGGCGGGCGCCTTGGGCCGGAAAGCGGGCTTGTCGCCGTCGCTTCTGCGCGGGCCGGAAGGCTTGCCGCGACCCGGCGCGCCGACGGGCTTGCGATCGGCGGACTTGCGGTCCGATGGACGACCGGTCGACGGTTTGCCGCCCGTCGGCTTGCCGCCGCGCGGGCCGGTGCCGCTTTTGCCCGTGCCACCCTTGGCTGGAGGACGTCCCTTCATGCCACGGCACTCCGTATCACGGTCAGGCCCAGCGCCAGCGCGCCGACCGCGCCGATCACCGAAGCGACCGCATAGGCCATGGCCAGCGGCGCTTGCCCGCGTTCGATCATCAGCATGGTTTCCAGGCTGAAGGCGGAAAAGGTGGTGAAGCCGCCCAGCACGCCCACGCCCAGCAACAGGCGGATCGGTTCGCCTGATGCGGCGCTGCCGCGCGCCAGCCATCCGGCGAGCAGCCCCATGGCGAAGCCGCCGATCAGGTTGACGGAAAAGGTGCCCCAGGGCCAGGCTGCGCCGGGCATCAATTGCCCCGCCAGCCGCCCGGTCAGATAGCGCGCCAGCGAGCCAATCGCGCCGCCGCCCATCACAAGAAACATGTTGGTCATGAAAAGCGCCCTATAGCGATTCCGTCAAAGGGGAAAGGACGCAATCAGGCCGCGATCGTCGCGTCCGCCGCCACCGGCCGCCGGTGCGCGGCAATGCAGGTGATCACGCTGCCGATCACGAGCGCGAAGGCGGTCCCTTCCAGCGGCGTCGGCAAGCGCTGTTCCCAGAGGAAGCCATAGAGCAGCGCAAAGCCGGTTTCGAACAGGATCATCTGGCCGACCATGGTCAGGGGCAACAGGCGGCTCATGCGGTTCCACAGCGCATTGCCGACGATCGAGGCAAGCAGGGCGACAGCGAAGGAGACAGAAGCGAACTTCGTCCAGGCCGCCGCATCATGATCGCCCAGGCCGATCAGCAGCACGACCGGCAGGAACAGCAGGGCCTGCGCTCCGGTGGCCAGACCGATCAGCAGATTCCAGTCCTGCGCCTGCATATCCGGCTGCCGCCGCAGCCAGTGATTATTGCCGATGGCGAAGGCGGTCCAGGATAGGAGCGCGCCGACCGCGCAGAAAAAGCCCGTCAGCCGCGTGGCGACCGGCCCGTCTCCCGGCATCACAACCGCCTGCCAGCCGATGCAGAGCGCGCCCGCGACGCACAGCAGCAGCGAGGGCGCCAATTGCCGCAGCGGGAGCGCCCCGGCTTCCCGACTTCCGATGATCGTCACCGCCACCGGCAGGAAGCCGACCACCAGCGATGTCATGGCGATGCCGCCCATCTGCACCGCGCTCGCCAGCAGCACATAATAAAAGAGGTTGCCCGCCAGCGCGAGCCAGGCCAGCGCCCAGAGCAGGCGCGGCGTCAGGCGCCCGGCGATCGATCGCCAGCGCGGCGCGATCAGGATCAGCGACAGCGCGCCATAGGCCAGATAGCGGCCGACCGCCTGCTGCAACGGACTGAAGCCGCGGATCACTTCCGGCGCCAGGAACACCAGTCCCCACAGCGCGCCCGCGCCCATGCCGCAGGCGATTCCCGCATAAATATTGCTATTGTCCGTCCTGCTCATGCCGCGTCTGCCCTGCCCCTTGTGCGATGCGGGTTTTATCATCATTGGGGCGGGAAAAATGCTCTTGATTGGGCAGCTAAATGCAACAATTACTCGTTCATGCCCGCTATTCGCCCCTCCTATCGCCCTCTCGATGCCTTCGACCGGGCGATCTTGCGACTCGTCCAGCGTGACAATCGCATGCCGCAACGCGCCATTGCGCAAGCGGTGAACCTGTCCACCGCCGCCGTGCAGCGCCGCATCGCTGCGATGGAAAAGGATGGGGTAATCGCCGCCAATGCCGCGATCGTCGATCCCGATGCGGTGGGGCTGGGCGTCACATCGATCGTGGAGGTCAATCTGGTCGATGAAAAGGCGACGCGGGTGGATCAGGCCAAGGCGCTGTTCCGCGCGGACCCGGACGTGCAGCAATGCTATTATGTCACCGGCGGCCGCAGCTTCATCATACTGATCGTCGCGCCGGACATGCGCAGTTACGAAGCAATCACCCGCCGCCTGTTCGCCGAGAATGACTCGGTCGCCAGTTATAGCAGCTATCTGGCGCTCGACCGGGTGAAGGCCGGGATGGAACTGGTCATCCCCTGATCCTTGCAGGATGCAGGCAGAGTTGTTCTTTGGAAAATGCGCCTCTGCACCGGCCCACACCGCCACCCGATCGCCCAGACATAGTATTCTAGATGGGAGGTCGGGTGGGGGTGTGGGCCGGTGCGGCATCGAAAATGCGCTCTTTCGCGCATTTTCCAAATAGACGCTCAGGCCGTGCCCAGCCTGTCCGCATAGAGCATCCGCCCCGGCCCCAGCAGCGCCAGCACCTGCGGCACCAGATGCGGCGCCACGGCGAAACAGCCTTCGCTGCGGCCGCATTTGCCCCAGGCGGCGACATGATCCTCGCTCACATAATCGGCGCCATGGACGACGATGGCGCGCGATTCGGCATTGTTGTTCTGTGCGTCCAGGCCGATCAGCCGCATCGACCGGCCATGCTGGCCGACATAGATATCGCCGGTCTTGAACGCGCCCTGGCTGCTGGCCAGCGAATTGGGTTCGTTGGAAAAGCTGTGCAGCCAGCCCGAATGGGCCGGATCGGACCCGCGCCCGTGCGACACCAGATAGCTGCTGGTCTGCCCGCCGATCAGGTCGACGATATGCATCCGCATATCCTTTGACGGGGCGTCGAAATCGACGATCGCCACCCGATCGCGCAGTTCGAACCGATGGGCATGATTGTCGAGCGCCGCCTTGGCCCGCTCCAGCAGCGGGGCATAGGGTTTTTCTGCGACGGCGCGCGGCGTCGCCGGAACCGGAGCGAGGCTCGCGGGTTCAGGCGCCAGAGCTTTCGATCCAAGCGTTTCTGATGCTGTCGGCAGAGCGGCGCGACCTATGCTGTCCGACAGAAACGAAAAGGCGAGTCCGCTTAAAGCGAACTTCGTAAAATTGCGGCGATCCATGGCCGCAATATAGCAAAGCCGTCGCCCCGGTTGAAGACCGGGGCGGGCGGTTTCAGTTGCCTGTCGTGCTCGATCCGTCCACTGGCTGGCTCTGTTCGCCGCCTTCGGGCAGGCGCGACGTCATCCCGGTGGCTTCGGCATCATCCTGAATCTGTTGCTGTTCCGATACGGAAGGCGGCGGCGCGACCGGAGTCGCGACGGCATTATTTTGCACTTCGGGCAACGGTGCTTCGGGTTCGTCGACGATCACATTTTCGACCGGCGGCTCGACCAGATTGTTGGTCATGGGCGCTTCCTCTTCCTTCTTGCCGCAGGCGGCAAGGGCGAGGGCGCCAGCGAGGGCGATAAGGGCAATTTTGCGCATGGGGTGTCAGTCCTTCGATGCGATAGCGGGGGATGGGGCGGCGGTGGGATCGACCCGGCGGCTCGATGCCTCGATTTTCTGGGCCAGCAGCTTGTCCCAGCCATAGGGATCGGCGCGGAAGCTGACCGTGCCATTATTGCCGGCAAAGGCGGTCCAGTAGAGCAGATAGACCGCGACCTGGCTGGGCAGCGAGACGCGCTGCGTCTTGCCCTCATCGATCAGCGTCTGGATCTGGCCGTTCAGATTGGGGTCGGCGGATACCATGCGTTCGGCCAGCGCCACCGGCTTTTCCAGCCGGATGCAGCCATGGCTGGCCAGCCGGTCATAGCTGGAAAATTTGCCGCGCGACGGCGTGTCGTGCAGATAGACGGCGAAGGGGTTGTTGAAATCGAACTTCAACCGGCCGAGCGCGCTGCCGGGGCCGGCTGGTTGCACGATGCGTTCGCCGCCTTCGGGCGTCTTGACGATCTTGTAACCCTGCTTGATCAGCGTCGCTCGCCCCTTGGGGAACAATTCCCGATTGGCGATCGACATCGGTACGTTCCAGGGCGGATTGACCACGATCGAATGGATGCTGGACGTCAGCATCGGCGTCTGGTTGGTCGGGCTGCCGGTGACGGCGCGCATCGACGTGACCGGCTGGTCGCCTTCGAACACGGTCAGCACGGCGGCGGCGATATTCACCTGCACCCGGTTGACCGGCAGGCTGCGCGGCATCCAGCGCCACCGCTCCATATTCGCCATGATCGCGGCGATCCGGTCGTCCACGCTGACATTGAGCGCTTCGAGCGTGCGGGCGCCCAGCGCACCGGTCGGCTCCAGCCCATAGCGGCGCTGGGCGCGCTGGATCACGTCGACCAGATTTTCATTCTGGGTGACGGCGGGGTCTTCCAGCGCGATGCGCGCGCGCACCACGTCGGGCGATGTGCTGGCGGTCAGGGTCGGCCAGCCGCCCTTGTCGCGGATCGCCTCATATTTGATAAGGCCCTTGCGCAGCGTGTCATAGCCCGACCAGGGCGGCGTCAGGCCATTAGCCCATTGTTGCAGCCGGTCCTCGCTGACCGCCTTGGCCAGGGCAGGGCGGGGATCGATGGCGGCAGGACGCAGCGCCCAAACTTCCAGAAAATCGGCGCTGTCGACCCGGCCAGTGCCCAGCGCCTTTGCGCGATCGAGCAGGGCATTGACCAGCGCCTCGCCCTTCAGCGGGCCGCTCGCCTTCTGCCGCGCCATCAGCCCCTGCGCCGCGCCGGTCTGCAACCAGCCATTGGCCCAGTCTTCCTGCGAAGGTGACAGGGCCGGGATCGGCACCGGCGGCGGTGGCACGGGCAGCGGCTGGACGGTTTGCGGCGTCAGCGTCGGCGCGACCACGGGTGGCTGCGTCTGTGCCGCAAGCGGAGTTGTGCCGACGCCAAGCAGCGTCAGCAGCGAAAAACGGATCAAATCGGGACGGTTCATGCTGGACCAGATAGCGCAAAGCCGCCACGGTTCAAATCGCGATAGCGGGAAAAGATCATGCTGCACGTTATTCACCATCCCGCCTATGTCTCTCCTGCAACGGATGGGAGCGCTTTTCGTTTCGACAAATATGGGCTGGTGATGGATGCGCTGGCGGAAAGCGGCGTCGTTTTTCAGCGTCATACCCCACAGCCAATGCCCCGTTCCTGGATAGAAGCGGTGCATGATCCCGCCTATGTCGAACAGGTATTGACCCTGTCGGCGCCGCCGGAAAAGGAACGGCGGATCGGCTTTCCCGTGACCGACCGGGTGATGCGTCGATCGCTGCTGTCGCCCGGCGGCACCTGGCTGGCGGCGAAACTGGCGCTGACCCATGGCTATGCCGCCAATGCGGCGGGCGGCAGCCACCATGCGCTGGCCGATACCGGCGCGGGCTATTGCGTGTTCAACGACCTTGCCATCGCCGCCAACCGGTTGATTGCGGAGGGGGATGCGGCGCGCATCCTGATCCTCGACCTCGACGTGCATCAGGGCGACGGCACCGCGTCGCTGCTGGCGGGGCGCAGCGACATCTTCACTCTGTCGATCCACGCGGAAAAGAATTTCCCGGTGCGAAAGGCGCGATCGACGCTCGACATCGGGCTGGAAGACGGGACCGGGGACGACGCCTATCTGGCGGTGCTGACGGACATATTGCCGCGCGTGCTGGACGATTTCCGTCCCGACCTCATCCTCTATCAGGCCGGGATCGATCCGCATGAAGATGATCGTCTGGGGCGACTGGCGCTGAGCGATGCCGGTCTGGACGCCCGCGACCGCTTCGTCATGCGACAGGCGCGGGGGCGGGGTCTGCCCGTCGCCAGCACCATGGGCGGCGGCTATGGCGCGGACCGTATGGCCATCGCCCGCCGCCATGCCGCCTGCATGATCCGCATGGCGGAACGCGACCGCTAAATCCTTGCAAATCGGGCGGGATATTGAGATCACGGGATGACCGGCGGGCTTCGTGGGGACGGAGCGTCTTGCGCCGAACGGGGGTTTATGAAGCATCTTGCCATATTGCTTGCCGCAACCAGCCTGACCACCATCGGCGCCAGAGCAGCCGACAAGCCGGTGCTGGCGCCCGCGCCTGCCTGGGTCGTGGCGCCGGGTGACTTGCCGGAAGCGAAGAAGGACGGCGACCTGCCGGTCGAGCTGCTCCGTTCGGACCAGCAGGTGAAGCTGGAGAAGGGGCGGGAGACCGTCTATGCCGACGTGGCGATGCGGATCGGCACGCCCCAGGGGCTTGCGGCCGGCAATATCTCCTTCCCCTGGCGACCCGAAACCGAAGAGTTGACCGTCCACAAGTTGGTGATCCGGCGCGGTGACCAGTTGATCGACGTGCTTGCCAGCCAGAGCTTCACGGTCATGCGCCGCGAGCAGAATTTGGAAAGCGCGACGCTGGATGGCGTGCTGACCGCCAATATTCAGCCCGAAGGGCTTCAGGTTGGCGATATCGTCGAATTTGCCATGTCGGTCAGCAGTTCCGATCCGACCATGCAGGGGCATGTCGAACAGGTGGCGGGCGCCTGGAACGCCATGCCGATCGGCCAGGCACGGCTGCGCATGCAATGGCCCGCCAGTCTGCCCGCCCGCCTGCAGGCCAGCCGGGACATGCCGTCGGTCAGGCCGGTGCGCAAGGGCGACATGATGAGCGTCGATTATGCGCCCGGCGCGATCGAACCGATCATCCCGCCCAAGGGCGCGCCGGCCCGCTATGCCATGGGTCGCTATGTCGAACTCAGCGACTTTGGGTCATGGGCGGATCTGGGCGCCTTGCTGGCGCCGCTCTATGACAAGGCGGCGGCCCTGCCGGCGCAGGGCGCGTTGAAGACGGAACTGGACCGGATCGCTGCGCTCTCCGCCGATCCCAGGCTGCGGGCACAGGCGGCGCTGGCGCTGGTGCAGGACCGGGTGCGTTATGTCGCGCTGGCGATGGGGACGGGCGGGCTGGTCCCGGCCGATGCGGAAACCACATGGTCGCGCCGCTATGGCGATTGCAAGGGCAAGACGGCGCTGCTGCTGGGCCTGCTCCATGCGCTGGACATCGCGGCCGATCCGGTCGCGGTCAATTCCCTGTCGGGCGATGGCATCGACCAGCGACTGCCGATGGTCGGCCTGTTCAACCATGTGCTGGTGCGCGCGACGATCGGCGGGAAGACCTATTGGCTGGACGGCACCCGCACCGGCGACACCAATCTCGACCGGCTGGAAGTGCCCGCCTATGGCTGGGGCCTGCCCCTGACGCCCAAGGGCGCAGCACTGGTGCGCATGGTGCCCGAACCGTCCGCCACGCCCGACGAAACAGTGACGATCCGGATCGACGCGACCGCCGGCCTCACCATCCCCGCGCCGATCAAGGTCGAGGCGGTTTTGACCGGCGATTCGGCGATCGGCACGAAAAATGCGCTCGCCAGCCTGACTGGTGCCGCCCGTGAGGAAGCGCTGCGGCGTTACTGGAAGGAGCAATATGACTTCGTCGACGTCCAGTCGACCAGTGCGACCTTCGATCCCGCGACAGGCGAGCAACGGCTGACGATGCAGGGTCTGGCGAAGATGGACTGGGACGATGGCTGGTATGAAACCGACAAGATGCGTGTCGGGTACAAGGCCGATTTCAGTCGGCAGACCGGGCAGGACCAGAAGGCGCCCTTCGCTGTGCTCTTCCCTTATTATAATAAGGCGAGCGAAACGATCCTGCTGCCGCCGGGCTTTGTCGACAAGGCGGGCGCGGACAATGCCGATGTGGACGAAACGGTCGCCGGCATCGCCTATAAGCGGACCGCCAAGCTCGACGACAATGTCTTCCACATCGAACGCACCGAACGCAGCCTGATGCCGGAATTCCCGGCAGCCGATGCGCCCGCCGCGCAGGCGGCGCTCAGAAAGCTGGCGGACAAGGTCGTCTATCTGCGCAAGCCCGCCGGCTATCGCGCGACGCCGCAGGAACTGGCGGCGATGAATGCCGCCACGCCCGCCGATGCCAAGGCTTATTTCGAACGTGGCCGGATGCGCATGGACAACAGCCAGTTCAAGGAGGCGATCGTCGATTTCAACAAGGCGCTGGAACTGGACCCGAAAAATGAATGGGCGCTCGCAAATCGCGGGATGAGCCAAGTCTGGACCGGTGATTATGCCGCCGCCAAGGCGGATCTGGATGCGGTGGCCGCGCTCAATCCCAAAAATCCGGTCGTGCCGAGCGCGCAGGGGCTGATGGCTGAACGCAATGGGCAATGGCCGGAAGCGGTTGAGGCATACACCCGATCGCTCGCGTTTGGCGAGAATAACGGCTTCGCGCTGGGGCACCGCGCCTTTGCCCAGCGTTCTGCCGGGAATGACGATGCTGCCTTGGCGGATGCCGCTTCGGCGCTTCGGCTCGATCCGCGCTGGAGCGAACTTTACATGTTCCGCGCCACCATTTTCCGGGGCAAGGGCAACACCGATGCCGGTCTGAAGGAGGCGGAGGCGTTGGAAAGCGCTCTGCCGAACGACGGCTATGCCCATGTCGCTGCCGCCAGCATATATCATAGTTTCGGCCGCTGGGATCAGGCGCTCAAGGCCTATGACCGGGCGATCGCCATCAAGCCGGAAGCCTATATCTACCTCAATCGCGGACAGCGGCGCCCCCGAACCGATCTGGCCGGGAAGAAGGCGGATTTCGCCGAAGCCCTGCGTCTCGACCCGGAGGATGTGAATATTCTAACGGCCAGCGCCAGCCTGCAACTGGACAATGGCGATGCGGATGGCGCGGTCCGCACCTATTCCCAGGCGCTCTCCAAATTCCCCGACGTTGCCCAATATCTGGCTGGCCGGGGCCTTGCCTATGATCGGATGGGTAACCGGGCGGCGGCGGACAAGGATTTCGCCAGTGCGCGGACAAAGGTGGCGGGCGTACCGGTCCTGCTGAACAATCTATGCTGGATGAAGGCGACATCGCCGGCCGCATCGCGCGCGGCGTTGGAGGCCGCGCTGGCCGACTGCGACGCCGCCCTTGCCCCGCAGCAGGATGCCGCGCCCTATCTCGACAGTCGTGGTCTGGTGCTGCTGCGCCTTGGCCGGCTGGATGATGCGATCCGCGATTATGATGCGGCTCTGTCCAAACGGGGCAGCTTCCCCGGCTCCTTTTACGGTCGGGCACTGGCCTGGGCGGCCAAGGGCGACCGCAGCAAAGCTGATGCCGACCGCGTGGCCGCCATCAAGCAGAATGCCAGGGTCGCGGAAGAATTTGAAGACTATGGCCTGTCGTGGTCGGCGGATGCCGCACCACGCTGATCCCGTCCGTCAATGCAGGGTGTCGTCCGGCCGGGCGATCCCTGCCTTGCCCTCCATCAGCTTCGCGGCGATCAGGCCGGCCAGCGCCAGCGCCACGAAATCGCTGAAGGCGAGGTAGAGGATATAGCCCCAGGGCGCATGGTTGAACACGGCCTGCCCGATATGCAGCCACAGCACCGCCGCCAGCGCAAACAGGATGCTCACCCGCACCCGGCTGGCGAAATCGCTCAGGGCAAAGCGCAGCGCCAGCGCAATCAGCACGCCAACGATCAGCGACAGGATCAGTCCGCCGATCAGCGCGCTGCCATCCATCACCGGAAAACCGCTGCTATTGTAGAAGACCTGCGCCACCGGGCCACGGCCATAGAGGATCGTGCCCTGCGCCGTCGCCGGATCGGGAATGATATAGACGCCGGTGCCGGTCGGGGTGAGCGCCTGTGCCATGGCGGCTTGCAGATTGGCGCTGGCCTCATCGCCCGCGCGGCTGAACGCCAGCGCGGACAGCGGCGTCCCCCAGAAGATAAATCCGGTAATGAACATGGCGATCCCGCCAAGCAATCCGCCGATGACTGTCCGGACCATGATGTCTTCCCCTGCGCCTGATGCCAAACTGCATCAACGCAAAGCGGGCCACATCTTTCCGTTCAATCCTTCTGGCGCGCGGCTTTCTCTGCGACACCCGAAACGCCCTCGCGCCGGTCCAGTTCGTTCAGCACTGCGTCGAACGGCACGTCCAGATCGGCCAGCAACATCATCAGGTGAAAGATCAGGTCGGCGCTCTCGCCGATCAGTTCCTGTCGATCGTCCGCCATGGCGGCGATGACGGCTTCCACCGCTTCCTCGCCGACCTTCTGCGCAATCTTGGCGCGGCCCTTTGCGGCGAGCTTGGCGACATAGGAGGCGGACGGGTCGGCCTTCCGTCGCTGGAGGATGGTCTGTTCCAGGGTTTGAAGGGTCGCGCGCATGGCCCTGCATCAAGCGCCGCGCGCGCGGCCCGTCAACTATATTATTTGCGCTTGCGGTTCGCGATGAACAGGCGGCCGACCAGTACGGCTGCGCCCATGCCGAACAGCGCCATCTGTTCCGGTTCGGGCACCGGGGTCGGCGTGCCGCCCGAAGATCCGCCCGAACTGGTCGTGCCACCCGAACTGGTGGTGCCGCCGGAGCTGGTCGTGCCGCCGGAGCTGGTCGTGCCGCCCGACGAAGAGCCGCCGCACTTGCCGAACCAGCACCACCAGGTGGCCTGCGCCGGTGCGGGCACGGCGGCGCCCATCAGTCCTGCGGCCCCGATCGCGAGGAGAGTTTTGCTGATTTTCATAATATTCACCCCTGTCTCAAGAAGAAATAATCGCTTTGAAACGACCCTGATCTTCCCTTCGCAGGTTGCGTGCCAATTTTGCGAGATGACGTTTTTCCGGGGCCGGCCGGATGGCCCGCTGCGCCGAAAATATGGTTACTGTAAATTAACCCGACATAAGCCTGCTTTTCCAGAGCTTAGTGGTGGCGGACCGGAATGCCCGCCGCCGCCAGAGCCTGATGCGCCTCAGCAATAGTGTGTTGACCGAAATGAAATATGGAGGCGGCCAGCACCGCACTGGCATGGCCTTCGACCACGCCTTCGACCAGATGATCGAGCGTGCCGACGCCGCCGCTGGCGATCACCGGCACCGATACCGCGTCGGCAATGGCGCGGGTCAGGGCCAGGTCATAGCCCTGCTTCGTGCCATCCCCGTCCATCGACGTGACGAGCAGTTCGCCCGCGCCCAGTTCGGCCAGCTTCAGCGCATGCTCCAGCGCGTCGATGCCGGTCGGCTTGCGTCCGCCATGGGTGAAGATTTCCCATTTATCGTCGCCCACCCGCCGGGCGTCGACCGATCCGACGATGCACTGGCTGCCGAAGCGGTCGGCAATGTCGGCGACCAGTTCGGGCCGCACCACCGCCGCGCTGTTGACCGCCACCTTGTCCGCGCCGGCCAGCAGCAACGCGCGCGCATCCTCGGCGCTGCGCACGCCGCCGCCCACGGTCACGGGCATGAAGCAGACTTCGGCGGTGCGGCGCACCACGTCCAATATGGTCCCGCGCGCCTCATGGGTGGCGGTGATGTCGAGGAAGCAGAGTTCGTCCGCCCCCGCCGCGTCATAGAGCTTGGCCTGTTCGACCGGATCGCCGGCATCCTTCAGGTCGACGAAATTGACGCCCTTCACCACGCGCCCATTGGCAACGTCGAGGCAGGGGATGACACGGGTGCGGACGGTCATCATTCCTCCCCTGCAAGGGGAGGGGGACCGCCGGCGCAGCCGGTGGTGGAGGGGGTTGGCCCCATGGCGATGCGCAAGGGGCAAGCCCCCTCCACCATGCTTCGCATGGTCCCCCTCCCCGTACCGGGGGGGACCAGGCCGGCGCCGCTCACGCCGCCGCCTGCGCAACCGCTAGCGCGGTTTTCAGGTCCAGCCGCCCGTCATACAGCGCGCGGCCGGTGATGACGCCTTCGATCCCTTCGTCGGCATGGAGGCTCAGGATACGGATATCCGCAATTCCTGCCACGCCGCCGCTGGCGATCACCGGCATGTCGGTGGCGCGAGCCAGATCCACGGTCGCGTCGATATTCACGCCTTTCAACAATCCGTCACGTCCCACATCGGTGAAGAGCAGGCTGGCGACGCCCGCATCCTCGAACCGGCGGGCCAGGTCGATGACCGGCATGTCGCTCTTTTCCGCCCAACCGTCGGTCGCGACGAAGCCGTCGCGCGCATCGACCGCAACGACGATGCCGCCGGGAAAGTCGCGCGCCACCGCCTTGACGAAGGCCGGGTCTTTCAGCGCCGCCGTGCCGATGACGATGCGCGATACGCCCAGGTCGAACCAGCGCTCCACCGCTTCCCGGTTGCGGATGCCGCCGCCCAGTTGCACATGGCCGGGAAAGGCTTCCACGATCGCCTCGACCGCTGCGGCGTTGACCGCATGCCCCGCAAAGCTGCCGTCGAGATCCACGACATGCAGATGCTGCGCGCCGCTCTCGGCAAACAGCAGCGCCTGCGCGGCCGGATTGTCGCCATAGACGGTGGCACGATCCATATCGCCCTCGGCCAGGCGGACGACCTGGCCGCCTTTAAGGTCGATGGCGGGAAAGACGATCAGGGACATGCGCTCACCAAATCTGCAAATGACGTGCTCCAGCGAAAGCAGGAGCCCAGTTGAAACGACGGACCTGGGCTCCTGCTTTCGCAGGAGCACGCAGCTCCAAATGACTCACGGCTTCCAATCCAGAAACCGCGACAGAAACGATAGCCCGTAGCGCTGGCTCTTTTCCGGGTGGAACTGGCAGCCGATGATGGTGTCGCGCGCCACGGCGGCGACCAGCGATCCACCATGATTGGTCACCGCAGCGACATGCGCCGGATCAGCGGCTTCATAATGATAGCTGTGCAGGAAATAGGCTTCGCCCGCTTCGATCAAAGGGGGGGCGCCATTCAGCACCACATCGTTCCAGCCCATATGCGGCACCTTCACGGTCGCATCGGTCGGCTCGACCAGCCGCACCGTGCCGGGAATCCAGCCCAGCCCCTCATGCCGGCCAAATTCCTCGCCCGCATCGGCCAGCAACTGCATGCCCACGCATACGCCCAGAAAAGGGATGCCGCGCCCGTGCACCGCTTCGCTCATCGCGTCCACCATGCCGGGGATCGCGACCAGCGCATCGCGGCACGCGCGAAAGGCGCCCACGCCCGGCAGCACGATGCGGTCGGCCTTCGCCACCACATCGGCATCTGCGGTGATGATCACATCCGTCGCACCCGCCTTGCGCAGGGCATTATGCACCGAATGGAGATTGCCCGCGCCATAATCAATGAGGGCGATGGTCATGTCAGCAGCGTGTCCAGATTGACGCTGGCGGCGCGCGCCGGCAGAAATTCGATCAGCTCGAACGATGCCGCGCCGTTCACCACGAAGGGATCGGTCGCCGCCTTTTCCTGAATATCCGCCTTTGTGCCGCGCGCCAGCAAGATACCGCCGGTGCGCGGTTCGCGCCGCCCGGCGAGCAGCAGCCAGCCGTCCGCAATTCCCTGGTCGAGCCACGCCCGATGATCCGCCAGATGCCCGTCCAGCACTTCGATCGAAGCGGTATAGGTCAGCGCGATGACGAACATGGAATGGCCCTTTCTTCAGGCTTACAAAATGCCCTTGGTGGACGGGATCGCATCCGCCTTGCGCGGGTCGATCTCCACCGCCTGCCGCAGCGCGCGGGCCAGGCCCTTGAACGCGCTTTCGACGATATGATGATTGTTGCTGCCATAGAGCAGCTCGATGTGGAGCGTAATGCCGGCCGCCTGCGCGAAGCTGTGGAAGAAATGCTCCACCATCTCCGTGTCCCATTCGCCGATCTTGGTGACGGTGAAGGGCAGTTTGCACACCAGCCAGGGGCGGCCCGAAATGTCGAGCGCCACGCGGCTCAGCGTCTCGTCCATCGGCGAATAGACGCTGCCGTAACGACTGATGCCGCGCTTGTCGGCCAGCGCCTTGGCCACCGCCTCGCCGATCGCGATCGCGGTATCCTCGGTCGTGTGATGCTGGTCGACATGCAGGTCACCGACCGTCTTCACATCCATGTCGATCAGCGAATGGCGCGACAACTGCTCGATCATATGATCGAAGAAGCCGATGCCCGTCGACACCGTATAGAGGCCAGTCCCGTCGAGGTTGACGGTGACGTCGATCTGGGTTTCCGCCGTGTTGCGGTGAATCTCGGCCGTGCGCATGGCCGCCCTATAGCGCGTGTCGCCATTCATGCAATCTGTCAGGACGGGGTTGACCGTCGGTTTCGTGCCGTTAGGACATTGCGCCATGAGTGAAGACCTGCCCGATAGCCTGATTCCCTATGACGAAATCGTGCAGGAGGCCCTGCGCGCAGTCGTCGGCCGCGTGCTGGGCGAAGTGCAGCAGTCGGGCGGCCTGCCCGGCGCGCATCATTTCTACATCACGTTCAAGACGCAGGCGCCCGGTGTCGACATTCCCAAGCATCTGATCGAGCGCTTCCCGGACGAAATGACCATCGTCCTCCAGAATAAATATTGGGATCTCAAGGTCAGCGATCGCCATTTCGAGGTCAGCCTGACCTTCAATCAGGTCGCGGCGCACCTCTACATCCCCTTCAGCGCGATCACCGCCTTCGTCGACCCGGCCGTCAATTTCGCCCTCCAGTTTCAGGTTGCGGCGGATGAACTGCCCGAACCCCATGACGCCGCTGAAAATGACGCGCCGACGGTGACGAGCGAAGATGGCTCCAACGTCGTGACGGTGGACTTCGGGAAGAAGAAGTAAAAGGGCTGTTGCGAGTATGGGTTGGTTGTAGCGAACCGATTGACCTCTACTCCTTCGTCTGCTTCTTCAACTTGTGTGTAAGCGAGAGATTTTCCATCTCGTCAGCAGGCATGTCGAGAGTCCATCTCTCGTGAAACAGCTTAAAGAACGTCACAGCGTTGACCCAACTCTCATGGGCGTCCTCGCGTGTCGCGCCGCCGTTAACCATCCCGTAATCGGCTTTAACCCGCAATGCGCGCGCTTGATTGAGCCACTCTGCTGTCTCTGAAAGTGGAGCGATTTCGCCCTCCACCAATTTGGCATAATGCTGAAGCACGTGCTCGTGGCTCTCGACCACCATCCCACTTTTGCCGGTCTTGCCTTCGAGATAGAGAGCCGCCGCGGCGCAATGGTGCATCGCATAGTAGGCCGCATGGGCACAGGCGTTCGGCGTGTCATTTCTCTTGATGAGCAATTCAGCTTCGCGAAGATGAAGCTCTCCTAGCCGGAGCCGCCCTCGGGCGAAGTTAAGAAGGAAGGCGAGTTCCTCTGGCCGAGGCTTCTTGGCCTTTTCCTTCTTGCTAGCCATTTGCCTAACGGATTGAAACACCGTCACGCACGATGTTCCGTGCGAGCGGATGCAAGTCAGCTTGATCGAATAAATCATTGGTTAGAACGATCGGCCGAAAGTGAAAGCCTGCTCGGATGAACGGCAATGCGAGCGCCGTCACGGCACGATCAATCTGATGTTGATCTTGGTCAGGTGAGATCAAAACGGCGATGTCGTAATCCGATCCTCGGCGCGCATCGCCTCGTGCTCTCGATCCAAAAAGAACCACGTCTGCGACTCGACCTATCTCTTGTTCAATCTTCGACCGGAGAGAACGCAGCTGCGCAGCGGCCTTAACGCCGGTGATCGAGTCCAGTGAGTTGATCGCTTGCAGCACGCTGGGATTGTACCGCGGTACGCTTATTCTGCCAACGGGCGATTTCTGTTCGATTGGGTGCGCATTGCCGTGGCACTTCGCAGATGCCTATTTCCGAGCCTAAGCGCTGACGAACTAAATGGCCAAGCTAGCTGCCACAAATCATTCGTTCTCCACATTAACCCTTGGATTTCCCCTATATCCCCCTACATCCAACCCAGTTTTGCGACTGATTCTTAACTGGGAGTAATGCATGTCCGCCACCCGCACCGAAACCGACAGCATTGGCGCGATCGAAGTTCCTGCCGACGCCTATTGGGGCGCACAGACGCAGCGCAGTATCGAAAATTTCCCCTTCGGCCTGACCGAACGCATGCCGATCGGCATCGTCCATGCGCAGGCGATCGTGAAGCAGGCGGCGGCGCGGGTGAATGCCAGGCATGGTCTGGATGCCGGGATCGTCGCGGGAATCGAGAATGCCGCGCAGCAGATCGTCTCCGGCGCGCTGGACGACCAGTTTCCGCTCGTCATCTGGCAGACGGGCAGCGGCACCCAGACCAATATGAACGTCAATGAAGTGATTGCCGGCTATGCCAATGAGCAACTGGCCGGCACCCGCGGCGGCAAGAGCCCGGTCCACCCCAACGACCATGTGAATATGAGCCAGTCGTCCAACGACAGCTTCCCGACCGCGCTGCATGTCGCGACCGTGATCGCCACGCGCGACCTGCTGATCCCGGCGCTGGAAAAGCTGACCGCCTCTCTCACGGCCAAGGCGCAGGGCTGGGGCCATATCGTCAAGATCGGCCGCACCCATACGCAGGATGCCACGCCGCTGACGCTGGGGCAGGAATTTTCCGGCTATGCCGCGCAGCTTGTCAGCGCGAAGGCGCGGATCGAAGGCGCATTGAACGGCAATATCCGCAAGCTGGCGATCGGCGGCACGGCGGTCGGCACCGGCCTCAACGCGCCTGAAGGCTGGGCGGAGGATATGACGGCGGCGATCAGCGACATTGCCGGCACCGCCTTCGAAAGCGCGCCCAACAAGTTCGAACAACTTGCCGCCAAGGACGGCCTCGTCTTCTTCTCCGGCGCATTGAGCACGCTGGCGGTGGCCCTGACCAAGATCGCCAACGACATCCGCTTCCTTGGCTCCGGGCCGCGCTCGGGGCTGGGCGAGTTGGACCTGCCCGCCAATGAACCGGGCAGCTCGATCATGCCGGGCAAGGTCAACCCGACCCAGTGCGAGTCGCTGACCATGGTGGCCGCGCAGGTGATCGGCAATCATCAGGCCGTCACCGTCGGCGGCATGCAGGGCCATTTCGAACTGAATGTCTTCATGCCCTTGATCGGCGCCAATGTGCTGCGCTCCATCCATCTGCTCAGCGTCGGCATGGAGAGCTTCGCCGAACGCTGCGTCGACGGCTTGCAGGCCAATGAAGCGCGGATCGCCGATCTGGTGAACCGGTCGCTGATGCTGGTGACGGCGCTGGCCCCCGAAATCGGCTATGACAATGCCGCCACCATCGCCAAGCATGCCCACAAGAAGGGGCTGACGCTCAAGGAAGCCGGGCTGGAACTGGGGCTGGTGGATGAAGCGACCTTCGATCGCCTCGTGCGCCCCGAAAATATGGTCTGATCCAGATCAACTGGCGGAACCGGTGGGGCTGCGGTACATTAATCCTCTATGAAGAGGAAAGCCCCCCGCCCCGTCTCTGGCCCCGCCGCACCGCTGGTGACGATCCGCCCGCCGAAAAAGGCCGGGCTGTTGCGAAAGGCGGCCCGTGTCGGCGCGACGATCGTCGCGGCCCGGGTCGCGGCAGCCACGGGCAAGAAGGGCGTGGTCGGTCTGCTCGCCGGGGCCGGAGCCAAGCGGTTGATCATGCGCTACCCCGCCGGCGCGCTGTTCGTGACCGGCGCCTATATGGCGGGCCGGGTATATGAAGCGAATCGGGAGTTGAAGCGCAAGAAGGCGCAAAAGCTGCTGTCCGACCAGAGCGGCGGCGCCATCCCGATCGAAAGCGCGCGCAAGGCGCTCAAGGGGCAGTAAGCCCGCACGCCGCCTCTTGCAAAAAGGGCGCTCTGGCGTCACTAGCGGCCATGGCCGACACGAACCTTTCCGAGACTCCCGATTTCAAGCGCCGCGGCGTGCTGTTCGTCCTTTCCTCGCCCTCGGGCGCGGGCAAATCGACGATCGCGCGCAAATTGCTGGCGGCCGAGGCGGATCTGTCCATGTCGATTTCCGCCACCACCCGGTCGATCCGGCCGGGCGAAGTCGATGGCAAGGACTATCATTTCGTCGATCTGGAAGAATTTCGCCGGATGACGGGCGAGCAGGAATTTCTGGAATGGGCGCATGTCTTCGGCCAGCGCTACGGCACGCCGCGCGCGCCGGTCGAAGAAATGCTCAAGTCCGGCAAGGACGTGCTGTTCGATATCGACTGGCAGGGCGCGCAGCAATTGCACCAGATTGCCGGTGGCGATGTGGTCCGCATCTTCATCCTGCCGCCCTCGATGGAGGAACTGGAGCGCCGCCTGCGCGGCCGCGCGACCGACAGCAATGAAGTGATCGAGGGCCGCATGGCCCGCGCCGCCAACGAGATCGCGCACTGGGACGGCTATGACTATGTCCTGTGCAATGTCGATGCGGAGGATTGCTTCCAGCGGGTGCAAACCATCCTGCACGCCGAACGCATGAAGCGCAGCCGCCAGACCGGCCTCATCGGCTTCATCCGCCGCCTCAGCCGCTATCATCAGGAAGATTGAGTCTTCCTCTATAAGTTATGCTTGGAGTTCGGAGATACCTAACCGCCGTTCGTCCTGAGTAGCCATTGAGCGAAGTCGAAATGGCGTATCGAAGGATAGATGCTTCGATACGGGTCTCCGACAAGCTCAGGCCCTACTCAGCACGAACGGTACTTAACGCGGGATGCTCTGAAATTCGACGCTCTACCGCGCAAAGCCCGCCGGATCGGCCCAGTCGGGATGCGTCCAGGCCATCGCCTTGAACAAAGTCCCCATTTCCTGCTCCCCCGTCAGGCGGCGGCGGGCCGCTTCCACTTCCGCGGCCCGTTCCGGCGCGGTGCGGGCCAGTTGATCGGCGCGCCCGTCAATGCCCAGCTGGCGCAGAAATTCGCCCTGACCCACCGGGCCATGCACGCGCAGCCCCGCCTGCCGCGCCATATTGCCCAATACGGTGAAGTCGACATGGGTGGTCAGGTCCACTTCGCCCGGATCGGCGAAGGGATCGGCAAACTGGTGCGCCTTCACCGCCTGCAACGTGTCGCCCAGCGCCGGCCCTTCATAGCCATAGTCGATGATGATCGCCGCGCCGCCCTGCCTGGCGATGCGATGGGCCAGCGCATAGGCGATGCTGGCGCCCGCGATCGGGCTTTCGATGATCGCGCCATCGGGCGCTTCGCTGGCGATCGGCGGCAGGCCCGATTCGATCCGGCGATACCCGGCCACGGGGATAAACCGCCCTTCCTCCTCGCGCCGGATGACGACGCGCTCGCGCCATTCGTCGCCGACGCGGATGCACTGGCGCACGGGCAGGGCATCAAAAAATTCATTGGCGACGATCAGCAACGGCCCCTGATCGGGCAGGCTTTCGATGGAATCATGATGAACCGCATGCGGAAGCAAGGCGCGCTGGCGGCCGCGCAGCGTCGGGCTGGTTTCCACCAGATGCACCTTGGGCGCCAGCGCCGTGCGCTCCATCGCCCGGATCGCGTCCGACGCCAGCGTGCCACGCCCCGGTCCCAGTTCGGCATAGACGGGATCGGCGCGCCGCCCCGACCGCATCCACACGTCAGCCAGCGCCAGTCCCACCAGTTCGCCGAACATCTGGCTGATTTCCGGCGCGGTGGTAAAATCGCCTTCCGCGCCCAGCGGGTCGCGGGTGGCGTAATAATGCTGGTTCGCCTCGCCCATATAGTGCGCGACGGAAATCGGCCCGCCCGAATCGATCTGTCGCGCCAGCCGTTCGGCCAGCGGGATCGATCCGGGCGGAAAGGGATCAGGCGACACTGCTGGTCCCGGCCACCGGCTCGACGCGCAGGCGGCGGCCCTTGGCGGTGACGATCAGGTACAGGCCGCCGACGATCATCGGGATGCACAGCCACTGGCCCATATGCAGGCCGGTGCGGGCGGCGAACTCCATCAGCTGGGAATCGGCTTCGCGCACATATTCGATCGCGAAGCGGAAGCAGCCATAGCCAAAGACGAAGATGCCGACCAGCATGCCGGGCTTGTAGCGCGCGCGGGTCTTCCAGAAGGCGAAGGCGAGGATCAGGAACAGGACGATCCCTTCCAGCGCGGCTTCATAAAGCTGGCTGGGGTGACGGGGGAAGGGGCCGCCGGTGGGGAAGATAATGGCCCAGGGCACGTCTGTTTCCTTGCCCCACAATTCGCCGTTCACGAAATTGGCGAGCCGGCCGAAGAACAGGCCGAAGGGCACGACGCAGGCGACATAGTCATGGATGCGCAGCCAGCTCAGCTTTTCCTTCCACGCCATGTATAATATGCCCAGCGACACGCCTAGCGCCCCGCCATGGAAGGACATGCCGCCATTCCAAAGCTTGAAGATATCGATCGGGTTGCGCAGGATTTCGGGCTGGTAGAAGATCACATAGGCCAGCCGCCCGCCGATGATGATGCCCAGCGTCGCATAGAAGATCATGTCGTCGGCATGGCGCCGCGCCATCGGCGATCCGGGCTGCTCCACCAGTTTCAGCAGATACCAGTAGCCGATCAGGATGCCCGCCAGATAGGCGAGGCTGTACCATTTCAGCGTGAAGAAGCCCAGATTGAGCGCGACCGGGTCCAGACCCAGATCTTTGAATTGAATGGCGCCCGAAGCGGCGGCGGCAAGGTCCAGGATCAAAATGGCGTCCTTCTGGAATGAGGATTGCGGCCATAGAACAAGCGGACGGCAAGATGAAGGGGGATGACGCCGCGCGCGGGATTTGCCGATGAGGGAGAAGGGAAGAGGGGCTTGTGTCTCAAACCCCTTCGTCAGCCTTCAACAGCCGCATCCTCCCGCCCCTTGGCGCCACGAACCCCGGCACGCCCACGCTCCGCCAATATCCGTTTCAATGCCGTGGGGTGCGGCGCGATCAGAAAGCCGAAGCTGACCGTGCCTTCCTTCGTTTCCACCGCATGGTGCAGGCGATGGGCCTGCACGATCCGCTTCATATAGCGCGATCGGGCCACGTAACGGTGCCTGACCCGCTGATGCACGATGATGTCATGGAAACCCAGATAAATGGCGCCATAAGCGGCGATGCCCGCGCCGCACGCCGTCGCCCAATTGCCCCAGTCCCATTGCACCCCGCCCAGCAGCATCAGGATGGAGGGCAGGGCGAAGATCACGAAATAGAGGTCGTTCGCTTCGAAGAAGCCGGTGCGGGGACGGTGGTGGCTGGCGTGCAGGAACCAGCCGGGGCCATGCATCACCCAGCGGTGCATGACATAGGCAAAACCTTCCATCGCAGAGACCGTGGCGACGAAGATCAGGAGCAGGGATAGGGACGACATGGCGCGACTATAGGGTGCGGCGCTGCCGGAGGCGACCGGTAAAGCACCTTATGACAGTTGCCATGGCGGCCGGCATGGGCGTGGCGGCAATCTTCGCGAAAAATTGTGCGATGCAATATTGAAGCTGATCAGAATGATCTGGTGCCAGGTCTCAGATCGCGAGAATCTGTCGCGCCGCCTCGTCGCACGCGTATTTTATCTTTCCGCAGGGATTAACCAGAAATTGCAGCTCTCGCTGCGCCGGAATGCCGCACCTGCGAGATGGCGCGATTTGCCTTTGGCGGCAAAGCCCTTATCATTGCGCTCTCGATACTATTGGAGGAAGCATGGCGTCCGCGGCTAAAAGCAAAAAACTGTTGATGGACCTTGATGCGGCCCGGCTTGAAGCGATTCTGGTCGGACAGGGCATTGATTGCTCCACCCAGGAATCGCGCGATGGCACCGTCCTGCGCGTGAATGGGAAGGATCAGCATGGCCCTGTGCTGGTGCCGCTCGATTTCCCTTCTTATGTGAAAGCGGTGAAGGCAGAGGCTATCGTCACGGGACGCAAGGCCAGGTCGGCCGTGGCGATCGACAGTCTGGCCTTGTCCTTCGTGCAGGATGGGGTCGATGGCGCCGCGACACAATTTGCGCTGGAAGCGGAATTGGCGGAATCCAGCCTCAGCGTGGAAAAGGCGCTGCCGACGGCCCTGTCCATCGCCATTCCGTCGGGAACCGGCAGCTATGTGCTTCAGCGGCTTCAGATCAGCTATGCCAGCGTACCGGTACGCAAGGGCGGGTCGAAGAAACGCAAATAGCCTTGGCCATGCGACCTTGCTAGTGGTCCGATTCTGACATTCGATACCGCTTGAAGCCATGTGGCACAGAAATGTCAGAATCTGTTCGGACCACTAGAAATATTTGATCCTAGTGGATTTCACGATTTTGACATTTGCAGACCCAACCCAGTCGCCAGGGGATGCAAATGTCAAAATCAATCCACTAGGCGAGGTCGCATGACCCTGAAGACCATTTTGCCCGCATGATCGCTGTCCTGTTTCGCCGACTGCTGTTCCTGCTCGCCTTCTGGCCCGGCCTTGCCGCTGCGCTTCCCGCCAACCGGCCGACGCCCGGCTTCGTCCGGGTGGCGATCGAGACGTCGGTCGGCACGATCATCGTTGCCGCCGATCAGAAACATGCGCCGCGCACCGCGGCCAATTTCCTGACCTATGTCGATGATGGCCGCTTCGACGGTGTCACCTTCTACCGCGCCGCGCGGCGCAAGAGCGATCCCAAATATGGTCTGATTCAGGGCGGCATCGATACCGACGCGCGCCGGTCGCTGCCGCCAATCCCGCATGAACCGACGACCCAGACCGGCATCCGGCATCTCGACGCCACTTTGTCCATGGCCCGGCCCAATCGACCGGATTCGGCCATGGGCAATTTCTTCATCACCATCGGCCCCACGCCCAATATGGACGCGCGCGGCGACTATATCGGTTACGCCGCCTTCGGCCATGTCGTGGGAGGCATGGATGTAGTGAAGAAGATATTGGCGGTGCCGACCTGCTGCGGATCGGGGCCGATGCGCGGGCAGATGATCATCAAGCCGATCACCATATTGCGCGCCCGGCGTCTGGACGGCACGCCCAAGCCCTCGCGCGGCGTGAAGCCTTGGCTGATCGGCCTCAACCGCAAACCGGCGAAATAACCTTTCAGGCAAACGCCGCCTGATCCCGCAGCCATGCCCGCCCGCTGCCCTTGGGCGGCCGGGCCTGAATCTTCTTCCAGGCCTGTTCGTGGAAGAAGAAGGCGACGGCGTTGATCATCGGTTCGATCAGCGCAATGCCACCGGCCAGCGCGAGCGATCCGGTCATCATATAGGCGACGGTGAAACCGACGGTCAGGTGGATGGTCAGGTAAGTTCCGGTCTTGATCAGGTCGAGCGACATGGGGCGTCTCCTTGTTGCGCTTCATTTAAGATTCGTTCGCAATAAAGGCCAATGCGTCTTTCCACTGGCTCTGATCGATTCGGGCGATCACTATGCTGCGGCAAAAGGAGATGGCGACATGGCGGGATCGATCCGGGTGGGCATTGGCGGCTGGGTCTATGAACCCTGGCGCGGCAGCTTCTATCCGGCTGGCCTGCGCCAAAAGGATGAGCTGGCCTATGTCGGCACCCACCTGACCGCGACGGAAATCAACGCGACCTATTATAGCAGCCAGAAGCCCGCGACCTTCGCCAATTGGGCGAAGGCGGTGCCGGACGGCTTCCAGTTCGCGGTCAAGGCGTCGCGCTATTGCACCAATCGCAAGATACTGGCCGATGCGGGCGATTCGGTCGCGAAATTCGTGGGGCAGGGCATCGCGGAACTGGGCGACCGGCTCGGGCCGATCCTGTGGCAATTCATGGCGACCAAGCAATTTGATCCGGATGATTTCGGCGCCTTCCTGAAGCTATTGCCGTCCAGCATCGATGGCGTGCCGCTGCGTCACGCGCTGGAGGTGCGCCATGACAGTTTCGACGATCCCGCTTTCCTCGCGCTGGCACGGGATGCCGGGGCGGCGATCGTGCTGGCCGATCATGACAGCTATCCCGCGATCCGGGGACATGATGTCGGCCTGTCCTATCGACGGCTAATGCGCACGCAGGCGGAAGAGCCGACCGGCTATGCGGCGGCAGACATTGCTGGCTGGGTGAATGATGCCCGGCAGGCGTCGGCCGATGGCGGCGACGTCTTCACCTTCTTCATCAGCGGCGCGAAGGAGAAAAACCCGCAGGCTGCGCAGGCGATGATCGTGGCTTTGCGGTAACAGTTCTGTTGCGTTTGATGCAATCGGAAAGCTGTACTTTGCGATTGTTACAAGAATATGACGGGCGTAGAGGCGCCCTCCACCCGCATTAGGTGGATAATTCTTGTCATGATGGAGTCAAATATGCGTCCTGCTTTTCAGGGTACGGTGCTGGCGATCGCAGTCGGCGTTCAGATGCTCACCTTCTATTCGGTGCTCTATGCCTGATCGCGCCGATAACGCGATCTTTATCCCGATTCGACGGGATAGCAAAAGGCCGCTTCTGGGTTAACCAGAGCGGCCTTTTTACTGTCTGATGACTTTGGATCGGTGTGGCGCCAGGCCGGGAAGGCATCAGCCCTCCGCCAGCCAACCGGCGAGCAGATAGGCCACGACGCCGATCGGCCCCAGCGCGCACAGCGTCAGCAGCACAAGCGCGACGCGGATCAGCGTGACGTCGAAGCCGGTCCGGTTGGCAATGCCCGCGCAAACGCCCATGATCTTGCCATTGCGACGGTCGAGGGTGAAGCTGTTGTTCATGTGTCTGGCCTTCTGTCTGAATGATCGTGTGGGGGAAGGGGTGGTCCGGTCAGGCGACCGGCACTACCGGCAGCGCCGCGCCGACGAACAGGCTGGCGAAGAAGACGGCGCCAACGAGGGCGAAGGCGGCGTTCTGGATCTTGGCGATGGTCATGATGGATACTCCCTGATGTGGTGGCCGGATCGTCCGGCCTTGATGTCAGGCGACATAGCAGGGGGTGTGCCAATTCCGATTAATGACGGAAATCTGCCGATTTTTACAGATGGCGCAAATGGTGGACGTAGAAAAAACTCCCGCTATTGGGGAAAAATACCGCAACTTGGTGAAAATGTCGGATGCGGCAATGGCTGACGCGCTTCTGTTCGTCTATGGTACCCTGCGCGTCGGCTTTGACGGCCCGATGGCCCGGCGGTTGCAGGACGAAGCCCGTCATCTCGGCGCCGCGCGCATCCAGGGCAGCCTCTACCGCGTCGATCATTATCCGGGTTTCGTACCGGGCGGCGCGGATTGGGTAACAGGTGACCTGTTCGCGCTCTCTGATACTGAGGCGACGCTCGCTTGGCTCGACGAGTATGAGGAATGCGGTCCGGCCTTTCCCGCGCCGCAGGAATATCGCCGCGACCGGCTGACGGTCGAGGCGGCGGACGGCCCGGTGCGAGCCTGGTCCTATATTTATGTGCAGAGCGTCGACGGGCTGGAGCGGATCGCCGGTGGCGATTTCCTGGCGGTCGGCTAGCGATTCAGCCCCTTCCTGTCACATGGAGCGAAGCCGAAAGTCGCTCGTGCGACCATGCCCGACCTCGCCCTGGAATATCCTGTGTCAAATCGGGGGGGGCACCCAGTCTCCGTTCGCTCTCAGGCTGAACGAAGCTGGATTTACCCCGCCTCCGCCAAAGCCTCCAGAGCAGCCTTGTCCGCCAGCCTTACGCCGCGCCGGCCGACCAGGTCGATCACGCCTTCGCGCTTCATTTCGGTCATCTGCCGCGACACGGTTTCGATGGTGATGCCCAGCACATCGGCGATCTGCTGGCGCGACAAGGGCAATTCGATCACCCCCTCCGCGTCGGCGCGCAGCCGCCGCCCCATGTCGAGCAGGAAGGTGGCGACCTTCTCCCGCGCGGTCTTGCGGCCCAGCAGCAGCATCCAGTCGCGCGTGCGATCCAGATCGTCCAGCGTCCGTTGCAACAGGCGATGCTGCAATTCGCCATGCCGCATCGCAAAGCCGTCAAAGGCGCCGCGCGGGAAGAGGCAGAGCCGCGCATCGGACAGCGCCGTCACGCTGTGCGGCGTGCGCGCGCCAAAGGGGCGGCCGATGAAATCAGACGCATAGACCACGCCGACAATCTGTTCGCGCCCATCGCCGGTGGAGGTGGCGAGCTTCAGCGTTCCTTCGATCACATTGGCGACGACGGTGCTGTCGTCGCCCTCCCACATCACCGTCTGCCCGGCATGCAGCGCTACCCGCCGCCCGATCCGGCTGAGCGCCTCCCGATCGGTGTCGGACAGGTCAGCGCAAATGGCATGGTCCCGCACGATGCAGCTATCGCAGGACTGCCCGCCGCAGGTGCGGGCCATCGGGGCGGCGCCGTCCTTTTGCGCCATGTCAAATCGCATATCCATGACCGCTGCATGACGTTGGAGCAGGCGATGACCTATCCGTAAATATGCGTAGGTGCGGTGCGATCGGCGAAGACGGAATAGGACTATGGCCGCTTAACTTCGCACTTTTCCCGCAAGTTTCGACATTTCAGAACAAATGTAGGAAATTTTATTACGAACAAGGGCGTATGCAGAGGAAGCCTTGTTAGAAAAGGCAGCGGGAATAGGACAGTTGCAGCTCCGGCGCCCTGTCGACATAGGCGAGCAGCGAAGCCGGGACGAGCAGGGCAAAATATAGCAACCAGCTTGCTATCAGCCAATGCCGCGCCGACGGCTCAGAGGTTGCACCCACCATATCCCAACTATCCGTGATCCGTCCGATGTCTGCAATCATGATCCTTTCGATCATCTCCTCGTCGCGCCAGCGCAGGTTGAATATGCCAGGATCATGATCGATTATGGCCTGATCATACCCCTTGCATCGGAGCGTCCTGACATGACCATCGACCTTGCCGACTATGAACAGGGCGCGAAATACAAGGGCGATTATGAGGCGGACCTTGCCGCCCTCCAGCATCGCCTCGCCAAGATTCAGGTCGCCCACATCCTCCACGGCCGGCGCAGCGTCATCCTGCTGGAGGGCTGGGATGCGGCGGGGAAGGGCGGCATCATCAAGCGACTGAGCGCCGACTGGGACCCGCGTTACTATCAGGTCCATCCCATATCCGCGCCGACGCAGGAGGAGCGCGACCATCATTTCCTCTGGCGTTTCTGGACCCGTTTGCCCGCCAGCCGCAACATCGCCATCTTCGACCGTAGCTGGTATGGCCGCGTGCTGGTGGAGCGGGTCGAGGGCTTTTGCAGCAAGGCCGACTGGAAGCGCGGCTATGAGGAAATCAACGCTTTCGAAGCGCAACTGGCGCAGGCGGGCACCAATTTCGTGAAGCTGTTCGTCCACATCACCCAGAAGGTGCAGGACGAACAACTCGCCCAGCGGCTCGACACGCCGTGGAAGCGATGGAAGACCGGCGCTGACGATTATCGCAACCGCGCCCGTCGCGACGATTATCTCGACGCCATGCACGCCATGTTCAAGAAGACCGACAGCAAGGTCGCGCCCTGGCAGGTGATCGACAACAACAACCGCAAGGCCGGCCGGATCGCCGCGCTGACCTATGTCGCCGATCGGCTGGAGGCGCTGGTGCCGATGGATTTCCCCGAAGCCGATCCGGCCGTCGTCAGTCTGGCGCGGGAGGCGTTCGGATATAAATCGAGGTAAATCAGTTACTTGTCATAAAAGTGTCACGAAATTCTAACGCGGCATTTACCATTGCGGCGCTAATCCGGGGTTATGTCCCCACGCCGTTCCGTCCTGTCCGCTATGTCCGATCGTCCTCCGGCCGACCGCTCGCCCGTCGTGCGGCTTGGTCAGCCGCTCAGCGAGGCGGTCGACTGGTTTCAGCGCGATTCGGCGCTACGCCTGCTGCCGGTGCTGGATGCGGTCGATCGCCCCGTCGGCGCCATCTACGAACGCGACATGCGCCGCATCCTGTTCAACCCCTTCGGCCATGCGCTGCTCCGCAATCCCAGCTTCGGCGGGCGGCTGGACGATCATGTCCGGCCCTGCGCCCATGTCGATCAGGCGACCGACATAGAGGTGCTGGTCGACCTATTCGCCGGGCAGGGGGCGGGCTGTGAAGGGCTGATCGTCACCGCAGATGGCCGCTATGCGGGGGTGCTGGGCGGCACGTTACTGCTGCGCCTCACGGCCGAGCGGGATGCGCACGTGGCGCTGGCGCGGGCCGAACGGGCCGATCGTATCACCCGCCAGAGCGCCGATTTCCGGCAGGACATTGCCAGCATGATCACCGACATGGCCACCATGGCCGATCGGCTCGCGAGCCTTGCCAGCCAGTCGGCCGAGCGGGCCGCCGGCGACAGCGCCGATTCCGTCGCCATGGCCGTCGCCGCCGCCCAGACCGCCGAACGGCTGGCGCAACTCGCGGCCGGGGGCGTGGACCTCAGCCAGCTTTTCCAGTCGATGGAGGCCGAAGCGCAGGATGCTGGCGCCACCATCGCCGAAGCCGCCGCCCACAGCCGGTCCGGCATGCTGCGCAGCGACGCGCTGCGGGTCGAGGCGGACGGTATCGGAGAAGTCGTCGCCCTGATCGATGACATCGCCCGCGCCACCGCCATGCTCGCGCTCAACGCGGGAATAGAGGCGGCGCGCGCCGGCGAAGCCGGGCGGGGCTTCGCTGTGGTCGCCCGCGAAGTCCAGTCGCTCGCCCAGCAAACGCGGGAAGCCGCCGCCGGTATAGCCGGTCGGATCGACCATATCCGCGCCACCATCGCCGACGTCGCATCCGGCCATGCGCATATGGACGCCACCATGATCCGCGCCGATCGCCTGTCCGCTGCCGTGTTCGAAGCGGTCGCCCGGCAAAGCGCCTTCAGCCGCGCCATTGCCGACAGCGTGGCGGAGGCCGGTGCCTCCAGCGCCCATATCCGCGCCGGCGCCCGCCAGATCAGCGACAATGCGCAGGCGAGCGTCCTGGCCGCACGTGGCATGCGCGACATGGCGGACCGGCTGGCAGACGAAGCCCACCGTCTGGAACAGCGCGCCGGCGGCTTCATCGCGGCCATGCACGCCGCCTGAAGCCCTCGGCCAGAATCTCCGCTGGCGCGCGCGTCGGAAAGCGCTAGCATGGTCGCCCATAAAAAGGAGAGGACGCCATGCTCGTGATGTTCGTCGGCACCGATCGCACCCAGACTGCGGTCAACCCTGCGCAAGTCACCTTCGTCACACAGGTCAGCGACGGTACCCGCATCCGCTTTGGCGAGGGACGCAGCGTCACCGTGACCGAACCGATCGCCGCCGTGCTGGAAGGCCTCAATCAGGCCCTCCGCCCGCACGAATAAAGCGCCCTCCGTTCGGTTCGAGCCTGTTGAGAACCCGACGCGCGAACCGACCGGATCGCGTCACTCCGCCAGCTTCTTCCCAAGCGCTGCCTCTGCCCGCTCGGCGTAGCGGCGGCAGGCGCCGGGATCGATGAAGGGATTGGGCGTGCGCGCCTTCATCAGGCGCGCCACCCGCCCGGCATCGCCATCCAGCGGATGCGACGCGATCAGCATGTCGCATCGCATCGCCTTCACCCGCGCGAAACTCCCGCGAAACGCATCGACGAAACGCCGGTGCCCGGGGTTGGCAAAGCGCCAGCCTTCCACCGCGATCGGGTTGAGACTGGCGGCGAACACGATCGTCCGGCAATCCTTCCCCTCACAGCTTTTCCAGCTCCAGCTCATGCTACCCAGCGTATGGCCCGGCGTCGCATGGGCGGTGATGGCCGTATCGCCCAGCTTTATCACCTCGCCATCGCGCGCCACGCGCAGTTTCGTGACAGCCGGAAAGCGCTCCAGCCAGGCTGCCTGCGGATCGTCCGGATCGCCACCACCCTGCCGCAGCACGGCAGCAGCCGGTCCACTGGCCACCACGCTCGCGCCACTATCCCGCGCCAGCGCAGCGATCCCCCCGGCATGGTCGAAATGCGGCTCCGTGCTCAGGATCAGCTTCACCTGCCTGACCGAAAAGCCCAGCTTGCGCATCTTCGCCTCGATATCCCCCACCGCCTGCGGCACCGCCCCGTCGATCAGGATCAGCCCCGCGCTGGTGCGAATCAGCGCGACATTCAGCCCGCCAAAGCCGATCAGATAGGTCCGGCCATGCAGTCGCACCGGCGGTTGCGGCGCCAGCCAGCGCTTTGCCGATTCCGGCGCAATCGGCCGGGTCAGCATATCGTCCGCCTTGCCGGCCCCCATCGCCATAAACCCAGACAGACTAATAGCCGCTATCGCCCAATTCCGCATGCTCTCGCCTCCATTCCCTTGTGAAGGCGAGATTGCCGCCTGCCATCGCCCGCGACAAAGCATCATTTCTCGACAGAGCCATGAGGTCAGCTTATGCCTTCTGCCCCATGGACCGCGCCCAGCTCCCGCTCAACGCCCTGCGCGCCTTCGAGGCGGCGGCCCGCCATCTCAACTTCACCAAAGCAGCGATCGAACTCTGCGTCAGTCAGGGCGCCGTCAGCCAGCAGGTCGCCCAACTGGAGGCGCGGCTCGGCGCACCGCTCTTCCGCCGCCTGCCGCGCGGGCTGATGCTGACGGATGAGGGGCGCGCCTTGCTACCGGTCATGGGCGACGCGCTCGATCGGATCGGGGCGATGCTCGGCCGGATCGAGGGCGGCCGCCCCCGCGAAATCCTGAACCTCGGTGTCGTCGGCACCTTCGCGGGTGGCTGGCTGCTCGACCGGCTTGACGATTTCGCCCGCGCCTGCCCGCATGTCGATCTGCGCGTCATGACCAATAATAATCGCGTCGATCTGGCGGGGGAGGGGCTGGACCTCGCCATCCGCTTTGGCGACGGCGCCTGGCACGGCACCCATGCCGACCCGATCCTGCGCGCGCCACTCGCCCCGCTCTGCACATCGGACTTGGCGGCGCGCCTGCCCGATCCCGCCGCACTCGCCCGCGAAACCCTGCTGCGCTCCTATCGCGCCGACGAATGGCCCCGCTGGTTCGCCGCCGCCGGTGCGCCATGCCCACCCCTGCGCGGGCCACTGTTCGATAGCTCGATCCTGATGGTGCAGGCGGCCTTACGCGGCCTCGGCGTCGCACTCGCGCCGCCTGCCTTGTTCGACCATGAACTGCGCACCGGCCAGCTGGTCCAGCCCTTCGCCGTCTCGGTCGACCTGGGCGGCTACTGGCTCACCCGCCTCATGTCCCGCCCCGACAGTCCGGCCATGGCGGACTTCCGGGCATGGCTGCGCGCAGCGGCTCAGGCCGGATAGGCGATGTCCATCACTTCATATTCCTTCTCGCCCGCCGGCAGCCGGACGCGGCGCAGATCGCCCACCGCCGCGCCGCGCAGGGCACGGGCCATGGGCGATCCCCAGCCGATCCGGCCAGCATCCACATCCGTCTCGTCATTGCCCACGATCGTCACGGTGCGGTGGTTGTCATCCTCGTCGGCGATGGTGACGGTGGCGCCGAAATAGACCTTGTCCTTGTCGGGCTGCTGCCGGGGATCGACGACCTTGGCGTCCTTCATCTTCTTCGACAGGCGCTTCAATTGCCCGTCAATCTCGCGCATCCGCTTGCGCCCATAGAGATAGTCGCCATTCTCGCTGCGATCGCCATTACCCGCCGCCCAACTCACCACCTCGACGATCGCCGGCCGCTCCACGCCCAGCAACTGGTCATATTCGGCTCGCAGCTTCGCGAACCCTTCGGGGGAGATATAATTGGGATAGGGCGTGGTCATGCCGCTGCCTTATCCTGTGACGGGCATGTTGCGCAATTTGGTTCGCGCAGAGGCGCAGAGGACGCTGAGCTATACTATGTTCACGCGGAGGCGCGGAGGCGTGGAGATTTTCTGAAGCGGCCTGCGGCCGAAAGCCAGCCGCGTAGCGGCCCTCAAATCTCTCTGCGCCCTCTGCGCCTCTGCGCGCAAAGAAATCATCAGGACCAGCCTGCTGGCCAATCCCCTCCGCGTCTTCGCGCCTCCGCGTGAACCAGAATCACCCCGGCGTCTGCTTCCCCAGATACCGGCTCAGCACCGCGCTGGTCCCCCGGAACTTCGCCCGCTCCGGGTTCATCGCCTCATAGACGACGGCATTTTCCAGCACCCGCTGCACATAGTTGCGCGTCTCGAAAATCGGAATCTGCTCGATCCACCGCAGCATGTCCGCGCCGGGCAGGCGGGGGTCGCCATTGGCGCGCACCCATTTGTTCACATTGCCGGGGCCTGCATTATAGGCCGCCACGGCCAATGGGTAACTCCCGCCATAATAGTCCAGCATCCGCTGGAAATAGGCCGATCCCAGCATGATATTATAGCCCGGCTCGTTCAGCGATCCGGGGTTGTAGCCCATGCCCAACTTCCCCGCCTGCTCGCGCGCGGTGCCGGGCATCAGCTGCATCAGGCCCCGAGCGCCCGCATGCGACACGATCTGCTTGTCGAACTGGCTTTCCTGCCGGGCGATGGCATGGACCATGGTCCAGTTATATTGCGCTTCGGATGGCACCGGCACGCGCGGGAAGGCGCTCTGGCCATAGCCGGTCAGCCCGCTCGACACCGCGCGGCGCCCCACCATCACGCCCATGTCGGGGCGGCCGATCTTCTGCGCCAGTTCGGCCGCCAGATAATGGTCGGTATCGCTATCGGCATTGTTGGCGATGGCGCGGGCGAATTTGCTCTGATCTTCCCAATAGCCCATCTGCCCCAGCGCCGCGACCGCGCGCACGACCGACCGGCTATCGAAAGCGGCGCGCTCGGCGGCGGAGATCGGCACCGGCCGCTCTACCGTGGCGGGGGCGGGGATCGGCCGGCTCAGCCGCTCCAGCGCCAGCTGCCCGTAAAACTGGTCGGGATAGACGCCCGCCTGACTGAAATAGCTGTTCGCGCCGGCCGCATCCCCGGCATGAAGCGCGGCACGACCGGCCCAATAATAGCCCTTCGACCGGGTCTGGGGCGATTTGGCCGCGTCGGCATAACGGCGGAACATCGTCACCGCGTCGGTCGGGCGATTGAGATTATAGAAGGCGGTGCTGCCCGCCAGCCAGGCCAGACTGGTATAATCGTCACGCACGCCGATCGGCTGGTCGCTCATCGCGATGCCGGGTGCGACCGCATCGTCGATCTTGCTGGCGATGCCATAGGCGAAGCTCCACTGGCTGTCACTCGCGGCGGCCCGCGCCTGATTCAGCAGCACTTCATAGAATTTCTCGGCATTGCTCGGCCGATATGTCACGGCGTTGCGGTTCGCCAGATATTGCCGCGCCGCGACCCAATTGCCGCTGTCGCGCAGCCACACCGCCTTGTCGGCGACGAAACCGGCATCGCTCGCGCCGGTCGATTCGGCCGCCTGCATCAGCATCGCCGCATCGGGCGACTTGCGGCGGAAGGCGATCCGCGCCTCGAACGCGGCCCGCCGCGCCGGGCTGACATAGGCGATCATCCGCATGGCGCCGGTCGTGTCATTGGCCCACAGCAGCGCATCGGCGCGCAGATCATGATCGGCCGGCGTCAGGCTCGATCCGAACAGCGACAGCAATCGCGCCTCGTCCGCGGGGGAGAGCGATTCGCCGATCCAGGCATTGCGCGCGGCGACCTGCGCCTCGCCCATGCGGCCCATCTGCATCAGCGCCACGGCGTTGCGGGCATGGCCGGTCGCCGTGCGCGCCGGAAAGCGGGCGAAGAAGGTCGCGACCTGCACCGGATCGAAACTGTCGGGGTTGATGCCCGTTTCGGCCAGCCGCCGCATCCGGTCCTCGCCCGGCCAGCCGGGATTGGCGATCATGAAGCTGGCATAGGTGGAAAAGCCCAGCCCGTCGCTCGATTGCAGCGCGCGCCACTGGCTGATCGTCCCGGCGATGCTACCATCCTGCGCCACGCCGATCCGGCTCTGCACCTGTTGCCAGGGGCTGGGATGCGCGTCCTGCGAGGGAAGCTGCTGCACCACCGGTCCCTGCGCCGGATATTCGGGCGGCAATGGCTGCACGACTTCGGTCTGCGCGCCTGCACCGGCGGTCATGAGCAAGAGGGCAATAATCGGCATGCGGATGATGTAACTTTCGACATGGGTTGAGGCGCGCATGCTGGACATTATCCCCATTGCATCCTTATCAGGCCCTGAATGACGCGCTATAGCGCCCCGCTGATTTGATCATGCCCCGGCCGCCCGGAGATTTGAAGGAGTTTAATGATGTTTTCGGGCTCGATTCCGGCTCTGATCACCCCATTTCGCGATGACCGGATCGATGAAGCGGCGTTTCGCGCCTTTGTCGACTGGCAGATTGCCGAAGGATCGAGCGCGCTCGTCCCCTGCGGCACCACCGGCGAAAGCGCCACCATGACGGTGGAGGAGCATAACCGGGTCATCGCCATCTGCGTCGATCAGGCCGCCGGGCGCGTGCCGGTGATCGCCGGTTGCGGGTCCAACGATACGCGAATCGCGCTGGAACATATGTATGCGGCGCAGGCCGCCGGGGCGGACGCCGCGCTGGTGGTTGCGCCTTATTATAACAAGCCGAATCAGGACGGCGTCTACCAGCATTTCGCCTATCTCGCCGAACGCTGCGACCTGCCGATCGTGCTCTATAACGTCCCGGGCCGCACCATCACCGATATCGGCGTGCCGGTGCTGTATCGTCTGGCGGAAGATTATCAGTCGATCGTGGGAATCAAGGACGCCACCGGGAATCTGGGGCGTGTCACCGCGCAGCGTCTGGCCTGCGGTCCGGACTTTTGCCAGCTTTCGGGCAATGACGAAACGGCGCTGGGCTTCAACGCGATGGGCGGCAGCGGGTGCATCAGCGTCACCGCCAATGTCGCGCCGCGCCTCTGCGCCGATTTTCAGGCGGCGATGGCCGCGCATGACTGGGATGGCGCCTTGGCGCTTCAGGATCGTCTTTATCCCCTGCATGACGCGCTGTTCAGCGATTCTTCACCGGGTCCGGTCAAATATGCGCTTTCGCGGGTTCGCCCCGACATGCCCGGCGCGGTCCGTCTGCCGATCACCTGGCCGTCGGAATCGAGCCGCGCCGCGGTCGACCGCGCGCTGGAGATTGCGGGATTGGTTTAAGGCGCAGCCGACACCATATCCTGACGGGTCCGGGCACTGGCACGGAATAAAGGAGAGGCGGGCCGCGTATAATGAGCGACCGCGTTCGACACGAATGGAAGACTAGAAAAGACCGATGGCCCGTCCCCGCCCTGCCACTTTCGACAAGAAGAAGATCGTCGCCGAAAACCGGCGCGCGCGTTTCGATTATTTCATCGAGGACGTGTTCGAGGCCGGCATCGCCCTGCAAGGGACCGAGGTGAAGGCGCTGCGTGGCGGTGAGGGCAATATCGCCGAAAGCTATGCCGAGGTGAAGGGCAATCAGGTGTGGCTGGTTAACAGCAACATCCCCGAATATAGTCATGGCAACCGCGAAAATCACACGCCCAAGCGCCCGCGCAAGCTGTTGTTGCATGAGCGAGAGATCCAGAAGATGCACGGCGCGGTCGAGCGCAAGGGCATGACGCTGGTGCCGCTGATGGTCTATTTCAACAGTCAGGGCCGGGCCAAGGTCGAACTGGCGCTGGCCAAGGGCAAGCAGAATCACGACAAGCGCGACAGCATCAAGGAACGCGACTGGAAGAGGGATCAGCAGCGCATCATGCGGGACAAGGGCTGATCCGATGAGCAACCGGCAACAGGGTCGTCTGGCCCGCTGGTGGCACGCCAATGCCCCGACCCGCGAATCGCTGGAAAAGAGCAAGGTGCTGGCCCCGGTCGCGCACCGGGTGCTGGAACCCTCGCTCTGGCGCTTCACCCGCCGGTCGGTGCCGCGCGGTGTGGCGCTGGGCCTGTTCGTCGGCATCTTCTTCCTGATCCCCGGCGTGCAGATTGCCGGGGCGGCGCTCTTCGCTTTGCCGTTCCGCGCCAATATCCCGGTCGCCGCGGCGATGACCTTCCTCTCCAACCCCGCCACCACGCCGCTGATCCTGATGGCGTCGGTGTGGCTGGGCAATTGGATATTGGGTCGCAGCGCGGACGCCACCGGCTTCATGGCGCTGGTCGATGGCCATGCCACGGTCCGCGAATGGACCACCTGGCTGCTGTCCGAAGCGGCCCCTGCCATGCTGCTCGGCCTGTTCCTCATTTCGCTTGCCAGCGCCGTGATCGGCTATTTCCTGTCGGACTGGTTCTGGCGCCATCGCATGGGCCGCAAATGGCAGGCGCGCAAATTGAGGATTGGCAAGGTCCACCAAAGCAGCGCATTGGAGGAAACCGCCCGCGTCTGACGCTGGCTGTTCGACTTGCGCATCAGGGGTATGGGTTTGAAAAGAGGTGAAGAGGCCTGGCTGATCCAGCCGCGCTCGCGCATTGCGTTGCCGCTGCTGGTTCTCGCCGCTTTGGCCTCCGCCGCTCTGGTCCTCTATGCGGTGGGCAGCTGGGCGCTGGCCGCCGGCTTTGGCGCGACCATCCTGACCGCCGCCGCGCTGCTCACCTGGTATCAGCATCTCTACCCGCCGCAGATTTCCGACCGGGAAGCCACGCCCGACTGGACCGTCGCCCGTGCCGCCGCCGATGCGTCCAGCATGGCGATCGCCGTCACCGACCGCACCGGCCGTCTGGTCTGCGCCAGCGACCTGTTCGGCGAATGGTTCCCCGGCTATCCCACGCCGCCTGCCGTCACGGCGGACGAAGCGCTGGCCGCCAGCCTCTCCACCGCCGCCCGCGCCGCCTGGCGCGATGGCGAGGCGCGCTACGAAGGCATGGTGCAGGGCGGCCTGCGCCTGGACGTCGATATCACCCGCACCGGCCGGACGGAGGATTATCTCCTCTGGCGCTTCACGCCCGTTCGCCAGCCCAGCGCGCTGGACGACGTGCATCGCTTCCTGACCGGGGAAGCCGGCCGCCAGCTTGGCGAGGCAGGCATCATGGCGGTGATGATCGGCGGGGAAGGGCGCATCCGCGCCGCCAATGGCGCCTTCCTGTTGCGCGCTGCGGGCCGTATCGACGCCAATATCACCGGCCGCGATTTCGCCGCCCATATGCGCGTGGATGACAAGGGGCGCCTGTTCCTCGCGCGCGAGGAGCAGGGCGGCCTGCCGCTGCGCCTGCTGCAAGTGCCGCTCAAGCGCGCCGCCCAGCCCAACGGGTCACAAGCGTCGGCGCAGGACGGCCCGATGCTGCTGCTGCTGATCGATGAACCGGCGGGTGGCGGCGGCACCTCCGCGCTCTCCTATATCGAAACCCTGCTCTCGCTTCTGCCCTTCGGCCTTGCCATGGCGGATCGGGACGGCCGCGTCCTCTTCGTCAACAATGCCTTTGCCCGTGTCGCTGGCCTCAAGGATGGCGAAAAGCCCAGCTATCCGGGCGACCTCGTCGTGCGGGAGGATCAGGCGGCGGTGGCCGATGCGGTGCGCCGCTTCGCCGTCGGCCCGCAAATGTCCGGCGACATCGCCGTGCGGATGCGCGACACGCCCGACGATCCGGTCGCGCTCAGCCTGGCGGGCGTGCGCGGCCTGGGCGAAGCGGCCGTACTCCTCAGCCTCAAGGACAATAGCGAGGAATCCAAGCTCAAGCGGCAGGTCGCGCAGGCGACCAAGATGCAGGCGATCGGCCAGCTCGCCGGCGGCGTCGCGCATGACTTCAACAATATCCTGACCGCCATCATCGGCCATTGCGACCTGATGCTGATGCGCCATACGCCGGGCGACAGCGACTATGACGATATTCAGCAGGTCAAATCGAACAGCAACCGCGCCGCCGGCCTCACCCGTCAGCTTCTGGCCTTCTCCCGGCAACAGACGCTGCGCCCACAAATCCTCCAGTTGCCCGATATCGTCGCCGACGTCTCCACGCTTCTGAAGCGCCTGCTGGGCGAAAATGTGAAGCTGGACGTCACCCATGGCCGCAATCTGGGCGCCGTGCGCGCGGACCCCGGTCAGATGGAGCAGGTGATCGTCAACCTGGCGGTCAACGCCCGCGACGCCATGCCCGAAGGCGGCACCGTCAATATCCAGACCTATGCGGTGCCCGCCGTCCGCGTCCGCGAGATGCGCCAGCAGATCCTGCCCGTCGGCGATTACAGCGCGCTGCGCGTGTCCGACACGGGCCTTGGCATCCCGCCGGATATCCTCGCGAAAATCTTCGAACCCTTCTTCACCACGAAGGAACTGGGCAAGGGCACCGGCCTTGGCCTCTCCACCGTCTATGGCATCGTCAAGCAATCGGGCGGCTATATCTTCGCCGAATCCGAACTGGGACGCGGCGCCAGCTTCGTCATCTATCTCCCCGTCTATGCCGGGGCCGACGCCGAACAGCCGGTGGAGGTGAAGCCCGCCGCGCCCCGCACCGAAACCTGGGGCACCGGCACGGTGCTGCTGGTGGAGGATGAGGATATGGTCCGCGCCGTCGCCGAACGCGCACTCACGCGACAGGGCTATAAGGTGCTGACCGCCAATGACGGCGAACAGGGGCTGGAAGTGCTGAACGGCGGCGAGCAGATCGACCTGCTCATTTCCGACGTGGTGATGCCCAATATGGACGGCCCCGCCATGGTCGCCCACGCCCGCCGCACCCATCCCGACCTGCCGGTCCTCTTCATGTCGGGCTATGCCGAGGAGCAACTGCGCAAATCGATCGACATCGCCAATGTCGCCTTCCTTCCCAAGCCCTTCTCGGTCAACCAGCTCGCCGAAGCGGCGCGCGACGCGCTGCTGACCCGGCCGGCGGCGGAGTGATCTTGCGCCAGATCAAGCGGAATGGGCTGGGCAAGGCGCGGCCAATCGTTTAGCGATTCGTTGTTACGAATAAGGGAAAACAGGGCATGTCGGACGCAAAGAGCATTTTGATTGTCGAGGATGAGGCGATGATCGGCATGATGCTCGAAGATTATCTCGATGCGCTCGGCTATCGGCTGCACGCCATTGCCGCCACGGTCGATGAAGCCTGCGATCAGGCGCGCGCGGGCGGCTTCGACGCGGCGCTGGTCGACTGCAATTTGCAGGGCGAAAAAAGCTGGCCGGTGGCCGACATATTGGCGCAGGCCGACATTCCTTTCATCTTCGCCACCGGCGGCATGGCGGACGATCTGCCATCGGATCATGCGGGGCGACCGACACTGGCCAAGCCCTTCACCATCGGCGCGGTCGAACGCGCGCTGGGCAAGGTGCTGGGCGGTTAAACTATCGTTCGGTCAATTTCGTCATTGCGAGCACAGCGAAGCAATCCATGGTGCGCCCGTGTATTGCTTCGCTGTGCTCGCAATGAGGGATTTCATCGGCTAGAGAGGCAGTCGAAGCTGGGAACCGCAGGCGAATAGGAAATTTCCGTTCCCCTCTTGTTCTTGTGGAACAAACAGGATACATCATCGTCCAGACGCACGATATCATGCGTTTCCCTTGACAGAGGACTGGCCGATGACTGCACTGCTCTCACTCATCGATTCCAAGAAGACGGGAAACATGGACAGACAGAAAGCATTGGACGCGGCGCTCGCACAGATCGACCGCGCCTTCGGCAAGGGCAGCGCCATGAAGCTGGGCAGCCGGGAAAAGCTGGAGATCGAGGCGATCTCGACCGGCTCGCTCGGCCTCGACATCGCGCTCGGCATCGGCGGCCTGCCCAAGGGGCGGATCATCGAAATCTATGGCCCGGAAAGTTCGGGCAAGACCACGCTGGCGCTCCACGCCATCGCCGAAGCGCAAAAGGGCGGCGGCACCGCCGCTTTCGTCGACGCGGAACATGCGCTTGACCCTGGCTATGCCAAGAAGCTGGGCGTCAACATCGACGAACTGATCGTGTCGCAGCCGGACACCGGCGAGCAGGCGCTGGAAATCGTCGACACGCTGGTTCGGTCCAACGCCATCGACATCCTCGTGATCGACTCGGTCGCCGCGCTGGTGCCGCGCGCCGAAATCGAGGGCGAGATGGGCGACAGCCATGTCGGTCTTCAGGCCCGCCTCATGTCGCAGGCGCTGCGCAAGCTGACCGGTTCGATCTCGCGCTCCAAATGCATGGTGATCTTCATCAACCAGGTGCGCATGAAGATCGGCGTGATGTACGGCAATCCGGAAACCACGACCGGCGGCAACGCGCTCAAATTCTACGCCTCGGTCCGTCTCGACATCCGCCGCACCGGCCAGATCAAGGACCGCGACGATATCGTCGGCAACGCGACCCGGGTGAAGGTGGTCAAGAACAAGGTGGCGCCGCCCTTCAAGCAGGTCGAATTCGACATCATGTATGGCGAAGGCATCTCCAAGATCGGCGAGATGCTGGATCTGGGCGTCAAGGCCGGGCTGGTCGAAAAATCGGGGGCCTGGTTCTCCTATGACTCGGTCCGCATCGGCCAGGGTCGTGAAAACGCCAAAACCTATCTCAAGGAACATCCCGAACTGGCGGACAAGCTGGAAAAGGCGATCCGTGGCAAGACCGAAGAGGTCGCCGAAGGGATGATGACTGGACCCGATGCGGAGGATGATGGCGAATAAGCACGGGATCGGCGCCCGGCCGGATCAGCCGGACGCCACCCATGCAGGCTCGCCCGCCTTGCGCATCACGCACCGAAAAGGCCCGCCGCGCTCCCCGCGTGACGGGCCTTTTACCGTTCGGGCGGAAGGGCGGTGGGGGTAGAGACTTTCCAATAGGATCAATGCATCGTAAGAAAAGAACAGTATTTGCGGGAAATATGTGAAGCTAACGGTGGCTCTTTGGGTTCGTCTGCGAAGTATTTCTGATAAATTGCCTCGATTGCGCACCGTCTCAACTTCACTAGAATGATGCTCATGAAGCCAATTCTTACGGTCGATGATATCTTTGATGTTCCTGCATGGGGTGGTCTGGTCGTTGTTCCTGGACCACTTGTCGCGGAAGGACCAGTACGACCAGAAGGTCCGGTTGTCCTGAAGAGGCCAGATGGTTCGACAATTGCCGCGATTCTACGGATGGGAGGAATCTCGCAATCTCCTCCGTCGATGAAGGAGCCACGCTGGGCTTGTTTGCTCAAAGGGGTCGACAAGGTTGATGTGCCGATAGGCACGAAGATAATGCCGACGGATTAAATAGAACTTTTGGTGCAAGAGGCATTTAGTTCAATACCGATGTCAGCCCAGCTTCAGGGGGCAACTCTTCCTCGCTTAACCCGCATCATATGCAATCCGCTTGCTAACCCCTTGCCACCCAACGATGCTGCCCGTTGCAGGCCGACTCGGTCCTGCCTCCTCTGACATCTGGACCCCATCGCCATGCGCGTCGCGATCGAAGCGATTCTCGACTATGATTTTGCCGAGCAGACCGACGTCCTCCTCGCGGTGGAGGCGGCCGCGCTCCCCGACCAGCGGGTGATCGAACAGTCGCACATCATCAACAATGCCGGGCCGCTCACCAACAAGGTCGGCGGCAGCGGCGTCGGCCGCCGCACCTGGACCCGCACCGGCGTCGGCCGCATGGTCAGCACCTATCGCGCCACGCTCGACGTCGAGCGCCCGAGCGTCGATATCGCCAGCCTCCACAAAAGCCCGCTCGCCAGCCTGCCCGAAGATGTGCTGCCCTTCATCTGGCCCAGCCGCTATTGCGAGGCGGACCGGTTCGTCAGCTTCGTTTGCGGCCATTTCCCCGATCTGGAAGGGGGCGCGCTGGTCCATGCGCTGGTCGAATGGGTGCACGCCAATCTCGTCTATGTTCCGGGCAGTTCCAACGTCACCACCACCGCCGCCGACACCTTCGTCGCGCAACAGGGCGTGTGCCGCGACTATGCCCATCTCACCGCCGCGCTGATCCGTTCGCGCGACATTCCCGCCCGGCTGGTGTCGGTCTATGCGCTCGATCTCGACCCGCCGGACTTCCACGCCGTGGTCGAAGTCTGGCTCGACGGCGCCTGGCACATTGTCGACGCGACCGGCCTCGCGCCGGTCGAAACCATGGTCCGTATCGCCGTCGGCCGGGACGCCACCGACATCGCCTTCATGACCGCCTTCGGCAATGCGGTCATGAACGCTCAGTCGATCACGGTAACTCGACTATAGAGACTGCAAAGCGATCACCGCCAGCCGGTCGGCGGATGTCAGGAACAGCCGCCCGCCGGCCGCATCGATGGCGCAATTGGCGATCGCCTTGCCGGTGCGGATCATCCCGAGCAACTGCCCGTCCGGCGCGCAGACATGCACGCCGCCCGGCCCGGTCGCAAACACATGCCCCCGCGCATCGACCTTGATCCCGTCGGGCAGGCCCGGCAGCCCCTGCGCCAGTTCCGCCCGCATGTCCCGGAACAGCCGCCGCTCCGTCGCCAGCCCGTCGCCATCCAGCGCATAGGTCAGCACCTCCGGCTGCCTCTCGTCCGACAGCGCCAGATAGAGGGTGCGCCCGTCCGGCGACAGGGCAACGCCATTGGGCCGCCGATGATCGCCATCCAGCAAGTTGACCGTGCCGTCGGGCGCCAAGCGGTACAGCCCGCATTGGTCCAGTTCGCGCAAGGGGGACGCATCGCCCTCCGCCAGCCCATAGGTCGGATCGGTGAAGTAGATCGCCCCGGACGCCGCGATGCACAGATCATTGGGGCTGTTGAAGCGCTTGCCCTCAAACCGGTCGGCCAGGATGCGGCGCTCCCCGCTGGCAAGGTCGATCCGCACGATCGCCCGCGTCCCGCTGTCCGCCGCGATCAGTGCGCCGTCTGCATCGATCGCCAGCCCGTTCAGCCCGGCTTCCCGTATCCCGGTGGGAACCGGCGTCTGCAAACCCGACGGAGAAAGGAAAGGCTTCGCCCCGTCCCCCGCGCGCCAGCGATACAGGATGTTGGAGGGCGGATCGTTGAAGAACAGGCAATCCTGCCGCGCCGCCCAGACCGGCCCTTCGGCCCAGCGAAAACCGCTCGCCAGAAACTCGACGCGGGCCGATGGCGCGATGATCCGGTCCAGCCCCGGATCGATCCGCATCACGCCCGCCGCGTCCGCCGCCCGTGCAACAGCCGCGATCGGCAAACAGCCAAGCCCCGCCAGCAGCGTCCGTCGCCCGATCATGCGCCCATCCGCACGCTGCGCCCTTCCGCGGCCGATCGATAGATCGCCTCGATCACCCGCAGATCGGCCAGCCCTTCCTCGCCTGGCACGATCGGCGTCGTCCCGCGCTGGATGCATTCGGCCAGATGATCGAGTTGGCCCGCAAACTGGTTCTTCGCCGGCGCGGGCAAAGTGCGTGGCGCGGTCACGCCATCCTTGCGGATCGTCATGCTCTGCCCGCTATAGGGTGTCGCCGGTTCCATATCGATCCACCCCTGCGTGCCGATCACGCGATAGCCATTATGCCCCGAACTATAGCTGGAAATGCAGTTGGCGATGATCCCCGACGGGAAGCGCAGCATGAAATTGATCCGGTCCTCCACCGTGACAAAGCGCGGATCGTTGCGGTCCGTACTCTCCACTGCGCTCACCTCCACCGGCTCCTCCCCGGTCAGGTAGCGCGCCGCGTTCAGGCTGTAGATGCCGATATCCATCAGCGATCCGCCGCCGGACAAAGGCTTGTCCAGCCGCCACTGATTGGGCTGCGCCGAAAAGCCATGCTCGGCCGTGATCAGTCGCGTCGGCCCGACATGCCCGCCCCGTGCCAACTCGATCGCCAGCCGGTTATAGGGCTCGAACCGCGATCGATATCCGATCATCAGCTTCTTGCCGGCCTTGGCGCAGGCGGCGATCATCGCCTCGCATTCCGCCGCCGACACCGCCATCGGCTTTTCGCATAGCACATGCTTGCCCGCCTGCGCGGCGCGGATCACATATTCCGCATGCAGGCTGTTGGGCAGCACGACATAGACGGCGTCGATATCGGGATTGTCGCGAATGCGATCGAAATCGGCATAGCTATAGCGGTGCGTCGCCGGGATGTCGTACTGATCGCCATATTGGGCCAGCTTGGCCGGCGTCCCGCTGACCAGCGCAACCAGTTTCGCCTGATCGCACCCCGCGAAATTGGGCATGATCTGCCGCGTCGCATAGGAACCAAGCCCCACGATCGCATAACCGATCCGGCGCGACGCCGCGAAGGCGGGGCCAGCCATGCCGGCCAGCGCCAGTCCCGCGCCGAAACCGCCCATCATTTCCCGTCTCGATCGGTCCACGCCGCCTTCTCCAACGGCTAGAGGAATGTCAGTCGGCGGCGTGGCCCAGCGTCGGGCGCATCCAGCCGAAATGCCCGGCGGCAATCGCCACCTGGGTCCGGTTGCGGACATTCAGCTTGCGCATCAGCGCGGTCATATGAACCTTCACCGTCGCCTCCGCCATGCCCAGTTCATAGGCGATCTGCTTGTTCAACAGGCCCGAATGCACGCAGCGCATGACCTTGATCTGGGTCGGCGTAAGGTGCGGGGGTTCCGGGGCGTAGCGATCCTGACGATCGGGTATATGGTGCAAATCCGTCGCGATATGCATCGATCCTCTCCCTTTTCGATCTGCCGAGGCAGCCCCATCTTGGCCGGACTGTCCTTAGATTCGTTAGCGCTAACGATAGTGGAATCAGTCAGACAGGTTCAAGCAAAAATTCGCGTGAATCGGGATTTATTCTAGTTTAACCCGAAATTCCGCGTATAAGCTGTCTAACAGATTTTCGGGATTCGCCCGTCGGATCATCGATCGAACAAAGTCAGGGAGAGGGTGGGGATGGCGTTACCATTTCGTCGATCGGCAGCATGCGGACCAGTTCTGATCCGTCAGGAGGCGCGCCGATGACGCCTGCCGACTATCGCCTGCTGATCGCCGCCATCATCGGCATTGCCCTTTCCATCGCCCTGATCATTCGCGGCCGCCTGCACCCCTTTGTCGGCTTGCTCTGCGGCGCCTTCACCGTCGGCCTGATCGCCGGCCTGCCGATGGAGGACACGGCCAAGGCGGTTGAGAAGGGCGCGGGCAGTATCCTCGGCGGCACCGGCCTCGTCGTGGCATTGGGCCTGGGCCTCGGCGCGATGCTGCAATTGTCGGACGGCGCCGGCGGCCTCGCCCGCGCGGCGTTGCGTATCTCGGGCGTAAAGGGCGCCCCTTGGGCCAGCCTGTTCACCGCCATCGTCATCGGCCTGCCGCTCTTCTTCGAAACCGGCCTCGTCCTGCTGCTGCCGATCGTTGCGTCGGCCGCCGCCGCGCTCCCTGCCGGACAGAATGGCGATACGGCAAAGCTCAAACTGATGCTGCCCGCGCTGTCGGGCCTGTCGGTGGTCCATGCGCTGGTGCCGCCGCATCCCGGCCCCTTGCTCGCGGTCAACGCGCTCGGCGCCAATCTCGGCCTCGCCCTCGTCTATGGCCTGATCGTCGGCATCCCCACCGCGATCATCGCCGGTCCCGTGCTCGCCCGCTTCACCGCCCCCGGTGTAAAGCTCAACCCGCCCTTGCTCGATCCGGTGAAGGTCGATGTCGCCACCCCTTCGGTCGGCCGCGCGCTGGCCGCCGTGCTGCTGCCGGTCGTCCTGATCGCCGCCGGACAGGCGGTGGCGCTGCTGCCACCCGCCGTCGCGCCGCATTTCCACTGGCTCGGCTGGGTCAGCGATCCCGTCGTCGCGCTGCTGATCGCGGTGCTGGTCGCGCTGCCTCTGTTGTTCGGCCGCCGCATCACCGACGCGAAGATTCAGAACGCCATCTGGTCCGAAGCGATGATCCCGGCCGGCGGCATCATCCTGGCGATCGGCGCGGGCGGCGCGCTCAAGCAGGTGCTGGTCACGGCGGGCCTCTCCGACCTGCTGGTCCGATTCGCCGCAGGCGGCGCGATTTCGCCGATCCTGCTCGCGTGGGGCGTGTCGGTCTGCATCCGCCTCGCCACCGGTTCGGCCACGGTTGCCACCATCACCACCGCGGGCGTGATGCAGGGGCTGGTCGCCGCATCGGGCGTGGAGCCCGAATGGATGGTGCTGGCGATCGGCGCGGGCTCGCTCTTCTTCTCCCACGTCAACGATCCCGGCTTCTGGCTGGTCAAATCCTATCTCGGCACGGACATGTCCGGCACGTTCAAGACCTGGTCGATCATGGAAACCGTGGTCGCGGTGGTCGGCCTGCTCCTCGTGCTTGTCGCGAGCAGCATCTTCTGACTAGGAGGCACAGAATGTTGCCCAGCGATCCACAGGTGCGCCGATGAACCAGGTCCGGCTGTCCGACCATGCCTATGCCGGCATTGTCGAGATCATCAACGACCAGGATCTGGAAGTCGGCGCCCGCCTGCCGTCGGAGGCGGCGCTGGCCGAGCGGTTCGGCGTATCCCGCGCGATCGTGCGCGAAGCGCTGGTCCGCCTCGCTTCGGACGGCATTACCGAAGCGCGCCGGGGCGCCGGCTCCTTCGTGAAGAGCCGCCCGTCGCAGCGCCTCGCCGCCTTCATGCCCGCGACCGAACTGCCCGCGACGCTGGGCAGCTATGAAGTCCGCTTCGTGCTGGAGGCGGAGGCTGCGCGCCTCGCCGCCACCCGCCGCAGCGCGCTGGAAATGGCGCATGTCGAGGAAGGGATGGAGATGCTGCGCATCGCTCTCCTGTCGAGCGAACCCGCCCACGCCGAGGATATGGAACTGCACCGCCGCATTGCCGAGGCGACCGGCAACCCGGCCTTCCTGATCGCCTTCGACGCGCTCCATGCCGATGTCGACAAGATCATGCGCGCCGGCGTCGACATCAGTCGCTCCCGCCCGCCCGAAGTGATCGCGACGATGCTGCGCGAACATCAACAGATCGTCGCCGCCATCCGCGCCCAGGACTCCGAAGGCGCCGCGCTCGCGATGCGTTGGCATTTGTGGGAAGGGCGGCGGCGGTTGATGCCTTGAAGGTACGGACGATTTTGGGTGGCTAGAGCGGGATGACTTCACATTGAATCGTCATTGCGAGCGCAGCGAAGCAATCCATGAGCGCGCCATTGGATTGGTTGGGCTTTGCTCGCCTTCGGCCCGCTGCGCTCGCAATGACGGCGTGGGTCAAGTCAATCTCATCTCACTCTAGCGGAGGGTGCAGTTTTGCTCCCCTTTCCGCAAGCGAGATCATTGCAAAAGGCTGTTGGTGCTGATTTGCTGCCGTCGCAGTGGGGGATTGGAATTTCCATGGGAAGCATCATGGAGCATTTTGCATCTGCGCCCGCCCTGTCCTATAAGGGCGGCATGGCGATCTTTCCCCGTCCCGTTTCCCCAAAAAGTGCGCTCGGCGACTTCTGGGGCTATTTCAAACAGCAGCGGCAGCATAAATGGCCGTTGCTGGGCCTGTCGATCGCCCTGACATGGGTGATTATCTGGACGTTCGTCATCGACGCGAACACCAATACGATGCCGACGCGCAACAAGATCATCTATGTGCAAAGCTGGGATGCGAACCGGTCCGACGCAGCGGTGATTTTGCAGCAGAAGATCGATTTCGCCAAGCGCGAATCGGCGCTGGTCAAGCAGCAGAAGAAGATGCAGGGCTTTGCCGACGCCTTCGGTATCGAATGGCGGGAGGAAGAAGCCCGTAACTCCGCCAAACGCAAGGAAGCGGTGAAGGCCATCGACGCGCTGCTGGACGACCGGCTGGCCAAGGCGGAAGCGGCGGAAAAGACCGCGCCCAAAACCGCTGCTGCACCGTCGGCCGGAGCCGCGCAGCCCTGAGCAAGCCGCCCCTGCCCGCAACGACCGCCGCGCAGGACCGGCGCTATATGGCCGCCGCCATCGCGCTGTCGGGGCGCGGGCGCGGCCTTTCCACCCCCAATCCCAATGTCGGCTGCCTGATCGTGAAGGACGGGCATGTCGTCGGGCGCGGCTGGACCCAGAAAGGCGGCCGCCCCCATGCCGAGGCGCAGGCGCTGGAACAGGCGATGGACCGGGCGCGCGGGGCCACCGCCTATGTGACGCTGGAACCCTGTTTTCACCTCAGCCCGCGCGGGCCGCGCTGCGCCGACCTGATGGCCCGTGCCGGCGTCGCGCGGGTGGTGATCGCGCTGCGCGATCCCGATCCGCGCACCGACGGGCAAGGCGCGGCCTGGCTGCGCGACCGGGGCATTGTCGTCGAAATGGGGCTGATGGCGCAGGAAGCGGCGGAGGCGATGGCGGGGTTCGTGCTGCGCCAGACGCTGGGGCGGCCGCATGTGACGCTGAAGCTCGGCCTCTCGCTCGACGGGCGGATCGCGCTGGCGGACGGATCCAGCCGCTGGATCACCGGGCCGGATGCCCGCGCGCATGCGCATATGGAGCGGGCGCGGCATGACGCGATATTGGTAGGCGGCGGCACGCTGCGCGCCGACGCGCCCAGGTTGGATGTGCGGCTGGCGGGGCTGGAGGATCGTTCGCCGCGCCGGTTGCTGCTGACGCGCGGGAATGCGCCCGACGGCTGGAGCCGGATCGGCGCGCCGGAAGAGATCGCGACGCTCGATCGGGTCGATCATCTGCTGGTGGAGGGCGGCGCGGAAACGGCCGCCGCTTTCCTGCGGGACGATCTGGTAGACCGGTTGATGCTCTATCGTGCACCGATCATCGTGGGCGCGGGGCTGGCGGGGATCGGCGACATTGGCCTCGCCGACCTGCCGCACGCGCATGGCCGCTGGCGCATGAGCGACGCGCGCGCTCTGGGTGTCGACCGGCTGGAGGTTTACGAGCGGACGCGGAGCGCCTAGATCAGCCCCGAACTCACCCGTTCGGGCTGAGCGAAGTCGAAGCCCATGGCTGAGCGAAGCGAAGACACCTCCCTGCGTTCGGTGCTGCCCTTCGACTTCGCTCAGGGCGAACGGAAGATTGGATTGGCACATGTTCACCGGCATCATCACCGACATCGGCACCATCCGCAGCCATGAGCAGCGCGGCGACCTGCGGCTGGTCATCGGCTGCACCTATGCAATGGATGGCGTGGCGATCGGCGCGTCGATCGCCTGTTCGGGCGCGTGCCTGACGGTGGTGGAAAAGGGCGCGGACTGGTTCGCGGTCGACCTGTCGGCGGAAACCGTCGCCCGCACCGCGCCGGGCCTGTGGGCAGAGGGTGGCCGGCTGAATCTGGAGCGCGCGCTGAAGGTCGGCGACGAACTGGGCGGGCATATCGTGACCGGCCATGTCGACGGCATCGGCCATCTGGTGTCGGCAACCCGCGAAGGCGATTCGACCCGGCTGGTCATCCGCGCGCCACAGGAACTGGCGGCGGCGCTGGCGGCCAAGGGATCGATCACGGTCGACGGCATTTCGCTGACGGTGAATGCGGTCGAGGATCAGGCCGATGGCAGCGTGCATTTCGGCCTGAACATCATTCCGCATACCGCCGCCGCGACCACGCTGGACCAGTTGGCCGAAGGTCGTGCCTTCAATCTGGAGATTGATGTGCTGGCCCGCTATCTGGACCGGATGCAGAGCCTGCGCTCCAGGGCATAATCCTGTTAGTGGCGATAGAATAACCGGGAGACGCGCTCTTATTGTGATTTCTCACTTGAAATAATCACATTGCAATGTGATATGCTGGCCACCCCGTCAAGGGAAGGAGTATATCATGTCGTCCGCGCTTCTCGATTCCGTCCGCAGCCTCGTCACCGATGGCGGCATGTCCCGATCCGGTCTGGCGCGCGCCGCCGGCCTGCACGCCAATAGCCTGCGCAAGCTGGGCGAAAGCGACTGGAACCCGACGGCGGACACGCTGGGCAAGCTGGAAGCCTATCTCTTGAAGCGCGAGGGCGGCACCGCGCTCGCCAGCCCGGAAGAAATCATCAACGAAGCCCGCAACGGCCGCATGTTCATTCTGGTCGATGACGAGGATCGCGAGAATGAGGGCGATCTGGTCATCCCCGCGCAGATGGCGACGCCCGATGCGATCAATTTCATGGCCACCCATGGCCGTGGCCTGATCTGCCTCGCCATGACGCGCCAGCGGGTCGAGCATCTGGGTCTGGACCTGATGAGCCGCAACAACGGCACCCGCCACGAAACCGCCTTCACCGTGTCGATCGAGGCGCGCGAAGGCGTGACCACCGGCATCAGCGCCGCCGACCGTGCCCGCACCGTCTCCGTCGCGATCGACGGCGCGAAGGGCAAGGCGGATATCGTCACGCCCGGCCATGTCTTCCCGCTGATCGCCAAGGATGGCGGCGTGCTGGTGCGCACCGGCCATACCGAAGCGGCGGTGGATGTCGCGCGGCTGGCTGGCCTGAACCCGTCGGGCGTCATCTGCGAAGTCATGAAGGATGACGGCACGATGGCGCGGCTCGACGACCTGATCGTCTTCGCGCAGAAGCATAAACTCAAGATCGGCACGATCCGCGACCTGATCGCCTATCGCCGCCGCCACGACCATATGGTCGAGCGCCGGTCCGAAACGACTTTCCACAGCAAGTGGGGCGGCGACTGGAAGGCGATCAGCTTCTACAACAAGGCGACGCAGAGCGAACAGCTGGTGTTGCAGAAGGGCCATGTCGTGCCCGACCAGCCGACGCTGGTGCGCATGCATCAGCTGTCGCTGCTGGACGATGTTTATGGCGCGGAAGGGCCGCGGGGCGACATGCTCGCCCGGTCGATGGACATCATCGGTCGTGAAGGCGCCGGCCTGATCGTGATCCTGACCGGCAATGAAGACGGCAATTTCGTCACCCGCTGTGTCGAAGCGCATGCGGGCAAGGCGCCTGCCGGGATGGACGAATTGCGCAATTATGGCGTCGGCGCGCAGTTGCTCGCCGAACTGGGCGTGCATGACATGATTCTGCTGTCCAACACCCAGCACAGCCTGATCGCGCTTGACGGCTATGACCTCTCCGTGGTTGGGCAGCGCCCGATCGAGCTGTAAGGAACCAAGACATGGCGAAATTCCTGATCGTCGAAGCCCGCTTCTACGACCATCTCAACGACCTGCTGATCGAAGGCGCGAAGGCCGCGCTGGACGAGGCCGGCCATAAATATGAGGTGGTTACGGTGCCGGGCGCGCTGGAAATCCCGGGCGCGGTGGCGCTGGCGGCGGAAACCGGCCGCTATGACGGCTTCGTCGCGATCGGCGTGGTGATCCGCGGCGAAACCTATCATTTCGAAGTGGTGTCGAACGAAAGCGCCCGCGGCCTGATGGCGCTGAGCATGGACGCGATCCCGATCGGCAACGGCATCCTGACCGTCGAGAATGAAGAACAGGCGCTGGTCCGCGCCCGCCCCGACCAGAAGGACAAGGGCGGCGAAGCGGCCAAGGCGGCGATCGCCATGCTGGGCTTGCGGGAACGCTTTGGCGCCTGATTGAGGCGCGACTTGTGAATGGAAAGGGGCGGTACCCGAACGGACCGCCCTTTTTTGTATCTGCGCGACTTGTCCGAAAGGTCGCTTGGTGACGAGGACGTACAGGGGTAGCTGGTTGGCTTGACACATGCCGGTTGAGCGTGCGGCAGTGGACGCTGAACGATGCGCGCCTGATGCAGGCGCTATCGCCATCGGGATATGGCCTGGCCTAACCGCTATGACCCGCGCATCTCCCTCAAAAGCCAACAAGGGCACCCGTCTACAGCAATCCGGCCTTGGTCCGGTACCTTCGCAACCGTCTCGCCTGCGGGAGCGGGAACAGGATCCGCTTATGTGCTCTACCCGCCTGTCGCCTCCGCGCCATCCCCGGCGTGGAAGGCAATCCGCAGCGCTTCGGCCAGGCTCTTCACTTCCAGCTTCTGCATCAGGTTGGCGCGGTGGATTTCCACTGTGCGGGGGCTGATGCCCAGGTCATAGGCGATGCTCTTATTGGGTAGCCCCTCGACGAGGCCATCCAGTACGTCGCGTTCCCGGTCGGTCAGGACGTTAAGGCGCGCCTGTGCTTCCTGCGCGCGGGCGCTTGCCCCGCGTGCGGCCACCGATTGTTTGCGGGCCGCCTCGATACAGGCGAGCAGCGATTGCTTGTCGAACGGCTTTTCGATGAAATCGCTGGCTCCGGCCTTCATCGCCGCGACCGCCATGTCGACGTCGCCATGGCCGGTCATGATCACGACCGGCAGCATCACGCCGCGCGCGCGCAATTCGCGCTGCACCTCCAGCCCGTCCATGTCGGGCATGCGCACGTCCAGCAGCACGCAGCCCTGCGGCAGGTCGGCGGCCTCCTTCAGGAAGGGCAGGCCGCCGTCGAACAGGGTGACGGCAAAGCCGCTGGTCTTGAGCAGGAAGGACAGGGACCGGCGGATCGCCTCGTCATCGTCCACGACATAAATGGGATAGGTGTCGCTCATTCTTCGTCCGCGCGGTCCAGGGTGAAATGAAAGGCGGTCCCGCCCCAGGGGGAGGGGGTCGCCCAGATGCGGCCGCCATGGCCTTCGACTATGGTCTGGCTGATCGACAGGCCCACGCCCATGCCGGTCGCCTTGCTGGTGGTGAAGGGGGTGAAGAGCGTGCGCGACATGTCGGGGCTGAGACCCGGCCCGGAATCGGCGACCACCACCTCCACCTTGCCATCCTCCACCGGTATGGCCGTCAGGCGCAGGATGCGGACCGGGCGGCCCTCCATCGCTTCGACCGCATTCCTGACGAGGTTGATGATGACCTGCTGCAACTGCACCCGGTTGACCAGCACATGGTCGACGGCGCGGTCGACCTGCACGTCCATGTCGATGCCGCGGCTGTCGGTGCCGATGAAGGCCAGTGCCGCCCCTTCCGCCAGCAGCGCGCGCATCGGTTCGGGCTGGCGCACGGTTTCGCCGCGCTTGATGAACTCGCGCAGCGACCGGATGATCTCGCCCGCGCGCAGCGCCTGTTTTGCGCTTTCATCCATCGCCTCGCCCAGCATCTCGCGGTCGACCTCGCCCGGCATGGCGAGCAGGTCGCGCCCTGCCTCCATATAATTGGCGATCGCGGTCAGCGGCTGGTTCAGTTCATGCGCCAGCGCGGACGCCAGCGTGCCCATCGCCGTCACCCGGCTGGCATGGGCGAGCTCGGATTGCAGGTCGGCGACCCGCCGTTCGGCCTGTTGCCGCTCGGTAAGGTCGCGGATGAAGCCGGTGAACAGCCGCTGCCCCTGATCCTGCACTTCGCCCACCGACAATTCGATCGGAAAGGTGGAACCGTCCCGCCGCCGCGCGCTGGTGAGGCGACCGACGCCGATGATCCGCTTTTCGCCGGTGGTGCGATAATGCTCGATATAGCCGTCATGCCGTTCCCGGTCGGGGGAGGGCATCAGCATCGAGATATTCTCGCCCAGCACGTCGCTTTCGGCATATTGGAACATGCGCTGTGCCGCCGCGCTGAACGACACGATCCGCCCGCGCAGGTCGATCACGATCAGCGCATCGGGCACCGTCGCTAGGATCGATCCCAGCAGCGCCTGTTCCAGACTATGCGCATTCGTAAGTGCGTCGCTGTCATCATCCGCTACCGCCATGCGCCTTCCATGCCGTCCTTTCAGTGCGCCAGCAAGAGCGGCACGGGCGCGGTGCGCAGCAGCGAGCGAGTGACGCCACCGAAGATCAGTTCGCGCCAGCGGCCATGGCCAAAGGCGCCCATCACGACCCAGTCGGCACCCAAGGTGGCGATCGCTTCCCGCAGGGCGATATCGGTCGTCCGGTCGGCGCGCGGCCAACTGTGCAATTGCGCCTTTATGCCATGGCGGGCCAGATATTCCGGCGCATCGATCGCAGGAAAGGGCGTGTCGCGATCCTCCACGGTCACGATGTCGACCGCCTCCGCCAGCTTGAGCAGCGGCACTGCTGCGCGCAGCGCGGCCCCGGCGGGATGCGATCCGTCCCACGCCACCAGCGCGCGGCCGGTGACGGCAAAGCCCTTCGCCTCCAGCGGCACGGCCAGCACCGGCGTCCGTCCGCCCAGCGCCAGATCGGCGGCGATTGGCAGGGGGGATTGCAGGCTGCTCCGCCCGCCTTCGGGCAGGCTGGCGACGATCAGGTCCGCCAATTTCGCCGCATCGAGCAGGCCGGGCAGGCTGTCGCCCTCCATCTGGCGCCAGTCCCAGGCGACGTCCTCCTGCACGAAGCGCGCCTCGATCCGGGTGCGGAAGGCCTGATCTATCGCATGGAGTTCCGCCGCGATCACCGGGGAATAGCCCATGCCATCCTGCGCCCCTGCCGCCATCAGTTCGGGCATGGGCGTCACCTGGACGCACTGGACATGGGCGCTACAGGCGCGGGCCAGATCGCAGGCGGCCTGCAACCGGCTTTCGGCGCCCAGATCGTCATGGATATGCAGCAGGATCGTCTTCATGACATGTCTCCATCCGTTCCTGACCGGATTAGGCCTGCCCCCGTAGGACCACCATCAGGGATAGTCCTTATAGCATTTTCGGGCTTGAAACGGGATTCAAACCGGCATGACGTGGACCACGATACGCCTCGAACTCGGCCGCACGCCGGCCTTTCCCAACGGGTCCGCTGCGCGCAGCTATGTGATGCGGCTGCCGCTGGGTGCGGACGGCCAGATCGACGAGCAGGAATATGGCCACAATCCCGAATATGCGACCGTGCGCCGTTTCTGGCCCAATGAGCCGGACCGGCACGGCCATCTGCTGCGCACGGCCGAGGGGTGGGCGCTGTCCTATGCGCCGGAAGACGCCCCGCTGTCGCTGGAAGCCGCGATGATCCGGTCGGGCAGTCATATGACGCTGACCGAACCGGGTGGTCTGCGCCTGCCCTTCGAGGTGAAGGCGCTGGGTTCGATCTGAAGCCATTTTTCCGTCATCACGAAAGACAGCGGCGGCATCCCGGCCGGAATGCCGCCGCTCTGGCGTCACAGCTTGAAGCCGACGCCCACGCCGAAGACGAACGGGTCGAGATGGACGCGCACCTTCTGCACCCCGGCCGCCGTGGTCGACAGGCGCGTGGTCGTGTCCATGTCGATATATTTGACGTCGAGATTGAGGAACATCCGGTCATTGAGTTGGATGTCGACGCCTGCCTGCCCGGCCACGCCGAAGCTGTCGGACATATGCACTTTCGTATCGCCCACCGCGCCTTCCAGCGCGCTCGACGCCTTCTCATTATAGAAGATGGTGTAGTTCACACCTGCGCCGACATAGGGGCGGATCTTGCCTTCGGGCAGGAAATGATATTGCGCCGTCAGCGTCGGCGGCAGCACCCAGGTCGATGCCAGCTTGCCCAGCGATCCGGTCGTGCCGGTGCGGCCGCTGGCGGAATGTTTCGTGGTGGCCGCGATCAGTTCGAAGCCGATATGGTCGGTCGCCATATAGGTGAAGTCGATTTCCGGCGTCACCGCATTGTCGACGCTGACCTTCTCGCCGGGAAAGCCGGGCAGGACGCTGCTGCTCTTCTCATTGGGCGCGACCATGATGCCGCGCAGACGGATCAGTACGTCGCCCTGTCTGGCCTGTGCCGGGGTGGCCAGTGCGCCCGCGATTGCGGCGGCGCCCAGCATTATGCCCTTGATATGCATGAGGGGGGTCTCCTTCCCTTGGTTGATGACCCGCCTTTGCGCCCGGCCGCGCGTGTCGGCATTGATCGAGCGCAAGCCGCAATTTGACATGGCGCAATGCAGGGGGAGGGCCGGTTATGCGATGCCGCTCTGCATGTGGACCTATCATCCCGACCTGCTGGCCCGGCCGGTGCCGCGCTACACCAGCTATCCCACCGCCGCGCAGTTCGGCGACGCCGTCGGCGCGGCCGATCTTGCCAGTCGGCTCGATGCGGTGGTGGAGGACACGGCGCTGTCGCTCTATGTCCACATTCCCTATTGCCATGACATATGCTGGTATTGCGGTTGCAACACCGGGGCCGCCAACAAGGCGCAGCGCCTGAGCGCCTATGTCGACGCGCTGGAGCGGGAAATTGCGATGGTCGCCGCGCGGCTGGGCGGGCGCGGGCGGGTGGGGCGCATCGCCTTTGGCGGGGGCAGCCCCAATTCCCTGCCGCTGGTCGATTTCATCCGGCTGCTCCAGCATATCACCCTGTGTTTCGAGGCGCATGACGCGCAGATTTCGGTCGAACTGGACCCCCGCCAACTGGACGCCCGGTGGATCGAGGCGATGGCGGTGATGGGGGTGGATCGGGTCAATCTGGGCGTGCAGACCTTCACGCCGCATGTGCAGGCGCGGATCGGGCGCATCCAGCCGCTCGACATGGTGGAGCGGGCGGTCGAGGGCTTCGCCCGGGCTGGTGTCGCCACCGGGTTCGACCTGATGTACGGATTGCCCGGCCAGACGATGGACGATCTGGCGGCCACGCTGGACGCCAGCAGCGCCATGGCGCCTGCGCGCATCGCCTTGTTCGGCTATGCGCATATGCCGCGACTGCTGCCGCGTCAGCGCCGGATCGATGCGCAGGATTTGCCTGATGTCGCAACGCGGTTCGCGATGGCGGATGCCGGGCATCGGCAACTGACGGCGGCAGGCTGGCAGCCGGTGGGGTTCGATCATTTCGCGCGGCCGGATGACGGGCTGGCTATCGCCGTGCGGCAGGGGCGGTTGCGGCGCAATTTTCAGGGCTTTACCGACGATCCGGCCGATGTGCTGCTAGGCTTCGGGGCAAGCGCGATCAGCCAGTTTCCCGATCTGATCGTCCAGAATGAGAAGCGCGCGGGGCCATGGCGCGAACGGATCGAGGCGGGGGCACTGACCGCATCGCGCGGCACGCTGCGCAGCGCGGACGATCGTCGGCGCGGCCGGGTGATCGAAGCGCTGTTGTGTCGGGGCGAGGCGCAGGTGGGGGAAGGGCTGGCGATGCCGGACCTGCGCATGTTCGAGCAACTGGGGCTGGTGCATGTCACTGCCGGGCGGCTGGCGCTGACGCCGCAGGCTCTGCCCTATGCCCGCAGCATCGCCGCCTGTTTCGACGCCTATCTCCAGCCGGTCGAGCAGCGGTTCAGCCATGCGGTGTAGCGGCCTGTTGCTGGCGGCGCTGGTCGCCACGACCATCGCGCCGCGTCCCGCCGCATCCGGCGCCATGGTGGCGGGCTTTTGCGGGCAGGCCCCGCCGGGCTGGAAACCGCCCTGGCAGCGCAAGCCGGCTGCGCCGTCGGCGCCCGATACCACCTGTCACCTGATGCTGTGCGATCGGCGCAAGGCGGGCGGCAAAGCCGGAGCGGAAAGTCCGGCATAGCTTTTCTGTCCCGCGCGCCAGCATTGCTTGCGCGCCGATTCTCTATAGCATCGGTAGATAAGCCGTGCGATTCGGTCGGGAGGATATATGCAGGACGATCAGATGCAGGATCAGGACGGGCTTTTCGCCCGCTGGCGCACGCGCCTGTCGCAGGCCCTGTTGCGTGAGCCTGCCGTCATCCTGCTGGAACGGGATGCGGACGCGCTGGAGCAGGAGGCGGGCCTTTCTGCCCTTTGCGAAGCGGCGCACTGACCCCCTTCGCATTTGATGCAGGCGCCCCTACATGGTGGCGGACCCTCATCGCATATTTGCAGGAGATAGAATGGCTACCAATCCCCGCGCGGTAACCCGTGCCGTCGATACGCTTTTTCTCGATCGCTGGTCGCCCCGCGCATTCGATTCCTCCGCCATTCCGCAGGATGATCTGGACACGATTTTCGATGGTGCGCGCTGGGCGCCGTCCGCCTTCAACTATCAGCCCTGGCGCTTCCTCTATGCGCATCGCGATGGCGCCGACTGGCAGCGTTTCCTGGACGTCCTGCTGCCTTTCAACCAGAGCTGGGTGCAGAATGCCGGCGCCATCGTCTTCGTCCTGTCCGACACGCTGATGGCGGCGCCGGGCTCCGAAGACTATAAGCCGTCCTACAGCCACAGCTTCGATGCCGGCGCCGCCTGGGCGCTGCTGGCGTTGCAAGCGACGCGGCTGGGCTACCACACCCATGGCATGACCGGGGTGGATTTCGACAAGGCGCGCGCCGAACTGGGCGTGCCCGATCGTTTCCGTATCGAAGCCGCCATCGCCATCGGCAAGCAGGGCGACAAGGCCGTGCTGCCCGAAGCGCTGCAGGCGCGCGAAGCGCCCAGCGATCGCAAGCCGATCGAGAGCTTCGCTTTCGAAGGGAATTTCCCCGCCTGATCCAGCCGCTTGCGGCTGGCGTCCAGATTGGGCAACATGGCTGAAGGGCGCCGCATTGGTGGCGCCCTTTTCGTCATCTGGTGCCCTGTCCATGTCTCTGCCCGAAATGATCGCCGAAAGTGCCGTGGCGGCGGTCATCACCAATCCGCGCCTGCCGGACAATCCGATCGTCGAATGCAACGATGCCTTCACCGCGCTGACCGGATTCCAGCGGGACGAGATTGTCGGGCGCAACTGCCGCTTTCTGGCAGGGGACGATCCGCCGGGGCCGCAGGTGGAGATTATCCGTGCGGCGCTGCGCGATCGTCGGCCGATATTGGTGGAACTGCGCAATTATCGCAAGGATGGCACGCCCTTTCGCAATGCGGTGATGATCGCGCCGATCTTTGGCGCGGACGGAACGCTGGATTATTTCCTGGGATCGCAGATGGCGGTCGAAGGCGACCGGGGAGATGATGCGCGGGCCCGGATCGCGACCCTGACCGATCGGCAACGCACCGTATTGGTCGCCATGACGGCCGGCCGGCTGAACAAGCAGATCGCCTTTGATCTTGGCCTGACGGAACGCACCGTGAAGATGCACCGCGCCGCGATGCTGCGCGCGCTGGATGTGCGGACGGCGGCCGAAGCGATCCGGCTGGCGATCGAGGCGGGGCTGTAGCGGCATGGTGCTGCTGGGCATCGCGATCATCGTGGCGGGATTCCTGCTGCGCTTTCATCCCTTGCTGGTCATCCTCGCGTCGGCGATCGTCACCGGCCTTGCCGCCGGGCTGGACCCGCTGGCGATCATCGCCGCGCTGGGCAAGGCCTTCAACGAGGCGCGCTATGTCAGCATCATCTGGATCGTGCTGCCGGTCGTGGGCCTGCTGGAGGCGAACGGGCTTCAGGAGCGGGCACGGGGCCTGATCGGCCGGATGCATGGGGCGACCGTCGGCCGCTTCCTCACCGGCTATCTGCTGCTGCGACAGGCGCTGGCGGCGGTGGGGCTGACATCGGTGGCGGGCCATCCACAGACGGTGCGCCCGCTGGTCGCGCCGATCGCCGAAGCGGCCGCTGAGGCGCAGGCCGGGGAATTGAGCGAGGGCGATCGCGAAGAAATCAAAGCCTGGGCCGCAGCGACCGACAATATCGGGCTGTTCTTTGGCGAGGATATCTTTCTGGCGATCGGATCGATCCTTCTGATCAAGGGGCTGCTGGAGCAATATGACATCGTGCTGGAGCCGCTCCAGCTATCGGTCTGGGCGATCCCGACCGCGATCGCGGCCTTCCTGATCCACGGTTTCCGGCTCTGGCGGCTCGACAGGCGGCTGAAGCGGGGCCGGGGAGCCAGGGCAGCATGATCACGCTCCACTGGGTCTATGCCATCGCCGGGGCTATCTTTGCCGCCTATGCGCTGCTCGGCGCGCGCGAACGGCCGGTCAACGCCGCCTTCTGGGCGTTGCTGGCGCTCAGCATGTGGGCGGGCGACCGGCTTGGCGATCTGGGCAACGGTATCTTGGTGCTGGGGCTGGTGGCTCTGGGCGTGCTGGGGCGACTGGGGCGCAGCGATGGCGCGGTGCCGTTGGAGGTGCGTCAAGCACGGGCAGCGAAATTCGGCAATCGGCTGTTCGTCATCGCGCTGATCATCCCCGCTACGGCGCTGCTTGGCACGATCCTGTTCAAGCAGGCGCCCGACTGGTTCGACGGGAAACAGGCGACGCTGATCGCGCTGGCGCTGGGCGTGCTGATCGCCATGGTCACGGGATGCCTGTGGTTGCGCGCCGGGCCGATGGTGCCGCTGGAACAGGGGCGGCGCCTGATGGACAGTGTCGGCTGGGCGGCGATCCTGCCGCAGATGCTGGCCAGCCTGGGCGCTGTCTTCGCTCTGGCGGGCGTCGGCGATGTCGTGGGCGGCATCGTGCAACAGGCGATCCCGCAGGGCAGCCTGCTGGGCGCGGTGATCGCCTATGGGCTGGGCATGGCGCTCTTCACCATGATCATGGGCAATGCCTTCGCCGCCTTTCCGGTGATGACGGCGGCGATCGGCATTCCGCTGTTGATCCACACCTATCATGGCGATCCCGCCGTGGTCTGCGCGATCGGGATGCTGGCGGGCTTTTGCGGCACATTGCTGACGCCCATGGCCGCCAATTTCAACCTCGTCCCCGCCGCCCTGCTGGAACTGAAAGACGAGCATGGCGTCATCAAGCGGCAGGTCGGCACCGCCGTTCCGTTGCTGATCGTCAACATCCTCCTGATCTACTGGCTGGCTTTCCCATGACCCTTTTGACCCAAGATATTGCCGGCCGTTTTGCGGTGCTCACTTTGTCGCATCTCGGGCGGCGCTACCCCTATAAGATGGATCTGGTCTGGGCCGGGCCGCAGGATGCGCGGGAACCGGCCGAACATCACCCCATCTTCCATGGCAGTTTCGACTGGCATAGCTGCGTCCATGGCTGGTGGCAGGTGATGCGGTTGATGCGGCTTTATCCCGACATGGAGATTGCCGCTGAAATCCGCGCGTGGGCGGACGCGATGCTGGTGCCGGACAAGGTGGCGGGCGAACTGGCCTATCTTAACCGGCCGCTCAGCGCGGGGTTTGAGCGGCCCTATGGCTGGGCTTGGCTGCTGGCGCTGCATCAGGAACTGGTGCTGCATGACGCACCCTGGGCGCAGGCGATCGCGCCGCTGGCCGACGCCTTTGCCGCGCGCTTCCATGCCTTCCTGCCCAAGCTGACCTATCCGCTGCGGGTCGGCACCCATTTCAACATCGCCTTCGCGCTGACGCTGGCGCTGGGCTGGGCGCAGACGCGTGATCCCGCATTGGTGACGCTGATTCGCGATCGGGCGATCGGCTGGTTCGGGCAGGACAAGGGCTGTCAGGCGTGGGAGCCGGGTGGGGACGAATTCCTGTCCTCCGCGCTCACCGAAGCGCTGTTGATGAGCCGCCTGCTGTCCGGCGCGGATTTCGCCATCTGGTTCCATGATTTCCTGCCGCATCTGGGGGAAGGAACACCGAGGACCCTGTTCACCCCGGCCATCGTGTCCGATCGCGGCGACGGCAAGATCGCGCATCTCGACGGGCTGAACCTCAGCCGCGCCTGGTGCTGGCGCGGGATCGCGGCGGCGCTGGGGGTGGATGATCCGGTCAGCGCTTTGGCGCAGGATGCCGCGCGCGTGCATATCGACGCCAGCCTGCCGCATGTCGCAGGCGACTATATGGGCGAACATTGGCTCGCCACCTTCGCGCTGCTGGCGCTGGAATAGGGAGGCGTAGACTTACGTCTGGAAGCAGGCTTGTCGATGGGGAGAAAGGCGTTCCCCATCTGTTGGGGGAACCGATACTCAATTTCACCAAAACCCTGCATTCACAAGGTGATGGTGACCCCTACGGGAATCGAACCCGTGTTTCAGCCGTGAAAGGGCCGCGTCCTAACCGCTAGACGAAGGGGCCGTTCGTTGTCGCCGCCGTGGCAGCGCTGCGAAGCGAGGGCGCAATTAGGCGGGGACGGGGAAACGGTCAACCCCCTATGCGCAAGAAAATTGCAATTAATCTCAATCGGCCCATGCGGCGTCCTCCAGATGCAGTTCGGCGGCGGGGCGGCTGCCCCAATCGTCGATCTTCGCCTTGCCTGCGATCCACAGCCGCCGGTCGCGCGGCGCGCCCAGGATCGCCTGGCCCAGATCGGTTTCGGCCTGACGGAAGGCGATGGTCTTGATCGAGCGGCCGTCATCCCCCGCCATGATCGCGCGCAGATGGCCGTTGCCCACGACATCGGCCTTGATCACGCGCATCTTGCCTGCGGCGATCAGGGGCGCGGGCCAGCCCGCGCCATAGGGGCCGCCCTGTTCGATCGCGGCGACGAAATCCGGGTTGACGGCCGATGGCGCCAGCACGGCATCGATCAGCAATGCGCGGTCGTCCCGCGCCTTGGCGACGGCGGCGGACAGGCGATCGTCCAGGTATTCGGCCAGCGCGTCGATCCGGTCGGCCGCGACGGTAAGGCCCGCCGCCATGGCATGGCCTCCGCCCGCGACCAGCAGGCCGCTATCCTTGGCCGCCAGCACCGCCGCGCCCAGATCCACGCCGGAAATGGAACGGCCGGAGCCTTTGCCCACGCCCGCGTCGTCAAGGGCGATGACGATGGCCGGGCGGCCAGCCTTTTCCTTGATGCGGCCGGCGACGATGCCGATGACGCCGGGATGCCAGCCTTCGCCCGCGATTACCGCGACCGCGCGATTGCCCTGCGCGGCGAGCAGCGCCTCGGCCTGTTCCTGCACCGTCGATTCGATGGCGCGGCGTTCTTCATTATACTGATCGAGCTCTGCGGCGATGCGGGCGGCTTCGGCCGGGTCCGTCGTCGTCAGCAGGCGCACGCCAAGGTCCGCCTGTCCCACACGCCCGCCAGCGTTGATGCGCGGCCCCAGCGCGAAGCCCAGATCATGGCAAAGCGGGGCGCGGGTCAGGCGGCTGGCGTCGATCAGGGCGGACAGGCCGATATTGCGGCGCTTGGCCATGACCTTGAGCCCCTGCGCCACGAAGGCGCGGTTGAGGCCTCTGAGTTGCGCCACGTCCGCGACGGTGCCCAGCGCAACGATATCCAGCAGGTCCAATATATTGGGCTTGGCCCGAACGGCGAACCAGCCGCGTGCGTCGAGCGCCTTCAGCAGCCGGGCGCCGAGCAGGAAGGCGACGCCGACGGCGGCCAGATGGCCGTGCAGGGCGGCTTCGGGATGTTCGTCCAGCCGGTTGGGGTTCACCAGCGCGAAGGCTTCGGGCAACTGGGTCGCGCATTTATGATGGTCGACCACGACGACATCGACGCCGGTCTGCTTTGCCATGGCCAGCGCCTCGAACGCCTGTGCGCCGCAATCGACGGTGACGATCAGCGTGGCGCCTTCGCCCGCCAGCCGGACCAGCGCCTCGCCCGAGGGGCCATAGCCCTCCATCAGGCGGTCGGGAATATAGGGGCGGGCGTTCAGCCCCAGATCGCGCAGCAGCAGGATCAGCAGGGCGGCGCTGGTGGCGCCATCGACGTCATAATCGCCGAAGATGCGGACATCTTCGCCGCGCTGGACGGCGTCGGCCAGTCGTTCGGCGGCGGCGTCCATGTCGCGGAACAGGCTGGGATCGGGCATGAACTGCCGGATGGTGGGGTTGCGATGCGCCTCCAGCCCGTCGCGCGGGCAGCCACGCGCCAGCAGCAATTGCGTCACCAGATCATCGGGCAGATAGGTCGGGTCGCGCGCGTCTGCGCCGCCCCCCCGCCAGCGCCAGGGCTGGCCGGAAATGGATCGCGAGATATTGAGCGCAAATGTCATGTTCCGCCTCTAGACCGGGTGACGTCATGAGGGAAGCAGGCCAAATCATGTCGCAGGCGGAACCGTCGCAACATCCTGAGCGTATTGCCTCTTTGCTGCGCATGTGGAATGCGCGGCGTGAAAGGGGCATCGCAGGTTCATGATCAGACGACAGGCATATCATGTCCGGCGCATGTTGAGCCTGTTCCTGCTGACGGCCTCGCCTCTGCCCCTGATGGCGCAGACGGCGCCGTCGACGACGGAGCCCGCGACCGAAGAACCGATCCTGCCCGATGACCAGTTTGAGGCCCGCCTGTCCAAGATGGAGGGCGCCGATCCCAACGCGCCCCTGCCGTCGATCGACAACTGGATCGACCAGCAAATGCCGGCGCAGGGCAGTGCGGCGACCGATCTGCCGCCGGCGACCGAACCGGCCGAAGAACAGGAACTGGCGCAGCCGCTGCCGCCGCTCGACAGCGTGACGGTTCCGGCCAATGCGGCGGCCAATAGCGATCCCAATGCCAAGCTGCCCGATATCCGCTATGCCACCAGCATCGAAGGGTTCGGCAAGACCGGGCTGGAGGATGAATTCCGCGCCGAATCGGCCCTGATCGATGGAAAGGGCAAGGCGGAAACCGCCGCCATGGTGCAGGCGCGCGCGCATGAAGATGAAAAGCTCGCCACGCGCCTTTTCTATTCGCAGGGCTATTATGATGCGACCGCGCTCGCCAGCCTGGATCAGGCCGGGGACGGGACGCTGAAGGCCGTCATCTCCGTCACGCCGGGCAAGCGCTACAAGATCGGCGCGATCGTCGTCACCGCCGATCCGACCGTGCCGCCGACGCTGATCCGTGACAGCCTGCCGCTCAAGACCGGCGACTATATCATCGCCACTAATGTCGAGGGGGCGGAGGCCAATGTCGCGCTGAAGCTGCCGGAAAATGGCTATGCCTTCGCCAAGGTCGGCGAACGAGACATATTGCTCGATGCCGCGACGGTGACGGGCGACTATACGCTGCCGGTCGATGTCGGACCGCGCGGTACCTTCCGCAAGATCACGACCAGCGGCGAAAAGCAGGCGTTCGGCGCCGACCATATGGAGGTCATCAAGCGCTACAAGCCGGGCCAGATCTATGACAGCCGCAAGGTGGATGATCTGCGCAAGGCGCTGGTGGCGACCGGGCTGTTCTCCACCGTCGGGGTCGATCCTGTGCGGACGGGCGAGGTCGCGCCGGATGGCACCGAATATGTCGACCTGCATGTCGAACAGGAAGCCGGGCCGCCACGCACGCTGGCGGGCGAGGCAGGCTATGGCACGGGGCAGGGCTTCCGCGCGGAGGGGACATGGACCCACCGCAACCTCTTCCCGCCCGAAGGCGCGCTGATCGGTGGCGTGATCGCGGGCACGCAGGAACAGGGCGTTTCGGGCACATTCCGCCGCTCCAATGCGGGCAAGCGGGACAAGACGTTCCAGACCGGCATCACGCTCAATCACCAGAATTACGACGCCTATGAAGCCTTTACGGCGGGTCTCAACATCGGCTGGTCGCGTGCGTCAACGCCGATCTTCCAGAAGCGCTGGACATACAGCTATGGCGGGGAAATCCTGCTGACCAACGAACAGGTGGTGGTCGATCCGGCGACGGCGGACAAGACGCGGCGCACCTATTTCATCGGCGGCCTGCCGGTGCAGATCGGCTATGACCGGTCCAACGACCTGTTGAACCCGACCAAGGGGTTCCGCGCCACCGTGCGGGCCGAACCGGAAGGATCGCTCCAGGGCAATTTCTCCCCCTATCTGCGCGCCAGCTTCGACCTGACCGGCTATTATCCGGTGTCCGACAGTCTGGTGATTGCGGGCCGGGCCAAGGTCGGCACGATCACCGGCGTCAGCCGCGACGATGTTGCGCCGTCCCGGCGCATCTATGCGGGCGGCGGCGGATCGGTGCGCGGCTATGGCTATCAGGAACTGGGGCCGAAGGACGCCAATAATGATCCGATCGGTGGACGGTCGGTCAATGAATTCGCGGTCGAGAGCCGCTATCGCTTCGGCAATTATGGCGTCGTCGCCTTTGTGGATGCCGGTCAGGTCTATGAAAGCTCCATGCCCAAATTCTCCGACATGCGCTATGGCGTCGGCCTGGGTGGCCGTTTCTACACCAATTTCGGCCCCTTCCGCGCGGACATAGCGATGCCGATCAACCGGCAGCCCGGTGAATCCAAATTCTCCCTCTATATCGGCATCGGACAGGCCTTCTGATGGCGCAGGATGACACCCCGCCCGCCGCCACCGAAACCATGGTGATCCGCGCGAAGCGGCCTTTGTGGCAGAAGATCGCGATTGGCGCCGTCGGCCTTGTCGTGGGGCTGGTCGTGCTGGTCGCGGGCCTGTTGCTGGGCCTCAATACCCAGCCGGGCAAGAAATTCCTGATCCAGCAGATTGCCGCGCTTCAGATGGAGTCCGGCATGAAGATCGAGGTCGGCCGGATCGACGGATCGATCTATAGCGACATGACGATCCATGATCTGGTGCTGCGCGATCCCAAGGGCGTGTTCGCGGTCAGCCCCAAGGTGCATGTGGTGTGGCGCCCCTTCCGCTACATCAACAACCATATTTCGGTCAGCCTGCTGGAAACGCCGCTGGTCGTGCTGGCGCGCAGCCCGCAATTCAATGTGGTGGAAAGCGATCCCAACGCGCCGATCCTGCCGGATCTGGACATCGACGTCGACCGGATGAAGATTGGCAAGTTCATCCTGGCCAAGCCGGTGATCGGCCAGAAGCGCGAAATCGCGATCGACGGCGTCACCCATATTGCCGACGGCCGGGCGATATTGTCCGCCGATGCCATTGTCGACAGCGGCGATCGGTTGCAGGCGAAGCTGGATGCGGTGCCCGCGCAAAATCGTCTGGCGATGAGCGGCACGCTGACCGCGCCCAAGGGCGGTGTCATTGCCGCCATGTCGGGCCTGACCGACGGCATGACCGCGACGCTGGATGGCAAGGGCAGCTGGCAGGCGTGGGACGGCCGGATCATCGCCCATACGCCCAAGGGCGAACTGGCGAATATCGCGCTGGCCGCGCGTGACGGCAATTTCACCGCCAAGGGACCGGTGCGGCCCGGATTGGTGTTCGAGGGGCCGGTGGACCGGCTGACCGCGCCGCAACTGGACGTCGACCTGTTCGCCGGTCTCAACGAACGGCGCGTGAACCTGAAGGGCACGGTGCGCTCGCCCGCCATGACGGCGGATGCGCAGGGCCTGATCGACCTTGGCAAGAGCCAGTTCAGCGCGCTGAAGATCAACGCCGCGCTGCTGACGCCCGGTGCGATCATGGAAAAGGTGAAGGGCAGCGACGTGCGCGCCTCCATCATCCTCGATGGGCCGATGGCGACGCCTTTCATCGACTATGACATCACCGCCAAGAGCATCGCCTTCGACGCGACCGGGATCGAGAATCTGAAGGCCAGCGGCCGGGCGGTGATCGACGCCGATCGCATCCGCATTCCGGTGAACGCCACGGCGACCCGTGTGACCGGCCTCAACGCCGCGGCGGGCGGCCTGCTCCAGAATCTGCGGGTAAAGGGCGATTTCGCTTATGCTGCGGGCAAGCTGATCAGCGACAATCTGAAGATCGACAGCAACAAGATCGACGCCACCGCCATCGTGCTCGCCGACATCGACAATGCCATCTATCGCGGCGCGCTCAAAGGTCGGGTGAATGATTACAAGGTGGACGGCGTCGGCATCGTCAACCTCAATACCGATGTGGAGCTGATCCCCGGTCCCAGGGGCGGCTTTGGTCTGGGCGGGCGCTTTGGCGTGCGGACGGCACGGTGGGAAAATGCATCGGTCCGCGATTTTCTGGGCGGCAATGCTGTCATGTCCGGCCGGATCGGCATGACGCCGGAGGGCAAGTTCACGCTGGCGGGCCTGAAGGGCGCGGCGCCCAATTTCACCATCCATAGCGGTTCGGGCAGCTACGACACCGACGGGCAGGTCGCGTTTGATGCGACGGCTTCGTCCAAACAATATGGCCCGCTGGCACTGACGGTGCGCGGGACGATGGAGCGGCCGCAGGCGGTGTTGCGCGCGGCGCGGCCCAATGTCGGCGTGCAACTGACCGACGTGGTCGCCAGGCTGAACGGCGAGGCGGCGGGCTATCGGCTCGAAGCCACGGGTGGTTCGCCTTATGGTCCCTTCTTCGCCAATGTGCTGATCCGGACGGCACAGGGGCCGCTGACCATCGACGTGACGAAGGCCCGATTTGCCGGGATCGACATGAACGGCCGCATCCAGCAGAGCGCCGCCGGTCCCTTCACCGGGCAACTGGCGATGAACGGCTCCGGCATCAACGGCGCGGTCAAGCTGGCGGCGGTCGGTAAGGTGCAGGGGGTGGACGTGAACGCCACGGCCAGCAATGCCAAGCTGCCTGGCGAAGCGGATATCGTCATCGGCCGGGCGATCGTCACCGCCTCCATGCTGCTGACCGACCAGCCGCAGATCAAGGCCGACGCGCAGATCGCCAATGCGGCCTATGGCGCCTATGTCGTGCGCAAGGCGCGGGCGCGGGTGGACTATCAGGGCGGGCGCGGGCGCGCGCAACTGGTTGCGGATGGCTCCAGCGGCGTGCCCTTCTCGGTCGCGGTCAACGCGGCGCTGCGGCCCGATCTCTATGCCGTGCATATGCAGGGCAAGGCCGCGAATATCGACTTCAAGCTGGCGCAGCCCGCCATCATCCGGGTCGAACAGGGCGGCTATCGTCTGGAACCGGCCACGCTGGTCCTGCCGCAGGGCAAGGTCGATCTGGCGGGTCGCTTCGGTGACAGCACGACCGCGCAGGCGCGGTTCAAGGATTTCGATCTGGCGATCGTCAATCTCGCTTCGCCGGGGCTGGGCATTGGCGGGCGGGCGACCGGCACGCTGGATTATAGCCAGCAGGGCAGCGCCTTCCCGACCGCGACGACGCGGCTGGCCATCGCCGATTTCCGCCGGTCGAGCCTGAGCGCCGTGTCCGATCCGGTGTCGATGAATGTGGAAGGCAAGCTGTCTTCGGCGGGCGGCGACATGCGCGGACTGATCCGCGAAGGGAACAGCACGCTCGGCCGCTTCGTCGCGACGTTGGCGCCACCGGGGGCTGGCGCAAGCTGGGCGGAGCAGTTGCAGAATGCGCCGCTTGGCGGGGGCATCCGCTATGCGGGGCCGGCCGATGTGCTCTTCTCCTTCGCGGGGCTGGCCGACCAGCAACTGACGGGCGGGCTGGCGGTTGCGGTGGACTTTAGCGGGAAGCTGGCCGATCCGCGCCTGAATGGCGTGGTGCGCGCCAATGCGCTGACCTATGAGAATGAGACGTTCGGCACCCGCGTCACCCAGATGAAGCTGGATGGCCGCTTTACCAACGATCATTTGGAAATCCGTGATTTCTCCGGCCGGGCCGGTGACGGCACCGTGCAGGCGTCCGGCAATGTCGGGCTGGCGGCGGACAGCGGCTTCCCGATGGCGATCGCGGTGAAGATGGATCATGCGCGACTGGCGCGCAGCGAAGACATCACCAGCGTCGTCAGCGGTACGCTGAACATCACCAACAGCGCGCAGACCGGCGGCCTGATCAAGGGCGACCTGTCGCTGCCCGAAACCCGGTACAAGGTGGCGTGGCAGGGCGGCACCGAGATTCGCGAGCTGACCGGCATCCGGCGCAAGGGCGCTGGCCCCGATGCCCTGGACCAGCGGCTGGCGGCGCGCAAGGCGGAAGCCAAAGCGACCGACTGGAAGCTCGACATTCGGGTGCGGGCGGACAATCAGATCTATGTCACCGGCATGGGGCTGGATTCCGAATGGAAAACCGACATGCGCGTGACCGGCACCACCGCCGCGCCGCGTGTCATCGGCAAGATCCAGGTGCTGCGTGGCCGCTACAGCTTCTCGGGCCATCAGTTCGATCTGGAGCAGGGCATCATCACCTTCAACGGGCCGATGCTGAACCCGACGCTGGCTATCAAGGCGGAAACGACGATCGACAGCGTGACGGCGGGCCTTCAGGTGACCGGATCGGCGCAGCAGCCGGAAATCGCCTTCATCTCCACGCCGACCTTGCCGCAGGATGAAATCCTGTCGCGCATCCTGTTCGGCGAGAATGTCGCCAACCTCTCCGCGACGCAGGCGATCCAGCTTGCTGCTGCTCTCAACGGGTTGCGGGGTGGCAGCGGCGGCCTCAATCCGATGGGCAAGCTACAGGGCGCGACCGGGCTGGACCGCATCGGTATCGTTGGTGGCGATGAAGCGACCGGACGCAGCACGTCGCTGGCGGTCGGGCAGCATATCTCCAACAATATCTATGTGGAGGTGATCACCGATTCGAAGGGCTTCACCGCGACGCAGCTGGAAATCGCCCTGTCGAAGACGCTGAGCCTGTTGTCGAAGACCGGCACCAATGCCGGATCGTCGGCGAACCTGCGCTATTCGAAGGATTATTGACCGGGTGTCGGCGCGAAAGCGCTGACGCGAAACCCTTCAGAGGCGGGCGATCAGTTCGTCCTGTCGCGCGGTGTCGATGAACGGGCAGGCACGCAGGAGCGCCGCCAGGTCGACCGGCATGGCGGGTAGCTGGCACAGGTCATAGAGATCGCGATACGTATCCCCTTCGCCGAACGGTACGGGTTCGATGTCCCATGTTCCGGTCGAGGCATAATAGTCGCGGAACTTGGTGCCGTCGCCCAGCAGATTGTCGCCCAACTTCAGCCACATCGCTGGTACGCCATAGGCATGGGCGGCGATGATGCCATGCAGCGAGCTGGATGCGATGCGGCGACAGGCGGCGATCTGGTCAATCACCTGCAAGAGTTCGCCGTTGATGTCTATTTCGATGATGCCTTCGGGCAGCGCGGGAATGGCGGTCAGGGGCTGATCGCGGACATGGCGGATCAGGCCGAGCTTGTGTCGCTTGCGCGCCGCCGGGCGATAGAAGAGCGGCATCAGTAGCGCCGGATCGCCATAGCAGGGCGGACAGTCGATCCCCTGATCCAGCAGCATCTGGCGGCTGATCGGGCCGCGCACCGCGCAAATCCGCCTTGGCGCCTCGCGGACGCGGTCGCCCGCCGCGATGAAGCCGGTGCCCCAGACGATGGTGCGTCCGTTGGCGTTGGCAAGGTGGCTGCCGATGACGCTCTGGATCGGTTCCGGATCGCTCTTGCGCACATGATGCGCGTGGTGGACCGGGCGGCCGGTCAGTAACTCGACCAGATGGGGATTGAGCTTGTCGCCCCAATTTTCCCGCACGATCGGGGTGATCGACCAATGAAGCGTAACCGGCGGCGGGACGGCGCCATGATCATAGGCGTCCCATTGCGGCGTGGACCGCAGCGCGCCGGCATTGATCAACGATTGGGATCCTTCGAACCGGCGGGAATCGGCCGACAGCATCGGTCGCGCCCGATCTGTCTCCAGATCGGCATAGCAGCTATATTCCTGCGAGCTGTCACCATATTGATGCTCGGCCGCAACCCGTCGGGCGCGCTCGGCGAAATCGGGCCGGAACTTATAGTGGAGCAAAAGCATCGAAACCGATGCGACCTTAGCCGGGGAGGTGTAATGCGAGGCGTAGAGTTGCTCTATCCGTCCGCCGCCGCGCAGCCCCGAACTTTTCGTCAGCGGCATGGGGCGATAGTCGAGCAGTCGCGATCGCGGTCCGCCGCTATAGTTGACATAGGGCGCGAGAATATAGGGGGCAGGGGCAGCAGGTGGGTCGAAATGGCGGCAGACCTGCGTGAAATCACCCTGTGGATCGTCCAGCGCGGCCATGGTTTCGGGCAACATGTCGAGCATGAAGCCCGCCAGCACCTCAGCCCCCTCCGCCCGCATATGATCCCACAGCGCGCTGATCGGGCGGCTTTCATAATGGGGATAGACCAGATGTTCGTCGGCATCGACGCGCAGACATAATGTGTCTGCATAGTCGGGACGGGCGATCAGCGGATTGAACCAATGATTGCCTGCGGCCGCCCGGCGAAAGCTTGCCGATGTGCTGTAGAGTTCGACATCCTCCTGGGCCATCAGCCATTCCCGGCTGCCATCGGTCGATCCATTGTCGATCATCACGAAACGACGCACGCCGATCCGACGGTAATGGGCCAAGAAGGCTGGAAGCATGACGAGCTCGTTGCGCAGCTGGCAGAAAACGACCACCGATGGGGGCGGGCCGGACAGCGCCTTGAGGCATTGCAATTCGTGGCTGCGATCGAGCCCGGCCGTCATCCGCCGTCGATGCCAATAGGATGCCTGCGCCTGTGCGATCCGGCCGCGCTGCGCATCCTGCCATTCGAATATCTGGCCCAGCACGGGCGGGCTATAGGGCCAGTCTCGTACCGTCGCGCGTAAGGCGTCGATCATGGCTTCGGCCTCGTCCGTGGCGCCATTCTTGACCAGGGCTTCGGCAAGCCTGCCGCGCGCCACGATTGCGGCCGGGCTGTCGGGATAGGCCTGGTGTGTTTCGAACTCTGCGCGTGCGTTGCGCAACGCCACGGCTTCATCACTCTCCTGCGAATGACGGCGGAAGATCAGCCCTCGCAACTCGTCGTTCGCGCCCGTCAGTTCCGCCAGTCGATGCTGGAGCGTGTCGGAGAAATAATGATTGCGCCCGTTGACCAGCTTCAGGACGATCCGTCCCAATATCGCTGCGTCCAGCGGCAGAGAGTTGATGCGTTGCAGAAAGGCGCACATGTCGGCATCGTCGCCCTGCTGGTTGATCAGCCGCGCTTCATGAGTCAGAAAGCGCCGGTCTGCCGGGAAGCGGAGGGCGGCAGTTTGTAGGACACGCCGCACCTGCGCCGCATCGCGGTCTTTCAGGAAGATGTCGATCATGCCGATCAGGGCGGACGGATCGTCGGGTTGAAGCGCATCCGCCACCATCTGGTCGGCCAGTGCTTCGGTCAGCCGTCCGGCATCGGTAGCCACGCGGGCGCGCAGGCGGCGCATCTCAGCCTCGATCGGCGTGCCCAGATGGAGCGACACGGCGCTGTCCAGCAGGTCGAAGGCCAAAACAGGATGGCCGAGCGTGGCATGAATGGCGGCTTCACGCGGAACGCCGCCGGCATTGCGCCCTTTCGCCGGCAAAAAGGCGCGATAGGCGGAAAGGGCAGCCCCGATGTCCCCGCATTGCTCCAGCGCCAGGCCCAGCCTACCCTGATCCGCGCGTGACAAGGGTTGCTGTGCGGCGCAACGTTGCCACAGCGCGGCGGCATCGCGATAATGGCGTTCGCGTGACGCGCACAGGGCCTGCACCCGGATGATCTCTGCCGCATCAAGATGCAGGAAGGGTGCGATCAGGGCATTGGCGGCCTGGATATCGCCCGATTGCATGGCGACGATCGCCTGATCGACTGCTGTGCGCATTGCCACGGCTTGCCCTGCGTCGTTCATCCGCGCTCCCTCTGTCTCTCGCGCACGAAGACGTAGCCGAATTTTACCGGAGGTCCAGCCGTCCGGTATCGGAATTAGGCGCCATCGGGCAGAGCGATCATCGATATCTGCCGCCCATAGTCGCTTTCCTGCGCGTGGCAGGCGCGGCGATAGCTGTAGAAGCGGTCGGGCTGGCTATAGGTGTCCTCGTCCAGCAGGGCGATCCGTCCGATGCCTGCACCAGCAAGGCGTGTGGCCACATAGGCTGCTATGTCGAACTGGTGATGGCCGGGACGTCCGGGGGTGAAGAAGCGCTCATTGGCGCTGTCGTCCTGTTCGAAGCGGGCGGCGAAATCGTCGCCCACTTCATAGGAGGCGCGGCCGATGCAGGGGCCGATGGCGCAGGCGATTCGGGCCGGATCGGCGCCCAGCGCGACCATCGCCTCGATCGTCCGGTCGGTCACGCCGCCGATCGCGCCCTTCCACCCGGCATGGGCCGCGCCCACGACGCCCGCATTCGCGTCGGCGAACAGCACCGGGACGCAGTCTGCGGTCAATATGCCCAGAACCAGCCCCGGATGGTTCGTCACCATCGCATCGGCGGCGGGTCGTGCGGTGTCGGCGATCGGATCGGTCACCGTCACCACATCGGGGGAGTGCACCTGATGCACCGTCACCAGAGTCGCGCCCGGCAGCAGCGCATCCCGCGCCAGATCACGGTTGCGCATCACGGCTTCGCGATCATCCTGCGACCCAAGGCCGACATTCAGCCCGGCATGCACGCCCGTCGATACGCCGCCGCGCCGTCCCGCAAAGCCGTGCGGCACGTCTTCCAGCCCGTTCGCGCGCAGCAATTCGATCATAGGTCAGCTCCTTGTCAGTCTGCGCCGCTATTGGACGAGCATGTCTCATCCACGCAACATACTTGCGCGTGGCGGATTAGGCGATAGTCTCGCGTTCATAGCTCAAGGGGGGCGGCGTCACGCTGCCCGAGCAAAACAGATGAGTGTAAAGGGCATCATTCATGATTTTCGGGCGCGTTAAGCCTCTCGACGCCATATTGGCGACGGCAGAGAAAAAATCGCTGCACCGGTCGCTGGGCGCATTCCAGTTGACCATGCTGGGCATCGGCGCCGTTATCGGCACCGGCATTTTCGTGCTCACGGCGGAGGCGGCGCAGAAGGCCGGCCCCGGCATGATGCTTTCCTTCGTCATTGCCGGCTTCGTCTGCGCCGTAGCAGCGCTATGTTACGCCGAAATGGCGGCGATGGTCCCGGTTTCCGGTTCCGCCTACACCTATAGCTATGCCGTGATGGGCGAATTGATCGCCTGGATGGTCGGCTGGGCGTTGATTCTGGAATATGCGGTCGCCGCGGGCGCCGTGTCGGTGGGCTGGTCCGGCTATGTCGTGGGCCTGATCGAACATACATTCCACCTCGACATACCAGATTTGCTGACGCGCGGACCGTTCGATGGCGGCATGGTGAACCTGCCGGCGATGCTGATCGCGTCGCTCGTCACCTGGCTGCTGGTCATCGGCACGAAGGAGAGCGCGACCGTCAACGCCGTGCTGGTGCTGATCAAGGTGTCGGCGCTCACCCTGTTCATCGTTCTGGCCCTGCCGGTCATCAACATGGACAAGTTCACGCCCTTCGCCCCGCTCGGTTTTTCGGGCATTTCGGCTGCGGCCGCCTCGATCTTCTTCGCCTATGTCGGTTTCGACGCCGTTTCGACCGCCGCGGAAGAAACCAAAAATCCGCAGCGTAACATGCCGATCGGCCTGATCGGTTCGCTCGGTATCTGCACCATCTTCTACATGCTGGTTGCCGCTGGCGTCATCGGCACCGTCGGCGCCCAGCCGGTCGCTGGTCCGGCCGGCGAAGTGCTGGCCCCCGGTTCGACCGCTTTGTCGCAGCAATGCGCCGCGCTGGCCGCCGCTGGTACGGAAGCCGTCACCTGCTCGAAGGAGGCGCTGGCCTGGACCCTGCGTGAAATCGGCTGGCCCCAGATCGGCAACCTGCTCGGCCTCGCCGCCGGTCTGGCGCTGCCCTCGGTCATCCTGATGATGATGTTCGGCCAGACCCGCATCTTCTTCGTCATGAGCCGTGACGGCTTGCTCCCGGCCGTCTTCTCGAAGGTCCACCCGACCTACAAGACGCCGCATGTCATCACCATCCTGACCGGCATCTTCGTGGCGCTGTTCGCCGCCTTCTTCCCGGTTGGCATTCTGGCCGACATCTCCAATTCGGGCACGCTCTTTGCCTTCGCCGCCGTGTCGATCGCGGTGATGCAGTTGCGCAAGACCGATCCGAACCGCGCCCGTCCGTTCCGCACTCCCGCGATCATGGTGACCGCACCGATCGCGATCCTGGGCTGCCTCTATCTCTTCTGGAGCCTGGGCGTCGAAACCAAGCTGATGTTCGTCGGCTGGGCTGCCGTCGGCCTGATCGTCTATTTCGCTTATAGCCGCAGCCGCAGCCATGTCGGCCGGGGCGTGGTGGATGTCGCGGAAGATGATGCGGGCATCCCGCCGCAGCCGGTGCCGCCGCTTCCCGGCGCGCATACGCCGGGCGGCAAGGACGCCTGATCGAAGCAAAAAAAGGGGCGGGAAACCGCCCCTTTTTTAATGCTCCATTTTAATGGAAGTCGACGTCGGCGTCGCGGAGCGAACCCAGATTGGGGCGCGTGAACAGCTTGCCATGTTCGGCCCAGATCACGATCAGGAAAGATACCGAGCCAAAGACCAGCAACCCGATGGTGAAGGGCAGTGTCGTGCCATCGAATGCCCGCCCGACCACGCTGCCCAAAGCGCTCGACAGGGCGGTCGTCAGAAAGGCCTGGAAGGACGATGCGACACCAGCCCCCTTGTGGAACGGTTCCATCGAGATTGCGCTGAAATTGGACGCGGTGAAGGCGACCGTCATCATCGTCATCGCCTGAAGCGCCATGAAGCTGACCAGCGTCTCATGCCCGGTCAGGATCACCGCCAGATGGATCGCCGCGATCAGGATGAAGGCGATCAGCGCACTCTGGCTCATCCGCCGGGCACCGAAGCGCGACACCAGCCGACTGTTGATCAGGCTGCCCAGTCCCATACAGCCGGCGATCGTCGCAAAGCCGATCGGGAAGATTTTCTCCGCATGGAACACATCGAAGAAGATCTGCTGGATCGACAGGATGAAGCCGATCAGGCCGCCCATCACCACGCCGCTCGCCAGCATATAGCCGATCGAACTGCGGGTGCGGATGACGGTGCCGATGGTGTGGAGCAGGGCGCCCGGCGTGATGCGGATGCGGTTTTCGGGCTTGAGCGTTTCGGGCAGGCGCGTGATCATCCAGCCCAGGATCAGGCTGGCCAGAATCACCAGCACCCAGAAAATCCAGCGCCATGGCGCGACCCACAGGACCGCTTGTCCAAAGCTGGGCGCCATCACCGGGATCAGCATGAACACCGCGAAGATCAATGACATGACTCGCGCCATGGCGTCACCCTTGAACTGGTCGCGGACGATGCCGACGGTGATGACGCGGCTTGCCCCGGCAAAGAAACCGGCACTGGCCCGCGCCGCCAGCATCATGAAGAAGCTTTGCGCACTGGCGCAGGCAATGGTGGACAGGATGAACAGCGCCATCGCGCATCCCAGGACCCGCTTGCGCCCGAACCGGTCGGACAGCACGCCGAACAGCAGCGATCCGAACCCCAGCCCCAGAAAATAGATGCTGATGATCAATTGCCGGTCGTTGGGATGCGGAATGGCCAGATCACGGCCGATATCCGGCAGCGCCGGCAGCATGGGATCGATCGACAGGGCGTTCATCGCCATAAGGCAGGCGCACAGCAGCACGAATTCGCGGAAATGGATTTCTCGCGATGGGGCGGCGGTGGAAGGTGTCTGGGTCATGCGGGCGGCTATGGGGGCAACAGGCCCCTTGTTCCAGTCTTTATCTGCCACGCAATGCCGTAACGGCACCCGATCATTCCAAGCAGAGGCCCATTTCTTCCTATGATATCATGGAAAATTTCGCGTTAACCATTTTTTATCGCTTCCCGGTCCAACCTGCTGCTCGTGGAAAAGGGGGTCCAGATCCATTGCATTAGGATTGAACAGGGGCAGACATCATGGGTAACAGCATCAAGAGCGCACAATTTCTGATGGAAGCCCGCCTGTCGCGGGCGGCATATGGAACGGCGGACGACTGTTTTGACTTGGGCGTCGCTTATAGCTGCGGCGAAGGCGAACTCCCGATCGACCTGATCGAAGCGCATAAATGGTTCAACCTCGCCGCGCTGCGTGGCAGCGAGCAGGGGCAATCGATGCGCGCCGAAATCGCCGAGGAAATGACGGCCCGCGAAATCGCCGAAGCCCAGCGTCAGGCGCGCGCGGTGATCGCCTTCACGCAGATGCGGGCCGCCTGATCAGTCGCCTTTCCGGAACGGCGTTCGTTCGCTGAGCCATAGCCGATCGCGCTGCACGCCTTCGCGTTCGGCGGCCAGAAAATCGGCGATCGCCCGGCGAAATCCCGGATTGGGGATATGGTGGGCTGACCAGGTCGGCTCAGGTGCATAGCCGCGTGCCAGCTTGTGGCCGCCCTGTGCACCGGCCTCGACCTTGTTCAGGCCGCGCGCGATGGCGACGTCGATCGCCTGATAATAGCAAAGTTCGAAATGCAGGTTGGGGACATCTTCGGTGCAGCCCCAATAGCGACCATAGAGCGTGTCCGCGCCGATCAGGTTGAGCGCGCCCGCGATCGGCTGGCCGTCGCGTAGAGCGAGCATCAGCAAAGCCTTATCCGCCATGGTTTCGCCCAGGATCGAGAAGAAAGCGCGGGTCAGATAGGGCTGGCCCCATTTGCGCGCGCCGGTATCCTGGTAGAAAGTCCAGAAAATATCCCAATGCGCTTCGGTCAGGTCGCTGCCGGTCAGGTGCAGTATCTCCAGCCCTTCGACGGCACGTCGCCTTTCCTTGCGGATGTTCTTGCGCTTTTCGCTCGACAGGTCGGCCAGAAAATCGTCGAAGCTGCCATAGCCGCGATTGGTCCAGTGGAACTGGCTATCCTCGCGGATCAGCCATCCTGCCGCTTCGAATAGCGGCACCTGATCGGCATCGATGAAGGTCGCGTGGGCCGATGACAGCCCGTTGCGCTCGACCAGCATCTCCAGTCCGTCGATCAGTGCGGGCGCCTGTTCAGGATCGCGCAGCAGCAGGCGCGGGCCGGGCACGGGGGAGAAGGGGGCAGCGATCTGGATCTTGGGATAATAGCGTCCGCCAGCCCGCTCCCATGCGTCGGCCCAGCTATGGTCGAACACATATTCGCCCTGGCTGTGGCTCTTGCCATAGGCGGGCGCGGCAGCGGCGATGCGGCCGTCCGAGCCGTCGATGACGAGCGGGATGGGCTGCCAGCCGCTGGCGCCGCCCACGCTGCCCGATCGTTCCAGCGCGACGAGGAAATCCCATGACACGAAGGGGTTGGCATCCCCCGCGCAGGCATCCCACTCCGCACGGTCGAAATCCGCCACGCCTGACGCGATGCGTGCCGTGACGTCAGCCATGCGCGATCTCGAAGATGATCTGGTCGGCATGGACCGCTGCACGATGGCGGTCGCTGTCGCTGCGCACCGTCCATGTCAGCACGGGCAGACCCCTTGCGCGGGCGCGGCGGGACAGGGCGGAGGGCAGGTCGCGAATGTCACAGGCGATAAAATCGGGTTTCGCGAGCCAAAGCGCAAGGGTGCGTTCGATCCGGCCGCGCAGCCAGCCCTTGCCCTGTTGCGTCACGACCAGTCCGCGTATCTGATCGGGGCGATGGCGCGCAAACCAGCGCATCGCCCGGGGGTTGAAGGACATGACCGCCACGGGCGCATCGGGCCAGGATGCGAGGTCATGCGCCACCGCCCGGCAAATCGGGGCGATGTCCCGGTCATCCGACTTGATTTCGACCAGCAAGGGAGTCTGTCCGCCGCAGCGGGCTAGCAATGTGGAGAGGCGCGGGATCATGCCGCCATCGGGCAGCGCTAGGCAATCCAGCGTGGCGCCATCCAGATCGGCCAGCTTGTCGTCCCGGCTGGCCAAGCGACCCAGCCGGGCGTCGTGAAACACGAAGGCGGCGCCATCCCGGCTTGGCCGGACATCGCATTCGATGCCGTAATGGCCAGCGATGGCGGCTTCGAAGGCCGCCATCCCGTTTTCGCTGATCCAGCCCCCATGCAGGCCCCTATGGGCGAAGGGGCGGGCGGTCAGCCAGTCGGTCGGGCGATCAGGCCGCCGGGCGGACAAGGACGACCGCGTCGATTTCGACCACCGCACCCAGCGGCAAGACGGGCACGCCCACGGCGCTGCGCGCATGCTTGCCCGCTTCGCCGAAAATCTCGACCATCAGTTCGGATGCGCCATTGGCGACCTTGGGCTGGTCGGTGAAGGTCGGCGCGCTGGAAATGAAGGCGCCCAGCTTCACGATCCGCTCGACCCGGTCGAGGTCGCCCAGCGCCGCCTTCATCTGCGCGATCAGGTTGAGGCCGCAGACGCGCGCAGCGGCGACGCCATAGTCCAGGTCGCGATCTTCCCCCAGTCGGCCGGTCATCAGGCCATCGGGCGCCAGGGCGATCTGGCCGCTGATATGCAGCAGGCCATTGGCCTCCACCGTGGGCACATAGGCGGCGACCGGTGCGGCGGCCTGGGGCAGGGTGATGCCGAGTTCGGCAATACGGGCTTCGATGCTCATGCGATAACTCCATCGGATAAAGGTGATTCGATCGGGGCCGGGCCTTGCGCCAGTCGCTCCATGATCCAGTGTTCGGCGGTGGCCCAATCGTCGATCCGGGCATGGGCATAGGGCGCGGTCGGCACATAGGCGGCGATTTCGGGTTCGCCCACCAGATGCAGCCGCCAGACGCCCGGCGCATGGGTGGCGACCGAATGATGATGTTCGGCCAGATCGTCGATGAACAAGGCGACGCTGGGCTGCCGCTCCGCGACGATCGCCGCGAGAGGCCGACCCTTGCCGCCCTGGTTCCAGTGGACCGGCAGGGTAAGGCCATGGGCTGCGAGTTGCTGCGCCCGTGCCGCCTGATGCCGCTCGGTAATGTTGGTCAGCACTTCGATATCGGCGATCACGGACAGGCGCAGCAAGGCTTCGACCGCATTTGCGATCGGAGTCTGGCGGTGCATTTCCGTTTCGAAAAAGCCCAGCAGCAATTCCCAGACATGCTGCCGCTCCAGCGGCTCGCCGCTATCCTTGTGCCGCAGCGCCTCGGCAAAACCCCGCTCGCGCATGTCGAAATGCACGCCATGGGTTTCGTCCAGCCATTCCCGGAACGGCACGACCATGTGCAACAGCACTTCGTCGCAGTCGGTGATGATCAGGGGACGGGTCATGCGTTCAATCTCTGCTGCGCTGCGATCAGGGCGGCGGGGGTGGCGTCGATCGCTTCGGCGCAGGCGATCAGGTCGGGCTCATGGTCGGACAGGAAGGTGAGGACCGCGCCCAATATGGCGGGATTGTCGATCCCCGCGCGCAGGGCGTCGACATCAAGGCCGGTCAGCGCCAGCAACCGATCGGCACGGCCACTGTCGCCCAGCGTCCAGCCCAGCGCCATCAGCGCCAGCGTTGCCGCCTCTTCCGCGCTATCCTGTCGGCTATCCGGCTTGCCATTCTCGGCTGTGGGTCGCATGATGGCCTTTCGGGGCGGGGCGGCTGACGGGTGCGCTCCAATAGGCATTTCGGAACGCGGGTGACTGGTGGCAAAGCGCGTGCTCGTTGTCGAGGACAACGAACTCAATCTCAAACTTTTTTGCGACCTGCTGCGCGCGCACGGGCATGAAGTGCTTCCGCTGCGCGACGGGCGCGACGTATTGGCGCAAGCGCAGGCGTTCCTGCCCGATCTTGTCATCACCGACATCCATCTGCCTCATGTCAGCGGGCTGGACCTGATCATTTCGCTGAAGGCCGACGACCGGCTGTCCGCCGTCCCGATCATGGCGGTCACGGCCTATGCGGGGCAGGGCGATGAGGAACGGATTCGCACGGCGGGGGCGCAAGCCTATGTGTCCAAGCCGATTTCCGTGCTGCGCTTCGTGGAGCAGGTGAACGCCCTGTTGTAACGATCGGGCAAAGCGCTTCACAATATCGTCATCCAGCTTTCATCACGCCTACATCGACCCGCCCTTTTCGCGTCATCCCCGTCTGTCACCCCCCGCAACGCAGGGGCGCGGCGCATTGCCGACAGCCTGAACGCACAGGGGTAATATTCATGTCTCATCTGACCGACGAGGCGCGCGCGGCCTATCGCGACGCGCAGCCGACCATTGATATGGGCGACAACAGCCTGGAATCGATCGTCGCGGCCAATCCGGCCCGCCGCACCATCCTGAAGAACGGCCTGCTCGGCCTGTCGATCCTGCCGATGCTGGGCGCGCTGGCCGCCTGCGACGATGACGATGATTCGAGCAGCCCGACGCCAACCCCCACGCCTACGCCGACCCCGACGCCCAGCTATGGCATCGCCTTCACGCCGGTCGCCGCCAACATGAACGATACGGTGACGGTGCCCAACGGCTATACCGTCGACATCCTGCTGAAGGCGGGCGATTCGATCGAAACCGGCGCCGCCTATTCGGGCAGCTATCCGACCCCGGCCGACGCCGAAAAGTGGGCCGGCGGCAATCATGACGGCATGGAATATTTCGAACTGTCGGGCACTAACGCCAATAGTGGCGGCTTGCTGGCGCTGAACTTCGAATATCCCGACTTCAACATCCTGATGGCGGGCGGCTATGACGCCGCGACCGCGACCGCCGACCAGAAGGCGCTGGCCCTGTCGGCCGTCGGCATCGGCGTGGTGGAAATCGCCAAGGCTTCCGACGGCAAATGGTCGGTCAAGTCGGGCTCTAAATATAATAAGCGCTACACAGGCAACAGCAGCTACAAGGCGACCGGTCCTGCCGCTGGTCTGCTGTCCGGCACGATCAAGGGCATGCTCAACAATTGCTCGTCGGGCCGCACCCCCTGGGGCACCTATCTGACCTGCGAGGAATCGACCGACAATTATCTCGATCCGACGCAGCCGGAGGAAAATTACGGCTGGGTGGTCGAAATCGATCCCTATCAGGAACTGGATGCGCCGACCAAGCGCACCGCGCTCGGCCGTTTCGACCATGAAAATGTCGCCCACATGGTCGACAGCAACAGCCGTGTCGCCTTCTATATGGGTCATGACGGCACGCCGGGCTGCATCTACAAGTTCGTCTGTGATCGCGCCTTCAACGCGAGCAATCGCGCCAACAACCGCGACATGCTCGACCATGGCACGCTCTATGTCGCCCGTTTCAATGCGGACGGCACGGGCGAATGGCGCGCGCTGGTTCAGGGGCAGAACGGCCTGACCGCTGGCGCGTCCGACCCCGGCAACACCAGCCAGAGCGCGACGCCGATCACCCCGACGACGGTCGACTTCAACAATCAGGCCGATGTCATGATCAACACCATCTCGGCGGCGCGTGTCGCCGGTGGTACGGTGATGGATCGCCCGGAATGGATCACGGTTGCGCCCGACAACAGCGCCATCTTCGTGACGCTGACCAACAATAGCAGCCGCCGTTCGACCGACGCCGCCAATCCGCGCACCGTCAACCGCCACGGGCATATCGTGAAGTTCAAGGAAACCGGCAACTCGCCGCTGGCCATGACCTTCACCTGGGAAATCTTCCTGCTGGCGGGCGATCCGTCGCTGGCCGGTTTCGGCGACAAGCTGGAAGGCAATATCAACGGCGACACCTTCTCCAGCCCCGACGGCATCCGCATCGATCCGCAGGGCCGTCTGTGGGTCCAGACCGATCATTCGGTGCCGGGCAATTCGGGTGATTCGTCGCGCACGATCGAACAGGTGTTCGGCCAGAATGCGATGTTCTACATCGACCAGTCGACCAAAAAGTCGATGCGCTTCCTGGTGGGGCCTGAAGGGTGCGAGATCACCGGCATCGCCTATACGCCGGACCTGACCAACTTTTTCATCAACATCCAGCACCCGACCGGCGAATGGCCGGTGTCGGGTCAGGAACCGCGTTCCTCGACCATCGTCGTGCGCCGTACCGACGCCAAGCCGGTCGGCAACTAATATCGGAAAAGGCCCCTGTCCTTTGAGGGCAGGGGTTTATTGGGGGCGTTCCGGCAGGAGCGCCCCCTTTTCCGTATCCGGCTGGCACCCGGCATGTCCGGCCAACAGCAAAAGGCCCGCTCCCTTGCAGGGACGGGCCTTTGTCCGTTCCGAAAAAGCCGGAAAGATCAGGCGCGCGGGCGAAAGGCCCGCAGCGGCTTACTTGATCTTGGCTTCCTTGAATTCGACATGCTTGCGCACGACCGGGTCATACTTGCTGAAGCTCAGCTTTTCGGTCTTGGTGCGCGGATTCTTCTTGGTGACGTAGAAAAAGCCAGTGTCAGCCGTGCTGACGAGGCGGATCTTGACAGTTGCTGGCTTGGCCATGGCCTTATTCCCTGGTCGTAAAGAGCGTAAAAAATAAAGCGGCTCGCCAATGGTGAGTGGCGGACCGCCCGTTTCAGCGGTCGCCCATGGGCCAGATTCGGCCCTCTGTCAAGGCTGCGACGATTGGCCCTTCAGGCTTTACGCGCCTTTAACCCGGGTAAGGCTATGAAGAAACGGGGCGAAACGAAGGGAGTGCATCCCATGCGACATGATCCGATGCTGGCGATTTTAACGGACCTGATGCGCCGGGTCGATGGGCTGGCGGGGCAGCGGGGCCATTTTTCGGTTGCTCGCTTGCAGGATGAGGTCGACCAGATTCGCCACATCGCCCGTGCCTTTGGTCTGGACGCGGTGGAGGGGCTGGCCGCCACATTGGGGTCGGCCACCTCGCTCCATGGTCTGGGGCCGGTGGTGCTCTCCTATCTCGACCTGATGCGCGATGCGATTGCCGAGGATATGCCGGTGGTCGATATCGTGCCGATCATTCCGCCGACCATCGCCACCGTCACAGCCTTGCGCGCCTGAGCCCGGCTGGCCGATGGACGCCCTGCTGATCGCGTTGCTCGGCTGTCTGCTTGGCGAAATGGGGGGCAAGAGCCAGTTGCTCGTGCTTGCGCTCGCCACCCGTTATGAACGCAATGGCGCGATCATCGGCGGCATCATCGTGGCAGCGGTGGCCAATGCGGCTATATCCGCCTTTGCCGGTGCGTGGATCGGCCCGATGCTGGGGAGCGACGCACGGCTGCTGTTCCTGGCGCTTTCCATCCTGTTTCTGGGCGTGGGCCTGTTCTGGCGGGCTTCTCCGCCCGACACGCTCGGTGGCTGGCGGACCGGCGCCTTCCTGACCACGGCGCTGGGCCTTTTCATCCTGGGCTTTGGCGACGGCCCGCAATTCCTGATCCTGGGCATCGCGACGCGCACGGCTGATCCCATCCTCGCTGGCATAGGTGGTGCGATCGGCGTCATCGTCGCGCTGGTGCCGGTGGTGGTGGTCCGCGGCCAGTTACTGGCTGCCCTGCCGTTGCGCGCGATTCGCTGGACCGGAGGGATCATATTGCTCGCTGTCGGCGTCCTCATGGCGCTGTCCGCGACGGGGATCATCTGATCGAAGGCATTGATCAGCCTGATCGGGATTTCCGTCGTGAAAAAATGGCACCAACTTGCCGCGCGATCATTATATGTCCGAAACCAGTTTCCCGAACAGGAGGACAGTGAATGACCGCCCCCGACCTCAAGACCCCGACTGATCTGAAAAGCAACGCGACCAAGTCCGTCGCCGAAGCGCTGAACGGTGCGCTGGCGGACAGCTATGCGCTGTACCTGAAGACCAAGAATTTCCACTGGCACGTCTCCGGCCCGCATTTCCGCGACTATCATCTGATGTTCGATGAGCAGGCGACCGAGATTCTGGGCGTGACCGACCTGATCGCCGAGCGCGTGCGCAAGACCGGCAATGTCACGCTGCGTTCCATCGGCGATATCGCCCGGCACCAGAGCGTGAAAGATAATGACGCCGACTTCGTCAGCCCGGCCGACATGCTCAAGGAACTGCGCGACGACAATCTGGCGCTGGTCGAAACCTTCCGCGCGGTGAAGGCCGCCGCCACCGAAGCGGGCGATAACGCCACCGAAGGCATTGTCGACGACTGGACCGATCAGGCCGAACAGCGCGCCTGGTTCCTGTTCGAGGCGGCACGCGGCGCCTGATTGGCCGTTACGGCAAAGAAAAAGCCCTCCGGTGGAAATCGGGGGGCTTTTTCATGATCACTCTTCGGTGAGTATCTCGATCGCGACAATCTCGATCGCCTCGACCTTCCCGGCGAAATCCACCTTCTCGCCGACTTCCGCATCCATCATCGCGCGGGCGAGGGGGGAGGAGAAACTGATCCGGCCTTCATGGGGATCGGCTTCGTCATCGCCGACCAGCGCAACCGTCTTTTCCTGCTTGTTCAGCCGATAGGTGACCCGTGTGCCGAAGGCGACGGCCTCGCCATCCGCCACCGGCCGCAATTCCGCCGTCGCCAGCCGCGTGCGCCAATAGCGCAATTCGCGCTTATGCTTCTTGGCGGCCTCTTCCTCCATGGCGGCGGTGTCGATGGCTTCCAGCGCCTCGACCTTGTCCCGCGTCAGCCGCAATCCGCGCGCCGTCACCCAATTGGGACCGGGCGGGATCGGCAGCTCGAACTTGGGCTCCATATGCTCATCATCGCTCTCGCGACGAAAGGCGACACTCACGTCATCACTCTCCTGAAAATAGCGAACCATGCCCCGGATGCTCTCCGGCGCATGGTTCAACCCATCCCTATGTCGGGATCAATCTTCGTCGAACAAGCCCGCAAGCTGCTCGACCATGGTGCCGCCCAATTGCTCGGCATCCATGATCGTCACGGCACGGCGATAATAGCGGGTCACGTCATGGCCGATGCCGATCGCCACCAGTTGCACCGGCGAGCGATTCTCGATCCAGTCGATCACCTGCCGCAAATGGCGCTCCAGATAGGTGCCGCTGTTCACCGACAGGGTCGAATCATCCACTGGCGCGCCGTCGGAAATCACCATCAGGATGCGGCGCTCTTCCTGGCGTGCGATCAGGCGGCTATGCGCCCAGAGCAGCGCTTCGCCGTCGATATTTTCTTTCAGCAGCCCTTCGCGCATCATCAGGCCCAGATTCTTGCGCGCGCGGCGCCAGGGATCGTCGGCCTTCTTGTAGATGATGTGGCGCAGGTCGTTCAGGCGGCCGGGCATGGGCGGACGGCCCGCGGCCAGCCATTGCTCGCGGCTCTGCCCGCCCTTCCACGCGCGGGTGGTGAAGCCCAAAATCTCGGTCTTCACGCCGCAGCGTTCCAGCGTGCGCGCCATGATGTCGGCGCTGATCGCCGCGATGCTGATCGGCCGCCCGCGCATCGATCCCGAATTGTCGATCAGCAGCGTGACGACGGTATCGCGAAACTCGGTATCCCGCTCTATCTTGTAGGATAGCGAGCGAGTGGGATCGATCACGATCCGCGCCAGCCGCGCTGCGTCCAGCATGCCTTCTTCCTGATCGAAATCCCAGCTGCGCGATTGTTGCGCCATCAGCCGGCGTTGCAGCCGGTTGGCCAGCTTCGTCACCGCGCCCTGCAAGCTGACAAGCTGCTGGTCGAGGAAGCCGCGCAGCCGCACCAGCTCATCCTCGTCGCACAAATCCTCCGGCGCGACGACTTCGTCGAACTTGGTCGTATAGGGCTTATAGTCGAAGCCGGGCGGCAGGTCGGACATCGGGCGATTGGGGCGAACCGGCATCATGCCTTCCTCGCCCATATCGTCGGCGCCCTCGTCGCTGTCGGCGTCGAACTCGTCGCTATAGTCGGTTTCGCCCTCTTCGGTGTCGCCGCCCTGATCTTCGGCGCGCGCCTCGGCATTCATGTCGCTGTCGCCGGCCTCGTCCTGGCCGCTTTCGCCTTCTTCCTGCTGCTCTTCCTCGTCTTCACCTTCATCCTGCGATTCGGGTTCTTCGGTGTCGGGCGGCACATCGGCGTCGATCAACTGGAGATGTTCCAGCATCGTCGTGGTCAGCTTCTGGAAGGCGCGCTGATCGTCGATCGCCAGCATCAGCGAATCAAGGTCCGGTCCGGCCTTGTCCTCGATCCACTGGTCGAGCATCGCCACACCGGACGCCGCATCCTTGGGGATCGCCTGCCCGGTCAGTCGCTCGCGCACCTTGAGCGCCAATGCGGTCGACAGCGGCACTTCGTCGGCGGCGCGGGCGCGCCGGATCGCGTCGGATTTCAGTCGCAGATCCAGCGCATGGTTGAGGTTGGCGCGCACGCCCGCCATCGCCCGCGATCCGATCGCCTCGACCCGCGCCTGCTCGACAGCATCGAATACGGCGCGCGCCACTGCTTCGGACGGGGTGGTAGCGGCATGGAGCTTTGCATCATGATGCCGCAGCTTGAGGGCATGGGCATCGGCAAAGCCGCGCGCTAGGGCCACCTGATCGGCGGGCAGGGCGCGGCCGGGCGTCGGCACCTTGATCGCCTTGCCCGCAGCATGGGGCGTGTCAGCGGTGAAGCTGACCTCAACCTCCGCATCGCGCGTGATGGCGCGGGCGGTGCCGGACAAGACATCCTTGAAGGCGTCGATGGGCGATCGTTCGGTCATGGCCGCTCCGGTTCGCCGACGCGCGGCACGGCGATCGTCTCGATCTGAGTCTCCACCTCGCTCATCAGCTTGTGGACCGGGCATTTTGCGGCCACGGCGATCAACTTGTCATGCTGCTCGTCGGTCATCGGCCCGGTCAGCGCGATACGGGTGGTCAGCTTATAGACGCCCTTACGCTCCTCGCTCGCGTCGCGGACCACGCCGACATGGATATTCTCCACCGGAATGCCGTTGCGCTGCGCATACCACAGCATGGTCATCGCCTTGCACGCGCCCAGTGCGCTATCATACAGGTCATGCGGGTCCGGCCCGCCGTCATGGCCGTCGGGCGCGGACATATCCGCAATCATCTCATGCCCGCGGATGCTGATCCGGTGCGCTGTGCCGCCTGTCGGGTCGATCCGCTCGACGATGATCATCGCGCGCTCAGCTCGCCCGGCTCGCCACGCTTTCGGGCAGATCCTTCCCGAACACGCGCTGATAATATTCGGCGACCAGCGCCCGTTCCGCCTCATCGCATTTGTTGAGGAAGGAGAGGCGGAAGGCGAAGCCGACATTCTTGAAGATCAGCGCATTCTGCGCCCAGCTGATCACGGTGCGCGGCGACATGACGGTCGAGATATCGCCGTTGATGAAGCCCTGCCGCGTCAGTTCGGCGACCTTGATCATATTCTCGACTTCCTTGCGGCCGCCTTCATGATCATATTCGCCGGACTTGGCCAGCACCACCTGCGCCTCGGTCGCGGCGGGCAGGTAATTCAGCGCCACCACCAGATTCCAGCGGTCCATCTGACCCTGGTTGATCTGCTGCGTGCCATGATAGAGGCCTGTCGTATCGCCCAGACCCACGGTGTTGGCGGTCGCGAACAGGCGGAAATGCGGGTTCGGGCGGATCACACGATTCTGGTCGAGCAGGGTCATCTTGCCGTCCGTTTCCAGCACGCGCTGGATCACGAACATCACGTCTGGCCGGCCGGCATCATATTCGTCGAACACCAGCGCGACCGGACGCTGCAACGCCCAGGGGAGCAGGCCTTCCTTGAACTGCGTCACCTGCTGGCCATCCTGCAACACGATGGCGTCGCGGCCGACCAGATCGATACGGCTGATATGCGCGTCGAGGTTGATGCGGATGCACGGCCATTTCAGCCGCGCGGCAATCTGTTCGATATGGCTCGACTTGCCGGTGCCATGATAGCCCTGCACCATGACACGGCGATTATAGGCAAAGCCTGCAAGAATCGCGAGAGTGGTGTCCGCATCGAAGACATAGGCAGGGTCGAGATCGGGCACACGTTCATCCGCCTGAGAAAAGGCCGGAATCTTCATGTCGACATCGATGCCGAAGACTTCGCGTGCGTCCACTTCGCGATCGGGCGCCTCCAGCAGCGTTTCGGCGCGGGTATCGGGCTGGACGTTGGAAATATCGGTCATCGGGTCGTCATCTTTCTGCGAGTCACTCGCGCCCTAACCCAAATTTGAAGGGCGTGTCGATAGAGTGGCGGCAGTTGCTGCGCGGATCAAGCCGCCCATTCCGCCAAATTGGCCTCCTCGCCAATCAGGGCCAGTCCATGGGCAATGGAGGTGAGTTCGCCACCGGTAGCGATGCGATCGTCGCCGAAACGTTGGCGGAAGATGCGCCGGATTGCCGGAATCAGTGACGATCCCCCGGTCAGGAATACCCGGTCGATAGTATCAGGCGTCACCCCGGCCTTGCTCAGCGCCCAGTCCACCGTCTCTTCGATTCGGGCGATGTCGGGTGCGATCCAGCTTTCGAAATCGGCGCGCGATACCGTCTGCTCGATATCGATCCCGCCGCCAGAAAAGCGGAAGCTGGCACTTTCCGCATCGGACAGGGCGCGTTTCAGGGCACCGACCGCGTCATAGAGCGGATAGCCCAGTTCCTTCTCGATGACCGTGATCATCCGTCCGATCGCGGCAGGATCGTTCGCCGCCTTTTGCAGCCGGGCCAGTTCGTCCATCGTCCGCCGGTTGCGCATCAGGGCAAGGCGCGACCAGTCGGCAAAATCGGCGAAATAGCTGCGCGGTATCTCCAATTGCTTGCCGAAACTCTCGTAACTGCTGCCCTTGCCCAGCATCGGCAGCACCAGATGATCGACGATGCGATAATCGAACCGGTCGCCGGCAAGGCCGATGCCGACCGATCCCAGCGGTACGCAACGCCGCGCCGCACCCGGCGCTTCGACCCGAACCAGCGAAAAGTCGCTGGTGCCGCCGCCAAAGTCCGCGACAAGGATGGTGGCCGCCTCGGTCAGCCGGCTGGCATAACTGAAGGCTGCGCCCAGCGGCTCATAGACATAATGCACCTCGCTGCCGAAGTCGGCGAACATCGCGTCATAGCGCTTTCGCGCCAGCGCCTCATCGGGCCGGGCGCCGGCATATTCGACCGGTCGGCCGACGACGATCCGTTCAGGCCGCCGGTCAAGTGTGCCGCCGGCATGATGGATCATCTTTCCCAAAAACAGCCGTCCCAGTTCCTCGAACCGAAATCGCTTCTCGAACACATTGGCCGTTTCGAAGATCGGGCTGGCAGCAACCGACTTGAACGACTGGAGGAACCGGCTGTCCTCGGGAAATTCCAGATATTCTGCGATCGCCCATGGCCCTGCCTCATGCGCCATGCCGCCTTTCACGTCGCTGTCATGCCAGAAGCAAAGCGCGGATCGGAACACTTCGCCCGTCGCCTGATTGCCCGCAAAGCTGACCAGTCGCGATTCTCCGCCATTCGCCAGCGCCGCCACACTGTTGGTCGTGCCGAAATCCAGCCCCAGCGCACGCGCGGTCTGTTGCATGATCCTATCTCCGGTCTGGAAGGGGCGGGCGCTATGGCAGCGTGACCGGTCCGGCGCAAGGGGATGGCCTGTCCTATCCTGGACTACCTTGGCAAAATGACGATCGCGCACCAGCCTGCCTGTGAGGCTCGCGCTGTGCTCTTTCTCATCGCAATCAAGGCAGAATTTTGTAAGAAAATTTCCGATATTTGCAGTAAAATGTCAAATTCAACGGGAAATATGCGAAGTTAAGCGAAAGCGGGAGCCTTGCGTAAATGGCCATAGGCTTCGATCACGGCCTGCAAGGCGCTTTCATAGCTGCGATCGCCGCCATTATGGTCCGGGTGATAGCGACGGAGCAATTCGGTGTAGCGGCTGCGCAGCGCCTTGCGATCAGCGTCGATCGACAATTCCATCGTCGACAGGGCCTTGCGATCCTCGTTCGACAGGAATTTGCCGTCCTGCCGCATCTGGTTGTCGGCCCGCGCCTTGGCCACCCGTTCGCGAAACTTCGCGCCGATCGCGTCGAGCGGGTCCTGGAAATCCGACCATTTGGGCGGCGGACTGGCGGCATTGGAGGAGAAAGCGCGCGTCTCCCGCTCCCAGCCGGCATAGGGGCGCTGCGCTGCGGCGATTTCCTCCGGGCTCATGCCGGTGAAGAAATTATAGCCCTGATTGAAGGCGCGGACATGATCCAGGCAGAACCAGCGCCAGCGTGGCCCTTCATGGTTCGATCGACCGCCTTCTTCTAGCGGCGCGCGAAATTCCCCCGGCTCGGGGCATCCGGGAACGGCGCAGGGGCGATCGCTTTCCACGCGGCCATGGAAACGGTTGAAACGGCGGGTCGAAAACGGGTCGGTGCTCAAGATTGTCCTGATGGCATGGCTGACAAAGCAGCCTATATAGGGGACATGACCACCGACCTCAAAGGCCCCGTTGCCACCGAAATCGAAGCGCGGCTGCGTGCCGCCCTGTCGCCCGCCCATCTCGCCGTCATCGACGACAGCGAGAAACATCGTGGCCATGCCGGCCATGACGGGTCGGGGGAAAGCCATTTCACGGTCGAGATCGTGGCCGATCGCTTCACAGGGCAAAGCCGCGTCGGGCGCCAGCGCCTCGTCAACGCCGCGCTCGCCGACCTGTTGCGTGACAAGGTGCACGCCCTCGCCATCAAGGCCCGCGCGCCTGAGGAAGCCTGATGACGCCGGACGACTTCATTATTCAGGCGATCACCCCGACCACCCATGATCTGGGCGATTTCAAGGTGCATCGCTCGCTGCCCGTGAAGGGGCGGACCATGGTCGGCCCGTTCATCTTCTTCGATCAGGCCGGGCCGGCGAAGATCGGGGCGGGGCAGGGGATCGACGTGCGGCCGCACCCGCATATCAACCTCGCCACCGTGACTTACATGTATGAAGGCAGCTTCCTTCACCGGGATTCGCTGGGCACCGAGCAGTTGATCGAGCCGGGCGCGGTCAATCTGATGACGGCCGGCAAGGGCATCGTCCATTCGGAGCGCTCGCCTGACGAGGATCGCGCGAAGCTGTCGAAACTCTCCGCGATCCAGACCTGGCTCGCCTTGCCTGACCGGTTCGAGGAGATGGACCCGGCCTTCGAGCATGTGAGCGAAGGCGGCCTGCCGGTGATCGAGGATGGCGCGGTGCGTGCGCGTGTCATCATGGGTTCGCTTTGGGGCGCGACGTCACCCGTCACCACCTATGCCCAGACCATCTACGCCGATATCCAGCTCGCACCAGGCAGCCGAATTCCCATCGATCCGTCGGCGGACGAACGGGCGCTCTATGTGTCGGGCGGGGACGCTGCACTTGATGGGCTGCTGCTGGCACCGCAGACCCTCTATGTCCTGCGTCCCGGCGTTTCCGCGACGTTGATGAGCGTCGATGGCGGCCGGGTCGTGCTATGCGGGGGAGAGGCCTTCACCTCGCCGCGCCATGTCTGGTGGAATTTCGTCGCCTCGACGCCGGAGCGGCTGATGCAGGCCCGCGAGGATTGGGACGCGATGCGCTTCCCGCTGATCCCCGGCGATGATCAGGAATTTATTCCGATTCCGCAAGGGCGGCCCAAGACGGTCAGTTACCCCTGACCGATCGGATCAGGGCACGAAGGTCAGTGAGAGATTTTCGGCGTTTTTCGGGATGTCGATCCGGCTTTCGTTGATCGACGCTTCCTCGCCGGGTTTCAGCCGACTCTTGTCCGCCTTGGTCGTCCAGCTGAACACCAGCCGGTTCTGCCGGTCGCGCAGTTGCACCAGCACCGGCGGCACCGGCAGCGTCTGCGCGCCGCTGTTTACGATGCGCGCGCCGAAGGCGAAATATTCCTCCCCGGTCGGCAGCTTGCGGCGTTCGGCCGGCTTCGACAGATAGAAGAGCAGGTCCGGATCGCCTTCTTCCGGGACGATGCCCATGGCGACCATCCAGCTGGGCGGGCCGAAATAATAGAGCGCGCCGCCCGCCGCCGCGACGAGCAGGAAGAAAGCCGCGGCCGCATAGGTCCACAATTTGATCGGATTGCGGCGCGGCTTGAACGGGGGCGCTGGCGCGAAATGGCTTTCCTGCACCGGATCGACCGGCGCACCGGCATAGATGTCGTCGAAGCGATTGTCGAACGGAGCGGCGCTGGCGGGGGGCGGCACGGCTTGTGCCTCTTCCTGTGCGTCCTCCGCCACGGGAGCCGCTTCGGCTTCAGGCGCGGGTGGCGTTACCGGGATATCCGCGACGGCAGGCGGTGCGGGAGGTGGCGGGGCCGGTGGCTGCACCGTTGGTGTGACGACGGGCGCGGCCGCGCTTATCGGCGCTTCTTCGCGCGGGGGCAGGACGGCCGGTTCCTGGAACCAGCTATGTTTGCAGGCCGCGCACCGGACCTGGCGGCCATTCTGGCCTACGGCGCTATCGGGCACGACATAGCGCGTCGCGCAATTGGGGCACACCAGGATCATTTCGCTTCATAGGCATGGCAGGGACTCGCGCGCAAGCGGCAACAATCCGACATGCGATGCAATGCGACTCGCCTGATCGCGCGGCGCGGGCTTTACGTCGCCCTGCCCGCTGTGCCATGGCGGTGGCTTCGGGACGCAGGGAGCGCAGAGGCGCCAGATTTCAGACATGTCGGCCATCGTCCAGTTCGAGAATGTTGGCCTGCGCTATGGTCTGGACAGTGAAACCCTGTCCGACGTCAGCTTTTCTCTTGCCAGCGGCGGCTTCTACTTCCTGACCGGCGCATCGGGTGCGGGCAAGACGTCGCTGCTCAAATTGCTGTATCTGGCGCAGCGGCCCAGTCGGGGCGTCATTCGCCTGTTCGACGAAGATGTGGTAACGTTGCCGCGCAAGCGATTGCCGGGCTTTCGCCGACGCATCGGCGTCGTCTTCCAGGATTTCCGCCTCGTCCCGCATCTGTCCGCTTATGACAATATCGCGCTGCCGCTGCGCGTCGCGGGCATGGAGGAAAGCGAGATCGACGCGCCGGTGGCGGAAATGCTCAATTGGGTGGGGCTGGGCGATCGCGGTGATGCGCGCCCGGCAACCTTGTCCGGCGGGGAGCAGCAGCGTGTCGCTATCGCCCGCGCCGTGATCGGTCGCCCCGAAATATTGGTGGCCGACGAACCGACCGGCAACGTCGACGCGGACATGGCCCGCCGCCTGATGACCCTGTTCGAAGCGCTCAACCGTCTTGGCACCACGATCGTCGTCGCCACCCATGACCTGCCACTGATCGCGCAGGTGAAGGGCGCGCAGATGATGAAGCTGGACAAGGGGCGGCTGGCCGATCCCACCGGCACACTCCGTTATCCGCCGCGCTCGCAGGAACGGCCATGATGACAGGCCATGCCAATCGGAAGGCTGCGGCTGCCGCGCGCAACCGCCTGCTGCCCGAAGGCCGGGTGGCCGGGCCGATGCCATGGATCATCGCGATCATGATGTTCCTGACCGTGCTGTCCGCCGCCGCCGGTCTTGGCCTGGGCGCAGCCGTCCGTTCCATGAGCGCCGACCTGGCCGGTCGGGCCAGCGTCCAGGTGGTGGAAGCCGATGCGGCGGCGCGCGATCGGCTTGCTGCCCGCACGTTGCAGGCGTTGCGTGGGGCGGATGGCGTTCGCGCAGCCGATCCGGTCGATCCGGCGTTGCTGGCCGACCAGTTGCGGCCATGGCTGGGCGATGCGGCGACCAGCGGCGACCTGCCGGTTCCGGCGCTGATCGACGTCATGCTGACGCCGGGGGATGCCGATGCGAATGTCGATCGTCTGCGTCGTCTGCTCGGTGGCCTGTCGTCCAAGCTGCGGATCGAACCGCATGCCGCGTTTCTGCTGCCTTTGGCGGGTTTGCTGGGTGCGCTCGGCTGGCTGGCCGGCGGGGTCGTCCTGCTGATGATCCTGGCCACCGGCGCAGTGGTCGTGCTGGCGGCGCGCGGCGCGCATGACAGCCATCGCACCACTATTGACGTGCTGCATCTGATGGGATCGACCGACGTGCAGATCGCGCGCCTGTTTCAGCGGCGCATAGGCCTCGATGCTTTTCTCGGCAGCGCATTGGGCTTCGCCTTCGCCATATTGGTGATCGTCCTGATCGGCTTGCGGCTGACGGCCATGGGGTCGGAATTGCTGGGGGCCGTCACGCTCGACACGCGCGGCTGGATCGTGCTGGCGTCGTTGCCGCTGCTGGGCGTTCTGCTGGCGACGCTGACCGCGCGCTGGACCGTGCTGCGAGCGCTGGGGCGATCGCTATGATCGTTCGCCTCTTCTCCGTGATTCTGCTCGGCTGGATGCTGGGTTTTGCCTGGTTCGCGATCTTTCTGCCCCAGCCGCTCGATGGGCGGCCGACCGATGCGATCGTCGTGCTGACCGGCGGGGCGGGGCGGATCGACCGGGGCCTGGCCCTGCTGGAGGATGGCGCGGCCAAGCGGATGCTGATTTCCGGCGTCGACCGGTCGGTCCGTCCGGTCGAACTGGCGGCGGAGTATAAGGCGCCGGAGCAATTGTTCAGTTGCTGCATCACGCTGGGCCGGGAGGCGATCGATACCCGTTCCAATGCGATCGAGACGGCGCGCTGGCTGGAGCGGCGCGATTATAAGACCGTGCGACTGATCACCACCGACTGGCATATGCGGCGTTCCGCGCTGGAACTGCGTCAGGCGCTGCCCGCCCGCGTCACGTTGGTCTATGATGCGGTGCCCAGCCGTCCCAGCCTCACCATGTTGCTGCGCGAATATAATAAATATCTGCTGCGGCGGGTCGCCGCGCTGATCGGTATTTGAAGACAGGTCCTATGCTCACTGCCTTGCGTTCCCTCATTTTCATGGCGCTCTTCTACAGCGGGAGCTTGCTCTTCGTGCTGTGGGCGATGCTGTTCGGCTGGGTCACGCCGCTGACGGTGCAGCGCACCGCCACGGGCTGGAGCCGTTTCCATCGCGCCTGCGTCCAGTGGATATTGGGGCAGAAGATCGTGGTGGAGGGCGATCTGCCGATCGGCCCCTATCTCTATATCGTGAAGCATGAATCGATGTTCGAGACGATCGACATGCTCTGCCTGCTCGATCGGCCGGCGATCGGCGCGAAGCGGGAATTGTTCGATATCCCGCTCTGGGGCGGGATTGCCCGGCGTTACGGCTTGATCCCGATCGAGCGTACGGCGGGCGCCAGTGCGCTGCGTACCCTGCGGGCCGAAGCGCGGGATCGGATAGCGCAGGGGCGCCCCATTTGCCTCTTCCCGGAAGGGACGCGTGTTCCCCATGGAGAATCGCCGCCCTTGAAGGCCGGTTTCGCGGGGCTTTACGGCCTGCTCGGCCTGCCAGTGGTGCCGATCGCGATCGACAGCGGCCGGGTGTCGCCGCGCGGCAAATTCCTGAAGCGGGCGGGCGTGATCACTTACAAAGTTGGCGAAATGCTGCCCACCGGTCTTGATCGCAAGGAGGCGGAAATTCGCGTCCACGCCGCGATCAACGCTCTGAACTGAGGATCAGTGCGACCGGCCGAAGTCCGGCTTTGCGTCGTCCTGCCCCTGTTCGATGATCGACCGGCGGATCGCGCGGGTGCGGGTGAACAGGTTGAACAGCGCGTCGCCGTCATTCCAGCGGATCGCGCGCTGAAGCGCCGACAGATCCTCTGAAAAGCGCTGGAGCATTTCCAGCACCGCATCCTTGTTCGCCAGGAACACATCGCGCCACATGGTCGGGTCCGACGCGGCGATGCGGGTAAAGTCGCGGAAGCCGCCGGCCGAATATTTGATCACCTCGCTCTGGGTGACATTTTCCAGATCGCTGGCAGTGCCGACGATGGTGTAGGCGATCAGGTGCGGCAGATGGCTGGTCACCGCCAGCACCATGTCATGATGCGCGGGGTCCATCGTTTCGACATCGGCGCCGACGCGCCGCCATAGCTCGACCACCCGCTCGACCGCAACCGGATCGGCATCGGCAGGCGGGGTGACGATCGACCAGCGGCCCTTGAACAGAGTGGCGAAGCCGGCCTCCGGCCCGCTATTTTCCGTGCCCGCGACGGGATGGGCGGGGATGATCCTGCGGCCGGGCAGCGCGGCATTGAGCTGCGCCAGCACGTCCGCCTTGCAGGAGCCGACATCGCTGATGATCGCGTCTGTAGGCAGGTCATCGGCAATCTCCGCCGCCGCCGCGCCCATGGCGCGCACGGGAACGCACAGGATGACCAGATCGGCATCGGTCACGGACGCACCTGCCGTGTCGGTAATGTTGTCGCACAGGTCGATGCGCCGCGCGGTTTCCCGTACGGCGGGATCGGCGTCATGGCCGGTGACGCGCACGGTCGGCATCTCCGCCCGGATCGCGCGGGCGAGGGAGGAGCCGATCAGCCCCAGGCCGATGATGGTGACGCGGGCGAAAGGCAGCATGGCGTCAGGCCGACTCCGCCATGGCGCGCAGCTTGTTGGCGACCGCGCGGGTCTGCGCTTTGGTGCCGATAGTGATGCGCAGGCCGTTGGGCAGGCCCTGTCCGGGCAGCCAGCGGGTGGCATAGCCTTCGTCCCACAGGCCTTTCATCGCCGCTTCGGCGGTCAGCTTGCCGTTGAACAGGATCAGCAGAAAGTTGGTCTTGCTCGGCACGACGCGCAGGCCATGGTTGGACAGCGCGGCGATCTCGCCCGCCAGCCATTCGCGCCAGCGGGCATTGTGGGTGCGGCTCGATTCGACCCAGCCCGTATCGCCGATCGCCGCGATCGCCGCCGCTTGTCCCGCCGTCGTCACGTTGAACGGCGCGCGGATGCGATGGAGAATGTCGATCACATCGGCGCTGGCATAGCCCCAGCCGATGCGTTCGGCGGCCAGGCCGTAAATCTTGGAGAAGGTGCGGGTGACGAACACATTGGACGCGGTGCGTGCCAGTTCCAGCCCGCCATCATCCTCGTCCGCGTCCAGATATTCGGCATAGGCCTGATCCAGCACGAACAATATGTCGGGGCGCAGACCGGCGTGCAGGCGCGCAATTTCCTCGCGACTGGTCATGGTGCCGGTCGGATTATTGGGGTTGGCGAGGAAGACGACCTTCGTCTTCTCGGTCACGGCGGCGAGCAGGGCGTCCACATCGGTCGCATAATCGGCGTCCGGCGCCTCGACCGGGGTCGCGCCCACGCGACGGGCGGCGATGTCATAGACCGAAAAACCATAGCGCATGAACAATATTTCATCGCCCGGCCCGGCATAAGCGGAGGCGGCGATATGCAGCAGTTCGTCCGACCCGGTGCCATAGATGATCCGCGCGGGATCAAGGTCATGCGCCGCGCCGATCGCCTCGCGCAGCTTCGTTGCGCCGGGATCGGGATAGGTAGCGAGATCGGCGGTCGCCGCCACCAGCGCTGCGCGCGCGGCCGCGCCGGTGCCGAGCGGATTTTCATTGGCGGACAGCTTGATCAGCGGACGACCATCGTCGGTCGCGGCCTTGCCCGGCACATAGGCATGAATGCCGAGAATCCAGTCCTTGGGTGCGGGTTTTGTAGCTGTCTCTGTCATGGGGCGCGGCTTTAGCGGCTTTGGCGGCAAAGGCAAAGCCGCTGGATGAAGCGTCCATAATGACGAGGGCGCTACGCCTCAGCCAAGGTCGTCCAGATCATGGAGCGGACGGATTTCGATGATGCTGGGGCCGGGCATGGGGTTGGGGCAGCGCTTCACCCAGGCGACCGCTTCGTCCATATCCTTGACCTCCCATAGCCAGAAGCCGGCGACCAGTTCATTCGGCTGGGGGAAGGGGCCATCGATGACGGTGCGGGTCGCGCCATCGAAGGCGACGCGCTTGCCCCGCGCGGATTCGGTCAGGCCATCGGCCATGATGAGGATGCCGGCATCCTGAAGCGCGTCGTTGAACCGGCCCATCGCCTCCATCATGGCGTCCGTTTCCGGCGATCGCTGGAAGCCCTTTTCGCTTTCCTCGGTCGCCTTCACCAATATCATCACCCGCATCATTGCCTCCTCGCCGGGGTTTGGGCCGACGGTGGAAATCTTGGACAATCGGCGTGCCGACGCAAATGCTTTTCGACAGGGGAAGAGGCCCTGTAAGCTACGTGCCTCAGCCGATCGGCAGCCAGTCCAGATCCATATCCTTATGCCGGTTGGTATAATGGCCGATTTCCTCCAGCCGTCCCATTTCCTTCAGCGTGATGCGGCCATTGGACCGGCTGATCAGGCCTTCCTGCTCCATCTGCCGGATCATGCGGTTCACATGAACGGACGTCAGGCCGATGGAATCGCCGATTTCCTCCTGCGTCAGCTTCAGGTCGAAACTGTCGATGATGCTGTCGTCGGTGACGCGCAGCCGGTCGAACATGTCGAGCAGGAAGGAAGCGACCCGCGCCTTGGCCGATGTGCGGCCCAGTGCAGCCAGACGGTCCGTCATCGAGACCCGTTCGGCATTGGACAGCAGAAAGAGCAGGGCGGCGACCCGCGGATATTCTTCCAGCAGTCGACGTAGCGCATGTTTGTCGAACGGACAGATGATCGCGTCCGACAATGCGATAAGCGACTCCGGCGCCTTGCTGTAGATCGTGCTGGCCGACCCGATGAAGTCGCCGGGGAAGTAGACACGCAATATCTGTCGGCTGCCATCGGGCAGGATGACGAAACTCATCACCCGACCTTCGCGCAGGACGAACAATTCCGTTACGGTTTCGTTGACGCGCTGGATCATGGCGCCGCGCTTCACCTTGCGCGGATTTTCCTCAAGCCGGGCCAACGCTTCCTTTTCCGCTTCCGACAGCGGCACTTGCTTGGCCAATCTTGTCGCGAAACAGCTATTTGCCACCAAGAACACCTTTTTCCGAAATTGTCGTTACGATGGCAGAACGCCTGATCTGCCTTTTGGCTGCATTTTCAGAATCTGCACTAAACTCGATCAAGGGATGCTGCCGCTTTGCAAATATGTTGCATGCCGTGCCGCCGCGGCGATTAACTATGCCAGATGGCCGTCGAGCCGCCTTGCACGGCGCGCGGGAGACGTTATGAACGCTGTCCAATGGACCGTATTCATATCCGCGGCGGCAAAGCGCTTTCCGGCCGCCTTCCCATCTCCGGCGCGAAGAACGCCGCCCTGACGCTGCTGCCTTGCGCGTTGCTGACTGACGAGCCGGTGACGCTGCGCAACCTGCCGCGTCTGGCCGATGTCGACAGTTTCGGTCATCTGCTGAATCAGCTTGGTGTGTCGACCATGATCGAGGGCGCAAGGCCCGAGGATTTCGGCCGCGTCATGACGATGCGGGCGGGCCGCGTGACCTCGACCGAGGCGCCCTATGACATCGTACGCAAGATGCGCGCCTCCATCCTGGTGCTGGGGCCCTTGCTGGCCCGTGCGGGCGAAGCGCGCGTGTCGCTGCCTGGCGGCTGCGCCATCGGCAATCGCCCGATCGACCTGCATCTGAAAGCGCTGGAAGCCTTTGGCGCGATCATCGAAATCGCGGCCGGCTATGTCCGTGCCAGCCTGCCCGACGGCGGTTTGCCCGGCGGTCTCTATACTTTCCCGGTCGTGTCGGTCGGTGCGACGGAAAATGCGCTGATGGCGGCCTCGCTCGCAAAGGGCACCTGCATCCTTGAAAATGCCGCACGCGAACCGGAAATCGTTGATCTGTGCAACCTTCTGGTCGCCATGGGCGCGGAGATCGAGGGCATCGGCAGTTCGCGTCTGGTGATCCATGGCAAGGACCGGCTGCACGGCGCGACCTATCGCGTCATGCCCGACCGGATCGAGGCGGGCAGCTATGCCTGCGCCGCCGCGATCACGGGTGGTTCGCTCGACCTGATCGGCGCCAATGCCGAGGACATGCAGGCGATCCTGTCTGCCCTGCGTGATGCGGGCGTGCAGGTGGACGTGCATAAGGACGGCATTCGTGTCGCCTCCGATGGCAAGCTCAAGCCCCTGACCCTGTCGACCGCGCCCTTCCCGGCTTTCCCGACCGACATGCAGGCGCAGTTCATGGCGATGCTGACGCTGGCCGATGGCGCGTCGGTGCTGACCGAGACGATCTTCGAGAACCGCTACATGCATGTGCCCGAACTGGCGCGCATGGGTGCCGATATCGCCGTCAATGGCCGCACGGCGATCGTGCGCGGTGTCGACCGGCTGGTCGGCGCGCCGGTGATGGCGACCGACCTGCGCGCATCGATGAGCCTGATCCTGGCGGGTCTGGCGGCCGAAGGCGAAACCCAGGTCAACCGCGTCTATCATCTGGATCGCGGCTATGAACGGCTGGAGGAAAAGCTCTCCGCCGTTGGCGCCGATATCGAGCGGGTCAGCGATGGCTGAGCGGCGTGATGGCTGAAGGGCGGGGGCTGGCAACCGATCGGGCCGCGCTGCTGGCGCTCTATGAGCTCGACGCCGGGGGATTCCGCACGCTCGACGATATTACCGCTTTTGCGGCGCAATTATGCGATGCGCCGATCGCCCTTGTCAGCATCGTGGAGGATGTGCGCCAGCGCTTTCTGGCGCGCACCGGGCTGGATGCGGAGGAGACGCCGCGCGATGTCTCCTTCTGTGCGCTGGCGATGCTGGGCGATGCGATTTTCGTCGTGCCCGATGCCACGCAGGACGCGCGCTTTGCCGACAATGCGCTGGTCACGGGAGCGCCGCATATCCGCTTTTATGCCGGTGCGCCGCTGACGGATGCGGATGGCGAACCTCTGGGCGCGCTTTGCATCATCGATACGCAGCCGCGCGCGGACCTGACCCCGCTCCAGCGGCAGGGGCTGACGCTGCTGGCGCGGCAGGTGATGGTCGAACTGGAAGGGCGGCGTCGCGATCGCGAGACGATCCTTCAGCAGCGGCAGGATGCGGCGGCGGTGGCCGACAGCGATCGCATGTTCCGCACGCTGGCCGACGCCATGCCGCAGATGGTCTGGTCTACGCTGCCGGACGGCTATCATGATTATTATAATGCCCGCTGGTACGAATATACCGGCGTACCGGCCGGATCGACCGATGGAGCGGCGTGGAACGGGATGTTCCATGTCGATGATCAGGCCCGCGCGTGGGACAAGTGGCGCCAAAGCCTGAAGAGCGGCGATCCCTATGAGATCGAATATCGGCTGCGGCATCATAGCGGCGAGTATCGCTGGACGCTGGGTCGCGCGCTGCCGATCCGCGATGTCGATGGCCATATCGTCCGCTGGATCGGCACCTGCACCGATATCCACGAACAAAGGCTGATGATGGAAGAGCGCGAGATGATCGCGCATGAACTGTCGCACCGGATCAAGAATATCTTTTCGGTCATTGCCGGGCTGATCGGCCTGTCGGCGCGTCAGCATCCCGAAATCGGCGATGTGGCGGAGGATCTGCGCGATCGCATATTGGCGCTGGGCCGGGCGCATGATTTCGTGCGTCCCCATAGCGCCGAATCCGCGCCGCAGGTCGGTCAGGGGCAGGGGCGGCTATGGGGTATTCTCGACCAGATATTTGCGCCCTATCGTAGCGGTCAGAAATCGCGCATCCTGCTGTCGGGTGACGATCCGCGGATCGACGATCGATCGGCAACGCCGCTGGCGCTATTGTTCCATGAACTGGCGACGAATGCGGCGAAATATGGCGGCCTGTCTACCGCCGAGGGCCGGATTCACGTCCATATCGTGCAGGAAGGCGCCGATGTGCGGATCGAATGGCAGGAAACGGGCGGTCCGACCGTGTCGCCATCCGGGGTGGCGGGCTTTGGCAGTCGTCTGATGACGCTTAGTGTCGAACGGCAACTGGGCGGCCGGATCGTGCGGGACTGGCAGCCGGACGGGCTGTGCCTCAGCCTCTGGATTCCATCCCGTTCCATGAGCCGGGCGGTGGGAAGGGCGTAAAGCCAGCGATTTCGGCGGCGAGAAGATCGGGTGCATCGGTGGCGGCAAGTTTCAGAGCAGCCGAAATGCTGTGGGCACGGAATGGCTTGGTGATGACACCAAGGGCCGCAATGGAAGCTTCGCCGATCTGAGCCGGGTTGGCGGTGACATAGATGACCTTGATGCCATGCTGGCTGGCCAATTCGATGCCGATCTGCGGCCCGGTCGGGCCATCACGCAGGTTCAGGTCGACAAGGGCGATGTCGCAATCGGCAGCGCTGGCAAGCGCGGCTTCCCGGTCAGCGGCGATGGCGCCGACATCGAATCCGGCATCCTCGACGATTTGCTCGATTTCCAGTGCGACGAAAATTTCGTCCTCTACGATCAGAACCTTCTTGCTCATTCCACAGCTCATCAAACTCGGTGAGAGATAAAACCGTGTGGCGGGTTAGGTTCCCTCTTTCGAGGAAAAAATGACAGCGTTCGACAGAATTGCCGGGTTCAGTCCTGAACGCTGGTCCATAATGTGTCGAAAGCCGTGCCCTTCATCAGCAGGACCGAAGCTGGATAGCCGGCCTCGCTTGCTTTTTTCGCCGTGTCCGTGGCGGTGTCGACCGCTTCCTGTTGTGTCGGGAAGGGGCCGTAATATTTATTGTTCAGATTGATCTTCCAGGCGCTTTCATGTTCCAGAACGATGTAGCGGGCATGGGGCAGGGGCATATGCGAAACCTTGATATCACCCGGCGCTGGCGGACGTCATGCCGGACGGAAAGATGATGCCGCTGGATGCCCTTCTCTTCGCCCATTGGTCAAGCGCCTGCGTCTTCTTCAGGGTCAGGCAGTCACATTGTGGACGAACATATAGCCTTCATTGCGGATAGTGCGGATGACCGGACCTTTCAGCCCGCTGACCGACAATTTGCGGCGCAGACGGCAGAGTTGCACGTCGATCGACCGATCGAAATGCTCGCTGGCCGATCCATAGACCTGATCGAGCAGGACGGCGCGATCCAGTATCTTGCGGGGGTGCTGAATGAAGACGCGCAATAGCTGAAATTCGCCGTCAGACAGCGAAATCGGCGCACCGACCGGATTGAAGAGTTGCCCGGTGGTCAGGTCGACACGCCAGCCTTCGAAAGAGGCGAAGGCACGGGCCGGGGTATCAATGCGCGATGCAGGTCCCTTGCGTCCACGCAGGGCGGCGCGAATGCGGGCCAGCAATTCGCGTGGATTAGCCGGTTTGCACAGGCAATCTTCCGCGCCCATTTCCAGTGCGGCGATCCGTTCCGCCTCGTTGCAGGCAGTCGAGTGGACGATGACCGGCAGGCTGCGCGCCACGGCCAGTTCCCGCAGCAGGGCGGGCGCTTCATCCGGCACGGCCAGCGTGTCCAGGATGACCAGTGCATAGTCATTCTGCGCCAGCCTCTCCCGCACCATGTGTGCGTTGAGGGCGGAATCGATCGCAAAGCCATAGGGCGCGAAATCATCGGCCAGGCTGGCCAGCAGGGTGGTGTCCTTATCAACGATAAGAAGGCGACTGTTGAGGCCCGTCATGCAGGTGAGGACGCTGCCGCCAGCGCAAAACCGTCTTATCTTCCTGATCGGCCCGCGCCTGCCACTGCAACCGGGCGGCCAGCAACTGTTCACTCGATGCGAAATGGGCGCGCAGGCGGCTGGCCAGACCCGCGTCAAGCAGGTCGTTGGTCGTCAGCGGGCGCCCGAAGCGGCCGCTGGTATTGGCTGCGCGCAACAGGCGGCGGCTGAGGCCGTACCAGCCGGGAATATGCACCAGCCAGCTCTTGTCCGCGACCGCGCGTCGGGTGAACAGGTTCAGGCCTCTGGCCAGCCACAGCAGCGAGCGGCTGAGCGAGGGATTGCGCCGGCCCCAGTCGACATGGGCGAGATCGACGTCCAGCCCGAAGCGGGCGGCATAGGCGGCGGCAAAACCGCGCGGATCGGCCCGAAAATCCTCATAGCGAAAGACATGGACCTGCCTGGGGCCGAACAGGGCGTCATAATGATTGATCAGGCGGATCGTGTCGAAATGATCGAGGCGGAAGCCGGGGGCCTCGTCCCGTTCCGGCGCGACGGGGCTCAGGCGATCGCGCCCGAACATATAGCGTCTCAGGCTGAAGGTGCCGCCGCCCTTTACATATTGCAGCCAGGCGGAAATGATGGCGGACAGCGGATCGCGGACGAAGATGACGATTTGCGCGTTGGGCAGGGTGCGCAGGATGCGGTCGGCGACATCCTTCGACAGATTGCCGGCCAGACCGCCATTATGCAGCCCGCCGCTCAGATTCTCCTCGCACAGGATCATGGTGTCGGGCGATTCACCAAGTCGTGCGCGCGCTTGCGCCGGATCGAAATGCAGCGCGCCCGCGTCGAGGAAGGCGCCGCGCGCGATCGCGCGGGGGATGTAGCGGCGATTGCGGACGGCGGGATAGAAGCTGTCCTGAAACCAGGTGGTGCCCGTCTTGTGATAGCCGATATGGACGATCGGTCCCATCAGGCAGCCTCCGCCAGGGAAGCGGGGGGCGGGCTGGCAGTTTCGCCTTCGCCCAGCGACAGGCTGCAATGCCGGTCCCAGGACAGGCTTTCCGCCGCCCATTGGCGTGCCCGGTCGCCCAGACGGCGGCAGAGCGCCGGATCAGCGACCAGCATGTCGATCGCCGCCTGAATCGCCTCGACCGAACGGCCATCCACGACAAGGCCGGTGACGCCGTCACGAACCAGTTCGGACGGGCCGCCATCCTGTCCGACGATGCACACCAGGCCCTGCGCCATGGCATCGGCAATGGACAGGCCGAAGCCTTCGATTTCCGCGCCATCCTCCAGCGCGATCTGAGGGTGGAGGAAGATGTCGGCGCCGGCATAGGCGGCGGCCAGTTCCGCGTCGGAGGCATAGCCCGCCATCGTCACCACGCCATCCAGCCCGCAATGGCGGATGGTTTCGCGCACCCGCACGGAATCGACGCCGCGCCCGACGATGACATGGCGCAGGCGCGCGCCCGTCTGCACGCAACCGGCAATGGCGCGGACGGCGGCCGAGACATTCTTGCGGGCGACAAGGCGGCAGACGGTGAGCAGTTGCGCGCCGCTATTGCCGCGCGCGAAGGCCGTGGCGGGGCGTTCGGCCGGCATCACCACGCCATTCCAGGCGGTGACGGTGCGGCTGGCAAGATCGGGCAGGCGCTCTAGCAACAGCGCGCGGGTCACGTCGCTGACGGCGACGATGCGGCGCGCCCGCTTCAACGTCAGGCGCAACAGCGCGAAGGCGATGCCGCGCGGGCGCCCGACTTCCCGGCCATGGATGGTCACGACCAGCGGACGGGGAAAGAGCAAGGCGGGCAGCGCCGCGCGCCAGGTGCAGGCATGAATCAGCTCGGGCCGCTCACCCTTGGCCCAGGCGGAGAGCATGGCCCGGAACAGGCGCCAATAGACGGTCAGCATCGACGCCTCTCCGACGTCGATCAGGCGGATGCCGCCATCCTGCACGCGGCGCGGCCCGGCCGAGCTTTTGGCGAAGATGGTGACGCGCCGCCCCTGCATCGCATAAGCGCGACCGACTTCGCGGGCATAGGTCTGCACCCCGCCTTCATCGGGTTCATAGACGCGCGCGACCAGCCAGATATGAGAGAGTGCAAGGGCGGGTGTTTCAGCCATGGGCGAACTCCAGATGCGGAAGGCCTTCGACATGGGGCCGGGAGGATGGGGCGGTGCGGGCCAGGAATGCGGCCACGGCCTGCGCGGCGCGAGCGCCGGCGCGATCCAGGGTGGGATCGAACGTATGGGCGACGCCCTGATATTGCGCGGCTTCGTAGCTGGCATGATCGGCGATGGCGCGGGCGGCTGCATCGACAATGCCGTCCGCCGTCTCCAGCACCGGGCCGTAGCGCCAGTGGCCGTAGCTGCGGTCTTCCTGCCAGTCGGCGCGGTGGCTGTTCAGAAACAGGCAGGGGCGCGGGCGGGCGAGATATTCGTAAATCTGGCTGCTGACATCGCCCAGATAGAGCGAGGCCATATGGACATAGCGCATGTCGACGCTGGCCCGGCTGCCCAGATCGATATGAACATGGGGCAGGTCCGCAAAGGGGGCCAGCCGGCTTTCCATCGCCGCCCTTTTGCGGCGATTGTCGAAGAGGCGGATGTGCGGCGCGACGATCAGGTTGAAACGGTCGTCCTGCGCGAACTGGCGGATGATATCCTCCCCCATCGACGCCCAGGAGGAGAGGCTGGTCGAAAAATGCGGATTGTAGAGGATGGTCGGCCGTTCCTGCGGGAACAGCTGCTGCCGTTCGCCATGGCGGCGTGTCAGGTCGAACTTGCTGTACCCTGCGATGGCATAATGGCCTTCGCGGATCAGCCCTTCCTCCAGCATCCGGCGCCGCTGCTTTTCGCCGGCGAGCAGGACGAAATCGAACTGGGCGATGCGCCGGTCATAGCCGACCGCCCGGTCGCCCGCGCCATGGCAGGTGTGGATGAAGCGGGTCTGCGACAGGCCCAGTCGCTTGAGCAGCAGCGAGGTGCGTTCCGGCACCACGATGGCGTCATAGTGGCGCAGCGATCGGCGGGCGGCGAGCAGGGCAGCGATCTTGGGCGGGGCCGATCCGCCAGTGACGGCGGACAGCGCGTCGAGCCAGCGGCCGCCACAGCGCAGGAAGCGGACCGGGCCTGCGCCGCGGGTGGTGGCGATGTCGCGGGCGAGCGCGAGATGCTCTTCGGTCGCGGCCATGACGTCGATCGCGAAGCCGGGATCGCGCGACAGTTCGATCGCCATCGGCAAGGCGTGGAATATCTGGTGAATCTGCGCGTTGAAGAAAAAGCACAGCCGTTGCGGCCGGAATTGGGCGACGGGCGCGGTTTCGCTGTGGACGAGCCACGGGCGTCCCATATGTTTCTCCGTTGGTGCAGACCCGAACGGAGAAAATGCCCGGCGATTATCGCCGGGGGATTTCAGAGTGCGTCAGTGCGCAAGGCGCTTGTAACAAAACGGCTACGGAATGGGCAGGTCGCGCAATAAAGCGACTTTTGGCTGGTTTTTGGTCCCACGGTTCGATGGTGTGATCGTTTTGCAGGAATGGGAGGGAGCGACATGGCAGGTACGTCACGGGGCGCCACGACCACGCACGTCGTCAGAGCAGCAATATGGCGATAGCGCGGGCTTCGCTCGCGACGCTGAGGCCAGAATTGGGGATCAACCCCAAGATGATGGCGAAGTGGCGTTAGAGACCGTTTGAAAAATGCGCCAAAGGCGCATTCCCAAACAGACTCTAAGCGGGCTACGGTCGAGGACCTTAAGACCAGACTGAAGGCCCCGTATCGAGGGAGGCTAGCCCACGCGCCAACGCATCAAGCGCTATCCGTCGGCTTCCATCACATCGATATCGCCCGTTGGCTCAAGACATTCAGCGGCCTCACGCCTTACGAATATATCGCAAAGAACTGAACTTCACAGCCGGACCGGATCCATCGTCAACCCGATACACCAAATGCCGCGACCGAATAGCTAGAGTGAGATGAGATTGGTTTGATCCACGCCGTCATTGCTTCGCTGCGCTCGCAATGACGACTCAATGTGAAGTCATCCCGCTCTAGCTCTTTCGTCGCCAAGGCTCCATATCCTTCAGAAGGGGAAGGCTGAATTAATCGCTGCTTTCCGCCACCCTTACGCCACCCCATCCAGCACCTGCCGCACCTTCGTCGCCAACTGGTCGAAGGTGAAAGGCTTGGCGAGGAAGGCGACGCCGGGGTCCAGCATGCCGTTATGGACGATCGCGTTGCGGGTATAGCCGGTGGTGTACAGTATCTTCAGCCCCGGCCGCTCCGCGCTCGCCCGGTCTGCCAGGATGCGGCCGTTGATGCCGGGCATGACGATATCGGTGAACAGCATGTCGATGCGCGGCTGGATCGCCAGCATTTCCAGCGCCTGCTCGCCGTCGGACGCCTGCACCACGGTATAGCCCAGCTCGCGCAGCGAATCGACCGACATGTGGCGCACCCGGTCCTCATCCTCGACCACCAGGATGATCTCCTCGCCCTGTGCGCGGGGCAGGCTGTCGGTGGCGGGCGCGGCATAGCCCTGTGCGGCGTCCGCCCCATAATGGCGCGGCAGATAGATTTTGATGATCGTGCCTTCGCCCGGCTCGGAATAGATTTTCACATGGCCGCGCGATTGCTTGACGAAGCCGAACACCTGGCTCAGGCCCAGCCCCGTGCCCTTACCCACACCCTTGGTGGTGAAGAAGGGGTCGAAGGCGCGCTCCACCACATGGGGCGGCATGCCGGTGCCAGTGTCCGTCACCGACACCATGATATATTGGCCCGGCGCTACCTCGTCATGGGTGGCGGCATAGCTGTCGTCCAGATGCGCGTTCGCCGTCTCGATCGTCAGCCGCCCGCCGCCGGGCATGGCGTCGCGCGCATTGACGCACAGGTTCAGGATTGCGCTTTCCAGCTGGTTGGCGTCGATGCTGGCGCGCCACAGGCCGCCAGCCAGCACGGATTCCACCCGCATATCCTCGCCAATGGTCCGGCGCAGCAGTTCGGACATACCACCGACCAGCTTGTTGACGTCGGTCGGCTGCGGGTCGAGCGGTTGCTGACGCGAAAAGGCGAGCAGGCGGGACGTCAGCTGCGCAGCACGCTGTGCGCCCTCGGTCGCATTGTCGATGCCCTTCATCACGCGCGGATCGCCATCCTCGCCCAGCCGCCGCCGCGCCATGTCCAGCGATCCGATGACGATCGCCAGCATATTGTTGAAATCATGGGCGATGCCGCCGGTCAGCTGGCCGATGGATTCCATCTTCTGCACCTGCCGCAACTGCGCCTGCGCCGCCTCGCGCTCCTCCCCTTCGGCGATCAATTGCGCATGGGCGGCGCTCAGCGCCTCGCGGCTTTCCACCGCCTCGCTCACCCGGCGCTGGGCATTGCGCAGCGCCATCAGCCCCAGGATGATGACCAGCGCGGCGCTCAGCGCCAGCCCGGCGGTCACCATGATGCTCATCCGGCTGGCGGCGATGGAGCGATCGCGCAGCAACTGCTCCTCGCGCGCCTTCATATGGGCGACATGAGCGCGGATGCGCGCGGTCATGGCCAGACCGGGCAGGAAGGCCTGTTCAGGCAACGACCGGCCTTCGCGCCGCCGCTCGATCGCGGTCTGGAGCATGCCGACCCGCTGTTCGATCATCGCGCCCAGCGCGTCGACCGCTTTCATCTGTTCGACATTGTCCTGCACGTCGCTGCGCAGGCTGCCCCATTCGTCGCGCCAGTGCGCGCGGAAATCCTGATAGGGGTCCAGAAAATCCTCGCGCTTGGTCAGGATGAAACCCCGCTGGCTGCTTTCCGCCGCCAGCACGCGCGCCAGCAGCATCGACAGCCGGTTTTCGACCCGCAGCGTATGGTTGACCCAGGTGATTTCCGCCTGTTGCCCGCGATAGAGCCAGAAAGTGCCGCTCACCGCCGTCACCACGACGATCAGGGCCAGCAGCAGGATGATGATGGATCGTTCGGGGCGCAGGGCGGGCATGGCGTAACTCATGTTGCATTCACCATGGCAGGGCAACCCCTGCTGCGCCGTACCGCAGTGGATTTGTCCTTTGCCTTCTGGCGGTTGGACGGATCATATTCGTTGGGCTTTAAAGCAGATTACAGGGAGGGCGGAACATGGACAGAAGGACATTTCTGGGCAGGGCGGCAGGCGGTGCCGGCGTTCTCACTCTGGCATCGGCGGCACGCGGCGCCTTCGATCCGCTGGCTGGTCTGGAGCCGGTGCGCGCTACGCCTGACCGCATCTTCCGCACGACAGTCTGCCTGCGTCCCTTCCGCGCCGCCGGCCCCCGGATCGAGGTGGAGCAGGTCGGCCGCAAGCGCGTCGTGCATAATTATGGCCATGGCGGCAGTGGCTGGTCCCTGAGCTGGGGTTCGGCGGAGCGGGCCGTCGCGCTGGCGCTGGCCGACGGGGTGCGCGACATCGCGGTGATCGGCGCGGGCGCGCTCGGCCTCACCGCCGCGCTCACCGCCCAGCGCGCGGGCGCAAAAGTCACCATCTACACCAAGGAGCAATTTCCCTTCGTCCGTTCCGCCCGCGCCACCGGCACCTGGTCGCCGGACAGCCGCGTGGCGATGGAAGGATCTGTCGACGCCGGCTTCGCCGACCGGTGGGAGGGGATGGCCCGCACCTCCTTCACCTATTTCCAGTCCATGCTCGGCATGGCCGGCGATCCTGTCGAATGGACCGATCGCTACATGCTGTCCGACAGTGCCGACGCCCAGCGTCATCCGCCCTTAACCGATGGAAAGCCAGGCTTCCTGCGCCTCGAATCCCGTCTGGCCGACATCACGCCGCGCAGCGTCGACTTGACGCCTGGCAGCCATCCCTTTCGCCCGGCCTTCGCCCGGCGCAGCTCTTCGCTGACCTTCAACGTCGCTGACCTGATGCATCATCTGACCAGCGATTTCCTGATCGCGGGCGGCCATATCGTCCCGATGGAATTTCAAGCGCCCGGTGACGTCACCCGGCTGAAGCAATCCTCGATCATCCATTGCACCGGCTATGGCGCCCGGTCGCTGTGGCGCGACGAAAGCATCGTCCCGGTGCGCGGCCAGATCGCCTGGCTGATCCCCCAGCCCGGCGTCACCTATGGCGTCTATTATCAGGGCCTGTCGATGCTGGCCCGGCGCGACGGCATCGTCGTGCAGCCGACCGGGCAGGACGAATGGTTCGGCTATGGCGACGCCAATGAGGAACTGGACCGCGCGGCGGCCGAAGCAGCCGTCCGGCAACTCGCGACCTTCTGGGCTTAGCGCGTAGACTCATTATGCGGCGCACCAGATTCGAACGCAGATAAGTTTGATTGCGGCGAGGAAATTGGCTGGATCCTTGTCGTAGCGGGTG
>NZ_FOGE01000031.1 GCF_900111125.1 Sphingobium sp. YR768
CTGGCCGCCGACCTGATTGACGATGTGCAGAAAGCCGCTGCCCTGATCAGCAGCGATGTCCTGGCCACCGCCTTCGCCGAACTGGTGGCGCTGGCCGACACGCTGGGCGATCTGCCGGTGGGCAAGGCCATCGCTGGCCTCGCCAAGATGCGCGAGAATGCTTTGACCCTGCTGGGCCATGAGCAGGCGCGCATGGAGAAGCTGCTGGCGGCCGAGGTCGCCCAGTGAGCGTAGAGGCTGATTTCGGCGCGTGGCTGAAGTCGGCCTCGCTTATTGCTGTCGCCAGTTCGGATGCGCTGGCGGCAGCATGGGGCGACCTCGCCGCCAAGGCCGAACTGGTATCAGCGCTGGCGGAGAAGGCCGACGCGGAAACCGAGGCCAATCGGCAGCTCACCCTGTTCGGCGCGCCGATGGTCCTAGAAGTGCTTCAGGTCGATGGCCTCCGCATCGATCTGATCGGAAAGCCGGTGACGCTGCGCGCATCCCGTACCGGCTATGCCAATGGCGCGAATGTCTTTGTGATCGGTGCGCGGGAGGTCGAGCAGGTCGAGCGCACCAATCTGACCGTATTGAGGAAGCTGGCATGAGCGGCGTTTTGATCATCAAGCCGCTGCCGATCGCCGCGACGCCCACGGTCACCGGCACCGGCGCCGCCAATCTTTTGACTGTTGATCCCAACGAGGCGTGGATCGCGCCCTCTGCCGCATCGCTCACCATCGACATCGACATGGGCGCGGCGGTGACGGTCGACAGTTTCTATCTTGGCTATACCAATGCCGATGCCGCCGCGACCTGGGCCATCCAGCGCGGGATCACGCTGGGCGGCGGACTGGTCACCATCAAGCCTTCCGGTGCCATGCGCGCGTCCGACAGCGACGGACCACGCCATCATTGTTTTGCGCGCCTCGCTGCGCCGGCAACGTCGCGCTTCTTTCGCCTGATCCTTTCCCAGGCCGGGGGCCAGCCACTCTATGCTGGCGCACTGATCCTTGGCGTGGCCTTCGAAAAGCATCGGGAGTTTGGAGAGGGCCGGACGCCGATTGACACCGGCACGCGCCAGGACCTGCCGGGCGGAGGGTTCGGGATTGGCGAAGGCGTCGTGAAAGCGCAGTTCGCCTTCACCTTCGCTGACCTGACCATCGCCGAGCGTAATGCCCTTTGGTCTATCAAGAAGGACAGGGGCCTGAGCCGCCCAGTGTTACTGGTCGAGGATGCTGATCTGGCGACCGGCATGAATGACGCGATCCACTATGGCGTCTTCGAAAGGTTCCAGGCCTACGAGCGGGTAAACCCCGCCTATACGCGCTGGGCGGGATCGGTCATTGAATGGGTCTGAACCATCCTTTAAAGACCCTTTGAAGGGCGCAGGATCGGCGGAGGAAAGTGTTAAAAAAGCTCTTGTCTCCGCTTAAAAAAGCTTTTGGGCCGCTTCAGTGAACGATAATGTCGACGATAAATTTCTCGCACTTGATGCCTCGGGACACCTCAAAAAGAGGGTAAAGAGCGGGAGCCAGTTGCCATGGATCGCCGTACTCGAATGCCTGATCTGATTGCGGCAGGAAGCGCCGTTATGCCTCCGCTTGCTCCAGCGAAGCGACGGCCTGTCCTATATGCCGATCTCCTATTATGATCGGCGCACAGCTTTAGGATAGGATCAGGCAAGCGCAATAAAATGTCGAAACTTGCGGGAAATATGCGAAGTTAAGCGCGGAACAGCACGCCGCCCGTCATCGCCTCCGGCACCCCGGTCGTCCCCGGAAAGCTGATCGGCAGCCGCTTCAGATGCCGCACCGCCATATAGGCGAAACCCTGCGCCTCCAGCGCATCGCCGTCCCAGCCCAGCGCGTCGACGCTCAGCACTTCCGCCCCGGTCCGCTCCGCCAGCATCGCCATCAGCGTCCCATTATGCCGACCGCCGCCCGCGACATGGATCTGCGCCGGCCGCTCCGACAAATGATCCACGCCCCGCGCCACCGCCGCCGCCGTGAAGGCCGTCAGCGTCGCCGCGCCATCCTCCAGACTTAGCCCCCGTACCGCCTCGATGCTGAACTGCTCGCGATCGATGCTCTTGGGCGGCGGCGCGGCAAACCAGGGATCAGCCATCATCGCCGCCAGCCGCGCGTCGTCCACTACCCCCCGCGCGGCACAGGCGCCCCCGGCATCATAGGCCGCATCCCCATGCGCCTGCATCCAGTTGTCGATCAGCCCGCTCGCCATGCCGGTGTCGAACGCAATCAGCGTTTCGTCCGCCCCGATGAAGGTGATGTTCGCCACGCCGCCCAGATTGAGTATCGCCGCCGGCTTCGCCAGCCCATCGGCCAGCGCGCGATGATAGACCGGCAGCAGCGGCGCGCCCTGTCCGCCCGCCGCCACATCCGCGCTGCGCAGGTCCGCGACGACATCGATCCCGAACGCGCCCGCCAGCCCCGCGCCATCGCCAATCTGCCAGGTCCACCCCCATTCGGGCCGATGCGCCACCGTATGGCCATGAAAGCCGATCACCCCCACATCCTCGGCAATATGCCCGCTGCGCCCCAGCAGGTCCGCCACCGCCTGCACATGCCGTTCGGTCAGTTCCGCCTCCACAGATGCGATCAGCGGCTCGAACCCCGACTTGTCCATCGCCATCGCCCGCTGGCACGCCTCGGCCAGCCGCAGGCGAAAGCCATCATCATATTCCATGGCATGGAAAGCGACCGCCTCGACCTGCCCCTCGCCATCCGTCTCGATCAGGGCCGCGTCGATCCCGTCGCGCGATGTGCCGGACATCAGGCCGATTGCTAGCATGATCGAAAACTCCACCTCTTTTACAGTCGCTGTCCCAATGCTACAGGCGCGCGCCATGAGCAACTATCAGTCCGATCTCCTGCGCCTGCTCGAAGCGCGCGGCTTCATCCACCAGCTTACCGATGCGGAGGGTCTCGACACCCTCGCCAAAAGCCAGGTGGTGCCGGGCTATATCGGCTTTGATCCGACGGCGCCCTCGCTGCATGTCGGTCATCTTGTGTCGATCATGATGCTGCGCCAGTTGCAGAAGGCCGGGCACAAGCCGATCGTCCTGATGGGCGGCGGCACCGGCAAGATCGGCGATCCCAGCTTCAAGGATGAAGCGCGCAAGCTGCTGACCCACGACCTCATTCAGGAGAATGTGGCGAGCATCAAGCGCGTGTTCGAACGTTTCCTGACCTTCGGCGATGGCCCGTCGGACGCGATCATGCTCGACAATGCCGAATGGCTCGACAAGCTGGAATATATCCCCTTCCTGCGCGACATCGGCCAGCATTTCTCGGTCAACCGGATGCTGAGTTTCGATTCGGTGAAGCTGCGCCTCGACCGCGAGCAGTCATTGAGCTTCCTCGAATTCAACTACATGATCCTTCAGGCCTACGACTTTCTGGAATTGTCGCGCCGTTCGGCCTGCCGTCTTCAGATGGGCGGATCGGACCAGTGGGGCAATATCGTCAACGGCGTCGAACTCGCCCGCCGGGTCGACGGCCAGCAGGTCTTCGGCCTCACCACGCCTCTGCTCACCAATGCCGACGGCACGAAGATGGGCAAGACCGTGGGCGGCGCCGTCTGGCTGAACGAAGACCAGTTGTCGCATTACGATTATTGGCAATTCTGGCGGAACACGGCGGATGCCGACGTCGCCAATCGCCTGCGCCTGTTCACCGATCTGCCGATGGACGAAGTGGCCCGCCTCGCTGCGCTGGAAGGCGCGGAGATCAACGAAGCGAAGAAAATCCTCGCCAACGAAGCGACGGCGCTTTGCCGTGGCCTGGACGCGGCGACGGCATCGGCCGAAACCGCCCGCCGGACGTTCGAGGAAGGCGCGTCCGACGCCAACCTGCCGACCGTCAGCCTGGGCGCCGAAGGCCTCACCGTGGTGCAGGCCACCACTGGCCTCGGCTTCGCCACCTCCAACAAGGAAGTGCGTCGCAAGCTGACCGAAGGCGCGATCAAGGTGAATGGCGAAACCGTCACCGATCCCAACGTCACGCTCAAGCCCGGCGACAAGCTGAGCTTCGGCGCGAAGAAGCACGGTCTGGTCATCGACTGATCCTAGGAGGGAGCGTTAGCGACCGGTTAACGCTCCCTCCTAACACAGCGTCCATCTTTAGCCCTTTAGACTCGGGGCCATGTCCCCTTCGGTCTTCGCCAATCTCGGCCATGTCCTGCGCTCCCGCGATCCTTCGGTCGAACAGCGCCGCGCGCGCCGCGATCTGGTCGACATGGTGAGCCACATCAGCGCGCAGGGTCACAGCCACGCCGCGCAGATCATCAACATTTCCATCCTCGGCCTCATGTGCCGCAGCGATGCGCCGCTGACGCCCGGCACGCGGGTCAGCATCTGGCTGCCGGTCGTGCAGGACTATGGGGCCGATATCCGCTGGGTGCAGGATGGCCGCATCGGCATGGAATTTGCCGAACCGATCACGGGCCATGTCTATGATGCGATGCTGACCCTCATTCCGCCGCGCCCGACAGTCTGGTAAGTCCCTCTCCCGCCTCCAGACGCTGCCGCACGCGCACCAGCGCATCGGGCATGTCGGTACGCAGGAAATCCATCACCACCTCACGCACTTCGCAGCGCAGGTCGAAGGCGATGCCCGCATTGCGCGCAGACAGCAGCCCGCGCAGTTCCAGCGCCTCGGGCCGATGCTCCGTCACCTGCAATATCGCCACCCGCCCGTCCCAGCGGCTATTGGCCTTCACTGCCTCGACAAATTTGGCCCGGATACGCGCCACATCAGCGGCCGGATCGACATGGAAGAAAACGGTGCCCAGAAGGTCCGACGTCTTCGTGGTCCAGTTCTGAAAGGGCTTTTCCAGAAAATAGGATACCGGCACCACCATCCGCCGATCGTCCCAGATGCGCACGATCACATAGGTCAGCTTGATCTCCTCGATCCGCCCCCACTCGCCTTCGATGATGACGACATCGTCCAGCCGGATCGGCTCGGAAAAGGCCATCTGGATGCCCGCGATCAGATTTTTGAGCGCAGGCTGCGCCGCCGCACCCACGGCCAGCGCTGCCAGACCGGCCGACGCCATCAGCGACACGCCGATCGTCCGCACGCCCGGAATGGCGATCAGCATCATCGCGATCACCAGAAAGCCGACGATGCACTGGCAGATGCGATAGAGGATGCTGATCCGGGTGCGATGCCGCCGGGCCTTCAGATTATCCTCGACACTGATGTCGGCCCGCGCCTCCATCATCGCCTTGCCCGCATGCATCGCCCGCAGGATCAGCCAGCCGACCAGCAGCGCGAAGATCATCCGCGCCCCGATCGACCATATATCCTCGACCCGATCGCCCAGTTCGATGGATTTGAGGCCAGCCCCCAGCGACAGCAACACCACCAGCCATCGCGTCGGCTGATAGAGGGCCGGCAGCAGCACAGGCTCGATCTTCGAATGTTTCGCGACCCGCAGCGCAATCCAGTAAAGCGCCCAGTGGATCAGGAAAGCGGCAGCCACCGAAATGGCGATCGACATCACCGCCATCGGCGTGATGTGAGTCAGGCTGATATCGGACATGCGGGGGCAACGCGGGCAAGCGGCGTTTTGTTTCGCAGGTGCAGCACGTTTTCTGGCGGCGGTGTAAAATACGACACTTCCCCCCATGTTCACCGGAGAAGGTTGGGGAAATATTTACTTTCCTATACAGTCTCTTTTGCGAGACATCAGGCAATGGAGGAGACTGCGTAATGAAGACTGCTCTATTTATGCTTTCCGCTATGTTCGCACTTTGCGTTTCCAGCAATGCAGTACATGCTGCCCCTTCATTGGCAAATTTTGCAGAATGCCTCGTTCAATATGATACGGAGCGGATGAAGGCCTGGGTCGATTGGGATGGACCGGGCCTGATCTACAAAGAGCTGGCATCTGCCGTGAACCAATCCGGTTGCTACCAATCCGGGCATTGGGATTATTGGAACTTTCGAGGCGCTCTATCCGAAGCTTTGCTGAAGAAGAAATACTCTTCCGGTCCGATTCCAGACTTGGAGAATGCGAAGCCCGTCACTGACATAGAAATGGCTTTGGCGTGGGGGAATAATGACGGACGGGAAAGCATGCTACTGAACGTTTACAGTGAATGTGAAGCACGAAATAATTCAGAGAAAATATTCAGAATTTTCATGATAAAACCGAACGGACCCGATAAAAATGCGTCATTGAAAATTCTAAAAAATAGCGGCAAAAAATGCCGGTCATTAGCGGGCAACATAAAAATAAATTCCAGCAATCAAGCACTTCATGCACGACTTGCAATTGCATTCTACCTGACCGACAAAGATATCAATTGAATTTCATCTCCAATACAGGTCCGCAGCGAAGAGGTGTTCAGTAGATATAAAACGAGGCTGATTGCGATTCAGCCTATCCCCCCCTCAACAGCCCCACCGCGGCATCCTTCTCGAACAAATACAAACATGTCCGCGCCGCCTGCCCGCGCGCGCTGTCCAGCCCGCCGTCCCGCTCGATCAGCAGATGCGCGTCATCCCGCGCCGCATCCACCAGCGCCGCGACATGTTCAGGCGTCGCGACCTTGAGTTCCGCCTCGCCCGACTGGCGCGTACCCAGCACCTCGCCTGCGCCGCGCAGTTTCAGATCCTCCTCGGCAATCCGAAACCCGTCATTCGTCTCCCGCATCAGCGCCAGCCGCGCCCGCGACGTCTCGCCCAGCGCATTGCCACGCAGCAGCAGGCAGGTCGACGGCTTGTCGCCGCGCCCCACGCGCCCGCGCAACTGGTGCAATTGCGCGAGGCCGAACCGGTCAGCCCCCTCGATGATGATCAGGCTGGAGTTGGGCACGTCCACGCCCACTTCGATCACCGTGGTCGCGACCAGTATCTGCGTGCGATTGGCGGCAAACGCCTCCATCGCCGCATCCTTGTCCACCCCCTTCATCTTGCCATGCACCAGCCCGACCCGGTCGCCGAAGCGCTGGCGCAGCGTCTCGGCCCGCATCTCGGCCGCCGCCTGATCGCTGGTTTCGCTTTCCTCGACCAGCGGGCACACCCAATAGGCCTGCCCCCCGCCCTCGACATGGCGGGCCAGCGCCTCCACCACCTCGTCCAGCCGCGTGGCGGCCATCACTAGGGTCTGGATCGGCTGGCGCCCCGGCGGCATCTCGTCCAGCCGCGAGACTTCCATCTCGCCATAATAGGTCAGCGTCAGCGTGCGCGGGATCGGCGTCGCGGTCATCACCAGCAGATGCGGCGACCGCTCCGCCTTGCTCGCCAGCATCATCCGCTGCGCCACGCCGAACCGATGCTGCTCGTCGATCACCGCCAGCCCCAGCGCCTTATATTGTACCGCTTCCTGAAAGATGGCGTGCGTACCGACGAGAATGTCGATGCTCCCATCCGCCAGCCCCATCAACGTCGCTTCGCGCACCTTGCCCTTCTCACGCCCGGTCAGGATCGCAATCTCGATCGGCAGGCCCGACGCCATTTTCCGCAACGTCTCATAATGTTGCCGCGCCAATATTTCGGTCGGCGCCAGCATCGCGCCCTGCATCCCGGCCTCGACCGCGTTCAGCAGCGCCATCAGCGCCACCAGCGTCTTGCCCGACCCCACATCGCCCTGAAGCAGGCGCAGCATCGGCGTCGCCTGCGCCATGTCGCCCTGGATCTCTCCGATGGCCCGGCGCTGCGCACCCGTGGGCGCAAAGGGCAACTTCAGCATGTCGCGCAGCCGTCCGTCGCCCTGGATCGACACCCCGCGCCGCCGCCGCGACGATTGCCGCACCAGCATCAGCGCCAGTTGTCCCGCGAAAATCTCGTCATAGGCCAACCGCTCCCGCGCCTTCGCGTCCGACGGATCGGCATGGACCCGCCCCAGCGCCTCGCGCCATGCAGGCCATTGCTTGCGCGCCAGCAGGCTCGGCTCGATCCACTCGGGCAGTTCGGGCGCCCGCGTCAAAGCCTGCCCCGCAATGTCGCGCATCCGGTTGTTGGTCAGCCCTTCGGACAGGCCATAGACCGATTCGCGCGCCGGCACCGTGTCCGCTTCCTCGGGCGGCAGCACATAGTCCGGGTGTACCATCTGAAGGTTGTCGCCATAGGCCTCCAGCTTGCCCGACACGAATTTGGGTTCATTCAAAGGCAACAGCTTGCGCGGCCAGCCGCTATTCTTCCCGAAATAGACGAGGGATACGACATTGGCTCTCTTGTCGATCGCCTGCACCCGGAACGGCGCACGCGGGCTGCTGCTGGCCTTATAATCCACCGGCGTCAGCATCGTGCCGATCACCCGCCCCGCATCGGCCATGTCCAGTTCGTCGGTCAGGTGCCGGTCCACCCAACTAACCGGGATATGAAAGGCGACATCGACCGCGCGCGCCAGCCCCAGCCGCTCCAGCGGACGGGCAAGCGCGGGGCCGATCCCCTTGAACAGGGATATTTCGGCAAAGAGCGGATTGAGAATATCGGGTCGCATGGCTATCTGACGGGCTGTAACGCGTGATCGCTCCTGTGGGAACGTCATTGCGAGCGTAGCGAAGCAATCCATCTGCACGACACTGGGATTGCTTCGCTACGCTCGCAATGACGAGCGCCTTATCGGGGCAGATCACCATCCAGGCCAGCCGGGACGGTATGATCCATACCCGATCGGCAGGCTGTGCCATGCCCGTTAAAGGAACAAATTGTGAACGAAAATCCCCAGATGCGCCGCATCAAATTCCGGGCCTGGCATCGCGGCACGCGGGAAGCGGACTATACGGTCGGCGGGTTCTTCGAGCGTTACCATGCCGAATGGAACCCGCAAGAAATCGCCTGGTTCGAACGCTTCATGGATGAGCAGGACGCGGACATCATCGGCTGGGCGCTCGGCACCATCCCCGTTCCCGAAGAATGGAAAGGCCCGATGATGGACAAATTCCTGAAACTCGATTTCGTGAAGATCGAGAATTAAGCAATCCGTTCGGGCTGAGCGAAGTCGAAGCCCATGATCGAGCGAAGCGATATCTTCGCCCACAGCCTTCGCCTTCGCTCAGGCAGGCACTTCGACAAGCTCAGTGCGAACGGCTTTTAAATCTATGACCGATCTCCAGAAAATCCTGAAGGCGAAAGCGCCGCTCACCTTGTCGGGCGTGCCCGCGGGGTTCCAGCCCTGGCTGCTAGCCGACATCGCCCGCGCAGCCGGGGCTGCGGGTGGCCGCGCCGTCTTCATCGCGTCCGACGAACAGTTGATGCGCGCCGTCGCGGACACGGCGCATTATTTCGCGCCGGAGATCGAGATCATCGAAATCCCCGCCTGGGACTGCCTGCCCTACGACCGCGCCAGCCCCTCGCTGCGCGCCGCCTCCGCCCGACTCGCCGGCCTCCATGCGTTGCAGGCCAAGCCCAAAGGCCCGCAACTGGTCGTCACCACGCTGGCCGCCATGACCCAGCGCACCCTGACGCCCTTCCGCGTCCGCCAACTGGTCGCCAAACTCGCGCCCAAGGAACGGATCGCCATCCAGAAGCTGGCCGAAATGCTGCAAGCGAACGGCTATGTCCGCACCGACACGGTGCATGACCGGGGCGAATTCGCCATTCGCGGCGGCATCGTCGACCTCTTCCCCGGCGGCGAGGAGATGCCGCTGCGCCTCGATTTCTTCGGTGATGAGATCGAAACCGTCCGCCGCTTCGACCCGTCCGATCAGCGCACGATCGAGAATGTGGACGGCTTCACCCTCCTCCCCGCGTCCGAAGCCCTGCTGGACGAAGACACGATCAAGCGCTTCCGTGGCCGCTACCGCGAAAGTTTCGGCGCGACCGCGACCGGCGACCCGCTCTATCAGGCGGTCAGCGACGGCCGCCGCCTGGCCGGCATGGAACATTGGCTGCCTTTGTTCGAGGAAAAGCTGGTTCCCCTGACCGATCACCTCGGCGAAGGCACCGTCCTCATCCGCGACCATGGCGTCGCCGGCGCAGCGGAGAGCCGGTTCGAGGCGATCCGCGACTATCACGCCAATCGCGTTCAGGCGAAATCCTCCGACCCCGGCTCCTATCGCCCGCTAAAGCCCGACGCCCTTTACCTGAACGCCGCCGAATGGGACGCCGCCGTCGCCACCCTGCCGATGCACGGCACGACCCCCTTTCACGAACCCGACAGCGCGACCGTCCTCGACTTTTCCGTAGACGGCCCCCGCGATTTCGCCCCCGAACGCGCGCAGAATACCAACATCTACGAAGCCGTCGGCAAGCACATCGCCACCCTGCGCCGCGACAAGAAAAAAATCGTCATCGCCAGCTATTCCGGCGGCGCGCGTGAGCGCCTGTCGGGCCTGCTCGCCGACCATGGCGTCGCCCGCCTCGCCGCCGCCGACAACTGGCAGGAAGCGCTTGGCATCGCCGCAAATGGCAGCGTGACGCTCACCGTCCTGCCGCTCGACCATGGCTTCACCGCGCCAGACGTCGCCGTCCTCACCGAACAGGACATGCTGGGCGACCGCCTCGTCCGCCGCGCCAAGCGCAAGAAAAGCGCCGATGCCTTCTTGCAGGAACTGGCCACCCTGTCGCCCGGCGATCTCGTCGTCCATATGGACCATGGCATTGGCCGCTATGAAGGGCTGACCCAGATCCCGGTGGCGAAGGCCCCGCATGATTGCGTCGCCCTTACCTATGCAGGTGGCGACAAGCTCTACGTCCCCGTAGAAAATCTCGAAGTCCTCTCCCGCTACGGCTCCGAAAATGAAGGCGTAACCCTCGACAAGCTGGGCGGCGAAGCCTGGCAGCGGCGCAAGGCCAAGATGAAGGAGCGCATCCGCGAAATCGCGGGTGAATTGCTCAAGACCGCCGCCGAACGCGCCCTGCGCGCCGCCACTGTCGCGGAACCCGATCATGCCGGCTACCCCGCCTTCGTCGATCGCTTCCCCTATCAGGAAACCGAGGATCAGGACCGCGCCATCACCGACGTGGTGGAGGATCTGGGATCGGGCAAGCCGATGGACCGGCTCGTCTGCGGCGACGTCGGCTTCGGCAAGACCGAAGTGGCCCTGCGCGCCGCCTTCGTCGCGGCGATGGCGGGCATGCAGGTCGTGGTCATCTGCCCCACCACCCTGCTCGCGCGCCAGCATCACATGAATTTCGAGGAGCGTTCCCGCGGCTTCCCCGTCAATATCGGCCGCCTCTCCCGCCTCGTCCCCGACAAGGAAGCGAAAGCGACCAAGGCGGGTCTGGCCGACGGCACCATCGATATCGTCGTCGGCACCCACGCCCTGCTGGCCAAGGGGCTGGAATTCAAGCGCCTCGGCCTCGTCATCGTGGATGAGGAACAGCGGTTCGGCGTCACCCACAAGGAACGGCTGAAGTCGCTCAAGACCGACGTGCATGTCCTGACGCTCACCGCCACGCCGATCCCGCGCACGCTGCAAATGGCCATGTCGGGCCTGCGCGAACTCTCCGTCATACAAACACCGCCGGTCGATCGCCTGGCGGTGCGCACCTACATCATGCCCTGGGACGGCGTGGTGATCCGCGAAGCCCTACTGCGCGAACATTATCGCGGCGGCCAGAGCTTCTTCGTCGTCCCCCGCATCGCCGACCTCACCGAAGTCGAGGAGTTCCTGCGCACCGAAGTCCCCGAAATCAAACCCATCGTCGCCCATGGCCAGATGAGCGCCACCGATGTCGAGGAACGCATGTCCGCCTTCTACGACAAGCGCTACGACGTGCTGCTATCGACGACGATCGTGGAATCCGGCCTCGACATTCCCAGCGCCAACACGCTCATCATCCACCGCGCCGACCGCTTCGGCCTCGCGCAACTCTACCAATTGCGCGGCCGCGTGGGTCGCTCCAAAACCCGCGCCTATGCCTATTTCACCACGCCCGCCAACCGCATCATCACCGAAACGGCGGAAAAGCGGCTCAAGGTCTTGTCCGACCTCGACACGCTCGGCGCGGGCTTCCAGTTGGCGTCCCACGATCTCGACATTCGCGGCGCGGGCAATCTCGTCGGCGACGAACAATCGGGCCATATCAAGGAAGTCGGCTTCGAACTCTACCAGTCGATGCTGGAAGACGCGATCATGGACGCCAAGGCCGGCGGCGCCAATGGTCTTGGGGCAATCGAACGGCGCAGCGACAGCTTCTCGCCCCAGATCACGGTCGACGCGCCCATCCTGATCCCCGACGATTATGTGCCCGACCTCGACTTGCGCATGGGCCTCTACCGCCGCATCAACGAGTTGGAGGATCGCAATGGTCTGGAATCCTTCGCCGCCGAACTGATCGACCGCTTCGGCAAGCTGCCGCTCCCCACGCAGAACCTGCTCAAGATTATCGAAATCAAGCAGAACTGCCTGGTCGCGAACATTTCCAAAATCGACGTCGGGCCAAAGGGTGCGCTGGTCAGTTTCTTCGAGGATCGCTTCCCCAAGCCCGCCGGCCTCGTCGCTTATGTCCAGAAACTCAACGGCGTCGCCCGCCTGCGCCCCGACAGCAAGATCGTCGTCGAGCGCGCCTGGCCCGACCCGCAGGCGCGCTTGAACGGCGCGCTGCAATTGTCGAAGGGCCTGATGAAGGCGGCAGGATAACGCCACATTGTCCCCCTCCTCTTTAGTGAGAGGCTTGACCAGCTAGCGATGGTGGGATGCTATCGCTCCCTGTTCCCCGGCGAAGGCCGGGGCCCAGTTCCACGGTCTGAGCTGGGGAACGCTCCATAGGAGGCAAGCCGATAGCGTGTAGCTATTCGAGCGCAGACATCTTCCCCTGTCCTACTCGACATGTCTCTGATCTATCCTGCAAGATGGACCAGTCCCGCCATAGCCCCGCCCTCACCCGCCGCCCCAGCCAAAGCCGTGACCTTCCTGCGACCTATCCGGCGCGCAGGGGCCGCGTCTGGATGATCCAACCGACGCCTCGATGCCGCGCCACAGACGCATCACCGTCGCACGCCTGTCGCACTTGCCCTGAAAAGCGCCGAAAACACTGGCCCAGCGACGGTGTGAACTTCGCCGGTGACACGCCACGATGACCTTCCGATCCGACCTCCATGTCGCCATTCCTCATCGTCGGGAAACGCAACAGCAATAGTGGAAACCTAAATCCAGCGAAGACGACCGGGCAGCAAAGTCCGGCGTCGCAAGCAGGAGAATGCAAATGAGTTTGATCATCGCCCTCGCGGCGGCCGCCGCGTCGCACAGCGTCACTGTCGAGCATCACGGCCAGCAACTCGGCGCCACCTACACCGCCCGCACCGAAATGCGCACGAAGACGATCGGCGCCAAGACGCCCAACCGCATGGATGGCCAGCGTTGCCAGTGGACCGCGACCGTCGTCGTCGACCGCAAGCTGGATCATGGCCCGGCGCTCGCCCGCACCATCGCCACCGACAAGCGTTTTTCGGGCAGCGAAGCCGGCGCCTGCACGCCCGGTCGCAATTCGGGCGCGCGCAACCTTGCCCAGCATCAGGAAAAGATAGAAGCGCATCTGGTCGCAGTCGCTCAGGCCGACCGCGCGCCTCTTCTGGCTGAACTGGACTCGGTACGTAATCTTGCATCCAACTGATCGTCTCTGCCGCGTGGCATGGCTGGGAGCATTGCTGCTCGCCGGCCATGCCGTTCCGGCCACCGCCCAATATGCCGCCGGCACGACCGTCATGCTCGAAGCCGCCAGCGACGAACGCCGCCGTGGCCTGAGCTGGAGCGATGGCGATCCCGTCCTGCGCGGCAGCCTGTCCGTGCCCGTAACCGACGGCCTCAGCCTCGACGGCACGGCTACCACCCTTTGGGGCAACAACCGCCATAGCGGCGCGGACGCCGTGCTCGATCTGGGCGCCACCTATGCGAAACAACTGGGCAGCTGGCGCCTGACCGCAGAGGGCCGCTACCATCTCTTCCCCGGTGCCTCGGGACAGGGTTATGGAGAGGTCGGCGCCATTGCCGGTTTTGCCCTCGGCCCGGCCAATGTCGATCTTGGCGCCCGCTATGCCCCGCGCCAGTCCGCAATCGGCGGCGACAATCTCTATCTCTCGGCCAGCGGCGCCTTTGCCATCCCCGCCACGCCCTTCACTGTGTCCGCCCATGTCGGTCATTCGTCGGGCGACGTAAGCGATCCCGTCCAGGCAGCCCGGCTGCGTCCCGGCGGCAGCTATTGGGACCATGGCGTCGCGATCGACTGGTATCGGGGGCGCTGGTCCGCAGGCCTGCGCTATGCCGACACGGATATCGATGCCGCCGACAGCGCCCATGCCGGCGCCAGCCTGATCGCGCGGATCGGTTTTACCCTATAGGCGGCCCTGTCCTATCCCATGCAGATTTGCTAATCAGCCTGACAAAGGGGAGGACATGATCATGCCCGTCGAACTCAAAATCCTGGCCTGGGGCATGATCCTGCTCCTCGTTCACATCTTCGCCGCCGCTCATGTGAAGACGAAACAATATGGCGCGAAATGGAATATGGGTGCGCGCGACGCGCATCTGCCGCCGCTCAATCCGCTCGCCGGACGCCTGTCCCGTGCGGAAGCCAATTTCAAGGAAACGCTGCCGATCGCCATCGTCGCGCTGATCGGCGTAGTGCTGACCGGAAAGGCAAGCGAGTTGACGGCGCTGGGCGGCTGGATCTGGCTGGGCGCACGGATCGTCTACCTGCCGCTCTATGCGGTTGGTGTGCCCGTCGTCCGCACGATCATGTTCATGGTCAGCCTCGTCGGCCTCCTCATCGCACTCTGGCCGCTGCTGGTTTTCTAACCCCGCAGCACCAGATTGATGAGATCGGCGGAAGCGACACCCGCCGACCTCAGGAAACCCTGATAATAATCGCATCCTTCCCGCGCCAGCAGGTCGAGTTGCTCTTCCGTCTCGACCCCCTCGGCAATCACCTTCAGGCCCAGTGACTTGGCCATGTGGATGACGCCGCGCACGATGATCCGGTCCCGCGCCGTCCCGGCAATATCCTGCGCCAGCCCGCTGTCGATCTTGAGATAGTCGAGCGGCAGGCTTTTCAGATAGGCGAGACTGGAATAGCCCGTGCCGAAATCGTCGATCGCCACCGCCAGCCCCTCGGCCCGCAGCGCCGTCAACAGCGCACCGGCCGCGCCGACATCCTCGATCAGACCGCTCTCGGTAATCTCCACCGTCAGGCGCGACCGGGGAAAGCCGCTGCCGTCGACCAGCCCGAGCAAATTGCCCATGAAACCGGGCTGGGCAATATCCGCCGCCGTAACGTTGATCGACAGGCGCAGGTCGGACAATGCACCCGGCCAGGCTGCCGCCTGCCGCAAAGCCTCTGCCTGAATATGCGCCGACAGCGGCAGCATATAGTCGGACCGCTCGGCCGTGGCGAACAATATGCCCGCGCCCAGCGGCCCATAATGGGGATGATTCCACCGGGCGAGCGCCTCGACCCCACTGATCTTGTCGCTATCGACCGGATATTGCGGTTGGAACACAATCCCGATCTCGCCCCGATCCAGCGCGAGACGCAGGTCGGTTTCCAGCCGGTCGCCATCGACCTGCCGACTCTGCCGCTCGGCGGAAAGAATGCGGATACCCTCCCCACCTCCTTGCCGTGCATCGGACAAAGCCGTCCCCGCCCGCCGCAGCAATTGGGTGGCGTCATCCTCAGCCCGCGCCTGCGCAATGCCACAGCGGGCGGTCAGACGAATCAGATGATCCCCCGCGCTGAACGGTTGCCCCACCGCACCGATCAATTGCCGCGCCAGGAAGGTCGCCCGGTCGCTGCCTGCGGCCTCCCCCGTCAGGCCGATCAGAAATTCCGTCCCGGCGATCCGCGCGACCATGGCGCCCGGCGCGACATCGTCGACCATCCGCTCGATCCGCCGGGCGATCCGGCCCAGCAGCGCGTCGCCCACAACCTGCCCATAGGCCGCATTCATCCGGTCGAACTGGCTGATCGACAGAAGCAGGATGGTGGTCGGCAATCCCGCCCGTCGATCCAGCCAGTCGAGCGCCGCCTGCCGCGATCGCAGGCCGGTCAGATAATCCCGGTTCGCGCCTTCCTGCTCATGCCCGTCGGACAGCCACTCTACATCGGCGGCGATGGCCCCCGTCCCAGCCCGCAGATGATGGACCAGTCGCTGACCCGGACGGCCCGGCACGCTATGCGCCAGTGCGGCAGGATGGCCGGTGCTCCGCATCGCCTTCAACGCGGTCAATATGCTGCGCCGCTCGGACCGTGGCAAACGCCGCAACAGCGTCGATGGCGCAACCTGGACATTCGCAAGCCCCAGATGCCGCGCCAGATTGTCACTCAACCGCAACAGGCGATGACCGCGTGCAAGATCCCAATACAGCGCATCACCGCGCCGGATACGCTGCGCCCGCTGGCTATGCTGGGCGCCGCCGCCCAATCGCTCCACCAGCCGATAGGCAGAGGCCAGCGCTGCCCCCAAACGCGCATCGCTGACCGGCGCGACCAGATAATGGGTCGCCCCGGCCGTCATCAGCGTGGGGATATGCGCCTCATCCTGCGGATCGATCAGCACCAGCAAGGCGCCGCCGCCCGCCTCCATGGCAGGCACCAAAGGCGCCAGCAATTCCGCCGCGCCGCCCTTGCGCAGATCGACCAGCGCCACCTGCGCTTCGCTGTTCAGATAGCGTTGCGGCGCATCCTTGGCACGCCGCGCACCGATAGCCCGCCAGCCCACGCGCTGCGCAGCCTGACGCAGCCCGTCCCGGTCCCCCGGCGACAGGATGAACAGGCTCCGCTGCCCATCGGCGCTCTGATCCCCACTCACAAATTTCGTTCCCCGGCGCGGCGCATTGCATCGCCTTAACAACAAGGCGTTACCGACCTCTTGCCTTCGCTGCAACGGGGGTGCTTGCACAGACCATGTCCATCGCCTAGCTAAGCTCCATGGTCATGGCCGATCCTGAGCATATGCTGATGACCGACGGCCTGGGCCGCCGGATCAGCTACCTGCGCATATCGGTCACGGACCGATGCGATCTGCGCTGCCGCTATTGCATGGCCGAACGGATGCAGTTCCTGCCGAAGAATCAGGTTCTGACGCTGGAAGAGATCGCGTTGCTAGCCGATCTCTTCGTCGCACGGGGTATCGACAAAATCCGCCTGACCGGCGGCGAACCGCTTGTCCGTCGCGATATCGGCGATCTGGTTCACCGGATCGGTCGCCATCTGGGCAACGGGCTGCGCGAACTCACGCTCACCACCAACGGCACCCGTCTGACCGATCATGCCGAGATGCTGGCCGATGCCGGTGTCCGCCGGATCAATGTCAGCCTGGACAGCCGCGATGCCGATCGCTTCGCGCATATCACCCGAGGCGGCCAGATCGATCAGGTACGCCATGGCCTCGACTCCGCGCAGAAAGCCGGCCTCGCGGTCAAAATCAACATGGTAGCGCTCAAAGGCGTGAACGAGGATGAAATCCTCCCCATGCTGTACTGGTGCAATGATCAGGGCTTCGACCTCACCCTGATCGAAACCATGCCACTGGGCGAAACCGGCGAGGATCGCACCGATCATTATCTGCCGCTGACGGACGTCGCCGCGCAGATCGCCCCCCTCCATGCTCTGACGCCGATCGACTATCGCACCGGCGGCCCTTCCCGTTACTTTGCGGTCGAAGGCATGGAAACGAAACTGGGACTGATCACCCCACTGACCCGGAATTTCTGTGCGGACTGCAATCGCATCCGCATGACCTGCGAGGGCAAGATTTTCATGTGCCTGGGCCATGAGGATCATGTCGATTTCAAAACAGCGCTCCGTGACGGCGGCTTGCCGGCTGTTCAACCATTGATCGACCGGGCGTTGCGCCTGAAACCTGCCGCCCATGATTTCCGCATCGGCGCGGGCGCCCGCGCCGCCACCCATCGTCATATGAGTGTTACCGGCGGATGACCGAAGAACCCCGGCGCGCGCTGGTCGCGTCCCCCACCCAGGCCGCACGGGCGGCTGAAGAGCGGCTGCGCGCCTCCTATGATTTCGTGCCTGTCGATCAGGCGGACATGATCATAGCGCTGGGCGGCGACGGTTTCATGCTCCAGACACTCCATTCCATGCTGGAGGGACGACGGATCGTCCCGATCTTTGGCATGAACCTGGGCACCGTCGGCTTTCTGATGAACGAATGGCGGCTGGAGCGACTGGAACAGCGGCTGGAAAAGGCCAAGAGTTTCAAGGTCAATCCGCTGCGCATGACTGTGGACACGGTCGATGGCGAGCGCTTCTCTATCCCCGCGATCAACGAAGTGTCGCTGCTGCGTGAAACCCGCCAGACCGCCAAGCTGGAAGTGCAGGTCAATGGCCGTCCGGTCTTGCCGGAACTGGTGTGCGACGGCGTGCTGGTTGCCACCCCGGCTGGATCAACCGCTTATAATCTGTCCGCCCATGGACCGATCCTGCCACTAGGGTCGGCGCTGGTGGCGCTGACGCCGATCAGCCCCTTCCGCCCCCGCCGCTGGCGCGGCGCGATCCTGCCAGAAAATACCGCTATTCGCTTCACCGTGCTCGATCCGGTCAAGCGCCCAGTCAGCGCCGTGGCCGATCAGCGCGAAGTGCGCGACGTGGCGCAGGTGGATGTCGGCATCGACCGCGCGACGCCGCTGACCTTGTTGTTCGACCCCGAACATACGCTGGACGACCGCATCGCCGCCGAACAGTTCATCGCATAAATTTCCCTCATTTGGCGCTTGCCATCTTCGGAAAACCACTGCTATAGGCGCGGCCTGCCCAGCGAAAGCCGGGCTGCTCCCCGATAGCTCAGCGGTAGAGCATTCGACTGTTAATCGAATGGCCGTAGGTTCGAATCCTACTCGGGGAGCCAATTTGGACACTCTGCTTCAGAGCCTCCGGAGGGGGCGCTGAGAGCGGGTGCTCCAGGGGAAATTTTCTCAAGCATTGCAAAAGGTTCACGGAACTCGACGGTGAGTTCGCCGTTGGCCCATGTACAGTTCGAAAGTAGCAATTTCAGAACGCTGATTTTGTCACTTGGAGACTGCAAAACGAAGGTGCGATGAGCCTTTCGCGCCAAATCCAGCAGTTCGATGCCATCGCCTATCAAGGCATTGTCAACCTCGCGAAATCCTTCCAGCCGCTCCAAGCTCTGCATACGCTCGCCCCGCCATTCAGAGGCTAGTCGGTCGTACATGTCCGCAGGAATCCTGCCCTCGAGGTGGTCAACATACAGCTTATCTATGCGGACCTGTAGGCGATCGGCCTCCGCCTTCAGCCGCATAATTTCTTCATTGCGCTCCTTGTCCTTGTCGCATTGAGCGTCAACGATCGCACGTTCGATCAACGAGAATATCTCGTCATCGACTTGCAGGCGGGCGAGTTGCTGAGCGATAGCTTCGGTTAGCGCTTCTTCCCGGACATATTTTTCCGGGCACTTCTGCCTAAACCCAGAACAGTGATAATAGACATAGCGCTTCTTCTGCATTTGGGCGACGACTGCGCACCCGCAATGACCACAGGTTATGAGGCCTGTGAACGCGAAACGCAGCTGGTCGCCATGAGTGTTTTTTACACTTCGGCGATCCAGCAGCTCTTGAACGTTGTTCCATGTCTGGGAACTGACGAGAGGCTGGTGGACGCCTCGGAAGCTTTCGCCTCGCCATTCGATCCGGCCGATGTAAATCGGATTTCGTAACATGTGATGAATTGAGCTGCGCCCAACAATCTGCTTGGTCAGCTTACTTCGCAAGCCAGCATTGCGGATTTTCTCGGTAACTTCAGCAAGCGAATATTCGCCTGTCTCCATCCATTCAAAGAGTCTGATGACAAGTGGTGCAGCTTCAGGGTCAGGAATGATAATCCTTTTCCCTGCGGAGCCGAGAACGTTAATATATCCCGTCGGCGCGTGCGTCGGCCAAATACCTTGACTTGCCTTTTCCAGAAGACCCTTTTTTGTTTTTTCAGATAGATTGTCTACGTAATTCTTGGCTATCAAAACTTTGATGCCATGAATGAATTTCTCCGAATATTTCGATTCTTTGGATATAACAACACCCTCTTTAACCAAGTGTATTTCTATATCCAGATTCTCAATTTCCAGATAATCTGTCATGTTACGATAAAGACGATCAACCTTCTCGACCAGCAATATCCTAGGGTCAGGACCCATTGATATAATTGGGTTTGTGTGATTCAGGCTCCGTGAGGAGACTGGATTTGAGCGACCTATATTGGCTGACGGACGAGCAGATGGCACGGCTTGAGCCATATTTCCCTAAGAGCCACGGCAAGCCTCGGGTTGACGATCGCCGGGTGTTGAGCGGGATCATTTTTGTGAACCGCAATGGGCTGCGCTGGCGCGATGCACCGAAAGACTATGGGCCACACAAGACGCTGTACAATCGTTGGAAGCGGTGGGGCGATAAAGGCGTATTCCTGCGGATAATGGAAGGTCTGGCTGCGCCCCAGGCATCCGAACGCAAGACGGTGATGATCGACGCGACCTATCTCAAGGCGCACCGCACGGCATCGAGCCTTGCGGTAAAAAAGGGGATTCGGGCCGCCTGATTGGCCGCACGAAAGGCGGCTTGAACACCAAGCTTCATGCCGTGACGGACACCAATGGTCGGCCAATCAGCTTCTTCATGACCGCAGGTCAGGTCAGCGATTATATTGGCGCGGCGGCATTGCTGGACGAACTTCCCAAAGCCCAATGGCTGCTGGCGGATCGTGGTTACGACGCCGACTGGTTCCGCGATGCCTTGCAGAAAAAAGGCATAACCCCTGCATTCCGGGTCGGAAATCCCGAAACAAGGCCGTCAAATACGACAAACGTCGCTACAAGCGCCGCAACCGGATCGAGATCATGTTCGGACGCCTGAAAGACTGGCGGCGGGTCGCCACACGCTACGACAGGTGCCCAATCGCCTTCTTTTCCGCCATCGCCCTCGCTGCCACCGTCATCTTCTGGCTCTAATCAACGAGTCCTGACCCTAGAACCTGGCCTTCGAACATCCACTCGCCATAACGCCCGATAGAAATGCGGGTCAGTACGAAATCGTCGATATGTTCGCGTACGTGCATTTTGACCGTGCTACCCGTGTCGAGCTTCGCACAGATCTCGCTAAAGACGGCGTCCCACCGGCGCCCGCGTTGGCGCCGCAAGTAGCGAACCAAGGGAGCGAGGTTCTCGTTCAATGACTTGGTGTAGGGCGCACCGATGCGGGCATGGCGCTTGAGCCCGATATGGATTGCCTCGGTCTGAGGCATCCTTTTCAATTTGGGAGATGCGGCGTGGCTCGCGCCCCAGCGGGGGCGTTCGACTATCACCTTGAACATGTCATCACGCATGACGGGCCTCCCCAAACAGAGGAGTGGCAACGACGGTAAGTATGGAAAACTCAGCGGCGCGAGGGCCGCGAAAAGCAATCAGGCGAGGAGCGTCGCCCGTGTAGCAATTGCCCATGCAATCTGTTCCTGAAAACAGGGAAATGAGAAGTTGTTTTCGTCGCGGTCAAATGCTGCGCGCATGGTCTTCTCCTTTCCTCGTTCAAAAACAGGCCAATATTGGCTGGCATCGACCTAACTCAGATTGACCATAGGCGCAAGGCCCACCTATCGACGCAGCATCTTCCTACGAGGCGAGGTTTGAAAACCGTTCTATTCATTTGCAGTCAGAACCGACTGCGTAGCGCAACGGCAGAGCACGTCTTTGCCAGTTATCCGGGGCTTGAGGTCTCCTCGGCGGGGACCAATCACGATGCCGAAAATCCGCTGACAGCCGAACTGGTGTCCTGGGCAGATATCATCGTGGTGATGGAAAAACAGCATCGCACCAAGCTGCAGAGGCGCTTTCGCTCCGCCTTGCGTGGCCAACGCGTGATCTGCCTTGATATCCCTGACGACTATGCTTTCATGGACCCAGATCTGGTGGAATTGCTCAAGATCCGCATGGGTCGCCACCTACCACCGGTTTAAGTCGCGGGCTGGTGTCGACCCAAAGGCGACGCTGAGAGGCTTATGACGCCTCGCCAGAAGCGGACGCACCCAAAGCATCAAAATCGCCTGTAGCGGCTTCGTAGGGCAAATTTGGGTGGTCCGCTTCACCGCCCTTACGGATCAAGACCAGACTGAGCGGAAGGTCCCAGAACCCTCCTCCCATACCAGCCGGTTAAGCCCAAGCTGCCTATCTCAGGTAGCCCGGTCCGGCTGTTTGGCACGGTACCTGCCACGCCACTTTTTTCGAGCATGCCCTCCTCGCACATCCATGCCAAATATTGACGTGGGACACCGATATCCGTGAACTCCTTGGCGCGCACTTCGTCTTTTCCTTGAGCAAACGCTAGGGCGCGATCCCTCAGCGAAGGCGTCGGGCCACCAGCCAAGCGAATCCGCTCAGCACGGTCGCGAACACTTTTCCGAATTCCATAAGTTGGCGGCCTTGGCGGAGCCAACGGAGCGTCTTTAGCGAAAACCTCCTCCTCCACCTTTTCTGCGGTAGATTCCCCAGAATTCAAAGCCCGATAGAAGGAAATCGTCTTTCGGGCCTCTTGTGAAGAAAGCCACAAAGCCGGTGGGAATGTGTCTAATCCGGGGAGCCAAATTCTTCCAGACATCGATGTGCCGACTTACATGCCCGCAACCCGCCCTGCCAAGGCAAGCGCGGCAGGCCCGACCTTATATCGCCTCAGTTCATTTCGATGCCATCTGCCCCGCGCAGCGATATATTGTCCGGACATTCGCGTAACTTATTTTTTGCTCCCCGGCCGCAGGGGGGGGTTGTTATTCAGGAAGAGCCGTTGCATAGGCGCGGCCTGCCCGGCGAAAGCCGGGTCGCTCCCCGATAGCTCAGCGGTAGAGCATTCGACTGTTAATCGAATGGCCGTAGGTTCGAATCCTACTCGGGGAGCCAGTTTTCTATATTAGCAAAGCGATCGAACGCTACTATATAGGCCGGATAGTCAGTCGCACACGCCCATCGCCTCCCGTGTCGCCGCCAATATCTCATCCGACAAATCGGTATTTGAAACCCCACGCGCCAGCACCATCGCCCCAACCATCTGCGCCATACGCGCTAAAGCGTCCTGCCGATCCATTCCGGGTCCAGCCTGCTGCAATATAGCGGTCAACGCCTCCAAACCCTGACGAAATGCCTTGGCCAGATCGCCGCCACGACGCGCCGCATCCGGCCCAAGCGCGATCAGTGCGCAGCCGGTTTCGGGCGCATCGCGATTGCGGGGGCTGAGATAATTGGCGGCGATCGCGACGGCGGCCCCCTCCTCCGGCGCAACCGCCACAACATCATGCCAACGTGCGACACCCTTCTCCAGCGACGCAGCGCAGGCTTCGGCCGCAAGGGCCTCCTTCGATTCGAACTGATTATAGAAACCGCCATGGGTCAGGCCGCATTCGCGCATCACCTCACCAATGGCGACCCCCTCCACGCCCCGCGCACGGAACAGGCGGGATGCTGTGTCCACCACTTGGGCGCGATTACGTGCTGCCTGTTCCCGACTGACCTTCATATCCCGTGTCCCATCATTGGCCTCTTGACCTTATATATGACATAGATCATTTAACGCCAGTCCGATCCTGGTCCCGGGGGAATAGATGTTGTCGACCGCACTTGTCGCTCGCCTGTCTGCGCGCAACATTCACTATGGCTGGGTGGTCGCAGGCACCACTTTCCTCACCATGCTGGTGGTCGCGGGCGCCGTCGGGGCGCCCGGCGTCTTCATCATTCCATTGCAGAAGGAGTTTGGCTGGAGCGCGGCCGACATCAGCGGGGCGCTGGCAATCCGTTTCCTGTTGTTCGGCGGCATGGGGCCATTTGCAGCCGCCTTCATGAACCGGTTCGGCGTGCAGCGGATGATGCTGATTTCTCTTTCCATCGTCATCGCTGGGCTGTTGCTGTCGCTGGGGATGAAGCATCTGTGGCAACTGGTGCTGCTGTGGGGTGTAGTGATCGGCGTGGGCACCGGGCTGACCGCCATGGTGCTGGGCGCGACCGTGGCAACGCGCTGGTTCAGTCAGCGGCGCGGGCTGGTGATGGGATTGCTGTCCGCCAGCACCGCGACTGGCCAGCTGGCTTTCCTGCCGCTGCTCGCAGGTCTTACGGAAAGCCATGGCTGGCGCACGGCGATGCTGCTGGTGTGCGGCGGGATAGTGGTCGCGGCGCTGGTCATCCTGCTGCTGATGCGCGATCGGCCTGCCGATATCGGCATGCCGCCTTATGGCGGCACCGCCATCCAGCCCGCCCCGTCCCAGCCCGCCAGCCTTGGCGCCCTGCTGGCGACGCCGCTGATCGTCCTGCGCGACGCGGCGCGGGTGCCGACTTTCTGGATTCTTTTCCTGTCCTTCTATATTTGCGGCGCCAGCACCAATGGGCTTGTCCAGACGCATTTCATCTCGCTTTGCGGCGATTATGGGCTGGCGGCGGTCGGTGCGGCATCGATGCTGGCGATGATGGGGCTGTTCGATTTCGGCGGTACGTTAGCGTCGGGCTGGCTGAGCGACCGGTTCGACAATCGCTGGCTGCTCTTCTGGTATTATGGCTTGCGGGGCCTGTCGCTGCTCTATCTGCCGTTCAGCGACTTCTCGCTCTACAGCCTGTCGCTCTTCGCGGTCTTCTATGGCCTCGACTGGGTGGCGACGGTGCCGCCGACGGTGAAGCTGACCGCCCAGCGCTTCGGACCTGAAAGAGCGAATATCGTTTTCGGCTGGATCTTTGCCGGGCATCAACTGGGCGCGGCCAGCGCGGCGCTGGGCGGCGGCCTGTCGCGTACCCTGTGGCACAGCTATATGCCGGCCTTCATTGGCGCGGGCATTCTCTGCCTGATCGGCGCCGGTCTGGTGCTACTGATTAATCGCGGACGACAGCCTGTGCTTTCGCCTGCTTGAACCTTGCCGCCAGCGCGTTACGCTGGCGGCATGAACGCACCTTCTGCCTTTACCGCCAAGCGCCGGTCCCGCTGGATCAGCATTCCGATCAAGATCGTCCTGGGCTTCGTCGCCCTGTCGATATTCATGGTCGTGGTCTATCGCTTCGTGCCGCCGCCCGTGACCTGGACGATGCTGCTCGACCTCAATGGCATCACCAAGGACTGGACCAGCCTGGACGACATCGATCCGGACATGGCCCGCGCGGCAATCGCCGGGGAAGACGGCAAATTTTGCAGCCATCACGGCTTTGATGTGGATGCCATCGCCAAGGCGGCGATCCACAATGCCAGCGGCGGACGCATTCGTGGCGGATCGACCATCAGCCAGCAGACGGCCAAGAATGTCTTTCTGTTTCAAGGCGGCGGCTTCGTCCGCAAGGGGCTGGAGGCCTGGTTCACTGTCCTGATCGAAGCGATCTGGGGCAAGAAGCGCATCATGGAAGTCTATCTGAACGTCGCGGAGACCGGCATCGGCACCTATGGTGTGCAGGCGGGCGCGATCCGCTATTTCCATCATGGCGCGGGCAAACTGAGCCGCCCGGAAGCCGGTCGCATCGCTGCCGTCCTGCCGCTGCCCAAGAAGCGCGCAGCGGTGGCGCCCAGCGGGTTCACCCGGCGCTATGGCAACACGATCGCGGCGCGGATCGGGGTGGTCCAGCGCGACGGACTGGATAGCTGCTTGCGATAAGCCTTCCCCTTAACTTCGCATATTTCCCGCAGATTTTGACATAATATTACGTAGCATTGATCCTATCGGAAAGTGGTGGCTGGACATGCCCCATCATAGGGCCGGGCCTTCCGATAGGACATCATAGCCCGCCGGGCACGACCGACACGCAACGAAAAAGGGCGGGGATTGCTCCCCGCCCTTTCTGTTTGGCGCGGATCGGTAAGGATCAGAAGCTGACGTGCAGCGAACCCGACACGGCTCGCGGCGAGCCGATCTGAACGAAGCCCGGATTGGCATAGGTGCCAGTCGAAGAACCCGTCAGATTGACGGTCTGGTTCAGGTTGCCGCCGAACCCACCGACATAGAATTTGTCGAACAGGTTGCTGACGTTCAGCTGGAACCAGGTGCCGGGAGCGCCGAAATGTTCGAGCGAGAAGCGAGCATCGAGATCAACCAGCGTGTAGGCCGGAGCTGCGGCGCCGTAGATCTGCACCGGAGTCAGCGCAGCAAGAGTGTTGCGATAAGTCGGCAGATTGGTGTCATAGACATAACGCTTGCCGGTGCGCTTCGCCTGGATACCCAGCGTCACGCCTTCGACGTTCACTTCGCCACGAGCACCCAGCGTGTAGACCGGCGCACCGGATTCGCGCTTGCCAGCAGTCGCCGCATAGACCGGATCACCGGCTGTAGCACAGCCCGCAACGAGCGATACATTGGCCGGGCAAACGCCAACCTGAATGTCATCCTTGATCTTCGACTTCAGGTACGAACCGAAGACATACATCGTGAAATACTGCACCGGCGTGTAGCTGATGCTGCCGTCGAAGCCATATTTCTCGACAGTGCCCAGGTTACGATAAACGGCGGCGTTCAGTTCCGGATCATAGGACGAGGCCAGACGGTTCTTGTAGTTGGTGTACCAGAAGGAGCCCTGAGCCTGGAACTTGCTGGTGGTGTAGCGCGCACCCAGATCGAAGCTGTCGGTGGTTTCCGGTGCCGGGTTGGCGCCTTCCGAACCGCGAGCGAAGTAGAAAGCATTGTAGAGCGAGTCAGTGCCAGGCACCGAGAGGCCTTTGCTGTAGTTCGCGAATATGCTGGCTTCCGGCGTGATCTTGAAGTTCAGACCAACGCTCGGCAGCAGCTTGTCATATTTGTAGGTGCGCTTCTGCGGTGCCGCCCAGGCAGGGTTCAGCGTGCCAATGTTGCTCGGGATATCGGCGCCGGTGCCGAAACATTCGACAAAGCCCGAAGCGCTGCTGGTGAAGCAGTTGTTTTGCAGCTTGCGCTTGAAGAACGGCGCACGCAGGCCAGCCTGAACGGTCAGGCTTTCGTCCAGGAATTCGCCCAGATATTCGGCCGAGAACTGGTTCAGGATCGCGTAGGACAGACGATCACGCTTCTGGAGGATGTTGCCGGCAGCGTCGAGCTGCGGATCATCGACCGGGAAGTAGGCCGTACCGATGCCCGAAGGAGCGACGAGACCGACTTCGCCGGTCTGGCGATGGCGGCCATGATCGAAGGTATAGGCAACACGAATGCGATGATGCTCGTTAATGTCATAACGCAGCGAACTGATCACGGCGAAGCGATCAGTCGTGGTCTGGCTGGGTGCCAGCACATTGACCTGGTCCAGCATGTCGCCGTCGCCATTGAGGTCACGCCCGAAATAGGGAGCGCCACCGAAATAACCGACCATGTTCTGGACATTAGCAGCACCCGAAGCCGGGTTGATGTCGTAATAGCCTTCACGGGCGGTCGCGGTGCCCCCGCCATTAGCCTTCACATATTGATAGCTGGGGTCAACCGTCAGCACCAGGCCATCGGCCAGGGTGAAACGCGAGTTGATACGGATGTTGCCCGTGTCCGACGGATTGTAGCGATAGTCGAACAGGGTGCCGCACGAACCAGCGGCATCGGCGACGCCGGCATTTGCCGTCGGTGCGGTGCAGGACAGGCTGTAGAAGCGCTCGTCCTTCGTGATCGGGAAGCGGTTCGACGAGGCCGATCCAGCAACGCGACCCTGATCGGTGTCGGTGCGCAGCGGCAGCGAGCCGAAGAAGTTGTTGCGGTTGGCGTTCCAGTGACCGGCGATCGACACGAAATCGCCATTGCTGCCGATCGGCTGATAGATTTTGCCGTTATACTGCTGCTTGTCGATCTTGCCGAGATTGTTGAACGGCACATCGTTGCGCGTGGTCGAGGCCGAGAACCAGGCCTTGGTGCCGAACGGCGTGAACACACCCGTTTCAACCAGACCGAACATACGGAACATGTTATATTCGCCGGCGGCGCCGACCATCGTCACCTTGAAATCGTCCGAACCATTCATCGAACGATAGTTGACCGTACCACCCGAGGCCGCAGCGGTCGGGCTGTCGACGTCGGTCGAACCCAGATTAACGTTCACTTCCTCAATCAGTTCGGGGTCGAGCTGCTGGTTGGAGTAGATGGCATAGTTGCCGGTGTCGTTCAGCGGCATGCCGTCGAAGGTCAGCGAAACGCGATCCGGGCCGAAACCGCGAATGTTCAGCGTACCACCAGCCGAACCATAAGGATCGTTATTCTGGAAGCTGACGCCCGGGATCAGGTTGATTGCGTTCAGGATGGTGTTGCCCGAACCCTGCTTCGAGATGATTTCCTGGGTGAGCACACCCTTGGCCTTGGTAACATCAGGCAGGACAACCCCGCCGATGCCGTTAGCGGCCTTCGCACCGGTCACGACGATCGTGTCTTCGAAATCCTGCGAACCGGTCGACTGCGCGAATGCGGCGCCCGGAAGCGCGATGGCGGCGAATGCGACGCTGCCCATCAGAAAATTCTTCATGTGACCCTTGTCCCTTTTCAAGAGTGGCGCGAGCAGCGCCCTGTAGTGTGATGCTCTTTCAAGCCGGAGCCACCCATTGGCGGCGTCTGGCGAAGGCCCTGTGATGCTCTGATTGCATATTTGTTACAATGCATGCACGGGACCGTCACATTCCTCTCCCGCCCCGTGAATCTGCCTTTCGGGACGCGCTGCATCTGTCGGTAATATATTGAATTTTAATGACTTATTTTGCCGAGTAGCGCATAATTTAACGGTGGTGCAATTTTGCAACGCAGCGAGATTTTTTGTGCACCGCACGCAGACATAACGAAAAAGGGGCTGGCGATCGCTCGCCAGCCCCTTTGTTAATCAAGCGCTTTTCGCGAAAAAGATCAGGCCGCGTCTTCGGCTCGTTTCTTTTCGCTGAACACGCGAATCGGTTCCTTGGTGCCGGCGACGACATCCTTGTCGACCACGACTTCGCCCACACCCTCCATCGAAGGCAGGTCGAACATGGTGTCGAGCAGGATCGCTTCCAGGATGGAGCGAAGGCCACGCGCACCGGTCTTACGCTCGATCGCCTTCTTGGCAATCGCCACCAGTGCATCGTCAGTGAAGCTCAGCTCGACATTCTCCATGTCGAACAGCTTGCCGTACTGCTTGACCAGCGCGTTCTTCGGTTCGCCCAAAATCTTGACCAGGGCCGAAACGTCGAGGTCTTCCAGCGTCGCGATGACGGGCAGACGACCGACAAATTCGGGGATCAGGCCGAATTTGAGCAAATCTTCCGGTTCGCTGGACTTGAGCAGTTCGCCAGTCTTGCGCTCTTCAGGCGCCGCGACATGGGCGCCAAAGCCGATCGACTTGGCTTCCAGACGGTCGCCGATGATCTTTTCGAGGCCCGCAAAGGCGCCGCCGCAGATGAACAGGATATTGGTCGTGTCGACCTGAAGGAATTCCTGCTGCGGATGCTTGCGGCCGCCCTGCGGCGGAACCGAAGCGGTGGTGCCTTCCATCAGCTTGAGCAGCGCCTGCTGCACCCCCTCGCCCGACACGTCGCGCGTGATGGAGGGGTTTTCCGCCTTGCGGCTGATCTTGTCGATTTCGTCGATATAGACGATGCCGCGCTGCGCCTTCTCGACATTATAGTCGGAGGCCTGAAGCAGCTTGAGGATGATGTTTTCCACGTCCTCACCGACATAGCCGGCTTCGGTCAGCGTGGTGGCATCGGCCATGGTGAAGGGCACGTCGAAGGTCTTCGCCAGCGTCTGCGCCAGCAAGGTCTTGCCGCAACCGGTCGGGCCGACGAGCAGGATGTTCGACTTGGCCAGTTCCACGTCGCCCGGCTTGGAGCCATGGTTCAGGCGCTTGTAATGATTGTGGACCGCCACCGACAGCACGCGCTTGGCGCGCTTCTGGCCAATCACATAATCGTCCAGCACATCGCAGATTTCCTGCGGGGTTGGCACGCCGCCATCCTTTTTGCCGACGAGACCGCCCTTGGTCTCCTCGCGGATGATGTCGTTGCACAGTTCCACGCATTCGTCGCATATGAACACGGTCGGTCCTGCGATCAGCTTGCGCACTTCATGCTGCGACTTGCCGCAGAAGGAGCAGTAAAGCGTGCTTTTCGAATCCGAACCGGTAAGCTTAGTCATTCGCCATTCTCTCTTCCCCCCCGCTTTACAGTCACCAGAGACGCATTCGGTGAGGGATTTTCTGGTCCAAAGGCCACTCTAGACCGTGGCACGCCCGTTCCACAAGAGGTGAAAGTGACGCACCACGGTAAAGATAGTCTTTAAGCCTCTGTCGTTTCCGCCGCGGCCGGGCGGCGATCGAACACTTCGTCGACCAGACCGAACGCCTTGGCTTCGTCCGCTTCGAGGAAAGTGTCGCGGTCCATTGCCTTCTCGACTGCTTCCAGCGTCTGGCCGGTATATTTGACGTACAGGTCGTTCAGACGGCGACGGATGCGCAGGATTTCCTTGGCCTGGATCTCGATATCCGACGCCATGCCCTGTGCGCCGCCCGAGGGCTGGTGCACCATGATGCGGGCATTGCCGAGCGCGATCCGCTTGCCCGGCTCACCGGCGGCCAGCAGGAAGCTGCCCATAGAGGCGGCCTGGCCGATGCAGACGGTGCCGACCTGCGGACGGATATATTTCATCGTGTCATGGATCGCCATGCCGGCCGTCACCACGCCGCCGGGCGAGTTGATGTACATCCAGATGTCCTTCTTCGGATTTTCCGATTCGAGGAACAGAAGCTGGGCAACGATGAGCGAGGCCATATGGTCTTCGACCTGGCCGGTCACGAAGATGATCCGTTCACGCAGAAGCCGCGAATAGATGTCGAAGCTGCGCTCGCCGCGGTTCGACTGTTCAATGACGATGGGGACCAACGCGGCCATGGGATCGGACATGATATCAGTCATTTTGCTCTTTTCCGGGTAGTTGCTTTTGCCCAGTCCCTACATCGGGACAAAAAGCGAATGGTTCAAGGGGGAACGGACGTCCCCCGGCGTGCTTAATCGCGGCGGGCGAAATCGGACGGCGCGCGGAAGGCCAGATAAGCCAGACGACGCACCTCTCGACGCCCGCGCACAACGGTATCGAGGATGAGGCCGCACATGCCGGACAGGGTGGCGAGAATCATCAGACCCGTCACCAGGATCGCGGTCGGGAAGCGCGGCACGAGGCCAGTCTTGAGATAGGTAACGATCAGCGGCACCGCCAGCCCCAGCCCCAGCGCCGCAAGGAAGGCGGCGATGATGCCAAAGAACAGGATCGGCCGCTCGATGCGATAGAGGGTGATGATGGTGCGCAGGATGCGCCAGCCGTCGCGATAGGTGCTGAGCTTGCTGACCGACCCCTCGGGGCGGGCGCCATAGGTCGTCATGACTTCCGACACCGGCATGGCGAGTTCGAGCGCGTGGACGCTGATTTCCGTCTCGATCTCGAAACCGGCGGACAGGACCGGGAAGCTCTTGACGAAGCGGCGGGAAAAGACGCGATAGCCCGAGAGGATGTCGGTGAAGCTGCGGCCGAACAATTGCTTCAGGAGGCTGGTGAGCGCCCAGTTGCCGAAGCGATGGCCACGGCGATAGGCCGCTTCCACCTCGTCCCGGCGACAGCCCACGACCATGTCGAGATTGTCCTCCAGCATGGCGGCAACCATCTTCGGCGCGGCGGCGGCCTCATAGGTCGCGTCGCCATCGGCCATGATATAGATGTCGGCATCGACGTCGGCGAACATGCGGCGCACGACATGGCCCTTGCCCTGCTGGCCGACGCGGCGGACGATGGCGCCCGCACCGGCAGCCAGTTCGCGACTGCCGTCGCTGCTGTTATTGTCGAAGACATAAATGTCGGCGGCGGGCAGTGCGCGGCGGAAATCCTCGACCGTCTGCACGATCGCGCCCGCCTCATTGTAACAGGGCAGGATCACCGCGACGCGCGGGGCGACCATGGCGGCTTCGCTATTCACTGCGGGAAATTCCTTCATCGCCTTTTCATGCCCTGCCCGGTTTCGGCACAGACATGGCGCATCATCCTTAATATTTCATCTGCCATGCCTTCGCCGACATGAAAAGCGCCCGCGCTTCACAGGGAAGCCGGGCGCTCATCATATCGGCAAGGATAAGGCTTATTCGGCCTTGGCAGCAGCCTTCTTGGGAGCAGCCTTCTTCTTGGGCTTCTCTTCAGCGGCCGCTTCGTCAGCCGTTTCGGCGACGGCTTCTTCCTTCTTCGCAGCCTTCTTGGCAGCAGGCTTCTTGGCGGGGGCCTCTTCGGCTTCCTCGGCCTTCACCTCTTCAGCAGCCGGCTCAGCTTCAGCCTTCTTGGCTGCCTTCTTCGCCTTAGGCCCTTCGGCCCCGCTCAGGACAGGCTTTTCGTCATGATGGTCGTAGCCACAGTTCGGACCATGAACGTGGGGCTTCAGATCGCCATCTTCGGCTTCGATCGCGGCTTCCAGCTCTTCACGGCTGACGGCGCGGTCGGTGATTTCAGCCTTTTCGAACAGGAAGTCGACGACCTTGTCCTCATAGAGCGGGGCGCGCAGTTGGGCGGCGGCCATCGGGTCCTGACGGACATACTGGACGAAGCGTTCGCGGTCCTGCGGGCTGTACTGCTGGGCAGCCTGCATGATCAGACGGTTCATCTCCTGATCGTTGACCACGACGCCATTGGCCTGGCCGATTTCCGAGAGGAGCAGGCCAAGGCGGACACGACGCACGGCGATGGCGCGATAGTCTTCCTTCTCGGCTTCCATTTCGGCGAGGGCCGCGGCGGGATCTTCCTCGTGACCGGCTTCATGCTGAAGCTGCTGCCAGATTTGTTCGAATTCGGCTTCCACCATGCTGGGCGGCACGTCGAAATCATGGGCAGCGGCGAGCTGGTCGAGCAGCTTGCGCTTCATATAGGTGCGGGTCAGGCCGTTATGTTCCTGCTCGATCTGCCCCTTGAGCAGTTCCTTGAGCTGGTCCAGACCTTCTAGACCCAGCGACTTGGCGAACTCGTCGTCCAGCTTGGGCTTGTCGGCGTCCAGGATCGACTGAACGGTGATGTCGAAGGTCGCGGGCTTGCCGGCCAGATGAGCGGCGCCATAATCTTCGGGGAAGGTGACTTCGATGGTCTTCTCGTCGCCCTTCTTCACGCCAGCGAGTTGCTCTTCGAAGCCCGGAATGAACTGACCAGCACCGATCTTGAGCTTCACGCCTTCGGCCGAACCGCCTTCGAACACTTCGCCATCGACCTTGCCGACGAAGTCGATGGTCAGCGTATCGCCGTCCTTCGCCTTGTGGCTGTCGGCATATTCTTCCAGCGCGCCCTGCTGGGTGGCGATGCGGCCGGCGGCCTCATCGACCTGTGCATCGGCGACTTCGACAGTCAGGCGTTCCAGCGTGATGCCTTCGATGCTGGGCGCTGCGATATCGGGCAGCACTTCGAGCGCAACCTTGATCTCGGCGTCCTTGCCGAATTCAAAAGCTTCGTCCAGCTCGACCGAAGGCTGCATAGCGGGGCGCAGCTTCTGGTCGGCGATCAGCTTCTGGATGCTTTCCTGAATGCTGTTGTTGAGCGCGTCGCGCTGAAGCGATTCGCCGTGCATCTTCTTCACCAGGTTGGCAGGCACCTTGCCAGCGCGGAAGCCGGGCATACGCACCTGCGGTGCGATCGCCTTCACTTCCTTTTCCACGCGGGCGTCGATATCCTTCGACGTGATGGTTACGGTGTAGGCGCGCTTCAGGCCCTCGTTCAACGTCTCGACAGTCTGCATCTCTTCTCTCAAACGCTTTCTTCAGCTGAATTTCGGTGGCGCTGCCGCGGTCGGCATACTGGTGCGGGCGAAGGGACTCGAACCCCCACATCTTACGATACCAGAACCTAAATCTGGCGCGTCTACCAGTTTCGCCACGCCCGCATCGGTCGCCGGTCGGCGCGGCATAGAGAAAAGCGCAGTCATAGGCAAGACATACTGGTGCAGCGCACGGAACCGCCCTGCCCGGCCATGCGTAGCCCATATCTATAGTAGCAGGAGAGACAGAGATGGCCACCCGCCCAGATACCGGCCCCGATGGCGTGCCGCCGCCCGACCGGATCATGCCGCAATCGCCCGACGAGATCCCCACGCCCGACCAACCGGTCGAAACGCCGATGACCCAGCCCGATGAAATCACGCCGGTCGGCCCGGATTATGATCAGCCCGATTCAGCCCCTGCCGAACTGCCGCCCCCTCCAGACTGAAGCGGATGGCACATGATCCGTGCGTGGAGTGTGACATATCCACAATTATTTTACGTCAATCGGAACATTTTTATTAGCGTTACAAATTATGGCTCCCGCGCGTCTGGACAGGCCCCTGCATCCATGATTGAAATATGACAAAGAAAAGAAGTCGGGAGAGGCGCGGCTGACAAATAAGGGGGTCAACGTGCAACGGGTTCGCGCTAAACTGGAATGGTTCAAGACGGTAATTTTGCCACAGGAAGCTGCGCTACGCGGTCGCCTGCGCCGCATATTACCGTCTACGCATGAACTGGAGGACATGGTCGCCGAGGTATTGGCTCGCGCCTATGCCACGGAAAACTGGGAGAATGTGACGACGGGTCGAGCCTATCTGTTCACCATCGCACGCAACCTGGTGATCGACACCGCCCGCCGCAACAAGGTGGTGAGCTTCGAGACCATCGCCGACCTGGAATTGCTGGGTGGCGAGAATAATATCGAGGCCCAGTTGCACGCCCGCGAAGCCCTGCGTCAGGTCGAGGCGATCGTCGAGTCGCTGCCCACCCAATGCCGCCGCGTCTTCATTCTTCGCCGCATCCACGAAAAATCGATGCTGGAAATAGCGGAGGAGATGTCTCTGTCCGTTTCTACTGTTGAAAAACATCTGGCCAAAGCGATCGCAATAGTTATGCGAGCCTGGGCGGAACGTGAGGAAACGGACTTCGAACGTGCGGGCGTCGGAACCAAGTTCAAGCTGCGGGATCAGGGACGCGATCGAAGCGGAAGCCGCGCGCCTGCTGGCCAAGCTTAACAGCGACCCCAGCCCCGAAGAAGAAGCCGAAATTTGCGAGTGGATCGAATCCGATCCACGCCATGCCGTGGCTTTCGCCCAGGCCGAGTTTGCCTGGGAAGCGGCCGAGCGCCTGAAGAGCGCTGCGGCCGAGATCACCCTGCCCCCGCTGCAACAGATTGTCAGCGAAGAACAGCAACGCCGCCTGTCGCGCAACATCATGGTTGCCGCCGCCGTCGCCGTGATGCTATTCATCGTCGCCGCGATCGTGACCGTCCGCACATTCAGCGGCGTCGACCGTTACGAAACGCAGGTCGGCCAGATGCGCGACATCGCGCTGAGCGACGGATCGATCCTCCATCTCAACAGCGACAGCGAAGCGGAAGTCCGCTTCACCGACAATGGCCGCAAGGTGCGCGTCTTGAAGGGCGAGGCGTCCTTTGATGTGGCGCATGATAAGAGTCGCCCCTTCGATGTCGAGGCCCGATCGGCCATCATTCGCGCCGTCGGCACTGCCTTCAATGTACGGATGCGTCCTTCGATCATCGAACTGACCGTGACCCAGGGCACTGTCACCGTCCATTCGGGCGGCAGCATGGGACGGAAGGTCGCGGCCGGCAGCGGCGCGGTGATCCAGCCCCGCAGCATCGATCTGACCCGGCTTGGCCCCAAGCTGATCGACCAGCGCACAGCATGGCGTTCGCAGATGCTGGAACTGGACGGCGAAACGATCGAGCAGGCGGCGGGCGAATTCAACCGCTATCGCAAGACGCCGATCCTGATCGGCGACGCGCGGGTATCCGCGCTGCGGATCGGCGGCCGTTTCCGCACGACGGACAGCCGGGAATTCCTCTCGGCGCTGCAAATGAGCCTGCCGATCCGCGCCGTGGATGGCGAGGATGGTTCAGTCATGCTGCTGTATCGCGATGACGAACCTGTGGCCGAAAGCAACGACGAAGGCTGATCGGGCAAAGCGAGGCCGCTAAAGCGGAGTGACTTCATCTTGAATCGTCATTGCGAGCGCAGCAAAGCAATCCATGGGTGCGCCAGTGGATTGCTTCGCTGCGCTCGCAATGACGGCATGGGTTCACTTCCGTTCGTCCCGAATTGCGCGCGTCCTTCGATAGGCTCTGAACGAACGGAGTTACCGCATTACATCGCGTTATCGGCGGCGTTCAGGGCGTCTTCGAAGGTTTCGGGCAGCGGCGGTTGCACCGGCTTGTCGCAGCCAAATTCCTTCATATGGGCGCGCAGGGCATCCATGCGGCCCAGGTTCCAGCGGGCCAGCGGCACGCCCAAAGGCCGAAATTCGGCACGATCGAACAGTTCGACGACATAGGACTGGCACAGGCTGTCCACCTGATCGAGGGTCAGCATCCCCAGATTCATGACCATCGGCTTGCCGGGAACCCCGTTGCGGCCGCGCACCAGATCGGTGACATACAGGCCGCCGCGCGGATCGATCAGCACGACATCCGCCTGGCTCGAATCGATCAGCTTATGGCTGGCGGCATAGGGCGCGACGAATTCATGTGTGCGCCAGACCAGAAAGGCGCTCGACAGCATAGTGATGGCGAGGCCAATGAACAGGGGGCGCAAGGCGCCTTCCGGTCGGAAGCGCGCCCAGCCCAGACCCGCAAGCAGGCAGAAGGGACCGATAAAGCCATGGGCATAGCGGAAGCCCCAGCCATAGCCCTGCGCCAGCGCCAGCATGCACCCCGCCAGACAGCCCAGCGCCAGCGGCAGGGCGATTTCCTGCCCGGCCAGCGCGCGTCGCCAGCGCATCGCCGCGATGCCAAGGGCCGCCAGCGGCACCATCAGGATATTGTTCCAGGCGACATAACGGCTGATATTCACCAGCGGCTGCCACCGATCGCCGAGGCGCTGGAACAGACTGCCCACCTTGTCCGCCACCCCCGCCGAGGGGCGAACATCGGTTGGCGCGCCCAGCGCATGGAGCAGGAATTCCGGCCAAATCTTGGCCCAGAGGATGACGACGGCAACCAAAGTCAGCGCGTGGAAGATCGCCACGCTCCAGCGGCGCGCCAGCAACATCCACAAAATGAAGGGCGCGATGAAGATCGGCGGGAAATGCCATTGGTGCAGCCCCGCCGCGACCAGCGCGACGACGCCGGCGCTCAGATGGCCGGCCACACCGCCGCGCAGCACCAGCGCCAGCCAGACCATGTTGAGCGCGAAATGGCCGGTCATGGCATAGGGCGTCATCGCCGTGACCCAGAGCTGGCTGGAGGACATGCCCAGCAGCACCGTCAGCCATACCGCGTCCGGCCGATCCGGCATCAGGCGCAACGCCACGCGCCACAGCGCGAACAGCCCGGCCATCAGCAGGACGGGCCCGGCCAGGTTGGGATCGCCCAACTGCCAGAAAATCGCCTGAATGGCGCTGTTCACCGGCAGATAGGCGGCGGTCCAATAGTCAGCCGCGCCGAAGGGCGAGAAAAATTCGGGCATGATCGCCCGGCGATAGGGCTCCCATTCGATCGGGATCGGCCGGGCGAACAGGCCTTCGCGCATATAGGCCGCGGCGAAGCGGGCGACTTCCTCATCCCGGCTGATCGCATAATCCTGAAACAGCGCATAATGGCCGGCCCAGGCGGCAAGGCCCAGCAGGACGATCAGCGGCACGACGATACGCGCGGTGGGCCGGGGAAGCGAAAAGCCCTTCCCTTCCGCCCAGGGCGCTGCCAGCGCCAGTAGCAGCAGCGACCCCATGAGCGCTGGAAAATCCTGATCCAGCAACAGGATGACGGCCAGACTGACGCCCTGCCGATAGGTCACGTGCCAGACGAATGTCACCCCCAGCCACAGGGCCAGGCCGATCGCCCCCGCCAGAAACAGGCGGCGCGCCTGAACGGAGCCGACGGCGGACATCATCCTCACTCTTCGACCAGCGCCCGGTTGACGAAGATGCCGTCCATTTCGACGAGCAGCGGGAAATGCCCTTTATTATTGGCGAAGAAGGCGGACGGCAGGAAGGCGCGTGCCTCCAGCCAGTCGATCATCGCGCGATAGCCGGTGCCGCCTTCGTAAATGGGACGCACGCCCAGTTCCGTCTGCACGCCCAGCATCCTGCCCAGCACGTCACCCGCGCCTTCGCAGACCGACAGGTCATGGCCCTGCGTGTCCATCTTCAGAAATGGCCGGGCAAAGCCATATTGCGCGACCAGTTCGGGGAGCATGGTGTCGAGGCGGCGGCATTGCATCTCCACCGTCTTCGTCACCTTGTTGCGATCGGCGAAGATGGCGTCCTGTTCGCCCGATGGCTTTTTCAGCGAGCTGAACTGGTCGGCGGCCATGATGTTAAAGCTGGCGGTGCCATCGAAATCGGACAGCGCCATGTTGAAGACATGCCAGTTGCGGTCGGACGCAGCGGCCTTCTGCAACAGCGCGAACACGTCCGGGTTCGGTTCGAAGGACAGGATCAGGCCCTTATAGCCCACATCCTTGCGCAACATGGTCGCATATTGGCCGCGATTGGCGCCGACATCGAACAGGCAATCAACCGCGAAGGTCGACAGGAAGCGGCGGAGCGCCTGCACTTCGGGATATTGGTGGACGCGGCCCGCCAGAGCGAGGCGCAGCGCCAGCTTGCGGTCGGCCAGTTCGCGCAGATAGCGGTTCATGCGCGCCCGGCCAGCACGGTTTCGTAAATGCCGATCGTCGCCACCGCCATATCCTTCCAAGACCCCATTTCTTCGCCATAAGCCCGCGCGCGGGCGCCATATTCCTGCCTGATGGCCCTGCTTTCGATCAGCGGCAAGAGGGCCTGGGCAAGGGCGGGTGCATTTCCCGCCGGCGCGCGCACCGCAACTCCGTCCGGCAACTGCCCGAACATGCCCGCGTCCGACGTGACCATCGCCTTGCCATGGTGCAGCGCCGACAGGAAGGCGCCGCTCGAATCGATGTGGCGATAGGGGAAGACCAGCATGTCGGCGCGGGCCATATGCGCGTCCAGCCGGCCTTCGGTCAGGAAGCCGAAATCGGTGATCAGGCGATCGGCAAAGCCCGCCTGCGTCACGCTGTCGATCAGGGGCGCGACGTCCATGAAGGGCTTGCCCGCCAGCACCAGTTCGAAGCCATGGCCCGCGCGCCAGAGGTGCAAGCAGGCTTCGATCAGCAGGTCGACGCCCTTATAGGGGCGGATCGTGCCGAAGAAGAGCAGGCGCGGCAGGGCTGGCAGGGTGATGGCAGCAAGGTCTTGCGAGGATGCGCTGGCAAGGCGCATCGGGGGATGCGGCGTCACATGGATGCGCGCGGGATCGACGCCCTGCCCCACCAGCGCGGCGCGGGTCGTGTCGCCATGGACGATGAGCGCGTCGAACATATCGAGCAGCGCGCGATAGCCGCGCCCCTGCAAGCCCGCATCGGCATGATAGGCGTCGGCATTATGGACGGTGTGGACCAGCCCCACCTTGCCCTTCAGCCGGTTCAGCATCAGTCGGTCGGCGGGCGCCAGCGGCAACCACTGGACATGGACCAGATCGGCGGCGGTCAGCGGCGACAGGTCGCCCAGCGCGCAGGCAAGGCCATATTCCGCCGCCTTGGCAAGGCGGAAGGCGCGCCCTTCGCCCAGCCGATCGCGCAGCGCTTCACTCTGGCGGAAGAAATGCGGGTGATACGCATAGCCCTGCGGCGCGATGGCATCGGTCGCGCGCATCGGGCGGCCGAGCAGGCTGACCGATGCCCCCTGCCCCGCCAGCGCCGCGCACAGGCTGTCGTCATAGCGCCCGGTAAAGAGCGACGGATCGAGCATGGCGACCTTCATCGACGGACCAGCCCCCTGAGCGACAGAAGATGCAGCCCCGCCACGCCCACCAAAGTAAACGCGTAGAGCGCGAGAAAGGCCAGATCGAACCGGTCCGGCCAGAGCAGCATGGCCAGCGGCGCACTGGCCAGCGATCCGGCGAGGAACGGTAGCGACCGGGTCAGCAAGGCACCGAAACGCCCCAGCGCCGCCTGCACATAGACCGACACGCACAAGATGGTCAGCGCCGCCAGCGCCAGTATAATCAGCGCCAGATCCGCCCGGTCGATCGTAGCGCGACCATCGAACAGGATCGTGAACAGCCGGTCGCCCGCCAGTAGCAGCACCGCCGCCAGCCCCACGGCAAAGACCATCGCCGCGCCGATCGCCCGGCCCAGCAATTGCCGCAGGCGCGCCGTTTCCGCCGCATGATAGGCGCGGGTGATGCGGGGCAGCGCGGCCTCCACCATGGCGCGCACCAGCATGGACAGCGAACGCGACATCTTGAAGAAGAAATCGAAGACCAGCATCGGGCGCGGATCGGCGGTCGCGGCCGCGATGGTGAAATAGGGCGCGTTATAGGCGATGATGTCCGACAGGGTGAAAGCCGCCGACGCCCCGATATCGCGCAGATAATGGGCGCGGACATGCCCGCCGCCAACGCGGAAGGCCAGCCAATGCCGCCGCTCCATCCCCAGCCGGCGATGGACATGAACGATGGCATAGCCGATCACCATGATGCTCACGACCAGTTGCAGCGCCAGCGACAGCCGGGGATCGAGGCCCGCCAATATCGCCAGCAACAGCCCGATCGTCACGACGCGCCGGGCGCAATCCACCGCCTCCCACAGGAAATTGCCGTCCACCGCCGCCAGCGCCCGCTTGGCGAGCAGCGCCGGCAGATTGAGGCAGGCGGACAGGAAGAAGAGCAGGAACAGCAAGGGCATGCCCGTCGCCAACCAGCCCATCGCCAGCGCGCCGATCAGGATCAGCGTCCCGCCCGCGACCAGCAGGCCGAGGAAGAGGAACAGCACGCCCATTTCCTCCAGCCGGAAACCGCCATCCGCCTGCGCCTGACCATTGCCCAGCCAATGCTGGCGCAGCCGCGCATAGATGATGCTGGTCAGGCCGAATTCGGCCGAGATGGTGAAATTGCCGAAGGCGACGAGCAGCAGGAAGGACTGGAATTCCCCGATCGGCAGCGCCCGCACGAAGACGAAGGTGACGGCAAAGCCCCAGACCAGCACCAGCCCCACATTGGCGAGTTTCACCAGGGCCAGGATGCGGGCGGAACCCTCCATCCGTGCAAGGCGGCTCACCGCGCGGCGGCCTCGGCCGGTTTGCGGGCGCGGAACAGCCGGTCGTCCAGCGCATAGAAATGGCTGGTGTCGGGATCGATCGATGCGGCGTCGATTTCCTCCAGTTCGAAACCGGCGGCGCGGATGCGATCGGCGAAATCCAGGCCATATTGGCGGACATGGTCCCACTGGCCGAAGCGCCGTTCGCGTTCGCGCGGGGGAATGTCGAAACTGCCGTCCTCGGTCGGCTTGTCCCACAGCGGCACGATCAGCCAGGCTTCGCCGCCGGGCTTGAGCGCGCGCAGGATGTTGCGCAGCACGACCATGTCGTCAGGCACATGCTCCATCACATGGCTGGCGTAGAACAGGTCGAAACGATCGGTGTCGCTGAGTTCCATCAGGTCTACGCGGTGCATTTGGGGCACCGTGTAGCGCGACGGATCGAGATCGGCCGGGACATAATCGGCAGCGACACAGAAGCGCTTGACCAGACTGGCTTCGTTCGGCGCCATATGCAGGATCGCACCCTGCGCCGGGACGGTCAGCACGCCCTGTCCGATCAGCCAGTTCATCAGCCGCTCGCGCGGCGACGCGCCACATTCCGGGCAGCCCCATTCGCCATTGTCGCCATAGCGGAAGAAGCCCACCACGGTCAGGCCGCAGGCAGGGCAACCGCGCGTGGCGCGCGCGCCCAATGCCTTGCGCAGCTTGAGCGCGGTTCTGGTCAGATGCTTGCCGGCGGCCTTGGCCACCCGCTGGACAGTAATCACCTATTGCTCCGATCAAAGCGGGATCGTGAAGCGCGCGCTATACTATATGCGCCGCGATATGCGAGGGGGCATGTGCAGCAATCAGCCGAGCAGATCCCGCACCAGCGCCGGCACCAGTTCGCTGGCCGGGCCAAGGCGCGTTTCATCAAAATAACTGCTACCGGCAGACGGATCGAGATTGAGTTCCAGCGTCTGCGCCCCGGCATGGCGCGCCAGTTGCACGAACCCGGCGGCCGGATAGACCGCGCCCGACGTGCCGATCGACACGAACAGGTCCGCATCGCTGATCGCCGCGTCGATAGCCTCCATATGATAGGGCATCTCTCCGAAGAAGACGATGTCGGGCCGCAGGGCGTGCTGCCCGCATCCGCCACAGACCGAGCCGGGCGGCAGCGGATCGGCCCAGCCGACGGCCTTGCCGCAGCCCGCGCAGAGCGCCGATTTGAGTTCGCCATGCATATGGATCAGCCGCCTCGCCCCGGCTCGTTCATGCAGGTCATCGACATTCTGCGTGACGATCATCAATTCGCCGGACCATGCGGCATCGAGCGCGGCCAGCGCCTGATGCGCGGCATTGGGCTGCACCTGCGCCAGCTTCGCGCGCCGCTCGTCATAGAAGCGATGCACGAGCACCGGATCGCGCGCGAGCGCTTCGGGCGTGCAGACATCCTCGACGCGGTGCCCCTCCCATAAGCCATCCGGCCCACGAAAGGTGGCGAGGCCGCTTTCAGCGGAAATGCCGGCGCCGGTGAGGATGACGATGTTGTAGATGTCAGTCATGGCGCGGCTTTCAATCGATGCGCCGGAGCGCTGATGGCGGGACATGGGCCGTCAGCCATACACCATTGCCCGACAGGAAGAAGGCAGCGCCATCTTCAACAAGTTTTCCGGTGTTCACTTGCAGGATGACTGGCTTGCCTCGACGAATGCCGACATTTCGAGCCGTTTCTATGTCTGGCGACAAATGCACATGATGCCGGGCCTGCGGTAAAAGTCCCTGAACAAGAATCGATTCCACAAAGCGATCCACCGTCCCATGAAACAGCGTCGGTGGCGGATCAGCAGGTTCCCAATCGGCTACAACTGTTACCGAATGCCCTTGCCGCGCCCTGATGCATTCCAGGTCAGCCGAAAATTCAAAGCGTTTCTTATCACTGCCCATGACAACCATCGACAAATGTTCAAATGCGTCAGGCAATCCTTCAGCCTTCAATGCCTCCAGAACCGCTTTCGTGGCTACCCACCCTTCCCCATCCATTTTCAGGTTCGCCGCTTCGGGGCTATGCCGAAGCCAGTAGGAAAGCGTTTTCGATGTTTTCTGCAATTCGCTCATGGTTCAGCAGCTTAGCGCAAGCCATCTGGAATAACAGTCACCCGAAAGCGAATGCTTGACGCCATGGGCAAGCCAAGAAAGAATGACGCGCAATAGCATGGCTTGAAAATGGGTCGCACATTTCGGAGCTTATCCTCGATGTTGACACCCGGTGATCCCGTTCCCGCCTTTCATGTTCGCAGCCTTTCGAACCCGCGCTATGCCTTTGGCAGTGCGGCCGGACGTTATATCGCCGTCACCTTTCTGGCGAGTTCGGCCGCGCCCGGCGCCGCATCCTTCTTTCGGCAGATGCAGGACGATATCGGGCCGTTCGACGATGAATTCGCCTGCGCCTTCATCGTCACCAACGATCCGCGCGATCAGCAATCATCCCTGTTTCAGGAGCGTTATCCGGGGTTGCGCATCTTCCTGGATCTGGACCGGAAGATGGCGGAATTGTTCGGATGCGCCGGAAAAGGCGCCGATGGATCGCCGTCGATCAGCCTGACGACATGGATACTCGATCCGGGCATGCGCGTGATCCAAACCATCCCCATCACCGACATGGCGACCCATCATGCGCAGATCCGCGCCGTGATGGAGACATTGACGCCCGCGAGCGAGGTCACCGACGGCTGGGCGCCGGTGCTGGCGGTGCCCCATATCTTCGAACCGGCGCTGTGCCGCGATCTGATGGCCTATGCCGATAGTCAGGGGCTGGAGGAAAGCGGCTATATGAACACCGATCCCGTGACCGGCGGCACGGTGCTGAAGGTCGATCATCGCCATAAGCGGCGCACCGATTGCGGGATCGAGGACCAAGCGTTGCGCGATGCGGTGCAGGCGCGCATCCACCGCCGGCTGGTGCCGCAGGTCCAGCGCGCCTTCCAGTTCACGGCCACGCGGATCGAGCGGCATATCATCTGTTGCTATGATGCCGGGACGGGCGGCTATTTCCGGCCGCACACCGACAATAGCACGCTCGGCACGGCGCACCGCCGCTTCGCGGTCTCGATCGGCCTGAATGCCGAGGAATATGAGGGCGGCGACCTGCGCTTCCCTGAATTTGGCCCGCGCACCTATCGGCCGACGACCGGCGGGGCGATCGTCTTTTCCTGTTCGCTGCTGCATGAAGCGCTGCCGGTGACGAAGGGTCGTCGGTTCGCGGTTCTGCCCTTCCTCTATGATGAGGCGGCGGCCAAGCTGCGGCTGTATAATGCGCGGCACCTGAGCGATCCGCAATTGCGCGACAGCGTGCTGCAATCGATCGGCGCGCCACGCGAGCACTAGAAGCAGGGCGGCGAGGGATGCTCGCCGCCCTGATCCTTCATTTCGGCAACTGGCTGTTGACCTTACCATCCAGCGGCGACTGGAGCAGAATGTACAGCGGGTCCTTGCCCAGCAGATCATTCTTCACATAGACGCCGGCCGCCTTGTCCGTGCCCAGCAGGCGCAGGCTGATGGGGGTCTTGTTGCGTTCCGGGGTCAGAACGCCCACGCCGATCAGCGAACTGTCCGAACCGGTGAGCTGCGTGCCGTTACCGACGCTGATCTTGACCGGCAGGTTCGCCAAAAGTCCCTGCGCCAACGCAGCGCCGGGCAAGGAAAGACCAAAAGCCACAAGGCAAATAGCTACGGTCTTTTTAACATGAGTCATACTTCTCTCCTTTGACTTACCGCTCCCCGAAAACCACCAATAATCAAACTAATCATTATGTTCCTTGTAAAAGATAGTTAAAAAATTGATAATTCCGGCACGTAATTTACGGAATTACTTGATATTATCTTTTAGAATTGATGTAAAAAATTACACATCTTTGCGAAGGTCGACTTGAACGACCGCGCGCCAAGGGATGACAAAGGCCGTGCGCTCTGGCATCGGCCGGTCATCACAGCAGGATGACGGGACGGACATGACAAGCATCGGCATTTTCGGCGCGGCGGGCCGCATGGGACGGGCGATCGCCCAGGTGGCGACCGAAGCGGGCCTGCCGATTGCGGGTGGCGCCGATCATAAGGACGGCGGCGAAATCGCGCCCGGCATCGCGATCGGCAGCGATCCGCTGGCGCTGGCCGAAGCGAGCGACGTGCTGATCGACTTTTCGGTCCCCGGCGCGCTGGCGGCGCATCTGGATGCCTGCATTGCCGCGCGCAAGCCGATCCTGATCGGCACCACCGGACTGGAAGCCGTGCATCATGCGCTGATCGACGAAGCGGCGCGGGTGATCCCGGTGCTTCAGACGGGCAACACGTCGCTGGGCGTCAACCTGCTCGCGGCGCTGGTGGAGAAGGCCGCGGCGGGTCTGGGCGATGATTGGGACATTGAGATCGTGGAAATGCACCACCGGCACAAGGTCGATGCGCCATCAGGCACCGCCCTGCTGCTGGGCGAAGCGGCGGCGCGCGGACGTGGCATAAAGCTGGCCGAGCATAGCGAGCGCGGGCGCGACGGCATTACCGGCGCGCGGGCGAAGGGCGCGATCGGCTTTGCCGCCCTGCGTGGCGGATCGGTTCCGGGGGATCATCAGGTGATCTTCGCGGCGGAAGGCGAGCGGATCGAGATCGGTCATCGCGCGGAGAACCGCGTCATCTTCGCGCGCGGCGCGGTGAAGGGCGCGCGCTGGCTGGCTGGACAGCCGGCGGGGCGTTACGACATGAAGGGCGTGCTGGGCCTGTGAACAAGGCCCAGATCTTCGACTTTTTCAGTCGGCTGGCGGAGGCCAATCCAGCGCCGGTGACGGAGTTGGAATATGGCAACCCCTACCAGTTGCTGGTGGCAGTGACGCTATCTGCGCAGGCCACCGACGTCGGCGTGAACAAGGCGACCCGCGCGCTGTTCCGCGAGGTGACGACGCCGCAGCAGATGGTCGATCTGGGCGAAGAAGGGTTGAAGCAGCACATCAAGACGATCGGCCTGTTCAATACGAAGGCGAAGAATGTCATCGGCCTGTCCGAGATACTGGTCCGCGACTTCGGCGGGGAAGTGCCGCAGGATCGCGACACGCTGACCACCCTGCCCGGCGTCGGGCGCAAGACCGCCAATGTCGTGGTCAACACCGCCTTCGGGCAGGAGACGTTCGCGGTCGACACCCATATCTTCCGCGTCGGCAACCGCACCGGACTGGCGCCGGGCAAGACGGTGCTGGCGGTCGAGGAGAAGCTGGAGAAGCACGTCCCCGGCCCGTTCCGCCGCGATGCGCATCACTGGCTGATCCTGCATGGCCGCTATGTGTGCAAGGCGCGCAAACCCGAATGCTGGCGCTGCATCGTGCCCGACCTGTGCCGGTTCAAGCCGAAGACACCAGCCCCCTCGGCATCCAAAGCCGCCTGAACGCGCAGATCCGTTTTCGTGCGGTTAAGCTGATCCGGGCTATGAACAGACGGAAGCCCCCGATGCGTGCCGTCGATTCGGTACGATATGAGGAGAGAGACATGATCGTTCGTCGTCCCGTCCGTTTTGCGCTGGGCCTTGGCCTGGCCTGCATTGCCTTCCCCGCCATCGCCAAGGACAAACCTGCCGATCCCTATGTCGCCGTGGGCAAGCCGGTGGACTGCATCCAGATCCGCTCCATCCAATCGACCAATGTCCGCGACGACAGCACGATCGATTTCGTGATGAATGGCAAGAAGGTGTATCGCAACAGCCTGCCCAATAGTTGCCCCAGCCTGGGCTTTGAAAAGCGCTTTTCCTATCGCACCAGCATGTCGCAGCTTTGCTCGGTCGATATCATCACCGTGCTGTGGAATGCCGGCCCCGGGCTGCAACCGGGTGCCAGTTGCGGCCTTGGCAAATTCCAGCCGATGGAAAAACCGGCAAAATAAGATTGGGTGCAAGCCAATTTGACGCTGGCGCGGGACAAAGGACTTTGCTAACCGCGCTTCCTGACCAGCGTCATGCACCCATAGCTCAGCTGGATAGAGCGTTGCCCTCCGAAGGCAAAGGCCAGTGGTTCGAATCCACTTGGGTGCACCACAAGCCATTTTTAGCCCTTATTTTCTGGCGTTTTCGAAGCAAGTTTGTCTAACCCGGTTTCTTGGTTAGACAAATCAGCCCGGATCATCGCCGCCATGGTCTGGTCAGCCAGCAAGACTTGATCGGCATCGCGCGTGTAACGCGATATCTCCGAATCGGTCGTGTGGCCGGTTATCGATTTGATCGACTGGTTCGACATACCGATCTCTGCCATGCGCCGAGAGGCGGCTTTGCGCAGCCCGTGCGCAGCGCACTTTTCCAGCCCGGCCTCATCGCAGCGCTTGCGGAACCAGTTACCAAACCCATTCGCGGTGAAAGGCTTCCCGAACTCAGTAACCAGATATGCAAGCTGGCCGGATGGGCAAGCGGCAATTGCCGAAGATAGGCGCGGGTGGATTGGGATGAAAAGCTCTTTCCCGGTCTTCATCTGCTTCACACGGATGCGGCCGTTCTTGACGTGCTGCGGCCCCATCGTCACCACGTCTGAGCGACGTTGCGCGGTGTATAGCAGAAGGCAGAGGGCAAGGTGCGCCTTAGAGCCAACAGGATGCTGGGCAACAAAAGCGTCGATCTCTTCCTCTTCCCATGTGTGGAAGCCAGTGCCTTTCGATTTGGGCGGCTTGACGGCCTTGGCCGGGTTATCTTTCCGCATGCCCATCAGAATAGCGTAATCGAATAGCTGGCGCAGGCGCTTGAGCAAGATCGCGCCGGCTGTTGGCGTTTCGTGCATCTTTTCCATGAGCCGGGCGATATTCTTCGCAGACATCGTGGCTACTGGTCGATCGCCATATTCTGAGCGGAACCGTTCATAGGTGCCGCGATAGACGCGCCGGGTGCTTTCCTTCGGGATATTGGCCCAAGTCGTGCTGCGATAATATTGCGCGATCAGGTCATTGAAGGTGCCAGGCATGAGCCGATCGACGCCAACAGTGAGCTTCTCGCCATTCTTGAGGGCGAGATATTCTTTCCAGAAATCATCGCTACCGACTGGGTGGCTGATATATTTGGACGGGAATCCTGTGCGACGGAACCGCAAGCGAACCTTGCCATGCCGGTCACGAAACTCGGTCACAAATGGGGGTAGCCCCTTCGTCACTCTAGGTCTTCCCATCCCTCGCCATCCCTGCGCCGAATCGTCTGCTCGGTCAGGATCACGATTTTTCCATTCGGGTCTATCTCGACACGGATTTGCTCAAAGCCAGCAGCACGCATCCCCGCGGCGGCTCGCTTGATGTCCGACTGCTTGAAGCGCGCTGGGACGCCCATCTCACCCCTCCCCTTTCAAAGCGGCGTCGATCGCAGCTTGTACAGCGTTGCCGTTCGGGGCCGGTATCCACCAAAGATACTGCTCATCATCCTCGTCAAACGGCCAACCACCAGTCTGCTGCGCCGGAAATTCGAACTGCTCGCGACCGATGTAGATCTCCACCAGCATCGTCCGGCCGAGACAGACCGGCGAACCGAAATAAGGCGGCTCGCTGATCGGATGACGATACCAAAGCACATCACCATCCTCTTCGGCCCAGCTATGGAAGTGGCGGGGTGTTGGCTGGACTTCACTCATCCCCAGCCTCCGCTCTTGCGCGCAATGCGGCGGCGCATAGGGCGAGCGCGGGGGTGGCGGCCAGCCCATGCTCTGTGCTTTCCATGG
>NZ_FOGE01000014.1 GCF_900111125.1 Sphingobium sp. YR768
GCGAAGGTGGTGGCCTATGACCCGGAGGGGATGGAAGTGGCCGCGCCGATGATGCCGGGCGTGACGATGGTGAAGGACGCCTATGAAGCGGCGGCCGGGGCCGATGTGCTGGTGCTGGTGACGGAATGGGATATTTTCCGGGCGCTGGACCTGAAGCGTCTGGCCGCGTCGATGGTGCAGCCGGTGCTGGTGGACCTGCGCAACATCTATCCCGTCGCCGAAGCCACCGAAGCGGGCTTTGCCATTACACGCGTCGGGCAGAAGGGGTGATCCACTGGCCCTGGCAGGAAGGGCCGTCGAATGACGCCCTTCCCCGCTGGTATCACTGGCTGATCGCGGCGGCGACCCTGTTCCTGATGGGGATCGCCGTCCCCATCTTCGCAGCGTTTACCTGAAACGAGTCCGTTTGAAAAATGCGCGAAAGAGCGCATTTTTAGCCGCACCAGCCCGCTCCCCCACCCGGCCACCCATATGATACTGCCGTTGGGTGGCCGGGTGGGGGAGCGGGCTGGTGCGGCAAATCCGGCTTTGGCCGGATTTCTATGAAAACTTCAGGCCTTGATCTTCCAGCCGCGCTTCAACAGCGTGTAGCAGAGGCCACCAAGGACGAGGTTCAGGCCCAGCAAGACGCTGCTGCCGATCACGACATTGGTATCCGCCGCAGCGACGAAGCCGTAGCGGAAGCCGGAAATGATATAGAAGAAGGGGTTGGCGTGGCTGATCCCCTGAAACAGCGGCGGCAAGCGATCAATCGAATAAAAAGTACCCGAAAGCAGGGCGAGCGGACCGATCACGAAATTGGTGATCGCCGCACCATGATCGAATTTTTCCGCCCAGATCGACGTCAGCACGCCCAGAAAGGCGATGAAGCTGGTGCCGAGCAGGCCGAACCACACCACCGCCCACAGATGCGCCGGGGTCACATGCACGCCGGGCCACAGCGCCATCGCGCCCCAGAGCGCAAAGCCGACCATGATCGCGCGCGTCATGGAGGAGGAGACCAGCGCGAACAGCAATTCGCCGACAGAAATAGGCGGCATCAGATAGTCGACCAGCGTCCCCTGCACCTTCCCCACCATCAGCGCAAAGCTGGCATTGGCGAAGCAGGCATTGATCATGCCCATGATGATCAGGCCCGGCGCGATGAAGTCGGCGAAAGGCACCGCTTCCCCGCGCAGCATCACCGTCCGGCCGCTGCCGCCCAGCGCGACGATGAAGATGATCAGGAACATCAGCGTCGTGATTGCCGGCGCCCATACGGTCTGGAGCTGCACTTTCATGAAGCGGCGCACCTCCTTGCGGTAAAGCGCCCAGGTCCCGGCCCAGTTCACATTGCGGATCTGCGGCACGCCCGGCTCGGCAAAAGGCGAATCGAGGGGCGTGACGGCGACAATTTTGGGCTGGTCGTTCATGGCAGGATCGACTATCGGCTGGTCCGTTGTGCTGCAAGGGGTCAGGTCCAAAGGATTTGAACCTGCGCGCTGTGCTTCCCATATAGGAAGCCATACGAGATTTGTGAGGAGTTTTTCATTGTCCTGGACCGACGAGCGTATCGACCAGCTCAAGGGGATGTGGGAACGCGGTCTGACCGCGAGCCAGATCGCCGATGAACTGGGTGGCGTCAGCCGCAATGCGGTGATCGGCAAGGCCCATCGCCTGGGCCTGCAATCGCGTCCTTCGCCGGTCAAGGCGAACGACGCGCCCAAGAAGGCGGCAGCCGCCCCTGCCCCGCGCAAGCCAGCGCCGGAAGCCGAAGCGCCCCGCGCCGCCGCACCGGCAGCGCCCGCCCCCGCCGCCCCGGTTCGCGCGCCCGCGCCGCAGCCGGTTGCGCCTGCCGCACCGGTCGCCGCCGCACCGGCGGCGGAAGATGCCCCCACCCCCGCGCCGCAGCCGCGCATCATTTCGGTCGGCCCCGGCGGCTTCCTGCGTCAGGGCCCCGGCGATCAGCAGGCGCCGATTCCGCCCGCGCCGCCGCGCCGTCTGGTCCCCGCCAAGCCCAGCGCCGAAATCGCCGGCAAGACGAGCCTTCTCGATCTGACCGAGCGTATCTGCAAATGGCCGATGGGCCATCCAGGCGAACCCGATTTCCATTTCTGCGGCGAGCAGGTGAATCCCGGTTTCCCTTATTGCGTCGAGCATTGCGGCCGCGCCTATCAGGCACAGTTGCCGCGCGGCACGCGCCGTCCGCCCCCGCCGCTGCCCTTCGGCGGCCCGCGCGTTCGCTGATTTCGGATCAGACATGAAAAAGGCCCGGCTTCCTTATGGAAACCGGGCCTTTTTTGTAGCAGGCGCCTGATCAGAAGCGATAGCTGGTCGTGACCATCACGCTTTGCGTGTCGAACTTGTCTCCTCGATTGATGCTGGCGCCGCCCGATGGGGTGATGCGGAAGGGGTTGGTCGCGGGCGCCGTTCCGGCCCCGACATCGACCCGATAGTCGCCGACATTATAGCGGGTCCACAGATAGCGGGCGCCGATCGAGAAATTGCTCGACACCTTGGCCTCGACGCCGCCGCCCATGGTCCAGCCCCAGGCATCTTCCTTATTGTCGAACTGTGTGAAACTGTTCGCGGCATTGCTGGTCGTGAAGTTGTTCTTGACCTTTGCATAGGCCAGACCGCCGGTGATGTAGGGCATGATCCCACCCGGCGTCGTATAGCCCAGTCGCGCCCGCAGATTGGCATTCCAGTCAATCTTGCGCCGCATCGTGTAGAAGGCCGGGGTAGTCGAATATTCCGTCACCTTATCATCGATATAGGCCTGGCCGGCTTCGGCCACGACACCGGCGACGATGCTGCCAAATTGCCGATCATAGCCGACATGCCCCATCCAGCTAATGGCGTCCTTGTCGCCATCGCAACCGCTGGCCGGGGTCGATCCGCGCGCCGCGCCGCCGCAGGTTCCGGGTGAAAAGGCATTCGCCCCGGACGCCGTCGTCACGACATCGTCATAGGCTCCATCGGCATCGGTATCGAAACGCAGATGCTCGTTATTGTCGCTTTTTTGAAAAGTGTAGCCAAAGGAGCCACCAACATAGGGGCCAGTCCAATCCACAGCCCCCCTATCCTGCGCGACGGCCGGTGTCGCCAGGGCGAGCGCCAGCGTGGCGCCAAGCGGCGCAAATGCGATTGTCTTCATGAAACTATCTCCTCACCTGATGCAGAGAATTACCTCTCCACGGTCACGCTGCGAACGAAGGGGCAGATGACTTTGTTGCATCAGCCTTTGTGACAATTGATTGCTGCTGTGGCTTATGCGCAACGCTTGCGCCTGCCGCCCGGCCGCTTATAGCTTGTGGCATGTCCGAAGACCTGTTCGCCGCCAACACCCCCGCCGCCCCGCAATATGACGCCTCGACCATTGAGGTGCTGGAAGGACTGGAGCCGGTCCGCCGACGCCCCGGCATGTATATCGGCGGCACCGACGAACGAGCGCTGCATCATCTGGGCAGCGAAGTGCTGGACAACAGCATGGACGAAGCGGTCGCGGGCCACGCCACCCGGATCGAGGTGACGCTGGAGGCGGGCAACCGGCTGACCATCGTCGACAATGGCCGTGGCATGCCGATCGACGAGCATCCCAAATTCCCCGGCAAGTCAGCGCTGGAAGTGATCATGACCACGCTCCATTCGGGCGGCAAGTTCGAGGGGAAGGCCTATGCCACCTCCGGCGGTCTCCACGGTGTGGGCGCCAGCGTGGTCAATGCGCTGTCAACCGAGACGATCGTGGAAGTGGCGCGCAACAAGGAATTGTTCCGCCAGACTTTCTCACGCGGCCTGCCGCAGACCGAATTGCTGAAGGTCGGTGCGGCCCCCAACCGGCGCGGCACGTCGGTCAGCTTCATTCCCGACACCGAGATTTTCAGCGAGCAGAAGTTCAAGCCGGCGCGGCTGCATCGCCTCGCCCGTTCGAAGGCCTATCTGTTCGCGGGCGTCGAGATACGCTGGAAATGCGATCCGGCGCTGATCAGCGACGATACGCCGGCCGAAGCCGTGTTCCAGTTCCCCGGCGGCCTGGCCGACCATCTGAAGGAACAGGTCGGCGACCGCGATTGCGCCACCAGCGTCTTCTTTTCGGGCAATCAGGATTTTCCCGGCACCGCCGGCCGGGTGGAATGGGCGGTCGCATGGCCACTCTGGTCCGATGGCAGCTATAGCTGGTATTGCAACACCATCCCGACGCCCGACGGCGGCACCCATGAAGCCGGGCTGCGCACCGCGCTGGTCAAGGGCATCCGCGCCTTTGGCGAGTTGGTGGGGCAGAAAAAGGCGAAGGATATCACCGCCGACGACATCATGACGTCCTCGGAAATCATGCTATCCGTCTTCATCCGCGAACCGCAGTTCCAGAGCCAGACCAAGGACCGGCTGACCAGCCCGGACGCCGCACGGCTGGTGGAAAATGCGGTGCGCGACCATTTCGACCATTATCTGACCGACCATATGGACCGGGGCAAGGCGCTGCTGTCCTATGTGCTGGACCGCATGGACGAGCGGCTGAAGCGTAAGCAGGAGAAGGAGGTCAAGCGCAAGACCGCGACCAACAGCCGCAAGCTGCGGCTGCCCGGCAAGCTGACGGATTGTTCGAACGATGATCCGGAAGGTGCTGAAATCTTTCTGGTCGAAGGCGATTCCGCAGGCGGTTCCGCCAAGCAGGCACGCGACCGCAAGACACAGGCGATCCTCCCGTTGCGCGGCAAGATCCTCAACGTAGCCTCAGCAAACACCGCCAAGATATTGGCAAATCAGGAAATTGCCGACATGATCCTGGCGCTGGGCTGCGGCACGCGCAAGGATTGCAACCCGGATAACCTGCGCTACGAACGCATCGTCATCATGACCGACGCCGATGTCGACGGCGCGCATATCGCTACCCTGCTGATGACCTTCTTCTTTCAGGAAATGCCGGAACTGGTGCGGCGCGGGCATCTCTATCTGGCGCAACCCCCGCTCTATCGCCTGGTTGCGGGCGGCAAGAGCCTCTACGCCAAGGATGATGCGCATCGCGAGGAACTACTGGCGAAGGAGTTCAAGGGCAAGAAGGTCGACATCAGCCGCTTCAAGGGGCTGGGCGAAATGAACCCGATGCAGTTGCGCGAAACCACCATGGACCCCAAGACGCGCATCCTGATCCGCATCACCCTGCCCGACGATGTCGAAGACCGGCAGCAGGTGCGCGATCTGGTCGATCGGCTGATGGGCACCAATCCGGCGCACCGCTTCGCCTTCATTCAGGAAAATGCGGCGGCGGTGGACGAGGAAGCGATCGACGCATGAGGGGCATTCCAGTCCACCCGGAACGTGCTCCTGCGAAAGCAGGAGCCCACATCAGAGGGTGGAACTGGGCTCCTGCTTTCGCAGGAGCACGCTATATCTGGCTGACGGGTCTGCTATCCATGCTGACCATGTCCCTTTTCCCCCTGTCCGCGCACGCTGCCCCCTCTCCCGCCTATCAGGCCCGCGCCGAACAATTGCTTGGCATCCTCGCTGCGCCCGGTGGCGAGGAGGCGTACTTCTCCTCCCTCTTCCTCGACGCGGTGCCGGTGGATCGCTGGCGCGCCATTGCCGCCGATCTGCGTGCCCAGCATGGTCAGCCGATGGCACTGGGGGCTGTCAGCCAGACCAGCGATACCGCCGGGCAGGTCGAGATCCGTTATGAACGGGCGACGGTCGGCTTCTCGCTGGTGGTCGCGCCGCAAGCGCCCAATCGGGTCGTCGGCCTGCATATCGTCGGCGCAAAGACGGCGCAGGACAGCCTGGACAAGGTGATGGCCGATATCGCCGCCCTGCCCGGCAGCAGCGCCTTCGCCATCGCGAAACTGACCGATGCAGGACCGCAACTGCTGCGCGCCCAGCGGGCCGACGCACAGATGGCGACCGGCTCCAGCTTCAAACTCTATATCCTTGCCGAACTGGCCCGCGCGACTGGTGCCCGTCAAAGGCGCTGGAGCGACGTCATCCCGCTGGGTCCGAAGAGCTTTTCCGGCCGGCTGATGAACTGGCCGGACAAGGCGCCGATGACGCTGCACAGTCTGGCGACGGCGATGATCGCCGAAAGCGACAATAGCGCCAGCGACACGCTGCTCCGCGCGCTGGGCCGGGAGAAGGTCGATGCGATGCTGGCGACGGCGGGCCATATCGACGCAGGCAAGGCGCTGCCACTGCTGAGCACCGCCGAGGCCTTTGCGCTGAAGATGCCGGCCAATGCCGATCTGCGTCAGCGTTATGAGACGGGATCGCTGACTGAGCGGCGTGACCTGCTGCGGGATGCAGCAGCGCGCCTGACCGCCAATAAGGTCGATGTCGGCAGCGTTGCGGAAAACCCGACCGCGATCGACAGCATCGAATGGTTTGCTTCCCCGACCGACATGATCGCGCTGCTCGACTGGCTGCGTATGCATGGTGGAGAGGCCCTGCCGATCATGGCCGTCAATCCCGGCATCGCGCCAGCCGATGCGAAGCGCTGGCGCTATCTGGGGTACAAGGGCGGCAGCGAGCCGGGGGTCATGGCGATGAACCTGCTGGCACAGGCGCAGGACGGAAGCTGGTATGCCGTCAGTGGTAGCTGGAACAATCCGGCGGCGCGGGTGGAGGAGAGCCGGTTCGTTGCGCTGATGACGCGGGCGATGAATTTGGTCGCGAATTGAGGGATCAGCCCTCGTCCGCCAACCAGTCCCGCGCATCCTCCAAAGTCAGAAAGACACGCAGCCGGGGATGCACCAGAGTTCGTTCCGCCTGCGCCCTGTTCAACTGACTGCCGACGACCACAGCGGCTCGCCCGGTGGTAAGGACCATTCCGCCGCGCATGATGCCGGCGAGCAGGTCCGCGACATCGTTCGCCTGCACAGGAAAGTCGAAGGATTCGACGATGACGTTGAAATCGTCGCGGATCGCCCTGGCCTGATTGGCCTTCAAACCCACTTCCCGCGCGAGCGCGGAGACATTGTCGGGGTTCCAGAAACCCTCCACCTTGAGGGTGAGGATATTGGTGAAACGATCATAATCTACCTGAAACATCTGCCCCTCGGCCCACGGCCAGACATGGCTTCGTAAAAAGCCGTAAGATATTGGCAGATGGTGGTTTGCTGATCCTCTCCCTCGCACCATCGGCACCTTGGCTTGCTTCTGCCGCCATTGGCGCGACAACGCAATCCGTCAGAGGCGAACGGAGCCAGGATGATCACCGAAGGCAATCCCAGTAGAGGCGGGCAAGAGTGGCATGGCGGAGAAAGGCTTGCCCTCCCCCGCCACACATATCGTCTCTGTCAGAGCGGCCAGCGCAGGCTGGCCTTTACGCCATGATCGCGCAGATCATTGCCGATCTGCCCGGAATAGGACAGGCTGAGAACCGGGCCGGACGCCAGCCGTGCCTCGACGCCGAAGTCCACCGCCGCGACATCCTTGGCGATGGGCGGTGCGGTGATGGCGAAGCGATCGCCATCGGCAAAGGCCAGCGATGCCAGCGCATCGCGATTATGGCTGGCATGGCGCCAAGCCGCCGAGCCGGTCAGCGCGACGACGGTGCCCCCCTGCGGCGACAGATCAGCCTTGAACCGTGCCCCTAAGGTGCTGAACAGGATTTGCGAATTCTTGGCATGGACGAACAGTTTCGATGCCCCGCCGCTTTCGACGCCCTGACTGGAATCGAGATGGACATAGGCCAGACCGGCGACCGGTTCGATCGTCGCCGGACCGACGCCGATCTTGTAGCCAAGCTCGCCAAAGGCCTGACCGATGCCGATATCATATTTGCTGCCGAGCGAGTCGGTGAAGCCGGTGAAGGCAACCGACCGGTTCGTCTTGATGGACCGGAACGTGTAGGAAGCGCCCAGACGCGCGGCGAAACCCACATCCTTGCCGATCCCGACATAGGCGCCCAGATGCACGTCATCCGCCTTGGCCGAAGAGGAACGGGCCGGCAGCTTGACGCTGCTATGGCTGTAGCCGGTCAGCAGGCCGATGCGCAGCGCGCCGCTGCGAACCATGTCATAGCCGAGGAAGAAGCCGCCAATGTCGCGATCATAGCGTGCAGCATTGCCGTCCCCCTTCATCCGGCCCCAGGAGCCATAGCCCCTGAACCAGAGCGCATTGGGATCGGTCGCATCCAGCAGGCGGCCATTCACGGCCTCCCGAATGAAGCGGCTGTCCTCCAGCGCGGCGGCGCGGACGGTGGCATGGATTTCGCCCGAGATGGAATCGAAGGCGACACGGGCCTCCGCTTCCGTTTGCAGATAGCCGATCGCGTCGTGCAGCGTGCCGGTCGTGCTGTCCGCGCCTGCGGCCGCGGAAATCTGGTTCGGCGTTGCCCCGGCCGAGGCGAAGGAGCGGGTCTGCGCGACATCGAGATAGACATGTGTCGCGTCATAATTGTCGACCAGATTGTAGAAGAGCGACACCTGCGTATCGCCCGACAACGCATAGTCGCCGGTCACGCCGCCATCGGCGGTCAGCACGGTATAACGCTTGCCCAGCACATAGCGCGCGGCGTCCGTCTTGGTCACGACCAGTCGGGAGCCGCTATCCAGCGTCGCCGCGCCGGACACGTCCAGCAGGTCGGTGTCGCCGGTCGAGGTCAGTTCCACGGCATAGCGTGACCCCGTCGCCTGATGATAATCGCCATTGACGCTGAGCGTGCCGATCGATCCGCCCGGAGCGACCGTCGATCCCGTCTGCGCACTGATGCCGCCCACGGTGCCATAGCCGCCCAAAATGGCGCCGTTGCCGACTGTCACTGTTGACGTGGCGAGGCTGCCATTGACCTGGAGCTTCCCGGAGACGACCGTCGTCGGGCCGGTCAGGCTGCTGTCGGCCGTCAGTTCAAGCGCGCCGGCACCGGCCTTGAACAGGCTGCCTTCCCCGGAAATCGCATTGGCGAAGCTTGCATCGGCCGCCTGATCGATGATCATGCTGGCTCCGGCGTCGATCACCGCTTCGCCGCTGCCGAAGCTGGTGGCTGATCCGATCAACGTTCCGCCCGCCACGGTGGTCGTGCCGGAATAGCTGTTCTCGCCACCCAGAACCAATATGCCCAGATCCGTCTTGGTGAGGCCGGCCGTGCCGGTCAGCGGTGCGTCGATCGTAGCGACGAAGGACACGCCGTTAGCGGTGCCATCCCCCACCCGCATGGTCGCGGCGCTGCCGCTCAGTTCGATCGGTTCGCCGACGATATGATAGCCATCGACAGCGAAATACATGCCTTCGACCGCGACATTGCCCAGACTGTTGTCGACCGTCACCGTGCCGGCCGTGCCCGCGAAGGTCACGCTGCCCGGATTGGGCGTATAGGCGCCATTGGTGCCGCCGCCCGCTTCGGTCCAGTTGGCGGTGGTCGCATCCCACACGCCGTCGCCGCCATTCACCACGCCATTGTCGGCATTGCCGGCGGCGGCGCCGTCCCAATAGAGGAACTGGCCGGTCGGCGGGACAGTCGGCGGCGTCACCACCGGCCCGGTGCCGACATCGATCAGGCCGCCATCGACACCCTGCGTGAAATCGAAATAATTGTCATAGGGATCGACGTCGTTCAGCGTGAAGGCGAGCGCGTTGCTCGCCAGCAGGCTGTTGTAGATTTCCGTAAGGACCGCGACGTCCGTGATGCTGAAAAAGCCGGTCGCCAAGATGTCGTTACCGAACCCGTTGGTCGTGCTGAGCAGAGTCTGGCCATCGGACGTGGTCTGATAGGCGGTCACATCGGACCAGTTGCCGAGCAGGATATCATTGACCGACAGGGTATTTTCGCCCTCGTCGAAATCGCCCGGCGCGGTATCGCCATCATAGAGGGTGATGCGGATGGACAGGGACTGGATACCGCCGCCAAGCTGGTCCAGCAGCGTGCTGTCATAGCCAGTCTGGGTACCGAACAGCAAAGGATTGCCGGTCGCAACACCCGGAACCGCATTTTCCGAATAATTGGCATAGCCCCGGTATAATTGGGATGCTGCCAGCTGCGACACCACGCGCGTATCGTTGGTGCCGGTCAGATCGACGACGATGCCGCCAACTTCCGTCACACCGGATGGAAGAGCGCCGCCGGTTGGAGAATTTCTGGTTTCATCGCTGGCACTTGCAGGAACAGTATAACTTAGCGCCAAGGCACTAGCGGCTAACAACAATCCTATTTTCATGCTTCACTCCATTTGCAGCTATAATTGGCGAGCCAATATATAAATCTGTGGAGCGACCCCTTTTTTAAGCCTGTGCATTATTGCGCACATGCCATCTGATCGGCGGCATTTTACCGCGCGGCAATATGCTGCAACAACAGAGGATCAGATGAGGACGACGTTGCGTCAAAATGAAAGAAATATGCGCTGGAATGAAAATTATTACATAATGAATATGACAATTATTGTTAGAAATTTGTTTCGAATACGAAATAATATCCAAAAATTCATTATTCGCTGCAAACAATCCCGCTCTGACTCGAAATTTCGTAGAATATTGGGCCTGAATATTCAGCATCCCAGCCACACAAGGCTGCAATGCCGCATATGCCATGCAGCAGCCCTTCCACATATCATGATTGGAAGAGATAATTTCTTGTTATCAGACCATTAGAGCGGAGTGACTTCATATTGAGCCGTCATTGCGAGCGCAGATCAAAGCACTCCGATCTCACTTCGGATCAATCCTGCCGGACTGGCCCCCAGCCAGAGCGGGGTTTCAGGCGATCAGCGCCTCGACCAGCGCCTTGACCTTCTTCTGCCGCCATTGGGGCAGCGGCGCGATCAGCCAGTAGGCGAGCAGGGTCGGGCTGGTGTCGCCCACCTGCCGCACCCGGCCCGCCGCGATATCCGCCTGCGCCAGCAATTGCGGCACGCGGGCACGACCGAAGCCGTTCGCCGCTGCCTCGATTGCCAACCCGCCATCAGCCACGCGAATGGTCGCAGGCTTGTCGCCAGCGGGGCAACCGGGCCAGTCGATGCGATGATCGGGGCCGCCAGCCGCCGCTTCGACGGTGATATAGACGGCCTCGCCGATCTTCACGCCCTCATGCTCGCCTGCGCCGTCGGTCAGCCGCAGGGCGATGTCCAGATTGGCTTCGGTGAAGTCCAACGCTTCGTCAGCGGATATCAACTGGAACGTCAGGTCCGGCTGGCTGGCAGCATAGGCGGCCAGACGCGGCTGGAGCCATTTGGCGGTGATGTCGCGGGGCGCGGCGATGGTCAGCGCATGGCTGGACTGGCCCGCCTGCATCGCGCGGACGGCTTCCTCAAATTCCAGAAAACCGGCGCGCAGGGCATCCAGGCCCGCTTCGGTTTCCGGGGTTAGCTCCAGCCCCTTGGGTGTGCGGCGAAACAGCACGACGCCCAGCATATCCTCCAGCGCGCGAATCTGTTGCCCGACGGCCGCCGGCGTCACCGCCAGTTCGTCCGCCGCGCGGGTGAAGGACAGATGCCGCGCCGCCGCATCCAGCACGCGCAGGCCGTTGAGCGGCAAATGGGTCCGCTTCATTCGGCCACCGCCGGTGCGATCAGCGCGAAATGGGGGATGGCGACTTCGAATGTGTCACCGTCAATGCCGATCATGCGATAGCTGCCCTTCATCGACCCGGTCGGGGTACCCAGCGGACAACCCGAAACATAGTCATAGCTTTTCCCCGGCTGCACCACCGGTTGCTCCCCCACCACGCCGTCACCATCGACGCTATGCTGCGATCCGCGCCCGTCGGTGATGATCCAGTGACGCGTCAGAAGCTGCACCGGATGGTCGCCCTGATTTTCGATCCGGATATGATAGGCCCAGAACCAGCGGCCCCGATCCGGCTCCGACTGTTCGGGCAGGAACGTCACTGCGACATGGATAGTGATGTCGCGCGTCGTCGCATGAAAGGGGAAGAGCGCAAGCACGGTCATGTCTCAGGAATGCGCCCTAACCCCCTCGTCCGTCAACGGCCTATCGCGCGCAGCGCCTGATCGAAATCGGCGATGACATCGTCCGGGTCTTCCAGACCGACGTTGAGGCGCAGCATGTCCTCGGTAATGCCGACTTCCAGCCGGGCTTCTTCCGCCATGCCGAAATGGGTGGTGGAGGCCGGATGGGTCATCAGCGATCGCGAGTCGCCGATATTGTTGCTGATGTCGACCAGTTCCAGCGCATTGAGCAGGCCATGCGCCTCCGCACGGCCGCCACCGACATAAAGCGAGAAGATCGGACCGGCGGCCTCCATCTGCTGCATGGCCAGCGCATGCTGCGGATGGCTTTCAAGGCCGGGATAATTGACCTTGGGCAGGCGCGTTTCCAGGAAGCGCGCGACCTTGAGCGCATTGTCGCTCTGGCGACGGATGCGCAGGTCCAGCGTTTCCAGCCCCTTGAGCACCACCCAGGCGTTGAACGCGCTGAGCGTCGGCCCGGTGTTGCGGTGGAAGGGCAGCAGGACATTGTCGATCCAGTCGCGCGTGCCGCAGATGGCGCCGGCGAGCACGCGGCCCTGCCCGTCCATCATCTTGGTCGCGCTATAGGCCACGACGTCCGCGCCAAATTCCATCGGCCGCTGGAGCGCGGGCGAGGCAAAGGCATTGTCGACGACGGTGGTGATGCCATGCGCCTTCGCTATGGCGCACACGGCGGCGATATCCACCACGTCCATCGTCGGATTGGCCGGGGTTTCGAAGAAGAAGACCTTCGTATTCGGCTTCACCGCCGCTTCCCAGGCTGCAACGTCGGCGCCGTCGATCGTGGTCGTCTGAATGCCGAACTTGGGCAGCAGCGTGTCGACCAGCCAGCGGCAGGAGCCAAAGGCCGCCTTGGCCGCGACGACATGGTCGCCGGCCGACAACTGGCAGAGCAGCGCCGCCGTCATCGCCGCCATGCCGGTAGCCGTGGCGCGGCAGGCCTCGGCGCCTTCCAGCAGGGCGATGCGCTGTTCCAGCATCTCGACTGTCGGGTTCTGAAGGCGGCTATAGGTCATGCCGACCTGATCGCCAGCGAAGCGCGCGGCGGCATCCTCCGCCCGGTCATAGCAATAGCCGCTGGTCAGGAAGAGCGCTTCGGACGTTTCGCCATATTCGCTGCGCGCCGTGCCGCCCCGGATCGCCAGCGTCGCCGGCTTCCAGTTCTTCGTGATCTCCGGATTCTGTCCGCTCTTCCGCTTCATATCGCCTTCCGCAATTCCACGCGCGGGGTGGCCCCGCCCAATATCTCGGCCATCTGGCTTCTGTCGCCATTACCGCCCGACAGGATTACCGCAACCTTCTTGCCGCGCATTCGCTCTTTTTCCTGCATCAGCGCAGCCAGCGCGACGGCCCCCGCCCCTTCGGTCAGATTATGCGTGTCCTCCCAATAGATGCGGATCGCCTCGGCCACTTCATCATCGGTCACGGCGACGAAGCGATCGGCGCGCGGCCCGAAATAGTCGAGCGCAGCCTGAACCGGGGTGCAGACCGCCACGCCATCGGCAAAGGTGTAGGCTGTGGGACTGGAGATGAGGCGCCCTGCCTCGAAGCTGCGCTTGGCCGCATCGACATGGGCGGAGACGACGCCGACGACCTTCGTCTTCAGGCCCAGCGCATCGCGCGCCGCAATCGTACCGCACAGGCCGGAGCCGCAACCCACAGGCACGTAAACGGTGTCGAGGTCCGGCACCGCGTCGAACAGTTCCAGCCCATAGCTGGCCACACCGCGCACCAGCTGATCATGATAGGCGGGGACCATGAAGAGCCCCTGTTCCTGCGACAGGCGCAGCGCCTCCGCCTTGGCACTGTCGAAATCATGACCATGTTCGATCAGGTTCGCGCCAAAGGCGCGCATCGCCCGGTTCTTTTCCAGCGCATTGCCATGGGGCACGACGATGGTGACGGACAGACCGGCCGCCTTGGCCGCGCGCACCTGTGCCTGGCCATGATTGCCGCGCGTGGCGGTGATGATGCCCTTCACTTCGGGATGGGCCGTGCGCAGCCAGTCGATATAGGTGATCGCGCCGCGCACCTTGAACGCGCCGGTGGGCGTGTGATTTTCATGCTTCACCCACACATCGCAACCGCTGCGGCCCGCCAGCAGCGGCCAGGCATATTGCGGCGTCGGCGGCACCTGCTCATGGATCAGGGCAGCGGCGGAACGGAGCGAGGCAAGCGAAAGATCGGTCATCCTGCACATCTATCGGCCATGCACCGCCCGGGACAGGACCGATATGGGCGGATTGGCCCCTTTTTCAGGCTGCCTTGCGCACCCGACCGGCAAAGAGCGGGTGGAGATGGGCTTCTTCCCATTCCATCCGGTCATACAGGCCGTTCTGCAATTCCAGCACGGCGGCGCGATAGCCGGGCCAGTCGGCGGCGATCTGTGCCGGGGTCCAATATTTGATATGGTCGCTGTAGCGCAGGAACAGCGCAACCATGGCGCGGCTGCTGGTGCGGACCACCTGATCGGCGTGGGGCGTCATCGGATTGCGGCGCAAATCCTGCACCATCGCATCCTCGCGCGCCATATGTTCGCGGAACAGTTGCGAGAAGGCGATGCGGCGTCGCGCGATATCCGGCATGTCCTCCGCCCGCGCGCTTTCCATGGCGTGGGCGAAATCCCGCATCATCCTGCGGAGGCCGTCATGATCCTGCGCCAATTCCATATGCATATTCTGCGACCCCATTTTCCGATTAGATCGGCATGGAGCCGCAAAAGTTAAGCCGGTTCGCCGATTATGCGACGAACCGAAGGACGCTTCAAAGCGCGGCGAGCACAGCCTCGCCCATTTCCAGCGTGTTCATGCTGCCACCCAGATCGGGCGAGCGGGCGCCGTCGCGCAGCGCCTTCGCCACGGCCGCCTCAATCCGGTCGGCCTGTTCGGGCAGGTCCAGCGAGTAACGCAGCATCATTGCCGCCGACAATATGGTCGCCAGCGGATTGGCCTTGCCCTGCCCGGCAATATCGGGCGCGGAACCGTGGATCGGCTCATACAGGCCCTGCCCGCTGCCGTTGAGCGTAGCGGACGCCAGCATGCCGATCGAGCCAACGCACATGCTCGCCTGATCCGACAGGATATCGCCGAACAGATTGCCGGTGACGATGACGTCGAACTGGCCGGGGTTGCGGACCAGCTGCATCGCGGCATTGTCGACATACATGTGGCTGAGCGCGACATCGGGATAGTCCGCCGATACCGCGATCACCACGTCGCGCCACAATTGGCTGGTTTCCAGCACATTGGCCTTGTCCACCGAACAGAGTTTGCCGCGACGGGCGCGGGCGGCCTGGAAACCGGCATGGGCGATGCGGCGCACTTCGGCTTCGTTATAGGACATGATGTCATAGCCTTCACGCAGGCCATCGACGGTGGTGCGGAAACCCTTTTCGCCGAAATAGACGTCGCCATTGGTTTCGCGGACGATCAGCAGGTCGATCGATCCGGCGACTTCCGGCTTCAGCGCCGATTCATGCGCCAGTTCGGGGAAGACCTTGGCCGGGCGCAGGTTGGAAAAGAGGCCCAGTTCCTTGCGCAGGCCCAGGATCGCCTGTTCGGGGCGCAGATGCCGTTCCAGCGCGTCGCAATCGGGATCGCCGACCGCGCCGAACAGGATGGCGTCGGCGCGCTTGGCGATGTCCAGCGTTTCGGGCGGCAGCGGATGGCCGACCGCCTTATAGGCTGCGCCGCCGACCAGCCCCTCTTCATAGGTCAGGCCGTCGATCGCCAGCGCATCGAGCACGCGCTTCGCCTGTGCGACGATCTCGGGGCCGATACCATCTCCGGGGAACAGGGCGATCAACATGACGGTGCTTCCTCACAATATGTTCGTACAGCCCCAGGACGTGCAATAATGGGGCAGATTGTCGGCGCCCGCCTTTGCAGAAGCTGCCCGCTTTAGGCAACCGCTCTTTTGAGCCGTTCGACCAGTCTTTCCCGCGCCGCCAGCACATCGGCGCGCCGGTCGGTGAGGACGGAGCGCTCCAGAAAGAAGCCGGTCAGGCGCAGCCCATCGATAATCTGGTCCCAGTCGCCCATGCCCCCTTCCAGGAGGAAAGGCGGCAGCGGCAGCAGGCGGTTTTCATAGCCGACCGCCGCCGTGCGGCTGACGGCGGCGGCGCTGCGCGGGCTGACATAGGCCAGATCGGTCGTATCGCCCAACGCCGCGCAGCGCGTGAGATCGAGGCCGAAGCCCAGTTCGGCGAGCAACAGCAGTTCATAGCGGACCAGCGCCGCCGCCCAGCCTCGCGCCGCCGGGGCCGCCTCCACCGCGTCGAGCAGCCCGGACAAAGCCTGATGCAGCGCCGGATAGGGCGTCCCTTCGGGCAGGGATGCGGCGGTGAGCGCGCAGCTCCAGTCGATCGCGGCGGCCGGCAGCGGCTCGGCATGGAGCGGCGCGCGGCTATGGGCGAGTTCGACGGTCAGGCCCGCCAGTTGATCTTCGGTCCGGGCGCGAAATTCCGCCATCACCACATTGCCCGGCAGCAGCACCGGCCGCATAGTCCGCGACCGGCCGCCACGGACATAGCCGGGCAGCAGACCATCACCCGGCGTCAACAACCGCGCGATCGCGCCATGTTCGCCATGATGGCGCAACGCACAGACGATCGCGGTGGTGGAGAGATGGGGCATCGCCCTCTCCTAGAGCGAAGCGTGCTCCTGCGAAAGCAGGAGCCCATCCTTCCCGCTCACTTCCGATAAACGCTCTTGAGGTTCATGAATTCGTGCAGACCATAAGGGCCGAGTTCGCGGCCATGGCCGGAACGCTTCACGCCACCGAAGGGGGCTTCAGGCGCGGAGGCGAGCATCTGGTTCACGGCGGTCATGCCGGCCTGCACATCGCGGATGAAACGGGTCTGCTCGTCGGCATCGCTGGTCCAGACCGACGAACCCAGGCCGAAGGGGATGGCGTTGGCGATGGCGATCGCATCATCGATGTCTGTCGCCCGGAACAGCATGGCGATCGGCCCGAAAATCTCCTCCCCCATCAGTGCGGGATCGGTCGGCACATCGGTCAATATGCCGGCATTTATGTAAGCGCCCGGCCCCGGATGCGCCTCCCCGCCGATCAGCGTGGCGCCGGCCGCCTTCAGCTTCCAAATCTGCTCCTGCACGGTGCGGCGCTGTTCCTCGCTGGACAGCGGCCCCATGTCGGTCGCCGTGTCGAACGGATCGCCCGCCTTTACCGCCGCCATCGCCGCCGCATAGCGCTCCAGAAAAGCGTCATAGATATCCGTATGGACGATCATCCGCTTGCCGCAGATGCAGCTCTGGCCCGTATTCTGGATGCGGGCGGTGACCGCCTGCTTCACCGCCGCGTCGAGATCGGCCGAGGGCATGACGATGAAGGGATCGGCCCCGCCCAGTTCCAGCACGACCTTCTTGAGCGCCCGGCCCGCCTGTTCCGCGACCGCGCGCCCTGCCCCCTCGCTGCCCGTCAGGGTGACGGCGGCGACCCGATCGTCGGCGATGATCGCCGCGACCGCATCCGACCGGATCGGCAGGTTCTGGAACAGGCCGTCGGGCGCGGCGACGCGCGTCATCATCTCCTGCATCAGCGCGGCCACGCCCTGCACATTGCTGGCATGTTTGAGCAGCCCGACATTGCCGGCGAGGATGCAGGGGGCCAGGAAACGGGCGACCTGCCAATAAGGGAAATTCCACGGCATCACCGCCAGCACCGGACCGATGGGCAGCCACACCAGATCGGCCTTGCCTCCGGAGGCCAGCGGGATGCTGCCGCCCTCCAGCATGGCCGGGCCTTCTTTGGCATAATGGCGGAAGACGGCGACGCATTTGTCGACCTCCGCCAGCGCGGATTTCAGCGTCTTGCCCATTTCCAGCGTCGCCATGCGGGCGAGACGGTCGCGATGGTCATGATAGGCGTCGGCCAGGTCGGAGAGGAGCGCAGTGCGTTCCGACAGGTCCGTCTCCCGCCATGTCGCGAAGCCTGCCATCGCCCGGTCGAGCGCAGCGTCGATCTGCGCTTCGGTCAGCGCCTCATGGACGGCGATTTCCTCACCGGTGGCGGGATTGATGCTTTTCATGATCGGCTCCGGACGGGAATGATTCGGGGTGGAGAGAGCAATATGGGGATGCTCTTGCAGGGTCACAACGCAGTCGCGGGGGCGAAGTTCACACTGTCAATGGGGTACGGGAAACTGCGGAAAAATGGGGGATCAGCCGCGGTCGACGCGACAGGAAGGCGACGGCAACGCGCCTGCTACGCGCCGCTGACGCGACGGGTGCGCCATCATGGCGCGCCGGGTGGGTCACGGTGACGCGCCTGTTTTTTTGGAGAGAGCGTGCCGGGAGCTTTTCTGAATGGGCCATCCCACAGGGTAGATCAGAGGAAATCCTACATTGATAGCGGGATTTTGCGCAGCCGTTCGGGGTGCTGGTGAGCGGTCGGGCGGGCGATTTAGGGCACAGGTGATGGGTTCTCAATTTGCCCTCTCCCGCCTTCGCGGGAGAGGCTTCGGAGACTTGGCAGCTTGCTGCCTAGTCGATGTCGGTGAGGGTCTTCTTCCTTTTCCTGAGGATGCACGAAGGGAAGGAAGACCCTCACCCAACCTTCAAACGAGGCACGCGCCTCGTTTGAACCCGTGAAGACGGGAGAGGGCTAAAGAGGCTTCCCCTCCCTATCCATGGAAATAATCATAGACCTGTTGCGCGACCGCCTTCGACACGCCGGGCGCCTTGGCAAGGTCGTCCAGCGCCGCGTCCCGCACCGCCCGCGCCGTGCCGAAGTGCATCAGCAGCGCCTTCTTACGGGCGGGGCCGATGCCTGGGACGTCGTCCAGCGACGATACGGTGATCGCCTTGCTGCGCTTGGCGCGGTGGGCGCCGATGGCGAAGCGGTGGGCTTCGTCGCGCAGGCGCTGAAGGTAGAAGAGCACCGGATGGTTGAGCGGGAAGGTGATTTCGCGACCGTCGAGCAGATGGAAGACCTCTCGCCCCTCTCGGCCATGATGCGGCCCCTTGGCGACGCCGATCATGGTCACATCCTCTATGCCCATTTCCTCCAGCATGGCGCGGGCCGCCGATAGCTGGCCCTTGCCGCCGTCAATCAGGACCAGATCGGGCCATTCGCCGCTGTCGCGGTCCGGGTCTTCCTTCTGCGCGCGCCCGAAGCGGCGTTCGAACATTTCGCGCATCATCGCGAAATCGTCGTTCGAGATTTCGGGGTCTTTCATGTTGAACTTGCGATAGGCGTTCTTGCGGAAACCCTCCGGCCCGGCGACCACCATCGCGCCCAGGGCATGCGCGCCCTGAATATGGCTGTTGTCGTAAATCTCGATCCGGTCGGGCACGCCCTCCAGCCCGAAGGCCTCGACCATATCCTCCATGATGCGGCCCTGACTGGTCGTTTCCGCCAGTCGCCGGTCGAGCGCCTCCACCGCATTGCGCTGGGCTTGCTTGATCAGGCGGGTGCGGTCGCCGCGCTGGGGCACTTCGATCCGCACCTTGCTGCCGATCCGTTCCGACAGCGCCAGCGCCATCAGTTCGCATTCGGCCGGTTCGCGATCGGTCAGGATCAGCTTGGGCGGCGGCACTTCTTCGTAAAATTGCGCCATGAAGCTTTCCAGCACCTCCTCCGTCGCGACGTCGGCGGTGTGGACGGGGAAGAAGCTGCGATGGCCCCAATTTTGCCCGCCGCGTATGAAGAAGGCCTGGATGCACATCGATCCGCCCTTCTCCGCCAGCGCGAAGATATCGGCATCGCCCAGCCCTTCGGCGTTGATGGCCTGACTGCCCTGGATGAAGGTCAGCGCCTTCAGCCGGTCGCGGATCACCGCTGCCTGTTCGAAATCCAGCGCTTCGGCCGCCTGCTCCATCGCCGCGCCCAGCTTCTTCTGCACGGCGGTCGATTTGCCGCCAAGGAAGTCCTGCGCATCGCTGACCAGTTCGGCATAGCCCGCCGCATCGATCCGATCGACGCAGGGGGCCGAGCAGCGTTTGATTTGATACAGCAGGCAGGGCCGCGATCGGTTTGAAAAGAAACTGTCCGTGCAGGAGCGCAGCAGGAACAGTTTTTGCAGCGCGTTGATGGTGCGCGTCACTGACCCGGCGCTGGCGAAGGGACCATAATAGCGGCCCTTATATTTCCGCGCGCCGCGATGCTTCTGCACGCGAGGGAAGGCATGATCGTCGCGCAGCAGGATGAAGGGAAAGCTCTTATCGTCGCGCAGCAGGACATTATAGGGCGGACGATAGCGCTTGATCAGTTGCGCCTCCAGCAGCAGCGCTTCGGCTTCGCTGTTGGTGGTGACGATGGTCATGCTGCGGGTCTGGGCCACCATGCGGCGCAGGCGGTTGGGCAGGCGATCGACCTGCGTATAGTTGGCGACGCGGTTCTTCAGCGCGCGGGCCTTGCCCACATAGAGCACATCGCCGCGCGCATCATGCATGCGGTACACACCGGGACGGGTCGGCAGCGTCCGGAGCGTGGTGCGGATCGCTTCAACCCCCGCATCGATATCCGGCTGACTGCCGGTGACGGTGAAGCTCGCTTTGTCTTCGTTGAAACGATCGGGGGACTGGGGGCCGGACATGGGGGCAGAGATAGCGCCGGACGGTGGTTTGGCAATGGGCGGGCTTGAACGCCGCCTGTTTCCTTTCTATCTATACCGGGCTGTATAGATTTACGGCCTCTCCTAATCCTCCTCGCCATCTCTGGCGACATTATCAGCATCAAAGGGACCACCCAATGAGCGTAAAAGCCTATGGCGCCTATGCCGCCGACAAGCCGCTGGAATCCATCGACATCGAACGGCGCGCGGTCGGCGCCCATGATGTGCAGATTGCCATCGCCTATTGCGGCGTCTGCCATTCGGACCTGCATCAGGTCCGTTCCGAATGGGACGGCACCCAATATCCCTGTGTGCCCGGCCATGAAATCGTCGGCCATGTCACCGCCGTCGGCGACCATGTGAGCAAGTTCAAGGTCGGCGACACGGTCGGCGTCGGCTGTATGGTCGACAGCTGCCAGAGCTGCGCCGCCTGCGACGAAGGGCTGGAGCAATATTGCGAAACCGGCTTTACCGGCACCTATAATGGCGCGACCGAGGATGCGCCGGGCCACACGCTGGGCGGCTATTCGCAGAGCATCGTCGTGAAGGATGATTTCGTCCTGAAGATCAGCCATGCGCCCGAACAGCTGGCCGCGGTCGCACCTTTGCTGTGCGCGGGCATCACCACCTGGTCGCCGCTGCGCCACTGGAAGGTCGGGCCGGGCCAGAAGGTCGGCATCGTCGGCATCGGCGGTCTGGGCCATATGGGCATCAAGCTGGCCCATGCGCTGGGCGCACATGTGGTGGCCTTCACCACGTCCGAGTCGAAGCGGCAGGACGCGCTGGATCTGGGTGCGGACGAAGTGGTCGTGTCGCGCAACGAGGAAGAGATGGCGGCCCATGCCAACAGCTTCGACTTCATCCTGAACACGGTCGCCGCCAGCCATAATCTGGACGCCTTCACCACCCTGCTGAAGCGCGATGGCACGCTGACTTTGGTGGGCGTGCCCGAACATGCGCATCCGTCGCCCAATGTCGCCGCGCTGATCTTCAAGCGCCGCGCCATTGCCGGATCGTTGATCGGCGGCATCGCGGAAACCCAGGAAATGCTCGATTTCTGTGCCGAAAAGGGCATCACCTCCGAAATCGAACTGATCGCCGCGCAGGATATCGAAGCCGCCTATGCACGGATGGTGAAGAGCGACGTGAAATATCGCTTCGTGATCGACAGCGCCACGCTGGCGGCCTGAACCGATCTCATGAAGTCAGGGAAAGGGGGTGCGGAAACGCGCCCCCTTTTCGTTGGCCCCTTTCGTCAGAACACAGGCTCGACAATCCATGGCCGCACTCTTTAGACCAGCCCGACGTGTCGCACTGATAATCACGAAAAGGACGTAGAATGAAGCGCCTGGCGCTAAGCATGATCCTGGCGGGAACGGCCCTGTCGGCCACTATCGCCCCTGCCGCAACGGCCCCCGCCCCCGCCCCCGCAGATGCCAGGGCGATCGCCGCCATCCGCGCGCGCCCGGCGGTGAAAACCGCCTTCGCCGCGTTGGAGGCCGAGCATGCGCAATGGGTGAAGAATATCATCACCCTGACCGAAATTCCCGCCCCGCCCTTCAAGGAGCAGGCGCGCGGCAAGGCCTATGCCGATCTGTTCCGCGCCGCCGGTTTCGGCGATGTGGAGATTGACCCGGTGGGCAATGTGCTGGCGCTGCGGCGTGGCACGGGCAAGCCGGGTGGCAAAGTGGTCGTCATCGCGGCGCATCTGGATACCGTCTTTCCCGAAAGCACGCCGGTCACGGTCAAGCGCGAAGGCAATCGCCTGATGGCGCCGGGGATCGGCGACGATACGTCGGGCCTCGCCACGCTGCTGAGCCTGGCCAAGGCGATGAACGCCGCGAAGATCGAAACGCCGATGGATATCTTGTTCGTCGGCAATGTCGGCGAAGAAGGGCTGGGCGACCTGCGCGGCGCGAAGCAATTGTTCAATGCGGGCACATATCAGGGCCGCATCGCCAGCTTCTTTTCTATGGATGACAGTTCGACCGATGGCATCGTGACCGGCGGCGTCGGATCGAAGCGGTACAAGCTGCGCTTCAAGGGACCGGGCGGCCACAGCTTCGGCGCGTTCGGACTGGTCAACCCGATGACGGCGATGAGCCAGACGGTGGTGGACCTGTACAAGATCCCGGTGCCGGCATCGCCCAAGACGACCTACAGCGCCAGCGTCGTAGGCGGCGGTTCTTCGGTGAACGCCATTCCGGAGGAGACTTGGTTGCAGGTCGACATGCGATCGGAAAGCGCGGAGGAACTGGCGAAGCTGGAACAGGCGATGCTGGCGACGGCGGACCGTGCGGTCGCGACCGAAAATGCGGCGCGATCGACGAAGGAAGGCGCGATCAGCGTCGACAAGACGATGATCGGCGATCGCCCGGCCGGCCATAGCGACACCAACAGCGCGCTGGTCCGCCAGACGGTGGCGGCCTATGCGGCGGAGGGCGTGACCGCCCGGTTGAGCTTCAGTTCGACCGACGCGAATGTGCCGATGAGCCTGGGCATTCCCGCCGTCACCATCCCGCGCGCGGCGACTGGCGGGCGCGGCCATTCGCCGGACGAATGGATCGACGTGACGGCGGAACCCTCGCTGAAGGTCAAGCGGATGGACCTGATCGCGCTGCTGGCGGCGGCGGGATATCGCTGAGCCGTCCTCGCAGTTCGTCTCAGAGCATCCAGCAAATATGCCCCGTTCGCCCTGAGTAGGGACTGAGCGAAGTCGAAGGCCCGTATCGAAGGGTCCATCCTTCGATACGCCGCTTCGACAAGCTCAGCGGCCACTCAGGACGAACGGGTCGCGATCATCCGATGCCGCACAAACAGAAAAGGGCCGGTGCGACATGCGCACCGGCCCTTTTCTGTTGCGCTCTGATCCGATCAGTTGATCGTGCCGAGACCCGAAATCGCGCTGTCGACCAGTGCCTTGTCCGCCTTGGCGTCATGGCCCTGGGCGATCAGGGTAGCGGCGGCGGCGGTGGCCGCGTTCACCGTCTTGGCGCGGATGCTGGCGATGGCGGCGCGTTCGGCGGCGCCGATCTTGTCTTCCGCCATCTTCTGGCGACGGGCGACGAGATCTTCGGCATTGACCCTGGCGTCGGCGATCAGCCCTTCGGCTTCATGCTCGGCCGCCTTGCGCATGGCGTCGGCTTCACCGGCCGCAGCGGCCAGCTTGGCTTCATATTCGCCCTTGAGCGCTTCGGCTTCGGCGCGCAGGCGCGATGCTTCGGCCAGTTGCTCCTTGATCTGGGCGATCCGGCCGTCCAGCGTCTTGCCGATCAGGGCAGGCACCTTCTTGACCAGCAGGATGACGATGAACACCGCCATCGCCAGGCTGACCCAGGCGGTTGCGTCCAGACCGACCGCCTTGGGATCGGTATGGGGCACGACGCCTTCATGGGCGACGGTGCCGACCGGTTCCATGCCTTCGCTATGGATCGCCTGATTCAGGTGCGGAACGTCCGCTGCGCTATGTGCTGCTGCCTCAGCCATGGGCCAGTGCCGCCTTTACTGCGTTGCGGGCTGCATCGTCAGACGTTTCCACGCCGGAAATGCGAGCCACCATGTCGCGCGCCGCATCGACGGCGACGGTTTCGATTTCTGCCAGCGCCGCAGTGCTTGCGGCCTGGATGCGGGCTTCGGCCGCAGCGATCTTGCTGGCGACTTCGGCATCGGCGGCGGCGAGCTTCACTTCCGAAGCCTTGGCCGCTTCCGATTTCGCCTTCGCCACGACAGCCTGAGCGGCGGTGCGGTTCTGGGCGTCGCGAACGCGATAGTCGGCTTCCGCTTCGTCGGCGCGGGCGAAAGCCGCCTTGGCCGCGTCCAGATCGCCGCTGATCTTCGCGTCGCGCGCGTCCGCCGTACCCTGAACCTTGGGCACCATGCCCAGGCCAATGACGAAGAAGACGAAGCCGAACGTCAGCAGCAACCAGAATATCTGGCTGGAATAGGTATCGGCGATTTGCGCGATTTGAGGCATTTTACGGTCCGTCCGATCAGAGGGCGGTCAACAGGGAAGCGGGCAGGCACGGCGCAATGGCCGCCCTGCCCGCTTCAATTTCGTGCTATCAGGCCACGAACACCAGGATCATGGCGATAACGAACGCCAGCAGACCCAGAAGTTCCGCCGCGGCGAAACCGATGAACAGACGGCCCTGCTGGCCATCAGCGGCGCCCGGATTGCGCAGCGCGCCTTCGAGGAACGCGCTGAACACGTTGCCCACACCGAGGGCGGCGATGCCCGCACCGATCGCGGCCAGGCCAGCACCGAGCAGCTTTGCGGCTTCTGCGTCCATGTCGTAAACTCCTTTGTTAAATCAGATGAAAGTTGAACAAATCAGGCGAAACTTGAAACCTTAGTGCAGGTTCTCGGCATCGTTCAGATAGACCGAGGTCAGCAGCGCGAACACATAGGCCTGGATGACCGCGACCAGCATTTCCAGCGCGCTGATGCCGATCATCAGGATGAAGCTGGCAGTGCCGACGGTCAGACCCAAAGCCGGCGAGGCGTTGGCGCTGTTGATGACGAAGCCTGCGAGCACCTTCAGCAGAACGTGGCCAGCGGTCATCGCGACGAACAGTCGCAGGCCAAGGCTGAACGGACGCACCATGAAGGAGACGAGTTCGATGAAGAAGAGCGGCACCACCATCGCGATCGGCGTGCCGTGCGGCACGAACAGCGAGAAGAAGTGGAAACCATGCTTCCAGAAGCCGACGATCAGCACGATCGAGAAGCTCATGATCGCCAGCACGCCGGTTGCGGTGAAGTGGCTGGTGAAGGTGAAGGGATGCATCCCGATCAGCCCCAGCGGCAACAGGCCCAGCAGGTTGGCGAGCAGGATGAACATGAAGAGCGAGAAGACATAAGGAATGTACTTCCGGCCCTTTTCACCGATATTGGCGATCAGCAGGTTCTTGATGAAGCCGGTCATATATTCGACCGCCATCTGCCAGCGACCGGGGACCAGTTCACGCTTCATGCCGCCGATCACGAAGATCCACAGCACCACGGCGGCGAGCACCATATAGAGCGCGCTGTTGGTGAAGGCGATGTTGAAACCGCCGAGCGACAGGTGATCCGTACCGAACAGAGGTTCGATCGCAAACTGGTGCATCGGATCGATTTTGCCGGATTCTGCCACTTGGACCCCTGTTGCCGTCTAGCATTCGGACTAAGAGCGAAGCGGCCTTATTGTTCGGGCGGCTTCGTCGTCGTCAATCTGATGATATTCCTGAAGGCCGCCACGATCCCAAGACCGAGGAACACCAGCAGGAGCCAGGGCGTCGTGTTGAACCACCGGTCAAGAACCCAGCCGATCAACGCGCCACCGACAAGACCACCGATCAGTTCCGCCAGCACCCGGTTCCCCAGCCGCGACCCATCGTCCGCAGCCTGTTCCGTGGCGCCTTGCCTGACCTTTTCGACATGCTCGGCCTTCGCGATCCGCTCCTCTAGGGAAGCGATCCGCGAGTCCTCGCCCGCCTGGTCCTGTCCGGGTGTATCCGTGGCCATGCATCTCCTCCATCAGGCCTTCAGGCCTGTGGTGGCTGGCATGGCGCTTGCGGCTGCACCCGTCAAGGCGAGGCCCCTCTAGGAAGGGTTGGTCGGAGTGTCAACCCCGACAAAAGCCGCGGAAATCGGCCTTTTGGCCAATAGGCGCCGGAGCCTTGCGTTTTACCATTTTCCTATTTAGCTAAATAAGAATGGACAAGATCTTCAAGGCGCTGGCGTCCGAACCGCGCCGCCGCATCCTGCACTATCTGGTAGCCGAGCCGATGACGGTGGGGGAGATTGCCGACAATTTCGAAATGGCGATGCCGTCCATTTCGCGCCATCTGGCGGTGCTGAAGGAAGCCGGCGTGGTGCGGGAGCAGAAGCGCGGCCAATATGTCATCTACGCGCTCGTGCCGGAGCAGCTGACCGGGCAACTCTATGATTTCCTGACCCCCTTTTGCGAACAGGCGCGGGAGATTGTGGAAGCAAGGCCGCGGCGGCGTGGGCGGGAGTGAGGGGGGCTTGGGTAGTTATAAGACCGTCTGGTTATGGACGCAGGAGCAAAAAAACCTGCCTAGCAGGATTGCCCGAAAACCAACTCCAAGCGTCAAACCGACATGAGTGCGTCAAACACGACGCTACGCCATTCATGTTTGATGAGTAGCCGCAACTCGGCAGAGCGCACCTCTCCCCCTTTGGTCGTCATAACCTGAATGCGGTAATGGTCCTGTCCGGACAGTGTATAGAGTGCTGGCATTTCGAGCCGACAGGGATATCCTGCTTCATGTCGGCTTCGGGCGCATGACAATCCTGACGCGATGACCTTTTCAGACGGCATGGATACAAGCGCTGTGGCATCAGGTCGTCCCTTTGGCGCATCGTCGCAATTGTTTACGAAGACGCGGACGTCCAAAGGATAAGCAACCCGAGTAGCCAACACCCCGTTGCGCCAGCCTCCATTGCTAGTCGTGGAAATTGTGCAGCCCGTTTGGTTTGCTGAGACGATACTTTCGACGGTTTCCAAGCGATAAGGCCAGAGCATTAGACAAAGCAGTGCAAATCCCATCGCAGCACTGGCGACTACGTATCCCCGCTTCATCGGCATCATGGCCCCACGTTTATTACGACTGCGCCCAATGTGACAGTGCTGTGTGGAGCATAGCGTGGGCGTCAGGGTCCGCAATCGAGTATCGATTTACTGATGAAGAGTGACCTAGAATGGTCGCTTCGAGCCATTCCCTCGCTCGTCATGGCGGGCTTGACCCGGCATCCCGCTTTTCTCTTCAAACGCCGAAAAAGAAGCGGGACCCCGGATCAAGTCCGGGGTGACGCGAACTGGTCGTTTTTCCCGCCATGCCAGCAAAAGCTGAAATGACACCACCATCAGAACATAAAAAAGCGCGGTGACAGTGCCACCGCGCCTTCATTTCCCTGCAATCACGCCCGGCGTTCAGCCCGCCGTCGCGCAATAGGATGGCAGCGAAATCGCCCCTGCCCCCTTGGTCTGCCATGCGCCCGCGCCGATGCGATAGGCCTGGCCCTGCTTCAGGCGGGTGAGCGTCTGGCAGGCGGTGGCGGCGGCCATGTCCTGCACGGTCACGCCGCGCTGGCCGGCCAACTGGGTATAGGCGGCGCGGCGCTTGATATTGATCGATTCGACTTCGGAACGGACATCCGCGCCGACCGTGCCGGCGATGCCGAGATAGCCGTCGGCCTGTTCGCCCACGGTGCCCGCGCTCATCGCAGCGGCGACGGCGCCCGACTGTGCCATGACCGGCCCGGCGACAGCCAGGCCCAGCGCGGCGGCGACAAACCAAATCTTGCGTGTCATTGCGGGAACAACTCCGGATTATTCTGAATGAGGTCCTGGGCGTCGCGTTGCAGCTTCACCACAACCTCCTGCTGCACCTTCACATTCAGGTTGATTTCGATCGGCTTGTCCGGGGCCTTCACCTGGATGCAGCCCCCCAGCGCAAGACCGGCGAAACCGGCCGTCATGATTGCTCGTATCTTCATTTCGGCTCCCCGTTTATCGCCTTTTCGCTTTCCGCAGGCTGAACCGCAAGATTTTGTTGCGTACCCGTGCGCATTTCGCCCTGCACCTTGTCGCCGATGCTGTTCTGGATCAGTTGCGACGGGTCGATGAAGGACTGGGCCGTGCCCATCAGCCCCCGGAACGGCGCGGAAATGCGCACGTTGAAGATGAAGGGCAGGCCGATGAAGCTGCGCGAAATGCCGGTCGGCGCATCGCCCAGCTTGCCCCGATTGACGCCGTTGAAGACGACATTCGTCACCATTTCGCCATCCAGCGCGCCGTCCATCAGGATGGTCAGGCATTTATATTGCAGATCCTTGAGCGCGTCGAAGGCCATCTTGCCCATCACGCCGACCTGCTCGTTGGAGACGGGGCCGATATAGGAGAGCACGCCCGACTGGCGCGTGGGATCGCAGGGGATCACCGGCAGCACGCCTTCGGGCATGATCAGCGGCGGCATGCCCTGTTGCCGGGCGACCAGCACGCCGCCCGCGACTCGCCCGCCCTTCGCATTGAAGATCAGCGGCATGATGCCGTCGAACGTGCCGGTGGCCGACACATTGTCCAGTTCCATCGCCTGAATGAAGGCGCCCGCGTCCAGACCGATGACGCGGAAGGTCAGATAGCGGTCGACATCGGCGGAAAAATCCATCGTCGTCGGCAGCAATTCCAGCTTTCCGCCGGAAAAGGGCCATCCGCCCCCTTCGATCCGCACCTTCTGCCCCGCTTCCAGCCGGTAGCGGACCGTGCCGTCATGCGCCTCCACACCCGGATTGACGGAGCGGATCGTCACTTGCTGACCGGGCGCGGTGACCATGTTGATCAGGTCGGTGAAGTGGATTTCGCCCGACAGCCCCTCCACCGGGCCGAAGGCGGCGGCGAGACTGGCATTGTCGGTGCGGAAGGCGCCGCTGCTGGTGAGGGTGGAGCCGGTCCAGTCGATTCGCCCCTGTCCCTGGACGGTGGCGTTCACATTGGCGACCACGCCCATCGCCAGCGGCGTGATCTGCTCCGGCTGGAGGCTGGCGTTGAACCGCAAATCCGGCACGATCAGGTCGGCATGCCCCTTCCCGCTGGCCAGATCATGCGCGATGTCCAGCTTCGCCACGGCCGCGTCACCCTGCGGCGCCGTCAGCGTCCCGGTGGCGGCAATGCGGCCATCCTTCAGCGTCAGGGCGAAATCGGGCACGGGCATGGGATGGAAGCGCGCAGTCGCCTGCGAATCGCGCACGGTCATCGCCGCCTTGAACGTCAGCGCGCCGCTGGCGAAGCGCCAGTCGCCCACGCCCTGCTCCACGATCAGCGGCACGGTGCCGATCTGCCCGCCCGCGCCATTGACCTTGCCGCCAAAGCCGTTGGCGATCATCGCCCCGTCCAGCGTCGCGGCGGACAGGCGCACCGGCGCTTCCTGCGGGCCGATCGCCAACGCGGCATTGGTCATGGCAAAGCCGGTCTTGCCCAGCCGCACCTGCGCCTGATCGGCCGTCAGTTTCATCGGGCTGTCGCCGCTGCGCCCGTTCAGCGCCAGATCGCGGATCGCCGCCCCGCCGCTGACACCGGACGGGCCGGTGGCGATCATCGCGCCGCCATCCACCGGGCACAGGGTCTGGCGCGTCTGGCCGAGCGCGAAATTGCCGTAACGCGCCTCCACCAGCGACAGGGGGACGCAGCCCGGATTGATCGCGATCGCGCCATTAGCGGCGATCCGCCCCTCGACCGGCAGGCTGAGGCCGCGCACATGGCCATCGGGCAAGGGTCCGTCCAGCCGCACCGCCGTCGTCGCGAACCGGGTGGCGCCGTTGCGATCGGCGGTGAAGCGCACCGTATCGAGCGCCAGCCGCGCGTCACCCGCCGCATAGGGATCGACGAATAATTGCCCGCCAAAGCCGCCGCCCGGCCGCCGCGCCAGCTTGAGCGCGGCGCGGGGCAGGCCACCGCCATCCGTCGTCACCGCGCCATCCAACGCCCAGTCGATCGCCGCCACTTTGCCCGGCCAGGTCAGGGTCAGCCGGCTGTCGGCGCCCAGACCGATCCGCGCGCCGCTCTTCGCCTCCAGCCCGCCATCGGTGACGACCAGACTGCCGCCGCCCGCCTTCTGCACCAGCGCGAAGCGGGTTTGCAGGCGGTTATGTGCGCCCGCCTTCTCCACCGCATCGGCCAGCTTGGCAGCCAGCGGCGCGACAGGCGTTCCGGCGGCCGATGCGCGCAGTCCGGCCAGCGGATCGCGCCCGGCCAGATGCAGATCCTGCCCGGCAATCTGCCCTTTCAGGCTGGAACCATCCTTGCCGACCGACCAGTCGCCGGTCAGCGCGGCGTCCCGCAGCAGCGCGCCCTGCCCCGTCAGCGCCCGCGCGCCCATCCGCACGCGCCCGGCTGTCCGCTGTGCCGTGCCATCAAAATCGATCCGCCCATCAGGAGACGCCAGCACCAGACCGCTGCCTTTCAGCGCCTGACCCGACAGGTCGACATGGCCGGTCCAGCGTTCAAGCGCCTTGCCCAGCGTCAGGTCCACGACCGCCTTGGGCCGGGCGATCGCCGCGCCGGCGCTGCGACAGGCCATCGCATCCGCGCTGATCGGTCCGCTCAGATGCGGTTGCCCCTGTTGCATGGCGATGGCGACCATTGCTCGCGCCATGGTGAGGCCGCATCCGGGCAGCGCGGCGCGCGGCATGGCGGCGGCAAGCCGCCCCTGAAAACCGGACTGGAGATTGCCGCTGCCGTCCAGTTGCATGCCCACGCGCCCGGCGTCGGTATCCAGCGTCATGCGCGCGTCGGCCAGCGACACCAATATATCGGGCAGGCTGAACGGCGCGGTCGAATCGGGATCGCGAAACTTGTCCAGTTCGCCCAGTCGCAGCACATTGTCGCGATAGGAACCGCGCAGCCGCACGCCGCTGGCGCGCACCGCCGCCACTTGCGGCGTCAATCCAGCAAAGGCGATATCCACCTCCACCCAGCGGGCGGTCATATCCGGCCGGACGGGATCGCCCAGCACGATATTTTCGATCCGCTGGGTCCGAAAGCCGACATCGACCAGATCATAATTGGCCTGAACGCCCCGCCGGTTGAGTTCGCGGCTGACGAAATTCTCGGCGATCGGCGCGCGCTGCGTCCACAGGCCGACCAGCACCAGCGCCAATGACCCCGTGCCCACGCCCAGCCAGCGCAACCATGCCCGGCGAACCGTGTCTTCGCCGTCCTGTTCTTCCATGCCTATGGCCAACCCCGGCTTACTGCGACGCATCCGTCCGTAACGGGACCATAACGTCCTGCACGGCGGAAATATCCTTTTAAATATCCTTGCCCCGCGATTCCGCAACGCATAGCCTTTCAAACACCGCAACGGGGGGCGTGGATTTGGCCGAAGAGGATGCAAAAGCCACGCATGACGGCGCGGGCCATCGCGCCCGCTTACGCCAGAAACTGGCCGAGACTGGCGGCGTTGGGCTGCATGATCATGAACTGATCGAATATCTGCTGGCGCTGGCCATCCCCCGCCGCGACACCAAGCCGCTGGCCAAGGAATTGCTGCGCAGCTTCGGCGGGATCGGCGGGCTGATGAGCGCGGACTGGCAGGCGATCGCCCGCGTGCCCGGCATGGGCGACACCAGCGTCGCCGCGATCAAGATCGTGCAGGCGACCGCGCTGCGCCTGCTGCGCAACGAAGTCGCCGCGCGCCCGGTGCTGGCGAGTTGGCAGGCGCTGCTGGACTATTTGCGGGCGGACATGGCCTATCTGGGGGTGGAGCGGGTGCGCGTGCTGCACCTCAACAGCCGCAACATGCTGATCCGCGACGATCATATGGGGGACGGATCGATCGATCAGGCCGCCATCTATGTGCGGGAAGTTATCAAACGCGCAATGGAGCTGGGATCGGCGGCTTTGATATTGGTCCACAATCATCCATCGGGCGACCCCTCCCCCAGCCGGCAGGATATCGACATCACCCGGCAGATCATCGACGCCGGCAAGCGTCTGGGCATCGCGGTCCACGATCATATCATCATCGCCGCGAGCGGGCACACGAGCCTGCGGGCGCAGGGTTTGCTATAGAAAGTCCCGTTTCGGATCGACAGCGAGCAGGCATGATGGTTAAGGGCTGGAAACCATTACCGGATACGGTAAACGGATGCCGATGCAGCGCCTGCCTTTCTCTCTTCTCATCCTGTCCTCCGGTTCGCTGATGCTGGCCGGTTGCATTCCCCATCAGGCTGATCGCGCCGAACCCGCGCCGTCCTACACCCCGCCGCCCCGGATGGACGGGGACGCCTCGACCGTGAAGCTGGCCGAGCCCGAACCGGTCTGGACCGCGCAGCAGGTCGCCGCCAATGCCCGGCCGGTTACGGCGTCCACCTATGTCGTGCAGCCCGGCGATACCCTGCGCGGCGTGGGCAATCGCACCGGCGCAGGCTCCGAAGCGATCGCGCGGGCCAATGGCCTGATCGCGCCCTATATGCTGCGCGCGGGGCAAAGGCTGGCCATCCCCGGCGGCCGCTATCATCTGGTGGCGGAAGGCGAGACGGGCATCGCCATCGCATCGACCTATGGCGTGCCGTGGCGGCAGATTGTCGACGAGAACGGGCTGGAGGAACCCTATGTGCTGCGGCGGGGCCAGCGCCTGTTGCTGCCCGGCGCCAGCGCCACCCCGTCGCCGAGCGTGCCGCCGAGCATGGAACGGCGCGCCGCCGCCTTCCGCATCGATATTGACGATGTGCTGACCGGCGGCCAGCCCGCCATTGCCGACAATACGCCCCGTCTGGCGGCATCGACCGGCACCAAACCATTGCCGACCAATGTGCCCATCGCCCAGCCCGCCCGTTTCGCCGGCAGCTTCGCCTGGCCGGTCAAGGGCATGATCCTGTCCCGCTTCGGCCCCGGCGAAAGCGGCGCGAAGAATAATGGCATCGACATTGCCGCGCCGGTCGGCACGCCGATCCGCGCATCGGCCGACGGCGTCGTCGCCTATGCCGGAGACAAGGTGGCGGTGTTCGGCGGCCTGGTGCTGATCAACCATGGCGGCAGTTGGGTCAGCGCCTATGGCCATGCCAGCCGGGTCGATGTCGTACGCGGGCAAAAGATCAGCAAGGGCCAGGTCATCGGCCTGACCGGCGACACCGGCTATGCCAGCAAGCCCAAGCTGCATTTCGAACTGCGCAAGGATCGCGTGCCGGTGAACCCCATCGGGCAGCTTCCCCCGGCATGAGGATCGACCGGCCGCAGCCCTCCTCCCCCACGGCCGGTTTCCTGCGGCGCCGGTCCGGCCTGCCGATCTGGGCGGACCTGACATGGCGCGTGGGGCTGGTGTCCGGGCTGATCGGCGTGGTGCTGGCGCTCCACTGGTTCGGGCGCGACGGGCTGAAGGACAATTATGACAACCAGATCAGTTTCATCGATGTCCTCTATTTCACCACGGTAACCGTCACCACGGTCGGCTATGGCGATATCGTGCCGGTCACGCCCGAGGCGCGGCTGTTCGAATCGATTTTCGTGACGCCGATCCGGCTGTTCGTCTGGCTGATCTTCCTTGGCACGGCCTATAATCTCTTTTTCCGCAACATCCTCTACAGGTGGCGCATGGCGCGTATTCAGGCAGACCTGCATAATCACATCATCGTCACCGGTTTCGGCACCAGCGGGCAGGAAGCGGTGAACGAACTGCTGGCGCGCGGTGTAGACCCGCGCGAAATCGTCGTGATCGACGGCAGCGAAAAGGCGCTGGCGCTGGCCGAAGCGCAGGGCTGCAACATATTATGCGGCGATTCCACCCGCGACCGGACCCTGAAGGACGTGGCCATCCACCGCGCCCGCAGCATGATCGTGTCGGCCGGGCGCGACGACACGTCGATCCTGATCACGCTCACCGCCCGACACCTCGCCCCGCGCCTGCCGATCAGCATCGTCGTGCGCAATGAAGATAATGAATTGCCTGCACGGCAGGCGGGCGCGACCACGGTGATCAACCCGGTCAGCTTCGCCGGTCTGCTGCTGGCGGGTAGCACCAGCGGCCGGCATATCGCCGATTATATGGCAGATCTGGCGGCGTCGGGCGGGCGGGTGAAGCTGAACGAACGCTCTGTCCTGCCGCAGGAAATCGGCGGCCCCTTGTCCGCCATCCGCACCGGCCTTGGCGTGCGTATCTATCGCGATGACCGGCCGATCGGTTTCTGGGAAGAAGCGGCGCAAAGGCTCCAGACCGGCGACTGCATCATCGAGATCGTGGACGAAGGACAGGATCGGAAGGCGCCTGCCGACGAATAGAGCATCAGCGGAGACAGACCGTTCGCACTTGTTGCGAACCGGCAACATATTGCAAAATTCGCGCTACATTCATCCCGCCCCAATTGCCTTGCTGTAGTAGAACGGAAACACTCCCCTCACCGGTCTTATAGAGGGGTGTAACATGCGGTTTAAAAGTGCCTTGCAATGTGGCGTCGTCCTGTCGGTCGTCGCCTGGACCATTCCCGCCTTTGCCCAAGTCGAACCACAGGCCGACGATGGCACCGCCATCATCGTCACCGGTTCCCGCATCCGCCAGAACCCGCTGGAGCAGGACAAGCCGATCGTCACGGTCGACCAGCAGGCGATCGCCCGCACCGGCCTGACCTCGATCGCCGATGTGCTGCAACGCATCCCCAGCGCGGCCGGCGGCCTCAACACCAAGACCAATAATGCCGGTAATATCGGCGGCCCGCCCGATGGCACCGGCGTCAGCTCCGGCTCGGCCGAAATCGACCTGCGCTATCTGGGCGCCAAGCGGACGCTCGTGCTGGTGGACGGCATGCGTTACGTCAACGGATCGGCGGCGGGCGGCATCCCGGCCTCGGTCGACCTCAACACCATCCCGCAAAGCATGATCGAGCGGGTGGAAGTGCTGCAATCGGGCGCCTCCCCGCTTTATGGTTCGGACGCGGTGGCGGGCGTGGTGAACATCATCACCCGCCAGTCGCAAAAGGGCCTCGACATGTCGGCCCAGTTCGGCACCTATCGCGCGGGCGACGGCCACACCTACGACATCAACGCCAGCTACGGCATCCAGTCCGATCGCGTATCGGTCGTCTTGGGCGGCAATTATGTGAAGCAGGAAGGCGTCAGCACCGCCGACCGCTCCATATCGCAATGGCCCGCCGCAGGCGGCAGCAGTTGTGCCGATGGCGGCTGTTCCAGCGCCACGCCCAATGGCCGTTACGACGTGCTGGGCCGCAGCCTGACGCTCAGTAATCCGATCATCGGTCGCGCGCCGGTGGAGAGCGACTATCGCGCCTATAATAGCTCGACCGACTCCTTCAACTTCGCGCCTTATAATTATCTGCTCACCCCGTCCGAACGCTATGGCGCCTTCCTGAACGGCAAGTTCGAATTTTCCGACGCGGTCAGCCTGCGCACCCGGCTGGTCTATCAGCATCGCGAATCCACCACGCAGGCCGCTTTCCTGCCGCTGTTCATCGGGCCGGATGCGGGCAACGGCAATCTGCTCGACACCATTTCGGTCCATTCCACCAATCCCTACAACCCGTTCGGCGTCACCCTGTCGTCCGGGGCGGACGGATCGGAGGCCAATTATTCGACGATCCGTCGCCGCTTTGTCGAAGGCGGGCCGCGCATCTTCAGCCAGGAAGTCGACACGCTGACGATGGCGGCGACGCTGGAGGGCACATTCGATGTCGGCGAGCATAAATGGTATTGGGACGTCAACGGCAGTTACGGCACCAACAATGCGCACCAGACCTTCACCGGCAACCTGAATGCCGCCAAGCTGGCGCAGGCGCTCGGCCCGGTCGCAGACTGCACCGGCGCCTGCGTGCCGTTCAACATCTTCGGCGGCGCTGGCTCCATCACCCAGGCGATGCTCGACTATGTGACTTTTGACGAGCGTGACCGCAGCGAACAGGAATTGTGGGACGTCACCGCCAACCTGTCAGGCGACCTGTTCGACCTGCCGGCCGGTGCCGTGGGCTTCGCGATTGGTTATGAACATCGCGACCAGCAGGCGTCCTACACGCCCGATCCGATCATTACCGCAGGTCTGGGCGCGGACGTGCCGACCAGTCCCGCGCGCGGCGGCTTCAACGTCGATGAAGTCTATGGCGAAATTCGCATCCCGATCCTCGCCAATACGCCCTTCTTCCAGAAGCTGGAGCTGGACGGCGCGGTGCGCCATTCCAATTATAGCAGCTTCGGCAGCAACACGACCTACACCGTGTCAGGCCTGTGGAAACCAACCCGTGACCTGTTGCTGCGCGGCGGCTATGCCGAAAGCCTGCGCGCGCCCAGCATCGGCGAGCTTTATGCCGGTCGCTCCCGCACCGACGCGACGATCAACGACCCCTGCACCAATGTGCCGGGCAGCGCCTGGCAGACCAATGCCACCGTGCGGGCCAACTGTATCGCCAATGGCGTGCCGGAAAATGGCAGCTATGCCGAACCGCAGGGCGGCCAGCTTGGCGTCTTCTCGCAGGGCTTTACCGGCCTGAAGCCGGAAACGTCCAAGACCTGGACAGCGGGCGGCGTCTATAGCCCGGCCTGGGCGCGCGACAGTTTCGCCAGCCAGTTCAGCATCGAGGTCAATTATTACACCATCACGCTGAAGAATGCGATCGACTCGGTCCCCGCCTCGCTCACGCTGCAACGCTGCGCGTTCGAGGCTGATCCGATCAGTTGCGCCGCGATCACCCGCACCGGCAGCGGCGCGGTGGCCGGCATCAACGGCGTGCTCCAGAACCTCAACGCGATCGAAACCGACGGTATCGACGGCACGCTGAACTATCGTTCGAAGATGGTCGGCAACGGATCGATCGGCCTGAATGTCAACGCCGCCTATCTGCTGAAGTATAATATCAAGCCGCCAGCCGATCTGGGCGCGCCGACCATCAAATGCGCTGGCACGGAACGCTGCGGGTCGAGCGATCAGGCCTATCCCCACTTCAAGGCGAATGCGACGCTGGACTATTCGACCGAAGGCTATGGCCTGTCCTTCACCGGCCGCTATCTGAGCAAAGTCACCGAAGGCGACGGCAACGTCATGAAGGCGACCTTCTATGGCGACATTCAGGCCTATTTCTCGCCCGACTGGATGGACCACCGCGCGCGCTTCACGCTGGGTGTCAACAATCTGTTCAATCAGGACCCGCCGCTGTGCGGCACCTGTGACGGCGCGAACTTCGATACGACCAGCTATGATGTGCCGGGGCAATTCGGCTATCTGCGCCTGTCCTATAAAATGTAAGCGATCCAGTCGCTTATCGAATGGAAGGGCGCGCTATCAAAGCGCGCCCTTTTTCTTTGCGACCAACATGCATGACGCCCCCGTGACATTTGGCGCAAAAATCCCTATGTGCGCGGCGATCATGGCAACCAAAATCCCAGACGCGCCGAAAATCGGCATGGTTTCGCTCGGCTGTCCCAAGAATCTGGTCGACTCCGAACGTATCCTGACCAAGCTGCGGTCCGACGGCTATCAGATGTCCGCCGACTATGCCGGCGCCGACGTCGTGCTGGTCAACACCTGCGGCTTCCTCGATTCCGCCAAGGAAGAATCGCTGGAGGCGATCGGCGAGGCGATGGCCGAAAATGGCCGCGTCATCGTGACCGGCTGCATGGGTGACGAGGCGGATGTGATCCGGGCGAAATTCCCGCAGGTTCTGGCCGTGACCGGCGCGCATCAATATGAGCAGGTGGTCAATGCGGTGCATGACGCATCGCCGCCTATCCCGAACGCCTTCATCGACCTGGTGCCCGAAGGCGGGCTGAAATTGACCCCGCGCCATTACAGCTATCTCAAGATTTCAGAGGGCTGCAATCACCGCTGCTCCTTCTGCATCATCCCCTCTATCCGGGGAGATCTGGTGTCGCGGCGCATCGACGCGGTGCTGCGCGAGGCGGAGAAGCTGGTCGCGGCCGGCACCAAGGAATTGCTGGTCATCAGCCAGGATACGTCGGCCTATGGCGTCGATACCCGGCATGATCCGCGCATGTGGAAGGGCCGCGAGGTCCGCGCGCACATGACCGACATGGCGCGCGAACTGGGGCAACTGCGCACCGCCGACGGCAAGGCGCCGTGGGTACGGCTCCACTATGTCTATCCCTATCCCCATGTCGATCAGGTCATCCCGCTGATGGCCGAAGGGCTGCTTACGCCCTATCTCGACATTCCCTTCCAGCATGCTTCGCCGTCAGTGCTGAAGGCGATGAAGCGCCCGGCCAATGAAGCCAAGGTGCTGGACCGTATCCGCAAGTGGCGCGACATCTGCCCCGATATCGCGATCCGCTCCAGCTTCGTCGTCGGCTTCCCCGGCGAGACGGAGGCCGATTTCCAATATCTGCTCGACTGGCTGGAAGAAGCGCAACTCGACCGTGTCGGCGCCTTCCGCTTCGAACCGGTCGAGGGTGCGCCTGCCAACGCCTTGCCGGGCGCCGTGCCCGAAGAGGTCAAGGAAGAACGCTATCAGCGGATCATGGAAAAGACCGCCGCGATCAGCGCCGCCAAGTTGCAGGCGAAGGTCGGCCGTGTCCTGCCCGTGATCCTCGACGAAGTCGGCGAACCGGACGAGGAAGATGGCAGCATCGGCGCCACTGCCCGCAGTCAGGCCGATGCGCCGGAAATCGACGGCAACGTATTCCTGCGTGACGTGGGCGAAGGCCGTCAGGCCGGCGACATGTTCGACGTGCTGATCGAGGACGCCGACGATCATGATCTGTACGGCGTGCCGGTCTAAGACTAACGTGCTCCTGCGAAAGCAGGAGCCCAGTTCCACCGTTTCAACTGGACTCCTGCTTTCGCAGGAGCACAGCCTTACTTGCCCGCAAACCCGTCCTGATACTCGGTCTTGATCGCCTTGCGCATCGCCGCGTCTATGGGCAGCACCACGTCATAGCTGCCCTCCGCATAGGGGCCGGCGCTATAGGGGCCGACCACCACGGTCATGGCGTCGATCAGCTTGCCGTCTTTCGATGTCGGCACGATCACTTCCGCCATCGGATCGATACATTGGGTAAAGGGATCATCCCCCCGCACCACCGGCGCGCCGCGCTTTTCGGCACGCTGTCGATCCAGTTCCTTGCAGAAAGGTTCGCGGATCGCGGTGGCGAAGGCGGCGGGCGTCGTCATCAGCGCCTTGACGCTGGTCTCGCGATGGCGCGCTCTGTCCCACAGCACAACGTCATAGCCGGTCATGCCATGCGCACCGCCGGTATAGACATAAGTCTGGGATTCGAGCGACAGGAAGCGCGGCGTGTCCGCCTCGACGCTCCACTTTCTATCCAGACTGTGCGCGCGGAACGGAAAGCCCGACTTTTTGGCCGCCGCGCTGTCGTCCTTCGCCATTTTCAGCGCATCCGCTTTGGCGGAAGCCGCTTCCTTGCCGAACTTGTCAACAAGCGCCGGGATCGCGGCCGCCTGCCCTGGATAGGCGTAAGCGAATTCGAGGAAATCATTTTTCTCCGCCAGGGCAAAGGCCTTGGCGGGCGGCGGAGGCTGGGGCGTGCCCGACATCCTGTCGGCATAGCGGGACGCCGCAGCATTGGCGGAGGCGTTCCCGGCCGCCTGTTCAGACGCCGATTGTTCAGATGATGGCGAACAGGCGGCGAGCAACAGCATCGCAGCGAACCCCAGCCCCCCGTTCCGCATCAGTGGGCCTGCGCCGCGCGGCAGCGTTCACCCACAGCCTTGCGCGCATAGTCGCTGTCCATCGCCCGGCCGGCATTGGACCAGCCCTCGGCGATCAACGCCTGTTGCACGGCATTGCTATTGTCATATTGCCCGGTTTCCGCGAGCGCATAGGCCCGCGCCCGCGCCGCCTGAAGGCTGCGGTCGTCACCATATAGCATCATCCATCTCCTTCTCTTTTATATGCCTGAGAATCTAGGCCTCTGCGGTCAGTTTCGCAAAGGAAGAATGGGCCGGTCGTGCGATGGGCGCGATGAATTTTGCCCTTCCCTTCGCCAACCGCTTTCCCCTACACCCGCGCCATGACCGACCTTGCCGACCTTCTCAAAGCAGACAACCAGCAGCCTGCCCGTTCGATCCATCTGATTGAAGCGAAAGGCTTCGATGCCTGGCTTGCCGCCCAGCCAGCGCCGGCACGCGCCATCGTCTCCGCGCAGAAGTTCCGGGGCAAGGCCGGAGAACAGGCGATCCTGCCCGGCAGCGGCGCGGACGACTGGTCCGTCGTGGCAGGCGTCGCGGACAAGGAGGCCCTTGGCCCCTGGTGCCTCGCGCGCCTCGCCGAAACGCTGCCCGAAGGCAGCTATCGTCTGGCGGAAGGATCGATCGGCGCGGCGGGCCTTGGCTGGCTGACCGGCCAATATCGGTTCGATCGCTATCGCAGCGATGATATGCCCGCCGGCCCGCGCGTGCTGCTGACGGGGGATGTCGCGCGGGTCGACCAGACCGTGCAACTGGCAAAGGCCGTGGCGCTGGTGCGCGACCTCGTCAACACGCCCGCCGCCGACATGGGGCCGCCCGATCTGGAAAAGGCGACGGAAAGCGTCGCCAAATCCTTCGGCGCGACCGTCACCGTCACGCGCGGCGATGCGCTGGAACAAGGCTATCCGATGATCCACGCCGTCGGCAAGGCGGCGGACAAGGTCTTCGCCCCGCGCCTCATCGAACTCGACTGGGGTGATCCCGCCCATCCGCGACTGGCGCTGGTGGGCAAGGGCATCTGCTTCGACAGCGGCGGTCTGGATATCAAGCCCTCCTCGGGCATGCGCCTGATGAAGAAGGATATGGGCGGGGCCGCCCATGCGCTGGCGCTGGCGGAACTGGTGATGGCCGCGCGCCTGCCGGTGCGACTGCACCTGCTGATCGCGGCGGCGGAAAATGCCATCAGCGGCAATGCCTTCCGCCCCGGCGACATTCTCCGCACCCGCAAGGGTCTGAGCGTCGAAATCGGCAACACCGATGCCGAAGGGCGTCTGGTGCTGGGCGACGCCCTGACCCGTGCGGGCGAGGACAAGCCCGACCTCATCATCGATTTCGCGACCCTGACCGGCGCGGCGCGCGTTGCCCTCGGTCCCGACCTGCCCGCCCTCTTCGCCAATGACGAAGCGCTGGCCGCGCAGATCGCCACCGCCGGAACGGAAGTGGACGACCCGACCTGGCGCCTGCCGCTGTGGGATGGCTATGCCGACATGTTGAAATCCGACGTCGCGGACATCAACAATGCGGGCGAAGGCGGCTTTGCCGGTTCGATCACCGCCGCCCTGTTCCTCAAGCGCTTCGTGCCGGACGATACGCCCTGGCTGCACCTGGACACCTTCGCCTGGCGCCCCTCCCCCCGGCCCGGTCGGCCAAAGGGCGGTGAAGCGTTGGGATTGCGCGCCGTTTTCCGCCTGTTACAGCAACGCTACGGACGCGGCGGATAGTCGCCGTCCGTTACGCAACCGGATTGGGAATCATGCGTTAAGCCCGCATGAACGCCCATTCAGCCACCGATATCGAACGTCCCGGCATCCAGCCTTTGGGCCATTGGATGCGAACTCTGGTAGACTATGTCCGATCGGGCAGGCCGGACCTGACCAACCGGCAGATGGCGTTGATGATGACCGTCTATATCGGTTCCGGCCCGCATACGGTGCGCGGCCTTGCCGAGGCGCTGCATGTGTCGAAGCCCGTCATCACCCGCGCGCTCAACAAGCTTTCGGCGCTCGGCTACCTCCGCCGGGAGCGCGATGCGGCGGACCGTCGTAATATTTTCATCACCCGGACCTCAAAAGGGGCGGAATTCCTTGACGCCTTTCACCATTTCATCGCAGGAACCGCGCGCGATGATAGGCATCAACACCCCCATGCGGAACGGACCGCCTGAAAGAACCCGGTTCAAGCTTGACGGCCGTTCGGTCGCGCTCGACCGCCGTGTCCATGCCGCGCGCGGCGATCTGGCCGATCTGGCGCTCGCCGGCGTTCTCTTCTCCGCCCATTATGCCCGCGCGGTGGCCTTCACCTGCATTGCGCCGGGCGCGCCCATCTTCTCCAGCACGTCGCCCACTGCCGAAGCGGTCAGCGAATTGCTGCGCGGCGAAACCTTCCATGCGCTGGACGTGACCACGGACTGGGCATGGGGCTTTTGCGGCCATGACGGCTATGTCGGCTATATCCGCCGCGACGCGCTGGACCTGCTGGAAACGCCGACCCACCGGATCGTCGCGAAGACGGCGCCGCTGTTCAGCGCGGCCGACATCAAGTCGCCGATCGCGGACTATTGGCCGTGCGGCGCGACCTTCACCGGCGAGACGCAGGGCGATTTCGTCGTCTGCGCCGAAGGCTATATCCACGCCCGTCATGTAGAACCGGTCGATGCGCGCCCAGCCGACTGGGTCACAGTCGCGCAATCCTATATCGGCCAGCCCTATGTCTGGGGCGGGCGCGGTCATCGCGGCATCGACTGTTCCGGCCTCGTCCAGATCGCCCTCGCCCGGGCGGGCATCTTCGCCCCTCGCGACACGGACCTGCAATGCGAAGGCATCGGCGCGCCGATCGAAAGCGATGCGGCGCTCCGGCGCGGCGACATCATCTTCTTTCCGGGCCATGTCGGCATCATGACCGATGGCAAGACCCTGCTCCATGCCAACGCTCATTGGATGGCGGTGGTGGAAGAGCCTCTGGCGGATGTCGTCGCGCGCCTTGCCGACGCCCATATCCAGCCCATCGTCGCCCGGCGGAGATTGACGCCATGACCACGAACATCTTCATCGACGGCGGTCACGGCACCACCGGCATCGAAATCGCCGACCGGCTGGCTGGTCGCCCCGAACTGTCGCTGATCACCGTGCCGGAGGAAAAGCGCCGGGATGCCGGTGCGCGGCGCGACGCGCTGAACGCCGCCGACATCGTCATCCTCTGCCTGCCGGACGATGCCGCGCGCGAGGCCGTGTCGCTCATCGACAATGACACCACCCGTGTCATCGACGCATCGACCGCCCATCGCGTCGCGGATGGCTGGACCTATGGCTTCCCCGAACTGGAGCCGGGCCATCGGGACGTGCTGGCGAACAGCCGCTTCGTCGCCAATCCGGGGTGCTGGCCCACCGGCTTCCTGGCGCTGGTGCGTCCGCTGGTGCTGGCTGGCCTGCTCCCTGCCGACTGGCCGGTGACGGTGTCGGGCGCTTCGGGCTATTCGGGCGGCGGCAAGGCGATGATCGCCGATTATGAGGGCGATACGGGCGCACCCAGCGCTTTTCTGCCCTATGGCCTCGGCCTTGGGCACAAGCATGTGCCGGAAATGACTCGCTATTCCGGCCTCGCCCATCCGCCGCTCTTCGCGCCGGCCGTCGCCAATGCCTATCGCGGCATGATCGTGGAAGTGCCGCTGCAACTGCGCGCCATGCCCGGCACACCCTCTGTCGCCGCCATTCAGGATGCGCTGGCCGGCGCTTATGCCGGATCGCCGATCGTCAGCGTCGCCTCCTCGGAAGACAGCGCCGCCATGGGCAATGTCACGCTGGAACATGTCGGCGCAACCGACCGGCTCGCCCTGTTCGTCTTCGGCAATGAAGATCGGGGTCAGGCGCGGCTGGTGGCGGCGCTCGACAATCTGGGCAAGGGCGCTGCGGGCGCCGCCGTGCAGAATCTCAACATATTGGCAGGCCTCCCCGAAACGGCAGGCCTGCGGCTGTAAAAGCCTTTAGTGAATGGTGCCGAGTGGCTGGTCGTGCGTCAGCAGCACGATCAGCCTTTCAATCTGCCGCCAGTGGCAGAAATGGATATGATTGCCCTGATCCAGGCTGCGATCGGCGCGAGCCGCCGCTTCATAGCCGGCATTGGCCCCGAACAGCGCCATCAGTTCGGCAGCGTCCTCATAGGTCTTGCGACCCGACAGATATGGCACCTGCATTGCAACCCCGCTCATTGTCTTTTCGACATTTTAGTGGAAGAAGCCATTCAATCTCCGTGCCATTTCAATGCTTTGGCTCACATGGCGGGGCACGAGGGTAAACCCTCCATTAGCCAAGTCCCATATTGACGCATCCATCCCGATATGGGGCATATGGTCCGGAAATGGCGCACCACCGATGCCGGGACAAAGCCACTGGCCTTCCCGCACTGCCCATGGCAAAACCCGATCCATGACCACGGGCAAGAAGAATCCGACCGGCGCTGGCGCGATCATCGCTTTCCTGATCCTGGGCGGCGCCATCGTCGGCGGATTTATGGGCCAGCCGAGCATCGGGCTGCTGGCGGGAGCCGGCATCGGCGTCGCGATCGCCCTGCTGCTCTGGCTGCGCGAACGCGACAAATAAGCGTTACAGCACCTGCGTATCCGCCTTGCCCGGCGCTGCGCCCCGATTTAGACGGGAGCGCATGAACAAACATTTCATCGTCCTGCCACTCGTCGCTCTGGCTCTGGCCGGCGGCACCTTCCTCTATCTGGCACAGGGCGATAAGGCCCAGTTGCCCGCCGGCGCCGATACGGGCAAGGAGCCGGTGTTCACCGCCCCGCGCAGCGAGATGCTGCCCACGGTCAACATCGCCGAAGTGAAACCCTGGAAGGGCAATGAACAGCCGGTCGCGGCCAAAGGGCTGACGGTCGCCCGCTATGCCGATGGCCTCGCCCATCCGCGCTCAATGCTGCGCCTGCCCAATGGCGACATATTGGTGGCCGAAACCAACAGCCCGCCCCGCCCCGAAACCGGCATCGTCAACCGGGTGATGAACTATCTGATGAACAAGGCGGGCGCCGGCGTCCCCTCCGCCAATCGCATCACCCTGTTGCGGGATGTCGATGGCGATGGCAAGGCGGAGACCAAGACCGCTTTCCTGACCGGCCTCAACTCGCCTTATGGCATGGCGCTGATCGGCGAAACCCTCTATGTCGCGAACACCGATGCGCTGATGGCCTTCCCCTATAAGGAAGGCGATACCAAGATCAGCGACAAGGGCCGCAAGATCCTGGACCTGCCCGCTCAGGCGCCCAATCAGCACTGGACCAAGTCTCTCGTCGCCAGCCCGCAGGGGCTGCTCTATGTCGGCGTCGGCTCCAACAGCAATATCGGCGACAATGGACTGGAAGTGGAGAAGGGCCGCGCGCTCGTCCTCGAAGTCAATCCCAGGACCGGCTACAAACGCATCTTCGCCTCCGGCCTGCGCAACCCGGTCGGCCTCGCCTTCGAACCCAAGAGTGGCGAATTGTGGGGCGTGGTCAATGAACGCGACATGCTGGGCGGCGATCTCGTCCCCGACTATCTGACCCGCGTGGAATTTGGCGCTTTCTATGGCTGGCCGTGGAATTACTGGGGCGGGTATGAGGATCGCCGCGTGCAGCCGCAGCGCCCGGAAATCCGCGAATATACCAAGCGTCCCGACTATGCGCTGGGCAACCATGTCGCCCCGCTCGGCCTGACCTTCGCCGACAAGGTGCAGTTGGGTGCACCCTATACCGACGGCGCCTTTGTCGGCCTGCACGGTAGCTGGAACCGCAAGCCTGCCGCCGGCTATAAAATCGTCTATGTCGGCTTTGCCGATGGCGAGGCAGGCAAGGCCAAGCCGGTCGACGTTCTGACCGGATTCCTCGACAAGGATGGCGCCGCCCATGGCCGCCCGGTCGACGTGACCGCCGACGCCAAGGGCGCGCTGCTGGTCAGCGACGATGTCGGCGGCGTCGTCTGGCGCGTGACGAAGGGGCAATAGCCACAGGACAAGGTGCTCCTGCGAAAGCAGGAGCCCAGTTCCGCGCTCCCGACTGGGCTCCTGCTTTCGCAGGAGCACGCCACCTTAAATCGTCAAACCATTCCGCCCGGCCAACTCAACGACATATTGCCAGGCCACGCGGCCCGAACGACTGCCGCGCTGGGTCGCCCACTGGATCGCCTCCAGCGGATCGAAGCTGAGGCCCAGCTTGCCGGCATAGCCGCTGACGATCGCGACATAGGCGTCCTGATCGATCGCATGGAAACCCAGGCTCAGCCCAAAACGGTCGGACAGCGCCATCTTGTCGTCGATCACGTCGCGCGGATTGATCGGATCATCCTGCTCGGCCAGATGCCGCGGCACGATATGGCGGCGATTCGACGTTACATAGAGGCGGACATTGGCCGGTCGCGCCGCCGTCCCGCCCTGCAACAGCGACCGCAGCGCGCGCGCATCGCCCACACCATCGCCGTCAAAGCCCAGATCGTCCAGAAACAGGATGAAAGGCCGGGTCGTCGCACGCAGCAGCGAGAAGAGCTTGGGCAGGCTCGCCAGTTCGTCGATCGCGCATTGCATCAGGGCGATATCCTGCCCGTCCGCCTGCAATTTGCCGACCACGCCCGCGACTACCGCCGACTTGCCGGTGCCGCGCGCGCCCCACAACAATACGTCATGCGCGGCATGGCCGGCGGCATGGCGGCGGCTGTTATCCAGCAGCGCGCCCTTCTGGGCGTCGATCCCGCTCAGCAGCGCATAATCCACCGGCGCGAACGCCTCCACCGCATGAATGGCATGGCCATCCCATATATAGGCGGATGCGGTCGCCAGATCGGCAGACACGGGCGGCGGCGGGGCCAGGCGCTCCAGCGCCTCGGCAATGCGGGTCAGAAGGGCTTCGCTCATGGCGGCGGCTTAACCGTCGATCCTGCGTCCGACAAGTTACCTTAGAGTTTGTTTGGAAATGCGCCTCTGGCGCATCCGCACCGGCCTTCAAACGAGTCACGTGCCTCGTTTGAAGGCCGGTGCGGTTCTTGAAATGCGCTCTTTCGCGCATTTCCAAACAGACTCACATATTCCCACTTTGTCATGGTCGTTACGCAATGGCCTTTTACTCGCGGAAATCGGGGACTATATCGCGGGGGCCGTGACTATCGCACAATCAGCCTTTTCCACCCGATCCTGCCCCTATGGCGCCGAGGCGCTGCGGGAGGCGGCCCTTCTGATCCGCGCCGGAGAACCGGTCGCCGTTCCCACCGAAACCGTCTATGGCCTGGCCGCCGACGCCACCGACAGCAGCGCCGTCGCCGCGATCTACAGCGCGAAAGGGCGGCCCAGCTTCAATCCGCTGATCGTGCATGTCGCCGATCGCGACATGGCGCAAAGGCTGGCGGATTTCTCGCCCGTCGCCGCGAAACTGGCCGATCGCTTCTGGCCCGGCCCGCTGACGCTGGTGTTGCCCGTGCGCGCCGACAGCGGCCTGTCGCCGCTCGTCATGGCCGGCCTACCGACCGTGGCGCTGCGCCTGCCCGCTCATCCGGCGATGCGCGCGCTGATCCGCGAAAGCGGTTGCCCCCTCGCCGCCCCGTCCGCCAACCGCAGCGGATCGATCAGCCCGACCCGGGCCGAACATGTGCTCGCCAGCCTGAATGGCAAGATCCGCATGATCCTGGACGAAGGCCCGACCAGCGAGGGCCTGGAATCCACCATCGCCGCCCCGGAAGCCGACCGCGTCCGCCTGCTGCGCCCCGGCCCGGTGACGGCTGCGATGCTGGAGGAGGCGACCGGCCTGCCCGTCACGACCGGCGGCGACGCGAAAATCGAGGCGCCCGGCCAGCTCGAAAGCCATTATGCCCCGTCAAAGCCGGTGCGGCTGGATGCGCTGCGCGCGGAGAAGGATGAATATCTGATCGGCTTCGGGCTGATGCCCTGCCATATCAATCTCAGCCCGGAGGCCGATTTGCGGGAAGCCGCCGCCAATCTGTTCGCCGCGCTGCACATCGCCGACGCCAGCGCCACGCCGCGTATCGCCGTGGCGCCCATCCCGATCGAGGGGATAGGCGCCGCGATCAACGACCGGCTGAAACGCGCGGCCGCCTGATCCGGCCTGATCTCCGGGCGGTCAATCCGTCAACCGCAATTACCGTAACCGGCCTCCCGGCACTGCTTGCGCCGTTCCTTGTCCGCTTTCTTCCGCTCCTTGCCTTCGCGCGCTTCCTGCTTGCGCATCTTGCGGCCATAATTGCGGTCGGCCTCTTCCTGGCTCGTCGTCGTCCAGTCGACCACCTGCGATCCGGCCCGCACCGGCGCCGTCACCACATTCGCCACCGTCCGCACGCAGCCCGGCAGCGCCAGCAACAGCATCGGCGCAGCGATCAGCATCTTCTTCATCATCATCCGTCCCCCGACCATCGGTTCGCCGCGTCCCTATCATGGTTCAGATGAACCATCGACTAAGGACGCCTCAAAACAGGATGGACCGTTGGAGGCGATTGGGGCGGGAGAGGTCATTCTTTCTACCCCTCTCTCTTGAGGGAGAGGGGTGCGATGACTTGGCTGCTTGCTGCCCTAGTCGTAGCTGGGTGAGGGAGAATGCAGGCTCACCCAATCGCGCGCGCCTATCCCCTGTCCCCCTCATCCAACTCCGCCTAAGCGCCTTCGTCGCTAAGGCTTCATATCCTTCTCCTTCAAGGGAGAAGGTAAATTAACAGCCCCCCTTACCCCTCGATCCGCGCCGCAAAGCCCTTGCGCAGCTTGGCCAGCTTGGGCGGGATCACCGCCATGCAATAGGGGTTCTGGTCGCCGACCCGGTCCCAATATTTCTGGTGATAATCCTCCGCCGGATACCAGGGCGCGTCCGGTTCGATCGCGGTGACGATCGGGTCGCTCTGGTCCGCCTGCGCCCGCTCGATCCCGGCGCGCGCTTCCGCTTCCTGTTCCGCCGAATGGGGGAAGATGGCGGACCGATATTGGGTGCCGATATCATTGCCCTGCCGGTTCAGCGTCGTGGGATTATGCGTAGCGAAGAAGATGTCGAGCAGGTCGGCATAGCCAATGACCGAAGGGTCATAGGTGATGCGGATCGCCTCGGCATGATCGGTCGCGCCCGAACAGACCTGCTCATAGGTCGGGTTGGGCAGCTTGCCGCCAATATAGCCGCTCTCCACGCCCTCGACGCCCTTCAGATTCTGATAGACCGCCTCCGTGCACCAGAAGCAGCCCCCGGCCAGCGTCGCGATTTCCTGCGTCATTGATCATTCCCTATCCGTGTTTGGCCGCACAGATAGGGAGGATCAGGCCGCTGTTCCAGCCTCTTCCCGCGCCGCTTCCGCCTTGGCCCGTTCCTCGGCCACCAGTTCCTTGCGGGACAGCTTGCCGACCAGCGTCTTGGGCAGGTTCAGGCGCACTTCCACCTCGCACACCCGCTCATGCTTGCCCAGTTGCGGGTTCAGCCAGTCCTTCAGGCCCGGCCCGTCAATCTCCGCGCCCTCGTTCAGCGTCACGAACGCCTTGGGCTGCTCGCCGCGATAGCGATCGGGCACGCCGATCACCAGCGCCTCCTTGACCGCCGGATGATGATAGAGGACCGCCTCGACCTGGCTCGGAAACACCTTGAACCCGCCGACCGCGATCATATCCTTCAGCCGGTCGACGATCTTCACATAACCATCTTCGTCGATGATGCCCACGTCACCGGTGCGTACAAACTCGCCGACGAACACCTGCGCATCCGCATCGGGCCTGTTCCAATAGCCCTTCATGATCTGCGGCCCGGCAAAGAGCAGTTCGCCCGGCTCGCCCTCCGGCGGCGGCTTCGTGGGGTCTTCGCGATCGACCAGCTTGACGCGCGTGCCCGGCACCGGCTGCCCCACCGTCCCGGTCTTGTTCAGCCCTTCATAGGGATTGGAACAGACGATCGGACTGGTTTCGGTCAGGCCATAACCCTCGATCAGCTTGGCGCCCGTCGCCGCCTCGAACTTCTGCTTCACCTCCAGCGGCAGCGGCGCGCCCCCGGAAATGCACGCCCGCAGCGAAGAAAAATCGACATTGCGGATCGCGGGATGGTCCAGCAGCGCCTGATACATGGTCGGCACACCCGGCAGCGACGTGGCCTTCACCCGCTGCACCGCCGCCAGCACCTGCGCCGCGTCGAAGCGCGGCAGCATCACCATCTCGCCGCCATTGATGACGGTGCGGTTGAGCGTGCAGGTATTGGCGAACACATGAAAGAAGGGCAGCACCGCGATGATCCGGTCGGCCTCATGCGCATGCGGATCGATCGCCTGCGCCTGCCGCGCATTGGCGGTCAGATTCTGGTGCGTCAGCATCGCCCCCTTGGGCGTGCCGGTGGTGCCGCCGGTATATTGCAGCAGCGCGATGTCGTTGACGGGGTCGATCGGCGCCACCGCGCAATCGCCCTTGTTCGCCATGAACCGATCATAGCGGATCACGCGCGGATCATCGGGCAGAGGGGTGCATTCGCTCGCCTTGAACCAGCGGAACAGCAGCGACTTGACCGGCGACAGCACCTCGGCGACCGATCCGACGATCAGCGTTTCCAGCGTGCTTTCCTCCAGCACCTTGAGCGCCGTCGGCAACAGCGCCTTGGCCGACAAAGTGAACAGGATCTTCGTGCCGCTATCCTCGACCTGATGCTCCAGCTCGGCGGCGGTATAGAGGGGGGAGAAATTGACGACGATCGCGCCGGCCGTCAGCGCGCCATAATAGGCCGCGACATAATGGGGCGTGTTGGGCAGGTACAGGCCGACCCGGTCGCCCTTCTTCACCCCCCGCGCCTGCAATCCGCAGGCGATCCGGCGGATCTGATCATGCATCTCGCCATAGCTGAACTTGCGGCCCATGAAGTCGATCATATGGGCATGGGGATGCGCCTTGACGCTTGCCTCCACCATCTCGCCCATCGACATCGGGGTGAATGTCTGGTCCCAGGCCGACGGGTGCTGGTACCGCTCTCTCCAGATTTTTTCTGTCTTCTCCATGCCCGAAGTCTATGGGCATGACGCACTTTACGCAAGCGTCAACCAACGCAAAAAGGGCCGCGCCGAAATGCCGGCGCGGCCCTTAAAATTGCTGCATCGCAGCGACTTAGAACAAGCCGCCGATGACGCTACGGCATCACGCCTCGCCCTTGTTCCCGCCGAACGGGTCCAGGATCGTGGCACTGCCGGAGATGAAGACGGACTCGCTCTTGAGCGCATCCTCCGCGCGGCGCGCGGCGTCGTCGCGCTCGCGGCGCAGTTCGTTGATCAGCGCCTCGCGGTCGCCATCCAGACGCGAATCGGTCGGCGCTTCGATGCCTGCCTTCTTCGCGGCCTTGGTCACCAGGCCGTCCAGTTCGCGCTGCGAACACAGGCCCAGCGTCACCGGGTCCTTGGGCGTGATGTTGCTGATGTTCCAGTGCGTCCGATCGCGGATCGCCGCGATGGTCGTGCGCGTGGTGCCGATCAGCTTGCCGATCGCGCCGTCCGAAATCTCCGGATGGTTGCGCAGGATCCAGGCGATGCCGTCCGGCTTGTCCTGACGCTTGCTGACCGGGGTGTAACGCGGCCCCTTGGTGCGGCGGACCGGCTCGGGGCCCTTCAGCATCTTCAGCTTGTAATCGGGGTTGCTTTCGCCCTTGTGGATTTCGTCCATGGTGATTTCATGGGCGCGCACCGGATCGCGGCCGGTATATTTGATGCTGGCGGTGTCATCGGCGATCGCCTGCACTTCCAATATGTGGAGCCCACAGAATTCCGCGATCTGGTCGAAGCTCAGAGCGCTGTTGTCGACCAGCCAGCTGGCGGTCGCGTGGGGCATGAGAGGCTGGGACACGGGGGTCTTCTCCGGCGTAAAAACGATAAGGGCCGCCCAAGCAGGGCGGCCACGACGGATCAGAGATAGAACATCCCGCCGCATCCGGCAACAGAATCCTTGGGAAAAGCGTCAGGCCGCGCTTTCCAGAACATCGGCCATGACCTCCGGGTCGATCGCGTGCAGGCCCGACAGAAATTCCCGCGCGCTGCGGTCCCAGCTGAAGCTGCGGCCATAGGCGGCGCAGGCCGCCCGGTCGCAGGACAGCGCCTGTGCGATCGCCGCGCCCAGATCCTCCGCCAGCGCGCCCGTCTCCGGCGTCACGATATCGACCGGCCCCGTCACCGGATAGGCCGCAACCGGCGTGCCGCAGGCCAGCGCCTCGATCATCACCAGCCCGAACGTATCGGTGCGGCTGGGGAAGACGAAGACATCCGCCCCGGCATAGGCACCGGCCAGTTCCGTGCCGAACATCGATCCCAGAAAACGCGCCTGCGGATAGGCCCGCTCCAGCGCCGCGCGCGCTGGCCCGTCGCCCACCACGACCTTGGTGCCCGGATGATCGGTGGCCAGAAAAGCCTCCAAATTCTTCTCGACCGCCACGCGCCCGACATAGAGCATGATCGGCCGGGGCAGATCCGCAAAAACCGCCGGTGCCGCCGCAGCGGGCGCAAAGGCGGTCAGGTCCACCCCCCTGCCCCATGGCCGCACCTTGGGCAGGCCATGCGCGCGAAGCTGCTCGCGCACCGACCGGGTCGACACCAGCACCGCCTGCGCCGGCCCATGGAACCAGCGGATATAGCGCCAGAACCAGGCAGCCGGCAGCCCAGTCCGCTGCGCCACATAATCGGGAAAATGGGTGTGATAGGCCGTCGTGAACGGCACCCCGCCGCGCAGGCACCAGCGCCGCGCCGCCAGACAGAGCGGCCCTTCGGTCGCCAGATGCACGGCATCGGGCCGGAACGCCGCGATCGCCTGCCCCACCACGCCCGGCCGCACCAGCGCCAGCCTTATTTCGGGATAGGTCGGACAGGGAATGGAGCCATAAAGATCGGGCGAGATCACCTCAACCACATGCCCCATCCGTTCCAGTTCGGCCCGGATCGTCTGGAGCGTGCGCACCACGCCATTGACCTGCGGCGACCAGGCATCGGTAACGATCGCTATGCGCATGGGAAAGCCCCCCAGTCACTCGTCATTGCGAGCGAAGCGAAGCAATCCAATGGCGCACCGTGGATTGCTTCGCTCCGCTCGCAATGACGAAATTTCATCTGAATAGCCGCCTCAAGCCGCCATCCGCGCCTTGGCGTCCAGTTCGTCCCGCTCCCGCTTGGCGATCTCGTCGGCCCAATGCAGCACTTCCATCTGCCCGTCGCCATGCTCGACCAGCGCGGTGCAGCCCTCCACCCAGTCGCCGTCATTATAATATTCTATGCCCTCGATCTCGCGCATCTCGGCATTGTGGATATGGCCGCACACCACCCCGTCGACACCGCGCGTCCCGGCTTCATGCGCCACCACTTCCTCGAAGCGGGAGATGAAGGACACGGCGTTCTTGACCTTGTGCTTGGCCATCTTGCTCAGCGACCAATAGGGCAGCCCCATGCGCTGCCGCACCGCGTTCACGACCACATTCAGCCGCATCAGCGTGGTGTAGGCCGCGTCCCCGACGAAGGCGAGCCAGCGATGCGCCAGCATGATCGTGTCGAACTCGTCGCCATGCAGCACCAGCAGCTTGCGCCCGTCCGCTGTCTGGTGGATCGCCTTGCGCCGGATTTCCACGCCGCCAAAGCTCATGCCGGTGAACTGCCGGAACATCTCGTCATGATTGCCGGGGATATAGACGACCCGCGTGCCGCGCTTGGCCCGCTTCATCAGGCGCCACACCACGTCATTATGGCTGGCCGGCCAGTAGAAGCGCTTCTTCAGCCGCCATCCGTCGATGATGTCGCCCACCAGATAGATGGTGTCGCTGTCCACATTATCCAGAAAGTCGATCAGCATCGCCGCATTGCAGCCGCGCGTGCCAAGGTGAATGTCCGAAATCCAGATGGTGCGATAGCGGCGCCGCTGCCCTTCCCGCTCAGGGATATGGAAACGATCGTCCGCGCCCTCTTCCAGCTCGCCCAGAAAGGGCAGGCGCGTAATGGCATTCATGCTGCGATCCCCAAAGATCAATGTCCTCGGGAGCGATTCCTTAAGCCCGCAATGTTACAGTTCCGAAGGAAATATGACGGAAATGCTACGATTTCCGGGGGTTTTACGGAAGGATTACGCCTTATTTTCTTCGTCATGCTGAACTTGTTTCAGCATCCATCGTGCAGCACCGACCTTCGCTCAATTTGGAGAAATGGACCCTGAAACAAGTTCAGGGTGACGTTTCCCTTTTGTCATCGGCAGCTTTGGGAAGTCGGCTCAAAACCTTTGGCTCATCGGGATCGACATACCCCTTGCAATCGCATTGGGAGGTCGTGCACCACATTTCGCCATCACCATCCCAATGATAGCCAATCAGGTGCCCGCAACGCTTGCAGCCTTCGGGTTCGCTCATGATGCCCCCCTCAAACCACCAGCACGATCTTCCCGAAATGTTCGCCCGCATCCATCCGCGCATGCGCCTTGGCCGCATCGACCAGCGCAAACCGCTGATCCATCGCCGGCCGCAACTTCCCCTCGCCGACGAAGCTCCACACGGTCCGCATCAGCTCATCCGCGACCAGGCTCTTGAACCCGCTCGACCGCGCGCGCAGCGTCGATCCGGTGATGGTCAGCCGCTTCGTCATCACCGCCGGAATGAACAGGCTCGTCTTCGCCCCGCCCAGCACCGCGATCGACACATGCCGCCCATCTTCGGCCAGACAGTCCAGATTGCGCGGCACATAATCGCCGCCCACCATGTCCAGCACCGCCTGACATCCCTGCCCGCCGGTGATCCGCTTCACTTCCGCGACATAATCCTGGGTCTTGTAATTGATCGCATGATCCGCGCCCCAGTCCTTCGCCTGCGCGCACTTCTCGTCCGACCCGCAGGTGACGATGATGGTCACGCCGAACAGATTGCACAGCCGGATCGCCATCGTCCCGATGCCGCTGGTGCCGCCATGGACCAGCACTATGTCGCCCTCCACGGCATAGGCGCGCTCGAACAGGTTCGTCCAAACCGTAAACAGCGTCTCGGGCAGCGCCGCCGCCTCCGCCAGATCATAGCCGTCGGGCACCGGCAGACATTGCCCCGCAGGCGCCACCGCATATTCCGCATAGCCCCCGCCCGCCAGCAGCGCGCAGACCTTCTGCCCGATCAGCGCATCCGCGCCGCTCCCGGCCGCGACGATCGTGCCGGCCACTTCCAGCCCCGGAATGTCGGAAGCGCCCGGCGGCGGCGGATATTTGCCCTGCCGTTGCAGCACGTCGGGCCGGTTCACGCCCGCCGCCGCGACCTTGATCAGCACCTCGCCCGGCCCCGGCACCGGCACCGGCCGCGTTTCGGGCACCAATGCTTCGGGACCACCCGGCGCGGCGATGCCGATCGCCGTCATTTCGGTTGGCACCTTTAATCCGTCCGCCATAGAGCCGCCCCCGCAAGCTGTCATCATGCTGCACCGCATCAAAATCGACAGTCGGAGCGCGCGACCTTATTGACAGAGTGGGCGACAGGGTCAACATTGCGATTCATGGACTTGGAAGACTATCTGCCGCGAAAGGGAGATGATCCGCTGGCCCGCCTGCTGACACAGGATCTGGGGCCGCTCTCCGTGGCTGAACTGGAAAGCCGCGTCGCCGCCCTCGAAGCGGAGATCGCGCGCACCAAAGCGAAGATTGAAGGCGCCGTTAACCACAAGGCAACTGCCGAGGCGCTATTCAAGAGATGAACCGGCGCCATGCTCCTAACGAATTATATCGTTCATCCGGGCATGGGCAGTCTGGCAATTCCGGCGGTCGGGGGCACGCCCTTGATCCGTCGTCGAGCAATGCCGACATAGGGTTCAAGGTCGCTCCCGATGGGAGCTTGGAGTAAAAGAATATGCCTTCATTCGCACCCGCCCTTGAAACCACCCTGCACAATGCGCTGACCCATGCGTCGGAGCGCAAGCATGAATATGCCACGCTGGAGCATCTCCTCCTGGCATTGATAGATGACGAACATGCGTCAAAGGTGATGCAGGCCTGCGGCGTGGAACTGGGCGAACTGGGCGACGCCGTCACCCATTATCTCGACACCGAACTGGACAGCCTGAAGGTCGAAGGGGCGTCGGACCCCTCCCCCACCAGCGGCTTCCAGCGCGTGGTCCAGCGCGCCATCCTGCACGTCCAGTCGTCCGGCAAGGATGAAGTGACCGGCGCCAACGTCCTGGTCGCGCTCTTTTCCGAACGCGAATCCTATGCCGTCTACTTCCTGCAACAGCAGGATATGAGCCGCCTCGATGCCGTGAGCTTCATCAGCCATGGCGTCGGCAAGGGCACGCCCGCGCCCGAGCGTCAGGAGACCAAGGGCACCGCCGAGGAGGAAAAGAAGGTGCAGGACGGTAAAGGCAAGAAGGACAGCGCCCTCGACCAGTTCACCGTCAACCTCAATGAAAAGGCGGATCGCGGCAAGGTCGATCCGCTGATCGGCCGCACCGCCGAAGTCGAACGCACGATCCAGATCCTGTGCCGCCGGTCGAAGAACAACCCGCTCTATGTGGGGGATCCGGGCGTCGGCAAGACCGCGATCGCCGAAGGCCTCGCCCGCAAGATCATCGAAGGCGAAGTGCCCGACGTGCTCAAGGACGCCGTCATCTACTCGCTCGACATGGGCGCGCTGCTGGCCGGCACCCGCTATCGCGGCGATTTCGAGGAGCGCTTGAAGGCGGTCGTCACCGAACTGGAAAAAATGCCGCACGCGGTCCTCTTCATCGATGAGATCCATACGGTGATCGGCGCCGGCGCGACCAGCGGCGGCGCGATGGATGCGTCGAACCTGCTCAAGCCGGCTCTGTCGGGCGGCACGATCCGCTGCATCGGATCGACTACCTACAAGGAATTCCGCAATCACTTCGAAAAGGACCGCGCGCTGCTGCGCCGGTTCCAGAAGATCGACGTCAACGAGCCCACGATCGAGGACACGATCAAGATTCTCGCCGGTCTGCGCACCGCGTTCGAGGATCATCATCATGTCAAATATACGCCGGACGCGATCAAGGCAGCGGTGGAACTGTCGGCCCGCTACATCAACGACCGCAAATTGCCGGACAAGGCGATCGACGTGATCGATGAAGTCGGCGCGATGCAGATGCTGGTGGTGCCCTCCAAGCGCAAGAAGACGATCACGCCCAAGGAGATCGAGCAGGTCATCGCGACCATGGCCCGCATTCCCCCCAAGACCGTGTCGTCCGACGACAAGAGCGTGCTGGAATCGCTGACCACCGATTTGAAGCGCGTCGTCTTCGGTCAGGACAAGGCGATCGAGGTGCTGTCCTCCGCAATCAAGCTGTCGCGCGCCGGCCTGCGCGATCCCGACAAGCCGATCGGCAACTATCTCTTCTCCGGCCCCACCGGCGTCGGCAAGACGGAGGTGGCGCGCCAACTCGCGACCCTGCTCGGCATCCCGCTCCAGCGCTTCGACATGTCGGAATATATGGAACGCCATTCGGTCAGCCGCCTGATCGGCGCCCCTCCGGGCTATGTCGGCTATGATCAGGGCGGCCTGCTGACCGACGCGGTCGACCAGAATCCGCACAGCGTGCTGCTGCTCGATGAAATCGAAAAGGCGCATCCGGACCTGTTCAACATCCTGTTGCAGGTGATGGACAATGGCCGCCTGACCGATCATCACGGCAAGACCGTCGATTTCCGCAACACCATCCTCATCATGACCACCAATGCCGGTGCGTCGGACATGGCGAAGGAATCGATCGGTTTCGGCGAACTGACCCGCGAGGATGTGCAGGAAGACGCGGTGAAGAAGCTCTTCACCCCCGAATTCCGCAACCGCCTCGATGCGATCGTGCCCTTCGGCTATCTGCCGCCGGAAATCGTCGCCCGCGTCATCGACAAGTTCGTGCTGCAACTCGAACTGCAACTGGCCGACCGCGACGTCCACATCACGCTGGACGAAGACGCCAAGGCATGGCTCACCAAGAAGGGCTATGACAAGCTCTATGGCGCGCGCCCGATGGGCCGCCTGATGCAGGAAAAGATCAAGCAGCCGCTGGCCGAGGAACTGCTCTTCGGCAAGCTGGTCCATGGCGGCGAAGTCCATGTCCATATGAAGGACGATGCCGACGGCGTTTCAGCCCTCGCCTTCCAGATCACCCCCGCTGCTCCTAAAAAGGGCAAAAAGGGCGGCAAGGCCAAGACGACCGAAGGCACGAAATAAGCGCCTTCTCACGCAAAACGAAAAGGGCGGCCCGAAACGGCCGCCCTTTCTTCCTTCAAACCTTCTCCCTTGAGGGAGAAGGATACGAAGCCTTGGCAGCTTGCTGCCTAGGCGAAGTTGGATGAGGGGGTAGCAGCCTTGCCTTCCCGCAAGCCCCCGCTAGTTTCGCTCCAAATGCGCCTCAAGCACCGCCTCTACAATCTGCGCCGCCGCCTTTTCGGCTCCTGGTCGATCGACGATCCGCGCCCCATTCAGGCCGATGCACCCTACACCTATTTCCTGCCTCCTCCCAATGAGATTGCCGCCCTCCGCCCCGGTGATCTGGTCAAGCTCGTCATCCGCAGCCATCCCCCCGGTCTCGAATGGGACGCCGAACGCATGTGGGTAGAGGTAAAGACGATCGCGCCAGACGGCTGGAGCGGCGCCTTGGCAAATACGCCCTTCGACATGCCCCAATTGCACGAAGGCAGCCTCATTCGGTTCCACCCCTTCCACATCATCGACCTCCTCTTTGAAGGCGATCGCGACATACCGCCCCGACCGGCCCGACGCGAATATTGGGACCGCTGCCTGGTCGACAGTTGTGTGCTCGATGAGGGCGTCCCGGTCTATTATGTCTATCGCGAAGAGCCGGACATGACCGACGAGAAGGACAAATATCCCGACAGCGGTTGGCGCATCAGGGGCGACTATCGCGACCTGACCGACGAGGAACTGGAAGCCCGCCCCTTCCAATATATCGCCATCGGCAAGGTGCTGAACGCCGATGATAGCTGGCTGCACCTGATCGACAGCCCGATCGGATCGGCATGGCTGCGCAACTTCGAAACCGGCGCCTATGAACCGCTCGATGAAGAGGGCGGCCATGGCGACGCCTGAAGCCATCCTCCTCCTCCACGGTTTCGGCGGCCATCCGCTCCAGACCGCCCTGCTCGCCCGCCGCCTGCGCGCCAAGGGCTTCGATGTCGCGAATATCGGCTATCCCAGCTGGCGCTGGCCCATCGACCGCGTGCTGGACCATCTGCACCGCCGCCTTACAGCTTCCCCCGTCAGCGCTGCGAAGACGCTCCATTGCGTCGGCCATTCCATGGGCGGCCTGATGCTGCGCGCCTATATCGCCCGCCATCGCCCCGAAAATCTCGGCCGCGTGGTGATGCTCGGCACACCTAACGACGGCAGCGAAATCGCCGACCTGCTCTACCGCCTGCGCCTGCACCAGCCGATCCTGAACCATGCCGGCGCTCTCCTCCGCACCCGCCGCGACGCCGCAACGGAGGCGCGCTTCGGCGCCATCGACTATCCCGTCGGCGTCATCGCCGGCGATCGCCCGATGATCGGCGCCCTCCCCAACCACATCTTCCGAGCCCCCAATGACGGCAAGGTCAGCGTCGCCGCCACCCATGTTGCGGGCCAGAGCGACCATCTCACCCTGCCCGTCGCTCACACCGCCATGATCTACAGCCAGCCCGTCGCCGATCAGATCGCCCATTTCCTGCGCGAAGGATGTTTCAAGCGGCCATCTCAGCCCCATCTTCAACAAATGGGCAAAGCGCTATAATGGTAGATCCCGTCGATCATGCAGGATCGAAAATGGCCAAAGCACTGACCTTTCCCGAATTGCTGATGCGGACCGCCAGGCAGAAAATCGACGCCGCCAAGGCTCGGAACGCAACAGATGGCGGCGCGGAAAAACCCAAAGAGGTCATTCTTGCCGCTTGCAAAGCGATCGCCGATCATCTGGTCGAAGACGGCTTTGCCTTTCGGAAAAGCGGCCCCGATCTGATCCGCAAAGCGGGCGACCTGACATTCCGCATCCATTTTCAGTCGGACCGCAATAATGTCGCGGGTCGACGGGCCGCGATATGGATTCACGCCGTCGCAAGTTCGGACCATTTGGCGGAGTGGCGCCTCGCCCATCCCCTGCCATGGAATGGTGCGGGCAAAGCCAGTCTGGGCATGATATCAGGCGGCCAGATTGGCAATCTTCTGCATCACCCCAAGTGGATGGAATGGGATTTCGCCAATCCTCACAAACGCCAGCACCGCATCAACGATGCGGCAGCGACCATCAGGGCCATTATCCTGCCTTTCTTCGCATTATTTGATAGGCCCGCACTCGCCGTCGACACGCTTCTTCAGCGCCCCGCCTTGAGGCAAACCTCCATCATAGAATATGCGTTCGCGATGCTTGGCCGTGATGCGGCTATGGCGGCCATGCACGACTATCTTGCGGCCAACCCTGTCATTCAGTCGCGCTACAAGACAGCCCTTGCCCATGCCCGCAGCCATGGCCCCGCGCACCATGCGGGCGACATGGCGCAGGAATTGGCTGCAATCACCCTTCTGCACAGGCTTGATCAGCCATAGGGTCACCCCCCCTCCCACCCCACGCCATTCTCTGCTACACAGCGTCATCCCAGAAAAAAGGTCGCATCTCTTCCACAACGGTCAAGGAACAGATGTCGTGCATAAAATTCTGACTTCGCGCCCCGCTCGCGTCGCGCTTCTTGTCGCATCCCTCACCCTTCTCGCCGTGCCGTCCACCAGCCAGCAGGCGTCAGGCCCGGTCGCCCGCTACACCATCGACGCAGGCACCATGTCCGGCATGGCGGCCATGGGCGGCGGAGGCGGCGGCATGGGCGCCGCCATGGGCATGATGATGGGCGGCCGCGGCACGCAGGCCATGCATGAACTGGTGCTGCGCCTCGGTTCCACCCGCGCGCCCGCCAGCGGCGCGCCGGCCGCCGATCATTTCCTGCCCGTCGGCGTCGGCCTTGGCGCCTCCGTCCCGCTCGTCACCCCGCGCATCGTCCCCAGCGAGGAACAGGCCATCCCCGGCGAAAAGCCCAAGGGCCGCCTGCTTCTCTACTGGGGCTGCGGCGCCACGCCCGGCCCCGGCCAGCCGATCGTCATCGATTTCGCGAAAGTCGCTAAAGGCCAGATGCCCCCCGGCCTCTACATGACCGGTGCCGCCATCCCGCAGGAATGGCAGGTCCGCGCCTCCAACAGCAAAACCTATGGCGACTGGCCCAATGGCCAGACGCGCAAGATGGTCCCCGCCAACGCGTCCCTGCTGGGCGACCACCGCATCGGCGGCAATTACAGCCCCGACATCGCCTTCAATCTGAAACAGGATTTCATGCCCACCATCACCGGTCGCGCCAGTCCGGGCGCGGGCGGCGCTACGGAGCTTAGCTGGAACGCGCTGCCACAGGCGACCGGCTATTATGCCTGGGTGTTCGGCGCGAAGGAAAATGGCGATATGGTCTGGTGGGCCTCCTCCGCCAGTCAGGCCTTTGGCGGCCCGGTCTGGGACTGGATCTCCCCAGCCTCGGTGCAGAAGCTCATCGGGCAGAAAATCGTCATGCCGCCCAGCCAGACAAGCTGCACCGTCCCCGCCGCCGTGGGGCAAGCGGGCGAGGACATGCTGATGGGCAGCCTCTACGCCTATGGCCCGGAAGCCAACTTCGCCTATCCGCCGCGCCCCGCCGATCCCAAGATCGCCTGGAAGCCCGAATGGATCGCCCGCGTCCGCTATCGCGCCAACACGATGTGGATGCTGAACGGCCCGGATATGGGCGCAATGATGGGCGAAGCCAGCGATGACGAAGCCGATGCGGGCGACGCCCCCGCCCAGCCGAAGAAAAAGAAAAAATGCGGCGGCGGCCTCGGCGGCATGCTGAGCGGCGCCATGGGCGTGGGCTGTTAGTCGTATAAGCAACGTGCTCCTGCGCAGGCAGGAACCCGGTTGCGACCTTTCAACCGCGCTCGCACCTGGCGCATTGAGCCTTAGATAAGACCCGTTCGCCCTGAGCCTGTCGAAGGGCGCGCGTGCCCTTCGACAGGCTCAGGGCGAACGGACGTCAAAGACATTCCGATGGACCGTGAGTTGCGCCGGGCTGCAAGCCGCGCCACCTTGCCGCCATCCCGATTCAGGAGAGCGCCCGATGACCCTCGACCTCGTCTTCTACACAAACCCCATGTCGCGCGGACAGATTGCCCGCTGGATGCTGGAGGAGGTCGGCGAAGTCTATGAAACGGTGCTGCTCGGCTATGGCACGACGATGAAGGCGGCCGACTATCGCGCCATCAACCCGATGGGCAAGGTGCCCGCCATCGTCCATCGGGGGAAGGTCGTCACCGAATGCGCCGCCATCTGCGCCTATCTGGCCGATGCCTTTCCCGCCGCCAATCTCGCCCCGCCGGTCGACCAGCGCCATGCTTATTATCGCTGGCTCTTCTTCGCCGCCGGCCCGGTCGAAGCCGCCGTCACCAACAAGGCGCTGGGCTTCGTCCTTCCCGAAGGGCGCGAGCGCACCGCTGGCTATGGCAGTTTCGACGATACGATCGACGCGCTGGAAAGCGCGGTTTCAGGCGACGGCTGGATTTGCGGCGATCAGTTCACCGCCGCGGACGTCTATGTCGGGTCGCAGATCGATTGGGGCCTGATGTTCAAATCCATCCCCACCCGCCCCGCCTTCGAAGCCTATGCCGCCCGCCTGCGCGCCCGCCCCGCCTATCAGCGGCAGAAAGAAATCGACGGCGCCCTGATCGCCGAAATGCAGAAACAGGGCTGATCCCCGGCACCACGTGCTCCTGCGAAGGCAGGAGCCCAGTCCAGACCTTCGCGCCATATCCCGGCAGACGCGGCAACACCCAGCACAATAACAAAAAAGGCCCGGCGGATCGCTCCACCGGGCCTTTCCCATTTCGCTCTCGCGCCTGTCGATCAGCGACGATCGCCGAACAGGCGCAGCAGGAACATGAACATGTTGATGAAGTCGAGATAGAGGTTCAGCGCCCCCATCACCACCGACTTGCCCATCATGTCGGTGCCCGCGACCTGCGCATAGATGCCCTTGATCTTCTGCGTGTCATAGGCGGTCAGACCGGCGAAGATCAGCACGCCCAGCGCGCTGATCACCAGGCTCATCAGCCCCGACTGGAAGAAAAGATTGATCAGGCTGGCCACGAACAGGCCGACCACACCCATGATCAGGAAGGTGCCGAAGCCCGACAGATCCTTCTTGGTGGTATAGCCCCACAGGCTCAGCCCCGCAAAGGCTGCCGCCGTCGCGAAGAAGGTCTGCGCGATCGACATCTGCGTATAGACCAGGAAGATCGACGACATCGACAGGCCCATCACTGCGGCAAAGGCCCAGAACAGCATCTGCATCGTCGCCGTCGACAGGCGGGCGATGCCGAAACTCATCACCATGACGAACGCCAGCGGCGCGAACATCAGGACATATTTCAGAATGCCGGGACCAGCGAGGATCTGCAACGCCAACCCGCTCGACGCGAACAGCATCGCGACGACGCCGGTCAGCAGCACGCCGCTCGCCATATAATTATAGACCGACAGCATATAGCGGCGCAGCCCGGCGTCGAAAGCCTCGCCGCGCGCGGCAGAGGCGCCGCCAAAGCCCGCAATGTCGGAACGGGGATCGGACCAGTTGGCCATGAAATTCTTCTCCTTCACCGGCATCTCTCTCGCCGGCATTCCCCATTATCGGCGCAACCGCGCTTCACTTCAAGCCAAACCCGCATCCTGAACGCTTCGTCACGAAGCGGACAGGCAAAGACATCGCATTCGGCTTGGGGCGAGGCATGGAAAGCAAGCCACGAAAAACACGCAAACCCACCCCCACCACACCGTCATCCCCGCGCAGGCGGGAATCCATCTCGCCCCACTGCACCTTGCCGTCAGACTGAGGGATAGGCTCGCGATTTCGCGGACATGACGACAAGGGGGTGATTAGCGGACGTTATGCGCGGGCGTGAAGAACCATCCCAACGGGCAGTGTCAGCAATAGAAATGCAGCAAGGCCGGTAAATGCCACGAACCAATTTCCTCCGGCCATGCCTAAGATGATCGGCAACCCAACGAGCATCACAACAATTTGGGAGTAAAATAAAATCAACAAATAAGATTGGGAATTTAACTCTGAAATCTGTCGCGCGTCGCAGGCCCTGCATCTTGCTATACATCTGCGTCGCAGACTTCCGAGCGCACCAACCCGCGCAGATTTTTCGCCGCATGATGCGCATCTAGCATTAACGCTCAGACCTAACATACACGAACTCCTACCTGTGTGAAACCTTGTCACACCGGATATCGACTGTCCACAGATGGTCGTTTTTACCCGTCATGCCAACGAAAGCTGGCATCTCAGGCGGAGGCGCGCTGTAATTGACGAGGTGCTGTTCCAGCCTCATCTCGCCATCGCCGGAGACCCCAGCGTTGGCCTTTGGCCGCCCTTCGGGTCGCTGGGGTGACGGAAGGAGGATGGCCGCATTCTAACGATAACGTTGCGCGCGTAACCGTCCGCAAATGGTCGCCTTATGTCGAAGGCAAATATTATGTTCGCGCAAAGGCGCAGACAAAGCAAAGCAGGTTGATACGCGCCTCTGCGCTCTCTGCGCCTCTGCGCGAAATCTTCCTTCATCTTTCACGCGGAGGCGCGGGGACGCGGAGGGGTTGCGCTCCCCCCTCCGCGTCCCCGCGTGAACAAAATGCACTGCCCTCGACGCCGCTCCAGCAAACTCCGACTTATGCATCCCCCCCAAAACAAAACATCCCCCAACCGTCGCAAATCCCCCTATACCCACCCCATGCACCGCCTGTTCGTCGCCATCCGCCCGCCCGCTGATCAGCGCGCCTATCTTATCTCCCTCATGGCCGGGGTCGATGGCGCCCGCTGGCAGGATGACGCCCAACTTCACCTCACCCTGCGCTTCATCGGCGAAGTCGATCGCCACGGGGCCAACGATATTGCCGATGTGCTGACCGGCATCCGCTTCGCATCGTTCGACATCCGCCTGTCTGGCGTGGGCAGTTTCGATCGCAAGGGCGTGGTCGACACGCTCTGGGCCGGCGTCCAGCCGCGCGATCCGCTCGCGGCCCTGCACAAGAAGATTGACCGCGCCTGCGTCTCGACCGGTCTGGAGCCGGAAAGCCGCGCCTATCTGCCCCATGTCACGCTCGCCCGCTTCGGCCGCAACGGGGCCTTCATCGATCCCTTCCTCGCCCGTCATGCCGGCCTTGCCGCCGCACCCTTCCGCGTCGACGGCTTCACCCTCTATGAAAGCCGGATCGGCCATGGCGGCGCGACCTATCATCCGATCGAAGACTATCCCGCCACCGCCTGAACGACAAAAGGCCCCGGACCGCCATCATGGGCGATCCGGGGCCTTTTGCTCATAACTCGCCCGAAGGCCCTTTTACTTGGCCGACAGCACGCCGCATGCCGCACGCCCACCGGCATTGCCGGTCGGGTCAGTCTGATAATCGTCAGCCTGCGCATGGATCACGATCGCCGCGCCATCGGCATCCAGCAACGGCGTGGCGCCTTCGCTGATGGTCCCTGCGGGCACGATATATTCGATCGCGCCGGTGCCGTCCGGGCCGACCGTCATATTGGGCATGTCGCCCATATGCGGACCGGCCGGATTATCCTTGCCATGCTTGTGCGCGGTCGGGTTCCAGTGACCGCCCGCGCTGGTGAAGTCGGGGCCGACGCACTGGCCGGTCGTATGGATATGCACCGCATGAATGCCGGGCGTCACGCCCACCGCCTTCACCAGCACATGCAGCCCGTCCGCTGCCTGTGTGACGGTGGCGGTGCCGCGCGCGGCGCCATCGCCCGCCGCCAGCTTGGCCGAAGCGGTGGGGGCAGCAGCGCTGTCGCCAGTGGTGGCACAGGCGGACGCCGCAAGGGCAAGAGGCAAAGCGGCAAGAAGCGGAACGATTTTCATGACAAACTCCCGGGAAAGGGCAAGGCCGCTACGCGAACGCGGCACGACGCTTTTTGTTGCCCATTCGCACCGATTTGTCACGCCCCTAACCTACTGATTTTCATTAGCCCAACCCTGCCCACTCCCCTGTCCCGCTGCTCAGGCCGCCGCCGGCACCGCCGCTTCCGCCCGCCGCAACTGCATCAGCCGCCGCCGCGCCCGGATCGCGCCTGCATCCGTCTCCAATATCGCCGGCCGCGCGTCCCAGAAATCCTGCCCGTTGAGCGCCGCCTGCGCCGCCTCGATCATCGGTTCATCCTCCTCGACGAACACCTGCCGCGCCAGCGCCGCCGCTTCGGGCGTCGCTTCATGGTCATAGAAATAATGCGAACTTTCCTGCGATTCCGGCGTGATGATATGGGGATTGGTCATTTGCGGGATCAGCATATCCCCGCGCCCGCTCCCGGCCCGCGCCAGTCCGACCGTCAGCGCCATACTGGCCGGCGCATGCCAACGCATATGCAGCCACTGGTCGATCCGCTCGCCCGGCGCCAGCATCGGCTCCGCCCACATCGGCGCGGCGACATCGGTCATGTCCCAATTATTCCAGATCGCGCCGCTCTCGTCCTTCATCACCGACTGCCGCCCGGCAAAGATCGACCCGTTCACGCCAAAGCTTTTCACATGCAGGAATTCGGCATGGGTCAGGTCCATCAGATTGTCGGTCAGCAATTCATAATGGCCCCGGATGACCATGCTGCTGCGCTGCATCCCCGGCCGGTCGACAAAGGCGAAATCGGGGATCAGCGCCGGATCGGCCTTGTCGACCTCCCCCGGCCAGAACCACAGCCCGCGATGCCGATGCACCACCGGCATGGTCCGCGCCCGCACATGCGCGGGCGGCGGCGCGGGAAAGGGATTGTGGACGCACGCCCCGCTGCGATCGAAGCCCAGCCCATGATAGGGGCAGTGGATCACCCCCGCCTCGTCCAGCCGCCCCTTGCTCAGCGGCACGAACCGATGGGGACAGCGATCGATCAGCATCGCATAGCCGCCATCGGGCAGCCGCGCGATCAGCCATTGTTCGTCCAGCAGGCGGCGCGACAGCATCCCGCTCTCGGGCACCTCATGGTCCCAGGCCGCCATATACCAGAGATTGCGCACATAGTCCGACATCATCCTCTCCCATTGACTTTCGGAAGATGGCAGCCGGCGAAAAACAGGCAGCGCCGCTTCCATCCCGAAGGACTGCCCCCGATCGGGGCAAAGCGGCCTGCAGCATGACGCGCGGATACCCCGCATCGTCTTCCCAAACGCGACCAAAGGCCGCGCTACCAGGCTGAGGGATTTGTAATTGGAATTTATATTCCAGTCAACCTCGCATCCGCGCCCGCCAAAATGACGCGCGGATAAATTCCCTCGCACATGAAATGGCAGCTAACTGTCATTTCTCGCGTCAAGGATACCGGTCAGTTGAACAAATGAGCGGAGCGCAACGTCAGCTCAAAGCAGCATCCCATTTCCGTCACCCCAGCGAAAGCTGGGGTCTCAGGCAACTGCGGGATAGACTTGAATAAGCGCCACGCTCAACCTGCTCGCGCCGTCGCCTGAGATGCCAGCCTTCGCTGGCATGACATGTACGACCAATTGTCGCTATTTACGCCCCGTTCGTCCGGCCTCCAAAACCGGACTTTGGCTTAGGCTTCGTCCGCCGTCAGTTGGCTCTCGCTGTAAAGCTGCAATGTGGCGGCGCGCTGTTCTTCGCGCGTGACATGGACGATCAGCGTGTCTGCAAGTTCAACATTGGGGTGCGATGCGCAGTTTCCAGCGAACCAGAGCGCTTCTGACAGCGGTTCTTTATCATGCCATGTCGTCATTACAAATCTGTCGTCCGGTATATCTCCGAAGTCAAAAGCTTCTAAGACTGTCCAATCCACGGCATCGTGCCACTCCTCACACGCAACACCCCAAGCGATAAAGTATAGGCATCCGCTACCCAATAGCCACGATGCTACTTCATCCCGCCAAACTTGGTTTACCGCCTGTTCGGCAATCAAAACGACCCGGTAAGGCCGAGCCTCTACGCGAGACAGAGCATGGTCGGGTGATAGATGCAGATAATCCAGCGTCATCGCGCAAACCTAATCTCGTCTCGATCCAGTGCAAGCAGAACGGCAATTGTCAACAGCGCGTGACTAAAAACAGGCCGTTCGCAGACCACCTGAACCGGCCCACACTGCGCCCATCCATCCCCTACCGCTTGGGCCACACCCATCGCGGCGAATCGGCATCCTCGGCGCGGGTTTCGCCCAGTTGTTTCGCCAGCCGGATTTCCTCTATCCCCCCGTCGCGCCGCAGCCCCTGGATCAGCCTTTCGCTGTGCGACACCAGGATGATCTGCGTCCGTGCCGACGCGCGCACCAGCAATCGGGCCAGCGGCGCCAGCAGCGAGGGATGCAGGCTCGCCTCCGGTTCGTTCAGCACCATGATGTCGGGCGGCCGCGGCGACAGCAGCGCCGCCGACAGCAACAGATAGCGCAGCGTCCCGTCCGACAATTCCCGCACATGCAGCGGCCGCAGCAAGCCGGGCTGGCGCATTTCCACCACGCCATGGTCATCGCCGCCCTGCACTAACACCTGGCAACCGGGAAAAGCATCCTCGATCGTCTCTTCCAGTTCCTCCCGCTCGCCAATCGCCAATATGGTGGCGATCGCGGCGGCCAGATCGCCGCCATCGCTGGCCAGCACCGGCGTATAGGTCATCACCTGCGGCCGCCGCGCCGGCGCGTCCGCATCGGTGCGCAGATTGTCGTAAAAGCGCCAGTTGCGCATCCGCTCCCGCATCAGCAGCAATTCCAGCCCATCGGCCGGATCGGCGCAATGGGTCACCATGCTGTCAAAGGCGGAAAGTTCGCCGGAGGCATGCCGCCATTCCCCGCTATCGGCCCGACGCAGGCTGACCAGAGGCCCCCGCCGCTCGGCAAAGAGATTGGCGCGCCCCAGCATCTCGCCGGTCCACATCGCCTCGGCCTTGATTTCCGGGTCGCGCTGGAAAGGATGGGTCGGGTCCGGCAATCCCAGATCGACCGCATAGCCGAAATCCGCACCGGCAAAGCCCAGCCGCAGACTGACCGGCCCCGTTCGCACCGTCCCCTGCACCGCCTGCCGGCCGCTCAGCATCTCCCGGCTGAACCGCTCCGGCCCCGCCCACAGCGTAGAGGATAGCCCACCCTCCGCCGCCAGCGACGCGACCAGTCGCCCCTGCGCCGTTTCCGCCAGCAACCGCAGCGCGCGATAGAGGCTCGACTTGCCGCTGCCATTGGCGCCCGTGATCAGGGTGAGTTGCCCCACATCCAGCACCACATCGCGCAGGGACCGATATCCCGAAACCGCCAGCCGCGTAATCAGCAACGCCTTCTCCCTGCCCTGCCCCGATCGGCAACTGATGCTACCCGGATCACCCAGGCAACGGATACTCCATGCCCGCCATCAGGCAAAGCCGCGGCCCCAACCACCGACGGCCCGATATCGCAGCGACGTCGCAACGCACCCCCCTCCACGCCGGAACAGTCATTTGCGATAGGCTCTATCCGCCCGACGCCAGCAAAAGGCCCTCTCAGTAAGGCGCACAAGCTGTACTATGGAACCGGAATTGGGACGAGCGGTGAAAACTCGGAGAGGTTCCCAAGGCAGGTTGCAAGAATGCGTGCATCTTCATGGCCGTGCTCGGCATACAGGTTCGTACAATATCGAATGATGCGGGTCCTAAGCTGCGGATCGCTTGCGACCTCCCGCTCCCGAAGCGAAAGTCGACTTTGGTCTGTCATCTTCTGCTGCGCTTTCGAAATATCGATGGCGAAGAAAACAGCTTGCACCGCTTCGTCCTGCTTGCGGGCGCAGGCTGGATCAACAGATCCGTTGCGATAGCAGTATCGATAGCCCCTCTCTCGCAGGTCTCTGAGCCATGGATCGTCCCGAAACAGGCGGGCCCACATCGGCGGCAGAAGCTTGTCTTCAGCCTTCTGAGCCCGAGAAATTTCCAGCGTCGATGGGTTGGACACAGGACGCGGTTTAGCGATCAGATAGCCTGCTACGAACCCCATTGCAGCCGCAATTGTCAGGGGCAGGATATGAACGGCCTTCATTGGTCAATTATGCAGCAATGCTGTGAATCAGCAATCGGCATCATCGAACCTCTGCCGGCAAACCGATCCACCACCCGCAACGAAAAAGGGGCCAGTCTTGCGACTGGCCCCTCTTCTGCTTTCCATCCCGAAGGACGGAAAATCCGATTACATGCCCGCGCCGGGACCGTAGCTGATTTCCACGCGACGGTTCTGGACTTCGCGAACACCGTCCGCGGTTTCGACGCGCGGCTTCGATTCACCGAAGGCCTGGGTGGTCATCACGCCGTCAGGGATACCCTTCGAGGCGAGATAAGCCTTGGTCGCGTCAGCGCGGCGCTGCGACAGGCCGACGTTGTACGATGCCGAACCCGACTTGTCCGCGTGACCTGCCAGCATGACCTGCGCACTGCCGCAGCTGCTGTAGGCCGAAACCGCGTTGTCGAGAATGGTGGCGGCGTCAGGCGTGATGTCCGACTTGTCCCATTCGAAGAACACGATGTACGGTCCGGGGTTGCACTCCACAGCCGGCGGAGGCGGCGGCGGGGGAGGCGGCGGGGGCGGCGGCGGCGGGGGAGGCGGCGGCGGCGGAGCCGCTTCAGCCGGAGCGCCGAAGTTGTAGGTCAGGCCGAGCAGCAGGCTGTGCGTGCGCAGCTTGGTCTTGATCGTGTCGCCGGCATCCGCAACTGCGGTGGTGTAAGCCGGGATCAGCTTGATATCGTCCTGGTTGAAGAAACGATACTTCAGCGAGACGTCGACATTGCTGGTGACCGGGTAACGAACGCCAGCAATCGCCTGCCAGGCGAAGCCGGTGTCGCTGTCGTTCACGATGTCGCTGGCCAGCTTGCCGCGCGAAACGCCGACACCGCCGCCGACAAAGCCCTGAAGGCCATCGTCGGGACCGAAGTCGAGCAAGCCGTTCAACATGAACGACAGAGCCGAGGCTGCACCACCGAAGCCGCTCTGGCTCAGGTCAACCTTGGCGCGCTTGTAAGCCGATTCCGCTTCCAGGCGGAAACCGCCGAAATCGTAACCGATATTGGCGTCGAAATCATATCCCTTATGGAAATCGACCGAACCGCCGGCATCGACGCCGTTTACGGTTGCGTTCTGGTCTTCCACAAGCAGGACGCCGGCGTCGACGCCAACGTACCAGCTGTTGTCGCGCGCGAAGGCCGGGCTGGCCAGGACGCTAGTCGCAAGAGCAGCCGCGAGGGCAAGCTTCCGCATTTGGTTTCCCCTTTCAAGAGTGTCACGAAGGACTGCTGAAACCCTGTATCCGCAAGAAGGTTTCATAGCAAGTCCACAATTAGTGAAACCGTTGCAAAAATAACGCACTAGCCCGCCTTCTGACGTCTCGACAGGCTAATGGGAAGGAATCCTAGACTATTGACGCACCACCGCAACAAGAAAAGCATATTAGCGTAATATTAGGCTACAATCAGCCCATGTGCGCGCAGGGCTGACAGAATGGCCGCCAATGTTGTTCGCGCCTCGACATCGATAACGCTCCCTCCCCCCGGAGCCGGGATCGCTGCCTGACGGGCGGCAATCACACGCTGATCGTCCACATACAGGCCATCACTTCGCACCGCACCGTCGCGCCAGTCCGTCCCGTCATGAAAAAGCCGGTGCCCCCGGTCGGCGACATCCATCGCCATGCCCGCGCGCGCCGTCACGAACCGCCATCCACCCTCGCTCCAGCAGGCGATCGCCCCCGCCTGCCCGGCCCATGCCCCGCTGGCCCCCGCCGCCACGATCCAGCATTGTCCGATTTCCGGCGCGCTTGGCGGGCTCGCCACGTCCGCGCTCTCCGCCCGCCCATGCAGCAGCGCGTCGACCAAAGTCAGCGCCTCATTGTGAAAGACTTCCTTCTGCGCCTGCCCGGCAAACAGCAAAGGCAGCGCCCATCGCGGCGTCATATCCATGATCATAGTCCCTTTTCAGATTTTCACAAATTAAGAGCGATCCGCGCCGCCCGCCCCATGGCCAGCGTGCCGATCTGCGCCACCTCGACCGCCCAGTCCGCACCCGCCGCGCCATCCGCCGCGATCATCGCCGCGTCATAGGTCCAGCCCGGCGCGCCCGTCTCCACGCTCCGCACCACCCGCTCGCCGTCCAGCACCCGCACCCGATAGCGCTCGCTTTCCTCGCCCAGCGGCACGTCCCCGCCATTGCTCCAGCGCCATCCGGCCCGGCTGCGCCTGACCCAGCCGACCACCCGGCCACCGTCCTCACCCCGCACCGTCAGATGCACCGGCGCCGGCGGAACCAGCGCCTCTCCCCGGATCGCCAGCGCATCCTCCACCGGCTCGACATCGCCCAGCCCGATCGCCGCCAGACGCAGGCTTGCCCCCACTTCCCCGCTCGCGCCCATCGCCGTCAGCGGCTCGACCAGCCGGTCCTCCTCGATCAGCAGGAAGCGATCGCCCACGCCATGCGCATCCATCGCCCATTCGCTCCCGCGCAGCCCCCGCCGCAGCCCACTGAGCCGCCAGCTTGCCGGCCCGATCCGCTCCGCCGCCTCATACTGGAGCAATTCCTCACCCAGCAGACACAGGTTCCGCCCCTGCGCCAAAGCCGCCTCGTCCGCGCCGCCCAGATCCATATCTTCCGCCAGCAACGTCACCAGCAGCGCCTGTTCCCGATCCACCAGCACCCGGCTACCGTCCGGCAGCGCCGCATCCGCCACCCCCATCACCGCCCGCCCGGCACTCCGCCCGATCGCACCGGCCTCGCCGCTGTCGCTCATCACGAACAGCGCCGCACTGCGCCAACCCGCCCCGCCACTCGCCGCCGCCACCAGCAGGGGCGCACTCGCCGCCCCATCCCGCAGCGACGGCAAATCCGCCAGCATCAGCGTCGTTGCCCCATGCGGCGCATCCACCTGCCGCACGATCGCGCCCGAAGACGCCCCCGTCGGCAGCGCGCCGCCCGCCCCCGGCACCCGCCGCAGCGACAGCCGCACCGCCATCGCCTCCCATTCCCGCTCCTCGATCCGCCACAAGCCCGGCACATCGTCGACCGTCACCACCATGCCCGGCGCCAGCGTCAGCGCGCTCCAGTCACAGCGCAGCGCCATCATCGCCCGCCCGGTCCATGCCGCCCCCAGTCGCACCGCCGCCAGCGCCCGCGCATCGTCCGCGCCCATCACGACCGGCAGTTCCATCCCCTGCTCCTGCCGCCCCGCCCCCGGCCGCACCACCCGCTGCACGCCCGCCTGATAGTCCCGCGCCGCATCATAATGGCGCAGGCTCAGCGCCACCGGCACGCCATCGGCCGCCCCGCCCGATCGCTCGACCGGATCGATCGCCTGCCCGTTGATCCGCCGCGCCAGCCTGTCCGCGCCGATCGCTCCTTCGGCCGAGCCTACCGCCCGCAACTGCAATCCCGCCTCCCCCGTCCCCAGCGCCAACCCCTGCGCCTCGACCAGCGGACCGATCGCCGCCCCGATATCGGCCCCGCCCGCCGCAAAGCCATCCAGCGCCGCCAGCCCGGCCCCGCCCAGCGCCCCGTCGCTCAATTCCGCCGCAACGGCCTCGATCGAAACCGCCCCGTCGTCCGCCTCCACCTCGAAGGTCAGCGACGGAATGCGATTGCCATAATCGGCCAGCGCCAGATCCTCGAACAGCACATAGGCCATGCCCCGGTGTCCCGGCGTCAGCGTCATCCCTTCCGCCGCCGCGATCAGCGGATCGACCGCCTGATCCTCACCCCCCGGATGCACACGAAAGGCGGACACTTCACTCTTGAAGTCCCCCGCCGATCCGCGCAGCAGATTGCCGTCCGCCCATATCCGCCCGATCGACCGGATCGCCCGCGCCGACAGCGCCACCGCGAAACTCGCCGAATAGCTATAGGTCGTGACGCTCGCCCGCCCCTTGCCACCGCCACTCTTGCTCTTCACCTCCTTCAGGTCCGTCGCCCAGATCACCGTCCCGGCGACCCGCATCGTTCCGAAAATCTTCGGCACCTGCGTCCCGTAACTGGATGTCTGCACCTGCAAGTCGGACAGGCGCGATCCCTCCCGCCCCTTCGGCTTGAACAATATCTGATTATCGATGACATTGCCGATCACCGCCCCGATCGCCGCGCCGATCGGCCCGCCCAGCACGGTCCCCACCGCCGTCAGCACCACCGTCGCCATAACATTCTCCCCAAAAGCACAACGTGCTCCTGCGAAGGCAGGAGCCCAGTTCAGACCGTGGGACTGGGCTCCTGCCTTCGCAGGAGCACACCTACATCAAGGTCCACCATCCAAGAATCGGCCATGGCGACACCCCCGGCATCTCCACCACCCGCCCCAGTCCGGCATGGGCATGGACAAAGCCCGCCCCCGTCCCGATCATCAGATGCAGTTGCAAAGGCCCCGGCCTTGCCAGCGCCAGATCACCCGGCCGCCCCTGCGCCACCAGCCGCAGTCCCGCCGCCCGCAGCCAGCCCTCGGCCCGCGCCACATCGCCGCTGCGCAGCCCATAATCGCCCGGCGCTTCCCGCCCCAAAGCCAGCGCCGCCAGCCCCACGCAATCCAGCCCCTCCCGACCGCGCCCATGCAACCGAAAAGGCACCCCGATCAGCGCCCGCGCCCGCTCGACCGCCGCGCTCATGCGCCGGGATAGCGGGTCAGCAAGTCCATCCCCGGCAGATAAGGCTCCCCCCGGAAATTCACGACATTGCCGAACCGACCCGCGCAGGTCGTCAGTTGCCGATCGCACCCCTGCGTCAGCAGCGCCAAAGTCCCCGCCGCCACCGCAAAGGCCGGCGGATCGACCAGAGTCACGCCCTCCGCCCCATTATCCGCCACCGCCTGCACCAGCCCGACATTGGCCCCGCCCAGCCAGCGCAGCGTGCCAAAGGCATAGTCGCCCGCCTCCAGCCCATCCGCCGCCACCTGCGCCCCGTCCACGGCCGCAACCGCCACGATCCGCCGCCGCCCCGCCATGTCGACCCGGCATGCCCGGTCGCCCAGCCGCGCCCGGCAATCGGGCGACGTACTCGGCGCCACCGGCCCACCCAGCACCGCCGCCGCGCCGATCAGTTCGGCCGTAAAAGCCGCCCCCTTGCGCGACACCGCCCCCATCTCGCCCCGCGCCAGCAGCAGCCACAGCGCGCCCGGCGCTTCCCATTGCGTCAACCGCAATTCCAGCGCAGCCCCGTCCCAGCGCCCCGCCATCAAATCCGCCTCGCTGATCGCATCGCTGGTCAGCGCCCCCGCAACATCGCTATCTTCGCCCTCCAGCCCGATGCCCGATCGCACCGCAGAGGGCGTCATCCCCGGCGCCGCGCGATAGAGCAGCCCGCCAATATCCAGATCGCGATCATGGCTGGTCAGCCCGATCGTCACTCCGTCCCGCCGCTCGATCCGCCAGCAAAAGGCCAGCGTCGTCAGCGCCCCGTCCAGCCCCCCGCTCATTCGCGTATCTCCACCAGCGGCACCGACACCGCCTCCCCGGCGGCAAAGGTCGCCCGGTTGATCTCCAGCCGGTCCTCGGCAAAGCGCACCGGCACATCGAAGCGATAGCCAGCGGTCAGCACCACGCCCTCGTCCGGCGCATCGTCGAACGCGATCACGCCCATCCCCGCATGGCTCCATCCCCCGACCATCTCGACGCCATCGGCCGCCACGCGAATGCTCCCCGCCACTGGCCGCGTGATGGTCCGCGCCTGCGCCTCCTCTCCCGATCCATAATAGCGCATCAGCGGAAATTCGGCCGCCACCCCGTCCCCCACGCCCAGCCGCTGGTCCAGCGGCCCCGGCGCAACGCCCGGCGCCCCGCTGCGATCAGCATAGGGATCACTGAAGCGGAACCCCCGCGCCGCCCCCCGCCGCGCCCGGAAGAAGGCGATCAGCGTAGCGATATCCGCCTCGCTCCGCACCCCCGGCCCGGCATCATAGGACAGCCTGGCATCGGCCCAGTCGCTCGACCGCCGCTCATGCCCGGCCGGGCTTTCCACAATCTGCGTCGAAAAGGCCGGGGCCAGGCTCGCCTCCCGCCCGATGGCCATGGGAAAGATCACATCGTCAAAGGCTTGCACATCATCCTCCCCATCGATTGCAAAGCAGGTAAAGCCATCGCGGCACACTTGCGGCATCGCCCAGATGAAGGTCGCCGCCGTCCCCCGCGCGACAGACGCCTGCGCCGCCGCCACGATCGCCCGCCACTGCCCGGCCTGCTCCGGCAACAGCACGAAGCCCGAAAAATAATGCTGTTCCCCGATCGGATAGCCCAGCCGCGCCGTCGCCATCTCCACGCCCCGCGCGGTCAGATGCGGCCGCCCCTCCGTCACCCAGTCATAATCTTCCAGTTGCAGCACATCGAAGGCGGGCGAGGCCCAGCCGACCGGCATATTCGCCCTTTTGGCCTCCGGCGCACGCGGATCGAGAATGGTCGGCAGATAGGCCAGCAAATGCGTCACCGCCCCCGGCGCAATCGCCTTCACATGCGCGCACAAAGCCGCCGTCGACGCCGCCAGCAACGCCCCCGCCGCATCCAGCACATCGCACTGGTCGCTATCCAGCGCACCCCAAACGCTCCCGATCGACACCGGCGTCCCGCCAAGCGCCACCCGCGCCGCATCGTCATAGATACAGATGCGCCCATCCCCCGGCATCACCCACCACCAGGGTTCCCCCACCTGAAAGCGGATCGGCAACCCCGCCTCCAACCCGATGGAAACAAAGGCCCCCGCCACCGCCTGCAAATAGCCCATCGCCCCGCTTTGCGCCGGCGACAGCAAAGTCGAAGGCGGCGACCAACCGGTCAGCGCCGGGTCGCCATTCTCCGCCCTCTGCTTCCAGTCGTTCCAGCAATGCGCATCGAACAATTCATAGGAGAGCGACCAGATCAGGTCGAAGTCCCATGCCTTCGCCTGCGCCGCGAAATCCCGGTGCCAGGCCGCGCAGGGCGCATTCAGCACCCCGCCCGCCAGACTGACGAACAGGCCGCCGCCCGCCCGCTCCAGCCGGAAATAATGGCTCATCCCGACATAATGGTTGATCGCCCCGCGATAGCCCAGCGCATGGATCGCCGCTACGACCCGCGCGGGCGTCTGGTTGAAACAATCATCATAGCCGGTCGCCATTCCCAACCCATGCTCCGGCAGCATCACATCGCCCACCGCCAGCACCGATCCCGCCCCGTCACAGCCTATCTCGCTCAGTTCCGCCCAACCTTCGACCCCCGCCGCGAAAGACGTATCCCCCGCATCATAATCGGGCGGCACCAGAGAAATGAACATCCGGTCCACATCCCCCGCCCACACCGGGTCCGCCTCATCGGGCAACAGATAGCCGCCATCCATCGCCGCAAAATCCAGCGTGATGACAGCCTCTTCCGGCCCACCGCTCGCATAATTCCACAAGCGCACATACCAGGCCCGCGGCACCCCGCCCGCATCCCGCCCCTCGATCGTCAGCGTCGGCCCATGCGTCTCGTCCAGCTTGCGCAGCCCACCGGAGCGCCAGCGAAAGGACAGGCTGCAATCCCGAAAATCCCGCCGCGTCTCATAGGCCAGCAGGGGATGGCTCCATTTGTCCTCCGCTTCCCAGATCAGCCCCGCCAGATCGCCCGAACCGTAAAAGACCGCATCCACGCGCAAAGCGTCAGCCGCCGTCGTCACCACGCCAGCCATCATCGGCCGGGGGAAATTCACCGTCCAGTGCGTCGCCGCAAAGCGCTTCATGAACGCCGCCTCCTGCCCCCGCCGCGTATCGGCCAGCCAATAGCCTATCGTCATTGCGCCAATGCCCCCCGCACCGCCCGTGCCACCTGCCGCGCGCTGCGCGCCAGCAACCGGCTTTCGCTCTCCCCACCCCGGCCATTGACCGCGATGTTCACCCGCACATCGCGCGTGCCCGATCCGCCAGCCGCCACCACCTGCCCGCTGCTCGTCGGCACGAACAATTCCGGCCCGCGCTCACCGACCATATAGGCCCGTCCGCCCGTCACCGGCCCGCCGGTCGCCCGCCCCGGCGATCCCATCAGCGCCGTCAGCGCCGCCGTCGCCAGACCCGCCAGTCCGCCGCCACTGCTGCTCCCGCCACCCATGGCCGATTGCAACGCGCTCGCCGCAATCTCGTTCAGCGCCGACAAAGCCACCGCGCGCAGATCGTCAAAGCCCAGCTTGCCGGTCCGTACCGCCCGCAACAGCCCCTGCTCGATCCGCCGCCCGGCCCGGTCCGCCCCATCGGCCAGCGGCCCTTCCATCTCGCTACGCATCGCCGCCACATCCCGGCTCAACCCCTGCGTATCCGCCCGCACCCGCACCACCAGCGTCTCGATATCGTCTTCCATATGCCCTCCCGCACCCCACAGAGCATGTGCTCCTGCGAAAGCAGGAGCCCAGTCCCGCCCTCTCCACTGGGCTCCTGCTTTCGCAGGAGCACGACGCACCTCAATCCGGCATCACCCCCATCAACCGCCGCAACTCCGCCGCATCCACGCCCGCCTCCCCCACATCCTCCTCCCCCCGCGCCGCGCGCAGCACCGCCGCCAGTTCCACCGGCGTCGCGCGCCAGAACTGCTCCGGCCGCCAGCCCAGCAGCCACCCGGCCACCCCCGCCAGCCGCCCCGCGCCCGCCCGGAATGTCATCATTTTCCCGCCAATATCTGCTGCAAGATCGCCCTCAGCACCGGCGTCACCCGCGCCAGCCCCACCGCCAGCACCGCCTCGCCCAGCGCCTCGCGCGTCATCCGCTCGCGATCGACCAGACAATGCCAGAACAGCCCGACCAGCTCCGCCAGTGACAGCTTGCCCTCCGCCGCCCGCTCCACCAGCGCGAACAGCGGCCCCAATTCCGCCTCCGCCGCCACCAAAGCCGCGAAACTCGGCCGCACCAGCAGATGCTCGCCGCCAATCTCCAGCGCAGCCTCGCCCCTTTCGGGATTTGGGCGCTCAGCATTCGCCACGCCGCTCATTCGCTCACCACCGCGCCGCTGCTTTCCAGGCTCAGCGTATAATTGCGCTCGCCATTATAATCGCCGGCATAGTCCAGCCGCGTCACCAGAAAGCGCCCGCGCATCCGCTCCCCACTCTCGAAGCTCAGCTCATATGCCTCGATCGTCCCGGCCAGCGCATGGTTGCGCACCCGCACTTCGGCCGCCGATCCGGTGAACAGCCCCGCCGCCGACACGCTGACCGATCGCACCCCCGCGCCCGACAGCAATTCGCGCCAGCCGCCCGAATCCTTGCTGGTGATGTTCACCGCCTCGCCATTTACGGACAATTGGGTGGTGCGCATCCCGGCCACCGTCGCATATGTTGCGGGCATGTTGCCGTCGCCCACCTTCAGCAAAAACGCACTTCCTTTTTCGACGCCCATGGCGCATTCTCCAGCCAAGCGACACCGGCGTCCGAAGCACCCTGCCACGGCCCGGAAAATCGCGAAAAAACAGGAGACTCGGCCGCCTTCCGCGCGACCGGTCTCAATAGAAATCTGGGGTTGATGGAGAGGTCCCGATGATTGTTGCCGCTTCGCTTGCGATGATGCTTGCCGCCGCGCCTTCCGCCGATGCCGTGGGCACCGGGCGCAAGGAATTTTCCAAATGCCTCAGCGCCCAGACGCAACCTGCGCTGGAAAAGAAATTGTCCGTCGGCGATTTCCAGTCCGCGATCAAAAGCGCCTGCGCCGACAAGGAAGCCGCCTTCCGCAACGCCATCATCGCCCAGGACAAGGCCGACAAAATGTCCGACGCCGCCGCCAGCAGCGACGCCGACGACCAGATCTCCGAATATGTCGACAAGATCACCGGCGAATATGAAGAAAGCAGCCGCCCGAACTGACGTCCTCTTCCTCTCTCCCCCTCTCAGGGGGAGAGATACGAAGGCTTGGCAGCTTGCTGCCTAGCCGCAGTTGAGAGGAGAGGCTGCGCTACGCCGCTTCCCGCACCGCCCTAATCCGATAATCCACCACGCCACGCCAACCCTGCGCCCCGCTCCGCGCCACCCGCGACCGCAGCAACCGCGCACTCACGATCCGCCAGCCCTGCTCCGCGCCCGCAGCGACGATCGCCGGATCGACCCGCGCGATCATCCCCGCCAGCCGCCCCGGCGTCTCGTCCGCCACCACCAGCCCGATGGTCAGCCGCAATTCCCGCCCCTCGACATCCTTGCCGCCCCAGTCGCTGCCCAGGCATTCGCCCACAAAACCAAACGGCGCCGCCGCCCGCACCGGCTCCCCGTCATAAAGGCCATTGACCAGCGCCATCAGCGCCGCATCCGCCCGCAACGCCGCGATCACCGCCGCGCGCACCGCCACTTCCGCGCTCATCGCCCTCTCCCCGCTTCCCGCAGCGCCAGATCGCGCAGCCATCGCCCGCGCAGCCCCCGCCCGGCCGCCACGATATCCTCACCCTCGACCAGCGCGTCGACACCCTCGTCCCGCAAAGCCGCGACGATCGCCGCCCGACGCGCCGCCGCCCGCGCCTCCACCAGCCGCACCAGCGTCGCCCTCATGCCAGCCGCATCCGCCGGAACGGCCGCCACAGCGCGCTCACCACCGCCGGCGGCGCCGCGCTCTCATTCCCGCGCGCCAGATAATGGTCCGCCGCCAGCCGCACGATCCCCTGCCGCAACGCCTCCGGCAGGCCATTCATCTCCCCCGCCAGTCCCGCGCGATAGCGCACCGCCAGCACCCCCGGCTCCCCCGCCCGCATCGCCCGCACCCAGCCGTCGCCCGCCGCATCCACATCGATCGCATAGGCCCCCACCGCCAAGGCCGCGCCATCCGCCGCCGTCAGGCTGTCGATGCTCAGCACCGGCCGCGCCGACAGTCTTTGCCAGCGCCCGTCGCCCGCCACCGTCTCGCGCGCCTCGCGCGCCACCAGCCACTGGCCGACAAACTGCTCGCACAGCGCCGCCGCACTGCGCAGCAGCCCGGCCAGCACCGCATCTTCCGCCCCCGTCTCGATCCGCAAATAGGCTTTCAGTTCCGCCAGCGACGCCGCCAGCCCCCCGCTTTCCCGTTCCACCAGCATCAGCGTTCCTCCACCCGGATCGTCAGCGTCCGCTCATCCACCTGCCCATCGGACAGGGCGACGCGATTGACCAGCCGATAGACATGGCCGATCACCCCGCCGCTCAGCCGCACGCTGCTGCGCTGCGCCTCGAACGCGCTCGCCTCCACCACCAGCCCGCCCGTCTCGACCGGCGCCACCGTCCATCCGCTCGCGACCAGGCTCTGCCCGGCCAGATAGGCGGACCAGTCGACGCCATGGTCGATCCGAGCATCCGGATCTTTCAATAATAGGCTCATCTTATCCTGCTCCCCCGTTCCGCCTCGGCCCGTGCCGTCCGCGCCTCGCCCGGCACGCGCCAGCCCTGCCCCGGCCGCACGCCGCCGCGCCACGGCCCTGCCCAGCGATCCGCGCTCTCCGCCAGATCGCCGATCACCCCCGCGCCCAGCGCCTCACCCTGCATGGCCCGCCTCCAGCGCCGCCACCCGATCCGCCAGCGCCGCGATCGCGCGCCGCTGCCACGCCGCCTCCAGCGCCAGACATTCTTCATAGCGCAGCCCCCAGCGCTCGCCCGCCTCCCGCGCCGGCCGCACGACAATGCCCTCGTCATCGCGCGCCTCGGCCTGCGCATCCCACGCATCATGGCAGAGCAATCCCCAGCGCTGCGCCGCGCCATCGCCCATCCGCGCGTCGATCGCGTCGCGCACCTGCTGCGCCACCAGCCCGACATGCCATCGCGCCGCGTCGCCCTTCTCCGCCACCGCAGCGCGAAATCGATAGCGCACCCAGCGCACCTCGCCCCACGCCTCGATCAACCCCGGATCGATCCCGTCCATCTCCTGCTTCTCGCGCGCATCGGACGTGCTGATCGTCCCGCTCCCGGCATAGACGATCGACCATCGCAGCGCGGCCCCGCCCAGCGCCAGACTATTGTCGCTCGCCGGCGCCAGCACGCCGCCCACCTGAACCTCGCCCGTATCCCGCCGGATGGTCAGCGCCGTGCCCAGCACCGTTCCGCCATCGGCAAAGCGCCGCAACGCAAAGTCCGACCCGGCATTGCTCCCGCTTTCGGCGCCATTGGTCTTGCCCATGTCCCAGCGCCCCGCCGTGCCGCTGCGCCAGCGCAGCAGCGCATATTGGCCGGCAAGCGAGTCGATATAGGAAAAGGCGGTCGAGGAGGGATGGCTCACCTGCAAGCTGGTCAGCCCCGCCACCACACCGCCGCTGATCGCCACCGCCGACGCCGCCTGCACCGCCATGTCGCCCAGACCGAGCGCGCCGCGCGCACCGCTGGCGCTGGTCGCCCCGGTGCCTCCGCTCGCCAGCGCCAGCGTCCCGCCCAGCGTCAGCGTCCCGCTGCCCGTTACCGGCCCGCCCGACACGCTCAGCCCCGTCGTCCCGCCGCTCATCGCCACGCTGGTCACGGTGCCGCTCGTGCTGCTCGTTCCCGCGCCGATATAGCTGCGCACGCCCGCCGCATCCGCCCGCGTCAGCAGCGCCCGGCCGAAACTGGTCGTCGCCAGCGCCGCGATCGCCTCCAGATCGGCGTCATAGGCCTGCACGTCGCTGCCGATCGCCAGCCCCAGATTGCTCCGCGCCACGCTGGCGCTCGACGCCCCGGTGCCGCCATCGGCCACCGCCAGATCCACGATCCCGCCGATCGTCCCGCCGCTGATCGCCACCGCGCCGGGGCTTTGCGTCGCGAGGGCGCCCAGCCCGATCGCCGCCCGCGCCGCCGCCGCATCGCCCGCGCCGATCAGGCTGCGCCCCTGCGCGCTCAGCGCCGTCAGCCCGGCTGCGCCCGCCCCGGTCCAGTAGCTCATCTGGTTCGCCGCGCTCGCCTGCCCGGCCAGCGCCGTCAGATTGGCGCTCGCCCCCTGCTTGCCGTCCAGCGCCGCCGCCAGCCCGTCGATCGCCGCCATCCCATGGCCATGCGCCTCGACCGCCGCCACCCATCCGGCATGCAGCGCCAGCCCGACCTTCTTCTCCAGCGGCGCGAAATCCACCGCCGCGCCCCCGGCCGAAGACGCGACCGGCGTCCGCACCAGCCGCCCGGCTTCGTCCAGTTCGCCGGTCCCCGCCTCCCACTGGGTCGGATCGCCCACGCCCATGATCATATAGGGAAAGCGCGCCCCCGCCCCCAGCACATCGGCAAAAGCACGATAGCCCGCCACCGCCCCGCCCAGCAGCAACGGCCCATCCCCGCCATCATAACAGACCTCCCGCACCAGGTCGGCCATCTCCATCCCCGAAATCGCCACGCCCACCCCCTCGAACAAAAAAGGGGGAAGAAGCCCGACGCCCCTCCCCCCAAATCTTCTCCCCCATGGGGGAGAAGGATACGCAGTCTTACCGGCGCAGCCGGTTAGACGAAGTTGGATGAGGGGGGACCAACGCCCCCTCACCCCCTCACGAAGCCGCAAACTTCATCAGCTTAATCGCCTCGCTATTGGCCACGCCGCCCCCAATCCGCTTGACCGCATAAAAATGCACGAACGGCTTGTTGCTGAACGGATCGCGCAGGATGCTCGTCTCCTGGCGCTCGGCGATGACATAGCCCGCCTGGAAATTGCCGAAGGCGATCGACAGGCTGTTCGCGGCGATATCGGGCATGTCCTCCGCCTCGACCACGCGATAGCCCAGCAAAGTCGCCGGCTGCCCCGCCGCCATGGACGGCTGCCACAGAAACGCGCCATCGCTCGTCTTCATCTTGCGGATCACCGCCAGCGTCGACGAGTTCATGACGAAGCTCGCCCCCTGCCGGTAGGGCGCGCGCAGGCTCTGCACCAGATCGATGAGCCTGTCCTGCGGATTGGACGCGGCAAAGGCCCCCGCCGCCCCCGACGCCACATATTGCAGCGACCCGAAGGCGCGCACGCTGTCCGCCTCATTGGTCGTCGTATAGGTCAGGAAGCCCTTGGGCTTGCTGGTCCCATTGCCATTGACGAAGGCCGCGCCCTCCGCCGCCGCAAATTCGCGGGCGATCTCGCTCGCCAGCCAGCTTTCGACATCGAACTGCGCATCGTCCAGCATTGCCTGCGACGCCGCCGGATTGGCGAACAGTTCGCCCGAAGGCGGCACGATCTCGTTGAAGCTCGGCGTTCCCGTCTCGGCCCGCGCGCCCGTCTCGCTGGCCCAGCCCGACACGATCCCGCCCGACGTCACCAGCTTGCGATAGCCCGCCGTCCCGGTCCGCACGACATTGGCGATCCCGCGGATCGGCGACACGCTTTTCAGCGTCGCGTCGATCAGCTGGTCGATCTCGCGCGGCACCGCATAGCCCCCCGCCGCGCCACTGGCGCCCGAAAAGCTCTTCAGCTCGACCCCGGCTTCCAACCCCTGCCGCAGATAGCGTTCCACAAATTGCGCCCGCGCCGGATCGACGGCGCCGCCCTTGACGCCATCCAGCGCAGGCCGCTGCTGCGCCAGCAAAGCCCCCTTCAGCGCCGCGATCTCTCCCGCCAGCCCCTCGATCCGCTCCCCCTGCGCCACCAGCTCCAGGCTCGCCTCCAACATATCCGTCATGCCCGTCTCCACAAAAAAAGGCGGCCCAATCGGACCGCCCATACAAAACAGAAAACAAACCTTCTCCCCTCAGGGGAGAAGGATACGAAGTCTTACCGGCACAGCCGGTTAGACGAAGTTGGATGAGAGGGTGGCCCACACGAAGCCGCAGAACCATAGAGCAAGCAAAAACCCGGCCAAGGCGGCCAATCTCCCTCTTCTTTCTCCGCGTCCCCGCGCCTCCGCGCGAACAAAACCTCCGCGCCCTCTGCGCGAACCCACTGGACAGCCCCGCCACCCGCATCGGATAGCAGCATCATGCCTCTCACCCTCGTCCCCCACGGCGCGCACCATATCCCCGCCGCGCTCCCCGAAACAGCGCTCGCCACCATCGAAGCCGCCCTAGCGATCCTGCCAACCGACCGCGCCGGCCAGCGCCTCGCCAGCCTGCCCGCCCTCGCCGACATGCTCAGCGCCAGCGGCGCAATCGGCCGCCACCCCGCCGCCCATCTGGGCGAGGCTGCAAAACCCGTCCGCGCGATCTTCTTCGACAAGAGCGAAGCCATCAACTGGTCGCTCGGCTGGCATCAGGACCGCACCATCGCCGTGCAGCAGCGCATTGACACGCCGGGCTTCGGCCCCTGGACGCTCAAGTCCGGCATCCAGCATGTCGCCCCGCCGCAATCCTTGCTCGACCGCATGCTGACCCTGCGCATCCATCTCGACCCGGTCGACGCAGACAATGCCCCGCTGCTGATCGCCCCCGGCTCCCACCGCCACGGCCGCGTTCCCGAAGGCGATGTCGCCGCCCTCGCCACCGCCTGCGGCACCCATGCCTGCCTCGCCCAGCGCGGCGACATCTGGCTCTACGCCACCCCGATCCTCCACGCCTCCGACGCCGCCGCCACCCCCCGCCACCGCCGTGTCCTGCAACTCGACTATAGCGCCGACCCGCTACCGGGCGCGCTGCAATGGTTGGGGATTTAGTTTGTCTGAATCGAGACTTGATATAGGATTACCCAGTCCTCCCGGTTGCTAAGGGCGTTGGGATCGAAGGTCGCAGTGAAGACTGCGGCATTCATCGCCGGGAGGCACTGACATCATCCCTGCTCCACCGCCACCACCCGCGCCAATGGCTGCATCGGATGCGTCACCACGCTCACCTCGACCAGTTCCAGCGCCAGCAATTCGCGCGGCCCCGCACCCCGCGCCGCCTTCACCCGATAGCCGAAGGACAGCCCGTCCACCGCGCGCGAAGCCAGCGCCGCCGCAGCCTCCCGCCCGGCCGCCGTGCGCCGCGACACCCGGCCGATCACCCGCAGCCCGCGCGCATCTTCCCGCGCCGTCTCGACCACGCCGATGACGCTGCCCGGCCCATGCTGCCACAGCAAAGGCACGCCCACCGCGTCCACGGCGCCAAAAGCCCCCGCCCGCACCACATCCCCGCCCCGGTCCACCCGATCGAAAATCGCCGCATAGCCGGCAAAGCGCAGATCGCTGTCCATTCTTCCCTCCAACTCGCCATGGTTCGCGCAGAGGCGCACAGTGCGCAGAGTGCGCAGAGAAAAAAACCACCAAAGGCGGCCCATTCTCCCTTATCTTCTCCGCGTCCCCGCGCCTCCGCGCGAACACAATCTCAGCGTCCTCGGCGCCTCTGCGCGAACGAAATTGCCCCCTTCCCGCTCATCCCTTCACCAACCCGACAAGGCCGACCTTCACCGCAATCCCCAGCAGCAACAGCGCCATGCCGATCCGCACGATCCAGCCGATCACCGCCCCGCGCGCCGCCTTCTTCGCGTCGCGCCAGGCGGACAGCAATTCGCGCAATTCCCGCACATCGCCCTCCGCGCGCCGGTCCGCCAGCCCCAGCCGCGCCAGCGCCCGCCCCGCGCCCAGCTCGCTCGCCTCCTCGATCAGCGCGCGGATCGTCACCAGATCCAGCACCTGCCCGTCCGCCTGCGCCACCAGCCGCGCCAGCATCTCCTCTTTCATCGCCCGCTCCTTCCCATCCGCCTGCTCTGCTCCTATCTGGAGCGCCATGAAGCGCACACCCCGCAAAGTCCTGATCGTCCTTATCCTCGCCGCGATCGGCGCCCTCGCCTGGCATTTCGACCTGTTCCGCGCCGGCGATTGCCTGACGCAGGGCGGCACATGGAATTGGGACGGCCATTTCTGCCGCCTCGATTCCCTCCCCGCCCGCGCCCCGGACTGAAAAGCGCGAAAATCGCAGACAAGAAAAAGCCGCCCAAAAGGCGGCCCATTCTCCCTGGCTGCTCCGCGCCCTCTGCGCCTCTGCGCGAACCCCTTATAATCCCAGCATCGCCCTCTTCTCGTCCCCCGACAGGAAGTCCGCCGCCGCCACCCGCTCCCACAGCGCCGCGCGCTCATCCGCCAGCGCCGGCACCGCATCCAGATCGGGCTCGATCGCCACGCCCGGCCACCAGGGCTGCAACCCCTGCGACAGCCCCGTGCAAATCTTGCCCACCAAAGGCAAAATCGCCTGCCGCCACAGCGCCTTGTTCGCCTCGCGATAATTGGCGTAGCTATTGTCGCCCGGCAGCCCCATCAGCATCGGCGGCACCCCGAAAGCCAGCGCGATCTCCCGCGCCGCCGCGCTCTTCAGCCCCACGAAATCCATCTCCGCCGGGGTCAGGCTCATCGCTTTCCAGCTGAGCCCCCCCTCCAGCAGCATCGGCCGCCCCGCATTGGCCGCCCCCGCAAAGGCCGCCTCCATCTCGCGCTTCACCCGCTCGAACTGCTCAGGGGACAGCACCGATCCATCGCCCGGTTCATAGACCATCGCGCCGGAAGGCCGCGCCGCATTGTCCAGCAGCGCCTTGTTCCACACGCTCGCTACATTGTGGATCGCCACCGCCCCCGCCGCCGCGCCGACACAGCCCAGCCCATAATGATCGTCCAGCGGATGCAGCGCCTTCAGATGCAGCAAGCTGGTCCGCCCCGCGCCATCCTCCGGCGACAGCCGCGTCACGCTCTCCCCCACGCGATACAGGTACGCCGCCGGCCACCCCCGCGCATCCGCCTCGACACTGACCCGCTCGGGCCGCAGCGCGAACAGTTCGGCAGGCCGCCCATCCGCCCCCGCCATCACCTGCACATAGCCATTGCCATGCAGCAGCAGATGACAGGCCAAAGTCTCCACCAGCCCCTGCCCCGCAGACGCCCGCCCGACCAGCGCCATGACGGCCGCGTCCTCATCCACCCCGCGCACCTTGATCGCACAGGCCCCCGCGCCTTCGGACACCAGCCGCATCGCCCGCTGCGCCACCGGATTGCCCATCACCCCCGCGCGCAACTGCGCCTCATAGGATGCCGGCCACTCCCCCAGCGCCACCGCCCCCGATCCCCAGGCACGCGCCAACACCGGCCGCGCATCCTGCGATGCGGCCGCCTTCGTCCCGAACCATTTCATGAAACCACCCGCCCATAAAAAATCCCCTCCCCGTCAGGGGAGAGGATGATGAAAACCAGCGGCAGGGCCGCCTACCGAAACATGAAAGACAGCGGCCTCAAGGTCGGCACGCGCTCATTCCGCCGCGCGCAACTGATCCCGCATGTCGATGGCTGTTTGCAAAGGCAGAAACATGCCTGCCCCACTTCGATAGCGCTCGAAGCCCAGCCCTTCGTAAAAGTCAGCCACTGCCCGGTTCAACGGCGTCAATATCAACAGCGGCAAACCGATCTGCTCGCCATAGTCGGCAAAGTCCAGAATGACCTTGACCATCATGGTCGATCCCACGCCTTGCCTTTGCCTGTCCTGCGCGACCGCCAGATAAACCATGCTGAGGCACGGAAAATATCGGGGATTGCCGAAAAACGGAATGTACGGAGCGCCCGCCAGCAACCGCGCTTCCTCAATCACCGTCGACAGGGCATAAAACCCAATCGGCTGCGTATCTGCACCGGCATCATGCGCGCATGTCACGATATGTTTACGCCGATCATGATCCTTCAATGATTTCGAACGAAACCATTTATCGATCTCAGCGACACCGCAGCAAAAGGACAGAGTACGCACATCTGTGCAATGGCGACGGAAAAATACAGGCTCTTCCGTCGCTGTGTCTCCGCTTGACTTAATGAGCGACCTTAGCGCTATAAATCGCCATCAGCTTGCGAAGCCCGGGGGTCAACCCGCCGCGCTTTGCATGAGCTTTTGCACCGACACGGAATGCCAGCGACGTACCTTTCTCAGATAATGGCTTGGATGCCGCGAAACGATCTTTCCGAACGATTGCCATTGCTGCCTCCTTTCCACTATCAGAACGTCAATTAAGCCTATTCGCTTAAGCGTCATCCAGATAGCAATTTTCCCACTTGACGCCAAGCGTTCTGCCGGTATGGCTGACGCCGTTATATAACGGCGTCAGCCATACCGGCAGAACGCTTGCGGCCGAATCAATCACCGATTCCGCGCCAGCACCCGATCGCACACAGAATTCGTACCCTCGCTCTTGCCGATCACGCGCCCGGCCACCGCGCCCGCGGCGCCCGCCAGCAATGTCTCGCCCAGGCTCCCGCCCGCCAGCGCGCCCACGCCAGCCCCACCAGCCGCACCGATCACCGTGCCCTTGTCGCGCCCCTGCTTGCCCTTGAGCAGGCAGTAGCGCACATCGTCCCGATCGCGCGGCGCCGCGCGGGCCACCCGCGCGCGATCCTTGCTGTTCAGACTGGCGGCCATCACCGGCGTCGCGATCACGCTCACGCCAACAGCCACCGCCATCAGCTTCACCATATTCATGTCACATACTCCTGATTACGGCAGGAGAACGATCAAGGCCGCCCGCCAGTTCCCCGGCAGAGGGCCCGGCAACCCTCAATCGATCCGCGAAACAAACTCGTCGATCGGCCGCCGCACCTTCTTCAGGCCCAGCAACCAGTCGCCCTCGTCCGCGCGATAGCCCAGCGGCATGATCGCCACCGACCGCAGCCCCCGCGCCCGCAAATCCAGTATCGCGTCCAGCGCGGCGGGATCGAAGCCTTCCATCGGCGTCGCATCCACTTCCTCGAAAGCGGCGGCGGTCAGCGCGATGCCCAGCCCCACATAGGCCTGCCGCGCGGCATGTTCGAAATTGGTCTGCGCATCGCGCTGCGGATAGGTCCCCAGCAGCATCTGCCGATAGGCTTCCCAGCCCTCGTTGCGGAACCCGCGCTCGTCATTGACCAGATCGAACATATGGTTGATCCGCTCAGGCGTATAATTGTCCCACGCGGCAAAGACGATCAGATGCGACGCATCCGTCACCTGTTCCTGGTTCCAGGCGATCGCCTTGATCTGCTCGCGAACAGCCTTGTTGGTGACGACGATCACCTCGAACTGCTGCAACCCGCTCGACGTCGGCGCCAGCCGCACCGCCTCCAGGATGCGCTCGATCTTGTCTTCGGGCACCCGCTTGTCCGGGTTCATCTTCTTGGTGGCATAGCGCCAGTTCAACCGGTCGATCAGCATGCAAACTCCTCAAAACAACGCCCGCCGGAGATAGAACCGGCCGATGACGCTGTGATGTAGAGGCGTGCACGGAGAAATAAAGGTCTTGGTTTGAAACCTTATGTTCACCGCTATGGGAAACGACCTCATCATCGAAGCCATTGTTGAGGGGGGCGCCGCGCCATCTGACCCACAGCGCCCTCCTCGCTCAGGCCGCCCTCAACAGAATTGACGGGCAGCCCGAAGATCAGTCGGCATGAATACTGGGAGATTTCATCATCAGCGTGATCTTGAACCGGATCGCCTGACCGCTGATCAGATCACTGGTCTGCAAATATCGGTTTACGGGGCCATCCCATCGCAATCGGATATAGGATTGGCCACTCGGCACCGATGCCGTCAGGCCATATCCGTTCGTGGGATAGGTGATACCTGCGACCGTCAGAACCTCGACAGGCCCATGTCCATCGCCATAGCCCACCGTATCCAGATAATTCAGTCCACTGATCCGCACTTCACCATGGGTCAGGGTTGCGGCAAAAGTGGGCGTAGCCGTAATTTCCAACGTAAAATAACTGAGATTTCCGATACGCTCATATTCGCCTACCTGCGTGACCTGCTCAAAGGTCACGCCTGAACCAGTTGCGCCCATGACGGGCATGAACGTGCCATCCAGATAGGTATTGCCTATCATGGTACGGGGCGTGGTGTCGTCCAGCGCTTTTATCACATGCCGGGATTCCGAGTCCGCGTTGCCGGAAACAGGTATTGCGCCGCCCGAATAGAGATTATCCGTATAGGTTTTCTGCGAACCAAGATTTTCATAGAGATGGATGCCGTTCGCCATCTCGAAGCTGTTATCCTTCACGATATTTCCAACGGCGGGATAGAATGTCGTGCCCCTCGCCGTAACCTCGATATCATTTCCCGCTACAACGGTGTTGCTCAACGTCCAGAAATCACCGCTGCCCCCGGTGATCGTGGTTCCCACCGGAATGCCTGTCCCTGTTAGCTTGTGTCCAATCACCAATACCCCACTCGTGACTGAATCCACTGTCAAAGTATTTCCGTCAAGATCAGCCGTGACCTTGGCACTTGGCGGTATTTCCATCTGACGAATGTCGATCCCTCGATGTCCGTCAGTCGCGGTCCAGTCCTTCATACGGAGCGTGTTGCCGATGACCTTCGCATAGGACGCACCTTCCAGACGCATCGCATGCAGGCTGTCATTTAGCTCGAAGATCGCGCTTGCCGCCTCTTTATCCCAGCGATAGCGCCAACCCCAGTCGGTGATGATGTTGCCCGTCACGACATCCCCGCCTTCCATGTTCAGGCGCACGGCACGGTCGCCGACACGAGTCAAAGTGTTGTTGGACAGAATCATTTCGCGGCCGGGCGATACGTCACCGGCCTCGGTACGGCCAAAGCCCTGCCGACAATCTTCAACGGTATTGCCCATCACGATGAAGCGTCGGGACTGGCGCGTCGTGCTGCCGGCCGTGTTGCAATGGCGGATCGAACAGAACAGGATTTTCCAGTCGCCATAATCGTCCTGCGAACCACTGGACGAACCGCCGGTGAAATAGAAGGCTTTGTCAGCCTGCCCCTGAACATCGCAAAAGGCGGCAGCACCCGGCCCGCATGAATTAACGACCAGGCCACTATCGGACTTTTCCATCTTATAATAGGAATTATCGCCCCAGAACTTCGAATATCCGACAAACCAGGTGTCGAACCGCACGATGTTCAACGCAGTTCCGCTTGCTTCCGCAGCGGCATAGTTTCGGTCACTATTATCAATTGAAAGACCGGACCAGTGCAGGGAAGGCCGCGTGGAGCCACCATCCAGACGAATGACTGCGTTGGGGTTGATAACCGGCTCGCCTTCAGCATTCTCGCCGTCAGCCATGCCCACAATCCAGGCACCAGGCGCGCCCTCGACGCGCACCGGCTTCGCGATACCGCTCACCAGCACAGGCGAAGTGTAAAATTTCCCGGGCGGGCAATATGCGGTCAGTCCCGCCGAAATCGCCGCCGCCAGCCAGGCCTCGATTGCCGTCTTATTATCGAAAGTATCATCATTCGCCACGGCACCAAATGCAATGTCATCAAGAGATATGTAATTATCCGCCATAATATACACCCCGCATATAACTGAATATTAATTCATATTTTTACAAATCTAGAAATCACATCTCCTTGAATATTATAAAGAATTCACATGTTTCATGATTAGACATCAGACACACTTCAGCCCGACACTCGCAGCACATGAAAAATGAAATGAAGGATCGCCTCACGCCGTCGGCGCGTTGGCCCAGTCAAAAGCGCGCAAAAGCGGAGAAATCCCGGTCGCACGCAGTCGACAAAAATGCTTAGCTTGCACCATGATCAGACCCGCAGGTCCCAGCGCTCTACTGGCCAGCTTATTGGCGCTGCTCTCCGCTTGCGCCCGCCCCATCACCGATCCGGCAGAACTGGACGCGATCAGAAACGAAGCCCTGTCGCTCGCGAAAAGCCATCCCGCTCCCACGGGTCAAAACGGGGCAGATATTCCCAAAAACCAATGGCCACCCACCATCGCCAGCCTCGCCCCGAAGATCGTGACCGTGGACGACACAGGCGTCGACATCCTGATCCAGCATGGCTTCGACGGCGGCTATGGCTATGAAATCCCGCGCGACGGCCACAGCCTCGCCATGCCCGCAAAATGCTATTCCGAACCCGCAAAGGGCCTGTTCTGGCACGGTCCTTGTTAAGCCCGCCTGCCCCTTATCCAGTCTAGCATCACCCCGAACTTGACCCGTTTCGGACTTCAGAGAAATCAGATAAAGAAACGATATGGTCCGCCCCGACTATTCCGGCATGACCGTCAATGAACGGCTCTTTGTGGCAGGCCTGCTGCATGATTTTGAAGATGCCATTCAGCGTCACGACAAAGTGCGAGCAATGGAGATACTGGCAAGCGTCAACCTCGATTGGCCGGACACCGTTGTCGCCCAATGCCTCAACGACCGGCATGGCAAACAGCATTCCGCCATCAATCGATCTTTCTGACCACTCTTGCTGATGGCGGCCATGCTGGTCGGCCTGTGGCTCTACCATATGAACAACGGCCCCGACTTACCCTGTCTCGATGGACATTGCCCGGATGCCGACACACCCGAATATCTCGCCGGTGTCGCGATCAGGCATGAACAGGCACCAATAGTTGCCTTCGTGGGCGGCGCATCCGTCTTTTTCATCGGCGTCATGATCCGCGCGCTACTGACCTGGATCAGGCGGCGGCGCGCATAAGCCACCCTCACATCCCCCGCACCCGCGCCTCCCCCACCTTCCCCAGCATCAGCTCGCTCATAGCCCACACCAGCGCGTCCGCCCGGTCCGGCGATCGCCCCGGCCCGACATAGCCGCCCCCCGCCAGCAATCCGCACATCTGGTCCTCCAGCTCCGGAAAGGCCCCGCGATGCGCCACCCGCCCGGCCTCGTACAAAGCCGCCACCGGCTCCGCCCGCGCCGCTTTTCCCCGGCTCGCATGGACCAGTCGCACCGGCATCTTCTCTTCCGCCGCGCGCAGCACGCTTTCCACCATCTGCCCGCCATTATTCGCCTCGGCCACGACCCGGTCCGCGCCATGCACCATCGCCGCCGCCGCGACCGCGCGCGCCCAGCCTTCGGGCCGCATCCCCGCCACGCTCGCGTCCGCGATCACATAGCCGCGCCCGTCCCCGCCGATCCCGGCCACCACGATCCCGCACGCATCCCCGCCTGCGCTCGCCGGCGGATCGACCGCCACCACCACACGGGCCAGCACGCCCGGCACATGGCGCACCCGGCACCGCTCGATCAGGTCGCGCGTCCACAGCGCGCCCTCCACCTCCTCGATCAGTTCGCCGTCCAGTTCCTGCCGCCCCAGCCGCGTCCCGCCATAGCTAGCCGCCATCGCCGCCACGAAGCCCGGCGCCAGATTGGCCTCATTGTCCGCCGTCCGCCCCCGCGTCACGACGACATCATCGCCGTCCCGCGCGACCAGCCCCCGCACCAGCGGCACCGGCCGCGGCGTCGTCGTCGCCAGCACGCGCGGCGCCTTCCCCAGTCGCAATCCCATCATCAGATTATGCCAGGCCGCCTCCCCGCCTGCCCATTTGGCGATCTCGTCGGCCCAGCCATGGCTGAACTGCGGCCCGCGCAAACTCTCCGGCTCGGCCGCGCCGAACAGCATCGCCGTCGCGCCATTGGGCCAGCGCAGCCGCCGCAGCGCCGGGGCATAGTCCGGCCGCGCCCACCATGGCGCGATATTCAGCAGCCCGCTCTCCCCCTCCACCATCACGCTGCGCGCCTCGCCCAGCGTCGCGCCCACCAGCGCGATCCGCGCCGCCGGATCGGCCTCGGCAATGGCCCGCACCCATTCCGCCCCGGCCCGCGTCTTGCCGAAACCGCGCCCCGCCAGCATCAGCCAGATGCGCCACTCGCCCGTCGGCGTCCTCTGCCCCGGCCGCGCGACAAAGCGCCACTCCCGCTCCAGCCGCTCCGCCGCCGCCGGCGTCAGCCCCGCGCGCAACCGCGCCCACAAAGCCGCATCCTCCCCGCCCAGCCATTCCCGATCCGAAACGTCCATCGCCCTCCCCCGAAACGGCACAAAAAAAGGCCGCCCGAAAGCGGCCTTTCCTCCACAATCTCAGCGCCCTCTGCGCCTCTGCGCGAACCAATTACTTTCGGGGAGCCATGCCCCCAAAAGTCACCAGACTTTCCGCTCCATCCTTGCCCACGGCCGCCACGCCGATGAAATGATCATCGACCACGATATCCTTCAGCACCGTCTCCGTCCCGCCGGTCACGACCCGGCTGTCGCTCCAGTCCTGCGCATCGGCCCGCCGCCAGTAAACCTTATAAGCCGCCGCCCCCGGCACCGCGTCCCAGAAGACCCGCGTATCCATCGACAGCGCGCCATCCAGCGACACGCTCGCAGGCGCCGCCGGCGCATCCGCCAGCGCCCGCAGCGTCGCGACATTCAGCGCCGTCACCTTCGCCAGATAGGGAAAGTCCATCCCCTCGACCGTATCGCCATAGACCCGGCCATTTTCGGTCCGCAGGTCCTGATGCTGCCGGTCATAATTTTCGATCCCCACCGAAAAGCGCACCGCCGGAAAGCCCAAGTCCAGGAAGGGCGAATGATCGCCCCCGCGCCCGAACCGGTCGAACCGCCGCACCGCAAACACGTCCAGCCCGATCGCCGGATCGGCCTTGGCGATCCCGTCAATCTTCTTGGCCAGCGCGCGCGAAGGGCCATCATCCTCCCCGCCGATCGCCCGGCGGGTCAAATTCGCCTTCCCGTCCTCCGAAAAGCGGATGCCTTCGGAAAAGACGCGCACCCGGTCGGCCACCCGCTGTCCATTCTGGCCCAGCGTGTTGCCGACAATGTCATTGTTCAGCATCGCCCGCACCTGCCAGCCGCGCGCCCTGGCCGTGGCCGCCAGCAGTTTCCCGCCCCACAGCCCCTGCTCCTCGCCCGACAGCAGCGCATAGACGATCGTCCCGTCGAATTTCTCGCCCGCCAGCACCCGCGCCGCCTCGATCACCAGCGCCGTGCCCGACGCATTGTCATTCGCGCCCGGCGCATCGCTGCTGATGTTCATCACGTCGGTCACGCGGCTGTCGATATGCCCGGCGACGATCACCACCTGAGACGGATCACCCGTCCCCTTCTGGATCGCCAGCACATCCACCACCTCGACCCCGTCCGGCGCACGCGGCCCGGTAAAGCGATCCGCGATCGTCTCCACGCTCAGACAGCCGCCGCACGCCTTGCCGATCTTCTGGAACTCCCCCGCGCCCCATGTCCGCGCCGCGCCGATCCCCCGCTTGGGATCGGTCGCCGAAGACAGCGTATGCCGCGTGCCGAAACGCACCAATTTCTCCACCTTCGCCTTCATCCGCACCGGATCGGGCGCCTTGGTCTGGGCAAAAACAGGTTGCGCAAGGGCGGTGGCCGACAGCGCGGCGATCAGGATCATCTTGGTCATGGGGCCAAACTCATATCGCCTGTCTCACGCCTGTAAAGCACCGCGCGCCACGCCCCGACGCATAGAGCCCCCCTCCCCAAACGCCCCTCAGTGTCTGTTTGGAAATGCGCCCCTGGCGCATCCGCACCGGCCCACACCCCCACCCGACCGCCCAGCTATGGTACCCTGTTGGGCGGTCGGGTGGGGGTGTGGGCCGGTGCGGGGTCGAAAATGCGCTCTTTCGCGCATTTTCCAAACAACCAGTCCCCGTCCTGCCCCGGAACAGTCGCGCCAAATAAAGCCCAAGACCAATCAACACTTTATCGCTTGACGACTTGCCCGCACACAAGCACCAGTGGCGCGTCGGCTCCGGGGGGAGTCGTATCTATTGGGGGGTCCCATCATGAAGTCCGTGTCCAGCGCCGTTCTCGGCGCGATTGCCTTTGCCTGCGCGCCGTCCGTCATGGCGCAAGTCACCACCGCGCCCGCAACGCCGGTCGCCACCATCGTCGCCACGCCCGCCAACGGCAACATCCTGCGCGCCGGCACCCAGATTCCGCTCAAAATGGCCGAGCCGCTCACCACCGAAGGCAAGAAGCTGCTCGTGGGCCAGCGCGTCCAGCTCGAAGTCGCCGAAGCCGTCAGCCTCAATGGCCAGATCGTGATCCCGGCCGGCAGCCCCGTCACCGGCGAAGTCACCGACGTCCGCAACAAGGGCATGTGGGGCAAGTCCGGCCACATCACCGGCCGCGTCCTCTATGTCCGCGCCAACGGCAATCAGATCCGCCTGACCGGCGCCTTCGATGACAAGGGCGTCACCGGCACCGCCGGCGTGGTCGCCGCGATCGCCTTCGTGCCGGTCGCCGGCTTCTTCACCACCGGCACCAGCGCCCGCATCCCGCTCGGCACGCCCGTCTCCGCCTTCCTGGACGAAGATGTCAGCGTCGCCTTCGCCGCTGCCGCACCCGCGCCAGCCGCCGTCCCGGTCGCCGCGACGCCCGTCGCAGCCCCCGTCACCCCGGCAGCAACGACACCCGCCGCCGCGACCCCGACCGCAACCAAGACATCGCTGGTCGACCCCTCGCTGGAAATCAACGCCGGCCGCTAACGGACACCGGGACGCCGGCCGAACAACCGGCGTCCCGACCGCCAGAGGCGCAGCGGACGACAGCATCACCCGCCAAACGGGTTTGCAATCGCAGGGAACCTCGACCACCAACCGTCACCCCAGCGCAAGCTGGGGTCTCAGGCGATGGCGGGAAAGGCTTGAACAGCCAGGTCGCCGAAGTGCCGCCGCAGGCAGCATATATTGTTCAAGCGGAGCCGCGAAGACGCGTAGAAAATGCGCAACCCCTCCGCGTCTTCGCGCCTCCGCGTGAACCAAATTAAAGAAAGATTGCGCGCAGAGACGCAGAGAGCGCAGAGGAGATGACCGCGCCCGCTCCGCATTCTCTGCGCCTCTGCGCGAATATAATAAATGGGCAAGTGAGCGGAGCGCGACCTTGCCTGAAAGCTGCCCACCCTATCCCGCCACCCCAGCGAAAGCTGGGGTCTCGGGCGATGGCGGAACAGGCTTGAACAGGCACCACGCTCAACCGTTTCGCGCCTTCGCCTGAGATGCCGTTGAGAGTCACGTGCCTCTCAACGGCCTTCGCTGGCATGACGATTAAAAATGCCGCTCGCGACCCAAAGCGGCGCTGTATAAGCCCCTCCCCTTCAGGTCGAAGGGCACACATGCCCCTCTTCGAGGGTTGGGGTGAGAACCATCCACCCGACGCAGCATGTGCGGCAATCCCCACTCAAAACGACCGGCCCTCAAAAGGCCGTCGCGCTGTCCGGCGAAACATCGCCGCATCAACCGACGCGCCCCCAAGATGCTCGACGAATTTCGCCTCCAGCCATCGAAGATGTTGCGTTTCCCTCAGTTCGCCCCCTGAACCTCCGTCAGCCCGAACGGCCAGTCTGGCGAAATCCTCGGCCGTGACCGTGCCCGATGTCGCAATGAGATCATCGACCCTCACAGGCTTGCCATCCACGATACCGCCGCACCAGCCGCCCCGAACGCAAATATCCCACATCAGCATGTCGCATGGCGATGGGAAAACGATGTCAATGTCATAGCTGTCGGCGTTGCACCAAAGCTCGATCTTCCGCTCCGATACGACAGAATAGCTACGATCCTCCGCATTCTCCGACAGGACATAGCGCAGGCCCACTCGGGCAAGATGAGGAACCTCATGCCGGTCGCCCCACGGCTCGACGACAAGTATCAGGGTCGTCTCATCCCCATTTTCAAACTCGATTATCGCCATTCCATTCTCGTGCGCGCGATTTCTGTTCTGCGCAAGGCATGCCCGTAATCAAACCCTCCCCACCATTCACCGCAAAAACCGCAATTCGGTCGCAATAGCGCGCACCCCGCAACACTTTATTAACCCCCTTCCTCAAAACTCCCTCTCTTGGGCGCGCCCGGCGCAGACCGCCGCCCAGGGAGAGTGAGGCCATGATGCAGGGGTCCGACTTCGTTTATTATTCCACCCGGTGCCGCAAACAGCGGTTGATGGCCGACGCCTCGACCCACAGCCGCGCGCGCGCCGCCCATCGCAAGCTCGCCGCCGCCTATGCGGACCGCGCCGCCCTCGCCATGCTCAACAGCGATTAGAGCCTGTTTGGAAAATGCGCGGAAGAGCGCATTTTCCAAACAGGCTCTTATAGCCTCGCGCCAAAAAGTGGGCACCGGTTTTTGGCATAAAGCGATGCGAAAACAAAAAGCCGGAGCGCGCTGTTCGCTTCAGATCTGGCGCAGCGCACCCCGCGCCCATCGGGCTCACTTCTCAACCCGTTCGCCCTGAGCGAAGTCGAAGGGCATCACTGAGCCGCAGGCGAAGTCGCTTCGCGCCGCTCGGCGCTGGGCACGGACCCGGCCGGATAGCAGGCAAGCCGCCAGGCTAAACACCCACCGACTCCGCACGCCCCCTCTCCTCGCGCACCCCCTCTATAATCGCATCCACCCGCGCGATCGCATCCGGACTGTCGGGCCGCTCGACCGCTGCCCCTGCCGCCGCCTGCCGCATCGCCAGCATCGTGTCGCGATGATAGGCCAGCAGGCGCAGCGCCACGGCCATGTTGCGGCTGCGCTTCACCTTGCGCGTCTTGACCGCCCCCTCGGCATCCAGCGTGATATCCTCCACCTCGCTGCCGAACAATATTTCCCGCATCAGCAGCATCTCGATCTCCTCATAGCCGATCGTCAGCGCCTCCATCCACGCCTGCGCAAAGGCCGGGACAGCCTTCTTCCGGCGATAGGCGCCCGTCCGGCTCTTGCCGATCGCGCGCGCCGCCTCGCTGGCGTTGCACGTCTCGGCCAGCGTCTCCAGAAACAGCCGCTCGTCCGCCTGGCTCCATCCGTCGCTGCGCGTCTTGCGCATCTGCGCCTGCGTGCCGCCCGCCATCGCCTGCCGCTGCGGCACCATCTCGCTCCGCTTCTTCCTCGCCGCCATGCCCCGATCCCCCGCATGCCGCCCGCACGACGAAAAGGGCCGGCCCCATATAGGACCAGCCCCTTGCACCGCCATGTCGGCGACTCACATTTTCCCAATATCCACATATCTGCCACAACAGCGTGACGCTGTCAAGCAGAATGTACCATATGGGTTATTTACTCAACATAGGCTCCACCATCGGCCATTCCTCCGCCAGCGCGGCGGAGACGCTCGGCCGCGCCCGCACCCGCGCCAGCCAGTCGACCGTGCACGGCCATCGATCCGCGCTCAGCCCGGCCGAAACATAGGCGACATTGATCAGCGGACAGGCCACCGCCAGATCGGCCAGGGTGAAGCGATCCCCCACCAGCCAGCCGCCGCCCTCCGGCCCGGACGCCAGCACGGATTCCAGATAATCATGGATTTTCGGCATCTCCTCGGCCTCGGCCAGGTCCGCCGCCGCCAGATCCGGCTTGCGCTTCAGCCGCCGCGCCACCGCCCGGTTGAAGAAGATCTTCTGCCCGGCCGCCTGCACGATCGTATCGCCAAATTCCTCATACCATATCGTGCGCGCCCGCTCCCTCGGCGCTGCCGGGATCATCTCCTCACCGGGCTTCAGAGCATCCATATAGGTAACAATCGCGGTCGAATCGCACAGCAGGAAATCGCCATCCTCCAGCGCCGGTATCTTGCCGAAGGGCGATCCTTTCAGATAGCCCTCCGCCCCGCGCCCGAAGCCCGCCGCCTGCACCTCGACAGCGATGCCCTTCTCGGCGGCAAAGACGATCACCTTGCGCACAAATGGCGACGGCCGCGCCCCATGGATGATCATGCCCGTTCCTCCTCTCCTGTGGTCGGATGGCCGCACCATGGCAGGCCAGTAGTGGATTGCAACCTGCAATCACCGCCCTCAGGTCACTCCGCCCCGCTCCTCCTGCGCGCCTCTCGCGCCTGCGCCTCCCGCTCCAGTTCGGCCCGCTCCGTCTCCTGCTCGGCCAGCAGCGGCACGCCGGCTACCGCGCGCAGCGCGTCGGGCACCAGCGCCCGGTCATAGGGTTCCTGCGTCGCCACGCCGTCGCGCACCCGATATTGCGTGCCGTAAATCTGCGACCGGCCGATTGCCTTCAAATAGCGGTCCAGCGTCGCCGCCGCGATCCATGCCGCATCGGCCCGCCCCTTCGCCACCGCGCTCGTCGCCAGCACATGCGCCTTCAGATAATCGTCCGGTTCCCCGCCATGCTGATAGATATAGGCCGCATGATAGAAATCCGTGCCGCTGCGCAGCGCCCCTGCCGCGATCAGCCCCCCCGTCCGCGCCCGCCGCTGCCCATCCTCCGCCTCGATCCGGTCCCAGTCGCCATCAAAGCCATTTTTGCGCGCAGCCTGATCGGCGTCGAACAATGAAGTCATCTCGGCATTGACCGGGCAATCGCTCCCGCAATCCTCCGGCGCCTCAGCGGCCAACGCGCCCTGCGACAGGATCAGGCATAACAGGACAGTGGCAAGCCGACGCATATTCGCACCTCCGATCATGAAGACCATCGGTCATGCCGCTATCACCGGACGCGGGCAATCCCTCCGCCCGTCATCCCAGAAACGGCCCCACCACGCCCATCACCCGCGCGACCGTCTCCGCCTTCTCGCCCACCGGCGCGACATAGTCGATCACGGTCCGCGCCTCCTCTTCCCCCGCGCCGCGCCCAATCGCCCAGGCCGCCAGATAGTGCGCCGCCATGCACCCGCCCGCCGTGGCCACATTGCCGCGCGCATGGAAAGGCGCATCGATCACCCGCGCCCCCGCCCCAACGACCCAGGGCTTCGTCGTCAGATCGGTGCACACCGGCACATCCCCCAGCAGCCCCAGCGTCGCCAGCAGCAGCGCGCCCGAACATTGCGCCCCGATAATCTGCCGCGCCGGGTCCAGCCGCAACCGCGCCATCAGTTTCGCATCCGAAACGACTTCGCGCGTCCGCACCCCGCTGCCGATCAGAACGACATCGGCTTCACCCGCAAATTCAATGCCTTGCTGCACCGCAACCTGCACGCCATTCATCGACGTCAGCGTCTCTCCCGGCCCGCAAATCCCGGCCTGCCAGCCCGGCGCCCGGTTGAGCAGCGCCAACGCCACGAAACTGTCCAGTTCGTTGAACCCATCGAACGTCAAAATCGCCGCCCGCATCGCCCTGTCTCCTTTCCGAAGACGCGATGCCTAGCCCAAGCAGCCCGACGCCGCCCGGTCCGCTCCGGCCGAATTGGCTTTCCCACATTGTCCAGCCACCCATAACTGCCATTGAGCGGCAACAATCCCAAGCCAGACTGGACCACCGATCTCACAGTCTGTTTGGGAATGCGCCTTTGGCGCATCCGCACCGGCCCTCACCCCCACCCGACCGCCCAACAGGGTACCATATGTGGGCGGTCGGGTGGGGTTCAAACGAGTCACGTGCCTCGTTTGAAGGCCGGTGCGGCTACAAAAATGCGCTCTTTCGCGCATTTTTCAAACGGTCTCTCAGCATCAGTGCGCAATTTGCCCGCCGTCAGTACGGCTTGTTCTGCAATCGCCCGATGCTAACGCTCCAGCTTCGTCGCCAGCAGCACCAGGGTCGTCGTCCGCTCCATGCCGTCAAACTGCCCGATATCGTCGATGATATCGTTCAGTTCGGCCCCATCATCGGCCTCCAGCACGGCAATGATGTCATATTCGCCGCTGATGGCATGGACCGCCTGAACATGATCGATCCGCATCAGCGCCTGCTCTATGTCGCGGCGATGGCGCGGCAGGGTCTTGATCATCATGTGCGCCCGCACCCGACTGGCGGAGAAGACGGAGCCGAGGCGGATCGTATAGCCCGCCACGATGCCGTCTTCCTCCAGACGGGCAATGCGCGAATAGAGATGCCCCCGCGATACGCCGAGCTCCTTGGCCAACTGGGCGATGGGCTGGCGCGAATCCTGCCGCAACAGGCTCAGCAGCCGTTCGTCCAGCTCATCGAGGCGCAGACCGCCATGGGGCATCATCGCCCCATGGCGTCCATCGCGCCATGCCGATTACCGTCACCCGCCATATAGTCAGCATATCGGGCCGGCAGGGTCATGGCAAAGGCCGATCGCCATCCTTGCTCAGCCGCATCTGCCCATCCTGCACCTCATATAGCCGCTCGAAGGTAGGGCGATCCACGCTGCCCTGCGGCAGATGCACGACCGATCCCGCGCCGATGCCCGTGACGGAAATGGCGGAGGCATTGAGCGGCCCCTGCGTTGGCAGATTGCGCAGCGCGGCACCGTCGACCAGCCATGCCCCCCCTTGCGGATCGGTGGCGTAGATGCGCGCCGCCCCGTCCGGTTCGACCGCCAGAGACGCACTTTCATCGACGCCCAGCCCCAGCATGGCAGGCTGATCCATGGGGCGCCCCACTTGCGCCTTGGCCACGAAGGCGAACAATCGGCCCAACCGATCCCGCTCCTTGAAATGCGTGTCGGTCACGATCCCCTTGAGCAGTGTCAGGTGCAGGAAATCCCCTTCGATCGTATTGGCAGGGCCGAAGGGCGCGGCCAGCGCTTCTGCGCTGGTGATGCTGCCATCGTCCATCGCGCCGTAAAGCTTCTCGCCCAGCATGGCGAGGCCTGCACTGGTCCCTGCCAGCGGCTTGCCCGCGGCGACATGCGCATCCAGCGCTTCGGCAACCGGGGTGCCGCGCCAGAAGCGGACATAGCGGGCCTGATCTCCCCCGGCGATGAAAATGCCGTCGGCATGTTTCAGGCTGGCGAGAATCTTCGGATCGGTCGCCGCGCTGCGATCGGCAAAGACGAATGTCTCGGCGGACTGGATGCCACCCAGCTTGTGATAGAATTCCTCGCCGATCTGCCCCTTCTGCGACGCCCGCAATATGACGATATGGCCATGCCCCGCCTTCGCGAAGAACCATTTCATAGCATCGGCATTGCGATCGCCACCGCCCAGCAACAGCAGGCCGCCGGACACCGGATCGGGCGTTGGCGTCGTCAGCTTGCCCAGTTGATAATGGCGATAGGATGCCTCCTTCGCCTGCGCCCCGCTTATGGACAGGACCATGGCGGCCAATGCGATGGCAGCCCCCAGCGCGCGTCGCATAGCAATCTCCCTTCCGATCAGATGCGCATTTTCATGTCACATATTGTCCACAGGGCAAAACAATATGTTCCGCATCTCCATCACAATGATTGAATCATACGCGGGTTTCTGATGTAACAATCGGAAATATGGGGATGCAGAGGCGCGTGGGGCGCCATCCCCGGAATGGGGGCAATATGAACTTCGCGGAACGCCGTATCTTTCGGGCGATGCTGGGCCTGGGATGTTGCCTGCCGGCGCTGATCGGCAGCGCGACGGCACAGACTGGCGGGCAGCAGGAGGGCGAGCCGGAAATCATCGTCACCGGATCGCGCATTCCCCGCGCGGCGCAGGAAGGGCCAGCCCCGGTGACGACCATCACCGCCGACACGATCCGCGCCAACGGCTATACCAGCGTTCCCGACATCCTGCGCGCAGTCACCCAGAATGGCGGCGAAACGCAGAGCCAGCAATCGTTCAGCGGCGCCAGCTTCACCCCCGGCGCGCAGCAGGTCGACCTGCGCGGGCTTGGCCCCAACCATACGCTGGTGCTGGTCAACGGTCGCCGCATCGCGGACTTCCCCCTGCCCTTTCAGGGACGCAGCAACTTCACCGATATTTCGAATATCCCCCTGGGCCTGATCGATCAGGTCGAAGTGCTCAGCGGCAGCGCATCGGCCATTTACGGGTCGGATGCGATTGCCGGCGTCATCAATTTCAAGCTGAAGGACAAGGTCGACGGCACGACGATCGACTATCGTGCCGGGCGGACGGAACATGGCGGCGGCGCATCCCACCGCATCACCGCGACCACCGGCTGGTCGAACGATCGCTTCCATATCGTCGCGGGCGGCGAATATATGCTGCAAAAGCCGATCTGGGGGTATCAACGCAAGATTCAGGACAGTCGGGCCGACAATCCCACGACGATAACCCCGCTCGCTGGCCGCACATTCCTGCGCTATGATCCCGATGCAGATGAATATGTCGATCCGGGCGCGGCGACCTGTGGGGCGCTATCCTACCTAAATGGCGGATCGACTTATTATGCGTCACGTCCGCGCTTTGGCGCCTATGACGACACTCTCGAAGATTATGGCCCCGGCTATTTCTGCGGTAGCAATACGTCGGTCGGCTATGGCACCATCATCTCGCGGCGTGAGGGCTTCAACAGCTTTGCCTCAGCCGGTTACGAGCTTTCCGATTCCGCAAATCTGTTCGTAGATGCGCAATTCGGCATCAGCAAAGTCACGCTGATGCGGAATATTCTCAAATGGAGTTACCAGGATTCCTCTGGCAGCAGCGATGCTAGCTTCTACAACAGTTTCGATGGCAGGCTGGACGACTGGAACCGAGAGTTCACGCCGGAAGAGTCGGGCGGCTTTGCCAATGTCATGACCCGCAACCGGCAACAGACGTTCAGCATCACGCCGGGCGTGAAGGGCCAGTTTGGCGGCACATGGAATTACGAACTTTCCTTCAACCACAGCGAATATAAGGCGAAGGTCAAATTCCCGCAGGTAATCGCGGCCAAGGCCAACGCCCTGTTCCTGGGCGAACAGCAGGGCGTGGATGAAGATAGCGGCTATCCGATCTTCAATGCCGATCCCGCGCGCCTCTACACGCCGCTGACCCAGTCGGAATATGACAGCATCACCGCCTACAGCGTCTATAATCCCAAAAGCTGGACCGATAATCTGTCCGCCACGATCAGCAGCACCGAATTGTTTCAGCTACCCGCTGGCCCGGTCGGCTTCGCGGCGGTCGCGGAACTGGGCAAGCAGGGCTATGACCTCAATCCCGATCCGCTGGCGCTGACCGACTATTATTACGGCCTCAAGGACAGCGACGGACAGGGCAGCCGCAAACATTGGGCGCTGGGCGGCGAGTTGCGCGTGCCCGTCACCAGCTTCCTGCAACTGTTGGGCGCGGCCCGCTATGACCGGTTCCGTTTTGGCGGCGGCAGCGTGGGCAAGTTCACCTATAATGGCGGGATCGAATTGCGGCCGACCAGCACGCTGCTGCTGCGCGCCGCCTATGGCACCAGCTTCCGCGCGCCAGACCTGCATTATGTCTTCACCGGTCCGGGCAACACCCATCCGTCCGAAACCGACTATTATCTCTGCCGCACGGAAGAGCCGGACGAGGATATCGGCGATTGCAGCTATGCCGACGAGGGCATCGTCGCCCAGCGCAACGGCAACCGGAAGCTGAAGCCGGAAACCGCCCGTTCGATCAATGCCGGCATCGTCTGGTCGCCCTCACGCCATTTCGACGTGTCGGTCGATTATTTCCGCGTCTCCCTGTCCAATCAGGTGCAGGATCTCAGCATCGACACGCTGCTGCGTGACGAAGCCGACTGCCGCATCGGCACGACGATGGGCGGCGCTGCGGTCGATATCAATTCGCCGACCTGTCAGGATGCCCTTGCCCGCGTCCATCGCTTCGTCGGTGGCGTCAATGACGGGGAACTGGATTCGGTGTCGGTCAATCCGATCAACATCGCGCATGAAAAGACCAGCGGCATCGATATCGCCTTGCATGGCAGCCTGCCGACCAGCTTTGGCGAATTCGGCCTGTCCTTCGCCCACACCCATGTCTTCGATCATACATTCCGCCAATATCCGGGCGATGCGTCGATCAACAAGCTGGCGGCGACCAGCGGCTATTATATCCCGCGCGACAAGACGACGGCGAGCGTCAGCTGGTCGCTGGAGGGACTGAAATGGACGGTGGAAGGCAAGCGCCTGGGCAAGCTGCCCAATTATGACGAGGATGCCTATATCAGGGCCAGCTACCTGTTCAACACGACGCTGCAATATGACTTCACCGATCATCTGCGCGGATCGCTGACCGTGACGAACCTGTTCGATCAAAAGCCGGTCAAGGACCCGAGCTACGCCGCCTATCCCTATTATGACATCAGCTGGTTCGACAGCGTGGGCCGCAGCATGTTCCTGCAACTGACCTACAAGCTGGGCGGCGGCGCCCTGTAAGACTGTACTGGCGCGCCGCCCCAATCTGGGCGACGCGCCTGCCGCTCTGGCAACAATCCATCGTCGCGCCTATATGGGCGCGATGTATGATTTTTCGCCCGATACCGCCGTCGACAAGACCAGCCTCTATGCCGACCTCTTGTCCGCCGCCGATGCGCTGACCGCCGGGGAGCCGGACCCGGTCGCCAATATGAGCAACCTGTCCGCGCTTCTCTGGCAGTTTCTGCCCGACCTCAACTGGGCCGGTTTCTATCGCATGGTGGATGGCGAACTGGTACTCGGCCCGTTTCAGGGCAAGCCTGCCTGCATCCGCATCCCGGTCGGCCGGGGCGTATGCGGCACGGCGGCCGCCACCGGCGAAACCCAGTTGGTGGAGGATGTCCACGCCTTTCCGGGGCATATCGCCTGCGACGCCGCCAGCGCTTCGGAAATCGTCGTGCCGGTTCTCCATGACGGCAAGCTGATCGGCGTGCTGGATCTGGACAGCCCCGTGCCCGCCCGGTTCGACTCGCAGGATGCGCAGGGTCTGGAAGCGCTGGTGTCAAAGATCGCCGCCAGAATAATCTGACGCATTAACCATATCTTGCCTGCGGGAACGCGAAGTCTTTGCTCTTTTCGGCCCGTTTCGGGACAGCAATTTGCTGGCTGGATCATGGATAGGCGCGGATCATCATGCTAAACGAAGCGTTAGCATTTTCGGTCCGCGTACGCCTCCTCGCTGCGCGCGACAACAGGGAGCGTTAACCATGAAGATTTCCAGCCTTCTGCTTGTGGGCGCCAGCGCCGCACTGGCGAGCATCGGGGTGCCCGCCCTTGCCGAAGCGCCCGCAGCTGGCGGCTGGACCGGCGCACGCCCTGCCCCGCAGGCACCCCGCCCCGCCGGCAATTGGAACGGGCATCGCTGGGGGCCACGACAGAATGGCCGCTGGTTCGCCGGTACGCGCGCGCCCGGCGGCTGGGGCGCCTATCGCCGTCCGGTCTATGGTTATGTGCTGCCCCGCTACTGGATCAGCCCGACCTACTATATCGGCAATTACGGCGCCTATGGCCTGCCCGTGCCCGCGCGCGGCTATGGCTGGTCGCGCTATTATGACGATGCGGTCATGACCGAAAGCTATGGCCGGGTCTATGATCATCGCAGCAATGTCGACTGGGGCCGCTATGAAGGCGGCTATGCGCCCGACGGCTATTATGACGACGGCTCCTATGCCGAGCCACGCCGGGACAATGGCGTGGGCGGCGCCGCGATCGGCGCGGTCGTCGGCGGCGTGGCCGGCAACCGGATCGCGGGACGCGGCAACCGCACCGCCGGCACGCTGATCGGCGCAGGCGTTGGCGCTGTTGCCGGCATGGCGATCGACAAGGCGGAAGACGGCCCGCGCCGCCATGCCCCGCCGCCGCCGCGTCGTCCGGGTGCGGGCTATGACGATGGATACGGTTATGCCGATGACGGTGTAACCAGCCAGAATGAATATGACGGCCGCTGGACCGGCACCTGGACCACGGACGATGGCCGGAAGGTCAGCGGCACCTACGAAGGCCGATTCGAAGGCGATGTGCGCGGCGCGGGCGTCGATTATGACGCGCCGCCCTATGGCGGACCGCACTGGCGCGGCGCCGGACCGATGCCGGCGCAGGTCGGCTATGTGTCGGGTGGCTATTATTATCCCGCGCCGATCGTCACCACGGTCACGGTGAAACCGGAAGAGACCACGACGACGACCACCACCACCTATGTCACGGAAACGGTCGCGCCGCGTAAGACCGTGCGGCGCAAGGTCGTGCGAAACTGTCGCTGCAAATAGAAAAAGCCCCGGCGAGTCACGACGTCGGTGCGGGGCCGGTTCCTGACGGAGCCGGCCCTATTGCCTGATGCGATCATCCCCGACCGGGGGACGCAGGACATCAAAGGGCTGCGGTCGACCCAGATGGAAGCCCTGCCCCACGACGCAGCCCAGACCGAGCAGGAACCGGGCCTGCGCTTCGGATTCGACACCCTCGGCAACCACCTCCATGCCGAAGCTGCCGCCCAATTTCACGATCGCATCGACGATCGCGGCATCCCCCGTATCCCGTTCGATATTGCTCACGAAGCTGCGATCGATCTTCAGCACATCGACCGGATATTGCTTCAAATGGGTGAGCGAGGCGAAGCCCGTGCCGAAATCATCCAGCGCAACCCGCACGCCTGCCTTGGAAAAATGATTCAGGGCATGCGCCACCTGGTCCGTTCCCCGTCCCAGAAACACGCTTTCAGTCACTTCGACTTCGAAATGCGCGGTCGGGATGTCGAACTGGGCGAGACGCTCCAGCAGTCGCTCGGCAAAATCTCCACTGGCAAAATCCGCCGCCGACGCATTGATCGCTACCCGTCCGGGATCATGGCCTGCCTGTAACCATTGCCGAAGGTCGCGCAATACCGACGCCAGCATCTGCCGCGTCAATTCCACGGCGATCTCACCATGGTCGAAGGCGGCAGCGATGGTGCCGGGCAATTGCAGCCCCATGCGCGGATGATGCCAGCGCAGCAGCGCTTCATAGCCAAGCAACCGCCCCGACCGCATGTCCACGCGGGGCTGATAATAAGGGATGACAAGATCGTCGGAAACGATCTGCCGCGCCATGCGGATCATCGAACTGCGATGCTGCGCCTCGGCCCGCAATTGGGACTGGAACAGGGTCAACCGCCCCCGCCCGGCCGCCTTTGACGCATAGAGTGCCAGGTCGGCAGCCTTGAGCAAATCATCAGCCCGGCTGGCATGGTCGCCAAACAGCGCGCCGCCAATGCTGACACCGCAATCCAGCGCCCGCCCCTCATGCAGATGCGGCGCGCGGACATTGTCGTACAGGCGCGCGCTGAACGCCTCCAAAGCGCAACTATCGGCCAGAGAGGCCGCGATCAGCCCGAATTCGTCGCCGCCAAGGCGCCCCAGCACCGCGTCCGATGGTGCCAATGCCACCAGTCGCTGGGCAAAGGCGCAGAGCAGCGCATCGCCCGCATCATGGCCCAGTGAATCATTGGTGCGCTTGAGGTCGTCGATATCGAACAGCAGCAGGCCGAAGCTTTCCTTGTTCGCCAGCGATCGGGTCGCCATTTCCTCCAGCGTCGCCTGCCACAGTGCCCGGTTCGGCATGCGCGTCATCGGGTCATGCGTCGCGGCCCAGCGTATCCTCTGTTCTGCATCCCGTTCTTCGGTCACATCCAGAAAGGTGACGATGATCCGCTGTGGACGGCCGCCATCGGACCGCGTCGTCCAACCCGTGCTGCGTATCCAGCGAAGCGCGCCGTTATCCGCCCGGTAGATGCGCAATGTCGCCTCGAAATGCGGTGGCAAAGCGCCCTCGGCAACGGCCTCCAGCATCGCGCGCAGCCGATCGCGATCGTCAGGATGCAGCAGGCTGAGCGCGAGTTCGGTGGTCGCCGGCTGCTCCTCGGGCAAGCCCAGCATCCGGCGCAATTCGCCCGACCATGTCCGGGCGCCGGTCACGCAATCGAAGTCCCAAATGCCCAGTCGCGCCGACTGGACCGCCAATCGGAACCGTTCCTCGCTCTGGCTGAGCGCGCGCTGCGCCAGCCGTTCGGCATGCACATCTTCCAGCGTGCCATACCAGCGCAGGACCGCGCCTCTGGCGTCCCGCCGCGCCGATGCCCGCGCGCGCATCCATCGATAGCCGCCGTCGCGCAAATGGATGCGATATTCGACATCGAGCGGCATGCCGCTCGACAGATGATTGCTCCATGTCGCCACGGTCCGGGCCAGATCGTCGGGATGCACGGCGCCAAGCCAGCCCGTCCCCAGCGCCTCCTGCGGCGCCATGCCGGTCAGGTCCAGCCAGCGCGGCCCCACTTCCTCCACATTGCCATCCGGCCCGGCGGTCCATGGCACTTGCGGGCTGAGATCGACCGACCAGCGATAATGTTCGCGACTTTCCGCCAGCGCATCGGCCAGCAGACGGGCGTCACGATCATGGCGCTCATGAATATCTTCGATCGTGCCATACCAGCAGGGCAATCCGGTCGCGCCTGTGGCACGGGCTATGCGAACCAGACACCAGCGCCGTTGTCCGTCGGCGCAACCGATACGCAGGGTCAGCGGCTGGGGTCGATCCTCCGTCAGGGCGGCACCCAGCAAGGCGCGACGATCCTTGGCCGACACCAACCCCCGCCATCCCCGACCGATCGGGTCGCCACCGAAACGTGGCGGGAAACCGACACCATCGCGCTCCATGGCGATCAACTGCCCTTTGTGATCCGCGATCCAGCGCAACAATGGGGGCGAAACCTGTTCGAACAGCGGAGAGCCAAGAAGGTCGTTCCGATACAGGAACAAGTCGCGCGCGCCGGCACCGCCGCCCAGCGCAAGACGGACATCTTCAAATCGATGATCAACAAAGCGGTCCATTCCCGCTCCCGTTTCTACCGCCTCGTTCCCACTATTTTTGGAACCTAGCTAAAAAGGTTAAACAAATTGGCAGTCCAAAATGTCCATTCGCCCCACTATTTCTAATATCGAGAAAAGACAGTATTATAGCGTGGCCGCTACTTGCGGAACATGCCCACCAGTTCGACTGGAAGCGGCGGTTCATCGCGCTGGGGCACTTCGCGTACCGCCTCGACCTGCTCATCCGGGTCGAATCGCACCCAACCGGTGCGGCTGAGCTTTTCGAGCGGTCGATACCGCACCTTATATTGCATCCGCTGCGACCCATCGACCCAATAGCCCAGATAGACATAGGGCAGACCCGCCTTCGCTGCGCGCAGGATATGGTCCATGATGATATAGTTGCCGAGGCCCGGCCGCTCTGCCAGTTCGGTGTCGAAGAAGCTGTAGATCATCGACAGGCCATCGCCCTGCCGATCGGTCAGGCAGGCGCCGACCAGTTTGCCCGGACGGCCATCCATGGTCGCTTCACGATATTCGACGATATAGCTGTCGACGGGCGTCTGCTCGACCATGTCGGCAAAGTCCATCTCGTCCATCTCGGTCATGCCGCCGCCGGGATGACGCGCCTGGAGATAACGCTGGAGCAGCGTATATTGCTCTTCGGTCGACCAGGGCTTGCAGGCGGTGACGACCAGATCGCTGTTGCGACGAAGCAATTTGCGCTGGGTGGCATTGGGCTGAAACTCGCCCGCCACCACACGCACCGACACACAGGCCGAACAATCGGCGCAACTCGGCCGGTAAGCGACATTCTGGCTGCGGCGAAACCCGATGCGGCCCAGCGCATCATTGAGTTCGGCGGCATTGTCGCCATTCAGTTCGGTAAACACCTTCCGCTCGCTCTTGCCCGGCAGATAGGGACAGGGCGAGGGATTTGTGACGAAGAAACGCGGGAATCGGAAAGGGGCCGTCATGCTTCCCCCTCCGATTCAGTCCTGCGCGTCGCGTCGATCATGAAGGACTTATGCCGTCCACCCGCCCGGCTGAAAAGTCCATTTACCACGAAAAGTTGCGAGACTTTTCAAGCGTCAGGCAACCTCGATCGGTGCGACCTCATAACCGGCCTCGCCCAGCGCCGCGATCAGCCGCTGAAGATGCGCCCGATCACGCGTTTCGCATTCGACGTCGAGGCTGAGGCCCTTGGCCGGCAGGTTGGTGAAAATGCGCTGATGCGCCAGTTCCAGGATGTTGACCGACTCCTGATCGAAGATGCGGGCGACATGGAACAGCGCGCCGGGGCGATCCTGAAGGATGATCCGCAGACGCGCCAGACGACCCGACCGGGCCAGATCGCGCAGCAGCACATTGGCCAGCAGGCGCGTATCGATATTGCCGCCGGTGAGTATCAGGCCGACGCTGCGCCCGGCAAATTTCTCGCGATGGCTGAGCAGCGCAGCGAGACCGGCAGCGCCAGCCCCTTCGACCACCGTCTTTTCGATCTGGAGCAGCAGGCTCACGGCTTCTTCGAGTCGGCGTTCCGTCACCAGCAGAACATCGTCCGCCAGTCGTTCCACGAAACGACGAGTGAGTTCGCCCGGCTGCTTGACCGCGATGCCTTCCGCCAGCGTATCGCCGTCGCAGGGCAGATCGGCGCCCTTCACGAAATCATACATGGACGGGTAAAGTTCGGCCTGCACACCATAAAGCTGGATATCGGGCTTCATCGCACGCGCCGCCGTCGCCATGCCGGAAAACAGGCCGCCGCCGCCGATCGGGATGATCAGCGTGTCGATTTCCGGCGCATCTTCCAATATCTCCAGCGCGACCGTGCCCTGCCCCGCCATGATGTCCGGCTCGTCGAACGGGTGGATGAAGGTCAGGCCCTGCTCCACCTCCAGCTTGCGGGCATGGGCATAGGCGTCGTCAAACTTCTCGCCATATTGCACCACGGTCGCGCCATGGCCGCGCGTCTGCGTGATCTTCACGATCGGGGTGGTCGTGGGCATGACGATGGTGACGGGCACGCCCAGGCGCTTGCCATGATAGGCCAGCCCCTGCGCATGATTGCCCGCCGACGCGGCGATCACGCCCTTGGTCTTGGAGGCTTCGTCGAGTTGCAGCAGGCGATTGAGCGCGCCGCGCTCCTTATAGGCGGCGGTGAACTGGAGATTTTCGAATTTCAGATAGACCTTGCAGCCCAGCATGTCGGACAGCGTCTGGCTAATCAGCGTCGGCGTCTTGACGATCGCGCCCGAAATACGGGTCCGCGCAGCAAGAATATCATCGACGGTGACGGGCAGCGGCAGAGCGCTTTCGATCTTGGCTAGGTTGGTCATGGTGGCGCCCCGTAAAGCAAAATTGCGGCGGAAGAAACTGGCACTGTCGGAAAACTGGCCCTATGGCAGGGCTGGACGCAGTAATTGTACGAGGCATATGGCTAACATCGCGTTTATCGGCCTGGGGATCATGGGCGGCCCGATCGCCGGTCATCTGGCCAAGGCCGGGCACAGCCTGACCGTCTATAACCGTTCCATCGGCAAGGCGAAGATCTGGGCCGAAACCTATGGCGGGCAGGTCGCGATCAGCCCGGCCAAGGCGGCTGAGGATGCGGAGATCGTGATCAGTTGCGTCGGCACCGACGATGATCTGTCGCAAATCACGCTGGGCCGCGACGGCGCCTTCCGCACGATGAAGCCGGGCAGCCTGTTCATCGACCATACCACCGTGTCGGCGCGGATCGCGCGGCAATTGTTCGTGGAGGGCGAGAGCCTGGGCATCCACAACGTCGACGCGCCGGTGTCCGGCGGTCAGGCAGGCGCCGAAAATGGCCGCCTGTCGATCATGTGCGGCGGCAGCGAGCCAGCGGTCGCGGCGGCAAAGATCGTGATGCAGGCCTATGCCGCGCGCATCGTCCATGTCGGCAGCGCGGGCGCGGGCCAGACCACCAAGATGGTGAACCAGATTTGCATCGGCGGCGTGTTGCAGGGACTGTCCGAAGCTTTGCGCTTTGCGCAGGCGGCGGAACTGGACCTGGACAAGGTGTTCGAGGCGATCTCCGGCGGCGCGGCGCAAAGCTGGCAGATGGAAAATCGCTGGAAGACGATGGCGGAGGATAGTTTCGACTTCGGCTTTGCGGTCGACTGGATGCGCAAGGATCTGGGCCTTGCGATCGAAGAAGCGCGCGCCAACGGCTCCACCCTGCCGGTGACGGCGATGATCGACCAATTCTATGCCGATGTGCAGGCGCTGGGCGGCAGTCGGCAGGATACCAGCGCGCTGGTCCGGCGGATCACCCGCGCATGAGAGCTGCTGCACTGGCGGCGATCGCCGCGCTCGCTTTGCCCCTCCCCGCTCATGCGTCGGGCGTGATCGACAATGTCAACGGCATCGCGATCGACGCCAATGGCAAGCTGGTCCATTTCGACGCGCTGATGGTCGATGATGACGGCAAGGTCGAAAAGCTGATTCAGGGCCGCTATCAGGAGCCCGAATATAAGCCCAAAAAGCCGAAAAAGGGCCAGCCCTGGCCGGAGCGGCCCAAGCCGCTGAGCTTCAGGATGGACGCGGGCGGCAAGACGCTGATTCCCGGCCTGATCGACGGACATGGTCATGTCATGGGCTATGGCATGGCACTGATCACGCTCGACCTGTCGGACACGAAATCGCTGGCCGAAGCGCAAGCGAAGATCCGCGCCTATGTGGAGGCCAATCCGGGTCGCAAGTGGATCATCGGCACGGGCTGGAATCAGGAACAATGGGGTCTGGGCCGCTTCCCGACCGCCGCCGAACTGGATGCCGCCGAAAGCGAGACTCCGGTCTGGCTGGAGCGGGTGGACGGTCATGCCGGATGGGCCAACAGCGCCGCGATCCGCGCGGCGGGCATCACCGCCACGACCAAGGCGCCGATGGGTGGCCGGATCGAGATGGCAGCGGGCAAGCCGGCCGGTGTCTTCGTCGACAAGGCGATGAGCCTCATCCAGAAATTCGTGCCGCCGCCCGCGCCCAAGGATCGCGACAATGCGCTGGAAAAGGCGCAGCGCGCTTTGCTGTCCATGGGCATCACCGGCATTGCCGACATGGGCACCAGCATAGAGGACTGGCAGGCCTTCCGCCGGTCGGCCGATCGCGGGGCGCTGCGCGTGCGAATCATGTCCTATGCCTATGGCATCGACAATATGGTGCTGATCGCCGGATCGGAGCCGACGCCATGGCTCTATGACGATCGCCTGCGCATGGGCGGGATCAAGCTGCTGCTGGACGGTGCGCTGGGATCGCGCGGGGCGTGGCTGCGGGCGGACTATGCAGACGCGCCGGGGCAGCGCGGCCTGCCGATGATCCCCGACACGCAGCTTCGCAACTTTATGAGCCGCGCGGCGATGGATAATTTCCAGGTCGCCGTCCATGCGATCGGCGACGCGGCCAACCATGAAGTGCTGAACGCGATCGAGGAACTGAACGACACCTATAAGGGCGATCGGCGCTGGCGCATCGAACATGCGCAGATCATCGACCCCGCTGATCTGCCACGCTTCAAGCCGCTGGGCGTCGTCGCCTCCATGCAGCCGGTGCATGAAGCGTCGGACTGGCGCATGGCGACCGCGCGCATGGGCGAGGCCCGGCTGAAGGGCGCCTATGCCTGGAAGACGATGCTCGACAATGGCGTGCCCCTGGCCTTCGGGTCGGACGTGCCGGTGGAAAGCCCCAATCCCTTTCCGGGCATTGCCGTCGCCATGACGCGCGAGGATGCCAAGGGCGAACCGGCGGGCGGCTGGATGCCGGAGCAGCGGATCGGCTTTGAGGCGGCGCTGGACGGCTTCACCCGGCAGGCGGCCTATGCCGGCTTTGCCGAAAAGCGCTTCGGCAATCTGGCGGTCGGCCAGCGTGCTGACTTCCTGCTGATCGATCGCGACATTTCGACCACCCGTCCCGCCGATATCCGCCAGACGCAGGTGCTGGAAACCTGGATCGGCGGCAAGCGGGTCTATGTGAAGGGGCAGTAAGTCAGCGCGACTTGGCGGGGTTCCAGATGGTGACGGTGCGCCCCCGCATCGCCTTGGCCACCCCCTGCAAGGTCGCCGCATAGGCAATCAAAATATCGACCAGCGCGGCGAAGGGGCCACTCTTCGCCCGCACCCCGATCCAGATGACCAGCGCCACGCCGATGGCCCCCGCCATATAGAGCATCGGCGAAATCCGCATAGCCAGCGCGCCGGCGGCGATGGCGCCGGTCAGGATGAAGACGCCGCCGAACCAGCGGACGATCTTGCGCGACATATATTTGAAACGGTCGACCGCCGCCATCCGCCGCAATTGCGGGCGCAAATGGCTGTCCGTATGCCATGCGCGGGCGGCGATCCGCACCTTGCGCCGATATTCATCCTTGCGCGCCGTCACCAGACGTTCGCGGGCGATCACATCCTTCGCCTTGATCAGGCGCTTGCCGGCAAAGACCACCGCCATGGAGACGGTCAGGTCATCCAGCACGCTGTCGGGGAAATCGGGATAGAGGCTGCGCCGGATCGAGAAGATGGAGCCATCCGCCCCCAGCACATTGCCGGTGCGCGATTCCTCGTCCTTCAGCCGCTCTTCCAGCCGCCAGTAGAGCGAACCGACCGAGGCGGTCGCACTGCCCTCCGCACCGATATAGTGGAGCGATCCCAGCACACCGCCGACGTCCGGATCGGCATAGCGGGCCAGCAGCCGTTCCACGGCCTCTTCGTCCAGAAGCACATTGGCGTCGGTAAAGATCAGCACCTCGCCGCGCGCGCGGGCCGCCAGTTGCTTCATGCCATGCGCCTTGCCGCTGCGGCCGGGGCCACGGATCAGGGTGACGAGATCGCCCTGCCCCGCGATCAGATCGCCCGTGCCATCGGAGGAGCCATCGTCGAACGCCAGAAACTCCAGCGTCGGATAACGGCGCTTGAGCATCGCCAGATTGGCCAGCTTCTCCGGCATCGCCTCCGCTTCATTATAAGCGCAGAAGAGCAGCGAGGCGCTGGGGGTAGGCCCCGCGACCGGCCGCTCGGCCTTCGACGACAAAGCGCGCAGAATCAGCGGATAGAAGAGGAAGGGCCAGGCCACCGCCACCAGACAGAGCAGCAAGATCGCGGCAAGAATCAGGTTGGTCGCCATCGGATCAATAGGCCTTGTGATGGACGAGGACACCCAGCGTCGCCACGATGATGCGCAGATCGCGCCAGATCGACCAGTCGCTGACATATTCGAGGTCGGACTGAAGCCGGTCGATCAGATCCTGATGATGGTCGGTCGATCCGCGATGACCGCGCACCTGCGCCAGACCGGTCATGCCCGGCTTGATGCAATGCCGCTCCCAATAGCGGGCGTCGACTTCCCAATAGAGGCTGTCGCCTGCCTTGGCGGCGGCGGCATGGGGACGCGGGCCGACGATGCTCATATCGCCCTTCAGCACGTTGAACAGCTGCGGCAGTTCATCGATACTGGTCTTGCGCAGGAAGGCGCCGACGCGGGTGACGCGATCATCGTCGCGCCGGGTCAAGGTCGCGGCCTTGTGATCGCTTGCCTCGCTGCGCATCGATCGAAATTTGTAGATAGAGAAGGGGCGCGCATCCTTGCCGATGCGCGGCTGACGAAACAGCGCCGGGCCGGGACTGGTCAACCGCACCGCGATAGCAGCCGCGATCAGGATCGGCGACAGCAGGATCGTGGCGATGCTGGCGACGATCAGGTCGAACAGCCGCTTGATCAGCCGGTCACGAAAATGCAGCGGGCCGCCCGCAACGATGATGGTCGGCTGACCGTCAAATTCATCCACCCGCGCAGGCGCAAAGCGCAGCAGTTCGGGCACGACGATCTCGCCGCGCGCCGACAGCGACTTGAGCGCGGCGGACCAGTCCGTCATGCGATCGAGCGGACAGGCGACGATCACCCGTTCCGCCATGCCGACCGCCGCCGCCAGCCGCGCGGCCATGTCGGCATCATGCCGTTCGGGGTGGAGATTGGCAGCATCGGCGTCGATCAGGTCCATATGCGGCCCTGTCTCGATCGCCACGCCATCCAGAATCACGGCGGTCAGATGCGGCACGTCGCCCAGCACGCGCACCGCCAGCCGCGCCACGGCCAGACGCACCAGCGCGACGGCGATAGCGCTCAGCCCCAGCCCGGTGATGAAGGTCAGACGCGAAAGCTGCTCGGCGATCTTGCCCAGATAGACGATCAACAGCATCAGCAAGGCGGCCTGCGCCAACGCCCAGAGCGCACGCACGATGCCACGCCGCACCCGGTCCAGCGTGTTGATGCCATAGGCGCCGCCCTGCACCGCCAGCAGCGCATAAAGCGGCGCGATCATGGCGAACATCACCAGGCCATGGGGCTTGCCCGGCTCGCCCCACAGCGCGCCCAGCACGAACCAGTTGGCGGCGAGAAAGGCGCAGAACAGCCCCGCCATGTCCCCCGCCAGACACAGCGCATAAAGCCGCAGCCGCACTATTTCCTTGGAGACTGTCACCGCTGCGCCCTGATTTTCGTCATGTGTCCCGTTGGCACTGGCAGCGGTGGGTTGCAAGGGGGAGGTTCGCGGTCAGACGCCGAACAACCCCACCAGCGCCTTGTCCAGCATCAGCAATTGCCACAGCAGCCGGCCATGATCCGACACCCCCGCGCGATGGTCGGCCGCGACCTTCGCCAGCATCTTCGGGTCGAACCAGCCCGTCTTCGCCAGCGCCGATCCGCCCGCGATCGCGGTCGCCTCGCCCGCCAGCGCGCCACGGAACCAGGCGCTGATCGGAGTCACGAACCCCATTTTCTGGCGATAGAGGATATCCTGCGGCAGGAAGGGTTCCATCGCCTTCTTCATGAGATATTTGCCGCTATTGCCGCGAATGCGCTGCGCGACCGGCAGCTTGGCCGCGAACTCCACCAGCCGATAGTCCAGCAGCGGCTCGCGCGCTTCCAGGCTGACGGCCATGCTCATCCGGTCCGTCTTGGTCAGGATGTCGCCGGGCAGCCAGATGCGGATATCGGCATATTGCGCCCGGTCGAGCGGATCGCGTGCGGGCGCCTCCGCCATCGCCTTGATATAGCGATCCTCGGCGCGATAGGCGCCCAGCCGCCCCTTCATTTCCTGACTGAACAGCCGCTGGCGCAGGGCATAAGGCGTGACGCCAACCGACGCGGCATAGGCTTCGCCACCCTCACCCGCCAGTTCGAGGAAAGTGGATTTGGCGCGCAGCGCACGCGGCGCCCAATCCGCCTTGGGATAATAGCGGCCCAGCGTGCCGAACAAGGGCTGACGCACCGATTGCGGGATCAGACCGCGCAGTCGTTCCCCCTGCATCTGGAAACGATGGCGGCGATAGCCGGCGAACGCCTCGTCCGCGCCGTCGCCCGACAAAGCCACCGTCACCTGTTCACGCGCCAATTCGCACACGCGGAAGGTCGGCAGCGCGGAGGCATCGGCAAAAGGCTCGTCGAAATGGAAAGCCAGCCGGTCGATCAGCCCATAATCATCGGGTGATACGATGCGCGTGCGATGATCGGTGGCGAAGCGGCGGGCGACACGGTCGGCAAATCCCGTCTCGTCCAGACTCGCGACGTCGAAGCCGATGGTGCAGGTCTTGACCGCGCGGCTCGATGCCTCGGCCATCAGCGCCACGACGCTGCTGCTGTCCACCCCGCCCGACAGGAACGCGCCTAGCGGCACGTCGGCAACCATGCGCGACCGCACAGCCTGTCGCATCAGGGCGACCAGTTCCTCCTCCAGCGCTTCGGGTTTCGCCCTGGTCCGGTCGGCGAAGCTGACGTCCCAATAGCGTTGCGGCTGCGGCAGGGGCCGGCCGCGCACCAGCCGCAGCGTCTCGCCCGCGCCCAGCTTGCGCACGCCCGCCACCAGACAGGCATCGTCGGGCACATAGCCATAGGCCATATAATCCTCGACCGCGCTCAGGTCCGGCGCGCGGCGCAACAAAGGATGCGCCAGCAGGCTCTTCAATTCCGATCCGAAGATCAGGCTGCCATCCGATAGCAACGCATAGTGAAGTGGCTTCACCCCCAACCGGTCGCGCGCCAGCCAGAGCGATTGCGCCCGCGCATCGAACAAAGCGAAGGCGAACATGCCGTTGAAGCGATGCACGCACTCCTCACCCCATTGGCGATAGCCGTGCAGGATGACTTCGGTATCGCTATCGGTGCGGAACACATGGCCCTTCGCCTCCAGTTCCGCGCGGACTTCCGCGAAATTATAGATTTCACCGTTGAAGACGACGACCAGACTCTCATCCTCGGTCAGCATCGGCTGCGCGCCGCCGCCCAGATCGATGATGGAGAGGCGCAGATGGCCCAGCCCCACGCCCGGCGCCGTCCAGATGCCGCTGCCGTCCGGGCCGCGATGCGGCATCACGTCCAGCATGGCGCGCACCCGCGCGGGATCGACCGGCTTGGCCGTTTCGAGATGGAAAATACCCGCTATGCCGCACATAATATGGCCTTAAGAGGATCGCCCCGCAAATCATACCCCGTTCGGGCTGAGCCTGTCGAAGCCCTGCTCTTTTCTTGAAAGACAGTAGGGCCCTTCGACAGGCTCAGGGCGAACGGCGTGAGAGACGCATCCTTATTCATTGAATACCAACGGCCCGGTCGGCCAAAGGCCGCACATCGCCAAGGTCCGTGAGGAAAGCCGTAATCGCGGCGTCGGCCGGACGTCCCTCCCCTTCTTCGGCCGATACCAGAATGGCCACGGCGCGCTGGTCACGGCCCAGCAATCGGGCCGCCATCGTCTCGATCTTCACCTGCGGCTTGCTGCCGGTCGGCGCACCTGCACCGATGCGATAGAAGCTGACGACATGGCGGACGACCGGGCCGGGCGCGGTGATCTGCTCGCCACGCGCATTGGCCGGGGCGCGGGCGGGTGAAGACCAGACCCATTCGCTTTCGGGATCGGCAGCGCCCTGCGCGAAGCCGACCAGTTCGCGTCCTTCATCCTGCCGGTCATAGGTGGCGATGGACAGGTCCACGACCTGCCCCTGCGCATTGCGATAGCGGCCGGTGACGAAATGGTCTGCGCCATCGAAACGGGCTTTCCATGGATAGGCCTGCGGATCGGCGGTGCGGGTCCAGCCGCTGACCTGCGGCATCGCCAGCACCGGTGGCAGGGGATCGGCAGCGGCGGCCGTTGCCGCCAGCCAGAGCGGCGCGGCGAAGATCAGGACCAGTGCCGCACCTGCGATCCGCCCGGCATGAGACGGCCCGACAGTGCTCTGAAGCGCCTGCGGATCGAACCAGGGATCGCCCGGCTTGCGATCGAAGAAGGGCCAGGCGGCGGCCATCACCACGATCATGATGATTGCGAAGAAAACCCAGCCATAGACGACATGATCGAAGCCGACCGCCGCATCGACTGTGGTCAGATGCGCGACCAATATGGTGGCATAGGCGCGCACGCCATTGGCCAGCACCGACAGCGTCAGCGCGCCCGCCATGAACAGAATACGCCGGCTCCATCTGCGGAAACAGACATTGCAGACCAGCACGCCATAGGCGGTCATGGCGATCAGGAATTTCGCGCCGGAACAGGCTTCGGCCACTTCGAAATAGCCGGTCGGCGTGGTGATGAAGATGCCCTCGATATGCGCGGGCACCCCCGTCAGGTCGAGCAGCAACAGGGCTATACGCGCCGTCAGCAATTGCAGCGGCGGCACGATCTCGTCCCCGAAAGGCACCATGAAGAAGGCGTAGAAGAGCGGGAACAGCAGAGCCCGCGCCACCGCCGGCCCCAGCAGCGCGATCGTCGCGCCCTGCAACATCAGGATCAGCGCGCCATGGCGGACCATCGCCACCCCCGCCGCCGCGCCCAGCAGCCAGGCGAGCGCCCCTGCCGCCAGCCAGAGCAGCCCCGGCGCCCGAGCAACCGGCTGCAACTGGCGCAGCCCCGGCAAACGCTGCTGCACCAGCCAGCCGATCAGCAACGGAATGAACAGGCAATGGCCGAAGGTGGAGGCGTTCCACCAGATCGATACCATGGTATGAACATCGCCCAAAAACAGCGCCAGGATGGCGAAGGCGATCACGCCCAGCGCCGTCAGATGCCCGCGCCAGCCATCCAGCGCGATCAGCGGTATGCGATCCAGAGGCATGGCGCGATCCGTCATGCAGCGCGCGAACCGGCCTTGTCATCCGCCGACAGTAGCATGTCCGGCAAACCGGCCAGCGTTGCCGACCAGCGATAGCGTTCCTCCATGCGGGCACGCCCCGCCATGGCCAGACGCGCCGCCCGCTCCGGATCCGCCAGCAGGGCAATCACCTTCGCCGCTTCTTCGGCAGGATTGGCCGCAACCAGGAAATGCAGATCGTCGGTGGCGTCGATCCCTTCGGCGGCCTGTGGCGAGGCAACCACCGGCCGCGCCATCGCCATGGCCTCCAGCACCTTGTTCTGTATGCCGCGCGCGATCCGCAGCGGCGCGACCACGACATCCGCCGCCGCCAGCCAGCCGCGCACGTCGGGCACGCCGCCGGTGACGATCACGCCGGGCAGATCGGCCAGCGCCTCCACCTGTTTCGCAGGGTTGCGCCCGACAATGGCAAAGCGGGCGTCGGGATGGACGCTGCGGATCGCAGGCAAGGTCTGGCGCGCGAAACTTTCCACCGCCTCGACATTGGGGCGGTAATCCATCTGCCCGGTGAAGACGAGCAAGGGGCCATCACCATGATCGATCGCGGGGAAATCCGCTGCGGGATCGAAATAGTCGAGCGCCACGCCATTTTCGATGGCGACGATCCGGTCCGGACCCAGCCCGCAGACGTCGCGGAACAGGCTCGCCTCCGCTTCGCTGACGAAGGAGCAGATGTCCGCCCGCTGCGCTACGCGCTTCTCGAAATCCAGCAGCACCCGTCCCTCGCGACGGTTGATCCAGGCCATCGGCCCGCTGCCTTCCGCGCCATAGGTGGCATATTTGGCGGAATCGAAATCGACGAAATCCATCAGGAAACGTACATCGGACGGCAGGACCGGCACGAAATGCGCCATCTGCGCCGAATAAGCGACGACGGCGCGGATCGGCCGCTCCGCCAGCGTCCTGCCCACCCAGCGATGCAGGTCGGGATGGTCGAACAGCGAAATCAGCAGCGACTGGCGCTTGGCAAGACCGGTCAGGCCCGCGACGACCTTCGACCGGTCGCGCCGCAACAGGCACTGGCTCGCGGCCACCTGAGCCAGTTCGGCGGCGAAACGCATGTCGCGATCGTCATCGGCAAAACAGCCGACATGCACCGGCGCAACCTGCGCCAGACGCTTGAGCAGATGGCAGGAGCGGATCTTGTCGCCCCGGTCCGGCGGAAAGGGGATGCGGTGGCAGAGAAAGAGAATCTCGCCGGTCATCCCAGCCCCCGCGCGATATGCGGGCCAATCAGATTGGCGATCGATTCAGGCAGTTTCTTCCACAATTCCACCTTGCGCCGATATTGGGGTGAGAGCGGATTGACGTCGCGCGTCTCCTTGCCCGGCGCGGTGCGCAGATAATAGCCGAGCGGTTCGCCCTCGAAACCCCAGGTCTTCTTCCAGGCGGCCGGCCCCGTTCCGACCTTCGACCGGCCGAAGTCGAAGACGCTGCATCCCCGCTCCCGCGCCGCGCGCATCAGGCTGAAATAGAGAAATTCGTTCGACCGCATCGCCCGCGCGCCGTCCGCCGCGCCATGCCAATAGGGCATGCAGGCGCCGCCGTGATAGAGGCTGATGACCGCCGACAAGGGCTTGCCATCCTTCGATGCGACCGCGATGTCGGCGTCATCGCCGAAGCGGTCCAGCACCGCATCGAACAGCGCCCGCGGGAAAACCGGCGTGCCCAGATTATGGACGCTATGGGCGTAAAGCCGATAGTGAATGTCGCGCAGCCGCTTGTCCCGGCCCATCTCGAAATCCAGGCCATTGCCCAGCCCCTTGCGGATTTCGGCGCGGTGGCGCTTGGGCACCGCCTTCAGTTCCGCCTCATCGTCGGCGGCCAGCGGCCGGGCGAAGCCCAGATAGGCGTCGGCCTTTTCCTGCCATTGTGCGCCGACCGGCGCTTCGCCGCCGCGCAGTTCCATCGTGGCGCAACCCAGTTGCTCTGCCAGAGTCCAGGCGGCGTTGGCCAGACCTTCGCCGACCTGCCGGTGGGTGGTCAATATGCCACCGTCCACCGCGAAACCGCTGCCCACCAGCGCGCGCCCGAACAAGGCGGAACGGATATAGGTGAGCGGCAACACGCCCAATATCTCGCCAGCACCGGAGCGTGCGACCAGCATCTTCGCTTTCTGGCCGGTGCCCGCCTGCACGCCCATGATCCAGCCGGGTCGCTGGAATGGCGTGGAATCGGCATGGGCGCGGACCCAGTCGTCGATTTCCGCCACCACTGCCACATCGGACAGGCGCGCTTCCTCTACGACGAAGACCAGACCGGTCATTACGCTCATGGTCAAACTTCCTTTGCCATTCTGAGCCGGATAGTACGCCGTCCGACTAAATAATTTATGTGCATTTCAGCCAAGTCCGCGCGAAATCATCGGCCCAAGCATATTGGCCACCGGCAACGGCAGTTTTTTCCATAGTTCGATCCGCCGCTGATATTTGGCGCTGCCCGGGTTGATGTCCCGCGCTGCGCCGTCCGCTGGCCAGCCATGATAGACCAGCGGGCGCGGATCGAAGCCGAAGCTCTTTTTCCAGGCCGCCTGACCGCTCCCCGCCTTGGACCGGCCAAAGTCGAAATGGGTCATGCCGCGCGCACGGCCATGGCCCATGAGCCGATAATACATCAGCTCGTTGGACCGCAGTCTGCGCGCGTCGGACAGGCCACCGCCCCAATAGGGCATGACCCGGCCGCCATGATAGAGGTTGAATACCGCCGACACCGGCCGTTCCCCTTCGCGCACGACCAATATGTCGGCATCCTCGCCAAAGCGGTCAAGCATGGCGCGAAACAGGCTGGCGGGGAAGACCGGCGTGCCCAGATTGCGAACGCTTTCAGCATAGACGCGATAATGGTCGCGGAGCAGGCGGGCAGAGCGGCCCGTCTCGGCGGTCAACGCCGGATTGGCCAGAGCCTTGCGCAATTCGGCGCGATGCTTGCGCGGGACCGCCAGCAATTCCGCTTCATCATCGGCGGCGATCGGCCGGACGAAGCCGACATGCTCGCCCTCCCGCCGGTCCCAGTTGCCGCCCGGCGCCATGCCACCGCGCAATTCGATCGGCAGTCCGCCCCGATCGCGCGCCAGCGCTTCCGCCGCCTTCGCAAGCTGGTGCGCCACCTGCCCGTCCTGCGCCAATATGCCGCCATCCACCGCAAAGGCCGTGGACACCAGCGCATTGCCGAACAAGCGGCTCTTCACATGATGGAGCGGCAACAGCCCCGCGATCCGGCCCGACGGCCCGAGGGCGGCGAGCAACAGCGAGCGATGACCGGTCGCCTGCGTGATCGCGCGCAGCCAGGCGCTACGATGGAAAGGCGTGCCATGTTCCTGCGCCCGCACGAAGGCGTCGGCCGCATCGGCTTGCGCCGGGTTCGCCGGGTCCCATATGCTGATCGCCGGGTCGGCGCCATCGCCGACCGTCATGATGCGCGCGCGGCCTCCGCTTCCACCAGCGCATCAATGCGGGTCCAGTCAAAGTCGCTGGTCAGCCGCCGCAGCTTGGCCGCCATGACCGACAGGTTACTGTAATGGCGAAATTTGGATCGCAGCGGCGCATCGGGCACGCGCGGCTGATCCGGGTCGATTTCCCAAGGGTGGAAATAGATGATGGCGGGCCGCCCCGCCTGGTCATTCACCTGCCGGATCGCCCAGCGCGAAAAGCCATAGGGCAACAGGCGGAAAAAGCCGCCGCCGCCAGCCGCCAGTGTGCGCTTGCCCCATTTGGCAGTCGTCACCGGCAGTTCGACCAGCGGAGAATCCTTGACCGGCTTCCAGGCGAAACGCGGCGAATCCGGCCAGCCATAATGGTCATGCCGGATCGGCGCGACGCTGGAGGAATAGCGATAGCCCTCCTCCGCCAATATGCCGTGCGCCCAGGGGGTGCGCGGATCGATGGAGAAGCTGGGCGCGCGATAGCCCGTCACGGCCTGCCCGCTGGCATCCTCCAATATGGCGCGCGATTTGCGCAGATCAGCGCGAAATTCCTCCGGCGTGAAGGTGAAGACGCGGGCATGGTCATAGCCATGGCTGGCCACTTCATGTCCGGCGTCCGCGATCCGGCGCATCAGCGCGGGATAGCGTTCGGCCACCCAGCCCAGCGTGAAGAAGGTCGCCTTGACCCCGGCCGTCGCAAACAGGTCCAGCACCGCGTCGCTGTTGCACTCGACCCGGTGGGTCAGGCCATCCCAGTCGGCGCGGCGGATCGTGCGCTCGAACGCGCCGACCTGAAACCAGTCCTCGACATCGACTGACAGGGCATTCTGCATCGGGCCTACCCTTCCGGCCGTCAGGCGACAGCCTGCGCGTCGGCCAGCTGCTCTTCGCGCTCGACCCAGTCGACCAGCAGGGTCAGAACCCGGCGCAACGCCGTATCCTGTTCCTCGGCCCGGAATTCCAGCGATGCCAGCCGCTCCTCGATCAGGGTGAAGCAGCCCTTGAGCGCTTCGGGATCGATTTCCGGCTGCGCCTGCGGCGTGGGCTGAGCGAAGGGCGCATGGGCCTGCATCGCGCGCAGCGACGCGATTTCCGCGCGCAGCGCCTCAATCTCGGTCAGCATGTCCGACCGAAGGGCATCGATGCCGGTATCGACCGCAATGGCCTGCTCCAGTTCGAGCGCCTCATCCTCTTCCGCCGAGGCTCCGACCGGCTCATCGTCGCTCTCGTCCACCGTCACCGGCGCGGCGAAGGAGGCGACCACCCGTTCGGACACAGGCGGGGCGAAGGGCGCGACATTGCCATCCGCCACCGGACGCAGGAAGGGCGTTACCCGCGCGCTCGTATCGATGTCGCGCAGATCGAAGATTTCGGCATCCTCCTCGTCCGTTTCCTGCTGCACCAATGCTATCGGACGCAGGAAGGCAGGGCGGGCTGCTTCGGGTTCCGGCTCGGGTTCTTCGACCGTGTCGGATACAGCGAAAGCGACAGTTTCTTCCGCCTCTTCGATTTCGGCCTCGACAGGCTCTTCCGCCTCTTCCGCTTCCGGTTCGACCGCGGCGATTTCCGTCTCCGGGTCGACGCTCTCCATCATGGGAACTTCGTCGACGAGGTCGATTTCGTCCTCCAGCCCATCGACGTCGGCGGCCGCAAAGGGCGCTTCCTCCTCTTCCGGTTCAGCGAAGGCGACAGCTTCCTCCTGCCCGACCGGATCAGCGACCGAGACAGGTTCCTCCTCAATCACGTCCTCTTCCTGCGCATCCCATTCCTCGACCGTATCGAGGGTGGAAGCGGCCACCGGTTCAGGTGCGACATCCACGTCCAGACCCATGTCCGCGACGACCGCACCGACCACATCCTCGTCGATCAGATGCAGTTGCTCGATCGCGCCCAGCAGCAGCACCCGGCTCACCAGCGCGTTCAGCCGGCGGGGCAAGCCGCCGGTCGCGGCATAAAGCGCCGAGAAAGCCGCCGGGGTGAAGGCCGGATTGCCGTTCCAGCCGGCGATGCTCAGCCGATGCAGGACATAGGGTTCGACCTCCTGCGCCATCATCGGTTCCAGATGATGGGTGGCGATCACGCGCTGGCGCAACTGTTCCAGTTCCGGCGAGCGGATGAGATCGCGAAACTCCGGCTGGCCCAGCAGGAAAATCTGAAGCAGCGATTGCCCGCCCAACTGGAAGTTGGACAGCATCCGCAATTCCTCGACCGCCGAAACCGGCAGGTTCTGCGCTTCGTCCACGATCAGCAGCGTGCGCCGCCCTGCCCGTGCCTGCGCGTAGAGGAAGCCTTCCACCTGATGCAGGATCGCCGCCTTGCTCTGGCCATCGGTCGCAAGGCCAAAGCTCTGCGCGACGAGGCGCAGCATGTCGTCGCCCTCCACCTGCGTCGACACGATCTTGACCGCGGTCAGGCGAGCCGGATCGATCGTCTGCATCAGATGGCCGACCAAAGTCGTCTTGCCTGCGCCGATATCGCCGGTGATGACGATGAAGCCTTCCCCCTGCGCCAGCCCATAGCCGAGATAGGACAGCGCCTTGCGGTGCGTCGCGCTCTCGAAATAATAATGCGGGTCGGGCGTCAGCTGAAACGGGCGGCCCTGCAAACCGTAGAATTGATCGTACATCTCTTCGTCTCCCAGGCGACCCGTCAGAAGCTGTAGCGCAGGCCGACCTGCCCCATGCCGCTGATGATGGTGTCGATATCGTCCGCCTGTACGCCGTCCAAACCAAGAGAGACGGAGCCCGACAGACGACGGGTCAAACTTTTATAATAGCTGCTGAACGCACCATAGTTGAGCACGTCTGGCCGCCCACCACTCGCATTGTAGTAATTTATGTAGGTCACGAGATCGATGCTGTCGCGATCGCTGATCGCATAGGTTACCGATCCGTTGCCATACCAGTTTTCGTCCCGCGATCCGCGGATCAGCACCGTCTGGCCTTCGGGCGTGATGAACTTGCGCTGCGAATAGCCTGCACCAAGGCCGAAGCCCCAGGGACCACGCCGCCGCGAATATTGCGCCGACACGCCGCGATAGCGGAAATTGGCATCGGTGATGCCTGCCAGCGCATCGTTGAAACATTGACCGCCACCCGTGGTGGAGAAAGCGCAACCGGTGATGTCGCCGGTGAAGGGATTGCGCGCGACGTCGAAGCTGCTGCCCGACAGCGCCGCCACATCGGCGCTGATCATGCGGCCGAAACTGTCGATGCCGTCGAACACGATCAGTGCGAAGCTGCTGTCATGGCCCTGCCAGACGAAGCTGCCCTGATAGGTCATGCCGCCATAGCGTTCCCCCACCCGCGCCTGAAGCGAGGTGCGGTGATTGGGCCGCCACAATACGCCGACATCCCAGATGATATCGTCGAAATTATAGATCAGCGCGCGCGGCGAGCTTTTGTCGGTGACATAGCGGCCGTTGCGGATCAGCGGCGTGCCGTCCTCATCCAGCACCGGCGAGCGCTGGCTGATCTTGATCTCTTCATAGCCGACACCGCCGACCAGTGCGACGGTCTGCGTCACCGGCACGGTCGCGTCGACACGGCCCCAGGCATCCTCGAACCGCTGGTCGAGCTGGCTGGCATCCTCCCGATCATAGCCCGCACTGGCCGTCAGCCCCACGCCCGGCAGCACCGTGTCGGGCGAAAAGCCGATCGATCCGGTCAGGCTATGGGTCCAGCTATCGGCGAAGGAGCCGTTATAGCGGGCGTCGCCGTCATTCAGGTTGGTGCCATCGTCGACCCGCGCATAGCCCAGCCGATAGGAGGCATTGACGTTGAAGTCGCCCAGTTGCGTCGTATAGGCCGGGCCGACATAGCCGGACCAGACCTGGCTGGTATAGGTATCGCGCTGCGTCGCCGCGCCCGACAGGCCATCGGTGCGCACCCGCGTCGCCAGCCCACCGCTCTGGATCGACAGCCCCCGCGCAACATTGACCGTGGCGTGGCCCACGCCGGTCAGCACATCCTGATCGGTCGCCGGTCCCCAGCCGAAGCTGTGATTATATTGCAGGTCGACCGCCGCTTCGACACGGCGGGTCTTCACCTCTGCGGTGACGCCGGCCGTGACATTGGTATAGGTCAGCACATCGCCATCGCCCTTGATCGGGCCGGTCACGACCTGATCCACGCCGATATAAGGCGTGATATTGGTGCGCTTTTCCGTGCCCGACTGGGCAAGCGCGGGCGTAGCGACGGCCAGCGCGGCGAGCGACGCGCTCGCTAACATCTGCCGGACGGTCATGACTGGTTATCCCCCTTGGCATAATAGCTGCCGAACCGGCGGCCACCGCCCCTGAAGCGCACGGCGTTAAGCAGAAGCTGAACCTGCGCCCCGCCCTTCAACATGCCCGCCGCATCGCGCAGCGCGCTTTCGGTCGTCTTGTCCGCGCGCACGACCAGCAGCGCGATGGCCGCATGGCTGGCCAGCTCGGCCGCCGGCGAGGCCGCCAGCAAGGGCGGCGAATCGAAGATCAGGATGCGGTCCGGGCGGCCGTCGGTCAGGCGCCGCAGCAATTGCTCGGTCCGGGCGGACGCCAGATATTCGGTGTCATTGTTGCTGCGCTGCCCGGCGGGCAGAACGGACAATGAAGGAATATCCGTGCGGATGACGCAATCCTCGATCGCGATCATCGGATCGGCGAGCGCATCCATCAGGCCGGGGCCGGCCTCCAGGCCCAGCTTGGCGGGAATGCCCGGCTTGCCGAAATCGGCATCCACCAGCAGGATTTCCCGATCCTTTTCCGCCGCCAGACTGAGCGCCAGATTGATCGCGCAGAAGCTCTTGCCCTCACCACTATGGGCCGAGCAGACGAGAATGCGATTGCCGCGCTTATTGTCGCGGAGCTGGCTGAGCAGGTCGCGCTTGAGCAGGCGGAACTCCTCGCTCATCGCCGTCACCGGACCATCCGGACGGATGAAGCCCGCTTCGGCCAGCGCGATCCGATCGATCGGCTGCTTCGGCCCGGTCCAGTCGGGCGCGCGATAGACGGGCGGCACGAGCGGGGCCGCCGGCGTCACGGGCGCCTGCAAGGTGGGCTCAACCGGCGCGGCAGCGACCGGCGCGGGCGGCAGGTCCGCAGGCACATCGACGGCAGGCGCGGCACGCCCGCGCAGCGCGGCGTTGAAATCATAGATTTCGCTGGCCCGCTCGATCAGCGATCCCCGACCCTTGATGCCCTGACCCTTGATGGGAGTGTGCTGGTTCATCTTGTCCGGATCCTTCACGCCATACCACGCTGGACAAATTCAACGACGATCAGCAGCAGGCAGACGGCGGCCAGACCACCGCTTGCCCCCGCAAACCATTTCATGCGCTGCCGGTCGATCGCGACCTGCGCCGCGCTGACCGTCTGACTGATCGATCCGGCCACCGGCAGGCCGATCGCCTTTTCCAGCCGCGCGGCAGTCGGGAACGTCCCCTTGAGCTGCCCGAGAGCGAAAGCGACGCCGACACCCGCACCGACACCCACGATCAGCACGCCAAGCAGCAGCAGCGGCCGGTTGGGCGCGGACGGTGCGGTCGGGGTGCTGGGCGGCTGGATGACGCGGAACTGCACGGAGCCCGTCTCGGTCTTCACATCGCCACGCAGGCGGATCTCCTCGCGGTCGGCCGCCAGCTTGTCATATTGGGCCTTGAGCGCGGCATAGTCGCTTTCGATCTTTTCCTGCTCCGACGCGACGCCCGGCTCGTTCACCTGCTTCGACATCATGGTGTTGAGGTCACCCTGCAACTGCGCCTTGCGCGTGCTGAGCGCCTGCACCGTGGCGGCACGGTCGGCCTGCATCGACTTGATCGACAGATAAGCGGGATTGGGCGTGCTGCCCGCAGCAGCAGCACTACCGCCACCCGCCTTGCGCAGGGCGTCGACCTCACGCTGCGCTGCGATCACGTCGGGATGGCTGGCGGTCCAGCCACGCGCCCGCATCGACGCCAGGTTCGATTGGGCCTGCGCCAGCGGCGATACGCCACCCGTGGCAGTCGTGCCCGGCAGGGTTGCGGGCGTGCCGGCAAGCTGGCCGTTCATCGCGCTGAGCGCGCTTTGCGCCTGCACAAGCTGCGAATCGATGTTGCTGATTTCCGCGCGGGCCGCGTCCATGCGCTGGCTGATCGATCCGGCACCGGGCAGCAGACCGATATAGCGCTGGGCGAATTCGACACGGCGCTGGTCGGCCGCCTCCAGCTGCTTGCCGCGCGCGGCGATCTGCTGGTCGAGGAAGGCCAGGCTCTGCTTGGTCTGGTTGCGGTCGCCCGACAGATTTTCTTCCTGGAAGATGTCGATCAGCTTCTGCACCACCTGCTGGGCGATGCGCGCATTGGCGCCGTCCGACAGGCTGGAATCAGCGGAGATGGCGCTGATGTCGATCATGCTGGGATCGGCCTGCGCCATGACGGTGATATTCTCACGCAGCTTGGTGATCTTCGCGGCGATATCGCGCGGACCGGACACCGACTGGGACAGGTCTGTGTCGCGCACCACCTTCTCCAGATTCTCGGCGCTGGCCAGCGTGCTGCGCACCCGGTCCAGATCCTGCTGGGACTGAACCTGGGTAATGCCGATCTTGTCCTCCAGCAGCGACTGGGTGTTCACATAGACCCGCGCCTTGGACTGATAGCTGTTGGGGATGAGCGCCACGCCCAGCCAGCCCAGCATGCAGACGCCCCAGGCCACGGCAAGCGCGATCCAGCGGCGGCTCCATATGCCATGGAGGAGGACAAGCAGTTCGTCGTAAAGGCCCGCCATGATCAGAACATGCTTTCCGGAATGATGATGACGTCACCGGGCGCGAGCTGCACATTGGCGCGCGTATCGCCCTTCTTGAGCAGGTCGGTAAGGCGGACCTGATATTCCTTCTGCTTGCCCGTCTCCTTGTCGAAGCGGATGAGGCGCGCGCGGTTGCCCGCCGCATATTCGGACAGGCCACCGACGGAGATCATTGCGTCGAGCAGGGTCATGTTCGCGCGATAGGGGATCGAGGCGGGCTTTTCGGTCGCGCCGACGATCCGCACTTGCTGGCTGTAGGTGCCGTTGAAATTGTTAACGATGACCGACACCAGCGGATTTTCGATATATTGCGTCAGCGCCAGCTTGATATCCTCGGCCAGCATCTTGGGCGTCTTGCCCACGGCCGGCATGTCGGTGATCAGCGGCGTGGTGATGCGGCCATCCGGGCGCACCTGCACCTTGGCGCCCAGTTCGGGATTGCGCCACACGAAGATGGTCAGGTCATCGAGCGGGCCGATGACATATTCCTCGCCCGGCCCCTCCTGCGTCGACACGAAGGAGGCCGGCGGCAATTGCGGTCCTGACGGCGCCGTGGCGCAGCCCGACAGCGCGACCGCAGGCAGCGACGCACCGATCAGAAGTCTGGAAACCGACATGAAACGCATAGTCCAACCCCTTTGTGGAGCCGTGCGCAACGGGCCGCCGCAAAAGGGAACGGTCGCCTGCCAGCACATGGCTTTGGGCTTCTTGTGCCGCCAAAGGGTAAAGATACCGTTAGGAGTTAAATAGTGCACAAATCAGCCAAGTAAAAGTTCGCGAGGACTTGGATGCCCGAGAAATGCGGAAGGACTCGCCGACGCGCCATAAGCCCCCGCCAGAAAGATCGCGACCAGATCGCCTTCCTGCACGGGCGGCAGCGCCACCTTGTCGCCCAGACGGTCGATCGGAGTGCACAAGCACCCTACCACCGTCACCGGATCGGGCGCTGTTTCCGCGCCGAAGCGATTGGCGATAGCGATCGGATAGTTGCGGCGGACGACGGTGCCGAAATTGCCGCTGGCCGCCAGTTGATGATGCAGGCCGCCATCGACCACGACGAAGATTTCGCCCTGGCTGGTCTTCACATCGACGACGCGGGTCAGATAGACACCCGCTTCCCCCACCAGCCAGCGGCCCAGTTCGATCGCGAATTCGCTGGCCTTGAGGATATCGGGCAAGCTGTCCATTTCGCTGTCCAGCGCCACGCCGATCGGCCGGATATCGAGTCGTTCGTCGCCGGGGAAGTAAGCGAGGCCAAAGCCGCCGCCCAGATTGACCAGCGGCGGCGCCATGCCGACTTCATCCGACAATCGCGCCGCCAGCGCGATCGTCGCCGATTGCGTTGCAATGATCGCCGCAGGATCGAGATTCTGGCTGCCCGCAAAGATATGCCAGCCCCGCCAGTCCGCCCCGGCATCGATCATCGCCCGCGCCAGCGCACCCGCCCGATCGGCGTCGACGCCAAAGGGCTTGGCGCCGCCACCCATCTTCATCCCCGATCCCTTCAGGTCGAAATCAGGGTTTACCCGCACAGCGAGACGCGGTGTCTTGCCGACCTTTTCCGCTGCGGCCAGCGCGCGGCGTCCTTCCCCTTCCGATTCCAGATGGATGGTGGTGCCCGCGAAGATCGCGGCCTCCAGTTCGTCATTGCGCTTGCCCGGCCCGGCGAAGCTGATGTGGTCGGGCGCCATCCCCGCACTGAGCGCCATGTCCAGTTCGCCACCCGACGCGATATCGAAGCCGTCGACCAGCCCCGCCATCCGCGCCAGCAACGGCGCATAGGGATTGGCCTTCACCGCATAATGGAGGTGCAGCGCATCGGGCATGGCACTGCGGAAACGACGCACCTGCGCGCCGACGATATCCATGTCATAGACGAAAAGCGGCGTATCGCCCGCTTCATCCACCAGACTGGCCGCACCGCAACCGCCGATTAGCAACATGCCCTCTTCCGCTGCGAACCAGGCCGGGATCGGTCCCATCGGCTTCATCAATCAACCTCTCGATATATTTCATCGTGCTCCTGCGAAGGCAGGAGCCCAGAGCGGCAAGTCACTCCCCAACGCCCTGGGCTCCTGCCTTCGCAGGAGCACTCCATGCTTCAAATAGCAAATTCGCGTGCCAAGGCGACCCGGTCGATCTTGCCATTGGGATTGCGGGGAAATTCGGGGACCAGCATGATATCTTTGGGCTGCATGAAGTTGGGCAGTTCCTGTTTGAGATGTGTTACGACCGTATCTGTGACGGTCGGATCGGCAGCGCGAAGCAGCAGACGCACCGCTTGCCCCAGCCGATCATCCTTGATCCCCAGCGCGACCGCTTCGGCCACGCCCGGCACGGCGACGGCTGCTTCCTCAATCTCGGTCGGGCTGATGCGGTTGCCCGCGGACTTGATCATGGCGTCGTCGCGGCCGACGAAATAGAGCAGGCCCTCAGCATCGCGCCGCACCGTATCGCCGGACCAGACCGCCATGCCGCCATAGCGCGATGCGGCCGGGGCTGGCTTGAAACGCTCGGCCGTGCGCGCAGAATCGCGCCAATAGCCCTGCGCCACCAGCGGGCCGCAATGGACCAGCTCCCCCGGCTCATCCGCATCCGTCAGACTGCCGTCGGGACGCACCACCAATATCTCCGCAAAAGGAATGGCCCGGCCCATCGAATCGGGATGGCTGTCGACCAGTGCGGGCGGCAGGTAGGTCGAGCGAAACGCCTCGGTCAGGCCGTACATCGGGTAGAGATCGGCCTGGGGGAACCGCGCGCGCAGCTTGGCCACCAGCGGGCGGGTCAGGGCGCCGCCGCTGTTGGTCAGACGCCGGAGCTTGCAGGCGACCTCCGTCGGCCAGTCCTGTTCGGTCAGTTGCACCCAGAGCGGCGGCACCCCCGCCAGCGTCGTGATATCGCGCCGGTCGACCAGTTTCAGCACGTCGCGCGGCGTCAGATAGTCGAGCGGGTAGACGCATCCACCGGCATACCAGGTGGAAAGCAATTGATTCTGCCCATAGTCGAAGCTGAAGGGCAGGACGCAGGCGGTGCGATCCTCTTCCGTCAGATGCAGATAGTCCGCCACAGCCGCCGCGCCGAGCCACAGATTGGCATGGGTCAGCACTACCCCCTTGGGACGGCCGGTCGATCCGCTGGTATAAAGGATCGCCGCCAGATCATCCGGCGCGGCAGTGGATGGGCCGATCGCTGGGCCACCACTCATCGCGCAGGCGGCGTCATCCTCCCGATGGAGTTGGCAGGAGGTCGGCACGTCGTCCGGTTGCAGGCTGTCGAGCCGCGCCGCCGTGGCGATGAGCAGCGCCGCGCCGCTATCCGCAAGGATATGGGCGACCTGAGCATGTTTGAGCAGCGGGTTGACCGGCACATGGACGAGGCCCGCGCGCGGCGCGGCCAGCGGCATGAGCGCCGCGACCGGCCCCTTGGCGATCCAGCTTGCGACCCGTGCACCCGGCTCCAGCCCGAATCCGGACAGCCAGCCCGCCAGTCGCCCCAGCGTCTCTTCCAGTTCCGCATAGGCATAGCTACCCGATCGGCCGTCCAGCGCCGGACGGGCCGGATCGCCACGCAGCAACAGATGATCTATCGGTTGCACCGGCGCGTCATCGATCGTGGGGAAACAGTTAGTCACAAACGCTTAACTCCATATCGATGTTTTTATCCTATGCGAGGCACGTGACTGAAGGCGGAGATAGTCGGTTGCGGGCGACAAGGGAATATCACAGCCTCGATCAGGCAAGGCAGACGGTTGCCGACCGGCTGGATCGTGCGCGCGTGCCCGGCCTGTTCGACCGGTTCGACTGGTTCGCGTCCCTGCACCATCATTGTTTTCCCGACATGCCTGTCCGCATCCTTCATGGGCAAGAAGACGGTCAGGAAGGCTGGCTGTTCCTTCTGTCCCCTGCCCCGCGCCGGGTGAGCGCGATCGCCAACTGGTATAGTTTCAACTGGTCGCCGGTCTTTGATGGCGCGCCGGACGCCGCCGTGCAGCACAGGCTGGTCGAAGCGATGGCCCGCCAGTTGCTGAAAAGCCATGCGCAGATCGACCTCTATCCGCTCGAAGAGACGGGGCCGCTTGTCAGCGCGCTGCGACAGGCCGGCTGGTTCACCGTGCAACGGCCGATGGGCGGGCGCTATCTGCTGGACGTCAACGGTCGCAGCTTCGCCGATTATTGGGCGGCGCGGCCCGGCAAGCTCCGCAATCTGGTCCGGCGCAAGGGGCGCAACAGCCCCTATGCCCTGTCGATAGAAAGCAGGCTGACCGATGCGCTGTGGCGGGACTATGTCGATGTCCATGCGCGTAGCTGGAAACAGGCGGAGCCGGACGCAGGCCTCGATTTCCTGCGGGATCTGGCCGGGCGGGAAAGCGCGGCGGGGACTTTGCGGCTGGGCTTTGCCCGTATCGACGGGCGGGCGGTGGCAACGCAATTTTGGACGATCGAGCATGGCGTCGCGCTGATCCACAAGCTGAGCCATGACAGCGCCCATGATGGCGGATCGCCCGGCACACTGCTGAGCCATCGCATGTTCGCGCAGGCGATCGATCAGGACCGGGTCAGCCGGATCGACTATGGCACCGGCGACAATGGCTATAAGCGGGACTGGATGGAGCGGCGCATTGCGCTGCATCGGATCGACGCCTTCAATCCGCGTTACGTGTCGAACTGGTTGCCTGCGGCGCGGACGGCCATTTCCGCGCTTGTAGGTTAGCGCGCGAACCACTAGTTAGGCCACCGTTATGCAGGCGCAAAATTCTCAGCCGGTCGACCGGACCATCGATGTGGACAGCATGATGCGGGCCTTGCTGCGCGACGTGCTCGGCCTGACGCAGGATCGGGTCGACGCCTTCGACGCGGACACGCCCCTGTTCGGTGCGCTGCCGGAACTGGATTCCATGGCGGTCGCCGGCCTGCTGACCGAGATCGAGGATCGTTTCGACATCCTGATCGATGATGAGGATATTGACGGCGACACGTTCGAGACGTTCGGATCGCTGGTCGCGTTCGCTCAGGCTAAAGTCAGCGGCTGATTTTTGCTTTCCGCGGTTTCCGAGCCGTGAAATGTTTCATTTCACTCGAAATCACTTAGTCGCCGCCACCCCCGCAACCACCACATCCTCCCCCGCCGCAACCGCTGTCCGACGATGAGTCGCTGCTGTTGCTCCCACCATCATTGCTGCTGGCGCGGCGCAGGTCGTGATAGTCGGACCAGTAGGAGCCGATAAGGACCGTCGTGCCGAACAGGGCGACGGCCAGCGGGATTTCGTCCGACACCGCAGCGCGCCGTAATCGATCCGCGCCAAGGCGCGCATCCTCCAGCGCGGCGATGCCTGCCCAGGTGCGCCGGTCGACCGATGCGAAGCGGATGATCGCGAAGATGAAGGTCAGCACCAGAAGGACCGTGAGGAAACCGACCGGGCGATCGCGCATCGTGCCGACTTCCCATTTGATCGCGCCGAACAGCAGCAACGCCGCCAAAGGCAGGGTCTGCCAGAGGCGTAGCAGCAGCACCTTGTCGTCATCGATCAACAGATGACGGCGCACCAGATCGCGGCGGACCGGTTCGGCATAGTCGATGGCGGCGCGTTGTATCGCGCTCCATCCGAATTCCCCCGGCAGAGCGAGGACGCACATCTCGGCCGCAGTTTGCCCCTGCCCTGCGCCCTTCGACATCAGCTTGTGGCGTCCCGACAGGGTGAGCAGGCCCGCTGTCAGCAGACGGGCGACCAGCGTGTCGATATAGCGGGTCCGGCCGCCGGACAGATAGGCGAGATGATCGGCGTCGAGAGACTGACCCGCGCGCCCGTCCGCGCGCAACCATTGCGGGATGCGGAAGGCGGCGATCGTCGCCAGCAGCAGCAGGATGATGTAGAGCAGCAGGAAGGGACCACCGGTCAGGTCAAAGGGATTCAAGGGCATAAGACACCATCTTTCCAATCGACAGGAGGATGAGAACAAGAATGGGGAGAAGCAGGGCCATGCGGCGCAGCAGGCGGCGGGGCAGGATCAGCGCGTCGGCCGGATGGACGCGGCGGGCGCGCGGGTCGTGCAGCAATCGGCGGGCGGCATCGGGCCAGATGTCGGCTGGCGGCGCCTCCCCGAAAATCTGTTCGTAGCGGCGCAGGGTGCGGGCATATTGGTCGAAGAAGCGCCCCTGCTCCGCCGGGCCGCCGCGGGTCGGTTCATGATGGAGGGGACGGCCCAATATATGCGGACAGAAGCGGTCCCAATAGTCGCGGCTATAGGTCAGATGGAGGTGCCAGGCCTGATCGACCGCATCGGATGGCGTGGCCTGATCGGGGCCGGTGACCGCGAGGAAGCAGAAGCGGCGATATTCCCTGACCACCCGCCGGGCATGATCGAGCGTCCAGCCATTTTCCCGCGCCAGCCGCGCCTCGAAGGGGAAATCACTGCCTTCCGGGCCAATCCTATAAGAGGATATCCTGTCCCAGAGAGCGTGGTCCTGCGGCGGACCGCTTAGACGAAATGCGCCTTGCATCTACATTCTCTACTATCATGATAGAGAAGGAGATGCAAGGCGCTGAAGGCGTGGCTCAGGCCTCCACCAGTTGCTCGAAATCGGCTTCCGCCAGGAATTTCTCGACATCGAGCGCGGCCATGCAGCCCATGCCGGCGGCGGTGACGGCCTGGCGATAGATTTTGTCGGTCACGTCGCCCGCCGCGAAGACGCCGGGGATGGCGGTGCGGGTCGTGCCCTTTTCCACCACGATATAGCCTTCGTCGAGCGGCAGCTTGCCTTCGAACAATTCGGTCGCGGGGTGATGGCCGATCGCGACGAAGCCGCCGTCGGTGGCCACATGCGACTTTTCGCCGGTCACGGTGTCGGTCAGGTCGACGCCGACCAGACCCTCGGGCGTGCCGCCGCCGACGAACTTGTCCACCGCCTTGTTCCACAGCACCTTGATGTTCGGATGGGCGTGGAGGCGCGCCTGAAGAATCTTTTCCGCGCGCAGCGAATCGCGGCGGTGGATCAGCGTCACGTCATGGCTGTGGTTGGTGAGGTAGAGCGCTTCCTCGACCGCGGTGTTGCCGCCGCCGATGACCACGACCTTCTTGCCGCGATAGAAGAAGCCGTCGCAGGTGGCGCAGGCGGACACGCCCTTGCCCTGCAAATGCTCCTCACCCTCGACCCCCAGCCATTTCGCCTGCGCGCCGGTGCAGATGACCAAAGTGTCGGCGACATAAAGGGTGCCACCGTCGCCGCGAAGGCGGAAGGGGCGTTCGGAGAGATCGATGTCGACGATCTGGTCATACATCATCTGCGCGCCGACATGTTCGGCCTGCGCCTGCATCTGCTCCATCAGCCAGGGCCCCTGAATCACATCCTTGAAGCCGGGATAATTTTCGACGTCGGTGGTGATGGTGAGCTGGCCGCCCGGCTGCATCCCCTGCACCACGATCGGCGCGAGGCCCGCTCGCGCGCCGTAAATGGCGGCGGACAGGCCGGCCGGGCCGGAACCGAGGATCAACATGCGGGTGGAATGGGTGGCGGTCATGTCAGGCTTTCAAACTGCGATTCGGTGGGCGACAGAGATAGGCGGCGGCGGCGCAGGCGCAAGCGAAGGATTTGCTTGGGACGCCCCAAGCGCCACTGCGATGGGGGGATTGCGGTCATAGTGACGCGCCACCGGGGTCACGGGCCGAAAGTTCACAGTGTCGATGCGCGACATTTACGGAGTTTTGCACCGGGGATGCGTCGGCAAAGCGCCCGCGACGCGACTGTCGGTTCACGCCGGCGCACCGGAAACGCGCCGATCGGGTCACATCACCGCGCCGGTAACGCGCCTTGCAGGTCACGGGTCGGCGGCGCGGTTGCAGGGCCAGCGGTGCGGGCATGAGGGCGAGGCGCAGCGGTTCCATCTGGCAGGATAGATCAGAGATTATCCTACATTGGTAGGGGGATGTTTCTTTGGGGGGATGACGGCGGCGATTGTTTGAGAGGACTGGAAATGGCCGGTTGGCGACGGTCCGCTTCGGAACCGGGTTTCGAGAATAGCTGCCGCTCAGGCGCGTCGCCTGCCGACCAAATCTGGTGATTCCCGTCCGCACCGAGGAACGTCGAGTCACGCCGAAAGCGGCCGATAGTGCTGGTCGAAGTGGTCGGTTTGCAAGGCGCTAGCTTGGCGCCGGACGCACCAGTTTGATGCGAATGGTGCCGATCCGATCCGTGGGGATTACGCTGAGTCGTTCGTCGCCATTTATAACGCGCCTGGCCAGCCAACTTTTGGCATTGAAATGACCTTCTTCGACCCGGTCGACTTCCGCCAACTTCGACCCGATAGCAAAGTCTGCGGTGAACCCTTTCCCGACGATAAGGAACGTGTCGTTCCCTTCGTCGATGATCAGGCCGAAAGCTCGGCCGTCGCCGGGCACCGGGCGGGCGGTCGGACCTTCAGTTTCGCTGGGAAGCGGCGGCGGCGGGGGTGGCGCCTGCAAGCCGACATCAAGGAGCATCTGCTTGAGCAGTGCCATCGTTTCCTGAACCGTGATCGTGTAATCACCGAGCTTGATAACCGCAGGCTTGCCATCGTCGAGCAGAACGCCGGCGATACGCCCCTCCGCCTGCGCCTGTGCGATCATGCCGTCCATTCCGGAGAGTGCGGAGAACGCCTGCGCGAGTTGTCCGTCGATCCTTCCGTCTTCGATCCCAAAGACGGAGTAGCCGATGGCACGGTGCTGGCCGAGCGCCCAAAAGATATCGCCGGTTCGGAACTGCGCTTCCGGTACGAACAGTGGGTTGCCGGCATGATCGTAGTCCGCCAGCACTTCCTTGACGTTGGGCGCGTAGATATCGGGCGAGAGCATATCAAGCGACGGCGCCGCTGCGCGCCAAACATCAAGAACCCGCTTGGCCGGGCCGCCGCTGGGGTACTGACCTGCCATGGGCTGGCCTTCCTGCGGTCCGAGCCAACCGTTGACGTACATGGGCAGCGCCAGTTCGTGCTTACCCGCTGCCGCGAGCGCTTCCATGTAGCGCGCGAAATGCCAGGCCATGAACACTTCCTCAGCCTGCCAGTCCGTACCGAAGACCTCAGCCCAAGTCCCTGAGGATCGGCGGCCCTTACGGCTCCAGGTTGCCTCCAGCTCCGGTTTCAAGGTCGAGCGATGTGTGGAGAGGTACTTCAAAAGCTGCGTCGGTACAGGTGCCTTCCATGCGGCTTCGGCCAAGGCGGAACGATCGCGGCTGTCCCGGAGCAGGCCGGTCTCGTTGTTCACTTGCACCATGATCACGCGGCGATTCGTATCGACTTCGGCCAAGTGCTTGATCAGCGCCACGAAAGCCGCTCGGTCGGCCTTCAGCAGTTCGGGCGAGAACACCGAGAGAACCGGCTTCGGCATTGCGCCCTTGTAGGTAAAGGCCTCGGTCATCGCGCCTTGGACGACGGCTCGGGGAAAACGCCGGGCATCACCGCGCACCCAACTCGGCGCGTAAGTCGAGGCCGCGTTCTTGAATGCACCGAACCAGATCAGAACGAGACGCATATCGCGCTTGCGGGCCTCCGCGATCTGCGCGTCAACCGCACGGAAATCGAACTGACCTTCCTTCGGCTCAAAGTCCTCCCAGCTCACCGTCCCAATCACAGTCTGGACATGCATGGCTTGGAGCTTGTCCCAGATCGGCAACATGTAGTCGGGACTGGAGGCGCTCGAATTGTGCAACTCCCCGCCGAGGGCGAGGTAGGGCTTGCCGTCCACCAGAAGTTGGCGGTCACGGATCTCCGGGAGCTGCTGTGCCTCTGCGACGGGACTCATCGCCGCAAAGGCGGCCACCGACATAGCCAACCGGCACAGCACATCTTTCACAGCATTCTCCCTGGCGCACATTCTTCTGACACCAGATTAGAATTATGATTCTTAATATGCAACCCGCAATGGCGGAATGCTTTGAGGCAGCTAGAGCGGGATGACGTTTGGCTGATTCAAGCGGGATTCCCTTTGGGGTGATTTTCTGATTCAAGATGCTTGCTGGGCATGGAGGCCAGCGAGCA
>NZ_FOGE01000004.1 GCF_900111125.1 Sphingobium sp. YR768
CCGCGCTGTAGCGCTTTCTCGTCGTCTTCATTCCCGTCCATTCCTTCAGGTCCGCATGAGCTTAAAACCCTGTCCGAATTTCCGGCACCAACTCAACTCAGTCCAGCATCTGCATCGATAGGTAGACGTTGCGCGCCTTCGAGCGCTTCCTTGATCCGGCGCTTGTCTCTTTGCTTTTCAATTGAAGGCGATAGCCCTTCCTGGACCATGCGCTTGGCGTCGATGCACTTCTCTCTAGCGCTGGCCAGAGAAAGGCCGGAAGGCCCGTACTTTCCGAAGGTTACGGTCTCCCGCCTGCGGTGCAGACGGTAATCCAGGCGGAAGGAAATGGTGCCGTTCGTCCCGACGCGCACATACATGCCATCACGGTCCGTCACCTTGTAGGCTTTCTCTTTTGGTTTCAAATGCTTGAGTGCTGCATCGGTTAACATCGCCAGAGCCTCCGATCATTTTTACCGTCGCCTCTAAAACGCACCTCTCCCGACCCGAAAAGCACACTGTTTCCAGTGGCTTAGGCGGAAAAAATTACCGTCACGGGCTGTTGCGTCCCTGACAGTAACGGCGATTTTGGCGATGGACAAGAGGAGGCGATACCGTCAGATCGCGCGACGGATTTGAATGCTACCCACCGATTGTAGTTGAATGTCGTTGCGATAAAAATAATTTTTATCAATTACTTACGGCGTAATATGGCGTAGTTTCGGCCCCCGCTGGAGGGGCCAAATTCACTCCCACTCGATCGTCCCGGGCGGCTTCGACGTGTAATCATACACCACGCGGTTGATGCCCTTGACCTCATTGATGATGCGCGTCGCGACGCGGCTGAGGAAGGCGGCGTCGAAGGGATAGATGTCGGCGGTCATGCCGTCGGTCGAGGTGACGGCGCGCACCGCGCAGACGCTGTCATAGGTGCGGTGGTCGCCCATCACGCCCACGGTGCGGACCGGCAGCAGCACGGCGAAGGCCTGCCAGATCGCGTCATAGAGGCCCGCATTGCGGATTTCCTCCAGATAGATGAAGTCCGCCTTGCGCAAAATGTCGCAGCGTTCCTTGGTCACTTCGCCGGGGATGCGGATGGCAAGGCCGGGTCCGGGGAAGGGATGGCGGCCGACGAAAATGTCGGGCAGGCCCAGTTCCTTGCCCAGTACGCGCACTTCGTCCTTGAACAGTTCGCGTAAGGGTTCGACCAGTTTCATGTTCATGCGTTCGGGCAGGCCGCCGACATTATGGTGCGACTTGATCGTGACCGAAGGTCCGCCGGTGAAGCTGACCGATTCGATCACGTCGGGATAGAGGGTGCCCTGCGCGAGGAAATCCGCGCCGCCGATCTTGGCGGCTTCCTCTTCGAACACGGCGATGAATTCGCCGCCGATGAACTTGCGCTTCTTTTCCGGGTCGGTGAGGCCGGCGAGGCCACCCAGGAAGCGTTCCTCCGCATTCACATGCACCAGCTTGATGCCATAATGTTCGCGGAACAGGCTGACCACCTGCTCGGCTTCACCCAGACGCATCAGGCCATGATCGACGAAGACGCAGGTCAACTGGTCGCCGATGGCTTCGTGGATGAGAACAGCGGCCACCGCAGAGTCGACGCCGCCGGACAGGCCGCAGATGACCCGGCCCCCATTCGGACCAACGCCGACCTGCGCGCGGATTTCGGCGATCTTGGTCGCGCGGAATTCCGCCATGGTCCAGTCACCGGCCAGACCGCAGACATGGCGGACGAAATTGGCGAGCAGCTTCGCGCCGTCGGGGGTGTGGACGACTTCGGGGTGGAACTGGGTGGCGTAGAAACGCTTGGCTTCGTTCGCGGTGACGGCATAGGGCGCGCCCTCGCTGGTCGCGACGACCTCGAAGCCGGGCGCAAGCTGGGTCACCTTGTCGCCATGGCTCATCCAGACCTGATGATTTTCACCCGTGGTCCACAGGCCGTCGAACAGGGCGCAATCCTTCTTCACCTCGATGAAGGCGCGGCCGAATTCGCCGCTCTCGCCACCTTCGACATTGCCGCCCAGCTGCTGCATCATCGTCTGCTGGCCGTAGCAGATGCCCAGCACGGGCACGCCGGCGTCGAAGAAATGCTGCGGGGCGCGGGGGCTGTCGTCCCACATGACCGAGGACGGGCCGCCAGAGAGGATGATGCCCTTGGGCTTCATGCGCTCGAACGCTTCGGCGGCGGCGTTGAAGGGGGCGATCTCGGAATAGACGCCGGCTTCGCGGACGCGCCGGGCGATGAGCTGTGTCACCTGACTGCCGAAATCCACGATGAGGATGGAATCCTGAAGGGGCAGCGTCATCGAATCGCCTTTATAATCGAGCGTGGGAAGGGATTCGCGCCCGGTTAGTCGCAGCTTGCCCTTATGTCCAGTTATGCCTTGAACTGCCTGCCCGCGCGCCAGCCGATCAGCGCCGCGCCCGCAAGGATGGCGGCCGCGATCAGAAAGCCGCTGCCGATGAAGGGCAGGGCCGGCTTCGGTCCGACCGACAGCGAATAGATGGCGCCGAAGAAGAGCGGGGAGACGATGCCCGCGATCGCGCCGACGCTGTTGTTCGCGCCCTGCAACTGGCCCTGTTCGGATTCGGAGACATGGCGGGTCATCAGCGACTGGATGGTCGGCATGGCCAAACCCCACAGGCAGTTGGGGAACATGGCGGCGACGAAGAACAGGCCGCTGGGCGCCAGCCCCATCGCGCCGAGGCCGACGGCGCCGAAGCAGAGGCCCATGACCATGGTGGCGCGATCCCCCAGCCGCTTGACGATCGGCCCGACCAGCAATCCCTGCACCGCCATGTCGAGCACGCCGATCAGCGCCAGCAGGGTGCCGACCTGCCAGGCGCCCCAGCCATAGCGGTCACCGGCATAGAGGACGAAGATGGCCGAGAAGATATGATGCGCGAAATAGAGGAGGAAATTGCCGACGGCGAGGCTGGACAATTCGGGGTGGGACCGCAGCAACTGCAAGGCGCCAAAAGGGTTGGCCCGGCGCCAGCTAAACGCCATGCGCTTTTCCGGCGCGAGCGATTCGGGCAGCACGAACAGGCCGTAGAGAAAGGCGAGGCCAGACAGCGCCGCGGCCGCCCAGAAGGGCGCGCGGTGGGAAATCTCACCCAGCACGCCACCGATCAGCGGCCCGGCGACGAAGCCGGCGCTGAACGCCGCGCCGATCAGGCCATAGCCTCTGGCGCGTTCCTCCGGCGGGGTGATGTCGGCCATATAGGCGAAGGTGGAGGTGAAGCTGGACGAGGTGACGCCCGCCAATATACGCCCCAATGCCAGCCACCAGAGATTGGGCGCCAGCGCCATCAGCACATAATCGAGCGCCAGCCCCGCTACCGAAATCAGGATGACCGGCCGCCGCCCGAAACGGTCCGACAGCGAACCGATCAGCGGCGAGCAGATGAATTGCATGCCGGCCCAGAGCGCCACGAACAGGCCGTTCCACATGCCCGCCGCAGCATCCGATCCGGACAGCGTCTCGATCAGATGCGGCAGCACCGGGATGATGATGCCCATCGACATCACATCGAGCAGCGCCGTGATCAGGATGAAGATGATCGCGGCGGTGCGGCGCGGGGAGGCGGATGCGGTCATGGCGTGGGGCTATCGCGGCGCGCAGAGGATGCCAAGGGGCGCCGCGGCGAAGTTTATGAAGTTGCTAAATGCTGTCATGCCCTCCGTCCACGGGCGCGGGTGTCTTCAATGCGGCTTTCGCGGTTTCTTGAGCATATTGCTGAGCGAGAGGCCGATGGGATGCGCGAAAATATTCGCGCTCCTCAAGGGCTGAAACGGCGGCCAGGCCGCAGTCGCGTTTCGCCCGAAACCACTGTTATAAAATGAATTTATAGGAAGAATATTGGAGCGGGCGAAGGGATTCGAACCCTCGACCCCAACCTTGGCAACTTAAACGCCGGGCTTTCCCACGCTTTTCGAGGCTGCGCTACACTACGATTTTCCTAATATTCCTTGATACTTACAGTTGTCTATCGTACTCTGTGGCTGGGCGTAATTAGACGCTCTGTGGAGACATTTTGGAGACAAAGCTGCTCCATTCAAGTTTTGTCTCCAACTGGAGATACGCAATGCCAACCTGCAAACTGACCAAGCGCGCCATCGATGCGCTCGTCCCGCCCGCGGCGAAGCAGGAAGTCCTTTGGGATACTGATGTGAAGGGCTTCGGTGTGCGGGTGCTGCCCTCGGGTCTGAAGACCTTCATCGTGCAGTACCGAAATGCCGAGGGGATCAAGCGCCGCATGAATATCGCACGCTATGGCATTCTGACGGTTGAACAGGCCCGCGACGAAGCCAAGCTCAAACTCGCCGCCGTCATCAAAGGCGAAGATCCCGCCGAGGAAGTTCAGCAAGCGCGCAAAGGGATGACGGTCGAGGAGATGTGCGACTGGTATCTTGTCGAGGCCCGCGCCGGACGTATTCTCGGGCGCAAGAATCTCCCCATCAAGGCATCGTCGCTCGATAAGGACGAAAGCCGGATCAAGACGCACATCAAACCGCTGCTCGGCAAGCGGATCGTGCGGCATCTGACTCCGGCCGACATCGAGCAGATGCAGACCGATGTGAAAGTGGGGAAGACCGCGAAGCCGCGCGGCGACGGCCGCGGCGGCAAGGCAACTGGCGGTCCCGCCGCTGCATCGGGTTGCGTGGGCACTATTCAGGCCATCATTGGCCATGCCAAGCATAAGGGCCTGCTCGATGCTCACCCGACACAAGGCGCGAAGAAGCTGGCCGGCAGAAAAAAGACGCGGCGCCTCAGCGTCGCCGAGATCATCATGGTAGGCAAGGCAATGGCCTATGCCGAGCGCAATGGCGAGAACCCCGTCGCCCTCGGCGCACTCCGCACGCTGCTGCTAACCGGGTATCGCCGGGAAGAGGCGCAAGCAATGCACCGGGCTTGGGTCAATGGCGCGAGCGGCTATGTGGCGTTTCCCGATACGAAGGGTGGCGCGCAAATTCGGGCCATCGGACCTGCGGCGGTGAAGGTCGTGGAGAGCCAGCTTGGTCTCGTGGGCAATCCGCACGCCTTCCCTTCAGAAGTGGGGTCGGGACCGTTCACGGCGGTCAGCGCGTGCCTTGAGCGTATCTGCAAGCTCGCCGGGATCGAGGGCGTCACGCCGCACACACTGCGCCATACGTTCGGCAGCGTAGCCGGCGATCTCGGCTTTTCAGAGCTGACGATCCGGGCCATGCTCGGCCACGCCTCGCAGAACGTCACGCAGGACTATATCCACATCGACGAAGCGTTGAAGCTCGCCGTGCGGCGGACCTCGGACAAGATTGAGCGGCTCCTTGCCGAGGGCGCCGCGAAGCTGGATACGATGCAGCTTGCCGCGTGACGGTCGAACAGGCTTTTTGCCCAGCGCCAAAAGCAATGCGAAGGTCGCGACCGATGCTGGAAGACCAATCCATATCGCCTTTTTTGAGGCTCGCATATGCGCGAGACGAGCTAGGCGTCATCGAGGTAAATCCAGCACACGTGTCAGGATGCCACAGGACATGGCGCGGAGGCGCCGGCTGAACGAAGAGAATTATCGGACCCTTGGCAGCATCCTTACCAAAGCAGCCGAGGGCGAACGCTATGCACGCACGGTCGACATCATTCGGTTGAACAATAAGCCTGACCGCGCCGCTTCCTGATTGCAAAGTCAGTAAGATTCTTGCCAAATCTGCACGTCTCGAATGAAGACGGCGCGGTCGGCCGATTATGCCTATGTGACATCTAAAGGCCGGATGATCGCTAATACATATCTAATCTCGATTAAGCGGCTGTATAGGCCGGATAGTCGATATAGCCCTCGGCGCCGCCGCCATAGAAGGTGCTGCGGATCGGCATGTTCAACGGCCAATCGTTCTTCAGCCGTGCGACCAGGTCCGGGTTGGCAATGAAGGGGGTGCCAAAGGCCGCCAGATCGATCACCCCATCACCGATTAGCTTCTCGGCCCTCTCGCGCGTCATGCCGCCTGCCAGGATCAGGGCCGTGTTCGGCAAATACCCCTTGAGCTTGCGCAAGAGCCCCGGAAACCCGGTTTCGCCGGCTCCGACGACTGTCTCGCCTACCACGAAGCCGGACTGATCCATGACATGCACATAGGCGAGCTGGCGTCTGCCGATCTCGCTGGCGAGGGTGATGTAGGTTTCGTCGATTTCCGGATAGTGCGGCATGTCGAAAAGTTGCCCATAGGGCGAGATGCGGATGCCGACCCGGTTCGCACCGATGCGCGCGACGACGGCGTCGATCACCTCCAGCGTGAAGCGGAGACGGTTTTCCAGCGTGGCGGCCGAATACTGATCGGTGCGGTCGTTGACGAGAGGGTTCATGAATTGCTCGAACAGATACCCGTTCGCACCGTGGATCTCGACCCCGTCGAAGCCCGCCTCGATAGCGTTGGCCGCCGCCTGTGCAAATTCCTGGACGATGCGCGCCACCTCGTCCGTGGCGAGTTGGCGCGGCGTAGGTGCTTCCACCAGATCGGGCTTACCGTCGGCGTCATAGCCATAGGCCATCGCACCGGACGGGCGCTTCGAGCTTGCGCTGACCGGGGTCTTCCCGTCCTCCTGGATCGAGGGATGTGAGACGCGCCCGACATGCCAGATCTGGGCAAACATCCTGCCGCCCGCTGCATGCACCGAGTTGGTGGTCAGGCGCCATCCTGCAATCTGTTCGGGCGTGAAGATGCCGGGATTGAAGAGATAGCCCTGTCCTTCGCGCGAGATCGGTGTGCCCTCGCTGACGATCAGCCCGGCGGTGGCGCGTTGCGTATAATAAAGCGCGACCCGTTCGTCGGCGACATCGCGCGGTGCCCGCGAGCGGGTCAGGGGCGCCATGACAATCCGGTTTTTGAGCAGCGTGCCGGACAGGTCGAAATCTTCGAAAACGGGAGTCATTGAGTAAGTGATCCTTTGATACTGGCAAATATGTGCGGGCTGCATCGCGTCGAAGAGGCCGCCGATCATTCAAATCAGGCCGCCGACTGTTGATGAAGGAATTCGGCAGGTCGATTTTCAGCCCTTGATCCAATTCCCGTCGGTCTGTGGATCGACAGAAAGATCGAAGGTCTGGATGAAGCCGGACAACATCCTGTAGTAGCCAAGAACGATAAGGGCGTCGGCCAATTCCTGAACGGAAAAATATCGCAGGCCATGTTTGAACAACACACCAGGCGCCTTGCCCTTTTCCAACACGGCCTTTCCTAGCCGCAAAAGGACGCGCTCATTTTCGCCAAAGGCTTCGGGATCGTCCAACCGGCCTTCGGCAATGGCGACATACTGTTCCTGGCGGACGCCTGCGGCTTGGCCGATGGAAACATGCTGCTCCCATTCATAGGTCGCGCCTTCATGCGCAGCCACCAGCAGGACGACGAGTTCCTTGTGATAATCCGAGATGACCAAATTCTTGAATATGGCATTGGTGAGATCGATAACGGGGATGAATGTGCCTGCGCTGTGGCCCAGCATCCGGAAAGCGTTCACTTTTGTCGGCAGGTTCTCAAACTTTTCTCGCACGTCGCGCGGAAGTTCAGCAAAATCTGGATAATCGATTTTGACTACCGAGCTGATCTTGTCGTTGGATAGAGATTGGTCCGCCACGGCTACCTCCTTAAAATGTCTTGGTTCCGATGAATTTCTGGACCGACGGCTTCAATTGCGAACACTTAGTCATACGAGCAGCGCCGGGCGGTGCTGAGACCCTCTGAAACCGTGACCGATCCCGTTTTCGCGAGATTCAGTCTTTGGGGATGACGCGCAGGTTGCGGAAATGAGCGACGGTTCCGGATTCCAGCCAGATGCCGACGCCGCCACGCTGGCCGGGTGACAGCTTCATGTCGTTGACGATGAAGGCGGGATTCGGTGAGCGGTCGAGGAACAATTGTGCCTGTGATCCTTCGACGACAAGCCGCATGTGAATCCAGCGGCCAGCGGCGATATCGGCGTAGGTTTCATATTTCTCGGGGAACTGCGAACGCAGCATGTCGAAGCGGAAATCGGGATACGCCGCGTACTGGACGGTGTGATTACGCCGGACCTGATCGGGAGCGCTGCTGTTCGTGGGGCGCAGGTAGATGTTTTCGAACCGGCCCTGCGCGTCTATCCGGTATGCCAGACCAATGAAGCCGCGGGCATAGTCCGGTGCATCCGCAGCGAGATCGCTCGCAACTTCCACCTCGATCGTGCCGTCGCTAAAATCGAGCGGTAGCCATGCCATGAAATTGCGGTCGGCCAGTTTCTCACGCGCAGGATCCTGATAGGCGGAAGACGGCATGGTCAGTTTGAGGGCCGGGTCGCCCTGATAGGTGGATTGCTGAAGAGCGACGCCGGATAGCCGGAAGTCCCCGACCTGATCCTGAGCGGAAACCGGGGCACCGCCCAACGCAAGAATACCGGCGACCGCAATGGCGCCGGCTATCAATGCTGTGCGGCGCCCTGTCCTCATGGCTCCCCGCGAAGTCACCGCGAAAAGCCCGCGAACGGCGTCAGATAGACGGCGCCGAAGCCATCGAGCTTGGCGCGAATGTCCGGCGTGGTGTCGCCGTAGACATAAAGTTTGTCGATGCTGGCAAGCGCAAGAAACCGCTCAGCAAAGGGCGTGAAGGTCTCTTCGACATGCGGCAGCAGACCCTGGGTGCGATAGCGTTCGACGATATGCACGACGCTGTGTTCGGCATTGACGACATATTCGTAGGTGGTTGTGTCGGGCTCCTTGCTTGTCGCCTCGACGATCTGCTCGACGAGCGATTTGAACGCCTCGAAATTCTCGGGAAGGATCGAGAGATGATAGAGGGAGTAGATCTCGTTCTGCATGAATTGGTTCCTGATCGGTCGAAGCGACAGCCTCCGCACTTGCCAATATACGGTAGAAGATTGCATGATAAATATCGCAGATAGAGACTCTATGTAGAATTGAGGGGCACAATGGCGGAGCAAGATCCTCTGGCCGGTACGACCGTGTTCACCGCTGCCGCCCGCGCAGGTAGCTTCACGCTTGCCGCCCAGCGGCTCGGGATGACGAAATCCGCAGTCGGAAAGGCGATCGCGCGGCTCGAAGCGCGGCTTGGGACAAAGCTCTTTCACCGCACCACCCGGCTGACACGGCTGACGGCAGATGGTGAGGCTTATCTTGCAGCGTGCGTCGCCGCGATCGATGAAATCACCGCCGCGCAGGCAGCGCTGGCGTCTGCCGGTTGCGTCCTGAGCGGTCGGTTACGGGTAGATATGCCGGTCGCATTCGGGCGCAACGTACTTCTGCCGATTCTTGTCGACATCGCGCGCGAGCACCCTGGCCTCAATCTCGCCCTGACCTTTACCGATGCGACCAGCGATCTGTTGCAAGAGGATGTCGATCTCGCGATCCGGTTCGGGACGCTCAAAGACAGCAGCCACCTGATCGCGCGCCATCTCGTCGACCAGGACAGGGTGATTTGCGCGGCACCGGCCTATCTGCTTCAGCATGGCCGCCCCGAGACACTGGCCGACCTGCGCCACCACCGCTGTATCGTCGGGTCTTCCAACGGACCGCCGCTCGCCTGGATTGTCCGGGAAGGCGGTCAGGAGAAGAAGATCACTCCGCCAGCGACGCACCAGATCAGCGACGGTGAAGCGATGGTGGGAGCGGCGGTCGCGGGCCTTGGTCTGTGCCAGGTCCCTGTATCAATGGTGCGGGCTCCTGTGGCACAGGGGATGTTGGAGGTTGTGCTGACCAGTTTCTCGACGGTGCCGGTCGAGGTTCATGCCGTCTGGCCGCGCCAGGCCCATCTCAGCCCCCGCGTTCGCCACCTCGTTGACCGGCTGCTGGCAGAAGCGGCGAGCGGGAAGCTGAGTTGAGACGTTGAGGATGGCTTTATGCGTTTGACCGTCGCGACCTCACTTTACTGAATTCCAAGCCCCCGCTTCCAAATGGCGGCTTGCGCCGCATGGGCTGCCTAATGGATATTACGTAGTGCGAGGGGAGTGCCGGGGCGGCATGCCAATGCCAACCCTTCGGAGCATATATGACAACCTCCAGCCTTTCCCCAGACCCGCTCGACGGGATCGCCCAGACACTCGACCGCGCGGCCGCCGCCTTTGTGGCGCAAGCGATGTCAGGACTGTCGCCGGTGACGATGACCCAGGCATTCCTGGACTGGGCCGCGCACCTTGCGATTTCGCCAGGCAAACAGTTGCAGCTTGCGAACAAGGCGTGCCGGAAAGTCGGGCGTATCGCCGACTATTCCGCCCGACGGGCGGACGACGACCGTGCCGATCCTGCGATCGCACCGCTGCCGCAGGATCGGCGCTTCGCGGATCCTGCCTGGTCCGAACGGCCATTCGACCTGATCTCGCAGGCATTTCTGCTCAACCAACAATGGTGGCATGCGGCAACAACCGGGATCGGCGGAGTCTCGCGCCACCATGAGCAGATGGTCAATTTCGCCGCACGCCAACTTCTCGACGTCTTCGCTCCCACCAACTTCCTTGCCACAAACCCGGTGCTTCAGCGCAAGATTGTCGAGACTGGAGGGCAATGCCTCGTCGAAGGCGCGCGGCATTGGTGGGAGGATGCTCAACGCCTGGCCCGGGGCGAGCCGCCAGTGGGCTCCGAACAGTTTGTTGTCGGCAAGAGCGTCGCGGCGGCGCCTGGGAAAATTGTCTACCGCAACGAACTGATCGAGCTGATCCAGTATGCGCCAACCACCGAGACCGTGCATCCCGAGCCGATCCTGATCGTTCCGGCGTGGATCATGAAATACTACATCCTCGACCTTTCCCCTTACAATTCTCTCGTCCGCTGGCTCGTTGACCAGGGACACACGGTGTTCATGATCTCCTGGCACAATCCGGGCAGCGAAGATCGAAATCTGGACATGGATGCCTATAGGCGGCTTGGGCCGGTAGCCGCGCTCGACGCCGTTCAGGCGATCACCGGCTCCGACAAGGTTCATGGCCTGGGCTACTGCCTGGGAGGAACCTTGCTCGCGATTACGGCGGCGGCGATGTCGCGTGATCAGGATGACCGCTTGGCCACTCTTACGTTGCTGGCCGCACAGACGGAATTCAGCGAGCCGGGCGAACTCGGCCTCTTCATCGATGAAGCCCAGCTCAACCTGCTCGAAAATATGATGTGGAGCCGTGGCTATCTCGACAGCGGTCAGATGGGCGGCGCCTTCCATATCCTGCGATCCAATGATCTCATCTGGTCCCGTATCCTCGGCACTTATCTGATGGGCGAGCGCGAGCCGATGTCTGACCTGATGGCCTGGAACGCCGACGGGACGCGAATGCCCTATGCGATGCACAGCGAGTATCTGCGCCGGCTTTTCCTCGATGATGACCTCGCCGAGGGGCGGTTCAAGGTCGGAAACCGCACCGTCACCCTGTCAGCACTGCGCCAGCCTCTGTTCGTGGTGGGAACGGAACGCGACCACGTCGCGCCCTGGCGCTCGGTCCACAAGATTCATTGGCTCACAAGTGCGGAGATCCGCTTCGTGCTGACCAGCGGCGGCCATAACGCCGGCATTGTCTCCGAACCTGGCCATGCGCGTCGGCGCTTCCATGTCTCGACACGGCCTCTCGACGGCCCGGCGCTCGATCCGGACGATTGGCTCGATCAGTCGGAAGCCCAGGATGGGTCATGGTGGCTCGAATGGGGCCGTTGGCTTGGCGCGCATTCGGGCGAGCGCGTCGCACCGCCGGGCATGGGACAAGCGGACGGCGTTTATCGGCCGCTTTGCGATGCGCCTGGTCATTATGTGATGGAACGCTGAGATGAGCAGCCCCGAAATGATCGAGAACCGCACCTTCGACGAGATCGCGGTGGGTGACAGCGCCAGTATCACGCGGATACTGAGCGAGCGTGATATTCAGCTTTTCGCGTTGGTCTCGGGCGACGTAAATCCGGCCCATCTCGATGCCGAGTTCGCCGCTGGCGACCTGTTCGGCCGTGTGATCGCTCATGGTTTGTGGGGCGGCGGCCTGATCTCGGCTGTGCTCGGCACCGAGCTTCCCGGCCCGGGCACGATCTATCTCAGCCAGAGTTTGCGGTTCCGCCGACCTGTGGGGCTTGGCGACACAATCACCGCATCCGTTACGGTCAAGGAGAAGCGTCCGGGGCATGAGGTGATCCTGTTCGACTGCCGCTGCGTCAATCAGCAGGGCGAAGACGTCATCACCGGCGAAGCCGAGGTGCGAGCGCCGACCGAGAAGGTGCGCCGTCCGCGCATCGCGCTCCCCGACGTCCAGATCTCGGATCATGACGGCTATCGCAGGCTCATCGAACAGACGGCTGGCGGCGATCCGGTGCTGACCGCCGTCGTCCATCCTTGCAGCCCGGCGGCCATTACGGCTGCTGCCAACGCCGCCAAAGCCGGTCTTATTCTTCCCCTGCTCATCGGCCCGGAGGCCCGGATCCGCAAGTCGGCCGAGGATGCCGGCCAGGACATCTCCGCGTTCCGGGTCGTTGACACGCTTCACAGTCATGCCGCTGCGGCCCGCGCGGTGGAGTTGGTGCGGTCGGGCGAGGCGGGACTGATTATGAAGGGATCGCTGCATACCGATGAGCTGATGGGCGCCGTGGTCCCCTCGGCGACGGGCCTTCGGACCGAACGCCGGGTCAGCCATGCCTATGTCATGGACGTGCCTGGCCATCCGACGCCGCTCATCATTACCGATGCCGCGATTAACATCGAGCCGAGCCTTGAGGACAAGGCAGACATCATCCGCAACGCGATCGATTTGGCGCATGTGATCGGTATCGAGGAGCCAAAGGTCGCGATCCTCTCCGCTGTGGAAACGGTGAACCCGGCAATCCGCTCGACCCTGGAGGCCGCTGCGCTCTGCAAAATGGCCGATCGCGGCCAGATCAGCGGCGGCATCCTCGACGGCCCCCTCGCCTTCGATAATGCGATCAGCGAGAAGGCAGCCAAGGAAAAGGGCATTGTCTCGCTCGTCGCCGGTCGCGCCGAGATCCTCGTCGTTCCCAATCTGGAAGCAGGCAATATGCTCGCGAAGCAGCTTACGTTTCTCGGCGGAGCTGATGCGGCCGGAGTGGTGCTGGGCGCACGGGTTCCCATCATCCTCACGAGCCGAGCGGATTCTCTTCGCACGAGCCTCGCTTCCTGCGCCGTCGCCGTGCTTCTAGCGCGCGCCGCAACGAAAGCGTCGCCCGGTCCTCTGGTCCGGCCCTCGTGAAGGTCATCGCCACGCTCAACGCGGGTTCGTCCAGCATCAAGTTCGCGCTCTATGAACTGTTGGCCGATGGCCTGCGCTTCGATGCCGGCGGGAAGATCGAGGAGATCGGCACAGCGCCTCGCCTGCGTGCCCGCGATGCCCAAGGGGAGGCCATCCTTGAACGTGACTGGCCGCAAGGAAGTGTCCTCTCGCACGAGCATCTGCTGGAAGATCTGTTCGCCTGGGCCGCCAAACAGCTCGGCGACCGTGAGATCGTCGCCATCGGTCATCGCATCGTCCACGGCGGGAGCGATTTCTATGCGCCTCGACTGATCGATGATCCCCTGCTCGAAGCATTGGAAGCTCTGGTCCCACTGGCGCCGCTTCATCAGCCCCATAACCTGGCCGCCGTGCGCGCGTTGCGCGCCTTAGCGCCCAATCGGCCACAGATCGCCTGCTTCGACACCGCCTTCCATCACCACCTGCCCCCGCTCGCCACGCGCCTGCCCCTGGCCCGTACCTTCCATGACCAGGGCTTGCGGCGGTACGGCTTTCACGGATTGTCCTACGAATACATAGCCAGGCGCTTGCTCGATGCCGATCCCCAGCATGCCGGGGGGCGGGTGATCGCGGCGCATCTCGGCAACGGCGCCAGCATGTGCGCAATGCGCGAGGGCAAGAGCGTCGATACGACCATGGGCTTCACCGCGCTGGATGGTCTCATGATGGGCACGCGGGCTGGCGCGCTGGATCCCGGTGTCGTTCTCCATTTGCAGACGCAGATGGGCATGTCGCCGAACGAGGTCGAGACGCTCCTTTACAGGACATCCGGCCTGCTTGGCGTGTCCGGCATATCGAGCGATATGCGCACGCTCCACGCCAGCGAAGCACCCGAGGCGGCCGAAGCCATCTCGCTGTTCGTGAGACAGGCTGTCCGTCAGGCGGCGGCGCTGATTCCCTCGCTAGGAGGGCTCGACGGCCTCGTGTTCACAGCCGGCATCGGCGAAAATGATGCCGTCATCCGGGCGCGGATTTGCGAAGGCTTGTCATGGGCAGGCGTCGCTCTCGATCCAGAGGCCAACAGCGCGAACGCCGCCGTCATCAGCACGCAGGAAAGCAAAGTGCGCGTTCGCGTCATTCCGACGGATGAAGAAGCAGTCATTGCCCATCATGTCACCGACCTGATTTCGTCGGAAAGGAGCACATCGAAATGAAGCCGCTCGTGGATCTCTCAGGCAAGCGCGGACTGGTCGTCGGCATCGCCAACGACAGCAGCATTGCTGCTGGTTGTGCCGAGGCTTTCTCGCGCTGTGGCGCGCGGTTGGCTGCAACCTATCTTAACGAGAAATCGAAAACCTATGTTGAACCGGTGGCGGAGGCGCTTGCCATCGAGTGGCTGGCGCCTTGCGATGTCCGGCAGCCGGGCGAGCTGGAAGCCTTGTTCGAGCGGATACGCGATGAATGGGGCGGCCTCGACTTCCTGCTCCATTCGATTGCCTTTGCGCCGCGCGAAGATTTGCACGGGCGGGTCGTCGATTCGTCGGCCGAAGGTTTCGCGCTGGCGATGGATGTCTCATGTCACAGCTTTCTGCGCATGGCGAAGCTCGCCGAACCTTTGATGGCGGATGGCGGCTGTCTGCTCTGCGTCACCTTCTATGGTTCGGAGCGCGTCGTCGAGAATTACAATCTCATGGGACCGGTTAAGGCCGCGCTCGAGAGCGCCACGCGTTATGTCGCCGCCGAACTCGGCTCAAAGGGAATCCGCGCTCATGCGATTTCCCCCGGCCCCATCGCAACCCGGGCCGCCAGCGGCATCGAGCGGTTCGATGAGCTTCTGGACCGCGCTGCCAGCGCAGCGCCATCGGGACAACTGGTCGACATCACCGATGTGGGCGCTCTGGCGGCGTTCCTCGTCAGCGACGCCGCCCGTCGCATCACCGGGACGATCATTCCGGTAGACAGCGGCCAGCATCTTCTGGCGTGATGCATCGCCCGCGCGAGCGAGCTGCGCTTTCAGGACTTCTTTGCCGTCACGCCCTTATCCGGGGCCGGAGACGGGGCCACTGACTGAAGCATTGTCAGCCAGGGTTTGAAAAGCGTTTCCGCGGGGAGGTTGGCATCGAGGGTCAACGCCTCGGCCCAGCTCTTGCGCCAGTCGCCCACCGCTGCCTCCATCTCCTGCGCGGTCGCGATGCGGACAGCCTCGACCTCGGCAAGCATGTCCTGCCAGTGCCCGTTGACGCTGTTGACCGAGGTTCCCTTGTCGGCAGACAGGCTGCTCGCCAACGCGACACGCGTTTCCTCGCCAATCTCGGCCACTCCCTTGGTGCCAAGTTCGATCAGCTTCTGACCGCTCTCCCGCCACGTCTCGGCGAGCTTGAGGCCAAGGCGGATATTCGCCTGCGCAAGGGCGACGACGTTTTCGAGGGGCTGTGCCATGATGGTCTCCTGATATGCTGTGTCCTTTCAGACGGGTGGCCGGAGCCTGGCCTTCGCCGACTTCACCGGCCATCGTGGAATGTACGTAGCTTGCGATCGCTTACGAAGCAGCAGCAGGTGGACGTGCAAAGGAAAACGGGCGATTTCATGCTCATCGCCCTTCGCTCCGGAGTGTCATCCCGATCAGCCGCCACCGCCGACGAGCGCCAAGCGGTTGCGCCGGGTCGCTAAAGGAGACAATCTGTCTCTAATTGTGGCGACGGCAGATGGATGAACTTCAGTGGCAGTAAGGCTTTCACCGCAGGCTTCTCCCGCGTCCCCGGCGCGCGTTGTCATCACGTCGCTGTTGTCGGTCTGCATCGCAACGCTGGCCGCCATCGCTCTTGAACCGTTCCTCGCCGATCGGCCGACCTGGCTGTTGCTGACAATAGCGGTTCTTGCCTCCGCATGGGCGAGCGGCGTCATGGCGGCAGCAGCCACTGCCTTTGCTTCGGCACTGAGCGGAGTCTTGCTCGTGGATACGCCGTTTCGCGATGCGGACCGCCTCGTCCATGCGGCGGGATTTGTGACGATCTCACTTGGGATCGTGCTGCTTATGAGGCGGCTTTCGCACTGGCGCGAAGCAGCGCATGTCCATGAAATCGACGCGGGCGAGAGTTCACGCAAAGCGCAAGAAACGGCCGAAGAACAGGCTTTGCTGATCGACGGTGCGACCACACTCGCCATCTACATGTTGGATGCGCGGGGACACATCACGATCTGGAACAAGGGCGCGGAACGGATCAAAGGCTGGAAGGAGCAGGAAATCCTCGGCCGCAGCGCCGCCGCCTTCTATCCGCATGAGGATGTGGCAAAAGGCAAACCCGAGGCGGACCTTGCCCAGGCCCGCGCGGATGGGCGGTTTCAGGAAGAGACCTGGCGCTTACGCAAAGACGGGTCAGAGTTTCTTGCCGATGTGACGATAACGGCGCTCCACGACGCTGACGGGCGCTTGCGGGGCTTTGGGAAGGTCGTCCGGGACATCACTGACGAGAAGGCAGCAGAACGCGCGATCGAGAAGCGCGAAGCACAGCTCAACGCCATTCTGGCGACGGTCCCCGATGCGATGGTGACGATCGATGCCGAAGGAACGATGCTCTCGTTCAGCAACGCGGCGCAGCGGATGTTCGGTTACGACGAAAGCGAGGTTCTTGGCAAGAATGTCTCAATGCTGATGCCTTCGCCCGACCGCGAAGCGCACGATGGCTATATCACCCAATATCTCAAGACCGGCCAAGCGCATATTATCGGTAGCACGCGGCGCGTAATGGGGTGCAGGAAAGACGGCACCCTCGTCCCCCATGAGCTGGCAATCGGTGAAGCCACCGGTGGAGGCGAGCGGGTCTTTACCGGCTTCATGCGCGACCTCACCGACCAGGAGGCCACAGCGGCTCGCCTCAAGGATCTCCAGTCCGAACTTATCCACGTTTCCCGGGTCAGCGCGATGGGGGCTATGGCCTCGACGCTCGCCCATGAATTGAATCAGCCCATCACCGCGGTCGTCAACTATGTGCAAATCGCCAACATCCTCTTGGAGTCGCCCGATCCGCAAACCGTCGCCGAAGTGAGGGACGCGCTGGCCGACGCGGCGGGTGAAGCACTGCGTGCAGGACAGATCGTTCGCCGGTTGCGCGATTTCGTGGCCCGCGGCGAGGTGCAGAAGCAGGTCCATGATCTGCCGACATTGATTGAGGAAGCATGTTCGCTGGGCTTGGTTGGTCTGAGCGAACATGGCATCACCGTCCGACTTCAGCTCGATCAGGCGGCCACGCCAGTGCTCGCCGATCGCATCCAGATCGAGCAGGTCCTGGTCAATCTCATCCGTAACGCCGCCGAGGCGATGGTGGAAAGTCCGACGCGGATCATCACCATTGCGAGTGCACTGGGAAGCGCGGGGATGGTGCGTGTCACTATCGCGGATACCGGCCCTGGCCTCGACGAGGGGGTCGCGTCCCAACTCTTCCAGGCTTTTCTCAGCACCAAGACAGACGGCATGGGCCTGGGGCTTTCGATTTGCCGCACGATCGTCGAAGCGCATGGCGGCAAGATATGGGTGGAATCGTCCGCCGGTCACGGGACGCGCTTTCATTTCACCTTGATGCACATCATTTCGGAGGAGCGCGATGAGCGATAGGCCCACTGTCCATATTGTTGATGACGAAGCGGCAATCCGCCGTTCGGCCGGCTTCCTTCTGAAGAAGTCGGGATATAGAGTGGAAGCGTGGCCGTCGGGGGTCGAGTTTCTCAAGGATGTGCGAAGCGCCGCCGAAGGGTGTATCCTGCTGGACATCCGCATGCCCGTCATGGATGGCCTTGATGTCCAACAGGCCCTGATCGATCAAGGCGTGACGATGCCGATCGTTCTGCTGACAGGTCATGCCGATGTCGGCATCGCGGTGCGCGCGATGAAGGCTGGCGCGGTCGATTTCGTCGAGAAGCCTTTCGACATTGCGGTGCTGCTTGACGCCATCGAGGCTGCCTTCGCGCGGCTCGACGACAAGGAACGCTATGCGGCGTCCGCGCAGGAAGCGGCGCTCGTCATAGCCAGCCTTACCCCGCGTGAGCGCGACGTCCTCGAAGGCCTTGCCAGGGGGCTGCCCAACAAGACTATCGCCTATGATCTCGGCATATCCGCCCGAACGGTCGAGGTACATCGCGCGAATCTGATGGCGAAACTTGGCGTCCGCTCCTTCCCCGATGCCCTGCGGATCGCCTTCGCAGCCGGCCTGGGCATCTATCCGAACTGAGATTTTTGATTGGGGGGATTACGTAGGGACGGGAATTTGGATGAGACACATAGTGGCAACAGATGGTAAAGCCCGAGTGGAAATCCGCGATGCTACAGCGTGGCAGTCATGCCGATTTAGAACGGTTGCGTGTCCTGCTCGTGGAAGACGACAGCGCCGATCGTCGCTCCATCCAGTTGATGCTCCGGGCCTATGGTTATGACGTGCGCGCCTTTTCGAGCGCCGCTCTCGCGCTCGCTGATCCTTCCGCCACCCTGGCAGCTTGCCTTGTTACCGACGATCGCATGGCGGGAATGAGCGGGCCGGAATTGCTGCACGCCCTTCGGGCCGCCGGATGGCGACAGCCGGCCATCCTGATAACGGCCGATCGAACCTATCTCAAAGATCGGGAAAATGCGGAGTTCACCGATATTCTGGAGAAGCCCCTGGTCGACCGCAGGCTGCTCGCCTGCGTCGATCGTGCCACTGGCCGAACATAGGAAGCGCGCTTTACCGTGAATTCATCGCTATCTCAGCGGGCGGATTGTCGAAGTACACACTGTTCCAAGGGGCCTACGTACATTCCACGAATGCACTAGTTTCCTTGATGATCGACCATCTCGCCGATGCAATTGCGGAGGGTATGATGGCGAAGGACATATTGGCGATCGTCGATACAGGTGATGCGGACGAGCAGTTCCTGAAGGATGCGCGCGAGTTTGCACGCTTTCGCGAAGCGCATCTCACCATCGCAATCCTCTCGGCGGTTCCTACCCCCGACTATGCTGTCGCTTACGGGCCACCTTATTTTCTGCTCGCGGACTATGTGGAGGCGGCTGAGGAGAAGCTGGCCAAGGTTGCCAGGATCGGTGAGCGGGACGGCTTCGAGGTGCGGATACTGAGCGATGCACCGGAGTCTCTACTAGACAAGGCTCCGGTCCAGGCTCGTTATGCTGACCTGATCCTGTTCGGACAGGCCGATGCCTACGCCAACAAACATCTTCGCCGGCGCCTCTTCGAAAATGTCGCACTGTCGTCCGGACGGCCGGTGATGATCCTGCCACCACAGTGGAATCCCCGCCCCCTCCATCATTTGGCGATTGGGTGGAATGCGACGCGGGAAGCAACCCGCGCGCTCGGTGACGCATTGCAGTTGGCAATGCCTGGCGCGAAAATAGACGTGGTCGTCGTCGACGCCAAAAGCAGCGCAAAAGGGCATGGGTCTGAACCCGGTACCGACATTGCCCGCAATCTCAGTCGGCATGGCTTTGATGTGACGGTCCATGGTTTGTTCTCGAAGGGTGAGAGCGAGTCTGCTGTCCTGGTCGATTTTGCGAGGCGGAACCGGGCAGATCTGCTGGTGGTCGGCGCGTCGGCGCACTCGCGCCTTCGCGAGCTGTTCCTGGGCGGCGTCACCCATGATCTGATCAATGGCGCGCCCTTGCCCGTCCTGTTCGGACACTGACGCTGCCTTTGCCGGAACGGAAAGGACTCCGTGCCCCTGCGAGGCCGCTTGCCGGATTGCCCGCCAAATGAGGATCACAAGACCGGAGCCAGGCTGTTCCGTGTTCGAGTAATTTCTATCTCAGTTTCCGCCAGCAACTCCGATAAGCCTGGATGATGTATAACAGTGTCGTTTCACACATTACCGGAGTGCGTTGTGCGAGCAGAGCATGGCAGGATCGAAGGCCCTTATACCCTCAATGAAGATATCGCCCTCTATGGCATGATCGCCGGCGACGCGACCCTGCGCCGAGGCGCCCGGTTCGTCCTCCACGGCACAATCACGGGCAACCTGGTCATTGAGAGGGGCAGTCGCGCCATCATCCACGGCACCGTGGCGGGACGCATTTACAACGAAGGCGGTCGTGTCGAGATTTTCGGGATCGTCGATGCCGTCGCAAATGGTTCGCGCGATGCCATCACGATTATCGATCCCGCCGCCCATGTTCGGGGACGGCCATGAGCAAACGCTATCGAGAACCCGGAAGGGACCGATGATGATTGTCGATATGATAAGGTAGGCGCTCTGTGCGCATTCCCGGCCTGCACGCACGGTGCGGTCTAAAGCGATCTTCTTTGCCGCGCGGGCCGAACTATACCCTAGTATGATCCCGTATATGCCCGGCAGGCGCCAATCCTGATCTTTCGGCCAGTTCAACGAACTGACGGGGTGATAATCGGTGAAGCTGGATAAGATCGTGGCATGGCATGCTCTGCCGGCTAATATGGTTCTCGACAGGTTGGACGCAGACATTGCCGGTCTTAGTGAGCAAGACGCTGGCAAGAGGCTTGCAGAGCATGGCCCGAACGCGCTTCCCAGCGCGGCGGGGATACATCCACTGCTACGCTTCCTCGCCCAGTTTAACAGCGCGCTGATCTATTTTCTTCTCGCCGCAGCATTTGCAGCCGGGCTGCTCGGGCATCTCGTCGACGCGATCGTCATCGCGGTGGTCGTTCTCGTCAACGCGGTCGTCGGCTTCGTCCAGGAAGGAAAAGCCGAGCGCGCGCTGGGCGCGATCCGCGACATGATCGCTCCACACGCGGTCGTCCTGCGCGAAGGCGCGCGTCGCACGGTCGCAGTTCCCGATCTGGTGCCTGGTGATATCGTGATGCTGGAGGCCGGCGACCGTGTGCCTGCGGATCTTCGGCTGTTGCGTGCCAGGGGTCTTCTTATAGATGAAGCTCCGCTCACGGGCGAGTCCGTCGCTGTCGAAAAGCATGAAGATCCGGTCGAGGCGTCGTTCGGGATTGCCGACCAGCGCAGCATGGCCTTTTCAGGCACGCTCGTGGCCTCGGGACAAGCAAGCGGTGTTGTTGCTGCAACCGGGATGGACACGCAGATCGGCCGGATCAGCCGTCTGCTCCAGTCTGTCGACACGGTCACAACGCCGCTGTTGCGCCAGATCAACCGCTTTGCGCGCCGCTTCACCTGGTTTGTCATGGCGGGTGCGGTCGCCCTGTTCACCTTCGCTGTGGTGGCACGCGAGTTTCACTGGATTGATGCGTTGATTGCGATCGTCGCGCTTGCCGTTGGTATCATCCCCGAGGGGCTGCCGGCGGTTATCACGATTACCCTCGCGATCGGCGTGCAACGGATGGCCAAGCGCAATGCCGTGATCCGGCGGCTTCCCGCCGTAGAAACGCTTGGGGCCACGTCCGTGATCTGCTCTGACAAGACAGGTACGCTCACACGCAACGAGATGATGGTGCGGCGTGTTCTCATCGAGAAAGACGAGATTCTGGTGGGAGGCTCAGGCTATGCGCCGGAGGGCGGCCTGACCAGCGAGGGGGCCGATGACGATGCCGACGCCATTGCTTCGGCAAGCGCCATCATCCGCTGCGGACTTCTGTGCAATGATGCGATGCTGCGAAATGATGGCGGACATTGGAAGGTCGATGGCGACCCGATGGAAGGCGCGCTGGTCGCGCTGGCGATGAAGGCTGGAGCCAACGCTGATCACTTGCGCGGCGAATGGCGGCGGCTCGACGAAATCCCATTTGATGCAGCCTATCGCTTCATGGCGACCCTCCATGAGGGGCCAGGCAGCGAACCGGTGATCTTCATCAAGGGTGCGCCCGAAGAAGTGATGGCGATCGCGGGCATCGACCAGCAGCTCTGGGACCAGCGGATCACGAAGGCGGCTGAACATGGCGAACGCCTGCTCGGCTTCGCCATGAAGCGGCTCGCCTCGCGCAAGGAGCGCATTGTCTTTGACGACCTGAAGAGCGACGTCGAGTTTCTCGGCCTGATGGGCTTCATCGACCCGCCGCGTGACGAAGCGCGAGCGGCAATTGCCGAGTGCCGCTCGGCCGGCATCGCCGTCAAGATGATTACCGGCGATCACCTCGCCACGGCGCTCGCCATCTCACGGCAGCTTGATATCAGCGCGGATCCGCACGGCCTTACTGGCAAGGACGTCGAAGCACTGAGCGACGACGCGCTTGCCGCGCATGTGCTGAACGTCGACGTTTTTGCCCGCACCAGCCCCGAGCATAAGTTACGGATCGTTAGAGCCCTCCAGTCGCATGGCCTCATCGTCGCCATGACAGGTGATGGCGTCAATGATGCGCCGTCCCTCAAGCAGGCCGATGTCGGCACCGCGATGGGCCATAAGGGGACCGAGGCGGCGAAGGAAGCGGCCGAGATGGTCCTGCTCGACGATAATTTCGCTTCGATCGTCGCCGCGGTGCGCGAAGGACGCACGGTTTACGACAATATCCGCAAGGTGATTGCCTGGACACTGCCAACCAATGGCGGCGAAACGGTGGCTGTCGTTCTGGCCATCCTGATTGGCTTCACCCTGCCGATGACGGCAACCCAGATCCTGTGGATCAACCTGGTGCTTGCCGTGACGCTGGGTCTGGTCCTTGCGTTCGAACCGAGCGAGCCGGGCACGATGACGCGGCGTCCGCGGGCAGCGAGCGCGCCGCTGCTCTCGCCCTTCCTCCTCTGGCGCGTCTTCCTCGTCTCGATGCTGCTCGCGGGTCTGGGGCTTGGCGTCTTCTTCTACACGCTCGATCAGGGCCGCAGCGTCGAAACGGCGCGGACGATGGTCGTCAACATGCTGGTCGTGGCGGAAATCTTCTACCTGTTCAACGTGCGCTATCTCCACATGCGCTCGCTCACCTGGCGCGGCGCGATCGGAACGCCGGTCGTGCTTGGCGCAATCGCAACGGTCGCAATCGCGCAGCTTCTCTACACCTATGCGCCGTTCATGCAGGCGATCTTCGAAAGTCGGCCGCTCACCTTCACCGACGGCGCGCTCATCATCGCCCTGGGCGCAGGTCTGTTCTTCTGCCTTGAAGCGGAAAAGCTGCTGATGCGCCGCCTTGGCTGGTTCGACGAACTGTCCTGACTGGACTGACTTAGTCCAAACTAACGATGAAAGGATGTCGCATGAATGAGATAGTCGCGCCGCGGAAGATACTATTGACCACGGACCTCAGTTGCCGCTGCGATCGGGCACTGGACCGTGCGATCCAGCTAGCCAGGGCCTGGGACGCCGAACTGATCGCGGCCCATGTCGTGGACCCCGACGCAACGCGCCAGTTCCGCTTCGATCGCACGCCGGCGTCCTGGCGGCGCCTGCCGAGCCCCATCGACCGGATGCGATGGCGCCTCCGGCGCGATCTGGGCGACGCTGCCGGTGGCATCCGCGTCATAGTTGAGGAAGGCGAGCCATCGGAAATCTTGCTGGCGATCGCTGCCCGCGAAGGCTGCGACCTTATCGTCACAGGCGTCGCACGCGATGAAACGCTGGGTCGCTTCTTTCTTGGCAATACCGTCAATCGGCTTGTGCGAGGATCGGCGGCGCCCGTCCTCGTCGTACATGACCGGGCAACAAGACCCTACAAGAACATCATGGTGGCGACCGACTTTTCAGAAGCATCGCTTCAGGCGCTGCTGGCAACGTCACATCTGTTTCCGACTGCCGCACTAACACTGTTCCACGCCTATGATGTGCCGTTTTCCGGCTTTCTTGACGACCAGAGCTTCAAACGTGACCTGCGCGCGATGGAGAAGGAACTTCAGACCCGGTTTCTTGGTGATGACCGAGTGGAGGCGCGGTTACGCCAGCGGCTCGACGTGGTCATCGAACATGGCTCTCCAGAGCGGCAGCTCAGCGACTATGTCGAGGATCAGCAGATGGATCTGACGGTGATAGGTAGCCATGGGCGGGGCGCTTTGTTCGACGCGCTCATCGGCAGCACTGCCAAGGCCCTGATCGAAAAGCTCGAAGGCGATCTCCTGATCATCCGTTATCAGCCGTAGGCTCCAATCCGGCATCGGACTCTCTCAGCTATGCGTCATCGAGCCAACGGCCTCAGTTCGAACAGCGACACTCCAGATAAGATGGCTCCGCTAAGATACGATTAGTATCTTGTAAGCGAGCGCGCCTGACGATATGACGGGGTCTCGTTCACAGAGATGGTGTCTTTCTCGCGATTGTTCGCGGGAGGCTGGCTGGCGCAGTGCGTGCGTTTGGGCACGTCGCTGCGCGCGCGGTCCAGATTGAGGGCAAACAGGCGAGCGTCGCGGGCGAGGACAAGTCGGGCACGGGCAAATGGGGGTTATCGACTGTTGGCTGAGCAATCAAAGAAGAGGCGTCGGGAAGAATGGCGCGCAGGCTGGATCGGGACCGGCCTCGCCCTGCTGCTTTCCGGCTGTTCCTTTGCTCCCCAATATGGTCGTCCTTCGCTGCCGGTCGCCGATCATTATCCCGGCGTGCATGGACAGGAGCCGTCGATCGCCCGGCTTGGCTGGCGCGATTTCTTCCACGATGCCGAGGTGCAGGCGCTGATCGCCCAGGCGCTTGCAAACAACCGTGACATCCGCGTGGCGACCGCACGGGTCGCCGAAGCGCGTGCGGCCTGGCGGATCGAGGGCGCGCCGCTCTATCCGCAGCTTGACGCGGTGGGCACGGGAACGCGGGGCCGTTCGATCTTCAATCTTCCAGGGACCGGAACCCAGCGCTTCGATACGCGGCAGGTCAGCGCCCAGCTCAGCGCGGGCTGGGAGATCGATTTCTGGGGCCGGCTGCGCAATCTGCGCGATGCGGCCCGGTCGCAATATCTGGCGAGCGAGGAAGCGCGCCGCGCGGTCGCGACCGATCTCATCGCGCAGGTCGTGAACGGCTATCTGCTCGAACGCGACTATGAGGAACGCGCGGCCCTTGCCGCGCAGTCGCTTCGCACACGCGAGGAGGGGCTGCGCATCATGCGGCGGCGCTATGAGGTGGGCTCCGGCTCCAGGCTGGAGATGATCCAGGCCCAGACCCTGCTGGCGCAGGCGCAGACGGTCCTGCACGCGCTGGAGCAGGATCGGGCTGTCAACCGCAACGCGCTTGCACTGCTTGTAGGAAGCCCGGTGACGATCGCGCCGGGTGCGCTCGGTCTCGCCGCGACGGGACCGATTGCAGAGCTTCCGGCGGGATTGCCGTCGGACCTGCTGGTCAACCGGCCCGATATCGTCGCGGCCGAACATCAGCTTCGGGCCGCCGATGCGAACATCGGCGCGGCGCGCGCTGCCTTTCTTCCCAACATCAGCCTGACCGGCGCCTATGGCACGGCGAGCGACGCGCTGGACGGCCTGTTTGGCGCCAATAGCGAGGCCTGGACTTTCACGCCGACCATCACGCTGCCGCTGTTCAACGCAGGGCGGCTCAAGGGCAATCTCGACGTTGCCGAGGCACGACGCGACCGCGCTGTGGCTGAGTATGAGCGCACGATCCAGACCGCCTTTCGCGATGTGTCGGATGCCCTGGTGCGCAGGCGGCAACTCGGCCTCCAGATCGACAGCACACGCGCGCTGCTGGACGCGCAGCGCGAACGCGCGCGGCTTGCCCAGCTTCGGTTCGACAATGGCCGATCGGCCTATCTCGAAGTACTCGATGCCCAGCGCGACCTGTTCGATGCGGAGCAGGCGCTGGTCCAGCTTCGCCGCGCCGAGCTGGCGAGCATCGTCGCCCTTTATTCAGCGCTGGGAGGCGGGTTCGCCGCCGACCGGACCTTCGACATCGACAGCGGGACGCAAGGCGGGGAACAGCCATGACAGAAGGAACACGCAAAAAATGGCTCATGCGCGCGGGACTCGCCGTCGCTGCCCTCGGGCTGGGCTATTTTCTGTGGTCGGCGCTCAAGTCTTCCGGACTCCCGAACGGGATCATCAGCGGCAATGGCCGGATCGAGGCGGTGGAGATCGACGTCTCCGCCAAATCGCCGGGCCGAATACGCGACATCGTTGCCGACGAAGGGCAGATGGTGGCCGCCGGGCAGGTTGTCGCGCACATGGACGTGGACGTGCTGAAAGCGCAGCAAGCCGAGGCGCAGGCTCAGCTCGCCCAGGCGATCAACATGATCGAAACCGCGCAAAGCCAGGTCGCGCAGCGCCAGAGCGAGCGGGCGGCAGCCCTCGCCACCGTGCGGCAACGCGAGGCCGAACTTGTCGCGGCGCGCAAGCGGCTCGGACGGTCCGAGACGCTGGCGCGCGAGGGCGCAACCGCCGTGCAGGAGCGCGATGATGACGCGGCGAATGTCGAGGGCGCGGCGGCGGCGGTCGAAGCGGCCCGCGCGCAGCTCGCGGCCGTCGATGCGGCAGTGGCCACGGCGCGTAGTCAGGTGATCGGCGCCCGGTCCAATGTCGATGCCGCGCGTGCGACCATCGAGCGCGTCCAGGCGGATATTCGCGACAGCGATCTTCGCGCACCCCGCGCCGGGCGCGTGCAATATCGGGTTGCCCAGCCCGGCGAGGTGGTTTCCGGCGGAGGCCGCGTGCTGAACCTCGTCGACCTCACCGATGTCTATATGACCTTTTTCGTCCCCGAGACCGAGGCGGGCCGGGTCGGCATCGGAAGCGAGGTGCGTATCGTCCTCGACACCGCGCCCGATTATCCGATCCCGGCGAAAGTCAGCTTTGTCGCCGACGTGGCGCAGTTCACCCCCAAGACCGTCGAGACCCAGAGCGAGCGGCAGAAACTCATGTTCCGGGTGAAGGCGCGGATCGATCCGCCACTGCTCCAGCGCAACATCGCCCATGTCAAAACCGGCCTTCCGGGCGTCGCCTATCTTCGGATCGACCCCGAGGTGCACTGGCCCGACAGCCTCGCGCTTCGGCCCCTGCCGTGACGGGAGCGACAGGCGCGGCCGACCGGGAGGCGCCGGCGGCCCGCCTTACGGGCATCGGCCTCTCCTATGGCAAGACGCGGGCGCTCGACAGCATCGACCTCGATGTTCCGGCAGGCAGGATGGTGGCGCTGATGGGGCCGGACGGGGTCGGCAAGTCCAGCCTCTTCTCGCTGGTCGCGGGCGCGCGGGTCATACAGCAAGGAACGCTGGAGGTGCTGGGCGGCGACATGGCCGACCGCCGCCACCGCGAGGCCGTCTGCCCGCGCATCGCCTATATGCCGCAGGGGCTTGGCAAGAATCTCTATCCCACGCTCACGATCGATGAGAATCTGGAGTTTTTCGGGAGGCTCTTCGGTCAGGATGCGCAGGAGCGCGAAGAGCGCATCGCCGAGCTGACACGGCGAACCGGCCTCGCGCCTTTTCGCGGCCGCCCCGCCGGCAAGCTCTCGGGCGGCATGAAGCAGAAGCTGGGACTGTGCTGCGCGCTGATCCACGATCCCGATCTGCTTCTGCTCGACGAACCGACCACGGGGGTCGATCCGCTCTCGCGCGCGCAATTCTGGGAGTTGATCGAGAGCATCCGCGCCGACAGGCCGCAGATGAGCGTGCTCTTTTCGACGGCCTATATGGACGAGGCCGCGCGCGCCGACTGGCTGATCGCGATGGACGCAGGCCGCATCCTCGCCACCGGAACGGCGCAGGACATCCATGCGCGCACCGGCTGCGAGGATCTGGAGCAGGCCTTCATTGCCCTGCTGCCGCCCGAGCGCCGACGCGGGCACGCGCCGGTCGTCATCCCGCCGCGCGAAGCAAATACCCAGGATATCGCGATCGAGGCGAAGGGCCTCACCATGCGGTTCGGCGATTTCACTGCGGTCGATCATGTCGACTTCCGCATCGAGCGCGGCGAGATCTTCGGTTTCCTGGGGTCGAACGGCTGCGGCAAATCGACGACAATGAAGATGCTGACCGGGCTGCTGACCGCGAGCGAGGGTCAGGCATGGCTGTTCGGGCGCGAGGTGCGCGCCGCCGACATGGAGACCCGCAAGCGCGTCGGCTATATGAGCCAGGCCTTCTCCCTCTATGCCGAGCTGACCGTCTTCCAGAATCTGGAGCTGCACGCGCAGCTCTTCCATGTGCCGCAGGCCGATATACCCGCGCGCATCGAGGAGATGGCAAAGCGTTTCGGGCTCACCGACATCATGGCCGAGCTTCCAGATGCCTTGCCGCTGGGGCAGCGGCAGCGCCTGAGCCTCGCCGTTGCGATGATCCACAAGCCCGAGATGCTGATCCTCGACGAGCCGACATCGGGCGTCGATCCGATCGCGCGCGACCAGTTCTGGCAGATGATGGTCGACCTCTCGCGGCAGGACAAGGTGACGATCTTCATCTCCACCCATTTCATGAACGAGGCCGCGCGCTGCGACCGGATGTCGCTCATGCACGCGGGCAAGGTGCTGATCAGCGATACGCCCGCCGCGATCGCCGCCTCGCGCGGCGACGGATCGCTCGAACAGGCCTTCATCGCCTATCTGCGCGAGGCGTCGGGTCAGGATGCGGCGGCAGCGCCGGAAGAGTCGGCTCCTGGTCCGGATGCAGCCAAGGCGCACACCGAGATCCGGCAGTTTAGCTGGCGCCGGGTCTTGAGCTTTGCCCGGCGCGAGACCCTCGAACTGCGCCGTGACCCGATCCGGGCGACGCTGGCGCTGCTCGGCAGCGTGATCCTGATGCTCATCATGGGCTATGGCATCAGCACCGATGTCGAGAACCTGACCTTCGCCGTTCTCGATCGGGACGCTACCACCACCAGCGAAAACTATGTCCTTAACCTGTCGGGATCGCGCTATTTCACGCAGAAGGCCGCGATCACCGACTATGGCGATCTCGACCGCCGCATGCGATCGGGCGACATCAGCCTCGCGATCGAGATTCCGCCCGGCTTCGCGCGCGACATCGGACGCGGCGTGCCCGTCGAAATCGGTGTGTGGGCGGATGGTTCGATGCCCGATCGCGCCGAGACGGTGCAAGGTTATCTGCGCGCCATGCACGGCCATTGGCTGAGCGAGTTCGCGCGCGAGCAGACCGGCGTGCGGCCCACCGCCGGCGCGATCGATATCGAGACGCGCTACCGCTACAATCCGGACGTCGCGAGCCTGGTGGCGATCACGCCCGCGGTCATTCCGATCCTCCTGATGATGTTCCCGGCCATGCTCACGGCGCTCAGCGTGGTGCGCGAGAAGGAGCTTGGCTCGATCATCAATTTCTATGTGACCCCGGCGCGGCCCGTCGAATTCCTGCTCGGCAAGCAGATGCCCTATGTGGCGCTTGCCATGGTGAACTTCCTGCTGCTCTTCCTGCTGGCAGCGGTGGTGTTCCGGGTGCCGGTGACAGGCAATATTCTCGTCCTGACGCTTGCCGCCTTCCTCTATGTGCTGGCCGCGACCGCGCTCGGGCTGCTCTTCTCCACTTTCATGCGCAGTCAGATCGCCGCCCTGTTCGCAACGATGCTCGGCACCATCCTGCCGGCGACGCAATTTTCCGGCTTCATTACGCCTGTGTCGTCACTCGAAGGGGTCGGAAAGCTGATCGGCAGTGTCTATCCCGCAGGCCCCTTCATCACCATCTCGCGCGGCGTCTTCTCCAAGGCGCTGGGCTTTTTCGACCTGATCGGGCCGCTTCTGACGCTGGCGGCCGCCTTTCCGATCCTGCTGGTCCTGTGCGTGATGCTGACGAAGAAACAGGAGCGCTGAACCATGCGCACGCTGACCAACATCTGGCGCCTGGGCATCAAGGAACTGCGCAGCCTGCGCCGCGACACGATGATGGTCGGGCTCATCATCTTCGCCTTTTCGATCAACGTCGCCATGTCGAGCGGCAGCCAGCCCGAGACGCTGCACAATGCGCCGATCGCGATCATCGACGAGGACCGCTCTCCGCTGTCGAACCGTATCGTCGGCGCGCTCTACCCGCCGCATTTCATGGCCCCGGTCATGACCGATCTGGCCGACGCCGATGCCGGCATGGACGCAGGGCTTTACACCTTCGCCCTGACCATCCCGCCCGATTTTCAGTCCGATGTGCTCGCCGGGCGGCGACCGGCGATCCAGCTCAACATCGATGCGACGCGCATGGGGCAGGCGTTTACAGGCGGCGGCTATGTCCAGCAGATCATCCAGGGCGAGGTCGCCGAGTTCCTGGCCGGGACGCGCGGCAGCGGGCCGCAGCCGGTCGAGCTGGCGGTGCGTGCCCGCTTCAATCCCACGCTGACGGCGAGCTGGTCCGAGACGATCATGGAGATCATCAACAATATCACCATGCTTTCGATCGTGCTGACCGGCGCCGCGCTGATCCGCGAACGCGAGCACGGCACCGTCGAACATCTGCTGGTGATGCCGGTGACGCCTTTCGAGATCATGATGAGCAAGGTCTGGGCCATGGGGCTGGTCGTTCTGCTCGCCTGTTCCTTCTCGCTGGTCGTCATCGTGCGCGGCTTCCTCGCCGTGCCCATTCAGGGGTCCGTGCCGCTGTTCCTCGCAGGGGCGGGCCTGCATCTGTTCGCCACCACCTCGCTCGGTATCTTCATGGCGACGATCGCGCGCTCGATGCCGCAGTTCGGCCTGCTGCTGGTCCTGATCCTCCTACCGCTCCAGATGCTGTCGGGCGGGATGACGCCGCGCGAGGCAATGCCGGAGTTCGTGCAGACCATCATGCTGGTGGCGCCCACCACGCATTTCGTCGAGATGGCGCAGGCCATCCTGTTCCGGGGCGCGGGAATGGACGTGGTCTGGCCGCAGCTCGTGGCGCTCGCGATCCTGGGCGCTGCCTTTTTCGGTATTGCCCTCGCGCGGTTCCGCCGGACGATCAGCGCGATGGGCTGATGGGCCGCAGGCTGGCCAGCCTTGCAGGGATCGCCCCCAAAGTCTGATGACCGCCGCCAGGGACAAAGCGCAGGATTGGCTTTTTTGCCGTCAAACCGCTAGCAGAAGGTCCAGAACGTCTCTTAAGAGATTAAGGAAGGTGATTTGACCGGAACTCCAAGCATAGTGCGTGCAAGCCCGAGTGGTGGCCAAGAATGACAGAAACGACTGTAAAACGCCGGAGAGGCGCAGCGCTTGAAGAGGCGATCCTCGACGCTGCATGGAGCGAGCTGGAGGCGCGTGGGTATAGCGACTTCACCTTCCAGGCCGTGGCGGATCGCGCCGGCACAAGCCGCGCGGTTCTCTACCGGCGCTGGCCGACAAAGGCGAGCATCGCATCGGCGGCGATTGTCCGCCACATCAGGCTCAATCCCGTCATCGTGCCCGATCTCGGTAATTTCCGCGACGAGATGTGCCTGCTTCTGCGCCGCTTCTCCGATCGCGCGCCGCCCAAGCTGCTCGGCCTCATCTTCGAGATGAGCCAGGACATGGCGGCCGAAGGGACGAGCTTCATGGACGATCGCTTCCAGGACTTTCCGATGAAGGACGTGATGGAGCGCGCGATCGCGCGCGGCGACATCGAGAAGGACCGCCTGACCCCGCGCGTCGTCCGGCTGCCTTTCAGCCTCGTCATGCACGAGGTCGTCATTACCGTGAAACAGATTTCGGACGAGGCGATTGCGGAAATCCTCGACCAGACCTTCCTTCCGCTGGTCACGGGCGAGGGATTGCCGACGCGCAAATAAGGCGGATTTTCAGTCGTTTCCCTGAACATCCCAGAAGGGCCGGGAGAAAATTATAAGAGACAGTGCGATCCCTATTGACAGTGGACCCTCATATTTAGGATACGATGCGTATCTTGTAGTGGAGGTCAAACGTGTCGGTGGGTTTTGCTCGTCACAGCCGCTTCGGCGCGATGACACTCAAATATGGCGGACTGGTTGCTATCCTTGCCGCGACATCGGCATGCCAGAGCAGCCCGGCTGCGCAGTCCGGTTTCCTGTCGAGCTACGCGGGCTTGCCTGCGGCGGAAGCGAAGAGGAATGCGTCGGCCCATCACCGTGACGACGCGGCGTCTGACGCGGTGCAGATGGTCTTCATCCAGCCCGCCGTCATCGCCCCCGATATCGAGACCGAATTGTCGGCCGAGGAAAAGGCGATGGTGCTGCGCGAGGTCGATCGGCAGATCTGCTTCGAGGTCAGCGAACGCTTCGTGATCGCGGCCGAACCGGCACCTGGCGCCGGGACGATCCGCACCGCGATTGTCCGCCTGCAATCGAACAGCCGGGTTGGATCGGTTGCCGCCGCTGCTGTGGATTTCGTCAATCCGGTCCCGCTGGTCAATTTCCGTGTTCCCTCCTCGACCGGCGGCCTTGCCGTCGAATCCGAGCTTCTGGCGCCGGATGGCCGTCAGGTGGCGGCCGTGCTGTGGACGAAAAATGCCGGCATCGTCGGGCGGACCAAGCCATCGCTGTCGCGCGCCGGTGATGCCCTCCAGCTCGCCGAGCCGCTCGGCGACAGGGTGGCGGACGCCTTCGCCAGCGAGGACCGCCCGAAGCTCAAGATCGCCGACCCCGACCCCTGCGCGCGCTTCGGGTCGCGCCGCAACATCACCCGCGGGGTCGCCAACGGCGTCGTGGGCGGCGTGACCGGGCTTTATATGCCGCAGGTCGCGGGCACCAGCGTCTCGCAGGACGAGCCTGACGACGAAAAGTGACGCAGCCGTCTGCGGCGCGGTAAATTCAGAAAGGGACTAAATATACATGCGTACCATCGTCTTCGTTCCGGTCATCGCGGCCATGCTCTCGCTCGGGGCCTGCGCTTCCGACAGTTATGGCGACCGCGGCGCACGCCCCGGTTATGGCCATGTCGACCGGGACAGAGATGGCTATCGGGACCGGGACCGGGATCGGGATCGCAGTCGTTCCGATCGGCGGCGCGACGATGACCGGCGGGGCGCACGCGAGCGCCGCCAGCTCGGCGATCGCGACCGGATCTATCGCGATCGCGACGGGCGCTATTATTGCCAGCGCCGGGACGGTTCGCGCGGCGCCATCGTCGGTGCCCTGGCTGGCGGCATCCTCGGCAACATCATCGCGCCCGGCGATTCCAAGACGCTCGGCACGATCCTCGGCGCCGGTGGCGGCGCGCTCGCGGGACGCGCGATCGATCGAAAGAATGTCCGCTGTGAATAGCGCCATGCCGCTCGGCATTGGTGACGACCATGCCCTTCCCTTCATCTCGCTGCGAGCGCCTCGGGTCGCAAACAACCTCGAAAGTGGACTCGCAGTTCATCGGCACCGGGAAGCGACAGACGGCAATGCCGGGCTGCCCCCACACCCTTGCCCGGCGAGAGCCGTCGCCATGTCCGCCAGCCCGTGCCGATGACTGTGTGAGGGCGTGCTTCGGCACGTCCTCACACTTTTGATGTCCAGCCACCCCCTGCGTTCCAACGAACACCAGATATGAAAGCGAGTTCTACCATGATGCTGATTTCCAAGGGTCACTTCCGACGGTCCACCGCCTTGCTGATTGTCGCCGCGAGCGCGGCGGCGGCCGGCACCGCCCAGGCCCAGACGCCCGCGCAGACGCAGGCCCAGGCGCAATCGCAGAACCAGGATCATATCGTCCTTGGCGTCGGTGTCGCCGCCACGCCTGCCTATCAGGGGTCCGATGAAACGCGTATCATCCCCATTCCCGCCATCGACATTCGCGAAGGCTGGCTCTTCGCCAATCTGCGCAACGGCGTCGGCGTCATCCCGATCAGCACGGAGCATTTCGAGATCGGCGCCAGCGCCGTCTTCGTGCAGGGCTATCGCGGCAAGGATGTACCCGATGGCATCGACAGGCTGAGTGATGGGGTGGGCGCCCGTCTCTTCACCAACATCCGTGCCGGCGGCTTCGTCGCGACGCTCGGCGCGGTCAAGATCGTCTCGGGCGGAACCAAGGGCACGGTGGCGGACGCCAGCATCTCCTATCCGATCAATATCTCGTCGCGCTTCACGCTCACCCCCACGGTTGGCACGACCTGGGCCGACCGCAAATATAATGATCGCTATTTCGGCGTTACGCCGACTGAATCGCTCGCGTCGGGCTTGCCGGAGTTCGGCATGGGCGGCGGGTTCAAGGATGTGTCGGGCATGCTGACCGCCTCCTACCGGCTGACCGACCGGATCACACTGAGCGCCACGGGCGGCGTCACCTCGATGATCGGCGACGCTGCCGATAGCCCGCTCGTCGAGAAGAAAACCCAGCCCTCGGGCATCTTCACGCTGACCTATCGCCTGTAATGCGCGGGTCGCGGGGAATGACCGCCTTACGGCGCGCATCGGCCTGAGACGGGTGAAGATGAAACGCTCCGGTTCGCGGCCGCGAACGGCCTTGTCGCGCGCGCTTGCCTGGCAGGCGCCCGCGCTTGGCGCGGTATTCTGGCTCGGCGGCTGCGCAAACGCGCCGCCGATCCGACCGGCAGCGGCAGACCTGCCGGCGGCCTATGATGCCGCCGGCCCCGCCCTCCCGGCGGCCGCGCTCGATCGCTGGTGGCTGCTCTATGACGATCCGCAATTGCTGGCTCTCGTCGATCAGGCGCTGACACGCGGTTTCTCGGTGCGCGAGGCGTTCGCGCGGCTGACCGAGGCCCGCGCCACGCGCGCATCGGCGCTGTCGCGCTATGGCCTTCAGGGCAATGTCCAGGCGACCGGCGAGATCCGCCGGACCGATTATGTATCGGCGCCCGATCTTGCCATCCCGGGGCTTCCGGGGGGCGGCTCGCTCACCAACCTCTTCGCCCCCAATACGACGAAGACCGGCAATGTCTCGCTCCCGCTGAGCTGGGAGCTGGACCTGTTCGGGCGGCGCGGCGCGGCGCGCGATGTGGCCGAGGCCGACCTTGCCGCTGCCCGCTTCAACTATGAAGGTGTCCGCGCGATGCTCGCGGCCGATGTCGCGCGCGGCCTGTTCGAGGCGCGCGGGCTCGCCGCCCAGCTTGAGGATGCGTGCGCCAGCGAACGCATACAGGGGCAGCTCGCCGACATTGTGCGCGTGCGTGTGGACCGCGGCCTTGCCGCGACCTCCGATCTCGACCGGGTGGAAAGCGATCTTGCGCAGGCGCGGGCGCAGGCGGCGGACCTTGCCGGTGCGCTCGATGCGAGCCGGCGTGCCCTGCTGGTGCTGATCGGGACCGGGACGGCGCCGCTGCAAAGCCTCGCCATTACGCAGGCTGAGGTTCGCGTGCCCGATGTCCCCGGCACGCTTCCCGGCACGCTGCTGATCCGCAGGCCCGATATACGCGAGGCCGATGCCCGCCTTGCCGCGCAGACCGGCAATGTCCGGCTTGCCGAACTCGCCTTTTATCCGACCATCACGCCCCAGGCGACGCTCGGCTATAATGCGCAGACCGGCGGCATCGCCTCGACCACGGTCTTCGGCGCGATCGGCGGCAATATCCTGCTGCCGATCTTCGATCGCGGGCGCCTCAAGGCGGAACTTGGCGGCGCCAGCGCGCGGGCGGAGCAGGCGGTGCTGGCCTATGAACGCACCGTCCACACCGCCTATTCCGAAGTCGATCAGGCGCTGACGCGGCTTGCCGCCGATCGCGAGCGGGTAGCAGCCCTTGAGGCGGGGCTGGTGCGCGCGCAGCGCGCCTATGACGCAGGGCTCGAACGATACCGGCGCGGGCTGAACGACCTCTCCGAGACGCTGGATGCGGAGCGGAGTTTCCGCGCCGCGCGAACCGCCCTCACCAATGCGCGGGTCGATGCGCTGCAACGCTCGGTCCAGACCTTCCAGGCACTCGGCGGCGGTTGGACCGCGCCCGAGGCGCCCCAGCGATCCAGGGAATGACGATGAAGACCCACCTGTCCGCCGCGCTGCTGGCGATCGCCCTGACCGGCTGTTCGGGCGGGTCGACCGGCGATGAAAACGCCAAGGAAGCTGCCTCCCCCGCCCGAGCGGTCTCGGTGGCCGCGATCGAGATGCGTCCCCTGGGAGGCACGCTCGCCGCATCGGGTCTGCTCATCCCCTTCGAGGAAGCGGCGATCGGGTCGGAGCTGACGGGCTTTCGCATCTCCGCCGTCCTGGTCGATGAAGGCACGGTCGTTCGCGCCGGCCAGCCCCTGGCCCGCCTCGATCCTACCCTGCTTGAAGCGCGGATCGCACAGGCCCGCGCAGGGCTGGCCCAGGCGAAGGCTCAGGCCAGTCAGGCGGAGCAGGAAGCCGAGCGCGTGGCGGGTCTCGATGGCACCGGCGTTTTGTCCGACGAGCAGATCATGAGCCGCCGGACCCAGGCCGACAGCGCGAAAGCCGCCGCTGCTGCCGCGAACGCCCAGCTCAATGACCTTCTGACCCAGCGCGCCCAGATGGTGATCCGCGCGCCGTTCGCCGGCGTGGTGCTGGAGCGAACCGCGAGGCCCGGCGCGGTTGCCAGCGGAGGCGGCGATCCCCTGTTCCGGATCGCCCGCGACCGCCGCATCGAACTCGATGCCGAGATCCCCGAAGACGCACTGTCGGCGATCGGCCCCGGAACCGCCGTGCGGGTCAGTCTTCCTTCCGGCCTCCAGCTTGACGGCACCGTCCGTCTGGTGTCGCCGCGCGTCGATCCCCGCACCAAGCTCGGCCGCGCCCGGATCAGCCTGCCCGTCAATCCGCAGGTGCGCAGCGGCGGCTTTGCCCGCGCCGAATTCCAGCGCGTGCCGCGCATGGCCGCCGCCGTTTCGGAAAGCGCAATCCAGTTCGATGCCAGCGGCGCCACGATCATGGTGGTCGGCGCCGACAAGCGTGTGCGCGCACAGACGGTCCGCACCGGCGTCAGGGAAGCCGGGTGGGTCGAATTGATCGACGGCCCGCCGGCGGGCACCCGCGTCGCGCTGGGGGGCGGCGCCTTCCTGCTCGACGGTGATGTCGTCGAAGCGGTCAAGCCCGCCGCAGGACCCGCGCCTGCCTCACCCGTGAAGGGCTGACGCGCGATGCGCATATCCGCCTGGGCGATCCGCAACCCGATTCCGGTCAGTATCCTCTTCATTCTGCTGATGCTCGCCGGGGTCGGCGGCTATCTCACCTTGCCGGTCAAGCTGGTGCCGGACGTGTCCTTCCCCAGCGTCGAGGTGTCGGTGACGCTCAACGGCGCCGCGCCGAGTGAAGTGGAGACGCAGATCACGCGCGAGGTCGAGGCCGCGGTCTCCAATATTCCGGGCGTCGATCATGTTCAATCCACCGTCACCCTTGGCCGGTCGAGCACGATCGTCAATTTCGACATCGGCGAAGATCCGCAGCGCGCGAGCGATGAAGTGCGCGCGGCGATCGACCGTATCCGCGACGAACTGCCGCGCGAGGTGGAGGAGCCGGTGGTCTCGCGGCTTGAGTTCGAGAGCAAGCCGGTGGTCATCTATGCGGTGTCCTCGTCGCGCCTGTCCGATGTGGAACTGAGCTGGTTCGTCGACGATACGGTCGCCCGGCGCCTCGCGGCGCGAAAAGGTGTCGGCCAGGTCCAGCGCCTCGGCGGGGTCGACCGCGAGATCAACGTGACGCTCGATCCGGAGCGTCTTGAAGCCCGCGGCCTTACCGTGCCGGGGATCAACAATGCCCTGCGCAGCTTCAATGCCGATGTGCCGGGCGGCAGCACGGAGGTCGGCGGGCGCACGCAGACCGTGCGCGTGCTTGGCGCGGCCGATACGGTCGACAAGCTGCGCGATACGATCATCCCGACGGGCGACGGGCGCCAGATACGCCTTGGCGATATCGCCAGCGTCACCAGCGGCCCGGCGCAGCGCACGCATCTTGCCCAGCTCGAAAACCGCTCGGTCGTCGCCTTCCAGGTGATGAAGACCCGCGCCGCGTCCGACGTGGCGGTCGAGGACGAGATGACCGAGGCGATCGCGCAGCTCCAGGCCGAGCATGGCGATGTTCAGTTCCGCAAGCTCATATCGGGCGCGGACAATACGCGCGAAAGTTTCAACGCCACCGTCATGGTCCTGCTCGAAGGCATGCTGCTCGCCGCGCTGGTGGTGTTCGCCTTCCTGCGCGAGTGGCGCAGCACGGTCATTGCTGCGATCGCCATGCCGATCGCGCTGATCCCGACCTTTGCCGCGATGGCGGTGCTCGGGTTCAGCCTCAACATCATCACCCTGCTGGCGCTGACGCTGGTGATTGGCGTGCTGGTCGACGACGCGATCGTCGAGATCGAGAATATCGAGAAGCGTATCGAGGCCGGGGAAACACCCTATCAGGCTTCACTCATCGGCGCCGACGCGATCGGGCTCGCCGTCATATCGACGACCATGGCGATCGTCGTCGTGTTCGTGCCCGTCTCGCTGATGCCCGGCATGGCTGGCCGGTTTTTCCGCGAGTTCGGTCTGACGGTCGCGATCGCGGTGCTGTCGTCGCTGCTGGTCGCGCGGCTGCTCACGCCGCTCATGGCCGCCTACTTCCTCAAGCCCTCCGCCCACCCCAAGCCGCGCAAGCCCTTTAACGGCCCCTACCGCCGAACCGTCGAATGGGCGCTTGCTCATCGCTGGCGCTCTCTGGCCGGCGCGGGCCTGTTGTTCATCGCCTCGCTGTGGCTGGCAACGACCCTCCCGACCGGGTTCACGCCGGAGAGCAACGACGGCATCGTCGATATCCAGGTCGAGGGGCCGCCCGGCGTCACGCTGGAGGAGATGCGCCGGGCCACGACCCTGCTCACCGACAGGCTGCACGAACAGGCCGATGTCGATCTCGTCTTCAGCTCGATCGGCAGCGGCGGAAGCGTCGGCACGGGCACCGTCACCATCCTCCTCAAGAAAGACCGCGACCGGACCACGCAGGCGTTTCAGGCGGCGATCCGGCCTGTCCTCCTCACCATCCCCGATGTGCGCCTGAGCTATGGCGAAGGCGGCGGCAGCGGGTCCAACGTCCAGGTCATTCTTGCTGGCGAGAATGGCGATGCCCTCGCGAAAGCCGCGCTGGCGCTCGAACGCCAGATGCGCGGCGTGCCGGAAATGGCCAATGTCCACCAGCTCGCCCCGCGCCCTGCCGCCGAACTGGTCATCCGCCCGAAGCCCGATGAAGCGGCGCGGCTTGGCGTAACGTCCGAGGCGCTGGCCGGGATTATCCGCGTCGCCACCATGGGCGATATCGACGCCAATACCGCCCGGTTCAACGATGGCGAGCAGCGTCTTCCGATCCGGGTCAGGCTCCCTGACAGCGCGCGCGCCGATCTCGAGACCATCGGCAATCTGCGCGTGCCTCTGGCCAACGGAGAATCCGTGCCGCTTTCGGCCGTGGCGTCTCTCAGCTTCGAGCCGGGTGTAACCCGCATCGAGCGGTTCGACCGCGAGCGCCGGGTGACGGTTCAGGCCGAACTGAACGGCGTATCGATCGGGCAGGCACTGGCGAAGATCGACGCCTTGCCGATCATCCAGCAACTGCCCGATGGTGTGACCCGGCCCGCTTTCGGTCAGTCCGCCGATATGGCTGAACTGTTCGGCGGGTTCATAGGCGCAATGATCGCCGGCGTCGCGCTGATCTTCGCGGTGCTGGTGCTGCTGTTCCGCAGCTTCTTCAAGCCGATCACCATCCTTGTCGCCCTGCCGCTGTCCTTGATCGGGGCCTTTGCCGGTCTCGTCCTTGGCGGCGCCGCGCTTAACCTGCCGGCGCTGATCGGATTGCTGATGCTCATGGGGCTCGCCGCGAAAAACTCGATCCTGCTCGTTGAGCACGCGATCGAATCCGAACGTGCGGGCGTGAGCCAGCATGATGCATTGATCGAAGCTTGTCGCGAACGCGCGCGGCCTATCGTCATGACGACGTTCGCGATGGCCGCCGGCATGGTCCCGACCGTGTTGGGGCTTGGCGAAGGTTCCGAGTTCCGTGTGCCGATGGCGCTTGCGGTGATCGGCGGGCTGATCTCGTCGACGGCGCTGTCGCTGGTTCTGGTTCCCGTGGTCTATGAAATCATCGACGATCTCGAGATGCGTGTTCGACCACGATTGGCCCGCTTCATCACAGCGCCTGAAACGAAAAATACTGCCTCATGAGGCAGTATTTATTGGTGAGCACAGGTAGTCGGTCAAATTCCATGACAGTAGTACCCTTAAATGATTGAGTTGCGCCAGCTCCGCTATTTGATAGCAGCGTCCGAAGCTGGGAGCTTTAGTCGAGCCGCACGCAATCTCAATATAAAGCAGGCAACGCTCAGCAGGCATGTCCTCGATGTTGAGAAGCGGCTTGGCATAACCCTATTCGACCGCAAGACGCGCGGCGCGACGCTCACCAAGGATGGCGAGACCTATCTCCGCACCGCGCAGCGAATCGTGGGCGAGTGGGACGAATTAAACGCCTGGGTCCGCTCTACGCGCAATGGCGAGGCTGGCAGGTTGGCGGTGGGCTTTTACACGTCCTTTTCGGCAGGCAACCTGCGTGCCACCTTGAGCGAGTTTGGCGAACGCCATCCCAAGGTGAAGCTATGCGGGTTCGAGCGCGACCGCAAAATACTGCTGACGGGGATTGAAAACGGACTGCTCGACATCGCGATCATGATCGGCGAGGCGTCGTATCGGGGCCTGATGAGGCGCCCGTTCTGGAGCGAGCGCATCCTGGTGGCGATACCGGAAGCGCACGTGCTTGCGACGCGCGAACGCATCCACTGGCCCGACCTGACCGGCGAGCGGTTCTTGCTCACCGAGCAAGATCCAGGTCCCGAGACGCGCAACATGCTCTTGGGCAAGCTCGGGATGCCGGGCTACTCGCCGGAGATCGTCATGGATGACATCCGGCGGGATACCGTGCTGAGCGTCATCGCGCTCGGCGGGCACATTTCGGTCGTCGCGGAGTCGGCGCTCGGCATCCACGTCCCCGGCGTGGTCTTCCGCGAGGTCCACGACACCAACGGGCACACGCGGATCGGCTTCTCGGGCTACTGGCGCGAGGACAATAAAAATCCGGTGCTGCGCCGTTTTCTTGAGTTCGTCACCGCTCGCTATTCGATGCCGTCCGTGCCTGGGCCGCAACCACCGTTTCAGCAACCGGGAAAGGAGCCGTCATGATGCAAGGAAAAACACTCATAATCGTGCTGGTCACGCTCATTATAGGGTTCGGCGCCGGCTTCGTGCTGCGGCCGGTGATCGTGCCCGTCGAACGGACAGCGACCGTCGTCGGCCCGTCTGCCGCCTCCCCGACGCCGGCCGAGCCGCGCGGAACGCAATACTTCGCGGCACATATCGATGAAGCTCGGCAGGTCGTGCAGCAATGCGCGGAGGGTTCGGCGCGGGGCGACGAATGCACCAACGCCGAGCAGGCGGTGATCGAGGCGGAAGGCCGCGAGCGTTTCAAGAAGTTCATGGGCAACTGACAGCAGGCGGCGCGCGCTCACTTCCTCTGCGTGAGCCAGCGGCGAAAACCCCGGTCCGTCGCCATGAGCTGAGTGGCCATCGGCACGAGCAGTTTCTCGGGCGGCATAGGCGAACCGCCCGTCTCGGCCGCGTGCGCCTCCGCATAGGAGTTCAGTTCGCGATACACCGCAGCGGGAATGTCCACGGTCGCCTTGATCGGCTTCTCGTCGGGAAGCGGCCCCAGCTTTAACTTGGTCATCGTGTCACTCCGGTCGGCTCCAATATGAGGTCGCGGGTCAGAACGACCCGCAACGGGTGGCCCGGCCGAATCGTGAGCGTCGGCTGCACATTCAATTGCCGCCGCACGATCTGCTGGCCGGTCTGGTTGATGGTGTCCTGCGACCCGCGCCGCAGCGCGCGGGTCAGATCGTCCTCGCTGTCGGCGCCCAGCTCGGTCCCGACCCCCAGCAACGTCGAGACGGCGGCGGCTTTGAGCAGATTGCCCCAATGCTGGTTCACGCGGTCCTGTAGGCCCGCAAAGCCGGCCGCGTCGGCGCCGGGCTGGCGCTCGAGAACGATCGAGCGGCCGTCCGGCAATATCAGCCGATCCCACGCGAGCAGCACGCGGGTCTGTCCGGCGGCGACCTCGCTGTCATATTCGCCGATCAGTCGCGCGCCTTGCGGGATGAGCAGGATGCGCCCGGTCGGGCTGTCATAGACATTGGCCGTCACCTGGGCGGTGATCTGGCCGGGCAGGTCCGAGCGGATGCCGGTGATAAGCGCCGCGGGCACGATGCTTCCCGCCTGCACGATATTGGGCGATGCGGGGGTTACGAGCCGCTCGACGCTGACCGTGCGCTGATTGGACGCCTGCGCCATGAACGCGCGCTTCGCGGCCTGGTCGCCCTGCGCGGTCTCGTCCACGGGCGGGGCTACGGTCGGGGCCGCCACAAGGCTCGGTGGGGTCGCAGCGGATGGCATGGCGCCCGCACCGCCGCCGCCAAGAAAGACGCCGGCCGTGCGGGCGGCGTCGCGTTCCTGTTGCGCCCGTTGCCGGGCGGCTTCCTCCGCCTGCGCGCGGGGATCGGGTTGCCCGCCGATCGGCGGCACGGGCACATTCTCGCCCTGCTGCTGCGCCGCGACGATCGGGCCGCCGAGGTCGCCGGGGAGCTTCGGGCCGAGCTTCGGGGCCTGGCCATAGTCCTTCGGTCCCGAGGTGATGGTCTCGGATGTGGCGCGGCTGTCGGTGCTGTAGAGTTCCTTCGCTTCCTTCTCACCAGCGGGCTTCAAGGCGTAGATCAGCGAGCCGCCGATGCCGATCCCTGCGGCGAGACCCACGACAGCGAGCGCCTTGCGCGAGAGGCGCATGACGCGCGGCGGATCACCCCGAAGCTGGAAGGCTTGAGGATCGGATCGCGGCGCCTGCGGTGCGGGCGCTTCGGCGGCAGGGGTGTCGGCCGGATCGTTCATGGCCGCCCCCGCCGTCCGTCCTCGCGCACGATACGAACGCGCTGCTCGCTGCGCTTGTCGCCCAAGCGCAGCTCGGCGGTGGCGAACAGACGATCGACCACCATGTAGCGGCCCTGCACGCGGTAGTTGACCAGTTCGGCATCGCCGGCCGCGCCGGTCACGAACAGCGGCGGCATCTCGCCCTGCGCGATCCCGGCTGGAAACTCGATGAACACCTGCGCGGTATCGTCGAAGGCGCGAACGGGCTTCCACGGCACGCGGTCGCCCACGATCCGGTAGCGGAAATTGAGCGCGGTCACGTCCACGCCGCTCGCGACCGGCGTGGCGGATGCGGCAGCGGCATTGCGGCCTGCCAGGGCGATCAGCGCGTCCTGCGGATAGGTCCAGCTTACCGACGCCATGTAGGTCGAAGCCGTCGCACGCAGCTCCAGGTGATAGGTGCGACGGTCGGTGTTGATGACGATGTTCGTGGAAATGTCGGGCCGCGTGGGCTTCGCGAGGATATGCACGCGCGCCGTGGGGCCGCTGCCGCTCACCGTGTCGCCGATGATCCAGCGCACGGTATCGCCCGCCGCGACCGGCCCTGGCCCCACGAGCTGCTCGCCTTCCTGAAGCGCGATGTCCGTTACCTGGCCGGGCGCGGTATAGACCTGATAGAGCGCGCCATCGGTCCAGGGGTATTGCTGGATCGCATTGAGGAAGCCGTCGCGCGCCGGCTGCACGCGGGCGGCGGCGTTGGCCGCGCCGACGCGGCGGCGGGGATCGCCGGATTCCGGTAGCGATGCACTGGGGCCGAGCGGCTTCAACTGACCGGGAAGCGGCAGCGGCTGGGGGATCGTCACCACCTCGACAGCGCGCGGCGGTTCGGGCGCGGGTGTCGCCGCGATCTCGCGCGGCGGATCGTCATAGGTAATGGCGGGCGGCTTCGCCGACGTGGTGGCGCAGCCGGCCAAGGCGGAAGCGGAAACGAGCAGCGCAGCCGAGGCGGCGCGGCGAAGCGGACTTGCGGTCATTGCGACAGCTCCTTCGACCAGTTGAGGGCGTTGACGAACACGCCGAGCGGGTTCTTGCGCAGCGCGTCGGGCGTGCGCGGCGGCTGCACGACGATGGTGAGGATCGCCGACCAGCGTTCGGTGGCGGCAAGGCTGCCGTCCTGATAGCGGCGCTCGGTCCAGGCGACGCGGAAGCTGTCGGGCGAGGCCCGGATCACGCTCGACACCTCCACCGCGACCTGCACCTTGCCGACCTGGGCGAAGGGGTCGTTGGCGCGGGCATAATCGTTGAGCGCCATCGCGCCGCGATCAGTGGTGAACTCGTATGCGCGCAGCCAGTTCTGGCGCACGATGATCGGATCGGCGGGAATGGCCCGAACCTGCTCGATGAACCGCGCGAGATGAAACGCGATCTGCGGGTCGGTCGGGCGGTAGCCGGCTTCGGCCGGCGCGACGGCCTGCGCCTCGCCGAGCCGGTCGACCTGCACCACCCAGGGGACGATATGGCCGCGTGCCGATTGCCAGACGAGGCCGGCCGTGAGCCCGCCCGACAAGGCGAGCGCGCCGAAGAAGGCGAGGCGCCAGTTCTTCGCCTGCACACGGGCCGAGCCGATGCGGTCGTCCCACGCCTGCGCGGCGCGCTGATAGGGCGTGGTGGCCTCGGGGGTCTGGCTATAGCGGATGGTGGGACGTCGAAACATTGGGGCTCAGTCCTTTTCCTTGATGTCGGGACCGCCGCCGCCGCCGTGGCTGTCGCCGGCCTTCATGGTGTGGGCGAGGACGGTGGCGCCGTGCGACACGGATTGGCGGCGCTTCATCGCGGCCGCCCACGCGGGTGGGCCGGAGGCGGCGGCGGTTGAAGAGGCCGCTGTGGCGCTGGCGGCGGCGGGCGCGGGGCCGCCGGTGATGGTGCCGCCGGTGGCGGTGAACCCGGCGCGGGCGCCCGAGCGGAAACTGGCCTTCATCGCCTCGCCGCCCTTGGCGGCCGCCTTGCGCAGCGGCGAGAGGACGGCGCTCGCGGCGCTGCCAGCCGCTGCCTGGCCGACCGCCGCCATGCCGCCCGCGACCGCACCGGCGCCGCTCTTGCCGAGCGAGCCGAGGCTGTAGGCGCTGGCGGCTCCGCCCGCGGCCTGTGCGCCGCCACGCGCGGCGGTGCCGGTCATCCGGCCGGCCGCGCCGATGGCCGAGCCTGCCGCCCCCACGCCCAGTTTCGCGGCCGCTGCGCCGCCGACCAGCGCGCCACCGGCCGCGAGCGCGGTTCCCGCCGCCGCGCCCGCGCCGAGCTGTGGTCCGCCCGAGACGATGCCGTTGGCGATGCCGGGGCCGAAGATGGCGAGGCCGAGCAGCGACAGCGCCGCGAGCGCGATCGCCATGACCTGATTGATGTCGGGCGCAACGCCGAGGCTGGCATTGGTGAACTGGCTGAACAGCGTCGTGCCGATGCCGGTGATGACGGCGAGGACCAGCACCTTGATACCGGTCGAGACGACATGGCCCAGTACGCGCTCGGCCATGAAGGCGGTCTTGTTGAAGAAGGCGAACGGCAGAAGGACGAACCCCGCCAGCGTCACCAGCTTGAACTCGATGAGGGTGATGAAGACCTGCACCGCGATGATGAAGAAGGCGAGCACGACGATCACCCAGGCAAGCAGCAATATGAGGATGAGCGCGAGGTTCGAGAACACCGCCCAGAGGTTCGAGAACTGGCCCGCCGCGTCGAGCAGCGGCTTGCCGGCTTCGAGCCCCTTCGCGGCGATCGTGCCGGGCTTCATGAAATCGGCGATCGACATTCCGCCGCCGCTGGCCTGAAGGCCGAGCCCGGCGAAGCTCTCGAAGACGATGGTGGCGAGCGTCGAAAAATTGCCGATGATGAAGGCGAAGGTGCCGATATAGAGCGTCTTCTTGACGAGGCGCTGAAGCACGTCCTCGTCGGCGCCCCAGGCCCAGAACAGACCCGCGATCGTCAGGTCGATGGCGATCAGCGTGGTCGAGAGAAAGGCGACTTCGCCGCCGAGCAGTCCGAACCCGCTGTCGATGTAGCTGGTGAAGACATTGAGGAAGGTGTCGATGACGCCCGTGTCGTTCATGGTTCGGCGCCTTCGGCATCCGGGGTCTCGCTCTCCGTCTGGGACGCAGGCTCGTCCTGGCGGAAGAAGCGGCGACGGTTCGCGGCCCAGGCGGCCTCGCAGCCGGCATCGGGCATGGTGAGCGTGGCGCAGCGGTCGAGTTCGCGGGCGAGCCGGGCGTGGCCTTCGGCCGCGGGCAGCGCGCGCGGTGGCGGCGCAGGCTCATCGGGCTTTACGACGGCGACGATCGCCACCGTCATCATCAGCCCGGCCAGCGCCGCCACCCCCGCGATCTTCGCTGTGCGCGACATGGTTTGGCTCAGTTGCCCATGAAGCGGCGGAACCGCTCGCGGCCTTCGGCTTCCTCGGCCGCTTGCCGGGCGGATTGCAGCGCCTGCGCGCGGCCTTGCGCGGCGACGGCGGCGGTAAGGTCCGCAAGCTGCTGCGATTGAAGCGCGAGAAGCTGATTGCCCGCCTGGGTCGCCTGAAGCGCACCGGTCGCGGACTGGCTGGCCGAGACCAGGCTGTCCATCGTCGTGCGCGCGCCTTCGATGTTGCCGACGACGCCGGCCTGCACCTGCAAGGCGTCCTGGAAGGCGCCCACGCTATCCTCCCAGCGGGCGTTGGCATTGGCGACCATCTGCGCGTGATCGCCGGTCAGCGCTGATCCCTTGTAGCGCCCGTTGAACACCTGCTGGATGTCCTGCACGTCGTAGGCGATGCGTTGGGCTTCGCTCAGCAACTGCTGGGTCTGGCGGACCTGCTGCTGCAATTGCTGAAGCGAACTGAACGGCAGCGACGTCAGGTTGCGCGCCTCGTTGATGAGGCTGGTCGCCTGGTGCTGGATTTGCTGGATCTGATTGTTGATCTGCTGGAGCGACCGGGCGGCCGTCAGGACGTTCTGCGCATAGTTGGTGGGATCATAGACGATCCCGCCGAACTGCGCGTAGGCCGGCATGGGCGCGATGACTGGGGCGATAGCCGTCGTGGCGAGGACGCCGGCCAGGATGGCACGGCGCAGAATGGGGGTCTTCATAGAAGTAACTCCTGCTGGGGTTGGGGTTGGGGATCGGCGGGAAGAAGCTCGACGGCCCAGGCGCAGCCGCGATGGCGCAGCCATTCGGCCGCGAAAGCGGCCTGGCCGTGCGTTTCCATGATGTCGGCGATGGCGAGCTGATCGGTTTTGGAAGAGGCGGCGGCGAAGGCCAGCGCGACCTCGCCCAGCCCCAGCTCGAACAGGCGGTTGCCGCGCCGCGACTGGCAGTAATAGTCGCGCTTGGGCGTCGCCCGGCTGAGGATTTCGATCTGGCGGGCGTTGAGCCCGAACCGCTCGTAGATCACCGCGATCTGCGGCTCGGCCGCACGCTCGTTGGGCAGGAAGATGCGCGTCGGGCAGCTCTCGACGATGGCGGGCGCGATCGTGCTGCCCTCGATCTGCGCGAGCGATTGGGTGGCGAAGATCACGCTCGCGTTCTTCTTGCGCAGCGTGACCAGCCATTTCGAAAGCTGGCTGGCGAATGCGGGGGATTCGAGCGCGAGCCAGCCTTCGTCGATGATGATGAGCGTGGGGCGTCCGTCCAGTCGCCCCGCGATGCGATGGAACAGATAGGACAGGACCGCCGGCGCGGCGCCGCTCTCCATCAAGCCTTCGGTCTCGAACACCTGGATCGCGGCGTCACCGAGCCGCTCGCTCTCGGCATCGAGCAGCCGGCCCCAGGCACCGCCGACGCACCACGGCGCCAATGCCTGCTTGAGTTGCTGGCTCTGGAGGAGAACGGCGAGCCCGGTCAGGGTCCGTTCCGCGACCGGCGCAGTGGCGAGCGAGGTCAGCGCCGACCAGATATGATCCTTGGCCTGCGGATCGACGGTGACGTTCTCGGATGCGAGGATCGCGGCCAGCCATTCGGCGGCCCAGGACCGTTCGGCGGGATCGTCGATATGGGCGAGCGGCTGAAGCTGGACGCCGGTTTCCGCCTCGTCGGCGAGCATCCCGCCGAGATCCTGCCAGTCGCCGCTCATGCCGATCGCCGCGGCGCGGATGCTGCCGCCGAAGTCGAAGGCGAAGACGTGCGCATTCTCGTAGCGGCGAAACTGCATCGCCATCAGCGCCAGCAGCACCGATTTGCCGGAGCCGGTCGGCCCGACGATAGCGGTGTGGCCGACATCGCCGACGTGAAGGGAAAACCGGAACGGGGTCGAGCCTTCGGTTCTTGCGTAGAGCAAGGGGGCTGCACCGAAATGCTCGTCCCGTTCCGGCCCCGCCCATACTGCTGACAGGGGGATCAGGTGGGCGAGATTGATCGTGGAGATCGGCGGTTGCCGGACGTTGGCATAGGTGTGGCCGGGAAGTGAGCCGAGCCACGCTTCAATGGCGTTCATCCCTTCCGGGATCACGGTGAAATCGCGGCCCTGGATGACCTTCTCGACCAGCCGGAGTTTCTCGGCGGCGATGGCGGGATCGCGGTCCCACACCGTCACCGTCGCGGTGACATAGGCCATGCCGGCATAGTCGGCGCCCAGCTCCTGCAGGGCGGTGTCTGCGTCCGCCGCCTTGTTCGAGGCGTCGCTGTCGAGCAGCGTGCTCGCCTCGTTGGTCATCACCTCTTTCAGGATGGCCGCGACCGACTTGCGCTTGGCGAACCATTGCCGCCTGATCCTGGTCAGCAGTTTCGTGGCATCGGTCTTGTCGAGCATGATCCCGCGCGTGGACCAGCGATACTCGAAGGCGAGACGGTTCAGCTCGTCGAGCAGGCCGGGAAAGGTGACGCTGGGGAATCCGGTGATGGTCAGCGTGCGGAGATGATGGTCGCCCAGCTTCGGCTCCAGCCCGCCGGTCAGCGGCTCGTCGGCGAGCAGCGCGTCGAGGTGCATGGGTGTCTCGGGCACGCGCACGCGCTGGCGGCGGGTCGAGATGGTGCTGTGCAGATAGGTCAGCGTCTCGGCGTCATCGAGCCAGCGGACCTCGGGTACGAAACCTTCGACCAGACCCAGCACCCGGTCGCTGCGGTCGCGAAAGCCCGCCAGCAGCTCCCACGGATCGACGCCGGTGGTCGAGCGGCCCTCGTAGAGCCAGCCTTCGGCGCGCGCGGCGTCCTCGGCCGGCGGCATCCACAGCAGCGTCAGATAATAGGCGCTCTCGAAATGCGCGCCTTCCTCGCGGAACTGTTCGCGGCGCTCCATATCGACCAGCGCCGACACGGGATCGGGAAACTCGGATTCCGGATAGTCGAGCGCCGGGGTGCGCTGCGCCTCGACGAAGATGGCCCAGCCCGAGCCGAGCCGGCGCAGCGCGCTGTTCAACCGCGATGTCGTCGCCACCAGCTCGGCCGGCGTGGCGCTGTCGAGATCGGGACCGCGGAACCTGGCGGTGCGCTGGAAGCTGCCATCCTTGTTGAGCACGAGGCCTTCGCCGACCAGGGCGGCCCAGGGCAGGAAGTCGGCCAGATGCGCCGCCTTGCCGCGATATTCGCTGAGGCTCATCATGGCCGCATCCACGTTGGGTAGCGGAGGTGGCGGCGGGTCACGTCCACGAACTGCGGATCACGCCGCGCCGCCCAGACCGACAGCGCGTGGCCGATGACCCAGATGACCAGGCCGGCGATCCAGAGGCGGAGGCCCAGGCCGATCGCGCCCGCCAGCGTGCCGTTGACGATGGCGAGCGACCGGGGAGCGCCGCCGAGCAGGATCGGCTCGGTCAGCGCCCGGTGGACCGGCGCGTAGAAGCCTCCGATCGGTTCGGCTCCGTCCGACATCAGACCAGCGCCCCGCCGCCGAAGCTGAAAAAGCTCAGGAAGAAGGAACTGGCCGCGAAGGCGATCGACAGACCGAACACGATCTGGATGAGCTTGCGCGCACCGCCCGACGTATCGCCGAACGCCAGCGTCAGGCCGGTCATGATGATAATCAGCACGGCAATGATCTTGGCGACCGGCCCCTCGATGCTTTCCAGGACCGACTGGAGCGGCCCTTCCCATGGCATCGACGAGCCGGACGCATGGGCCGGGACGGCGAAGGTCAGCGCGACGACGCTGGCGGTGGCGGCAAGCATGGCGCGGCGTGCGCCATGCCGAAGGGCATGGATCATTTGAGGTCTCCTGGCTGGGGTTGGGAAAGCGGCGTGAGGCGGTAGTCGCCGGTCGCGGCGTCGAGCCCTTCGACGCGGGCCAGCTCGGCGAGGCGGCGGCCGTGTCCGTCGCGCACCAGCACGGCGATCAGGTCGATGGTCTCGGCCAGCAGCGCGCGCGGGACCGTGACGACGGCCTCCTGAATGAGCTGCTCCATGCGGCGCAGCGCGCCGAGCGCGGTCCCGGCGTGGATCGTGCCGATGCCGCCGGGATGGCCGGTGCCCCAGGCTTTGAGGAGGTCGAGCGCCTCGGCGCCGCGCACCTCGCCGATCGGGATGCGGTCGGGCCGCAAGCGCAGCGAGGAGCGGACAAGATCGGACAGCGAGACGACGCCATCCTTCGTCCGCATGGCGACGAGGTTGGGCGCGGCGCATTGCAGCTCGCGCGTGTCTTCAATGAGGACGATGCGATCGGTGGTCTTGGCGACTTCGGCGAGCAGCGCGTTGACCAGCGTGGTCTTGCCGCTGCCGGTGCCGCCCGCGACGAGGATGTTGGCCCGAGTCTCGACGCCGTGCCGTAGCGCCTCGGCCTCGGCCGGCGACATGATGCCGGCGGCCGCATAGTCGCCCAGCGTGAACACCGCGACCGCGGGCTTGCGGATGGCGAAGGCGGGCGCGGCGACGACGGGCGGCAGCAGCCCCTCGAACCGCTCGCCGCCTTCGGGCAGCTCAGCCGAGACACGCGGGGAGCGGGCATGAACCTCGACGCCGACATGGTGAGCGACCAGGCGGACGATGCGTTCGCCATCGGCGGCGCTCAGCACCTCGCCGGTGTCGCTGATCCCTTCGCCCAGCCGATCCAGCCACAGCCGGCCGTCCGGGTTCAGCATCACTTCGATGACGGCGGGGTCGTCGAGCCAGGCCGCGATCGACGATCCTAGCGCCGTGCGCAGCATTCGCGCGCCGCGTGAGTTCGCCTCGGATCGGATCGGCTGGACGGTCAACGACTGGCCCCTGAATTGGGCCGGGCGAACCGCCGCCCGGCGTCAGGGACACATCAAGAGAGACAGCAAAGATAGGGATTCAACAAGTAAATGCGATCATCGCGGGCTGGCGACGACAAACCAAGTCTGGCGTAGGGCGCTCATTCTTCTTGAGGCGGTAAGTCCTCGCCGATCTCCTGCCGGACCTTCGGGCCTTTCGCGAGTCGGCGGCCCAGCGCCTCCATGAAAGCGTCGTAGCGATCACCGCCCTGGCGGCGCAGGACGGGTCGTTCCGCTTCGGGCGGTGGCGGCGTGTTCGACAGCCAGAAGCGCACGAACATCGCGATCATCTCGACGCCGATGCCGACATCGCGCTCCAGCCGGGTGGTGCGGCGGTCCAACTTGTCGAGCCGCTTGGCGATGGCGGCCTCGCGCTGCTCGTCGGCGTCGGGCGAGAGGAACGAGGCGATGGCGGCTTCGGCCACCAGCGAGCGAGACTTGCCGCGCCGGTCGGCATAGGCCGCCAGCGCGTGCATCAGCTCCGGGTCGAGATAGACCGAGAACGGCGTCTTGGTAGTCATAGCTCGATACCGTCGTCGGGATCGAGCGACGCCTGTCGCGCCATACCCTGCATCTGGCGGCGCACTGCGGCCTGCCGCGCCGCGTCGGTGTCGGGATCGGGCTCGTCCATTTCGAACTCATTGGCCGGCGCCGGCTTCGGCGCAGGCGCGATGTCGATATGCGTTTCCATCTGCGGCTCGCGGCGCAGGTCGGCGTTTGCGGCGTCGTCATCCGTTTCTGCCCGCGCCTTGTCGGCCTTTTTCTTTTTCGGCCTCTTCGGTTTTGCATCCTCCACCGGCTCGGGCATCGGTGGGGCCGCGACCGGCGGCAGCCCGCTCCAGTCATCGGGACGCGGAGTCCCGAGGCTGGCCTTGGCGTCGGGCGGTGCCAGCACCCGCTCGGTGAACCGGCGATCCTTGTAGTAGCGGACCTTCTTCGCCCGGATCGGCGGGATGCCGGCGACCATGACGATCTCGTCGTCGGGCGGGAGCTGCATCACCTCGCCGGGGGTGAGGAGCTGGCGCGCGGTCTCCGAGCGCGAGACCATCAGATGCCCGAGCCAGGGCGACAGCCGGTGCCCGGCATAATTCTTCATCGCCCGCATCTCGGTCGCCGTGCCGAGCGCGTCCGAGATGCGCTTGGCGGTGCGCTCGTCGTTGGTGGCGAACGAGACGCGCACATGGCAATTGTCGAGGATCGCGTTGTTCGGCCCATACGCCTTCTCGATCTGATTCAGCGACTGCGCGATCAGGAAGCTCTGGATGCCATAGCCGGCCATGAAGGCCAGCGCGCTCTCGAAGAAATCGAGCCGGCCGAGCGCGGGAAACTCGTCGAGCATCAGGAGCAGCCGGTGGCGCGACTGCCGCGCCTTCAGGTCTTCGGTGAGCCGGCGGCCGATCTGGTTGAGGATGAGGCGGATGAGCGGCTTGGTGCGCGAGATGTCGGACGGCGGCACGACGAGATAGAGCGTCACCGGCCGCTCGCCTTCGACCAGATCCTTTATGCGCCACTGGCATGTGCGCGTGACCTGCGCGACGACGGGATCGCGATAGAGGCCGAGGAACGACATCGCGGTCGAGAGCACGCCCGATCGCTCGTTGGCCGATTTGTTGAGCAGCTCGCGCGCGGCCGAGGCGACGACGGGATGCACGCCCGCCTCGCCGAGATGCGGCGTCGTCATCATGGCCCATAGGGTACTTTCTATCGGGCGGCGGGGGTCGGACAGGAAGGCGGCGACTCCCGCCAACGTCTTATCGGCCTCGGCGTAAAGGACATGAAGGATCGTGCCGACCAGCAGGGCATGGGAGGTCTTCTCCCAGTGATTGCGTTTCTCCAATGAGCCTTCCGGGTCGACCAAAACGTCGGCGACGTTCTGCACGTCGCGCACTTCCCAGGCTCCCTTGCGGATTTCGAGCAGTGGGTTGTAGGCGGCCGACGCGGCGTTGGTCGGATCGAACAGCAGCACGCGGGTCTGCGTGGCGCGGAAGCCGGCGGTGAGCGTCCAGTTCTCGCCCTTGATGTCATGGACAATCGCCGAGCCCGGCCAGGTGAGCAGCGTCGGCACCACCAGGCCCACGCCCTTGCCACTTCGGGTCGGCGCGAAGCACAGCACATGCTCGGGACCGTCATGGCGCAGATAGTCGCGCCCGAGCCGGCCGAGCATGACACCATTGTCGCCGAGCAACCCGGCCGCGCCGACTTCCGGCCGTCCGGCCCAGCGCGCCGAGCCATAGGTCTGCGCATTCTTCAATTCGCGCGCGCGCCACACCGACATACCGATCGCGAAGACGATCGCCGCGAACCCGCCCGACACCGCGATGAAGGCCCCGGTCTGGAATATCTCGGGCGCATAGGCGTCGAACGAGAACCACCACCAGAAAAAGGCGGGCGGCGGATAGACGGGCCAGCCGAACGCCTCGAACCAGGGCGGCCCCAGTTCGGGCTGATAGGCGAGCGCGGCGGCCGTCCATTGCGTCGCGGCCCAGACCGTCATGAGGACGATCAGGAAGACGACGATGATCTGGCCCCACAGGATTTTAGTCGCGGACATAGCGCTAAGATCAGTGGATGCTGGCTAAAGAATCAAGCCGTGAGGCTCGGAGTGGAAAGCCTAGCGCAGAAATACCGGGAATGGCGTAATTACAAATCAATCCTAGCGGGCAACTTCTGATATGTCATAGAGGAATAACTGCCGCTCGGATGGGCGCAGACCATTACCATCAATTGCCCGTCGCGCTGTTTGCCGTGATCGGCGGCGCTCATAAAGGGTCATTCGTTTAAGTGGCCCTTTGTACCGGACCAGGCATAGCTGCGTTATCTACAGCGGATGGATGTACGAACCAGTTTCTCGGCGCGGCTATCTCTGCTAGCATTCCCGCCATGTATATGCGCGCGCGCACAGATGATAAGCGAAGCTCAAAGCTCGCAATCGCTTCGAGTGAGATTCGTTGAACGTCCCGGCCCATCTTGATGCTTCGCTGGCCCACAATGCGCGTGCGCGCGCCGTTCCCATCTATCTTGACGGTTTCGCAACCCTCCCGCTTGCCCCGGAAGCGGGAGCATCAATGATCGAAGCCTGGAGCAGGCCAGGCAATGCAAGTTCGCCTCACATCGCTGGCGAGCAAGCAGCGCGGCTCGTTGCTGATGCGCGCGCGTCCGTTGCAGCTTTGATTGGTGCCATGAGCGCTGAAGTGATCTTCACGTCTGGCGCCACCGAGGCCAATAATCTCGCTTTGCTCGGGACAGCCGTGCCAACCGCCTTGAAGCGCAAGATCATCGTGTCGGCCATCGAGCACAAATCGGTACTCGAAGTAGCCGCCCATCTCGCGAAGCTGAACTTCGAGATCGTTTTGGCACCCGTTGATCATCATGGCCGGCTCGATCTTGTAAAGCTGGAGGCCCTTCTCGACGAGCATACCCTGCTCGTCTCGCTGATGGCCGCGAACAACGAAACCGGTGTTTTGCAGCCCGTCGCGGAGGTGGTTGCTCTCGCGCACGCTCGCGGCGCGCTCGTCCACTGCGACGGGGCTCAGGCAGTCGGCAAGATTGCGATCGACGTGTTCGACCTTGATGTCGACTATCTGAGCTTCTCCTCTCACAAGATGTATGGACCGATGGGCATCGGCGCGCTGTACGTGTCGAGCAATGCGCCGCGCCCGGTGGCGCAGAGCTTTGGTGGAGGGCAGCAGGGCGGTCTGCGCGCGGGTACGGAGCCCGTACCGCTCATTGTCGGTTTCGGCGAGGCTGCACGCATCGCGGCCCGAGACCTCGATGCGAGCGGCGCGCACACCCGCTCATTGTCGTTACAACTATTGCGTGCTCTGTCTGATCGGCAGATTGGGTATCGTCCGATCACTGGCGATCATGTGACGGTTCCCGGCAGCCTCGCGCTCCAGTTCGTTGGCGTGAATGCTGAGGATCTCTGCGCCTCAGCAAGCCATCGGGTTTCGATATCGACCGGCTCCGCCTGCACAGCAGGGCAACTTAGAACCTCCCATGTTCTTGAATCAATGGGTTTATCTGGTCAGGATGCCGCCTGTGTTGTCCGCGTGTTTTGCCACCGATATCTAACGGAAGCGGACATCGCAGAAGCGGCAGATGCGATCACCGAGGCGGCGCGCAGGCAGCGATAGCTACTGGACGGCTTCGCCAGTCCGGCCTATTATGCTGTGCATGAAGCACGCCGTCGTCAGTTCCGATATTCGCGGTCAATTTGCCGGTCACGAAACCTTCCCTTTGCGGCTCTTGTGGCTGAAAAAGGCCTTTGACGCTGTCGGCGACGGGGCTCCTTCTGGAACATTCCAAGAACAAGATGCTATCGCACGTTTCGGAGTCGGTCGCAACATGGCCGTGTCGATGCGATTCTGGGCGACCGCATCGGGATTTTTTACGGAGCGCGAGCGGACGATCTTGCCGACGACGCTCGGCAAGATGATCCTCAAAGACGACGGCTTCGATCCCTATGTCGAAGCGGCGGCTACGGTCTGGCTTGCCCACTGGCATATCGCGGGCTCGCCCGAGATGACGACCACCGCATATTATGCCTTCAATGGCTTGGCCGCGATCGAGTTCGATCCGGCGACCCTGGTCGATGAGCTGATGGCTCTGGTCAGCAGCCGGGGATGGCGTGCGACGCGCGGCACTCTCAAACGCGATGTCGAGGTGTTCCTTCGCAGTTACGTTCGCCGCGACGACGCCGCTTCCGAGGATGCGGCCGAGCCATTGCTCGCAGAACTCGGATTGATTCGCGAAGCCCGGCTTGGCGGATGGTATGAATTTGTGAGGGGGCCAAAGCCTTCTCTGCCCGACGCGGTGTTCGCCTATGCGATCGGGCGCTATTGGGCCGCGCAGGGCAGTTCGAGCGTACTCACAGCCGAGCAGCTATGCTTTGCCCCGGGGTCGCCGGGACGCGTGTTCAAGCTCGACGAAGACAGCGTCATCACCCGCCTGATGCGGATCGCCGATACCACCGACAACGCTTGGCGGTGGACCGATACGGCGGGACTGCGCCAGATTCAGCGGATACGGGATATCGCTGTCGAAATGCTGATCCCCGCCGCTTATGGGCATGCATCTTCGCTCGCGGACGCCGCATGACGCCGCTCGCCGACATCGTCGCGATCAATCGCCGGTTTGCCCGTTCCGCGCGCGTCGATACTGATCTGAACGGCACGCCGCCGCTTGTAGGCTATGTGCTGCAGGCGAGCGTCGCGAAAGCGCTCTCGACCTTGGCGGACAGTCAAATCGAGAGTCAGCAAGGGGCTTTCACCTGGACGGGTCCTTATGGTGGCGGAAAGTCCAGTGCGGCGCTGCTGCTGGCCAACCTCGTCGCCGGCGCGCCGGACAATCGCAAGATCGCGCGCAAGATCGTGGGGAAGCCGTTCCAGCAGCATTATGCCAAGGCTTTCCCCGAACAAAACGGTCCGTGGCATGTCGTCGCCGTGACCGGCGGCCGCATGAGCTTGCGCGACGCGGTGGCCGAGGCCGCTTCGGCGACGTTTCGATGGGGTTCCGATGAACGGTCCTCCGCCATGGCCAGTGATGGCGCGCTGATCGACAGGCTGTCGGCGGCAGCGGCGCAGGGTGGTGGAGTTCTCGTGATTCTCGACGAACTCGGCAAGATGCTCGAGCATGAGGCTGCGTCCGGGGGTGACGTTCACCTGCTGCAAGATCTCGCCGAGCGCGCCTCGCGTAGTGCCGGCCGGCTGATCGTCATCGGAATCCTACACCAGTCGTTCGACCAATATGCCGCGCGAGCTGCGCGCGATGCCCGGCAGGAATGGGCCAAGGTTCAGGGCCGCTATCAGGATATCGCATTCCTGAGCGGGGCGGATGAAACAGTGGCCTTGCTCGGGCAGGCGATCGCCTGCGACACCCGGCCTGCAGGCGCGGCAGAGCAAGCCGAGCTCGCGGCCACTGCGGTCGCACAGCGGCGCCCCGCGGATGCTGCCTTGCTCGCGGACGCGCTTGCCCAGACTTGGCCGCTCAATCCCGTTACGGCCTTGCTCATGGGACCGGTATCCCGCCAGCGTTTCTCCCAGAACGAACGCAGCCTGTTCGGCTTTCTGAGTTCGGCCGAGCCTGATGGATTTCAGGACTTTCTGGCATCCACGCCGAACGACGGCACAACCTATGGCCCGGCACAGCTGTGGGATTATCTCGTCGGCAATGTTGGCATGGCGCTCGCAGGCGGCAATGATGGCGCCCGCTTCAGCCTCGCCTTCGAGGCGATCGAGCGTGCCGGCGCCAAGGGCGGGGCGGCGCATGTCGCGGTCACCAAGGCGGCAGCGGTCATTGAGTTCTTCCGCAACGGGTCGGGCGTCGTCCTCGCCGACGATTTCCTCGGCCTTGCCGTACCCGAACTGGACACCGCCGGTCTCGCGAACGTGCTGGCCGATCTGCTCGACTGGGCAGTCCTGATCCGGCAGCCGCGCCTCGGCGGCTATGCGCTGTTCGCTGGCAGCGACTTTGACCTCGAAGACGCCATCGCGCGCTCGATTGGGCCGATCGAGGCCGAGCAGCTGGTCGTACTTCCCCAGCGTGCGGGCTTCGGGTTCGCGGCTGCGAAGCGCCATTATTTCAAGACCGGTGCACTCAGAACCTTCGAGATTCTCATCCGCATGGTCGGCTCGGAAGATACTGCCGCAGATCTTGCAGTCACCTTGGCGACGAGCAAATCCCGCGGCAGCGGCGCGTTGGTCATGTTGATGGGCGACGGCTCGATCGATGGCGGCGAAGTGGAAGCCCTCGCCAAGGCAAGCGCCAAGAAGCTGAAAGCGTCCGGTGCCGTAATGGCGATCGGAAGCCTGACCGACAGCTACGCATTGCGCGATAGCGCCACCGAGTTGTTCGCCGTCGAACGCGTATTGCGCGATCATCCCCAGCTCGAAGGGGACCGCATTGCGCGCCGCGAGATCGCGGCGCGCCAATCGGGCTGCATCGACAGTCTACACCGCACGCTCGAGACGGCGCTTGCCAATGCGCGCTGGTGGTTCGCGCCCCAGCCGGGCAAGGCGCACCGAGCACCCCTCACGAGCATCGCCACGATGCTCGCCGATGCCGGCTTTCCCGAGACCCCGATCCTCAAGAGCGAGTTGCTTCAACGCGATCGCCCCTCCTCGAGCGCCATGGCGGCGCTGCGCGAACTCTGCCACGCCATGGTCGCAAACACGGACGAACCGAATCTCGGTATCGAAGGCTTCCCGGCCGAGATGGGCCTTTATCTGACCCTGCTCAAGGAAGTCGGTCTTCATCGCGCCGATACCGAGGGCAATTTCGACTTCCATGCACCACCGCACACCCTGCCTGGTGTAGCGCTCCGGCCTGTCTGGACCGTCCTGGAGGATCGGGCCGACACCTCGCTCGACGACATCTATGCCATCTGGGCGCAGCCGCCTTATGGCATGAAGGCGGGCGTGATGCCGGTCGTGGCGCTCGCGTACCTGCTCGCCAATCGCGAGCGCGTCGCGGTCTATGTCGATGGTGTGTTCCAGACCGGCCTCGATGACGTCGTCGTCGACAAGCTGCTCCAGAAGCCCGCCGAGATCCGCATGCGTCATATCGATCGCTCGGTGCGTGAAACCGCCTTCCTGAGCCGGTTGGCAACATTGTTCGGGCTCGATCAGGATGGGCAATCGCTTCCGGTCGCGCGATCCCTCTTCCAAGCCTTTGAAGAGCTGCCGCAATATGCGCAGCGGACCATGGCGATCAGCGAGGATGCGCATATCGTGCGCGCGACGGTCCTCAAGGCAAGCGATCCCGAAAGCCTGTTGTTCGAGGCGCTGCCGGAGGCCTTTGGCGAGCGCCTGACGCCGGAGCTTATCATGACCGCGCTCGAGGAATGCCGCGGCGCCTATCCTGCGGTCCTGGAACAGATGCGCGACGCGATGGCCCGAGCGCTTGGGGTCGATCGCGCCAGTTTCGCCGGTCTCGCCGAGCGGACCGACGTCATCAGCAATCTCACCAACGACTATAATTTCGAGGCCTTCGCGCGCCGCGCTGCCCTGTTCGAAAGTGGTAAGGGAGACATTGAAGGGTTGATCAGCCTGCTGCTCCACAAGCCCGCGCATGGCTGGTCCGACCGCGATCGCGACCAGGCGCTCGTCGAAATGGCGGCCTATGGACGCCGGTTCAGAGAACTCGAAGCACTGGCCGTCGTTCGCGATCGCCGTTCGTCGACCGAGGCACTGGCCCTCGTGGTCGGCATCGATCCCAACATCCCGCCATTGCTGCGCAGTTTCATCCTGACCGACGATGAGAAGAAGCAGGCGACGAGCCTCGCAGACGAGGTTCTCGCGACACTTAACTTGGATGCCGGCAACGGCCATTTGCGATTGGCAGCGCTTGCGCGCGCTGTCGCGAGCCTAGCGGCGGAACAGGAGGCCGCATGACCCGCGAGCGCCATATTCTGGGTGTGTCCGGAGGGCGGGATAGCGCGGCACTCGCGGTCTATATGCGCCAACACCATGCCGAGCTGCCCCTCGAATATTTCTTCACCGATACCGGCAAGGAACTGCCCGAAGTCTACGCCTTTCTGGATCGACTCGAAGGCTTTCTCGGCCGTTCGATACTAAGGCTGAACCCTGATCGCGACTTTGATTTCTGGCTTTCGGAATATGGCAACTTTCTGCCGAGCCCCCGAACCCGCTGGTGCACACGCCAGCTGAAACTTCGCCCGCTCGAGCATTGGCTGCGCCGCGATCTGGATGATGGTGTGATCGTGCATTCCTACGTCGCGATCCGCGCGGATGAACCGACGCGGGAGGGCTATCAGGCCACTCATCCCAATATGCAGGTCTATTTGCCCCTCCGCGATGCAGGCTACGACAAGGCGGGCGTCATCGAGATGCTGCGGCAGGCCGATGTCGGCGAACCGGATTACTATAGCTGGCGTTCTCGCTCGGGCTGCACATTTTGCTTCTTTCAGCAGAAGATCGAGTGGGTTCGTCTGGCGGAAAATCACCGTGATCGCTTCGACGAGGCGGTGGCCTATGAAAAGACCGCCCTCAAGGACGGCTCACCCTTCACATGGTCCCAAGGTGAGAGCCTGACCGACCTGATCGCGCCAGCCAGGGTTGAACAGATCAAGGCTGATTATGCGCGCCGGCGTGAACGGCTGCACAAACGTCGCCCAGTCAATCCTCTTTCTGGCAAACCGGTGGCGACGATCGACGACATCTATGGTGTCGATGAGTCGGATGCTGGCTGCGTCGTCTGTCACAAGTGAGTACGACCGACCAAGCGGCCGCGCACGGCATGCCGGCTGCAAGCCTCGTCGACATTCTTTCCCCGGTCGAACCCTTCTATATCCTTCCGAAGGACGACGTTGCCGAACTCGTCATCTCCCCTGCGTTGCAGGCGTGCATGAGTGCCGACGTCATGATCGGCTATTTCGCGAGCCAGTCGCTCGCTGAAATTGCGCCGGGGCTGGCAGCGTACCTCCGAAGCTCGACGCAGCCTCTTCGCCTGATCGTGAGCCCGTTTCTCACTGCACAGGATCAGGATGCATTGCGGTTGGGGACGCTTGGTTCGGAGGAACTCGCCGCGCTGCGGCTGGAGGCGGCCCTGCCGGACGCCGACGCGCTCGCGCGACACTCGCTCGAATGCTTGGCATGGCTCATATCGGCGGGACGCCTGCAGATGAAGATCGCGCTGATGCGCAATGCGCTGTTCCATCCGAAAGCATGGATCTTCACCGATGGCCGGGACGAAGCAGTTCTCCATGGTTCGGCGAACATGACCGGCGCGGGGCTTGGCCGAAATCGTGAGCAGCTCAGCCTCGCGCGCAATTGGATGGGCAGCGACGCGGCGCGAACTTGCGTCCGTTTGAAGGAAGAGTTCGCGCTGCTATGGGGCGGCGGCGACAGCGATTGTATTGTGGTCGACCTCCCGCGTGCGTTCCAAGAGAAGCTGCTCCAGGATTATAAGACGGATCGCATGCCATCCGAGGCCGAGTTCCTGAGTTTATGGCGACGCGGGCACGGACTTCCGGGAGAACCTGTGCCTGGGCCGCAGACTGAAACGCCGGCGTTCACGATTCCCGACTGGTTGCAATACCGCGCCGGCGACTATGCACATCAAGGGGACGCCGTCGACGCCTGGGAAGCTGCCGAGCGTCGTGGCATTCTGGAAATGTGCACCGGCTCGGGGAAGACGCTGACCGCGATGGTCGCAGCACAGCGTCTCTATGCCTCCGAGGGGCCGCAGCTGATCGTCGTCACAGCACCCTATAATGTGCTGATCGAGCAATGGTGCCGGGAGATCGCGCTGTTCGGCCTCAACCCCGTCAATCTTTCCCATGAAAATGGTGCCGCGGGTCGTGAGCGCGCGATGGCGAACGCGCGTCGACGATTGCGCATGGGCCTCTCACCGACCGAAGTGATCGTGGTGTCAAACGATACGCTCTGCACGCCCGAGTTCATCGTCCAGGTTGAGCGGTTCGAATGCACGAAGCTCCTGATCGCCGATGAATGTCACAATCTGGGAGCGCCCGCCTTCATTCGGAACCCCCCCGAGACTTTTCAGTATCGCCTTGGCCTGTCTGCAACCCCGATGCGGCAATATGACGACGACGGAAGCGCGGCTCTTATCGGCTTTTTTGGGCCGGTCTGTTTCAGCTTCCGGCTTGAAGATGCCATCGGGCGATGTTTGACGCCCTACGACTATTTCGTGCATTTTGTACCTCTGGCAGATCTCGAAATGGCCGAATGGCGCGACCTGAGCGATCAGATTTCGCGACTGGCCTGGAAGTTCGATGCTGGCGTCAAGGACGATCATCTCAACAACCTCCTGTTGAAGCGCCGTCGCGTGTTAGAGACGGCTCAGTCGAAGCTCATCAGACTTGGTGAACTCATCGACACGGAAGACGTCCGGGATCTTCGTCACACGCTCGTTTACACGACTGACAAGGATCCGGTGCAGTTGGACGCGGTCAATAGCTTGTTGAATGCCCGTCACATTCTATTTCATCAGCTGACATCGGAAGAATCATCCAATCCGGAGATGTCGCGCCGCATTCTGGATCGATTCAAATCCGGCGACCTTCAGATACTCACAGCCAAACGCGTGCTGGACGAAGGCGTGAATGTGCCGGAAATTCAGCGTGCCTATTTGCTCGCGAGCACGACTGTCCGCCGGCAGTGGGTGCAACGTCGCGGTCGACTGCTTCGCATCTGCAAGGAAATTGGTAAGACGCATGCCATTATCCATGATCTAGTCGCCCTGCCGCCCGAGGCCTATGACGGAAGCGCTTTGGATTCGGAGGCGAAAAAGATAGTGAGTGCTGAACTCGACCGAGTGTGGGAGTTTGCGCGCCTGAGCAGGAACGCCGCGCAAAACGGAGGTCCTTTTGCACAGGTTGAGGAATTGCGGGCGATGCTGAAGGGGCGGGATTGAGTGCCGTACAAGGATGAAAAGGTCATCGGCATTCTGCTTGAGCAGGCAGCTGTCGCGGAGGCGCGCTGCGATGGCTATCATGAGGAGCTAGCCGAAGCCGTCGCGGACATCATGACGGAAGAGCGGCAGAACAGGTTCGCACGTACAAATATTGCCGTTCGCGTGGCAGATATCGTGAGCCGGGTCGGGACTTACCTTTATACCCATTCCAGCGGTGGGAAGGGTTGAACCGATGCGGCTGGTAAAGGCGCGCTTCGATGGGTTTCGCCTCCTCGACGGTCTCGAATTCGACTTCTCGGTCGACCCGCAGAAGAACATCACCGTCGTTCGCGCAGCGAATGAGAGCGGGAAGACAACCCTGCTGACCGCGTTGCAATGGGCGCTCTTCGGCGACGAGGCGCTTCCTTCAGGCTACACCACGTTCAACATGGACGTACCGAGTGGAACAGTTGCGGAAACGATCGGCGAGGTGATCTATGAGGTACAGGGCAAGAAGGGATATCAGCGGTTCCGCCTGATCCGCTCACTCGTCGATCGGGCAGGCGCCCCGGTCCGTGCCAAGTCGACGGCGCAGCTTTATGAAGTGACGTCGCGCGGGTCGGTCGAAATACCGAATGTCGCGGCGCATCTCTCCAACCACATGCCCTCAGAGTTGCGGGAAGTGTTTTTCACCGATGGCGATAGTGCGCTCAGCTTCATCCAGGGCAGGACTGCCGAGCAGCAAAAGCGGGTCCGGAAGGCGATCGAGCAGATGATGGGCTTGCCTCTCCTGGAGGTGGCTGTCGAGCATGTCCGCAAGGCAGAGAAGGATATCCGGTCCAAAGCCGATGCGGCAGCCGGCAGCCAGGAATTGCACGAAACCCGCGTCGCGCTCGAGGCAATCGACGCCTCCATGCCCGACCTTGAAGCCAAGCTCGCGACGACCACCGATGAGATCGCGAACCTGTCGGACCTGTTCGCTCGCGCTGATCGGGAACTGCAGGAAGCGCTGAAACGCGGCAATCGCGAGGAAATCGCCAAGGAGCTGAAGGACGTCCAGGAGCAGCAGAATGCGTGCGAAGCGCGCATGAAGGCAGCCGATCTCGCGCAGGCTGATCTTATCGCCAACAAAGAGTTCGCCAGCGAAATGATGAAGGGGAAGCTCCAAAAGGCCGGAGCGATCCTCGACGATCTGCGGACCAAGGGCGAAATCCCGAGCGCTACGATTCCTGTGCTCGAAGATCGGCTGACCCATAGCGACTGCATCTGCGGCGAATCGCTTGATGTGCATCATCCGGATGGTGCCCGGCGTCGGGCGGCGATCGAGGATTTGATTGAGCGCAGTAGAGAGACCGACGCGCTTAAATCGAAGATATCAGACCTGTATTTTGAAGGCCGGGGGCTCTTCGAAGCACGCGAGCCGACGTGGGCCGACAAATATGCGGCCGCCTTTGTCGCCCGGTCGCGGGAACAGAGCCTGTTTGAGAAGCTTGGCCAGACGGTTGCTGACCTCGATGCGCGGCTCGACAAGGTCAAGAACGACGACGTCCAACGTGCGCGCGAAATGCGCGACACCTACCTCAAGCAGCTTGGCGAAAAGCGAGACAGCGCCACGCGCCTCGATGTCTCCTTGCGCAATCGCCGGGACCAGCGTGCCGAACTTGAGAAGAAAGTGTCCACGCTCCTCGCGCGAGAAAACAAGGGCAAGCGTTTCGGAGCAGAGTTGCTGGCTGCCCAGGACATCCGCAAAATCGTCGAGCAAACTTTGGAGATCATGAAGACGCGGGAGGTTGAGGCCGTCTCTCGCCGGATGAACGAGTATTTTGTCGAGATGATCGGCGCCGACCCGTCCACCGCCCTCATCAAATACGCGACCATTACGCCCGATTTCAAAATTGCGGTGTTCGGTCGCAACGATCACGCGCTCGATCCGTCGCAGGACCTGAATGGCGCATCACGGCGGGCGCTGACCATCGCGTTCATTCTGGCATTGACGGAGATCAGCGGTGTCGAAGCGCCAAACGTCATCGATACACCGCTCGGCATGATGAGCGGCTTCGTGAAAACCGAAGTCGTGCGGGTGGCCTCTCGTGCCAGTTCGCAGCTCATTCTCTTGCTCACACATGACGAGATCCAGGGCTGCGAAGCAATCCTTGACGCTAAGGCCGGCGTGATCGTGACGATGACCAACCCGGCCCATTACCCCCGCATCTTGAAGAACGACCCGGGGACGACTGAGGCCAAGGTAATGCTGTGCGATTGCGACCATCGCAGCTCTTGTGAAATCTGCGAGCGCAAGGTGTCCTCCGACCCGTCGACCGATCTGAGCGAGGCAGCCTGATGGCGACGAACCCTTTCGCCGGGCTCGATATCATGGTGCCCGAGGATTATCGCACGCACTTCGACACTTATGTCCAGCGCCGGGAAGGCAAGAGTGCTCGCCCCGTCCATCAGCCGTTCGCACGCAATATCGATATGTGGTTCGCCGCAATCTGTCTCGCTGTGCGCAAGGATTTGAAGCCCAGCGGGCCGACTGGCAAGTCCTACAAGGCAGCCGAAGGTGTCGTGCTGAGTTCCGATCCCTGGCGGCCAACGGCCCTGATGCTCTTGGCGATCGCCGACACGGACGATGCAAGCATCGTCAACCGTCCCGGCGAGATGCTGCGGATTGCTACCGGCTACGCGGTTGCCGGCCTGCCCGAGTTGCTCGCCATTCTTGAAGCGCGCGAAGGCGACACCGCGCTCGATTATTTAAGCGAGCGGCTGGAGAGCTTGCTGAAAGCCTGACGGCGGGCGGTGACAGGCTTGAGGGGGAGTGCAGGATATTGGATGAAGTTCGTAATCCATTCGCGCCCGGCGCCGGAACGCCGCCGCCGGAACTCGCGGGCAGAACCGATGTCCTCGACCTCACTTATACTGCCCTACTGCGTATCCAGGCCGGCCGCTCGATCCAGCAACCCGTGCTCGTCGGTCTGCGCGGCGTTGGGAAAACCGTATTGCTCGTCGAAATGCAAAAAATGGCCAGCGACCAGGGGTTCATCGTTGTGGACATGGAGGCATGCGAAGAACAGTCGCTGCCCGAACTTCTCGCGCCAAAACTACGCGAAGCATTTTTGCAACTCAGCTTGGTCGAAGCGGCCAAGGAGAAGGTCAAGCGCGGGATCGGAGTGCTCAAGGCCTTCGTCGGTGGATTCGGCATCACCATGGGCGAAGTTTCGATAACCTATGACCCAACCGTCGGCATCGCGGATTCGGGACAGATCGAAGCGGACCTGCCGGCGCTGTTCATCGAGCTTGGCGAAGCCGCCGCTGCTGCTAGCCGCCCGGTGGCCATCTTCGTCGATGAGCTACAGGTCCTAAAGTCAGATGAATTCAGCGCGCTCATCATGGCCGTGCACAAGATCAACCAGCGCCGCCTGCCGATCGTGTTCATCGGCGCCGGGCTACCGCAGGTCCTCGCTTTAGCGGGCAACTCCAAATCCTACTCCGAGCGACTTTTCCTGTTCTCCGAGATCGGCGCTCTGAAAGAGGAAGATGCGGCGGCCGCCGTCGTCAATCCGGCGAAAGCCGAGGGTGTAGAATTCGAACCCGACGCGATCGCGGAGTTGCTCCGGATCACGCAACGCTATCCCTATTATCTGCAGCAATGGGCGCATGACGCCTGGAACGTCGCGAGTGGTGAAACCATTACATGGAGCGATGTTATCGAGGCGCACGACATTTCCACGGCCGCGCTCGATGCCAGCTTCTTCCGCGTACGCTATGATCGGTGCCGTCCGGCAGAGAAGAAATATATGCGCGCTCTAGCGGAGTTGGGACCTGGCCATCGTCGCAGCGCAGATATCGCCGACGTTCTCGGCACCAAGGCTGACAAGATTGCCCCGATGCGCGCCAATCTGATCAAGAAAGCGATGATCTATGCGCCGTCTCTCGGCGACGTCTGCTTCACGGTGCCGCTGTTCGACCAATTCATGAAGCGGATCATTCCGGACATTAAAAGTCTCCTATAAAGGTAAACATGAGCCGGCGGCTGCCTTGGCAGGAGGCGGTGTCGTCCCTTCGACTAAAGTCCTAGCCCTCTTCCCCGCCCGAACGACCAGTCCACGCCGCCATTGCTTCGCATCACGCCGGAGATGTGCTGGCCGATCTGGCGGTCGAGCGAAGGAGACCAGGGCACGAGCTGGAAGCTCAGACCCCCATCCGGGCCAAAGCCTTCGATCATGGCGAAGCGGCCCGACGCGAGCGTGAGGCGCTGGCGCACGGTGCCGGCGACATATTCGCCGGCCTTCGACGGCGCGTGCGGCAAGCCGATCTCGGCGGAGAGTTCCCTGGCCGTCGCATCCAGCTCGCGCCGCCTGAGCGTATCGAGCAGATTGCGCGCGAAGATGATGCGCTGGCCCTGACGCCGTGCCAGGCCCTCGTCGGCGAGATGGTCGGCGCGCGCCTCCATCGCGCCGCGCACCTCGGTCCCGAAACCGCCGCCAAGGTCGTGGCCATCGCTCGCGAGGTTGCGGCGGTCGAGCCATGTCGCGCCCGGCGCGCGGACCTGCGCGGACAAGTCCATGTCGGAGCGCACCGCGAGCGCGACCCGCTGCCGGCCCTTGCGATCCTCGAAGCGGCGCAGCTCGACGATCGTGCCCGGCTTGCAGTCGCCGGTCGCCTCGATGTCGGGAAAGCGGACGTGATGGGTGCGGCCGTCGATGCCGTCGACGATCGCATAGGCGCCGCCGGTCAGTTCGTCATGCAGGCCGCGATCGACCAGCCGGCCGATCACCGGCTGAGCCAGATCGGCGTCGAGGACATAGCTCGCGGCCCCCCGGTCGATGCCGCGGTCGGTCATCGCCTGGTGCATCCGCTTGATGATGTCGCCGCCTTCGCCCATCTCGCGCAGCGCCGCCTGTGCGTCGCCGGCCAGCGTCCACTGTCCGGGCGCGATCTCGCTGGCGAGGCCGAGCCCCTCCAGCTTGCGCAGCCGCCCCATCCGCAGCACATGGTCGCCGTCCGGCCGGACGCCGGGCTCGGGCGCCATGTCGATCAGGCCGTCGCGCTGCATGGTGCGCGACAGATCGCGGTCGATCTCGGTCCAGCGTTCGGCTTCGACCTGCCGCTCCAGCGATTGGCGGATTTCGAGGTCGCTGCGCAGTCCCAGCTCGCGGGTGACGATCTCGCGCGCCACGGCCCGCATCCCCTCGCCGATATAGTCGCGCGAGATGACGAGGTTCTGCCCGTCCTCGCCGACGCCGCGCACGATGATGTGGACGTGGGGATTGTCGGTGTTCCAATGCTCGACGGCCCGCCAGTCGAGGCGGGTGCCGAGATCCGTTTCCATTCGCGCCATCAGCTCGCGGGTGAAGGTCTTGAGGTCGCCCATCTCGGGCGCGTCCTCGGGCGAGACGATGAAGCGGAAATGGTGCCGGTCGTCCTCGCACGTCGCGGCGAAGGCGTTGCGGTCCAGGCCCTCGGCGTCGGCGCCGAACAGGACGCCCCTTTCGCCGTCGCGGGTGACGCCATCGCGTTGCAGATAATTGAGGTGGGCCGCGAGCGAGGCGCGGCCGCCGTGGCGGACCACGCGCGCCTTGACGATCACCTGGCGCGATCGGTGGCCGAGCCGATGAGTCGCGCGCAGGCTGGCGACCCGGCCCCGCCCGAAGGTCGAACGGCCCGGCGCGATGATCCGGCCCCGGCGCGAGACATGGCCGCCGGCGCGCTGCGCGGCGGCGAGCGCCTGGACGATGATCGGCAGCGCCCGCTGGCGGCCCTTCGAACGGATGCGGCCAGGCCGGATGCGGAAATCCTCGTCGCCGCTCATGGCGCGGCGCTCCGCAATGTGGGGAAATCCTTGGAGGCGGCTGGCGTTCGGCCAGCGTCCCACAGTGCGGGGTTCCCGCACACATTGCGCAGCAATGACCAAAAGCCTTGGGAAACAAGGCTACGACCGGGGCAAAATGGCTGCGCACATTGCCGCCCTTTATCTTGCCCTCGACCTTCCCCCTGCAAAATCCCAAGCCTGCCCCCTTCCGATACTGCGAAAGGCTGCGAGGGAGAACGCCAGGGCGCGCGAGGCCCGCTCATGGTGGAGACCGGCCGGAAACCGCGACGAACAAGCCGGGCAGCGGAGGCTTGGTCGCGGGCGCCGCGCCATCCGGGCGATCGGTTGACGGGCGTTCGGATTGCGGGCTGGAAGCCTCGTCGTCGGCCGTTGGCTGCGCGCTCGAAGCCGTGCCCGAGCGCACCGTAAACAGCGCGGCACGGCGCCAGGCGAAGTGGTCGACGGGCGGCGCGACGGCAAGCTGGGTGTCGCCGGAATCGCCGGTGATCGCCGCGAGTTTGGCGAGATAGGCGCGCGTCTCGGCGGGCAGCGGGCGGCCGCGAGAGAGATGCTCGTCGTAGCGACCCGGCCCCGCATTATAGGCGGCCAGCATGGCGCTCGCATTGCCGTAGCGGTCGAACATCTCGCGCAGATAGGCCGCGCCCGCCATGATGTTGTCGCACGGATCGAACGGATCGGAACCGAGCCGATAGCGTGCGCGCAAAGTGGCCCAGGTCGCGGGCATGATCTGCATCAGGCCCATCGCGCCGGCCGTCGAGACCGCGCGGACATCGCCGTTGCTCTCGACCCGCATCACGGCCCATATCCACGCTTCCGGGATGCCGAACCGCTGGGCGGCGTCGGCGACATGCCGACCGGCGGCGGTGGCGGTGGCGGGTGCGGCGGATTGCGCGCGGACGGACGCGGACGCCAGCAACGCGGGCGCGCTCGCGATGATCGCGAGCAGCGCCAGCGTGGCAGCCCGGCGGCGCGAAGATCGGGGACGCCGGGACACCCGATCAGCTCCGGTCTTCGCGCGGTCGCTGCCGCTTCCACGATAGCCGGAAAGCCCGGCCTTCGGGATCGGCGCGGAACAGCACCGGACGGAACGGCGCCGCCGAAAAGAGCGGACTGTCGATCTCCAGCGCGATGTAATCGCCCGCCCGGTCGCCGACACGCTTCCAGGCGCCCCCGACTTCGGGACCGTCCTCGTCATCGAGGTGGATGCGGTAGTCGGGCGCATTCTCGGCGTCGCTCGGTTCGAGCGCGACGAGCACGATCGCCTCGTCGATGCCGAACAGCCGGATGCGGCCCGCATAGCCGTCGCCGGTGGATTCAAAGTGTGTGGTGGTCATGGCCAGTCTCCTTGGGGTTGGCGGGTGGAAGCGGTGCGGACGGCGCGCGCAGATGCAGCGGCGTTGCGCGTCCGATGACGGCGGACGACGGAAGGGGGCCGAAGTAGCGGCCGTCCAAACTGTCGGGATGGGCGGGGTTGAGCAGCAGCAGTTCGCCGGCGCCGAGTGTGCGGCAGCCTTGCCAGACGGGCAGCGGACGGCCCCGGCGATCCTGCGCGAGGGCGACGACGGCAGGCCGCCCATCGACGCTCACGACGGCGCCGATCCGGCAAACGCGCTGTCCGGTCTTCGCCGCCACATGCTTCAGGAGCGGCACGCCCTCGGGCAAATAGCCGCGCCCGGCCATCCACCGCGCCAGCGGCGCAGGCGGCGTGACGGCGACCAGCGCACCGGCGCGCGGATCGGCGTCGGGATGGATGCGATAAAGCCCGATCGGCGCGCTCGCGCTGGCGTTCCAGATGAGGCGCGGGAGCGGCTCAGCGACCGCGACGGCGATGAACGCCGCGCCGAAAGCGGATGCGGCGATGGCGGTCGCCATGCCATAGCGGCGGCGCGTCACCCTTCGATCTCCCGGCGCTTGAGCCAGGCGCTGTGGCGCTCGGGCGTATAGAGGCGCGGCGGATGACCGGCGGCGATGCGGTTGTGGACATGCCGCCAGTGATCGGCGGCCGCGTCGCAGGGATCGACGCCGGCCGCCTCCACGGCGTCGATCGCGGCGAGCACCTGGGCGACTTTCGGCCAGCCTTCGATCCTGAGCAGGATGTCGCCGCCGGGACGCACGAAGGGCAGCGTCGTGTAGGGTTCGTTGGCCGCGACCGCGCGCACCACGTCGATGCGCGAGACGATCGTGCCGTAGTCGTTGGAAGCCCAGCGGACGAATGCGAAGACGGCGCCCGGACGGAAGCCGACAACGCGCGTTCGCCGCGTCAGGATGCGGTCGTCCGCGATGCGGCCGAAGCGTATCCAATGCTCCAGCTTCTTCTCGATCCAGGTCAGTTCGACATGGGTGAGGCCGTCGCGGGCGAGCGCGCTGAACGCGCCGCTGGTGCGCACGGCCGGGGGCCGTTCGTCGATCATCGGGAAGCTCCTGGGATTGGGGTCGCACCGGGCATGGCGGGACGCCGGTGGATCGTGCGCCGGCCGGTCGCCGTCGCTGCGAACAGCGCTGCGCTGTCCACAGTCGCGCCGCGCGTTAGCAAGAATCCGAAGGATTCTTTTCTATTAGCATTGTTAGAAGGGGGTCGAATCCGCGAGGATTTCTGCGGCTTTGCGGGAGCTAGGCGTTCCCGATAGTCCGTGTCTCGCGTTCCCGGAAGTCCGACTCCGGGCGTTCCCGATCGTCCGAGTCTCATGGCCGGTTATCCACAGGCTTGAGACCGACGCGGCGCATGGCGGCGTCGAACGGATCGAGCGGCACGGGCACGAACGTCAGCCGGTCGCGGCCGAGCGTGTGATCGAGCGACAGGACGTAGCCGGGCAGCGGCTGGCGTGCGACGATGCCGCGCAGCTCGAACGCGAAGCGACGGAGCGGCGACAGCACGCCGGACTTCAAATGAAGATGCGGGACGTCGAAGCTCCAGCCGCCGCGCTGCCGGCCGCCATGCTTGCGGACGATCCGGTAGAGCCAGCGTTCGAGCCCGCCGGTGAGGTCGAAATAGGCGGGGTCGATGGTCAGCACCAATGCGCGGTCAAGCACGCCGGCATAGAACCAGTCGGGCAGGATCAGCTCGATGCCGAGCGCGCGGCCGTTGCCGTCGGCCAGTTCGCGCCATTCGTTGATCCAGGAGAAGCGATGGCGCCGCCGCTGGTGCTCCTGCCGGATCGACGTCGCCACCGTGGTCGATTGCAGGCGATCGAGCGCGGCCTTCAGCCGGTCGTAGCTCGCCTTGCCGGTGCCGCGCCGGGTGAAGGTCAATATCTCGTGCGGCGTCGTCACCATGAGGCGCGAGGTCGGCCGCCCGGCGTCGCGCGCTTCAATGAGCTGGCTCGCGGCCCAGATCAGCACGTCGGCGTCCCAAATGGTCGCCATGCCGTGCTCCGGCACGGCTTCGACCGAAATCCACGCCGCGCCCATGTGAAACGCGATCGGCGTGGTGCGCCGGGCCTTGGCGAGACTAAAGAACGGCCACGCCATCAGATCCTGCGCATCGCGGGGCGCGAGATTGCCGGGGATCGAGCGGAACAGCTCAAGCTGCGTGCGCTCGGCGCTGGACCGGCCGGAAAGGGAGCGAACGGCGCGCATCGCGGTCAGCGGCGCACGCAATCGGTCGGCAGGCGCTTGGCGGGATGGACCACGCCGCTGCCGGGATCGGAGGTCGAGCGGCGGCTGCCGAGCGCAGCCCAGGCGTCGAGGTCGGCGATCGCATAGACGATGCAGCCGCCCAGCCTGCGGAACACCGGGCCGGTGCCGTAGCAGCGGTGCTTCTCCAGCGTCCGCGCCGACAGGCCGAGATGGATCGCCGCATCGGGCGTCTTGAGGTAGCGTGGCGTTGTGGCGATGACGGGATCGGCCATGATGTTCCTCCTGACGGTGGCCGGCCCCGGAAAAGGGGCGCGGCGGACAGGAGGCGATGGTGGCGAAACCGCCCCCATGCGGAGAAGGGACAAAGCTGCGGGGGAGAAAATGTCCTCGTCAGCCGCCGCGCAGCAGCCGGATATAGCCGCCGTCGCGCAGCTCGATCGCTTCGGTGAGCCATCGGTTTATGCGCTTGCGTTCGCGGCAGTCGGACCACTCGCCGGCGCTATATTGGCGCACATCGCGGTCGATCAGCACGGCGGCCACTTCCCTCGGACTGGCCCCGGCACGGTGCCCATCGAGCGCGCGCAGGAGCGTGAGAAGATGCTGGCGGCGGCCGGGCGTGGGGCGCAGTGCGGGCGGGCCGGACGCCATGCCGAGCGCGCGCCGGCAGACGCGCTCGGCTGACGCGAGCCCGGCGAAGGGATAGCTCCCGTCCGGCAGCATCATGACCAGTGGACGGTCGAGGGGGCCGGCCACCCAGAGGTGCTCGTCGCCCTCCTTGTCGGCGAGAATGAGATGGAGAAGTCGCCCGATCCTGATCCGTGCGCGGATCGCGCCCAGCATCTTGATGTCGAGACGCAACATGTTGCTGATGCCGGAGGGCGGCGGCCCCAGCATGACGCAGGCGGGCGAAAGGTCGAGCCGCGCCACCGCGAGCTTCGGATCGAACGCGGATGCCGGGTCCGCGTGGAAGCTGATTCCCCAGCGCCGCACCAGGCCGGCGGTCGCGTCGTCGGCCGTGATCTTGCCGCGCTTCACGCGGTCGAGCGCGCGGCGGTAGGCGGCGCGATAGCCCTCGTTACGGCCGAGATAGCCGATGGCGATATCCGAATAGGCGAGCGCGTCGTCCCCGGCTTCGTCCGGGGGCGCGCGCCAGTCCTCCCCAGGCGGCATCCTATCCTCCTAAGCATGGCTCTCTGCGGAGCGCCGGAAGATGTTCGCGATGCCCGGACGACGCGGAAGCCCTGCCGAGCGTGCCGGCGCATAGCGGATTCAAGTCAGCGTTTTGACGGGATTTTCTGCGCGGTAGCCGGGTTAGCCGGCTAACCGTCAGGAGCCGGACGGACGCAGATAGTGACGGTATCCGGTCTCGGACATCCAGCGTGCGCGGGCGAGATGCGAGTCATAGACCAGGCGCGCGCGATCGGGCTCGATGGCCGGGTCGATACCGAAAATGATCCGCACGGCCTCGCACCAGTCGGCTTTCTCGGCGGCGGCGTCGAGCAGGCGCCAGTAGGTGCGATGGTGCCGTTCGTCATAGGCAGTGACGTGGGAGGCATCGGGCGCGCGGTCCTCGAAAGCGGCTATCGCCATCGCCTGAGCCCGTTCGCAGCCATCACCCCACACCCCCGGATTCACGAAACATATACCATAATGGATCGAAGTAATCGCACCGTCTTTGCTATGGCGATGCGATGAGTCGCGCACGATCAACGATGCGATGAAGCCGTTTATCTTCGCTTTTCGCCGCCCGAATTGCTCACCAGCAGCACGCCCTGGCCGCGATCCGAATCGAGAAAGACGATCCCGGCCGCCTCCAGCGCCCTGACCACCTGATGCCGGGTATTGTCGTTCACGGGCTTATATTGCGTCGATTCCAGGCGCTTGAGCGCCGTCAACGCAACAATGGCCTTCTCTGCAAGCAACTCCTGTGTCCAACCGAGAAGCGCACGAGCGGCCCGCACCTGGCGGGATGTGATCATGCACGATCACGTCCACGAGCCGAGCGCTATACGCTATTAAAACGACTATTATAGTCGTCTTGGCATAGACGCAACTTAAGTGGACACTCCAACGAAAGAAGGCCCGGCGGCTTGCGCCGCCGGGCCTTCGGCGCCTCGGTTCAGAACGGAATGTCGTCGTCGAGGTCGTTGGTGTAGCCGCCCGTCTGCGCGGACTTGCCCCGGCTGAGGAAGTCCACCGTCTCGGCGATGATCTCGCAGCCGTAGCGGTCGACGCCCTGCTGGTCGGTCCACTTGGTGTAGTGGATGCGGCCGCGCACCAGCACCTTCATGCCCTTCTCGCAATGCTCCTGAATGGTCTTGCCGAGGCCGTTGAATGCGGTGACGCGGTGCCATTCGGTGTCCTGGACACGATAGCCGTTGTCGTCCCGAACGACCTTGCCCTCCGAATAGCGGGGGCGCGAGGTGGCGAGGGTGAAGTGGGTGATATGGGTGCCGCCCTGGGTGCTGCGGCTTTCCGGGTCCTGGCCGATGTTGCCGGCGAGAATGACGATGTTCTGCATTTCAAGTCTCCGTTGCTTCACGTCCGAGGGACCGTCCCTCCGACGAGACCCGGCCAAGACCGTCGGGAGGCGCTGGCATCGACGCGCAGCGGAGACCTGACCCCCAAGGCCCGAAGTGGTGCGGGCAGGCGCTTCAGCGCCAACACGGATCGGAAGCCGCGGGGGTTGTTGGCGCAAACCGAACGGGCTTAGGGGATCGTCAGTCGGAGGGGCTGTCACTCGGCGAAGCGGAACGGAGCGATGCGGGACACGGCCTTGCTTGCTGGTGGAAGGCCGGACTGCCCGATAGCTGTGCCTGGGCGGCTCTGTCCGAGCTTCATCCTCCACTCGTCCCCCCATGCGCCGTGGCGGCGTTCGACGGGTGGAGACGGCCGCGTCCGGGAACACCGCTTCCGCATCGCCACCGAAGGCCAGGCACGCCGGTCAGTCGCCGGGAAGGGGAAGATTGGCCGCCCGCACCCACACCGGGACGGCGGGACAGCGGCGGCCGCTACGGCTGCGGGATCGTCGATAGGTGGAGGTGGACGGCGCGTTCGAACGGGCATAGGCGACGGCGATCGGGACCGCTTCCGTTCTGAACCGAGGCGCGCGAGGTCAGCGAAGCCCTGCCGGCCTACTCGCCTTGTGTGACAGATGAGACTATCTTCCACGCAGAGGAGTCGATCATGGTCGCCCGTGCAGCAACGTCGAAAGGTGAAAAGAGCGCGGAAAAGCGCGAAAGCGGCGCGACCAGGCCGACCGAGCTTGGCCTGCTGGCGCTGGCGATGCTGGCCCAGCCCGATCCGGTGGCGACCTACTTCAGAAAGACGCGCGGCAAGCTCGGAGCGGATCACCAGCTCGACTATTGACCTGCGCGCGCATCTGCGGCGCATCAAACCGGACACGCATGTTGCTCGCCCCGCACGGCAGATTCATCCCTTTCCAAGGATGCGGCGAGCGGCCAGGCCGACCGCTCGGCTCAGGACGGGATCGCCTCACCGATCACGCCCCGAAGGGATCGTATTCGTGAACGATGCTGGCGGTGTCACCGTCGAACTCACGCGCTTCGAGCACGCCGAACAGGCGGTCGCCGATCTTCACGACGACGATGCACGTCATCAGCGTCCGGGCGAGGTTCCAAGCGTGGGACTGGGCGATTTCCAAGGACATTGATCCGGCTCCTGTCTTTAGGAGCGAGGACCATCCCCGCTCGACAGGCGCCCGAAGCGTCGGGCGGATGGCCGCAATCACCGCACAGGCGCAGCCTGAAGGCCGCACGCTCGCGTAGCGGACCCTTTACGGGTTGATGGCGACAGGCCATCCGTCAGACCAAGGATAGCGTCTCAAAGAGCGGGGTGGTGCTCGCGCAGACGGGAACTGGCTGTTCCTGAAATCGCGCAGTCCTCTATAGGCCGAGTGACGGCAGGTCGTGCTGAAGACAAAGAGCGCTGGTTCGGATCAGACGAAGGTCATGCAAGCGCATCGCGTAGTGCGTTGACCATCGCCATCGTGACGACGGCCTGGGGATCGCGGCGCGGAAGTAGAGGCACGCCGTTGCGCTGTGCTGTTTCCTGCGGAGCGCACATCGCTTGGCAGGCAAGCGATTGCCGCCGCGCGCCGCGCGGGTTCACTGGTCTCAACCCTCGCGGAGAAATGGATTGAGGATGCGCAGCGCCCCATCAACGAGGAGGCCGTGCTGCATATCTTCCGACCAAAGCGTAGCACAACCGGCCGCGCGCGCGGCGGCGACGATCATTCCGTCATAGACAGAGAGCTGATAGCGTTCGGCGATGGCGATGCCCGCTTCATGGATGTCGATCGTGACGGGAACGACATCGACCAATCCGCGCACGGCGCTCAGCAGCGCGTGCGTTTCGGGCCAGTCCAGCCCCATCTTCCGCCGGGCGACACTGGTAATCTCGTTCAGAACCTGAACGCTGATCAGGCCGCCGTCGGCGAGAAGAGCCTCGGCGCGCTCGGCCTTCGCCCGATCGGCGCCGGCCATATAGAGGATCACGTTGGAGTCGAGGAAACTACCGGGCATTGGCCTCGTCCCTGTCGAACTTCCAGTCCGCAGGGAGTCGACCGCGAAACGCCTGCAACCGCTTCAGGAACTCGGCGCGGCCAGGTTTGCGTGAAACCGCCAGTTCGCGGCTGTCGTCGAGCCGGATTTCGATCTCGTCGCCTTCCTTCAGCTTGAGGGCGTCAACCACGATCGCGGGCAGTCGGATGGCAAGGCTATTGCCCCATTTGGCGACCTGCATGAACATCTCCAATGATATACAGATGGCGAAATGTATATCATCAGGGCCTCGAAGGCAAGGATCGCCACGAAGGCGGCGCTTACGCGCCGCCTCGCTGCCGGAAGTCCCAGACCTTGATGCCCATCACCTTGGCCTTGTCCCGGATGTTGTCCTGGATGCCGGTGCCGGGGAAGACGACGAGTCCCTTCGGCATCGTTTCGAGAACCTCGTCATTGCGCTTGAACGGCGCGGCCCGCTTGTGCTTGTCCCAGTCGGGCTCGAAGGGGACGCTCGGGACGCCGCGATTGTCGGCCCACAGAACGGAGATATGCTCGCCGCCAGTGCCGGTCGCGCCGTGCAGCAGCACCATGTCGGGGAACTTCGCCTTGATCCGGTCCAGCGTCGCATAGATGAAATTGACGTCGTTGAACGCCGGACCCGAGGAGACCGCGATGCGGGTGCCGGGGGGCACGAGCACCTGCTTGTCGGCCCATTTGCGCGCATTAATGAAGTCGCGGCTGGAGATCACCGCCGAGGTAAGCGCCTTGCGGTTGACCTTCGAGCCGGAGCGCGGCGTCCAGGCTTTGCGGACATGGATGCGGTAGTGATCGGCACAGGCGTCGCGGAAGAACTCCATCGCGTCACGGCGTTCGATCATGGTCGCACCTTCGCGCAGCAGCCGCTCCAGCTCGACCGACTTCACCTCGGAGCCGTCCTGTTCGCGCTGGCTGCGCTTCTGGGCGAACTCGTTGTCGTCCAGCTCGCGCTCGATCCGTTCGCCGGTGCGCTGGAAGACGTTGGTGATGTTCCAGAGCAGGTCTTCAAGGTCGGGTTCGAGCCGCGTGTCGATCAGACACGAGACCATCGCGTCGAAGATGTCGGCGACGGCGCCCTCGGCCGAGCGGGAGTCGGGGAGCGGGCGCTGGTCGGGCTCGTCCTCGAAGGGCCGGTATCCGTATAGAGCCATCTCCTGAAGCAGGTAGGCGGTGGGGGATTCCTCGTGCTCGGGTTCATGTTCGGGAAGCGGATTGTCGGTTGTCATGGCGACGCCTCTCATCGGTTGACCGCGCCCTTCGCGGCCTTCGCAGGCGTCGAAAGACGGCGGGCGAACCGGGCTTGCACCGCCAACCCCGCCCCTCGCGGGGGGCGGCCGAGCGCAGCGCTGGACGGCAGGGCGGCGGCTAATTTGTTTCGCGATGCAAAGCGGCCGCTCGCGGCCGCGGCGGAAATTAGCCGCCGAACGCCGTTGCCGGGCCGGGGCGGCTGTCGTCCAGAACGCCTCTCAAGAAGGCCGCGAAGGGCACGGGCCTCTCCGATGATCGCAAGCGTCGCCGCAACCGGCAGGCCGGACCTTCCCGAACCCCGAGCCGAAGTCCCCGCCGCCTTTCCGGCGTCACTCAGGCAATGGCCAGGAACCGGCTCACGTCTTCGGGGACGAGCTGCAAGGCCAACGCAGCCTGCATCCGCTCAGGCCCCAGCAGGCGCAGATCCTCGTTGAAATCGCCGAGCATGGGCGAGAGCGGCACGACCTCGATCCCGGCCCCGGAAGCCCGCTCGGTCAACCTCGCCAACGCCGCGTCGCCGGCCGGATCGTCGTCGCGGCCGACATAGAGGCGCCGGAGCGCGGGCGGGAACAGCACGGCTCCGAGGTGGGGCGAGGACAGAGCGGCGATCATGGGCATGGCGGGCATGACCTGACGCAAAGACAGGATCGTCTCGATGCCTTCGCCCGCCGCCATCACCGCATCCGATCTGCCGAAGCGGACGCCGTGCCCGAGAAGGAAACCCATCGCGCGCCGAGGCGTGACGACAGGCGCCTTGGTCGATGTGGCGGGGTCCAGCCAGGTGCGGTGAACGCCGGTGATCGCGCCATCGAGATCGGTGACGGCGGCGATCATGGCAGGGCATGCGCGACGGGTGCCGGCCAAGTCCTTCCGCGACGGGGTGTAGTAGCAGCGCGGGTGGCAGCGGAGCGGGTCGTCCGCCAGCAAGGCCGTGATCGCGCGTCCCCGCAGATAGGCTTGAGCGACCGATCCCCGGACAGGCCCGGACGCGGCGAACAGACGTCTGGCGGCTTGCGGCGAGCCGGTGGGCGCTTTCGGCTCACGCGCATGGCGTGGACCATCGGTGCAAGGCTCGGGATGCGGCAGGCTGAGGAAGCTCCGGGCTTCGTCCAGCGTGTCGCGGAGCTGCGAATGGCCGCAGACGAGTGCGATGATATCGAGCAGGTCGCCATGCTCGCCGGTCGCGGCATCGGTCCATTTTCCGGCCGCGCCCCGGCCGTCCTCCGAGCCCGAAAGCCGCACATAGAGGCTGCGGCCCGGCGTGTTGTGGGCATCGCCGACCAGCCAATAGCGGCCTTCGCGATGCCCCTTCGACAGGTAATGACGGCAAACCGCCTCGGCCCGATCGCCGAGACGGTTCGCCAGTTCGCCTGCCTGATCCGACAGCCGGCCCATCACGCGGCCGCCCGGTCGGCGATGCGCTGGAGCGGCCATCGCTTCATGATCCGTTCCAACACGGCGACGCCACTGGCATCGACGGGGACGAACATGCGCAGCGTCCACGAGATGATCTCGTGGAACAGGCCGTAAGCGGTCAGCCGCTCGCGCATGGCGTCGGTGAAGCCGGTCAGCTCGATCCGATAGGCGTTCATGACGCGCACGCGGCGGAGCTGGAGACCTTCAGCCAGGTCGAGCACGGTGCGCCCGTCCATCAGCGCAGCGAAGGCTGCCTGCGGATCGAGGCTCGGGCCATTTTCGTTGGCAGTTGCCGTGGCGACCCATGCCGGCGAGACCCGGCGACCGATGATCCGCTCGCCGTCGTCGGTCTGGAGCCGATAGACGCGGGTGGACTCGTTCGGCAACCGCTTCCAGATCGGCAGCAGCAAGCCGGTGACGATGTGCATGGTGCTGGTGGCGAACTCCGGCACCTCGGCCAGCTCCACCTCCCACGCGCGGGCGAAGTCCGCCCGGCTCGCTTCGCGCCATTGCGTCTGCGCCATCGCCTCCAGCGGCATGGGCGTCGATTCCATCGGTCGGACGAGCCGCACGCGGCGTTCGACGCTGCCGTCGTCGAGCAACATGCCCTTCGTCGGTATCTGCACCGCTGCGCGGCCGGATTGGGCGTTGACCAGCAGGACCGCGCGCGGGTCCGAAAGCCGGTCGAGCGCGTCGTCCAGCGTGATCGGCCGATTGCGGTCCTTGCGTTCGATCGTCAGCAACCTCGTCTCCGCCGTGGTGCCGGGATGTGTATAGATGGTGCTTCGCTCGGCGATCGTGAAGCTTTCGGCCTGGAGCGTCTCCAGCCCCAGCTCGTAGGTTCCTGAAGCGACGGCCCCCTCGATGCGGGCGGTCAGCAAGTCCTCGAACGCCGTGAACAGAATGTTCTGCAAGTCGATCGTGAGCGCCAGCATCCGGTTGAGGAAGGTGGTGATCGGCGGCAGCTCGTCCTTGAGGCCGGTGTCGTCGCGCAGGCTGAGACCCGTCGCCTCCTCGAAGGCGAGCAGCGAGCATCCCTCGACCTTGCCCGCAAAGAGCAGCCGATAGAGCTGGCGCAGCGCGTCGCGCGCATATTGCGATTCCAGATTGTCCTCCGGCCGGAACAGTCCCTGGCCGCCGGTCTGGCGCTGGCCGCGCGTGATCGCCCCCAGCGTGTCGAGGCGGCGGGCGATGGTCGAGATGAATCGCTTCTGCGCCTTCACGTCGGTCGTCACCGGCCGGAACAGCGGCGGCTGCTTCTGATTGGTCCGGTTGGTGCGGCCGAAGCCCTGGATGGCGTTGTCCGCCTTCCAGCCCGCCTCCAGCAGGTAGTGGACGCGCAGCCGCTGGTTCCGCGCGCCGAGGTCGGCGTGGTAGCTGCGGCCGGTGCCGCCCGCGTCGCTGAAGATGAGGATGCGCTTGGCGTCGCTCTGGAAGGCGTCGGTCTCGCCGACATTGGCCGAGCCCGGCCGGCTCTCGACGACATAGCGGTCGATGCCGTCCGATCCGCGCCGCTTGACGATCCGGCGCGAGCGCCCCGTCACCTCGGCGACCACATCGGTCCCGAAATGATGGATGATCTGGTCGAGCGCGGCCGGGACGGGCGCGAGCGAGGCCAGGCGCTCGATCAGGCGGTCGCGGCGCTCGGCGGCTTCGCGGGATTCGACGGGATTGCCGTCCGCGTCGGTGACGGGCCGCGAGGACAGATGGCCCTCGCTATCCGTGAACGGCTCGTAGAGTTGCACCGGGAAGCTGTGTTCGAGATACGAGAGAACATATTCACGGGGCGTCACGTCCACGCGAACGTCGTCCCATTCCTCGGTCGGGATGTCGGCCAGCCGGCGTTCCTGCAACGCCTCGCCGGTCGAGACGATCTGGACGACGGCGCTGTGGCCGGCTTCAAGATCGCGCTCGATGCTGGCGATCATCGAGGGTGTCTGCATCGCCGTGATGAGGTGATTGAAGAAGCGCTGCTTGGCCGACTCGAAGGCGCTGCGCGCCGCCGACTTGGCCTGGGCGTTGAGCGTGCCGGTCGCGCCGGTGATGTTCGCGGCCTTCATCGCCGCATCCAGATTGTTGTGAATGATCTGGAAAGCGCCCGCGTAGGCGTCGTAGATGTCGATCTGCGCGCGCGTCAGCGCATGTTCGAGCATCTCATATTCCACGCCGTCGAAGGACAGCGAGCGGGCGGAATAGAGGCCGAGGGCCTTGAGGTCGCGCGCCAGCACCTCCATCGCCGCAACCCCGCCATCCTCGATCGCCGCGATGAACTCGCTGCGCGTGGCGAACGGGAAATCCTCGCCGCCCCACAGGCCGAGCCGCTGGGCGTAGGCGAGGTTTTGCACGGTGGTCGCGCCGGTCGCGGAGACATAGACGACGCGGGCATCGGGCAGCGCGTGCTGGAGCCGAAGCCCCGCGCGGCCCTGCTGCGAGGGCGCCTGCTCGCCCCGCTCGCTGGTGCCGCCGGCCGCATTCGCCATCGCGTGCGCCTCGTCGAACACGATCACGCCGTCGAAGTCAGCGCCGAGCCAATCGACGATCTGCTGCACGCGGCTTGCCTTCTCGCCGCGCTCCTGCGAACGCAGCGTGGCGTAGGTGGTGAACAGCACGCCCTCGTCCAGCGTGATCGCGGTGCCCTGCCGGAAGCGGGAGAGCGGCGAGACCAGCAGGCGCTCCTGGCCGAGCGCCTCCCAATCGCGCATCGCGTCCTGATGCAGGGTTTCGGAACGGCTGACCCACACGGCGCGGCGGCGGCCCTTCAGCCAGTTGTCGAGGATGATGCCCGCGACCTGGCGGCCCTTGCCCGCGCCGGTGCCGTCGCCGAGGAACCAGCCGCGGCGGAAGCGCACGGCCTGTTCGGCGTTGTCCGGCGCGGCGGTGACGACATCCCAGGTATTATCGACGGTCCACGCACCGGCGAGATGGCCGCCATGCGCCTCGCCGGCGAGGATGACGGATTCGAGCTGGGCGTCCGACAGGATGCTGTCGGCGACGAGGCTGGCCGGCAGCATCGGCCGATAGCTCGGCCTGGGCGGCGAGACCGAGGCCATCGCCGCCGACTGGACCAGCGGCGTCGGGTGCGGCTTCGCGCCATCGATGCGTAGCGACTGGAGCGCATAGGGCTCGTAGATCGCATCGGTCAGGCGGCCCGCTTCGGCGGGCGTCCAGTCGATCGGCTCATAGGCCAGCTCCGCCGCCTCGGGCAGCTCGACGGGCGCACGCGCCGGTGCGGGAGCGGCGCGACGACGAGGCGCGGGCGTGGCGGTCATCGCCCGCATGGCGACGGGCACCGCAACGGACACGGCGGGCGGCGGCGCGTCGGGGCCGGACCCGCGCGGCGGCACATGGCCCTGCACCCAGCCGAGCAGGGTGGCAGTGTCGGCCGCGACGCCGGGACAAGCCGGGAAGCTGCGAGGATCGTCGGCGGGCACTCGCTCGATGACGGTCAGGCGCGTATCGATGGTCGTGCCATGCTTGGCATAGACCCGGCCGTCGATCGCTGCCGAGAACAAGACGCGGCCCCGTTCCTGAAGCTGGGCGAAGGCGTCGGCCCAGGCGGGATTGTCGGGCGCGCAGCTCGCCCCGGTGATCGCGACCAGGCGGCCGCCCTCGGCGAGCCGGGCCAGCGCCGAGCCGATATGGCGCAGCGCGGCGTCCTTCATCGCCCGGTCGACATGGGCGACGGCCGAGAACGGCGGGTTCATCACCACCACGCTCGGCACGATGTCCGCGCGCAGATAGTCATGGATATGCGCGGCGTCGTGGCGCGTGACCGGGCAATCGCTGAACAGGCCGGCGAGCATCTCGGCGCGGATCTCGGCCAGCTCGTTGAGAATGAGGCGGGCGCCGCGTGTCTCGGACTGGACCGCGAGCAGCCCGGTGCCGGCAGAGGGTTCCAGCACCAGGTCGCCGGGCTGGATCGCGGCCGCGACGGTCGCGACGAAGCCAAGCCCGGCCGGGGTCGAGAATTGCTGGAACGCCTGGCTGGTCTCCGACCGGCGCGTATGGGTGGGCAGCAGCGCCGCCACCTTCTGGATCATCGCCAGCGCGGCCGCCGGCGACGCCGATTTGCGGAGGATGACGCTGCCATATTTGCGCAGGAACAGAACCTGCGCCGCTTCGCAGGCGTCATAGGCGGTCTTCCAGTCCCACGCGCCATCGGCGTCGGAACCGCCGAACGCGGTCTCCATAGCGATGCGCAGGCCACGCGCGTCGATGGCGCGGCCCCGTTCGAGGTCGGGCAGGATGAGCGCGGCGGCGGCGAGGATGGACCGTGCGGTCGCGGCGCAACCGGGCGCGACGGGAAACGGCGCCGCCGAACGAGTAGCGGGTGCAGCAAGAGTCATGGCGAATGTCCTTGAGGAGAGCCGGGAGGGAACGGGCCGCCGGACGCTCTCTCTCGATCCGGCCGACCCGCCCGCTTCCGGCCCGCCTCTCACTCTCTTGAGGGCGCGCGGCCCGAACGCATCTGGACGTGCCGATCGCCGCGCGGCGGAGAATCTCGTCTCCAGCAGCCGGGCAAAAAAAGAGCCCGTCCCCGGCCGAAGCGGGGACGGGCCATGTGCGAGGTCAGGCGTCGGGAGCGGTCGGCAGCTCCCAGGTTTCGTGCCGGTCTTCGTCGATGACGAAACCGTGCGGACCGGGGCGATATTCCTCGTCGGGGACAAGGAAACAACGCAACGGCTGCCGGTCACGCTTGCCGCCGAGCGCCGCGACGCATTGCACGAAACCCGGCGAGCTTAGCGATCGGCTTGCGGAGACGACGATCCAGTCCTGGGCGTGGGCCAGCTCGAACAGGCGGCGATCGTTCGAGAAGGATTCGCCCGGCGCGAGGGGCCGCCCGTGGACGGCTTCCCAGCGTTCGGGATAGGTGTCGCGCAGGGTCTTCTCGGCGATGCGCCGCTCGTAGGCGGTGAACAGTTCGGGAAAGCCGAACGCGACCATCGCCCAATCGCAGTCCTCTTCATACCAGCCGCCCTCGACGCGCAGCGCGGCGGGCATGGCCGCGTTGCAGGCGTCATCGAGCTTGAAGCCGCCGTGGCTGGCGGTGGTATGGAAGACCACCCCTTCGGCATAGACCGAGCCGCCTTGCGACGCGCCCCACGGGCTCCAGCGGTCGGACGCTCGGTGCTGCCGATCGAGCGCGATCGTTTCGCGCCGATGCTCGACCTGCTCCGCGACGAGAGCGCGGAACTCCGCCTCGTCGGCGATGGCGTCGCCAAAGCCCGAGAAGTCGGCCCGCCGCCACGCGGAGATCGGGCGGTCGAGCCGCCAAGTGCTCGCGAGGCGGAGACCGTCCCCGACCGGACGGGCGAGATAGGCATTGTCCCCGACCAGCGCCGCCAGATCGTCATCGGCGGTGCGGCCGAAGACGGCCTCGATGGGAGCGGCGGCGGTCATGCCGCCCTCCCGACCGGAGCGACGCCGTTGCCCTCGTCGCCGACAATCTCGGCGATCATATTGGAATAACGGTTGCGCGACATCCATTGCTCCGCCGCCGCCATATCCGGCGCGAGATGGCGCAGCTCCTCACGATCGCCGTGGCGGGTGAGAACGCGCACCATGCCGGGCGCGGGCAGTTCCAGAACCTCGAACCGAAGGTCGGTCGAGACCTGAAATCCCCTGTTCACGATCATGACGATGACGCCGTTCGCGCCAAAATCGCCGAGATGGAGCGTGAAGTTCGCCGGAAACGGAGCGCCGCCCAGCGTGCACGCAGCCGTCTTCTGAACCAGGCGGCCGGTATCGTTGCGATTTTTCCAGGATGATAATTTGCGGCGGAACCGTTCGGGCGGCCGCGGCGAGCCGTCGAAAAAGCGCAGCGAGGCGCCGAGCGGAACCGAAGCCGCGACGGCATAGCCATCGAGGACGGCCGAAACGGCGGCAAGGGGTGCATTGGGGGACGTATTGGACATGATATACCTCCGGGAGAGCGGGAAAGGCGCGAGCCGTCCGGCGCTCTCTCTCGATCCGACCGGCTCACCCGGTCTCCGGCCCTCCTCGGCCTCTGGCCGCCGGCCCCGTCATGGGACCAGCGGCGCGCGGCTCAGTCGGTAAGCGTCCCGGCCGCTATGTCGGCGATCCATTCGGCGGCCTCGTCGAAATCGGCGTCGCCGTCTTCGACCTGCCGCGCCAGCGCGACGGCGCCCGAGCGGCCGAGCTGTCCGAGACGCAGGATGGCGGCGAGCAGGACGGGCGCAAGGGCGTCGGCGTCCGCCAGCGCGATGTCGTCGATCTTCATGGGGATTCTCCTATGTCGAGGGTGAAAGCCGCGCGGCCGGAAGTGGCCCGGCGGCCATGCGAAAAGGCCCGGCGCTCGGCCGGGCCGTTGGTCGGCATCGTGAAAAAGAAGGGACGGAGCGGCCGTAACCGCTCCACCCCAGAGTGCGACTATTCCGCCGCGATGGCGTATGCCGAATCCTCGGCGTCGTCTTCGCCATCGTCCCCGAGGTACGCCGGGAGCGCTTTGCCATCCTCGCCGTCCGCCGGCGCATCGGCGATCGACAGGATGGGTTCGGCCTCCGGCATCCGCAGCGGTTCGGGGAGCCAGCCGGCATCGGCCAGCAGCCGCTCGGCTTCGCGCGCCATGTCGCCCTTCTTGAGGTGGTCGATCAGGCCGGCCTTCTGCGGCTCCGTGCCTTCGGCGACGGCTTCGAGGATGCGGGGCTTGGTGACGCGGCCGAGATAATTGTCGACCGTCGGCCGCCAGCCCGTCGCCGCCATGTCGAACCCGATCGCGCGGGCCAGGACATTGGCGTGCTCGATCCGGCGCGCGACGCCATGCGCCGAGACGCGGCCGCCGCCATGCTTGGCCACCGGCTCCCACAGCGCGTTCACCGTATAGGCCGCGCAATGGGCGAACAACGCCGCCTGATCGGCGCCGTCGAGCTGCTGGATCGCGTCCCAGGCATCCTTGTCGGACCTGGGCAGACGCGCCTTCCAACCGGCATGGCGCTCCTCCATCGCCTTCGCCGCCGCGCTTTCCCGCAGGCCCGGCGCCTGGAACGGGAAATAGACACGGGCGACCGACAGCTCCAGGCAGGTCTCCGTCCGCACCTGATAGAAGGTGGTCAGCACCATCGCGTGCAGCACGGCGGCGAAGGCCACCGAGGGGTTCTGCGCGAAGGCGTCCTGCAGGGCGGCCGTCCGGGAAGCGGTCAGCTCGGCGACGAGCCGATCCGGCAGCGGCTTGATGACCTCATCGTCGTCATCATCGCTGTCGGCGGCGACCGGCGCGGAAACGGCCGCGCCATCAGGGTTCCGCAGGTCCGTCTGCACGGCGATGCCCGCCGATTCATCGTTGGACCCCTCGGACAGCGCGTCGGCCTCGTCGTCGGAAGCTTCGGCGATTTCGTCCTCGGGCTCATCCTCCGGCCGCACATAGCCGCGGTCGATATAGAGCGTGCCGTCCTCTTCGAGACCGACGAACACGCCGGCGCGAGCCTGCTCCCCGGCATCGTAGGTGAAGCGACCCTGGGACAGCGTGGCCAGTTCGACGTCGATGGCGGTGACGCGCGCCTCGACCTCGGGCGGCACAACGCCCTTGCCCGCCCACTCATCCTCCAGCGCGTCGGCCTCGGTGCGAAGCTCGGCGATCCGGGCTTCGTCCGCTTCGGTCGGCGGCTCGCGGGTAGCGTCGATCTCGCGGCAGTCCTCGTCATAGCCATAGGGCAGGTCGATCAGCGCCTCGACCCACTTCCAGCCTTCGGCCCTGATCGTCTCCGCCTCGGCGTCGAGCTTGTCGGCGACCAGGCGGTCGAGCAAGGCGGGATCGGACAGCCAGCCGCCGTCATCGGGCTCGAACAGGTCGCGCGTCGGGACCGTGCCGCCGGCCGTGAGATAGGCGGGCAAGCCGATGAACAGCACGCGCCTGTCGGAAACCGGCACCATGTCCTCCGTGAGCTTGTCGCGGATGAAGGTGGGCGACCTGTTGCTGCTGTGATCGAGCTGCTTCCAGAGTTGCTCCTGGCGACCATGATCGTCGCTGACCGTGAAGGCCATGAGCTGATCGAGCGTCATGTCGCCGGCCGCATAGACCTCATGCAGCTTGGGCGAGACCGAAGCGAGCTTGAGGCGCTGGCTCACGACGGCTGGCGTCACGCGGAAATGCGCGGCGATGGCCTGCTCGCGCTCGCCTTTGTCGTGAAGCGCCTTCATGCCCCGGAACTCGTCGAGCGGGTGGAGCGGCTCGCGATGGGTGTTCTCGGCAAGCGAGTCTTCTTCGGCCAGGACCGGATCGGTGGCCGACTTGACGACACAGGGCACCGGACTGGTCTTGTCCATGCGCTTGCGCTTCACGAGGATCGCCAGCGCGCTATAGCGGCGACCGCCGGCAGGAATCTCGAACCGGCCGGTCTCGTTGCCATCCACGTCAATCTCGGGCCGGACGTTAAGGCCGTGCAGCAGGCCGCGCCGCTCGATGTCGTCGGCGAGGTCTTCGATCGTCACGCCGTTCTTCACGCGGCGGACATTGGACTGGGACAGGAACAGCTTGTCGAAGGGAATGTCCCGCGACGGGCTGAGGGTGATCTTGGGGGTGGGGGCAGCTTTTGCCATGTCGGTTACTCCATGACGGGCCGCCGCGAGACACTCTCTCGGCTGTCAAGCCCGTCACGAAACCGAAGGCCCCCCTCTCACTCTCTCCATGTGCATGGCGGCCGTTACACACCGCACATGCCCTCACATTCGTTGCCCCAGAGATCGAGCTGGCCACGATCGGCCGGCGTGCTGAGGTCCGCCCGGTCGAGCGGCACGGCCGAACGGTGCAGATAGACTTCAACCCGGATGCCGCGCAGCCCGGTGCGGATCGCATGGTCGACCTCCACCGCCTCGGCCCAGGCTTCGGGATCACGGTCGCGGATTTCGCGCCAGCGCAGGTCGGAATGGAAGGGACAGCCGACGCAGGCGCTCTTGGGCGGGATCGGATAGTCGTGCCGTTCGAGCCAGCGCAGGCAGTCGTGCCGCGACATGCGCTGCTCGATCAGCGGCCAGCGATTGACCTGCCACGCTTCGAACGAGGGCTTCATCCGCATCAGCTCGTCGAGCGAGATGCCGATCCATTGCTCGACGACAGGATGGTCGGGCGAGCGGCGGCGAGTCAGGCCGACCAGCTCGCGCACCTTCCGGCGAATGGGGACGATCTTGTAATCCTTGGTGCATTGGCGCCGGATCATGCCGATCTCGATGCGGTGACGCTTCACGGTGCGAGTGAAGGCCGGGATCGAGGCCCAGCGTTCGCCGCCGCCGGCCCGCAGCAGGTCGGCCCGTATGTCGCCGGCCGAGACGATATGCACCGGAAAGGGCAGCACGTTCGGCGACATGAGCCAGGCGAGATGCTCGCGCACGGCGCGCGGCTCCCAGCCGGTGTCGGCGAATATGGCGCAGTCGGGCATCGGCCCGACCTCGCCGTGGGCGGCCATCAGCGCCAGCGTGGTCGATTGAACGCCCGCGCCGAGGCTGAGCACGCGCAATCGAAGCCGATCGCGGGATGGGTTCTGGCCGAGGGTGATAAGGCCCGCCGGATCGTAGCCGGCGGCCGGGGCGGCGGTGGTGGTGTGCGCCATCGCGTTTCTCCGCGACGGGCCGGCAGGGGCCACTTCCTCTGCCTCGTGAGCCCGTCACGGCGGGCCGGGCGAAACTCTCGCTCTCAGCGGGGGCGCTGCGGGGGCGGCAGCCGCCCGCACGAAGGGGTAGCGGGAGACCGCAAGGGCTCCCGGTCAGGGGAAGGCTTTCCCCACAAACACCTGACAAAGAACCAGCAGAACAGCCAAGCGCACTCGCCGCTGCTGAGGCTCGACCCGCTGACACGACAGCGCCGCGCCTTGCAGCAAGTCGCCATTGCCGGCAGGCTTCGAGAGGAAGATCGCCCCGGCAGGAAGCGCATGGTCTTCCGGCATCGCCGTCCCGGCCACGCCAAACCGATGTCAGCGAGCGGCAGCTTGTCGATGAAGCCGCTTTCGATAGCGATCATGGCGGGCGCTGGCTAAACGTGAGTCGACCGCGACCCGTCCCGGCCTCTTGAGGCCGCGAGACGCAGCGGCTCATGCGCAAGGATCGAGGATCAAGATGAAGGAGATGCCGTGTGGCAGGCAATAGCTGGGAAAGAGTTCCGATCGATGCGCAGAGCATCGAAGCGCCGCTGTCCCACGCTGCCATATTCCTTGTGCTTTGCGTTGCGGACGGCGCCGACGCGCTCAACAAGGCCCGCTCAGTGCTCGGCGGGCTCGACGATCTGGTGAAGACGGTGGGCTTCCGCGACCTGTCCGCGCGGCTCTCCTGCATCGCCGGAATCGGCAGCGACCTGTGGGATCGGCTCGCGCCCGGCGCCAGGCCGCATGAACTGAAGCCCTTCACGCCGATCGCCGGCAATCCGCACCACGCCCCTGCGACGCCGGGCGATCTGCTGTTCCACATCCGCGCCGAGCGGCCCGACATCTGTTTCGAGTTCGAGCGCATCCTGCTCCAGTCGTTCGGATCATCGGTGACGACGGCCGACGAGGTGACGGGCTTTCGCTATTTCGATGCGCGCGATCTGCTGGGGTTCGTCGACGGCACCGCAAACCCGGACGGCAAGGATATCGCGGACTCGGCGCTGGTTGGCGAGGAAGACGCACCCTTCGCGGGCGGAAGCTATGTCGTGGTGCAGAAATATCTGCACAATCTCGATGGCTGGGGGAGCGTGCCCACGCCCGAGCAGGAGGCGATCATCGGCCGCACCAAGATCGATAATATCGAGCTGGACGACGACGACGCGCCGCGCAAGTCGCACAAGTCGCTCGCGACGATCGTCGATACCGATGGCACCGAGCGCGACATCCTGCGCGACAACATGCCGTTCGGCCGTGCCGGCCACGGCGAGTATGGCACCTATTTCATCGGCTATTCGCGGCGGCTGTGGGTGATCGAGAAGATGCTGGAGCGGATGTATGTCGGCGATCCGGTCGGCTCCTATGACCGGCTGCTCGACTTTTCGACGCCGCATACCGGCACGACTTTCTTCGCGCCGTCGCGCCGCACGCTTCAGGCGCTGGCGGACGGAAGCCCGCTCGCTGCTTCCTCGGCGGACGGTTCCGGTTCAACGGACAATGACTGACTGGCGCTGAGCGCCGGGCGACAAGGCGTTCGCCTGCGAAAATATACCCGCTCGGTCCTGGGCTCGGCGATGGCGTCGAAGCCAGCGTCCAGCCAGGCGCGGCGGTGCGGTGCGCGGCTATCGGCCTCGCCGTTCGCGCACCACCATTCGGCACCCCTCGAAGCGCGCGGGAGCAGCCCGCCGATGATGTCCTCGATATGCGCGAAGCCCAGCTCGACGCCTTCCGCATCGTTGCGAACTCGCCATCGTCTCAGGAACGCTGCCAAGGGGTCATACTTGCCCATCGCGATGTTTCAGGCGCTCGGCTCGGGCGCGTCAAGCGGGACCGCGCCGATCCGTTTCAGGATAGGGCCGTAACGGCGGTCGATGGGAGCGCGCCGAATGGAGTTTGTCCGCACGGCAATGCCGCCGGATTCGGCACCATCTGTTCGTGCATTGTCAGCGACCAAAGAGTAGATTCCGGCGCAATACGGAGTCGGCGTCATGAGTAAAACAGACCCCGAATTAGTGAAGGCGTTTCTGGGTTTGGAGACGGCGTTGGTCGCACTTGAGCATATGGAGCCACAACGGGAGCCAGACAATGTGCTGATGCTGGCGATCTTCACGGTCGCCGACGATGCCGTGTACGAGCTGATCGATGCGGTGAGCAGCCATCGGCTGACCAGCAGACAACAGGCGGCGCTTCGCGACCGCGTGGCGCGCTTCGAGGCGCTTGGCACGGCGGAGATTCGATCATCGCTGCGCCGCTATGGCTGCGCACCCGCCCCGCGGCGTGTTGCTAACTGACAGGTCAAGACGCCCCGCCGGATGGCAGGGCTTGTGCGCGCCGCAAGCCGACACGACCCAATCGGCTTGGGCCTCACAATGGCGGCGCACTACGCTGCCGATCGGATCGACTTTAGGAACTCGACCTCTTCGGGATGACGATGCAGCATTTCGATCAGGCCAACGGCCGCGTCGCTGGGCGGCATGGCCCCGCTCTCATATTTTTGGAACGCGCGCCGGCCCCCGCCGATCAGCCGCCCGGCTTCCTCCTGCGTCAGCTTCAAGCGCTTGCGGACCTTGCGGACATGGGCGGCATAGGCGGCCTTCAGCTCCCGGAACATGCGATCGGAATCGGCGAGATCGGCCCCGGAATGGATCGCGTCGCTGTCGTCGTCGGGATACCAGCCCGGCACTTCGACCGTGCGCGTCATCGAGCCGAACTTCACCGTCTGCGGGCGCACGCCCCGTCGCAGGGTCTTGCCGGTCTCGGGGTGGATGCGCGTCTCAGTCATTGCCGACCTCTTTGAATGATGTGAGCGTGACGTCGATCAACGTCTCGCCCGCGAATTTCAGATACAGCCACCGCCGGTCCCACGGCATGTTGTAGGTGTCGTGCCATACCTTCGAGTTGGGCGGGTTGTGCGCTGTCTCCGACTTGATGAAGTCGCCGGGTTCGAGCGCCTGCACCGCCTCAACGATGTCCTCCAGCGAATAGCCTAGAGCACGGGCGCCTTCGACGGCGCTGCGCGTGATCTCCAGGGCCTCCACCTGTGCGAACCTTGCCTGGACCGCAGCCAGATCGTGATGCGGCTTACGCTTGATCGCCATCCCTATATACACCTTGAAGGTTAATTCATCAAGGCCGACCGGCCGGTGCGCGCAGCAGGGAGTCGGCGATCGTCAGTAACCCGAGGCGAGCGTTCGCACCACCCGGACGGCCTGGCGTCTGTCGGCGAGAAAAGGGCTTGGTGAGTTTTGGGCTTCGAGAAGCGGCGCACAATCGACAGACTCGCGCGGGTCAGGGAGGCGGCGATAAGCGCCACAAGGCTTCCTGGGTCGGAACGCAGGATCGTCCGTGAGCGCGTTGTCTCCAGGTTCGGCCCGATTGTCTCCAGTCGGTGGAGCCATTGTCTCCAGCCGTCCAGCCGCCTGGACAGGGTGAAAAGGCCACGCTGCGGCACAACGGACAGGCGCAATCTTCGCCAGCCAACGCCAGAAGCGGCCCATTCTTGGCGATTTTCTGGAGACATTATGGAGACAACGGGGTTTGCCGAGAGCATTGTCTCCAACAAAAAAGCGGCCCGAAGGCCGCTAATCTGCTGATTTTATTATAGAAAACTGGAGCGGGCGAAGGGATTCGAACCCTCGACCCCAACCTTGGCAAGGTTGTGCTCTACCACTGAGCTACGCCCGCTCGGGCGGCCGAAAGATACATTCTCGGCGAATGTGGCCAATCGGCAAAAAACTGGAGCGGGCGAAGGGATTCGAACCCTCGACCCCAACCTTGGCAAGGTTGTGCTCTACCACTGAGCTACGCCCGCTCGGGCGGCCGGAAGAGTATGCCTCTCTCGGCGGGTGGCGGCCAACTAGCAAGGCTTTCCCAAATCGGCAAGGGGCAGAATGGCAGAAAAATGAAATCCTCTTTCCGGATCGCCAAAATCCTGACTTTTCTGCGGTTTAGCAGAGCACGGAAAATGGGCTTCAGGTGGGCGCTGTCCCGCCGCCCGGCGAATCGCAAGCCCCCCCTCGCGAAAAAGTGCCGCTTGGCGCGCGCCGTCCATCTGCTAATCTGCGTCCTTAACCGTCGCGGCGGGATCATTTGGCGCCGCCCTTCGTAATGAACAGCAGCCAGCGGGCCAAGAATAAGCAGGCCGCTCAATCGCAGGGAAGACCAGACATGTCGTCCGATTCACTGACGCGCCGCAGCCTGTTGCAGGGCAGCGCCGTCATCGCCACCGCCGCGCCGACCCTGTCGGCCGCCTCCGCCACAGCGCCCTCCCCAAATAGCGGAGCCAAAGCCATGATGCCGGTGGAACTGACCGTCAACGGCCGCGAGGTTCATCTCCAACTCGATCCCCGCACCAGCCTGCTCGACGCGCTGCGCGAACATCTGCACCTGACCGGCACCAAGAAGGGTTGCGACCATGGCCAGTGCGGCGCCTGCACCGTCATTGTGGAAGGACGTCGGATCAATAGCTGCCTGACGCTGGCGGTGATGCATGATGGCGAGACGGTGACGACGATCGAGGGGCTGGGCACGCCCGAGGCGCTGCATCCGATGCAGAAGGCCTTCATCGTCCATGACGGCTATCAGTGCGGCTATTGCACGCCAGGGCAAATCTGTTCGGCGGTTTCGGTGCTGGAGGAGATCGCGGCCGGCATCCCCAGCCATGTCACGCAGGATCTGGACGACGTAGCGCTCAGCGACGCGGAACTGCGCGAGCGGATGAGCGGCAATATCTGTCGCTGCGCCGCCTATCCCAACATCATTGCCGCCATGCGCGACGTTTATGGTCAATCTGGGGCGAAGGGAGAAAAGGCATGAAGTCCTTTACTTATGAACGCGCCACCAGCGTACAGGCGGCGGCGAAGGCGGCGGCTTCCGTACAGGGCGCGCGCTTCATCGCGGGCGGCACCAACTTGCTCGACCTGATGAAATTGCAGATCGAAACGCCGACCCATCTGATCGACGTCAACCATCTTGGCCTCGACCGGATCGAGGAGACGCCGGAGGGCGGGTTGCGGATCGGCGCGCTGGTGCGCAATACGGACCTTGCCGCCGACAAGCGGGTGCGCCGCGACTATGCGGTGCTCAGTCGCGCACTGGTGGCCGGCGCATCCGGGCAGTTGCGCAACAAGGCGACGACCGGCGGCAATCTGCTGCAACGGACCCGCTGCCCCTATTTCTACGACACGCGCATGCCCTGCAACAAGCGCCAGCCCGGCAGCGGCTGCGGCGCGATGCAGGGCATGAGCCGCAGCCTTGCCATATTGGGCGTCAGCGACGCCTGCATCGCCCAGCATCCCAGCGACATGGCGGTAGCGATGCGCCTGCTGGACAGCGCAGTCGACACGATCGATGCGAATGGCGCGACACGGTCCATCCCGATCGCCGACTTCCATCTTCTGCCCGGCGATACGCCGCAGCGGGAAACGCTGCTGAAACCGGGCGAGATGATCACCGCCGTCACCTTGCCCAAGCCGATCGGCGGCGCCCATGTCTATCGCAAGGTACGCGACCGCGCCTCCTATGCCTTTGCGCTGGTGTCGGTAGCGGCGGTGTTCGGGAAGGATGGCACGGCGCGCTTCGCCTTTGGCGGCATTGGGGCCAAGCCCTGGCGCGTGGCGGCGGCGGATGCGGCGGCAAAACAGGGTCCGAAAGCCGTGGCGGAGGCGGCGCTGACCGGCGCCCGCACGACCCATCATAATGATTTCAAGAAGCTGCTGGTCGAACGGACGCTCGCGTCCCTCTATCGGCAGCAGGAGGCACGGGCATGAAGTTCGACCAGCCAGCAGGCATCAACCCGATCGACCGGGGCCGGGTGATCGGCATCCCCCATGACCGGATCGATGGCGCCGCCAAGGTGACGGGCACCGCCCCCTATGCCTATGAGCGCCACGATGCCGCGCCCAATGCGGCCTATGGCTGGATCGTCGGATCGGCGATCGCCAAGGGACGGATCGCGGCGATGGACCTGCGCGCGGCGGAAGGCGCGCCGGGCGTGCTGGGCGTCGTCACCCATGCCAATGCCGGCAAGCTGGGCAAGGGCAGCATGAACACCGCGCCCCTGCTGGGCGGGCCGCAGATCGACCATTATGAGCAGGCGGTGGCGCTCGTCATCGCCGACACATTCGAAAATGCGCGCGATGCGGCCAAGCTGGTGCGGATCGATTATGTCGCGGATGCCGGCAAATATGATCTGGCGGCCGAAAGCATCCGGGGCGTGATGCCGCCCGACAGTTTCGGATCGCCGGCCGATTCGAAGGTGGGCGATTTCGACAGTGGCTTTGCGGCGGCGGCCGTGACAGTCGACCAGCGCTACACCACGCCCGACCATAGCCATGCGATGATGGAGCCGCACGCCACCACCGCCGCCTGGAACGGCGACCGGCTTACCCTGTGGACATCGAACCAGATGATCGACTGGGGCGTCGGCGAAGTGGCGAAGACGCTGGGCATCCCCAGGGCGAATGTCCGGCTGGTGTCGCCCTATATCGGCGGCGGTTTCGGGTCGAAGCTGTTCGTGCGCGCGGACGCGGTCCTCGCTGCGCTGGGGGCAAAGCGGGTCGGCCGCCCGGTCAAGGTCGCGATCGCCCGGCATCAGATTCCCAACAACACCACCCATCGTCCCGCCACCATCCAGCGCATCCGCATCGGCGCGGACAAACATGGCCTGATCGACGCGATCGGCCATGAAGTCTGGTCGGGCGACCTGCCCGGCGGCGGACCGGAAACGGCGGCGATGCAGACGCGGCTGCTCTATCGCGGGCCGAACCGGATGACGGCGCACCGGCTGGTGACGCTCAACCTGCCCGAAGGTAACGCCATGCGCGCGCCGGGCGAAGCGGTCGGCCTGCTGGCGCTGGAGGTCGCGATGGACGAACTGGCCGAGGCCTGCGGCGTCGATCCGGTCGAACTGCGCATCCGCAACGATGTGCAATATGATCCCGAAGCCGGCCCGCAGCGTCCCTTTTCCAGCCGCAAGCTGGTGGAATGCCTGCGCGCCGGGGCGGACCGTTTCGGCTGGGCCAAGCGTAACCCCAAGCCGGGGCAGGTGCGCGATGGGCGCTGGCTGGTCGGCATGGGCGTGGCTGCGGCCTTCCGCAACAATGTGGCGATGAAGTCGGGCGCGCGGATCGGCGTGGACGGCGCGGGCCGGGTGATCGTCGAAACCGACATGACCGACATCGGCACCGGCAGCTATACGATCATCGGCCAGACGGCGGCGGAAATGCTGGGCGTCACGCTCGATCAGGTGACGGTGCGTCTGGGCGACAGCCGCTTCCCGGCATCGGCCGGGTCGGGTGGGCAATGGGGGGCGAACAGCTCGACCGCCGGCGTCTATGCCGCCGCCATGGCGCTGCGCGCGATGCTGGCGGAAAAGGCCGGCTATCCCGCCGATCAGGCGCAGTTCGACGATGGCCTCGTCAAGCTGGGCAACCAGTCGCAGACGCTGGCTTCGCTGGCCGGGCGGGAAGGGCTGTGGGCGGAAGACAGCATCGATTTCGGCGATCTCGACAAACGCTATGCGCAGGCGACCTTCGGCGCGCATTTCTGTGAAGTGGGTGTCGATATCGACACGGCCGAAATCCGCATCCGCCGCATGGGCGGGGCCTTTGCCGCCGGGCGCATCCTCAATCCCAAGTCCGCGCGCAGCCAGGTGATCGGCGCGATGACCATGGGCGTGGGCGCGGCGCTGATGGAGGCATTGGACGTCGACACGCGCTTCGGCTTTTTCGTCAATCACGACATGGCCGAATATCTGGTGCCCGTGCATGCCGACATTCCGCCGCAGGACGTGCTGTTCATCGAGGAACTGGACGACAAAAGCTCGCCGATGAAGGCCAAGGGCGTCGGGGAACTGGGCATTTGCGGCGCAGGCGCGGCGGTGGCCAACGCCATCTACAACGCCACCGGCATCCGTCTGCGCGACTATCCGCTGACCATCGACAAGCTGCTGAAAGCGCAGGCGGCGTAAGGAGAAGCCGACCCAAGGTATAATGGAGCGCCGCGCCCCCTGTCCCTAGCCTTCCCGCTAAAGAAGACAGGGAGAGGCTGTGTGAGGATTTTGGCGGCGTTGCTGGCGGGGAGCGCGATCGCGCTGGTCGGCGGAACGGTCCGGGCGCAGACCCCGGAGGAGGCGGAGACGGCGCGCCAGCCGATCATCGTCACCGCGCCGGGCGGCGCTGTCGACATCGACGATGCGCTCACCCTGACCGCCGCCGACATCAGCCGCACCGGCAGCCCCGATTTTCTCGGTGCGCTGACCCGCAATTTCGCCGGCGTCACGCTTCAGGATGCGCAGAACAACCCCTGGCAACCCAATCTCGTCTATCGCGGCTTCACCGCCTCGCCGCTTCAGGGGCAGGCGCAGGGCATCGCCGTCTATCTGGATGGCGCGCGCTTCAACCAGCCCTTTGGCGACACGGTGCAATTCGACCTGCTGCCCGAAGCGGCGATCCGCAGTGTCAACCTGCTCGACAAGAGCGCCGTCTACGGTCTCAACGCCCTGGGCGGCGCGCTGACGCTGGAAACGAAGACCGGCGCAAGCGATCCGGGGCTGGAGGCCAGCCTGTCGCATGGCCGCTTCGGCATGACGGAGGCCAGCATCGCCGGCGGCACATCATGGGGCGACTGGAGCGCCTTCGGCGCGTTCCAATATACGCGCGACGATGGGTGGCGTGCGCATTCGCCCTCCACCCTCTATAATGGCTATGCCGATGTCGGCTTCGATACCGCGACCGGCGGCCTGCATCTGAAGGTCGTGGGCGCGAACACCGACCTCACCGGCAACGGCGTGTCGCCGGTGGAATTGCTGGTGGCGGATCGGCGCGCCGTCTTCACCTGGCCGGATAACAGCCGCAGCCGCTATGGCCGGGTCAGCCTGCACCCCTGGGTCGCCCTGTCGGGCACCACCCGGCTGGAAGGCACGCTTTATGCCCAGAAACTGACCCTGCGCACCGTCAATGGCGACGCTGCCGATATCGAGGGCTGCGAGGAGGAAGAGGAGGGAGGCTATGTCTGCCTCGAAACCGTCGGCAGCGATGCCGAGGAACAGGCCGTCCTGACCGACGCCAATGGCAACCCCATTGCCGACACGCTGGGCGGGGAGGGCTATGGCGTCCTCAATCGCGGGCGCACGGCCACGCGGGCGATGGGCGCGCTGGTGCAGCTGATCGACAAGCGCACGCTGGGCGCGGGCGAGAATGTCTTCGCGCTTGGCTTCAGCTACGATACCAGCCGCACCCGCTTCGGCACCTCGACCGAACTGGGTGCGCTGACCGACGACCGCAGCGTCGACGGTCTGGGATCGATCATCGTGCAGGACGATAACGCTATCGCGCCGGTAGGCCTGATCGCCCATACCGATTATTGGGGCGTCTTCGCGCAGGACCGCCTGCCCATCACCTCGCGCCTGTCTGCCGAAATCGCGCTGCGCTACAACAATGCCCGCATCGTCATGCAGGACCAGATCGGCACGGCGCTCAACGGACGCCACCGGTTCGAGCGGCTGAACCCCGGCATCGAATTCGACTATGCCCTGTCGGACGGCCTCAGCCTGCGCGCGGGCTATGCGGAAAGCAACCGCGTGCCGACCCCGGCCGAATTGTCCTGCGCGGACGAAAATGCGCCATGCAGCCTCACCAACTTCTTCGTCGCCGATCCGCCCTTGAAGCAGGTGGTGGCCAAAAGCTGGGAAGCAGGGGCGAAGGGCCATGCACAGGCCGGCGGTTTCGCCATCGACTGGCTGCTGTCCGCCTATCGCACCGACAATCGCAACGACATCCAATATGTCGCGTCGGAGATTCGCGGTCGCGCCTATTTCCGCAATATCGGGATGACCCGGCGGCAGGGCGTGGAAGCAACGCTGCGCGCCAGCCGGGGCGGTTTGAGTGCGGGCCTCAGCTATGCCTTCACCGATGCGACCTATCGCGCGCCGCTGACCCTCTCCAGCCCCGCCAATCCGGCGGCGGATGAAGACGGACTGATCGCGGTGGAACGGGGCGACCATCTGCCCGGCATCCCCCGGCACAGCGCCACCCTTAGCCTCGATTATGCCGGAAAGGGCTGGTCGGTGGGCGGCGACGTCATTGGCCGGTCTGGCCAATATCTGGTCGGCGACGAAGGCAATGACCAAGCCAGGCTGGGCGGCTATGCTGTCGTCAACCTGCGCGCCAGCGTCGACCTGATCAAAGGCGTCAGCCTGTTCGGCACGCTCAGCAACGCCTTCAATCGCCGCTACGCGACCTTCGGCACCTTCAGCGAAGTGGACGAGATCGAGCTGGAAGAAGCCCCCGGCGCCTCCAATCCGCGCGCCTATGGGCCGGGTGCGCCGCGCCGCTGGCAAGTGGGCGTGAAGGCGCTATTCTGACGGGCAGACCAGAGGAGAGAGACTATGACCGCCTATTTCGTCGCCGTCCGCAACAGCATTTCCGACCCGGAGACGTTCGCGACCTATGGCGAGCTTGCCGGGAAATCCATGGCCGGCCACGCGATCACCCCGCTGGCCTTTTATGGCAAGACGCGGGCGACCGACGGCCCGGCGACGGAAAGCGCGGTCATCGTCGCCTTCCCGACCTTCGAGGAAGCCGAAGCCTGGTATGACAGTCCCGCCTATCAGGAAGCGCTGGGCTATCGGCTGAAGAGCGGCGACTATCAGACCTTCATCATTCAGGGCGTAGACTGAAGCCTTAGTCCGGTATGTCCACGCGCGGCAGCAGCGCGGCTTCCAGCGCCGGATAGAGATGGGAAACGCTGCGCTGCACTTCATAGCGGGCGGCGGCCATGGTCGCGAAACGGTCGGGGATGGCGACCTCGCCCGCCTCGACCATGTCCAGCCCGTCGCGCACCGCCTGCGTCAGCGTGGCTTCCAGCCAGTCGATCCAGTCCCGCGTCTGGGCGATCGCCGCCGTGCCGCCCGGATCGAAGGGGCCATGACCCGGCACCACGCCCTTGTGCGGCAGCGCCTTGAGCCGGTCCAGGCTGGCGCGCCACTGCGCCAGATCGGCGGTCGGCGTACTGGGCGCCCGATCGTGAAAGACCAGATCGCCCCCCAGCAGCAGGCCGGTCTGCGGATCGAGCAGGGCAAGGTCCGCGCTGCTATGGCCAGACAGGGCCAGCAATGTCAGCCTGCGCCCGCCAAAATCCTCTTCCGCCTGCGATATGCTCCGTCCCGGCAGCATCAGGTCGGTGCCGCGCATCCAGTCGCCCAGCAGCCGGTACATGCCATCGGCATAGCCCTGTCCCTCCGCCCGCAGCGCCTCGATCGTGCCGGGCAGCGCGGCGACGATGGCCGGATCGAACGCCGCCAGCCCCATGCCATGGTCGGGATGCAGATGGCTGACATAGACCCGCACCACCGGCTTGCCGGTCAGTTGCTCGGCCTGTTGCCGCAGCGCGCGGGCATAACGGACCGACGGACCGCAATCCCACAACACGGTCCCGGCCGGCGTGGCGATGATCGCGATATTGGCGATGGCGCCGCCATTGCCTGCCTCGATCGGCTCGTCGGCCCCGCGCACCAGCCACAGGCCATCGCCGATCGCTTGCGGTGTGATGGCATAGTCGGCCGCGCGCACTGGCGCAGCGATCAGCGTCGCCATCCCGCCGATCAGGGTTCGCCGCGACAGGATCATCGGCCGCCCGGCATGGGCGACTGGCGCGCGACGGAGAGCGCCGCCTTATAGTCGCGGCCATTGGTGTCGCGGGCCGCAATCGTCAGCGCGTCGCCCGGCTTGCCGTCGACCATCAGCGTAATGGCCGGGTCTTCGGCGACCGCTGCCCATATCCCCATCTCGCCCAGCGTCCGGCCGCCCGCATCCTTCACCGCCAGGGCCTCCAGATGATAGGTGGCGATATTGTCGACGAAGCCGGTGTCCATCGGATGCCGGAAATTCAGGCGCAGCCGGCTGACCCCGTCCGCCATCGGCCAGGCCTCGCCCCGTATCTCGCCCAGATGGTCGGCCCAGTCGCCCTTGACCCGGCTGACCGGCGGCGCGGAACAGCCGCCGCCCGCCGCATCCACCCAGCCGCCCGACACCAGCCACGCGCCGTTCGCCAGTTGCACCGCGCCGCGCACCGGCGTCCGCTGGTCCAGCTTGATCCGGGTCGCGACATAGGCGGCGGCATGGGTCGGGCGATAGTCGATCGCGATCGGTATGGGGTTGAGGTCTGCCAGCAGCATGATGCGGGTGACGCCGGGGATGGCGCGGGCATCGATCGCGACCGGGAAGGATCGCTGATTCTCCGCGATCATGGGAAAGTCCACCTTCACGCGCGGATCGAAACGGACCGGATCGTCGCCGAACAGCGTGCGCGCATGCACCTGCCACATGGGCGATTCCAACGGGTCTGCCACTACCCGATCAGGCGCTGTCGCCCTGGCACCGGTCGCGACCCATGCCAGGGCGATCGCGACCCAAAGGCTTGTCTGCCTTTGCACTGTCCTTCTCCCTTGAGCCGGGGTCTATTCTCCTTGGCCGTCGCTTACCATTGGTCCTTGGTCGTATCGGGAGAGAGACATGCGTGCCGCCTTGATTATAGCCTTGCTAGCCACCTCACCCGCGCTGGCGCAGGATGCCCTGTTCGATGCGGACGGCTATCGCATCGCCCATTATCGCGCGCCGGTGCATCAGCCGCCGCCGGGTGTCGGGCGGATCGCGCCACAGGCGGCGGCCCAGTTGCGGCCGGGGCATGACGCCCTGTTCATCGACGTGCTCCCGGCCGAGGGTGGACATAGGGAAGCGGACGGTCGCTGGCGGCTCGCCACCCCGCATGACTCGATCCCCGGCGCCCACTGGTTCCCGGAGGCCGGACGGGGCGATCTGGCGCCGGGCATCGGCGACGGGTTCGCCCGGGGCATCGCCAAGTTGATGCGGGTACGGCGCGACCGCATGCTGATTCTCTTCTGCAAGGCGGATTGCTGGATGGGCTGGAATGCGGCCCGTCGGCTGCGCGCGGCGGGCTATCGCAATGTCTGGTGGCTGGCCGAGGGTGTGGACGGCTGGACCGACCTGAAACGGCCGCTTTCCCGCGCGCAGCCCGATGGCGGGGTCGCCCCATAGGACCAAAGGTCAATTGTGCGCGCAGCCCCTGTGGCCGCACTCTCCCCTTAATCCGGCCGAGAAAGCCGTTCGATTCCATGGAGAGTGATTTGACTGACCTGCGCATTCCGGCCTGCTTGCTGACCGCTGCGGCCCTCGCCGTTTCGCTGCCCGCTTGCGCCAAGGACATCATCGTCCACATGAAGAATCAGGGTGCAGATGGCGCCATGGTGTTCGAGCCCGGCTATGTGAAGGCCGCACCGGGCGACACGATCCGTTTCCAGCCGTCGGACGCCAGCCACAATGCCGAAACCATGGCCAATATGCTGCCCGCCGGCGCCACGCCGATGAAGGGCGCGATGAACAAGGAAGCGGTGCTGACCGTCAGCAAGCCCGGCCTCTACGGCATCAAGTGCATGCCCCATTATTCGATGGGCATGGTCGCGCTGGTGCAGGTGGGCAAGGTGACGCCGGCCGACATCGCCGCCGCCAGGGCGGTGAAGCTGCCGCCCTTCGCCGCCAAGCGCATGACCGCCGCCCTCGCCAAGGTGAAGTGAGCGCCCAGCCCCTTTCATTCACAAGGCCCAAATCATTCAGACGCATATCATTCGGGAGTAGAAGCATGTTGCAGCAGGTGATGGAGCGTTTCGCGGGGAAGACGCTGATCCGCGACCAATATGACAATTATATCGGCGGCCAATGGGTCGCGCCGGTGCAGGGCGATTATTTCGACAATATCTCGCCCGTCACCGGTCAGGTGGTCGGCCGGATCGCACGCGGCACCGCCGCCGATATCGAACTGGCGCTGGACGCCGCACACAAGGCGAAGGATAGCTGGGGCAAGACCTCCTCGACCGAGCGGTCGAACATCCTGCTGAAGATCGCCGACCGGATGGAGGCCAATCTGGACCTCATCGCGATGGCCGAGACGATCGACAATGGCAAGCCGATCCGCGAGACGACCCATGCCGACGTCCCCCTCGCCATCGACCATTTCCGCTATTTCGCGGGTTGCGTCCGCGCGCAGGAAGGATCGATCAGCGAGATCGATCATGACACGATCGCCTATCATTTCCACGAACCGCTGGGCGTGGTCGGTCAGATCATCCCGTGGAACTTCCCGATCCTGATGGCGGTGTGGAAGCTGGCGCCGGCGCTGGCGGCGGGCAACTGCATCGTGCTGAAGCCCGCCGAGCAGACGCCGATGTCGATCCTGGTGCTGCTCGAAGTCATCGGCGACCTGCTGCCGCCCGGCGTGCTGAACGTCGTCAACGGCTTCGGCGTGGAGGCGGGCAAGCCGCTCGCGTCCAACAAGCGGATCAGCAAGATCGCCTTCACCGGTGAAACCACCACCGGCCGCCTTATCATGCAGTACGCTTCGGAAAATCTGATCCCGGTCACGCTGGAGCTGGGCGGCAAGTCGCCGAACATCTTCTTCGAAGATGTGATGGATGCGGACGATGAGTATTTCGACAAATGCCTGGAAGGCTTTGCGATGTTCGCGCTCAATCAGGGCGAAGTCTGCACCTGCCCCAGCCGCGCGCTGATCCAGGAATCCATCTACGAAAAGTTCATCGAACGCGCCATCGCGCGGGTGAAGGCGATCAAGCAGGGCAGCCCGCTCGACCCGTCAACCATGATCGGTGCGCAGGCCTCGAACGACCAGCTGGAAAAGATCCTCTCCTACATCGAGATCGGCCTTAACGAGGGCGCCGAATTGCTGACCGGCGGCGAACGCGCGTCGCTCGATGGCGAACTGGCCGACGGCTATTATGTGACCCCCACCGTACTGAAGGGCCACAACAAGATGCGCATCTTCCAGGAAGAGATTTTCGGCCCCGTATTGGCCGTCACCACCTTCAAGGACGAAGCCGAAGCGCTCGCCATCGCCAATGACACGCTCTATGGCCTCGGCGCCGGCGTATGGACCCGCGACGGAACCCGCGCCTATCGCATGGGCCGTGGCATTCAGGCCGGGCGCGTATGGACCAACTGCTATCACGCTTATCCCGCCCATGCGGCGTTCGGCGGCTACAAGCAGTCGGGTATCGGCCGCGAAAATCACAAGATGATGCTGGACCATTATCAGCAGACCAAGAATCTGCTGGTCAGCTACAGCCCGAAGGCGTTGGGCTTCTTCTGACGGCAAGGGCATTTCTCGTCGAAGGCGCTTCCCTCTCCAACTGCCTTCGACGGCGGCGGGCATCATTTTCCCCGATGCCCGCCGCATCGTTTTTTGGGGAAAGGGAAGAGGATGCACATGGCTGAACTTCCACCACGGATATTGGCGACGCCCGCTGCGCAAGCGCTGATGCATCGGCTGGCGCAAAGCCATGGGCCGCTGATGTTCCACCAGTCGGGCGGCTGTTGCGACGGCTCAGCGCCCATGTGCTTTCCGCGCGGCGAATTCAGGGTCGGCGCACAGGACGTGCTGCTGGGCCATGTCGCGGGCGATATCCCGGTATGGATCGGCGCGGCGCAGTTCGAATATTGGCGTCATACCCAGGTGACGATCGACGTCGTGCCGGGGCGCGGTGCGGGCATGTCGCTGGAAAGCCCGGAAGGCGTGCGCTTCATCGCCCGCTCGCGCATCTTCACCGATGACGAAAATGCCCTGCTGGAGGCGGCCGGCGAGCCAGTGCGTGGGGATGCCGCAACGGGATAGCGGCACCATTTCCAAGGATGACAACCAGCCGCAAGGCGGTGCATAATCCTGAAAAATCGGGGAAGGCTGCGGGAGAGGGACATGACCATGCTAGCGTCGGAGATCGGCTTTGCGTCGAGCCACTCGCCGGACCCGGCGGTGGCGATGGCCGATGTCGCGCGCCAATTGGGGGATGCCCCGCTGGCCGGCATGCTGCTCTTCTGCTCGCACCGGTTCGATCGTGATGCGCTGGCCCGCGCGGTCAATCGTCATAGCGAAAATATCGTCGCCATCGGCTGCACCAGCTCGGGGGAACTGACCGAGGCGGGCTATGACGAAGACAGCCTGAGCGTCATCGGCTTTCCGGCGGATGGCTTCCACCTCGTCTCCCATATTTTCGACGATATCGACGCTTTCGATCCCGTCGCCGCGCGGGAGGATATTCGCGCGCTGGCGGCGATCGCCGATCGGGACAGCCGGCATCTGGGCGCCCAGGTCAATCATGTCGCCCTGTTCCTGGTCGATGGCCTGTCGCACCGGGAAGAATTGCTGACCATGACGATGCAGGATGCGCTGGGCGACATATCGCTGATCGGCGGATCGTCGGGCGATGGCCTGGCCTTCCGCGAAACCGCGATCTTTCAGGGCGGGCGCTTTCACCGCCGCGCGGCCGTCATCGCGATCCTGTCGACCGCGCGCCCGATCCATGTGTTCAAGGCGCAGCATTATCGCCCCGGCGCGGCCAAGATGGTCGTGACCGGCGCCATTCCGCAGGACCGGATCGTGACGGAGATCAATGCCGAACCGGCGGCGCAGGAATATCTGCGGCTGGCGGGCCATGCCGGGGAGGAACTGGGCCTCGCCTTCTACGCCGCGCATCCGCCGATGGTCCGCGCAGGCGGCGACTATCATGTGCGTTCGATCCAGAGCGCCAATGCGGACGGCAGCCTGACCTTCTATTGCGCGATCGACGAAGGCATCGTGCTGACCGTGGGCGAACCGATCGACCGCATCGCGGGCATGGAGGCGATGTTCACCGATATCGCAAGCCATGTGGGGCAGGTCGACCGGATCATCGCCTTCGATTGCGTGCTCAACCGCATCGACGCCGAACAGCGCCAGATCGGCCGTGCCGTGTCCGAACTCTATGGCCGCCACCGGGTGATCGGCTTCAACACCTATGGCGAGCAATATCATGCCCTGCACGTCAACCAGACCTTCAGCGGGCTGGCGATCGGGCGATGACGGACCTCGCGCTCTCTCCGGTCGAAAGCGACTACGAACTGGACAGCCTGCGCGAGGAGGTGCGCAAGCTGCGCAAGATCAACGCCGCCCTGATCGACCGGGTCGAACGGTCGAGCGACATGGCCGGCAATGCTTTCTCGATGTTCGAAACCGCGATCACGCTGGAAGCGATGGTGCGCGACCGGACCATCGAACTGGAGGACGCGCTGGGCCGCCTCGCCAAGGCCAATGCCGATCTGGCGGAGGCGCATGGCAAGGCGGAGGCGGCGCAGGGGCGGCTGCGCGATGCGATCGATTCGATCAACGAAGGCTTCGTGCTGTTCGATGCGGAGGATCGGCTGGTCCTGTTCAACGACGCCTATCTCGGTTTCTGGCCGGAAATCGCCGATCAGGTCTGCGAAGGCCTGTCGTTCGAAGCGGTCGCCCGGCTGGCGGCCGCTCATCGCCAGCCATTGGAATCGGTGGTGGCGCCCGATCGCTGGGTGTCCGATCGGCTCGCGCGCCACAGCGTGGCTGATGGCGGCCATGTGCAGGCGCTGGCCGACGGACGCTGGATTCAGATCAACGAACTGCGCACCAGCGAAGGCGGCATCGTCGGCATCTATACCGACATTACCGAGGTGAAGGCGGAGGATGCCCGCGACCGCGCGCTGGAACTGGGCGAGCGCAATCTGGTGCTCCAGGCGACGCTCGACAATCTGTCCGAAGGCGTCTGCCTGTTCGACGCCCATGGCCGCGTCGCCGCCTGGAACGAGGCTTTGCAGCATCTGCTTGGCCTGCCCGATGACTGGGCGCAGGAAAGCGGCACCCATGCTGCGCTGGTGACGCTGTGCCGCGATCGGCTGGGGATGGCGGATCAGGGTTGCCTCGACTGGCGTGGCCATGGGCAGCGTAGCGATTCCGTCCATGCGCTGGTCCATGCCGACGACCGCAGCTATGAATTGCGCAGCACCGCGCTGGAACGGGGCGGGCAGGTGATCGGCTTTACCGACGTCACCGACATGCTGCGCGCGCAGGAATCCTTGCAGGAAACGGCCGAAAATCTTGAGCGCCGCGTTGCCGACCGCACCGCCGAACTGCGCGCGGAAGTGGCGGAACGGCGCGAAATCGAAGGGCAGTTGCGCGACGCCAAGACGGCGGCGGAAAAGGCGAACCTGTCCAAGACCAGCTTTCTGGCGGCGGCCAGCCATGACCTGTTGCAACCTCTCAACGCCGCGCGCCTGTTCGTCGCGGCGCTGGGGGATCGCCGTCTGGCGCTGCCGACCCGCGCGCTGGTGAACCAGACTTCCACCGCGCTCGATTCGGTCGAGGATCTGCTGGAAGCGCTGCTGGAGATCAGCCGCCTGGATGCCGGGGCGATCCAGCCGGAACTGGGCGACTTCCGGCTCGACAGCCTGCTCGCGACGTTGCGGGTCGAATTTGCGCCCGTGGCCCGCGCGGGCGGGCTGGCGCTGCATATCGCCAGCGAACCGCTCTGGGTGCGGTCCGATATCCGGCTGGTCCGCCGTATCCTGCAAAATTTCCTGTCCAACGCGCTGCGCTATACGCAGCAGGGGGCCGTGTCGGTCGAATGCCGGGCCGGGGCGGATGGCATCAAGGTCAGCGTGATCGACAGCGGCCCCGGCATCGCGCCCGACAAGCAGGCGCTCGTCTTCGAGGAGTTTCGGCGGCTCGACACCCGGACCAGCGGCAAGGGGCTGGGCCTTGCGATCGTCAAGCGGGCGAGCGACATGCTGGGCCACCGGGTCACGCTGGAATCGGCGCCGGGCAAGGGATCGACCTTTTCGATCGCACTGCCGACGGGTGAGCCGGTCGCCGAAGCCGGCAGCGGACCGGACATGCCCGGTCGCGACCGGAGCATGCGCGGCCTCAATGTGCTGGTGATCGACAATGAGCGCGCAATCCAGACCGGCATGCGCACCCTGCTGGGCGGATGGGGCTGCACCATGCTGACGGCAGGCGGCTTTGCCGAGGCGACCGGCCTCTTCGCTCAGGGCGCTGCGCCCGACATCATCCTGATCGACTATCATTTGAACGACGGCGAGACAGGCGAGGCGACACTGGCGCAGTTGCGCGCGCATTTCGACGCGACGGTGCCGGCGGTGATGATTTCGGCCGATCGCGGCAAGGAGTTGAAGGCGCGGCTGGATGCGCAGGGCACGCCGCTGCTCAACAAGCCGGTCAAGCCCGCGCAGCTCCGCGCCCTGTTGCGGACCATGCTGAAATAACATCGCCTTGGCCATGCCCCGTAGCAGCGCTAGGGTCACACGGCAAAAGGGGGCGGCACAGACATGGAATCGATGCAATTGTTCGAACTGGTGATCGCCATGTTGCTGGCGATCATCCTGCTGCATTTTGCTGCGCACAAACTGGGCCTGCCGCCCGCCGTCGCGCTGCTGGCCGGGGGTGGTCTGTTCGCCTTCCTGCCCGGCCTGCCGGTGATCTCGCTCGATCCAGAACTGGTGCTGGTCATCTTCCTGCCGCCGCTGCTGATGGATGGCGCTTGGTTCATCGCGCTGCGCCATCTGCATCGGCATATGCTGGGCATCATCGCGCTGGCCGTCGGCGCGGTGGTCTTCACGACGGCGGTGATCGCGGTGGTGGCGCATATGCTGGTGCCCTCGCTCCCCTGGGCGGCCTGCGCCGCGCTGGGCGCGATCGTCGCGCCGCCAGATGCCGTGTCGGCCCGCGCCGTGCTCCAGAATGTGCGCCTGCCCCGGCGGCTGTCGATCCTGCTGGAGGGCGAAAGCCTGTTCAACGACGCCAGCGGCCTTGTCCTCTTCCGTTTCGCCGTGGCGGCGGGCGTGACCGGCGCGTTCAGCATGGTCGATGCGCTGGAAAGCTTCGCCCTGCTGGCGATCGGCGGCGCGCTGGTCGGCGCGGCGGTGGGTGCTGCCTGGGTGCTGCTGGCGCCCCGGCTGAACGACAAATATCTGATGATCGCCTCGTCCCTGCTGGCGCCCTGGGCTTCCTATCTGCTGGCGGAAAGCGGGCATCTGTCGGGCGTGATCGCGACCGTCACCACCGGCCTTATCTGCGGCTGGTATCAGCATGTCGTCTTTTCGGCCGAGGTCCGGATGAACGGCACGGCCTTCTGGGCGGTGATGATCTTCCTGATGGAGGCGTTCGTCTTCCTGCTGATCGGATCGTCGCTGCGCGGCGTGATCGACCGGGTCGGCGGTTTCGATGTGGTGCTGGCGGAAATGACCGGGCCGGTGCTGGCGATCCTGATCGCGCTGACGGCGGCGCGCTTCCTGTGGGTGTTCGGGTCGGACGGCGTCATCCGCCTGATCCGCGCCATGGGCGTGCGCCGCTATACGCCGATCGGTGCCCGCGCGGCCACGGTGCTGGGCTGGGCCGGGATGCGCGGCGTGGTGACGCTGGCGGTGGCGCTCAGCGTGCCCGAGGGCTTTCCCGGCCGCGACTTCATTCTGGTGACGGCCTTTGCCGTGATCATCGGCACGGTGCTGATTCAGGGGACGACGCTGGGCGCGGTGATCCGGCTGGTGCGGCTGGAGGAACCGGAATCCGACCGGCCCCGCATGACGATGAGCGAGGCGGAGGCCGCCATGGCGCAGGCCCAACTCCGCGTGGTGGAGGTGCATGCCTATGATGGGGAAGGCGCCCTCCAGCATCCGCGCCTGCTGGATCGCTATACCCGCCATGCCAGCATATCGAGCGCCTATGCCGGGCAGGAGGAGGAACATGCCGAAACGCTCCATGCCCATTTCGACCTGATTCTCAAGGCCGTGGCGGCGGGCCGGGTCGAACTGCTGCGCCTCCACCGTAATGGCGACATTGACGAGGAGACGTTGCAGGAACTGGAGCGCGACCTCGACCTGGAGGAACTCAGCGCCCTGTCGGCCAAGGCCTGAGAGTCTGTTTGGAAATGCGCGGAAGAGCGCATTTCAAGAACTGCGCCAGAGGCGCGTACCCAAAGCGCAAAGGCCGCATGCTCCGGCAGGAGCATGCGGCCTTCTCCACCCCCAGAAGGGTTATTCAAATCAGAAAGCGGCGGTGATCGAACCCACGACGCCGGCCTTGCTGACATTGTGACCGGCGCTCGTGTAGAGCGACTTGTCGGTGTCGACATAGGATATGCCGAAGGTCAGATGACCCCAGGTGTAGGTCGCGCCGAGATTCCAGTCGGTATATTCCTTGCCGATCGTCAGATAGCTGGGGCCGAAGCTGTGGCCCAGATGCGCCGACACGCCCAGCGGGGTGTTGGGGATCGAGGCCGACAGGTCGCCCGCGACGTACAGATTGTCTTCCTTGCCATTGCCCACGGTCAGCGCCTTCGCCTTGGGGGCATAGTTGACGGTCAGCTTGGCGGTGGCGGGGCCGAACGTGCCCTTGACCGATGCATAGGGCTCGACGAAGTCGGTGTTCGCGCCCGCATTGCCCGGATAGTAATAATAGAGGACGCCGACGTCGATCGTGGCTGCGCCGACGGTGGTGGTGTAGCCGCCGATCAGGTCGAGTTCCTGATCCGATCCATTGGCGACATATTCGTCGATCGAGCTGCCCCAGGTCGAGACGTAGAAGCCCGAGCTGTGGCTGACGGTGATGCCGCCCTGCAACGCGATCTTCTTGTTCGTCTGCGAGATGCCACGGAAGCGATAATCGGAGACGACCGCGGCATTGCCGGTAACGGTCAGCTCGGGCGCCGGTTCGTCCTGCGCCATGGCGGGCGCGGTGAAGGCTGCAAGAGCGCCGAAGAGGATTGGGGCCGAGAGGCCGATGATGGACTTACGCATGGGGATTCCCCTTGATGATGGTTCTGCGATCGTCCCGCCTGCGTTCAGGCGCCTTCCTCTATGCTCCCCCGCTCGGGATGGGTCGGCTGCCTCAACGCGTTTGGAAATGCCCTTCTGCATTGCGCTGCACAAGATTTTATTGCCATTTGGTATCTTTTGCTGCCGTAATGTTGCTGGACTGCAACAAAATCAGGCGCGCCGCATCAGTCGTCCTCGACTAAAGTCGACCGGACGTTAGGGATTTACGGGGAATCCTGATTATGGCTGGTCTGTTTCCGGCGCGCGGTGGATGACGCGCTGCGGATAGGGAATGGTGACGCCATGGTCGCGGAACAATTGCCACACGCGGCCCAGCACGTCCGACTTCACATTGCCCACGCCGCCTTCGGGATCGCTGATCCACACCAATATATCATGTTCGACGCGGCTTTCGCCAAAGGCGGTCAGCCAGACATTGGGTTTGGGATTGGCCAGCACGCGCGGGCTTTCCTGCGCGGCCTGCAACATCAGCTTCTGCGCAAGCGGCAGGTCGCTGTCGAAGGCGATGCCGACGGGGATGCGGACGCGGACGTTGCGGTCGGAATAGGACCAGTTCTCCACCTCCTGCGTCATCAGATTCTCGTTGGGAATCAGATGTTCCTTGCCGTCGCGGGTCAGCACGCTGACGGCGCGCACGCCGATCTTGTTCACCCAGCCGAAACTGTCGCCCACCACGATCACGTCGCCCGGCTTGATCGACCGGTCCATCAGCAGGATGATGCCGGCGATCAGATTGCCGAAGGTCTTTTGCAGGCCGAAACCGATGGCCAGACCCAGTGCGCCGGAAAAGACGGCAAAGGCGGTCAGGTCGATCGACAGCAGGTCGACGCCGATGAAGAAGGCGGCGACGACCACGGTGATCGCAGCCAGCTTCTGCGCCAGCAATTTCTGCGTCGGGTCGAATCCGCTGGCCTTCTGGATCGACCGGCCGATCACCTGATTGGCAAGGCGGACGGCGGCGAACAGGGCGACGCAGGTGGCGGCGATCGACAACAGGCCCAGCAGGGTGATGCGCCGCTTGCCCAGCGTCACGCCGACCCGGTCCAGCATCTCGCCCACCGGCGCGATGCCGCCGCCGCTGCCCGACACGATCAGGATGAACAGGATCAGCGCCAGCGGCACCACCGCCCAGCGCGGTATGGCCAGCCCGCGCAGCAGGTGGATCGCGAACAGGGCAACGGCGCTGCCCAGCACGATGCCCATCACCAGATGCCCCAGCGACCCTTCCGGAAAGAAGATGAGGCCCAACAGCAGCAATCCGGCGGCCAGCCCATGGCGGGTGCTGGCCCGGACATGGCCCGCCAGCGCATCGCCCAGCGGCGGCAGGCGACGGCGCAGGCGCGGTGCGACCAGCCGGGCAAGGCCCCAGGCCGTGGCATAGAGGAAGATGGCCAGCACCAGCGCCACCAGCGGCTGGATCAGGTCCGGGTCGCCGGGCAGCCGGGCGATCAGATCGGTCAGGCCCGGCGTCACCGCCTCAGCCCGCGTCGCGGATCGCGCGGAAGCGAGCAAGCCCCGCGTCGAGGTCCGCGATCAGATCGGCCGGGTCTTCCAGCCCGATATGCAGGCGCACCGCCGGCCTTTCCGCCGCCCAGCTCGTGGCGCTGCGATAGCGGGCCGGATCGACCGGCAGGGCCAGGCTTTCAAAGCCGCCCCAGCTATAGCCGATGCCGAAATGGGCGAGGCCATCGATCAGGGCGGCCCGCGCTTTCTCATCGCCTCCCTTCAGGATGAAGCTGAACAGGCCGGTGGAGCCGCTGAAATCCCGCTGCCACAGCGCATGGCCGGGGCAGTCCGGCAGCGCGGGGTGCAGCACGCGGGCGACGTCCGGCTGTGCCTTCAGCCAGTGCGCTATGGCAACCGCGCTGTCCTGATGCTGTTTCAGCCGCACGCCCAGCGTGCGCAGGCCCCGCGCCGCCAGCCACGCATCGTCGGGGCTGACCATCTGCCCGAACAGATAGGCGGTCTGCCGCAGCTTGCCGAACCATTCCGCATTGGCTGTCGCGCTGCCCATCATCACGTCCGAATGGCCGACGATATATTTGGTGCAGGCCAGCAGAGATATATCCACGCCATGCGCCATCGCCGGGAAATAGAGCGGCGTCGCCCATGTATTGTCGAGCAGGGTGACGATCCCGTTCGCCTTGGCCCAGCGGGTGATCGCGGGGATATCCTGCACCTCGAAGGTCAGGCTGCCGGGGCTTTCGAGGAAGATCGCGCGGATCGGCCCGCTTGCCAGATGCGCGTCGAGCGCGACGACATCGGTCGGATCATAATAGATCGTCTCGATGCCTTGCGGCCGCAGCATCTGCTCGCAGAAATTGCGGGTCGGGTCATAGGCGCTGTCGACCATCAGCAGCCGGTCGCCGGGTTTCAGCACAGCCATCAGCGCGCAGGCGATCGCCGCGACACCCGACGGATAGAGCATCGTCCCTTCCGCGCCCGGCTCCATTTCGGTGAGCGCATCCGCAAGGGACCAGGCGGTCGGCGTGCCCTTGCGGCCATAGAAGAGGCGCTCATGCGTGCTGCTGCCCGCCGCCTTCCGCAGATGGGCGACATCATCATAGAGGATGGTCGATGCGCGCCACACCGGCGGGCTGACGATAGCGCCGGGTTGGCCGGGCATGCCCGTCCATTCCGGCCTGCGCCCGGCCTGCGCCAGCTTGGTCAGCGGCTTGCGATCATTGGGAATGCTCATGCTGCGCCCGTCGCCTTGGGTGTCGCCGGGTCGAAACCCCATTCGGCCCAGCTTCCGTCATAAATGCTGACGTCGTTTGCGCCGAGTGTCTCAAGGCCCGCCAGCAGGATCGCGGCGGTCACGCCGCTGCCGCAGGTGGTGATGACCGGCCGGCTGAGGTCGATGCCCGCGCTTTCATACAAAGCGCGCAGTTCCTCCGGCGACTTCATGCTGTTGTCGGCGGCGAACAGAGCCGAATAGGGCAGGTTGCGCGATCCGGGGATATGGCCCGAAGCCATGCCGGGGCGCGGCTCCGCTTCGGTGCCGGTGAAGCGGCCTGCGCCGCGCGCGTCCAGCATCTGGCTCTCGCCACTGGCCAGATTGGCCAGCATGTCCGCCTTGCTGCGCACCTGCGCGCGGTCGATCCGGGCGGTCGCAGTGCCGGGGGCGGGCGTCGCCGCGCCGCTTGCCGTCGCGCGGCCTTCCGCCAGCCATTTGGGCAGTCCCCCGTCCAGAATCGCGGCGGACGCGCCCACGCCATAGAGGCGCATCATCCACCATGCGCGCGCGGCGCTGCGGATCGGGCTGTTGTCATACAGGATGATGCGGCTGTCGGCATCGATGCCCAGCGCCTGCACCCGCTGGGTCATGGCATCGTCGGTTGGCAGGCTGTGCGGCGCGGGATCGTTCGGATCGGCCAAGGTGTCGAGATCGAGGAAGGCCGCACCGGGAATAAGGCCAGCCTCGAATTCCGCGCGCGCGTCCCGCGGCGTGCCGGGCAGGAACAAGGTTGCGTCCACTATGCGCAGACGGGTATCGCCCAGTGCGCTGGCGAGGGCATCGGTGGAAATGAAAATGCTCATGCAGACCTCTTAGGGCCTGCCCGCCCTCGATTAAAGCGCGACTTGGCCCCGCGACCTATTCGCGGCACCAAATCGAAAGGCGGGATTTACCGCGGCTCCACCACTGGCGCAGGATCACCGGCATAGGGCATGACCAGCCGCCCGTCCGGCGCTGCGGTGAAGGTCGTCTGCGAAGGATAGGCGAATTCGATCCCCTCGGCATTGAACGCCTTCCAGATGGCCAGACCCATGCGGTGGCGCGACTGGAAATAGTCGTGCGTGTCCGGGTCCGGCACGTCGAAGCTCAGCTCATAATCCAGCGAACTGGCGCCAAAGCGCACCATCCCGGCATGCACGAACAGGAAGCCTTCCGCCTCGACGATCTTCTGGAGGATAGCGGGAATCGCCTCCGCCTTGTCCTCCGGCGTATGATAGACGATGCCGATGGCGAAGGTGACGCGCCGCTGGATCAGCGTCTGAAGGCTGGTGATTTCCTTCTGGAGCAGATTGGCGTTGGACATCACCTTCTTCTCGCCGCTCATAGCGCGCAGCCGCGTGCTCTTGAGGCCGATCCGCTCCACCCGCGCGGTGGTCTGGTCATAGGTGATGATCTCGCCCCGGCGGAACGGCTTGTCGAAGATGATCGACAGCGCCGCAAACAGGTCGGAAAATATGCCCTGCGCCGCCAGACCGATGGCGATGCCGCCAATGCCAAGGCCCGCGACCAGACCGGTGACATTGACGCCCAGATTATCCAGCACCACGATCGCCGCGATGGCGAACAGCGCGAAGCTGACCAGCACGCGAATGAGGCCCATGGCGTTGGCCAGCGTCTCGCCCCCGCCATCCTCGGCCAGCGTCTTGCGCTCGATCAGGCCCAGGATGATTTCCCGTGCCCAGATGGCGGCCTGCAACACGGTTGCGATGGTGAACAGGAAGCCGACGGTCTTGGCCAGCGAAACCGGCGCATCGGCATAGCCCACGACCAGCCGGGCGGCGATCATCACCATGAAGAATTGCGTGGTCCGCGCGGCGGCGCGGCCCAGCACATTGGTATAGCCCAGCGGATCGCCGCGATCGCCCTTATGCCGCTTGCCAAATTCCCGCAGGGTGGCAAGCGCAAGGTAGATCAGCGTGCCCGCACCCACCGCGATCAGGATCTGCAAATAGTGAAGCTGGAACCAGTGCACGGTGCTATGCCACATTTCGGCAAGGTTGGGCGGGGTCACGTCGATGTCGGGAAGGGCGGGGTCTTTCTTGCTGGCCATGCCTGTCCTGTCTGGAATTTAGGGTGCGCTTCAGGCCGCCGCTGCAAGCGGGGCGCAATCGGCTATGGAATCGAGGAAGGCGATCAGGCCGCGTTCCGTGCGGGATAGATAGCGGGTTCGGCGCGGCAGGCGAAGCCCCGCGCGCCATTCATCCTGTCCCTCGCGGCAAAGCGCGATCAGGGCGGGGTGGATGTAGCTTTTGCGGCTGATCGCGGGCGTGTTGCCCAGCGCCTGCGCCACCGGATCGATCATCTGTTTCAGGCTGACATGTTGAGCCGCCAGCGTTTCGAAGGCGATGGCCGAAGCCCCCCATGTGCGGAAATGCTTGGCGGTGAAGGGCGCGCCCATGGCCTGCGCGATATAGGCGTTGATGTCGCTGGAACAGACGGGCCGCGCCTCGCCATCCTCATCCAGATATTGGAACAGATGCTGGCCCGGCAGATCCTGCACCTGCCGCACGAAGCGCAACAGGCGGCTGTCGGTCACGGTCAGTTGCTGCTGCTTGCCCGATTTGGCGCGGTAGCGCAGCGTCAGCGACTTGCCGTTCAGGTCATAATGGCGGCGGCGCAGCGTGGTCGCGCCGAAACTCTTGTTGGTGGTGGCATAATGTTCGTTGCCCACCCGCAGCTTGGCCAGATCGAGCAGGCGGATGACCGCCGCGATGGTGCGGTCCTTGCGCAGGCCGCGCCGGGACAGGTCGATTTCCAGTTGCTCGCGCAATTTCGGCAGGGCGCGGCCGAAATCGGGGCAGCCGGCATATTTCTCCGCCTCCCGCGCGGCGCGGAAATCGGGATGATAGCGATATTGTTTGCGGCCCCGGTCGTCATAGCCGATCGCCTGAATATGGCCGTAGGGCGACGGGCAGAACCAGCAGTCGCGATAGGCGGGCGGCAGGGCGATGGCATTCAGCCGGGCAATCTCGTCGCGATCGGTGATTCGCCTGCCATCGGCATCGCGATAGGCCCAGCCGCGTTTCAGCGCGCGCCGCGTGATTCCGGGGATCGTATCGTCCGCATGGACGATGGAGTTTTGCGCCATATTGTCCTTCTCATGGCGCAAAACCCCTGATGTATCGCTTCGTTCCTATCGAACCCGGATCGGCGGCGTGCCCAGCCGCCAGGGCAGGGGGCGGCGGCGCAGCACCGACAGATGCGCCAGCACCCATGTCGCGCAGACGGTGATGATCGGCGCGGCAAAGGGCAGGGCGCCGGGCAATAGCAAGGTCAGCGTCGCCGCCGCCCCGCCGCCCAGGGCCAATGCCAGCGCGCGCGGCTCCCCATCGGGACCACGCAGCCACACCATGCAGGCGGTGACGCCGATCAGGAAGCAGATGATCGGATGCGCCGGATTGCGCGCCATCATGCCGATCGCGACCAGCAACAGGATCAGCGCGCCCGTGCTCCAGCGCAGGCCGCGCTGGCCCAGCAGCAAGGTGCAGAGCGGATAGGCGACCAGTTCGCAGACGATCGCCGCCAGTGCTATGGTCTGCGCCAGCGCCATGTCCCCCGCGATCAGGGCGACCACGGCGGCCGCGCCCCAGCGCAGCAAACGCGTGGGCGCCATCAGGATATGGCTGATCCAGTCCTTCGCCTCGCCGCGCAGGGCAAAGCGCCGGTCGGCTAGCCGCAACTGAAATCCGCCCACCAGCAACAGCGCGTCCACGCCCCATGGCAACAGGCCGGGCGCAACCAGCGGAGAGGCGAGCAGCAGGCCCAGTATCAGCCCATGCGCCAGCCCCAGCGCACGCAGTTCGCCGTTCATGCCGGCAAGCCGCGCTGTGCGGCGAGCGCCGCGCCCAGTTGCGCGCGCGCCGCATCCTTGCGCTTGCGCGTCAGATAGGTGTCCAGCCCGATTTGCAGGGCCAGCATCATGAAGATGAAGGGTTGATAAGCGATACCCACGAACAGCGACCCGATCATGTATATTATATGTCCTTGTTGCAGCGCTATCGCGAGCGGTGCGATCCACGCCTCATCCGGCCCGTCGCGCTTGCGATAGGTGCGACGGATCGATTCGGTGCGGATGAAGCAGATAAGGTGGATCAGCGCCCAGATAGCGAAACCGAAATAGCCCTGTTCGCCCAGCAGCTCGAAATAGGCGCTGTGATAGGCGCGCCCCTTGTCGGTGACGAGCCGGCGCTCGACCCGGCTGCCATCGGCGTCGCTGATCGTGCTCTGGGCGAAATAGGTGAAACTGTTCTGGAGATAATTGTCGAAGCCGCCGCCACCCGGATGCGTCTTCACATAGTCGAGCGTCCACATCCACACCGCGACCCGGGTGGAGGCGCTTTCGTCGCCCTGATGATTTTCGATCGTCCCCATGCGCTGGGTGAAGCTGGCCGGCAGGAAGGGGATGGCGGCCAGCGCGGCCAGCGCCATCAGCGGGCCATAGACGAACTTCTTCTTCGACCGCAGCAGCATCATGCCCGCCAGGATGACCAGGCAGACCAGACCGGTGCGCGCTTCCGTGCCGACCGGCATCAACATACAGGCCAGGCACAGGCAGTAACAGAAGAGCTTCACCTTCCAGTCGCGCGGGAAGATGGTGCCATGGGTACAGACCCACAGGATCAGCGGGATCAGCGCGATGGCGACGCAACTGATGATGCTGCCTTCATACAGGCCGCTATTATTCTCCACCATCAGGTTCAGCACGCCATAGCCGCCGCCCGACAGCGCGGTCTTCAGCCCGCCATTGATGATGATGGTGCTGGCGCACAGGATCATGAACACGATCAGCGCCTCGATTCGCAACCGGGTGCGCAGCACCAGCGGCAGGAAGACGCCCGCGATGATCGCCTTCCAAACCCAGTTCCACTTGGTCATCGCCTCGACCGGGAAATCGGCGGTCAGCGTGGTGTATCCGCACCAGGCGACCAGCAGCAGCATCAGCCCCTGTCGGGCGGAGAATCGGCAATCCTTCTTGTCGTCGACCAGCAGCCAGGCGCCCACCATCGCGGCAAAGGCGATGAAGGAAATGGGGATGCTGTTCAGCAGCACATAGGACAGGCGCTGGGGCGATACGATGTCGATATAGGCATAGACCGCGACCAGCAGGAACGGCCGGCGGAACCCCATCAGGAAGAAGAGGCCGAGGAAGGCGACGAAGAAAAGGTCACGCATCGGCGCGCGACTCCGGCGAATCGGGGGCGCCCGGCCCCTGCGGATCGGGATCGCGGTCCAGGTCGGCGCGCGGCAGCAACCGCCACGCAGCCAGCAGGATTGCGCCATGGCTGACCAGCAGGGATAAGGCATCGATCATTGGGCGTCGATCATCGCAAAGGGCAGGGTCAGGGTGCGCACGGCCTTTCTCCTAGCGAGACAGAGTTGACGGGCCGTTAAACCTTTTGAGTCACACAAGGCAGGCTATGACTCATATTCTCCATGTGCTGGACCACAGTCTCCCGATGCACAGCGGCTATACGTTCCGCACCCGGGCGATCCTGCGTGCGCAGATCGCCAACGGGTGGCAGGTCCGCGGCATCACCGGCCGCCGCCACAGCGCGGCGGGTCCGTTGCAGGAGGAGGTCGACGGCCTCACTTTCCATCGCACGCCCGGCGAACCGGCCACCGGCAATGCGGTGCTGCGCGAATGGCGCGACATTGCGGCCCATGCCGATGCGATCGATGCGCTGGTGCGGCAATGGCGGCCGGACGTGATCCACGCCCATTCGCCGGTGCTCAACGCCATCGCCGCGCAGCGCGTGGCCAAGCGGCACGGCATCCCGATGATCTACGAAATCCGCGCTTTCTGGGAGGATGCGGCGGTCGGCAACGGCACCGGGACCGAAGGCAGCCCGCGCTACTGGCTGACCCGGCAGCTCGAAACCCATGCCGTGCGCAATGCTGACGCCGTGGCAGTCATCTGCGAAGGGCTGCGCGGCGATCTGGTCGCGCGCGGCATCGACGCGAACAAGATCATCGTGTCGCCCAATGGCGTCGACATGGACCAGTTCGGAACGCCGGTGCCGCGCGATCCGGCCCTGACCGCGAAGCTGGGGCTGGAGGGCGCCGATGTCGTCGGCTTCATCGGCAGCTTCTATGATTATGAGGGGCTGGACGATCTGATCACCGCCATGCCGCGACTCGTGCGCGCGCGTCCCAAGGCCAAGCTGCTGCTGGTCGGCGGCGGGCCGATGGAACAGGCGCTGCGGGATCAGGCGCTCGCCTCCCCCTTCACCGACCATATCGTCTTCGTCGGCCGCGTGCCGCACGATCAGGTCGAACATTATTATGCGCAGGTCGATATACTGGCCTATCCGCGCAAGGCGATGCGCCTCACCGATCTCGTCACCCCGCTCAAGCCGCTGGAGGCGATGGCGCAGGGCAGGCTGGTCGCCGCGTCCAGCGTGGGCGGCCATCGCGAACTGATCGAGGATGGCGTGACCGGCACCCTGTTCGCGCCGGATGACCCCGCCGCCATCGCCGAATCGATCGCGGGCCTGTTCGCCGATCGGGCCGGATGGGATGCGCGCCGCGCCGTGGCGCGCGCCTTCGTCGAGCGCGATCGTAACTGGTCGTCAAACATTTTGCGTTACGAACCCGTTTACCAGCAGTTGCTGGCGCGCTCGATCCGAACGCGGGCAGCCGCCTGAACAGGATGTGGAAACACAGGTGGCGACAGGCGTTCGGAACGGGAGAGGTAAGGCCATGGTGGCGCTGGGCGGAATCGCCGTCGCGCTGCTGACGTTGCTGATGCCGGTGGGCCTGATCGAAACGATCGTGGCATCCAGCGGCTTTAGTGAGGCTTTTCCGGCCGCCGCCCCGCCTTTGGGGACGAATGCGCGGCTGGTGGTGGCAGGTTTTGCCGGCCTGATGGCGGCGGGCCTGATCGGAATGACCCGCCGGACGCCGGAAGACGCGGCGGATGAAGAAGTTGGGAAGGGACGCGCCCCTCGCGTCCAGGGAGCAAAGACTATGGGTTTCGCCTTCTCAAAGCTGACAGCATTGGCGCGGGGCCGCGCTATGCCAGATGCCGGTGTCGACATGCCGTCGTTGCGCCGGGCCGATGCCCATCCCGATGCCCCGCCCCGCCCGCCCATCTTCGCCAGCCGCGATTTTGACGGCGTCGAAATTTTTGCCCGCCCCGAATCGGCGCGCCGCCCTCTGGTGGTGAACCGCGAACCGGAAGCCGAATCGCCGCTCCCGTCCGCGACCTTCGCACGGCCGGAGGCGCCGCTTCCCGAGGTTGAGGCCCCGGCGCCGCAGCCCGCCTTCCTGCGTCCGGTTCAGACCTATGTCGAACCCGAACGGGCCGTCGAACCCAAACAGGTCTTCGCGGCCCCGGTCGAGGATAGTTTTGAGCCTGATTTCGAGGATGTCATCGCACCGGCTCCGCAACCGGTCGAGCCCAAGCTGGCGCCGCTGCCGCTGCGCCAGCCGACGCAGGGCCTGTCCGTCGCGCAACTGACCGACCGGCTGGAGCGCGGCCTCGCCCTGCGCACCCGCGCCACCGTGCCGTCGGTCGAATCGACTGGCGTCCTTGCGGATATGGCCGTGCCGTCGGCCGTGCCCGTGCGCGGTGCCGTGGAACAGGATACGGACGAAGCCTTGCGCGCAGCGCTCGGCGCGCTGCGCAACCTGGCCGGTCGTCGCTGATCAATCTGTTTGGAAAATGCGCGGAAGAGCGCATTTTCGATACCGCACCGGCCCACACCTCCACCCGACCGCCCAACAGGATACCATGGCTGGACAGTCGGGTGGGGATGTGGGCCGGTGCAGATGCGCCAGAGGTGCACGTCCAAACAAACGCTTACCAATCCTCGATCGTCAGCGCGGACAGTTCCAGCCAGACGCTGTCCGTCTCGACCAGCCCGTCGTCGACGCTGATATCGGCGACGAAATGGCCCGATAGCGTCCATTCCGCCGACTCGATGCCCGTGACGAAATCATCGACCCTGGCCGCATAGTCGATCCCCGCAAATCGCAGCCGGATGACATGGCGGCGTCCTTCGAACAGGGCGCTGGCCCATGGTCGGCTGTTCGCCCGTTCGATTGTCGCCGGCATGCCTGCCCGCGCCAGCAACTGGTCCAGAAACTGGGGCAGGGGATCGCCCCTGCGGTCGGCGATCGCTTTATGTCGGACCAGATTGCTCGACCCGAATCCATGATGCGCCCTTGTCATCGGCCGATGCTCCTGCGATAGTTGTTCATGAAATGTTCCACACGCCTTTTCACGCGATCGCCCGGTTCGCGGCCCATCCGCAGGTCGAAGACCAGCCGTGGATCGCGCACGCATTCGCGGCCGAATCGCGTGGGCGGCATCTGAAATTCGTGCAGGAATCGTTCGATAGTGCGCAACAGCATCTGCCTTCGTCTCCCTCGACTGAGCGACTCGCCCGGCGCGAGTCAGTAGGTAAATTCCTATCTCTCCGCCAATTTCCTACTTGTCTAGGAAAAATCCTATCAATAGGAATGCTGTATGGATGAATCGCAAAACGCCCGCATCGCGCTGGACCGGCTGATTGCCGATCGCGGGGAAAATTATGCCGATCTGTCGCGGCTGATCGGACGCAACCCGGCCTATATTCAGCAGTTCATCAAGCGCGGCACACCGCGTAAGCTGGATGAGGAGGATCGCCGTATCCTGGCCCGCTATTTCGGTGTCGCGGAACAGATGCTGGGCGGCGGCGCGACGGACAGGGTGGCGCCTGCGCCGGTCCGCGGGCTCCCTGCCGTGGTCGCGGTGCCCCGGCTGGCGCTGGGCGCGTCGGCGGGCGGCGGCACGCTGGACGATGATGAACGGGCGTCGGGCGCGATGGCCTTCGATGCGCGCTGGCTGCGGCATCTGGGCGTCCGGCCCCAGCGCGTCTCGATCATCCGGGTCGATGGCGAATCGATGGCGCCGACGCTCAATGATGGCGACGACATCATGGTCGATCATGATGATGATGCAGATCGGCTGCGCGACGGCGTTTATGTGCTGCGTCTGGACGCGGTCCTGATGGTCAAGCGGATCGCCATGGGGCCGTTGCGTGGCCGGTTCAGCGTGGTGAGCGACAATCCACATTATCCCGACTGGGCCGATATCGATCCCGCGCTGGTGGATATTGTCGGCCGGGTCGTCTGGACCGGACGACGCTTGCACTGAAATGCCGGATGGCATGCTATGGTCCTGCACAAGGAGTTGGCTTTGAACGATAATGGCGCCGTGATCCGCAAGGCGATGGAATGGCGGGGCGCGCCCATGGCGCTGGCGACGGTGATTTCCACCTGGGGATCGGCCCCGCGTCCGCGCGGCAGCCATATGCTGGTGCATCGCGATGGCCGGCTGGAAGGCAGTATTTCAGGCGGCTGCGTCGAAACCGATGTGCTGCAACGCGCCGCAGAGGTGATCGCCGGGCGGACCGCCCATGTCCAGACCTATGGCGTGGCCGATGGCGATGCATGGGAAGTCGGCCTGCCCTGCGGCGGCGAGATCGCCGTGCTGGTGCAACCGGTCGCGGAACATGGCTTCGCGCCGCATCTCTTCGACCGTATCGCGGAGGAAAGCGGGCGGGGCCGGGCGCTGACGCTGATGACCGATCTGGCCAGTGGGCAGACCCGCGAGGGGGAAGGGCAGGATGGCTTCGCCAACCGCTATGATCCGCCCCGCCGCCTGCTGATCGTCGGCGCGGTGCAGATCGCGCAGAGTCTGGTGCCCCTGGCGCAGGCCATCGGTGTGACCCCGGTCGTGATCGACCCGCGCGGACGCTTCCTGACGCAGGAACGTTTTCCCGGCGTCCTGTTGGACGATCGCTGGCCCGACGAAGCGGTCGCGGCCCATCATCCGGGCGAATCGACCGCAGTGGTGACGCTCAGTCACGACATCAAGATAGACGATCCTGCGCTGGTCGCCGCCCTGCGCGCGCCTACCGGCTATATCGCCGCGCTGGGATCGCGCAAAAGCCATGCGGCGCGATTGACGCGACTGGCGGAACTGGGATTTTCATCCGACGACTTGGCGCGGATCGACGGACCGGCAGGACTGGATATCGGCGCGATCGGCCCGGCGGAAATCGCCTTGTCGATCACCGCAGGCATGGTCGCGGGCTTCAACGCCAAAATTTGAAGAATCAGGGTCGATCGACAGTCAGATGATGACGGAGCGAAAATGGTGGATTTTCGCGACCCTTGAAACGAGTCACGTGCCTCGTTTCGAAAAAGTAGGTGAGCACCGGAAGCGCGGAAATTCGCCATTTGCAGCCCGTCAGGGCTGAATGTCGAATGCCCCCTGCCGCAAGGGACGGGCAGGGGGCATATCCCTTACGCTGTCGGGCACAAAGGACCGGGGCGCCGTAGCAAAGCGACGCGACGGATCAATACCCCAAATGACGTATGTGTGAAATTTCCTGTCGCAGGATGGGATTTTACATGTGTAATATTACGAAACATCACGTCAGATGTCGGCGGCGTTACTTGGATGAATCTACCAACATCTTGTTATCTGGTCTTTTTCAACAACAGCGCCCGCCATTTTTGCCGCCATAGCGGGCTTCCTGCCGGTTCCGGAAAAATTGCGTCCGGTCCATCACCGGCCGATCGGGATGATGCGCCGCCATGTGGCGCAGATAGGCGTCATAGTCGGGCAGCCCGACCATCAGCCGCGCGGTGCGGGCGAATGTCGCCAGCATCGCCCTCATTCCGCCGGCACCAGTTGGGCGGGGATTTCCCGCGCGGTGGGCGCGGCGATCCGGCGCGCGGCCAGACAGGTCTTCACCGTGAAGAACAGGATCGACAGCACCACCGCCAGGAACAGCGCGACCAGCGCGGCGTCCACCCGGTCGTTGAAGATGATGCGCTCCATCTCCGCCATCGACTTGGCGGGGGTCAGTATCTCGCCCGCGCTGGCCGCCGTGCCGAACTTGTCGGCATGGGCCAGGAAGCCGACCTTGGGATCGGCGGAGAACAGCTTCAGCCATCCGGCCGACAGGGTGCAGATCAGCAGCCAGGCGGCCGGCGCCATCGTCACCCAGGCGAACCGGTCCCGCTTCATCCGGAACAGGACGGCGGTGCCCAGCATCAGCGCGATCGCCGCCAGCATCTGGTTGGAAATGCCGAACACCGGCCACAGCGTATTCACCCCGCCCAGCGGATCGGTCACCCCCTGATAGAGGAAAAAGCCCCAGACGGCGACACACAGGCCCGTCGCCAATATGCCGGGCACATGGCTCTTCGTCTCCTTGAAGGACGGCACGGCCAGCGCGATCAGATCCTGCAACATGAACCGCCCGGCGCGGGTGCCCGCGTCCACGGCCGTCAGGATGAACAAAGCCTCGAACAGGATCGCGAAATGATACCAGAAGGCCTTCATCGCCGGCCCGCCGACGACATGGCTGAAGATTTCCGCCATCGCGACCGCCAGCGTCGGTGCGCCGCCCGCCCGGCTGATGATCGTATGTTCGCCCACATCCTTGGCCGTCTGGGCGATCAGGTCGGGCGAGATCGGGAAGCCCATGGCGGTGACGGCGGCCGACGCGCTGGCCGGATCGGTGCCGATCAGCGCGGCCGGGCTGTTCATGGTGAAATAGATGCCAGGGTCCAGGATCGACGCGCCGACCAGCGCCATGATCGCCACGAACGCCTCCATCAGCATCGCGCCATAGCCGATCATCGGCGCATGCGCTTCGCTGGCGATCAGCTTGGGCGTGGTGCCGCTGGAAATCAGCGCATGGAATCCCGACACCGCGCCGCAGGCGATGGTGATGAACAGGAACGGAAACAGGCCGCCCGACCAGACCGGGCCATTGCCACCGACAAACTGGGTAACGGCGTGCATCTTGAGCGGCGGCGCCATGATGACGATGCCGATCGCCAGCGCCGCGATCGCCCCGATTTTCAGGAAGGTCGACAGATAATCGCGCGGCGCCAGCAGCAGCCACACCGGCAGAACGGAGGCGACCGCGCCATAGCCGATCAATATCCAGCAAAGCTGTACCGGCGTGAAGGTGAAGGCAGGCCCCCAGACCGGCGATTCCGCGATCGCCTGCCCATAGACGATCGCCGCGAGCAGGCCGATGAGGCCCAATATCGAGACTTCCCCGATCCGCCCCGGCCGTATCCAGCGCGTATAGGCGCCCATCGCCATGGCCAGCGGCACGGTCGCGGCAACGGTGAACATGCCCCACGGGCTTTCCGCCAGCGCTTTCACGACGATCAGCGCCAGCACGGCCAGGATGATGACCATGATCATGAAAGCGCCGAACAGCGCGATCGTGCCCGCGACCTGCCCCATTTCCATGCGGATGAGTTCGCCCAGCGACTTGCCGTCGCGCCGCATCGAAATGAACAGGACCATGAAGTCCTGCACCGCGCCGGCCAGCACCACGCCGAAGATGATCCACAATGTGCCGGGCAGATAGCCCATCTGCGCCGCCAGCACCGGCCCAACGAGCGGCCCCGCGCCCGCAATCGCCGCGAAATGATGGCCGAACAGCACGCTGCGGTCGGTCGCGACATAATCGAGGCCGTCGGCGCGCCGGATCGCCGGGGTCGGCCGCGCGGGATCGAGCCGCATCACATGGCGCGCGATATAGAGCGCATAATAGCGATAGGCGACCAGGAAGCTGCTGACCGCCGCGACCACGATCCACAGCGCATTGACCGTTTCGCCGCGCGATACCGCCGCCACGCCCAATGCCGCCGCGCCCAGCAGGCCGATTATGATCCATGGAATATGCCGGGTCACGCGCGCTCCGTAAGGTCGTTCAGGGTCAATAGCCTGTCAGGGAAGCGGCTACCCTAAGCCCCCAAGCCCGAAACACAACCGGCTAGCGGCGGCGAAACGGCCAATCCGTAATCCCGCTGGCCCATAGCGCCCACCAGATGATCACCGGCTGCAACGCCAGCCGGGGGCCGTGATACCACCAGTTCAGATGCACGCCGCCCAGCGGAATGTCATTCAGCGCATGATGGATATTGGCCGGCCAGACGCACAGCGCATAGAGCGCCAGTCCCCATCCCGCCGCCTGGCGCAGGCGCGGGATCATCAGCCCCGCCGCGCCCGCCAGTTCGGCGATGCCGGTCAGCGCGACCACCATCTGCGGCTCCGGCACCCAGCCGGGCGTAATCGCCACGAAGCCCGCTGGCCGGGTCAGATGCGCGATGCCCGCCACCAGATAGGCGGCCGCCAACACCCAGCGCGCGATCGTCCGGCCGCGCGCCATTTCAGTGCATCACGTCGATTTCCAGTTCGCCCTCATCCTGCCCGTCCCAATAATGGGCGCGCTCGGCATGGACATGGATCATCACCAGTCCTGGTGTGTCGGCGCCTTGCGCGAACCAATGTTCCAGATCGGGGTTCCAGTGCGCATCGAACTGGTCGCGATCCCGGATCAGGTCCGCCCGGCCCTCCAGCGCGATGAACAGCGGCCGCTGCCCGAACAGGCCCGACTTGCCATGGAAGGACAGGCTGACCCGCGGGTCACGCTCTATGTCCCGCACCATCAATGCGTCTTCGGTCGTGAAATAATAGCTGTCGCCGCCATGGGCGACATCCTGATTGTTGCTCATCGGCCGGGCGCCGATATGGCCGTCCTCCGTATGGGTCGACAGCATCGCAAAATCGATATGCCGCATCTTTTCGGACAGGCTGGCGATCGTGTGCTGCACCATATGCCTCACTCCTTTCCTCTGTGCGTTCTCAACGCAGGATAGGGCGATTCGGGTTCCATCGGCCATCGACACCAGAGGGAATAGAACATATCAGGAACATGTAAAGTGATTCGGGACTGATCCTATGGGCCGTCGGGCCGCGCCAACCTATCGCCTGTTCTTCGCGGTCAAGCCGCCGCCGGTCGTCGCGCGCCGGATCGATCATTATGCAGAGATATTGGCGGGCGGGGTGGATCGCATCTTGCCCGCGCATCAGCATGTCACGCTGGGCATCATGGCCGACATGCCTGCCTATCCCCATGACCGGATCGAACTGCTGCGCGCGGCCGCCACGCAGATCATGGCCGATCCGTTCGACCTGCTGCTCGATCGATTAAGCTATGGCGGCCGGTCGGCCGCCCTGCGCCCCTCGCGCAGCAATGCGTCGCTGGTCCGGCTCCAGCGACAGGTGGCGGACGCCCTGAAACGATCGGCCGCGCCCCCGCGCGACGACTGGACATTCAGCCCGCACCAGACCCTTTTCTACCGCGACGGTCCTCCGGCCCAGCGCCGCATCGACGGCTTTGGCTGGCGGGTGGAGGAACTGCTGCTGCTATGCAGCCATGTCGGCCGCACGCGCCATGATGTCGTCGGCACCTGGAAGCTACAGGGCGGCGCGCAATATAGTTTGTTTTGATGCAGGGGGGTGATGGGGGCTTTGGGGAGTAGGTGACGTTCCATTTTTGTTGCCCCTACCGCAGGCGGGAGGGGCGGCGAGACTTAATGAGCGCAGCGAATTTAGTCGCAGCGGGGTGGGCATTTGCAACGATGCGAATGCCCACCCCCTAACCCCCTCCCGCAAGCGGTAGGGGGAACACTGGCCGCTTCCACCACTCACCGCTTGCGCACAAACTCCGCGCGCAGCACCAGCCCCTTGATGCCGTCATATTTGCAGTCGATTTCCTGCGCGTCGCCGGTCAGCCGGATCGCCTTGATCAGCGTGCCGCGCTTCAGCGTCTGGCCCGCGCCCTTGACGGTCAGATCCTTGATCAGCGTCACCTGATCGCCATCGGCCAGGAGATTGCCCACCGAATCGCGCACTTCCACCGCACCGTCCGCGCCAGCGCGCTCTGCCGCATCCGCAGCGCTGATCCACTCGCCGCTGGCTTCATCATAGACATAATCGTCGTCGGCCATGTGCTTATCCCTGACTGACGGCTTCCAGAACCGCGGCGCGCAGTTCCGGGATGCCCATGCCTTTTTCGCTCGACGTGGCGATGATCTCGGGATGGGCGGCGGGGCGCTTGCGGATTGCATCGGCGGTCTTCTGCGTCACGGCCGCCAGTTCGCTGGCCTTGATCTTGTCGCTCTTGGTCAGGACGATGCGATAACTGACCGCCGCGCCATCCAGCATGTCCAGCATGTCGGTGTCGACATCCTTGATGCCATGGCGGCTGTCGATCAGCACCAGCGCCCGCTTCAACGCGGCGCGCCCGCGCAGATAGTCGTTCACCAGGAAGCGCCACTTCTTCACCAGATCCTTGGGCGCCTTGGCATAGCCATAGCCCGGCATGTCGACCAGCCGGAAGCGCAGCGGATCGCCCACGTCGAAGAAGTTGAGTTCCTGCGTGCGGCCGGGCGTGTTGGACGTGCGGGCCAGGCTGTTGCGGTTGGTCAGCGCATTCAGCAGCGAGGATTTGCCGACATTCGACCGCCCGGCAAAGGCGACCTCATTCACGTCCATATCGGGCAGGAAATCCAGCATCGGCGCGGATTTCAGGAAGGTGATCGGACCGGCGAAGAGCTTGCGCGCTTCCTCGATCAGGGCGGTGTTTTCATCTTCTGTCATAATTGAAAAATCCTCCCCTTTCGGGGAGGATCCTGTTCCTTATTTCGTGGCTGTTGCGGGGGCGGGCACCGGATGCTTGCGATACAACCACCATTGTTGCGCCATCGACAGGCAGTTGTTGGTGATCCAGTAGACCAGCAGGCCGGCGGCGAAGGGCGCCATGATGAACATCATCATCCACGGCATGATCGCGAACACCTGCTGCTGCATTGGGTCCATCTGCGCGGGGTTCAGCTTGAACTGGAAATACATGCTGATGCCCAGCAGCAGCGCCAGCACACCGATCGCCAGGAAGGACGGCGGGGTGAAGGGCAGCAGGCCGAACAGGTTCAGGATATGCATCGGGTCGGGCGCGGACAGATCCTTGATCCACAGCACGAACGGCTGGTGACGCATTTCGATCGTCAGCTGCAACACCTTGTACAGCGCGAAGAAGATCGGGATCTGGATGAAGATCGGCAGACAGCCGGCCAGCGGATTGACCTTCTCCTGCTTGTACAGCTCCATCATTTTCAGCTGAAGCTGCTGCTTGTCGTCCTTATATTTCTCCTGCAGCGCCTTCATCTTGGGCTGCACCGCGCGCATCGCCGCCATGCTGGCGAACTGGCGCTGGGCGACCGGGAACATCAGCGCACGGACGCAGAAGGTCAGGCAGATGATGGCGACGCCGAAATTGCCGAGCGTTTCGAACAGCCAGTGGAGCAGCGCGAAGATCGGCTGTTCGAACCAGTAGAACCAGCCCCAGTCGATCGCGCGGTCGAACAAGGGCACACCGGCGCGCTCATAGGCCTGAAGCGTCTTCACTTCCTTGGCGCCCACGAACAGGCGGATGGTCTGGGTTGCGGCCTTGCCCTTGGCCAGCATGGTCGAACCCAGCGCGGCGTCGGCCTGATACTGAACGCCTGCGCCCTTGCGGAACTGTCCGGCGAAATCGGCATCGGCGGCCGGGACAAGCGCGGACAGCCAATATTTGTCGGTAAAGCCTATCCAGCCGCCCTTGGTCTGGAAGCTCTGGGTCGACGGACCCTTGTCCAGATCCTTGTAATTCACGTCATAATTGGCTGCGCCGTTGAACACGCCCATGGGGCCGACATGGATGGTCCAGGTGTCGGGGTCCTTGGGAATGCCCATGCGGCTGATATAGGCATAGGGCTTGACGCTGACCGTGCCGGTGCCGCTGTTCGACACCTTCTGCGCGGCGGTGATCATGTAATTTTCGTCGACCGACAGGCGGATTTCGAAAATCTGGCCGACGCCATTATTCCATGTCAGCGTGACCGGGCTGGTCGGGGTCAGTTCGCTGCCCTGCGCGGTCCAGACCGTGTCCCTGGTCGGCGCCGTCAGGCCCTCGCCCTGCCAGCCGAAGCCGGCGAAATAGGCGTCCTGCGTGCCCGACGGGCTGTAGAGACGAACCGAAGGCGAATCCTTGGCGATCGTGTCCTTGTAGGTCGGCAGCACGATATCATCGATGCGCGCGCCCTTCAGGTTGATCGATCCGGTCAGCTTGGGCGTGCGGATGGCGACGCGCGGGCTGTCCTTCAGCACCAGCGCGCGGTCGCGAATCGCGGCGGGACCGTCGGCCGCATCGGTGCCGGGCGCCGCGACAGGCGTAGTCTTGCCGCCCTCGATCTTCGTCGCGGGCGGATTGGCCGCTGGAAAGACATAATGCGAGACATAGGGCCAGCCGAACAGGATCGCTGCGGTCAGCAGCACCGCCAGAATGATATTCTTCTTGTCGTCCACTTGGTTCGGCTCCGCCGTCTTATGTCTATTATGTCAGGGGACCGGGTCGTAGCCCGATCCACCCCATGGGTGGCAACGCATTAGCCGCTTGAACCCCAGCCAGCTACCCTTGATCGCGCCATATTTGCGGATCGCCAATATCGCATATTGCGAACAGGACGGGGCGTAGCGGCAGGTGGGGGGCAGGATGCGCGACGGGCCAAGCTGCCAGCCCCGCGCGATCAGGATCAGCAGCCGGGCGATCACGGCGCGTCGCTTTTGCGCGCAGGCGCATCGTGTTCCTGCGAAGGCAGGAACCCGGTTCCGCCGTCACGGGCCGCCGCATCCTTTGAACTGGGCTCCTGCTTGCGCAGGAGCACATCGTTCTTTTTGGCAGCAGGCTTGCCCTTCCGGCGCGACGGGTCACGCGGCGGATCGATCGGCCGCGTCATGATCTTGCCCAGCGCCTTGGTCAGTTCGGCATGCAGCAGGGAAAAGTCGCGCTCGATCCCGCCATCACGGCCGATCAGCACATGGTCGGCCCCGGCGATGCCAAGGGTCGGCAGCAATTCGCGCGCCAGCACGCGAAAACGGCGCTTCATCCGGTTGCGGATGACAGCGCCGCCAACTTTTTTCGTGACCGTGATGCCGTAACGCATCGCCGGATCGCCATCGCCGCGCTCGCGCACCAGCAGGACGAATCCTGGCATGGGGGCACGGCGTCCGCGATTCGCCGCCAGAAAATCCGCGCGCCGGACCATCATGGCCGGCGCGACAGCATTTTCAGGCGTTGAAATCAGGCGCTCAGGCTCTTGCGGCCGCGCGAACGGCGCGCGCGGATCACATTGCGGCCACCGGGGGTCGCCATGCGCGCGCGGAAACCGTGACGGCGCTTCCGAACCAGATTGCTCGGCTGAAAAGTGCGCTTCATCGTTCATTCCTCAAAACAACTAGAGAATCGGGCGTGACAAAAAAGGGCCGCCAAAACAGCGGCCGCAAGTCAGGGGGCGTCCGATAGGCAAATGGGGTCGGGAAGTCAATGGCGGCTTGCGCCAGCTTCACTCTATTCGTGCTCCTGCGCAAGCAGGAGCCCAGTCCCATGGTCGCGATTGCTCGCAAAGGGCGGAACTGGGTTCCTGCTTGCGCAGGAACACGGGGCTTACTTCCTTATTTCCCGCGCGCGGTCGCCACGCCTTCCTTCAGCGCATCGAATCCGATCGCACCATTCAGCACCTGCCCGCCGATCACGAAGGTCGGCGTACCGGTCGCCTGCAATTTCTGGGCAAGGGCGATGTTCGACTGGATTTCCGAATCATATTTGCTCGACGCAATCGCCGATTCGGCTTCCGACTTGGTGATGCCCGCTTTGGCCGCCGCCGCGACGATCGTCTCGCGCGTCACCTTGCCCGCGCCATAGAGCGCCTTGTGATAGGCCATATATTGGCCGCGCTCGGCGGCGAGCAGCGACACCTTGGCCGCGTCGCCGCTGGTTTCGGACAGGATCGGCAATTCGCGATAGACGACCTTCACTTTCGCGTCGGACCCCACCAGCCTGGCCAGGTCGGGCAGGGAAGCCCGGCAATAGCCGCAGGCATAATCGAAAAATTCGACCACGGTGACGTCCGCATTGGCTGCGCCTTCCCACGCGCCCGCATAGGGCGTTTCCAGCGCGCTGCGGCTCGCGTCGATCGTGCTCGACATCCGCTTGGCCTGCAACTTCTCGACCGCCTGCGGAATGATTTCGGGATGCTCCAATATATAGTCGTGGACGATCTTCTCGATCGCCGCCTTATCCGTCGAATTGACGGCGGCGGGCGTCTGTACGGCGAGCGCGGCGCTGGCGGCCGCGACGATGGCGAAAGCGCCAAGGGTCATCTGCATGGTCCTGTTGGATAAAGCGGCGCGAAAATGCGGCCGGGTCTGGTCAGTCATCTTATCGTTTCTTCCGCTGCTGCTCGATCGCGGCGCGCGACACCATCGCGATATCCTGCGCCCGCAGATAGTCAACCGTGCCGGGCTTCAGCCCCTGCATGGCGGCGTCGGCGCTGCGCAGCGCCATCGGATATTGCGCCATCATCTCATAGCGTTCCGCCGTCGCCAGCGCCGCACGCGGAATATCCCCGCGCCGTTCATAGACGACACCCAGCTGATACCAGGCAAAGGGGTTCTCGCGATCCCGCTGCACGGCCAGCCGCAGCACCTGTTCGGCCTCCGCGAAATTGGCTTCATCCTCGGTCGCGATCAGCGCATGGGACAGCAACACCGAAATCAGCGGCTGGTTGGTCAGCTTCACGGCCTCGCGCAGCGGTGCCACGGCCAGAGCCGGCTTGCCGCTCTCCAGCAATATCTGCCCCTTCAGCTCCAGAAAATAGGGGTCATGCGGCATGGTGGCCAGTAACGCGTCGGCTTCGCTCAGCGCCTTCTCCGGATAGGCGCTCTTATGCCAGGCATAGGCGCGGGCATAATGGGCCGGGATCGTCTGGTCGCTCTCGGGATATTTGGCCAGCGTCTGGTTGGGTTCCGACACGAATCCGATCAGCTTCGCCTTGATCCGCTCGAACCGGGCCTCCAGCGCCGGATCGGGCGGCCGGTCCCAGGCCGGATCGACGGTATAGACTTCGCGCAGCACATTGATGCGCTCGCCCGACAGCGGGTGGGTGCGCCCGTAACTATTGTCCTGCGGGATAGCGAGGCGATATTCCTGATTCTGGAGCTTCTTGAAAAATTCCAGACTGCCCCGGCCGCTGATTCCGGCGGTGTGCAGATAGCGCGCACCGGCAAGGTCGGCCGAGCTTTCCTGCGCGCGCGAAAAGGCCAGGAAATTGCTCATCGCCGCCTGCTGGCCCAGCCCCAATATGCCCATGCCCGCTTCCGCGCCGCCCGCGGCGATCGCGGCGGCGCCCAGCACCAGGCTCAGCAGCGTCACGCTGGTCGCGGCCTTGATGCCTTCGCCCGAGCGGATGACATGGCCGCCCTCGATATGGCCCAGTTCATGCGCGACCACGCCCTGCAACTGGTTCACATTGTCGGCCTGCGCGATCAGGCCGCTATGCACCCACACATATTGGCCGCCCGCGACGAAGGCGTTGATCTCCGGATCGTTGATGACCATGACCTGGACATTCTTCGGCTCCATGCCGGCCGCCTTGACCAGCTGGCCCGACATGTCGGCCATGAAGGCTTCCGTCTCCGCATCGCGCAATATCTGCTGGGCCAGCGCCGGGCGCGTCATGCAGGCAATCGCGGCGATCAGCATCGCGCAATAGCGAAGGGACCGCCGCATCAGGCGGTGCCGCAGGAAAGAGGGCAGGGGACCGGCACGATCGCGTGGTGCCCATATGGCCCTGAACCTGCCGTGAAGCATAGCCCAACGAAAAGCGCCGCTGCGCGCCGGTCGAAATCCGGAGTGCAGCGGCGCTTGTTCATTCTGGTCTGCGTCCCGGCTTATTCGCCGAAGGTGCGCTGCCACCAGCCGCGGCGCGGTGCGCCTTCCTCGGCTTCGGCGTCCGCCGGCGCCGCTTCGGCGGCGACAGGCTCGGCCACGGGAGCAGCTTCGACCTCGGCAGGGGCTTCGACGGCGACCGCTTCAGCTACCACATCCGCCTTCTTGCGACGGGTGCGCTTGGGCTTGGCCGGCGCTTCCTCGGCCGCAGGGGCGGCTTCGGCAACGGGCGCTTCCTCTGCCACCACATCCGCCTTCTTGCGACGGGTACGCTTGGGCTTGGCCGGCGCTTCTTCCGCAACAGGCGCGGCTTCGGCAACCGGTGCAGGCGCTTCAGCCGGCACTTCGATCACCGCCTCGATCGGCTCGACCACCGATTCAGCCTTCTTGCGGGCGCGGGGACGGCGACGGGTCTTGGGGGCTTCCTCGGCGGGCGCCTCCTCGACCGGCGCGGCTTCGACAACCGGCTCGGCTTCCACAGCCGCTTCGGCGGCTTCCTCGACCGGCGCAGCGTCGCTCGCTTCGCCTTCGACGCTCACGGCCTCTTCGCCCCCTTCGCGACGGCGACGGCCCCCGCGACGGCCACGACGGCCACGGCGGCGCGCACCGCCTTCTTCCTCGCCAGCTTCGGAAGAGGTTTCAACGGCGCCTTCGACAGCCTCTTCAGCGACCGCGTCCTCCGCATCGACAGCCTCGTCTCCGGCGTCTTCGCCCTCTTCGGCCGTTTCGGCAGCGCCTTCTGCGCCATTCTCGTCGCGCTGGCCGCCACGACGGCGACGGCGACGACGGCGGCGACGGCCGCCATCGCGGTCCTCACGGTCGCCACGGTCCGCACGCTCTTCGCGTTCGGGGGCCGCTTCGGCCTCCTCGGCCTCTTCCTCTTCGATGTCGTCTTCGTCCTCGATGACCTCGAAATCATCTTCGTCTTCGGGGAGCGGCGTATAGTCGACCACCCGCTCCGGACGCGGCCCGCTGGCCTCGACCGACATGCGCGCGCCCTCGATCTCGCCATCGGGCAGGATCGCGATCGTCACGCCATAGCGCTGCTCGATTTCGTCCAGTTCGCGGCGCTTGTTGTTGAGGACGTAGAAAGCCGCTTCCTGGCTGGCGCGCAGGGTGATGAGGCTGCCGCGACCACGCGCCGCTTCCTCTTCCAGCATGCGCAGCGCGCCCAGACCCGCCGACGAAGCGGTACGAACCAGACCGGTGCCTTCGCAATGCGGGCACTGGCGGGTCGAGGCTTCGAGGACACCGGTGCGCAGGCGCTGACGGCTCATTTCCATCAGGCCGAAGCCCGAAATACGGCCGACCTGAATACGGGCGCGATCATCCTTCAGCGCCTCCTTCATCGCCTTCTCGACCTTACGGATGTTGGAGTTCATCTCCATATCGATAAAGTCGATGACGACCAGGCCAGCCATATCGCGCAGGCGCAACTGACGCGCGATTTCGCGCGCGGCTTCCAGATTGGTCGCAACCGCCGTCTGCTCGATGCCATGCTCGCGCGTGGACCGGCCCGAGTTGATGTCGATCGACACCAAGGCTTCGGTCGGGTTGATGACCAGATAGCCACCGGACTTCAACTGCACGACGGGGTTGTACATCGCCGCCAGCTGATCCTCGACGCTGGCGCGCTGGAACAGCGACACCGCATCGGCATATTGCTTCACCCGGCGCGCATGGCTGGGCATCAGCAGCTTCATGAAGTCCTTGGCCGCCTTATAGCCATATTCGCCCTCGACGATGACTTCCTCGATATCCTTGTTGTAGATATCGCGGATCGCCCGCTTGATGAGGTCGCTGTCATTATGGATCAGCGCGGGGGCGTCGGACTTGAGCGTCTGTTCGCGAATCTCGTCCCACAGGCGGGCGAGATAGTCGAAGTCGCGCTTGATTTCCGGCTTGGTGCGCTGGAGGCCCGCGGTGCGCACGATGCAACCCATGGTCGAGGGCAGCGCCATTTCGGCGATGATCGACTTCAACCGCTTGCGGTCGGCCGCGTTGCTGATCTTGCGCGAAATCCCGCCGCCATGCGACGTGTTCGGCATCAGCACGCAGTAACGACCGGCCAGCGACAAATAGGTGGTCAGTGCCGCACCCTTGTTGCCGCGTTCTTCCTTGACGACCTGCACCAGCAGCACCTGGCGGCGCTTGATGACGTCCTGAATCTTGTAACGACGGCGCAGCGCCATGCGCTTGCGGCGCAGTTCGTCGGCGGCTTCGTCACCGGCCTTGTCGCGCTTGCGGCGGCCGCCCTTGTTCGCTTCGGGGGCTTCGCCTTCGGCGCTTTCCTCATCATCATGATGATGGCTGGCTTCGACGACTTCTACGCCGTCCTCGCCTTCATCCTCATCATCATAATCGGCGCGCAGCGCAGCCTCTTCCTCGGCATGCTCGCGCTCTTCACGCAGCAATGCCTCGCGGTCTTCGCGCGGGATCTGATAATAATCGGGGTGGATTTCGCTGAAAGCGAGGAAGCCGTGGCGGTTGCCGCCATAATCCACGAAAGCCGCCTGAAGCGAAGGCTCCACGCGGGTCACTTTGGCCAGATAGATATTGCCTTTGAGCTGCTTGTGCTCGGCCGATTCGAAATCGAATTCCTCGATCCGGTTACCCTTGACGACTGCGACCCGGGTCTCTTCCCGGTGGCGCGCGTCGATCAGCATACGCATTGTCATTTATATGTCTCCGGCGTGGACGGGCAGCGGCGCGGGGCCGCGCTTCCACGCGATAGTGATGGGACGGCCGGGCGCGCTCCAATGTGGGCGCGGATGTCGGCATCGTCCGGGTTTCAAGGAAAAAGAGCGTGTCTGCTGCGTCGGCAGGGCCGGACAAGGCGCCGGGCCACACCATCCACGCCGCTTCGCCCGTTGCCGGGGCGAGCGTGGATGGAAATTCATGCCTCATGCAGCGTCAACCTGTTTACGTCATCGGCAGGGGTGCGATCCCGCGCCTGTCGATGCTTATCTCATTGGCCCCAAAGGCCGCTTTTGAAAAAGCGGACCTGTCAGGAATATGAATGGGTAGCAGTCAAATATCAAAGGGGCAACGGCTCCCTGAAATATTATGTCGAATCTGTGGCGGTGCCGCCTGACCCGCTTTTCATCCTGAAGACGCGATTAACCCTCTCATTTTACGCGACTCAAACCGGCGATGCTTAATCCGGAATTCAGCGTGGGGACGCTTCGGACGGATCATCTTCATGAAATTTGGCTGGACGGCCAATGTGCAGGCGTTGCACAAACGACGCATGTTCCAAGGCCTTGCCCTGGCAGGCATGATCATAGCGGCCCCCGGCAGTGCGGGTGGCATTTCCGGCGTGGATGTGCGCGACAACCATGTTGTCGTGCGGTTCGACGACCGTGTGAACGGCGCGTCCGCCTTCCTGCTGGATTCGCCCCGCCGCATCGCGCTCGATATCGATGGCGCCCAGATGCGGCGAGCGCAGTTCACGCCGGGACAGGGCAATATATCGGCGGTCCGTCAGGGGCAGCTGAGTGGCGGCACCGCGCGGGTGGTGCTCGACCTTGCCAGTCCGGCGACCCTGGGCGATGCGCAGATGGCGCCCGATGGCAAATCGCTCAGCTTCTCGCTGCGCGATGTCACCGATCAGCGCTTCCGGTCGGAAGTGGGCAGGGGGCGCACCCGCTTCGATGCCCCGGCCGACATGGCGGCGCGGCCGCAAAAGCGCATCCATTCCATCACCGTGCCGATCCCGGCCGCCGCGCGCGGTCTTTCCCTGCCGCCGGTGGAGGGCGCCCATGATGGCAGCCGGCCGTTGATCGTGATCGACGCCGGCCATGGCGGCCATGATCCGGGCGCCATCAACAAGGAAAATGGCAAGCGCGAAAAGGATGTCACGCTGGCCATCGCCCAGGCGATTCGCGATCAGCTGGTCAAGGGCGGCTGGGTGCGGGTGGCGCTGACCCGCGATGACGACAAGTTCCTGGTGCTTCAGGAACGCTATGGCATCGCGCGCAAGATGGGGGCGGACCTGTTCATCTCCATCCATGCCGACGCCGCCGAAAATACCGAAGCTCATGGCGCGACCGTCTACACCTTGTCCGAAACCGCCTCCGACCGCGAAGCCGCCCGGCTCGCCGCGCGGGAGAATAAGGCGGATATCATCAATGGCGTGAACCTTGGCGGCCAGTCGGGCGATGTCTCCTCGATCCTGATCGACCTGACGCAGCGCGAATCGATGAATATCTCGGCCAATTTCGCCCGCCTGTTGCAGCGGGAGGCCGCACCCTATGTGCCCTTCCGCAGCGCCTATCACCGCTTTGCCTCGCTGATGGTGCTCAAGGCGCCGGACACGCCGTCGATCCTGTTCGAAACCGGCTATATCAGCAATGCCGACGACAGCGCCTTCCTGTCCTCCCGCGAAGGACAGGGCAAGATCGCCCGTGGCGTCGCCCGCGCGATCGAAGTCCATTTCGCCCGCAAGCTGGCGATGCGCGACGGCACGGCCGGGGGGTGAGAGTTTGTTTGGAAGATGCGTGAAAGAGCGCATTTTCGATGCGGATGCGCCAGAGGCGCATTCCCAAACATGTCCTATGGGCGGGGCCTTTGCTATCATGGCTCCGCCTTTTCGATAGGATCAGGGATGCGCAATAAAATTTCAAAATCTGCGGGAAATATGCGAAGTTAAGGGATCGTTGTTCGCGCACCTTGCCCGGTTCAGGCGCGGGACCGGCCACCAGATGCGGCCGATCGCATGATCGCCACTGGCCTTGGCCGCGATTTGACCCTAGAGCCTCATTCCCATGGAAGAGGCCCGTTCCGAAACCGCCCCTAAGTCCTTTGCCTATCGCCTGCGCCGTGACGCCGGGGGCCTGTTTGGACGCTTGCGCCCCCTATGGCAGCGCCGCCTGTTCCGCTGGGCGGCGATCCTGCTGGGCGGCTTCCTGCTTTTCTGCGCGCTGTTCTGGGTGATTTTCGCCCGTGGGCTGCCAGACGCTGCCACGCTGCTGGAATATGAGCCCCCGCTGCCGACCATCGTGCGCGACATCAACGGCCAGCCGGTGCACAGCTATGCCCGCGAACGCCGCGTCCAGCTGCAATATAGCGATTATCCGCAACAGTTGATCCACGCCTATCTCGCGGCGGAGGACAAGACCTTCTTCGACCATCATGGCGTCGATTTCCCCGGCTTTGCCGGCGCGGTGTTCGACTATGCCAGCAAGCTGGGTTCGGGCCAGCGCGCGCGCGGCGGTTCCACCATCACCCAGCAGGTGGCTAAGAATCTTCTGATCGGCGACGAATATTCCCCCACCCGCAAGGTGAAGGAGATGATCCTCGCCTGGCGCATGGAAAATGTGCTGAGCAAGCAGCAGATCCTCGAACTCTATCTCAACCAGATATTCCTCGGGCGGAACGCCTATGGCGTGCAGGCGGCGGCCCGCGCCTATTTCGACAAGGATGTCGCCGACCTCCAGTTGCCCGAAATGGCCTATCTCGCCATCCTGCCCAAGGGGCCGGCCAATTATCGCCCGGAAAGCGAAACCGGCCATGCCCGCGCGCTCGACCGGCGCAACTGGGCGCTGGGCGAGATGGAGAAGAATGGCTGGATCACCGCCGCCCAGCGCGCCGCCGCACAGGCTCAGCCGCTCGGCACCGTCGCCGCGCACGGCTCCAGCTTCGATGCCCGCGCCGGCGGCTATTATATGGAGGAAGTGCGCCGTCGCCTGATCCAGCTCTTCGGCGAAAAGGCGGAGGATGGCCCCAACAGCGTCTATGCCGGTGGCCTCTGGGTGCGCAGCCCCTATGATCCCACGCTACAGGATCATGTCGCCACCTCGCTGCGAAACGGCCTGCTGCGCTTCGACGCCGGGCGCGGCTGGTCCGGCCCGGTCGGCCATGTGAATGTCGACAATGGCTGGGAGAAGGAACTGGCGGCCAGCTATATCGACGTCGATTATGCTGAGTGGCGGGTCGCGGTAATCATCAGCCGCACATCCACGGACGCGCAGATTGGTTTCGCCGACGGCAGCACCGGTACGCTGCCCGCGGGCGCGGCGCAGACGCCCTATCGCAAGACCGGCGGCCCCGCCTTCTCGGCGATGAAGCCCGGCGACCTGATCGTCGTGGCGCGCAACGGATCGAGCTGGGCGCTGCGCAACATTCCCGAAGTGTCCGGCGGCATGATCGCGGAGGAAGTCCATACCGGCCGCATCCGCGCGATGCAGGGCGGTTTCGATTCGCGCCTGTCCAGCTACAACCGCGCGACACAGGCGCTGCGGCAGCCGGGGTCGACCATCAAGCCGTTCGTCTATGCCGCCGCGCTCGACAATGGCATGACCCCCGCTTCGATCATCGTCGATGGGCCGCTCTGCGTCTATCAGGGCGCCGGCCTCGGCCAGAAATGCTTCCGCAACTTCTCCGGCGGCAGCGCCGGGCCGCAGACGATGCGCTGGGGCGTGGAGCAATCCCGCAACCTGATGACCGTGCGGGCCGCCAGCCAGACCGGCATGGACCGCGTCGTGCGCACCATCAAGAATATGGGGATTGGCGATTATCAGCCCTATCTCTCCTTCGCGCTGGGCGCGGGCGAGACGACGGTGGAACGCATGGTCAATGCCTATGCGGCGCTCGCCAATCAGGGCCGGCAATTCCCGCCCAAGGTCATGGATTATGTGCAGGACCGGCGCGGCAAGGTGATCTGGCCGGAACGCTGGCGCCCCTGCGACGGCTGCAACATGCCGAACTGGGACGGCAAGCCGATGCCCCGCTTCGGCATGGAGGGCAAGCAGGTGATGAACCCGATGACCGCCTATCAGGTCGTCCACATCACCGAAGGCGTGATCCAGCGCGGCACCGCCACGGTGCTGGCCGATCTCAATCGCCCGCTCTTCGGCAAGACCGGCACCACCAACGGCCCGACCAATGTCTGGTTCGTGGGCGGATCGCCCGACATCGTCGCGGGCGTCTATATCGGCTATGACAAGCCGCGGAGCCTGGGCGGCTGGGCACAGGGCGGCCGCATCGCTGCGCCGATCTGGAAGGCGGCGATGACGCCGCTGCTGGAAACCATGCCCAAGACGCCCTTCGTCGCCCCGGCCGGCATCCGCATGGTCGCGATCGACCGCCGATCGGGCAAGCGCGTCTATGGCGCCTGGCCCGGCACCGATCCCAAGCCGGCGGTCATCTGGGAAGCGTTCAAGCCCGAATCCGAACCGCGCCGCTCCATCCGCAAGGAAGAAGCCGAAGAACAGGCCAAGGTCGCCGCCGCCCGCGCCGCCCGCGCGGTGTCCAACGGCCGCCGCCGCAACGACGCCGATTTCCTGGAAGGGCAAGGCGGGATTTACTGAGGGGATGGCGGGCCGTATTCTTCTCATCGACGGGATGCTGTCAGGCACCGGGATCAGAGATAAAATGGAGGGTGGCTATATTGAGCCTTCCGACATTGGCTTGAGTCCGACCGTATGTTCTGACTTGGCAGAATGGCTTCTACGGTATGAAGATGCTCATTATGAGGGTTTTAAACCGCACGTGGTGGAGCAACTCGATCAAGCGGGTTTACTATTGGCAAGTCGCGTATCTATCGAATTGTCCGATGTTGAAGTCGGGTATTTTTCCGACGGACGAATGACCCAACTGCGCTGATCGTTTGTCAGCTTGGCGTGAATGGGTGACATCCACTTTGTGCGTGGGGTGAACTACCCCTCCGTCATCGCTTCGCGATGCCACCTCCCCTTTCAGGGGAGGAATAATGCTACGAAAAATCCTCCCCTGGAAGGGGAGGTGGCTGGCCGCAGGCCAGACGGAGGGGTAGGGTGCGGCCATGCTTCATGGTCCGAAAGACACGCAGCATCGCGCCCGCATCTTGCGCCAGTCCATGACCTTGCCCGAAATACTGCTCTGGCAGGAATTGCGCAAACGCCCCGCCGGATTGCGCTTTCGGCGTCAGCATCCGGCGGGCGTCTATGTGCTCGATTTCTTCTGCCCCCGACACCGCCTTGCCGTTGAGGTGGATGGTGAGGTGCATGGGCGTGGTGACGCGCCGGAACGGGACGCAGTGCGTGACCTGTGGCTGGCGGCGGACGGGATCAGGGTTCTTCGTATCCGGGCTAAGGATGTCCTGAAGGATGTGGAGGCCGTAGTCCTCCACATCAGCACCAGCGCGCGGGGCTGACTACCCCTTCCGTCAGCTTTTGGCTACCACCTCCCCTTTCAGAGGGGGATTGCGGTTATGCCGCCCGCGCTGCCCTCGCCGTATCCAACGGCCGCCGCCGCAAAGATGCAGCCTTCCTGGAAGGAAAGAGCCGGATTTACGGAAGACGCATGCCATCGCAGGCGGGAAACGGCTTATTTATAAAGCAGCGTGTCCGATCCCGATACCATAAGGTCCGATAAGTCATAGCCGGCCGGAGCATGGCTCAGGTCATGCTGGTGGCTGATCAACTTCCACACGTCACGGGTAAAGCCGGCAGCCTTGACGTCGCGATAGAACATATTTGCCGAATACCGATTGAGCGTCAGATATTCGTCCCACATATGGCCTAGGATCAGGTTGGGATGAACCGCCGTCTGCTCATGCGCCGTTTTCTCTATGACTGCGCGCATGGCTGCGCTGTCGAACGTCAGATGCGCGAAAGGCGTGGGGATGAAGTCAGACAGATGGCTGCCATAATAGCTATGGAACCACGGGAAAACCTTGATGAAGGCAACGCCACCCGGCTTGAGAACCCGTTTGATCTCTGCAAGCACCGCAGGAACATCGGCGACATGCTCCATCACGCCCCAACTGAACACCACATCGAAATGATCGTCGGAAAACGGCATGGTGCGGCCATCATAGACGCAGGCCGTGACCCGGTCCTTGAGGGTTTCGGCTTCAGGAAAGCCTGCTTCGATCAGCCTTGTCGCAGCGGCCTCAGGGTTGAGCGCTGAGACGTCCAGGCCTACAACCTGCGCTGCGCCCCTTGCTGCCAGACCATAGGTCATCAACATTTCGCCGCAGCCAAGATCCATTATGATCTTTCCGGTTGGATCACCGATCTCTGTCACGACCTGATCGATCGAATCGACGTAATGAAGATGAACCCATTTATCCATATCAGGAAGGAAGCTTCCTCCCGCCGCTGTCGGCTTGGGTTCGACAACCGGAACAGGCGGTTGTTTTCTGGCCCAATTAGGCTGCAATCGCTTGAGGATTTTCTTGAGTCGCATGGAAGTTGGTTAGCCATGAATATGTCGTGGCACTAGAGGCGTTTGGTTGCTCGATTGCAACTATAGTTGCAGATGGCAAAAAGCAGGGCTGCCCATCAGGCTTTTGGCTTACGCCCTTCCCAAATCCGCCACCCTCGGATAGTGGCAGGCGTTTGATGCGTTTGCCGGTGCGTTGAAGCGCAACGACATTTCTGGAGAATTCCCATGCGCGCCGAAGCGCAGCAATATATCGACCGTATCGACGCCGCGTTGGATCTGCTGCGCCGCTTCCTCGACTGGGATCGTGCGCTGCGCCGCCTGGACGAGCTGAATGCGCGCGTCGAAGACCCGACCCTGTGGGACAATGCCAAGCTGGCGCAGGAAGTCATGCGCGAACGCACCCGGCTGGACAGCGCGATCGGCGCGACCCGCTCGATCGAGGGTGAGAAGACCGACAATGCCGAACTCATCGACATGGCCGATGCCGAGGGCGATGAGGATATGGTGTCCGAAGCCATCGCCGCGCTGAAGGCACTGGCCGAGCGCGCGGACGAGGACAAGATCAAGGCGCTGCTGGCAGGCGAGGCCGACGCCAGCGACACCTATCTGGAAATCCATGCCGGCGCGGGTGGCACGGAAAGCCAGGACTGGGCCGAAATCCTGTCGCGCATGTATCGCCGCTGGGCCGAACGGCGCGGCTACAAGGTCGATCTGGTCGATTATCAGGCGGGCGAAACGGCGGGCATCAAGTCCGCGACCTTCCTGATCAAGGGCGAGAATGCCTATGGCTATGCCAAGACCGAAAGCGGCGTCCACCGTCTGGTCCGCATCAGCCCCTATGACAGCGCGGCGCGCCGCCACACCAGCTTCTCGTCGGTCTGGGTCTATCCGGTGATCGACGACAATATCGATATCGAGATCAAGGAAAGCGACCTCAAGATCGATACCTATCGCGCATCGGGCGCGGGCGGTCAGCACGTCAACACCACCGACTCCGCAGTCCGCATCACCCACGTTCCCTCGGGCATCATCGTGGCGTCGCAGAATGACCGGTCGCAGCACAAGAACCGCGCCACCGCGATGAACATGCTGAAGGCGCGCCTGTACGAAGCCGAACTGCGCAAGCGGGAGGAAGCGGCCAATACCGACTATCAGGCCAAGACCGAAATCGGCTGGGGCCACCAGATCCGATCCTATGTGCTCCAGCCCTATCAGTTGGTGAAGGATCTGCGCACCGGCGTCACCTCCACCTCGCCCGACGATGTGCTGGACGGCGCGCTCGATCCCTTCATGGCCGCTGCCCTGTCGCAGAAGGTGACGGGCGAATCGGTCGATGTGGAGGATGTCGACTGATGATCGCACGGGCGGTTGCGGCGGGCGCCTTGCTCCTGCTCGCCGCCTGCGATCAATTGAGCGGCAGTAACGAGTCCGATCGTCCCGCCGCCGCACAGGATTTTCCCCGTGCCGACCGCCCGGTCGCGCCGATCGTATCGACCCGCTGGTCGAGCGAGGAAGCGCGCGACCGCGTGAATGAGGCGGAGGATATCATGGACCGGGCCGGCATCCGCCCCGGCATGACGGTGGCGGATATCGGCGCGGGCGAGGGCTATTATACCGTCCGCCTCGCCAAACGGGTGGGTGCCGACGGCCGGGTGCTGGCGGAAGACATATTGCCCGAAGTGATCGAGGCGCTGTCACGCCGCATCACGCGGGAAAAATGGGATAATGTCAGCGTCAAGCTGGGGGCTCCCGAAGACCCGAAACTGCCCGAAAACAGCTTCGACCGGATCATCATGGTGCATATGTATCATGAGATCGCCGAACCCTATGCCTTTCTCTGGCATCTGAGCCCCGCGCTGCGGAAGGGGGGCGAACTGATCGTGGTCGATGCCAACCGGCCGACCGACCAGCATGGCACGCCGCCCCGGCTGCTGGCCTGCGAACTGGCGGCGATGGGCTTCCGCATGGAAGAACTGATCCCCAAGCCGACCGCCGGCGGCTATCTCGCCCGCTTCCGCCGCATCGCGGCGCGGCCCGACCCGGCCAGCATCATCCCCTGCACGCTCAACGGCTGATGCGCGCCAGCACCGCTTTCCACCCGTCCGACCAGCCCTCCAGCCCATAGGCATCGATCCGGTTTCCCGGTCGCAGGCTGGTTGCCGGATCGATCTGAAGGTGCAGCGCCCGCGCCATCGCGTCGGCATCGGCCGGATCGACCAGCAGGCCATAGCGGCCATCATCGAGCAGCGCGGCGGCATTGCCCGCGCTGCGCGACGCGACCAGCGGCCGGTCGAGCGCCATCGCCTCCAGCAGCACATTGGCCGACCCCTCCCACCAGGATGGCAGGATGAAGGCATCGGCATGGACGACCCAGGGGAAGATATTGTCGACCGTGCCGGGCAGCAGCAGGTCGTCGCCGATACTCAGCGTCTTCGCTTGCTGGCGCAGCATCCGGCACGCGCTGTCGCGGCTTTCGCCCAAAATGATCAGCCGGGCAGGGCGCTCGCGCCGCAGGGCGGCAAAGGCCGTCAGCAGCGTGCCGAAATTCTTCTGCGGCGCCAGTCGCCCGATCGCCAATATGACCGGCACGTCCTGCGCCAGCCAGTCATGGGGTGGTGGCGCCTCCGCCCGTTTTCGCGCGGCCCCGGCGTCGATCGCATTCTCGATCACGCTGGCCCGCCCGTCCGCCAGCGCGCGGGCGAAGGCAGGCACGCCCTGCGCCAATGTCGGCGACACCAACACAAGATGATCGGCGTCGGCCGCCAGCAGCCACGCCATCAGCGCCCGCCCGGCGGTTGAGGCCAGTCCTTTGGGCGTCCCCGGCGCATCCCGGCGCAGGTCGTTGCTGATGCGATAGAGCCGCCGCAGCCCCGGCACCGCCCGGCTCCCCAGCATTGCCGTCAGATGGCCATGATTGCCCGCCGACATCAGCAGGTCCGGCCGGGTCGCGCGCAACCATCTCCATAGTCGCGGCATGGCCCGCCATTTCTGGAGCAGGCGCGATTCGCCCGAACCGCGCAGCAGGCTGTGATGCGCCACGCCCGGCACGCCACTGCCCCCCGGCAGCGCCGTCACCAGGTCGACCGCATGACCCTGTGCGGTGAGGTCGGCGGCCAGCAGGCGGACATTGCGCACTACGCCGGTCGCCGCCAGCGCATGCACATAAAGCGCGATCTTCACTTGCGATCCCGCTCCACCGCAGCCGCACCGCGCCACCGCGTCTCCGGCACCTGCGCCAGCGCATGGCGATAGAGCATCCCCAGCCGCCCGTCCGCCACGCCGCGTCCTTCGGCCAGTTGCAGGATATCCGTGCCGGGGTTCCAGTTGCCCTCGATCAGCACCGGCCCCTGCGCCGTCATGCCGATATCCCATCCGATAACGGTAAAGCCCGCGCGGAACCTATCATGCGCCCGCAATGCCAGCGCCAGCGCCGCCGCATGATCGGGCAGCATAGCCCCCTTGATCGGCGCGCCGGTCACAGGATGCAGACGGTGGCGGATCGGCGGGCGCTCGCCCTGCCAGGCGGCATCACAGCGCCCCTGCGCATCGACCGCCAGCACCAGATTGCCGGCGTTGAAATTGTCGACCGGCCGTGGCCCGCCGACCGACAGGCGCAGCGCCGTGGCGCAGACTTCCGGCGCGCCCTTTTCATCAAGGCAGGTCACGACCCGCAAGGTCGGCAGCGCCCCCGGCGACAGGTCGGCCAGCGCCTCATGGGTCGGCATCCGCTGCTGGATCACGCCCCCCTGCCGCCACAGCGCGCGCAGTGCAGCCGATAGTTGGTCATCCTTGACGATGCCACCCTTGCCCTGCCAGCCATCGCCTTGGCGCACGAACCGTTCGACGCCCTGACCCTTGGAGCGATAGCTGGGCTTGGCGATGATGTCCGTCTGCCCCATCAGCCAGCGATCAAGGTCCATCGTATCGGGATCGCAGGCATCGGGCAGCGGCAGGCCCTGCGCCATCTGCGCGAACAATTGCTTGTTCTTCAGCGGATTGGCGGTCAGCGGAAAGGCGCCCGGATTGATCAGCCGGTGCAGCCCCTTGCGATCCCGCATGCTCAGACCCTGCGCCCGGATGTCGGCTGCCAGAAAGCGCCGCTCCGCCGCCGACCATCCGCCCCCGTCGATCGCGGAAAGGGCATGGCCCATCAGCCGCTGCACCGGCGACCAGTGGCGTGCCAGCCCGTCATGATAGGCGGCGATCAGACTATTGCCGCCGTCCCGCCGGATCGGCAGCGCGCGCAGTGTCAGCAAGACCTATTCCGCCGCCACCGCCAGCGTCGTGCGACCGGCCAGCACCTGTTCCGCCACATCGCGCGTGCGCGCATTGTCGACATCGATCGCCACGGCGCCGTCGCTCAATATGACCGGGCTGATGCGCAGCCGGAACCGGCGCGAAAAGCGGCCAAAGGCCTGTTCCAGCGTGCCGACGCCATAGCGGAAGCGGATGAGGTTGATGAGGCCGAAGGCGCCGATGATGCGTAGCGGATGCTTCACGAACTGCCCGCCCGACCGGAACGTCTCCGCCGCCTTCAACGCGGCCCGATCGCGCAGCCAGTAGGTGTTGCAATTGGAATAGCTGTCATCAGCAAAGCGATAATATTTGCGCTGCCCTTTCGGATGCGCAGCCAGCACGAAGGCGCGCCGGGTGAAGGCGACCGCCGCATCGGCCTGCGCAGCAGCGCAGCCGTCGATCATCTCGTCCACGGCGTCGGGCGTCAGCAGCACATTGTCGGCGGTGGTGATCAGCAGCGGAAAGGTCGCCCCTTCCGCCGAAGCCAGCACGCTGTCGACCAGATTGGGTTGCGCACCGATCCCTTTCAACCGACCACTGGCGATCAGCCTGCGCAGCGGCGCCAGATCGCGCAGCAATTCGGGCTGTTCGATCACCACCCGAATTTCGCCGATGCGCGGATTGGCGGCCAGCGCGTCGATGACATGCAGCAGCATCGGCTGACCGGCTACCGGCACCAGGCATTTATGCGTGACGCCTGCCGCCATCGCCAGCGGATCGCTTGCGCCATCGCGCCGCCCGGCCAGCACGACCGCTATGGTCCGACCCGCCATCACGCTGCGACCTGCGCGGGGATGGCCGTCAACAGGCCCTGCCGTTCCAGACTATGGCCGACGATCGTCTCGACCAGCGCCGCATGATCGACCCCGATCGAGGCGGCCGATCGCGAAATGGTCTTTTTCGACCACAGGTTGCAGGACAGGTTCACCTCCATGAACAGCACCGTCCCGCTTGCCGGGTCATAGCGAAACTCGAACCGACCATAATCGAACGGCCAGAGTTCGGGGAGCAAAGCCTGCGTCATCGCCTCCAGCCGATCGCGCAGATCGGCATCCTCCACCAGCACCAGTGGATCGTCGCCCGCATCGATGAGGCCGCGCTTCTCTTCATAGCTGCGTTCGCGATGCGGATCGGCCGGCACATACATCATCGGCGGCAATATCCAGGGCTGGCCACCACTGCCGCCCACCACGGGCACCGCGAGATCCAGCAGCGGCGCCCATTGTTCGACCAGCACATCATGGCCCAGCGCGAACAGGCCGTCGGCATGGTCGCGTGCCTCACCCCAGCTATCGACCATCTTCACGCCCCAGGAGGCGGAGGAGGCGTTGGGCTTCACCACCAGCCGGTCGGCGGCGAAGGCCGGAGCCTCGAACAGGCCGCCACGCCGGAAAAGCTGCGCCTTCATGGTCGGCACGCCGCGTGCCCGCGCCACCATCTTGCTCAGATATTTGTCGTCGGACAGGCCCCGCACGATCGGCGAAGCGCCCAGATAGGGCAGGTCGCACCGGGTCAGCAGCAACGGCGCCAACATCTCGCTGTTCAAAAAGCCGCCGCGATTGAACAGGGTGACGACGAAGTCCGCATCCGGCCGGTCGAACAGCGCATCATAGCTGTTTGCGACGTCGACATGCAGGCCGATCGCCTCCAGCGTGCTGCGCATCTCATGATGATAGATGGCGTGATTGCCATCCTGTGCGTCCGGTCGGCCGTCGGCGCAGGCATGTTTGGCGAGGAAGAGAATGCGCAGGCGCGCCTTGTCGGCAGCGGATATGCGAATCTGGCGGGGATGTGTCGCTGTCATTGCGGCAAATTACAATCGCTGCGTGACGCGGCGCTTACGATGATGTTGCATCCCCATGATCGCCATCGGTCATGGGGATGACGGTTTCGGGTCGATCCCGTTACTTCAGGTCGACCGGTGCAGCCTGCGCATCGGGGAGCGTTGCGCCCATCGCCTTCGCCAGCGTCGGCGCGATCGCCCGCATGTCGATCCGGCCCAAATCCTTGCCCTTGGCGATGTTGGGGCCTGTAATCAGGAAGGTCGCCTCCAGATGGGCGGGGCCGGGCAGATAGCCGTGCATGCCCTTGACCGGCGTAGGCGCGACCAGCGGCGCGGCGGGGCCGCGATAGATGTCAGTGACGAAGCCGGGCTGAAGATTGATCAGGAAGGTCGCCTGCGGATTGGCCCCGGCCTTGGCGATCGTCGCCTTGTCCAGCACGGCCGCGATCCCGTTCGCCGGATTGGCCGCCAGCCGGTCGAGCAGGGCTTTCGTCCTGGTCGCGATCGCTGCATCCTCCGGGCGCGACAGCATGATCGCCGCCGATCCGCCGGCAATCCAGGGCATGGCCTGCCAGGACGCGACCTTGCCATCCTTGTCCAGCATGATCAGCCCATCATCGATGAAGGCGCGGAACAGGTTGAGGCCAGTATGCGTCGCCTCGAACCCATGGTCGCTGACCAGCGCGACTACCGCGTCGGGATGCGCCTTGCGCTCGGCCGCCACCAGATCGCCAACGATGGCGTCGATCTTCTCCAGCACCGCCTTCGCCTGCGGGGTGTCCGGGCCGACGCCATGCTGCTCATGGTCCAGCGCGGTCAGATAGACGGTCAGGAAATCGGGCTTGTGCGCCGCGATCAGCGCGGTGGCGAAACGGCCACGCAACTGGTCGCCGCTCAGGCTCTCGTCGATCCCCATGGCATAGGGCTGGCCGACCGCCGTTTCCAGTTCCGCCTTCAGGCCCGGCGTCGCCAGTGCGTCGAGCAATTTGGCGTCGTCGGGATGGCCGGTATGCCAGATTTGCGGCAGGTTCCAGCTTACGCCTTTCGCCGCGACGCTGACCGGCCAGTGGATGTTGCCGGTCGACAGGCCCGCTTTGGTCGCCGCTTCCCACAGGGTCGGCACCTTGATGTCCTGCGCATACCAGTACCAGCCACCCTGATTGATGCCGGTCGGGTCGAAACTGTTATTGGCGACGATGCCATGCTTCGCCGGGGATACGCCCGTCATCAGTGTCGTATGGCTGGGATAGGTCAGCGTCGGCGCGACGCCGGTCACGCCCGACGCATGGGCGCCGTCCGTCAACAGGCGGCGCAGATTGGGTAGGGAAAGCCCGCGCTTGTCCGCTTCCAGCACGTCGCCGGGCCGCAGCCCGTCGATCGATATCAGCAGAAGCGGTTCCGCCAGCGCCGCCGTGGGCATGCAGGTGGCGAGGAGGAGCGAGACAAGCGCGGCCTTCTTCATGGTTTTAGAACCCCGCCTTCAACGTAGCGAAGAATTGCTGCGGCGCGCCGACCAGCAGGGTCTGCGCGTCGCCGCTATTGCCGAAGCCGCCCGACCCGATGGTGCCGACATATTTCTTGTCGAACAGGTTGGTGGCGTTCAACTGCACCTCGATCTTGTCGGTCAGGCGATAGCCGATCGATGCGTCCACGATCAGGCGGCCGGGGACCGAGGCGTCGTTGGTGTAGCTATAGTAGCGGCGCGACATATAGTTGAGGCCGACGCGGCCAAAGATCGGGCCATTGTCATAGTTGAACTCGCCACGCGCCATATGCTTGGGGCTGTCGACCACGGTCTTGCCCTTGATCGCCGCGACCAGCGTGCCGTCCGAACTGTTGAGCACATCGTCGCGATAGGTCGCGTCGGTATAGCTGTAGCTGGCATAGACGCCGAAACCGCCGCCCAGTTTCAGGTCGCCCGCCGCTTCGACGCCGACCGCGCGGACGCCGCCGACATTCTGAAGCGCGGAGGCCAGACCCTGGATCGGGCTGCCCACCTGCACCGCCAGCAAGCGGTTGCGGAAGTTCACCAGATAGGCGCCCAGCGTGCCGTTGAAGCGCGACGTGTTGTAGCGCAGGCCCAGTTCGAACGTGTCCGACGTTTCGGGCTTCAGATCATCCCTGATCGCGTCGAAACCGGCCTGATTGGTGGAGAAGGGGCCAGTGGTGGTGGCGCTGGCGAAGGCGCGGGTAACCTGCGTGAAGCCGCCGAAGATTTCGGCTTCGGGCGTCAGCTCCACGGCGAAACCGGCATGGGGCTGGAACCAGTCCTGCGCCTTGATCTTGCCCTGCGGGAAGGTCGCCTGCACGATCGCTTCCGCCTTGTTCGTGACCTGGAACCCCTTCCAGCCCAGATTGATCGTCACCATGCCCAGGTCGATCTTGTCCTGCACATGATATTGGAAGGTGTTGGTGGTGAAATCGAACGCCCACTGGGTGTAGAAGGGATCGGTCGGATAATCACGGAAGCTCAGGCCCGGCGAGGTGCGGCTTTCAAAGGCGTAGAAGCGGCGCGCCTGATTGAACTTGTTATTCTCATACCAGGCGCCGACGCTCAGCTGCTGGATGCCCAGCGTATAGTCGACGCTGCCGAACACGCCGATCCGGTCCATGTCATATTCGGTCGTGCGGATCGACATCGGCACGCCATTGGGGCTGGGGGTATAGGGCGTGGCCCACAGGCCCATGCCGCTATTATTGTGATAATAGCTCTTGATCTGGAAACTGGCCTTCTCGCCGATGGGCGAGGTGAAGCCGATCGCACCCAGCCAGTCCTTGCGCAGGCCGGCTGCGTCATAATAGGCGTCGTCCGCGCTGGTGACATTGCCGGGATAGACCTGACCACCGGCGACCGACGCGCCGCTATAGTCATACAGGCCATCGGGGAAGGGCGATCCGCCGCTGTTGCTGATCAGGTCGACGTCGTTCAGCCGATCAGCATAGTCGATCGCGCGGGCATAGTCGGGATAGGTGTTGTCCCAGTTCCAGCCCAGGCGACGGATCATGCCCATCGACATGTCCTGATAATCCTGCTCGCGGCGGTCCGAATAGCTCAGCCAGCCATCGATCTTGGCTTCGCCCACGGGAATCACGACCTTGGCATTGCCCATATGCTGGTCCTGCGTGCCCTGGCCCTTCCACTTGTCGGTGGCGCCATAGCCATAGGAGATATAGCCGCGAATGCCGTCGCGCGTGCCCAGCGCAAGGCGACCGAAGGCGCGCCATGTCTCATCGCTGCCATAGGTCAGGTTGCCCTGCCCCGCGAGCGAACCGCCGCTCAGATAGTCGGCCGGATCAGCGGACAAGGTTTCCACCGTGCCGCCCAGATTGCCGGTCGCCTGCGTGCCGAGTGAGCCGGCGCCCTGCGACACACGGACGCTGCCGATATTCTCGCTGCTGATCGCGCGGGTGATGTGCAGGCCGTTATGGTTGCCATAGCTCATGTCGCCCAGCGGGATGCCGTCGAAGGTGAAGCCAAGCTGATTCTGGTTGAAGCTGCGGATGGTGACGCGCTGCGACCATTCATAATTGCCGAACGGATCGGCTGACTGGAAATTGACGCTGGGCAGCTTCTCGATCGCCTTCAGCGCATTGGTGCCGGGCGTCAGCGTGATGATGTCGCGATTGGTGATTTCCTGCACCTGGCGGGTTTCGCCCCGGCCAAAGACGATGATTTCGGCGCCGGATGCGTCGGCGGCGGCATCGGCGGCCGGCGTTGCATCCTGGGCAAAGGCAGGAGCGGAAATGATGGCAGTCGATGCCAACAACAGAGCGGTGGTGATACGCATGGTCGAATAGTCCCCCTTGTTCGGACCTTGATGTTGGGGGCGCACCTATCCGGGTGATGTTGCGGCGCGATGTGGATTGCTTGACGAAGGCGGGTCAGTTGCATGACTACATTGTCACAATTGCAGTCAATTGTTGCTGGAGCCGATTTCTGCTACGATGCTGTCCGGCTTTCGCGTGTCTGGAGCGCCATATGACCGGTCGCCTTCTGTCCCCTGTCATCGCTCTTGCATCCGGCTGCGGCCTGTTGGTGCAGGTCGGCGCCATGGCCCAAAATCTGGCGCCTCCGCCCGTCAATACAGCGCCGCCCGGCACCGGCGGCGTGATGCTGACGCCCGGCGATGCGGAGGCCGCGATCCAGTCCCAGTATGACAGTGCGGAAAAGCAGGGAACGCAGGCCGGCTGGCTGCTGTTCGTGCAGCGCTACCCGGATCACAGGCTGGCGCAGGAGGCGCGCCGCCGCGCTGTTCTCGCACCGAAAGCGCAATAAGTCTGCAAATTCAACATATTGAAATATGGCTCTGAATTAAGTCGGACTCGAAACGAAATTCTTTCATGTTGCAACGCAAACAGAAATTCAGTTTTACGAGTCGAAAACAACAAGTCGATTACGATCGATGTCATAATTGATTATGTCGCTATGATGCTGATTTTACATAAAATCAATTTCTTGGCACGGTAGGAAAATGCTGCCATTACTCTGCGGAAAATAAGCGGTCGCCATACAGACACAAATAACGTGTCTTCCTCGAATCTTTTGGGAGGTTGTATGGTAAAGGTTGCAGGCAATGGGCCACTGAAGTCCCAGACAGCGTCAGAATCCAACGGCATCGCGTCGTTCGCGGCTGTGGCGCAGGACGGATCCAACATCTTCGACGCAACCCGCGTCGATGCATTGCGCAGCGAAGTTCTGCTGCTTTATCCACAGGATGTCATGACCCCGCCCGCCACGGCGACGGCCGGTGATCTGAATGCACCGCAGGAAAATGGCAGCAGTTCGACGACGGCGGCGCAGGGTGCGACTGGCGACGCCAAGATCGACGGCATATTGAGCGGTATCAAATGGGCCGGCAGCATCACCTATAGCGATGTCGATTCCAGCGCCGATTATCAGGCGGGCTATAGCTCCGATGGCGATGGCGATGGCGTCAGCGCCCAGAATGAGGGCTTTTCGCAATTCACCGGTCAGCAGACGCTGGCGCTTCACACGGCGCTGAACGATGCGACCTACACGCAGCTTGCGGCTGCCTGGGGCTTTTCGGTCGAAGCTTTCACCAATCTGAGCATTACCTATTCCGGCGCCGGGGATGGCAGCGCGACTATTCGCGCCGCCAATTCCAGCGATCCGGGAACGGCCTATGCCTATTATCCCAACAGCAGCATCTATGGTGGCGATACTTTCTTCGGCAACTATTACGACTCGTCCATATACACGCTGAAGAATCCGGTCGCCGGCAACTATGCCTGGCACACCATGATCCATGAACTGGGTCACTCGCTGGGCCTGAAACATGGTCAGGAAACCGGCGGTCCGTCCAACGTCGCTCTGCCGACCGCATGGGATTCGATCGAATTTACGGTCATGACCTATCGCAGCTATGTCGGTGCGCCTTTGTCGGGTTACAGCTACGAACAATGGGGCGCGCCGCAGACCTATATGATGCTGGACATCGCGGCGTTGCAGGAAATGTATGGCGCCGACTTCACCGTGCAATCGGGCGACACCGTCTACACCTGGAGCCCAACGACCGGCGAAACCTATATCAATGGTTCGCTGGCGATCGATCCGGGCGGCAATCGCATCTTCGCGACCATCTGGGATGGCGGCGGCGTCGATACCTACGACCTGTCCAATTACTCCACCAACCTGACGCTGGACCTGAACCCGGGTGGCTATTCGGTGTTCAGCCAGGCCCAGCTTGCCTATCTCGGCAATAATGGCAGCAACGTCTACGCCCGAGGCAACATCTTCAACGCCCTGCTCTATCAGGGCAATAGTGCGTCGATGATCGAAAATGCCGTTGGCGGTTCGGGCGCTGATACCATCACCGGCAATTATATCGACAATATCCTTTCCGGCGGCGGCGGCAACGACTCCATTTATGCCGGTTCGGGCAATGACACGCTTAATGGGGATGACGGTGATGACTATCTGTTCGGGGATTCCGGTACAGATACGCTGAATGGTGGCGCGGGCAACGATACGATCGACGGCTCCTATGGGTCAGACATCATCTATGCTGGCGCGGGTAACGACATCATTTACGGTGGCTGGGACGTCGACACTCTCTATGGTGAAGCTGGCAATGACGTCTTCATCAACCGTGAAGACCTTTCCATTCCCGACGTTGAATGGGGCGACAATATCGATGGCGGATCGGGCACCGACAGGCTCGATCTCAGCAATGTGACGGTCAATTACGGCGCGATCATCGATCTGACGGCCGGCACATGGCAATATGACCCCATTTATGGCGGTTCGTGGACGATCACGTCGGTCGAAAATATCGACGGCACGCAACTGGGCGATACCCTGACCGGCAGCACGGCGGCCAACGTCTTCAACGGCAATGGCGGCAATGACCAGATCTATGCCGGGGCTGGAAACGATACCCTGAATGGCGGCGCGGGCGACGACTTGCTGGTCGGCGGTGCGGGTAACGACATCTTCAACGGCGGCAGCGGCAAAGATCTTATCTACGGTGAGGATGGCAACGACACCTTCCTGCTGGTGAGCGGCTGGAACGGCGGCTATGGCGAGATTTTCGCCGGTGGCGCCGGATCGGACACGTTTGATTATTCGGGCACCAATACCGCCAGCACCATTACCAATCTGGATGACGGGACGTTCACCTATCTGCCCGGCGGATCGGGGCCGATCACCTTGTCCAGTATCGAGAATGTCGTGGGCAATACCGGCGCGGATACGATCATCGGCACTGGTGCAGCCAATATCTTCACCGGCAACGACGGTGATGACATTCTGCAAAGCCATGGCGGCAACGACACCCTCAGTGGCGGCAACGGCAACGATCTGCTGAACGGCGGCGGCGATAACGACGTCATGGATGGCGGCGCTGACATCGACACCGTCACCTATGCCGGAGCGGTGGCAGCCGTGACCGTCAGCCTGGCCGTGACCGTGGCACAGGCGACCGGTGGATCGGGCAGTGACACAATCACCAATGTCGAAAATCTGACCGGTTCCAGCTATAACGACACGCTGACCGGCAACACGGCGGCCAACGTTCTGGATGGCGGTGCCGGTGCGGACATCTTGACCGGCGGTACGGGCAACGACACCTATTATGTCGACAATGTCGGTGATAATGTCGTCGAAATCGACAATGAAGGCACTGATACGATCTTCTCGTCCGTGACATATGCCCTGACGGGTCGGATTGTCGAAACATTGACGCTTGTCGGGGCGGCGGCTCTTGATGGTACGGGCAATAACCGCGCCAACACGATCAACGGCAATGACGGCAACAATATCCTGACTGGCCTGGACGGCAATGACACACTGAATGGCGGCTCGGGTGCCGACACCCTTAACGGCGGCGCCGGTAACGACACGCTGGATGGTGGCGCGCATACTGATACCGCTACCTATGTTGACGCAACAGCGGCCGTCACGGTCAGCTTGGCGATCGCAGGCGGGCAAAACACCGGTGGTGCGGGCACCGATACGCTGATCAGCATCGAAAAGCTGACCGGATCCGGTTTCAACGACACGCTGACAGGCGATGGCAACGCCAATACGCTTGACGGCGGTGCTGGCGCTGACGTCCTCACCGGCGGCGCAGGGGACGACACCTATTATGTCGACAATGTCGGCGATAATGTGGTCGAGGCTGACGGTGCCGGTACCGACCGCATTTTCTCCTCCGTGTCCTATACCCTATCTGGCCGGATCGTCGAAACGCTGAGTCTGACCGGCACTGCGAACATCAACGCGACAGGCAATGGCCGTGCCAATACCCTGAACGGCAATGACGGCAATAATATCCTGCTGGGCCTTGATGGGCTGGACGTACTGAACGGCGGCCTGGGTAATGACACGCTGAACGGTGGTCTGGGCAACGACACGCTGAATGGCGGAGCAGGTGCGGATACATTCATATTCGATAGCGCCCTGGGTGCGACGAATATCGATGCGATCAGCGGCTACACCGTGGCCGATGATACCATCTCGCTGGAAAACGCGGTGTTCACCGGACTGGCGACCGGCACACTCTCGGCGGCGGCCTTCTTCATTGGTGCGGCGGCGAATGATGCGAGCGATCGGATCATCTATAATAGCGCCACTGGCGCGTTGCTGTTCGATGTGGATGGTACCGGGGCGGGGGCCGCGATCCAATTCGCCACGCTGTCCACCGGGCTTGCGCTGACGGCAAGTGAATTTGTCGTGACATGATCAACTGATCCCTGTCGCAGAAAAGAAGGGCCGTCCGACGATCGGGCGGCCCTTCTTGCATTGTACTATGGATTCATTTGATTGATATTTACCCGAACGGCCAAATTACCCCGATGGAGGTTTCATATGACTGTCCGCTTGCCCGTTCTCAAGGATATTGCTGCCTCCACTTCAGCGCTGACGGCTGACATCGCATCGACACTTGTTCAGGATGTCATCCGCGCCCTTGCGATCCCCGTCGATGCACAGATTGTCGGCACCGAAGCCGATGATCTCCTTTATGGCGGTACCGGCAACGATTTGATCGATGGGCGCGGCGGCAATGATAATCTGCAAGGCGGTCTGGGACAGGATGTGCTGCTGGGTGGCGCAGGCGACGATTATCTGGATGGCAATGAGCATGCCGACCGGATGGAAGGCGGCGCGGGCAACGACATATATCGCGTCGACGACTATGGCGACGTGGTGGTCGAGGCGGCGGGGCAGGGCGATGATCTGGTTGTCGCCCGGATTTCCTATTCCCTCGCCAATATGCAGGTGGAAAATCTCATCCTCGTTGGCAGCGCCGTTACGGGGCAGGGCAATGGTCTGAACAACCTGCTGTTGGGGAATGATAGCGACAATCTGCTTCAGGGCATGGACGGCAATGACCGCATCGAAGGCGGCGCTGGCAATGACAGGCTGCATGGCGGGGCCGGTGACGATCATCTGATCGGTGGCGACGGGCATGACCGGTTCAATGGCCAGCAGGGCGCGGACCGGATGGAGGGCAATAACGGCAACGACACCTATTATGTCGATGATTATGGCGATCAGGTCATCGAACGGCCCGGGGAAGGCTATAACGACCGTATTTTCGCCAGTATTTCCTATTCGCTCGAAGGCACGAATGTCGAAAATCTGATCCTGGAAGGACGCGCGCGATGGGGCATCGGCAACGATCAGGATAACCGTCTGACTGGCAATGATGGGGACAATTACCTGACCGGGGAGGGAGGCGACGATCATATTTTCGGAGGAGCAGGCGCGGATAGGATAGTCGGGGATGACGGCAACGACGTCATTCATGGTGAGGCTGGCGACGATGAACTTGAAGGTGGCGATGGCGACGATATTCTCGATGGCGGCGCGGGCTATGACTTGTTCTGGGGCGGGAAGGGCGACGACGTCTATTATCTGACCGAAGGCGTGCCGTTCGAAAGCGAATATGATCTGTGGGACAGGGTCTATGAAGCTCCCGACGAAGGCATCGACACCATCTATGCCTATGCCAAATCCAGCTGGGTCGATTATCATCTGTTCGACAATGTCGAAAATCTGATCCTCTATGGCCCGGCCGAAGGTGCGGGCTGGCTTTATGGCAACGGCCTGTCCAACCGCATCATCCATAATGATGGTGATGGCGTCATCTTCGGCGGCGATGGCGACGACCATATCGAGGCCGGGGGCGGTGACGACTATGTCACGGGTAATGATGGCAATGACGTTATTCTGGGGGAATCGGGTAACGACACGCTTTTTGGCTATGGCGGCGATGATGTGCTGGAAGGTGGTGATGGCGACGACATTCTCGATGGCGGCGAGGGACATGACCAACTGTTCGGCGGGAACGGCAATGACCAGCTCGGCAGTCTGGACGGCGCTATCGAAACGATGGATGGCGGGCCTGGCGATGATATTTACGAGATCGATTCAAGGAGCGACGTGATTGTCGAAGACGCATCAGCGGCGTCTTTCGACACTGTCCGCGCTTATGTCAGCTACACGCTGGCCAATGATGTGTCTGTCGAACGGATGGAATTGCACAGCAAGGGTAATCATAATCTGACGGGCAACGGCTATGCGCAGGCCATCATCGGCAATCACCGCAACAACAGCCTCAACGGCATGGGCGGGAATGACATACTGATCGGCGGAGCCGGGGTCGACCGGCTGACCGGAGGCGATGGCGCCGATATATTCCAGTTCGGCAGTCCGCTGACCGACAGCGGCGATATCATCACCGACTATGTTGCGGCCGACGACAGCATCATCCTTGAAAAGGCGATTTTTACCAAGATACCCTTGGGTGCTCTGCCCGTCGGGGCTTTTCGGATGGGATCGATGGCGTTGGATGCCGGCGACCGCATTTTGTACGATAGCGCAACCGGCGCGCTCTATTATGATGCCGATGGCAATGGTGTGAAGGAGGCATCGCAATTCGCCACCCTCACACCGGGGCTGGCTCTCACGGCGGCGGAATTCGTCGTAATCTGATTGCGTTACCGGCGATAACAGGCAGACGAAAGAGCGCGATGACTGAAATCACCGCGCTCCTTGTTCACTCGCGGAACGCCGTTTCCTTCAGGCGGGTCAGCGGGGTCAGCAGGTAGCTCAGGATGGACCGCTTGTCGCCCAGCAGGTTGACGTCCGCGCCCATGCCGGGGCCGATGCGCAGGCGACGGCCGCTGGCGTCTGTGATGGCGTCGCTGCTGGTGCGGATGCGGACCAGATAATGGCTGTCGCCGGTCCGTTCATTGACCACCGCGTCCGGCGAGATCGCGACGACTTCGCCCGGCATCGATCCATAGACCGCGCTGTCATAGGCGCTGATATTGACCTTCGCCCTCTGCCCCAGCTTCACCGACGCAATATCCTTGGCCATCACGGCCGCTTCGATCAGCAGGCTGTCGCGGCCCGGCACCATTTCCAGCAGCGGATCGCCCGGCCGCACACTGCCGCCGATAGTGGTCACGAACACCCGGTTGACCCGGCCGTCGAGCGGTGCGCGAACGATGGTGCGGCTGAACTTGTCCTCATAGGCGGGCAGGGCCGCCTGCCGCGTGGCGATTTCGCCCCGCGCGATCGCCAGTTCGTCGGCCGCGCGGGCAATCCAGTCGCGCTTCTGCTGCATCGCGGTCGATTGCGCTTCGGCCAGGCTGGACTGCGCGCGTGCCACGGAGGCCGCCGCGCCCGCCGCCTCGCTGGTCGATACGCTGACGGCATTTTGCGCCTGCAACAGCGCCCGACGCGGCTCGATCCCTTCCTGCACCAGCGGCCGGATGAGGTTGAGGTCCGCCTTCGCCGTCTCGCGCGAGGCATCGCGCGAATCCTGCGTCGCGCGGTTCTCCGCGATCATCCGCTGCGCCTGCGCGATGCGCGCGGAGCCGATGCCGTTCAGGCTGTTCAGTTCGGCCATGCGGGCATTGTAGAGGCTGCGCTCGACTTCGATCTGGCTTGCCATCACCGGATCGCGCGCTTCGGGGAAGCGCGGTGCCCGGCCGGTAATCTCCGCCTCCAGCCGCGCGATCTTCAGCGACAGCGCGTCGCTTGTCGTCCGGCTGCTCGCCAGTTCCGCGCCGCTCTGCGTGGGGTTCAGGCGCACCAGCGGCGTGCCCTGCTTCACATCCTGTCCGGTGCGAACCAGAATAGCCTCGACCACGCCGCCTTCCAGATTGGAAATGACCTGCAATTGCGAGCTGGGAATGACCTTGCCGATCGCGCGGACGGTGCGGTCGATGTTGGTCAACGCGGCCCAAAGCACGAAGATGACCATGAAGGCCAATATGCCCCACAGGAAGATATTGGCCGGGACGGTCGGCTTGATATGGCCGTCCGCCGTGGTTTCGACGCCGCGGGTCATGCCGCTTTCCCTCCCGAAAGGCGCTGAAGTATCGCGTCGCGCGGGCCGTCGGCGACGATCTTGCCCTGGTCCAGCACGATCACGCGATCGACCAGCCGCAACAGCGACGTGCGGTGCGTGATCAACAGCACCGTGCGGCCACCGACTTCCGGCTGCAACCGGCGGATCAACTCCGCCTCCGTCTGCGCGTCCATGGCGCTGCTGGGTTCGTCGAACAACAGGATCGGCGGATTGCCCACCAGCGCCCGAGCAATGGCGATCGACTGGCGCTGCCCGCCCGACAGGCCTTCGCCCCGATCGGTCAAGCGCAGGTCATAACCATTGACGATCTGTCCCATGAAGCGATGGGTGCCGCTGATTTCAGCGGCGCGCAGCATCTCGTCATGGTCGCCCGCCTCGCGATCAAGGCAGATATTGTCGCGCACCGATCCGGCCATCAGCACATTGTCCTGCATGGCCACGCCGATGAAGCTGCGCACCTGCCGTGTATTATATTGCCGCACATCGGCACCGTCGATCAGGACGACGCCTTCCTGCGGTTCGTACAGGCCCAATACCAGCCGGGCGATGGTCGACTTGCCCGATCCCACCCGGCCCAGAAAGCCGACCCGCTCCCCGGCAGCGATCGTCAGGTTGATGCCGTTCAGCGCATTTTCCGGCGCGCCGGGATAGCGGAACATGACATTGCGCAACTCGATCTTGCCGTCGATCTTGGTGGGCATCAGGCCTTCGCCAGCCGGCCCTTCGTCGGGCGTCTCCATCAGCGCGTTGATCTGGCGATAGGCGATGCGCGTGGCCGACAGGCGTGACAGCAAGGTCGCGATCTGCGCCAGCGGAGCGATCGCCCGGCCGCACAGGATGGAGCAGGCCAGCAGCGCGCCGGTGGTGATCACATGATCACGCAGCAGGCCGACGCCCAGGATGATGATCCCGCAATAGGCTATGGTGTTGGCGCTGTTGGCGACGGTGATGGCGACCGATGCGGTCAGCCGCTGGCCCAGCGAACTGTGCGAATGTTTGATCAGCGCCTTGCGCCAGCGTTCGCGCTGCATCGGGCCGGCGCCGATCGCCTTGACCGTCTCCAGGCTGCCGATCGTTTCGATCAGCACCGATTGCTTGACCAGACCGTCGCCCAGGCTCTTCGCCGACAGCCGGTCGAGCGCCGGATTGGTGAAGACGCCAGCCAGGATCACCACCGGGATCATCAGCAGCGGCGGCAACACCAATATACCGCCCAGCGCCGCGATCACCGACAGGGTGATGAGGATGAAGGGCACGTCGATGATGGCGGACAGGGTGGCGGAGGCGAAGAAGTCGCGCAGCGTCTCCAGTTCGCGCATCAGGCCGGTCAGCGTGCCGGTCGATCCCTTGCGCTTGTCCAGCCGCAGCGCCAGCAGCTTGGCAAACAGCGTATCACCCACGTCATGGTCGATATTGGCGCCCGCCACGTCGACGAAATAGACGCGCAGCAGCCGCAACACGAAATCGAACAGCAGCACGATCACCAGCCCGATCGTCAGCCCCACCAGCGAGGAGGAGGCATCGTTCGGGATCACCCGGTCATAGACGGTCATGGTGAACAGGGAGGAGACGAGCGCGAACAGGTTGATCATCAGCGCCGCGATGGCGACCTTCACATAGGTTGCGCGGTTGCGCAGCATCGGCTCGATCAGCCAGGGCGCAAAGCGTTCCCTGGCCGCCGCGATCAAGGGCTGGTCGTTCATGGCCGGGCGGTCCTGTCCGAAAGGTCGATGGAAAGATGGGGCAGCAACTGGCCGGTCTTGGCCAGCAGGATGAAGCGCGCTGCGTCGCTGTCCGACAGGGACTGCACATAATTGGCCGCGCTGTAGAAATAATTATCCTCGGCGCTTTGCAGGTCCAGCAGGTCGCCCTGTGACGATGCGAAGCGGGCGGCGATCACGTCGCGCGTGTCGCGGCTGGCGCGATAGGCATTTTCGGCCGCCACCAACTGGGCATCCAGTGCCTTGAGGTCGGACAAGGCCGTCTGGGCGTCACGCAGCGCATCCTGCCTGACGCGGGTGGCATAGGCTTCGGCGGCGTCGGCGCGCGCGGTCGCCTGATCGGCCTTCGCGTTGAACCCCGCGCCTAGCTGCGCGCGCACGATGATGCGGCCGCGAATGTCATAATCGCCCGAATTTTCGAACACGCCATAACGGCCCGCATCGACCCCAGCGGCGATGGTGGGCAGGCGCTCGGCGCGGGCAGCGCGGGAATCCTGCCGTGCGGCGCGGGCTTCCGCCTCCGCCTTGCGCACCGTGGGCGATTGCAGCAGCAGCGCTTCCAGTCCGGCGGCCTCGGTGGGCAGGTCGCGGGGCAACGGCGCCCGGGCCAGTTGCGCGGGCGCATCATGCCCGGTCAGCGCACGATATTGCGCTTCCGCGGTATTGAGATCGCGCCGGAAGCGCGCCAGCCGCAACTGGGTGGTGGCGATCGAACTGTCCACGCGGGGCAGGTCGCCGCGCGCTGAATAGCCCTGCTGGATGCGGCGCTGGAGTTGCGCGCGCACCTGTTCCTGCCGCTTGCCATAGTCGATCGCGGCCTGCTCCATCAGGCGCTGGGCGAAGATGGCGTACCAGGCGGCGATGGTGCGCAGCGCCACATCCTCCCCCTGGCTACGGGTCGTCAGGCGCGCGGCTTCCACCCGCGCGTTGCTGGCGCTGATTCGGCTCGATGCCGATCCGAAATCGAGCAGGCGCTGGCGCACCGAAGCGCTGGCGTCGGTGCGGCCCTCGGGCCGCGACCGTTCGATGATATTGCCGATATCGTTGGAAAAATTGCGCGCCAGCGATCGATTCGCATCCACCGTCAGGTCGATCGACGGGAACAGCGCCGACTTGGCCTGCACCCGCGCAGCCTCCGCCTCGCGTTCGCCAGCCTGTGCTTCGTCGATGACGGCATTGGTCTCGACGGCGGCCTGGACTTCGCCATGGAACAGGGCCGGATCGCTGGCCGCTTCCGCGCTTCGCAGCAAAGGATCATCAGTCGTTGGCGCGGAAAAGGGCGTCATATTGGGCGGCGCCAGCACCGAAGAGGGCTGCGCGCATGCAGGCGCGACGACACCGGCGAGCAGCGCCGCCCACGCAACGCCCCGCTTCATGGCGCGAACGCGCCAGCCGGCTTCCTTGCCTCTATCCCCCAGCACAGCGTACCCCAACGCCTATATCCCCCAAGCATCATCCGCAGAGCCATTGCAAAGGCCTGCGGAGACGATGTGCGGGCGATATGCCCGAATAACCATAAGCAGGCAACTTGGTTCGCGACGAGTTGTCACAAAGTCGCGATCGTGACGGCGATGGTCATCTTCTTGCCCATTACGTGGGCAGGAAAGACGTTCCGGACATGTTATATTTCAGCGTAAAGAAATGGCTTTCAGGGGCTGCGAGTCTGTTTGGGAATGCGCCTTTGGCGCATCCGCACCGGCCCTCACCCCCACCCGACCGCCCACATATGGTACCCTGTTGGGCGGTCGGGTGGGGGTGAGGGCCGGTGCGGCTACAAAAATGCGCTCTTTCGCGCATTTTTCAAACGGTCTCTGTGAAACGCCGGAGCCGATGCCCCGGCGTCTCCCGATATCTTTACCAGGCGAATCGCAGCGATCCGACCACGGTGCGCGGCGCGCCATAATAGCAGCTATTGTTGAACGGGCAGGCCGAAATATGCGTCTTGTCGAACAGGTTGCTGGCGTTGACCGCCAGGCTCCACCGATCCAGCCCGACCTTGGCCAGATCATAGCCGATCAGCGCATCCACCAGAATGAAGCCGTCGGTATGGAATCGCCGGAAGGTGGTGACATTGTTGATGATCGCATAGGTGGTGGTGCCGTCCGATCCGCCGACATAGCGCACCCCTGCACCCAGACTAAGGCCCGCCAGCGGACCGCTCGCCTTGGCCGCCTTGCCGAAATCATAGGAGAGGAAGGTCGATGCCGCCCATTCCGGCGTGCCGAGCTGGCGCGTGCCGGTGGTCGTGGGCGTTCCGCTGTTGGTCGCGGTCGCCCCGACGGCCGGCGCGCCCTGGGTGATGATCGCGTCGGTATAGCTGGCCGCCGCAATGATATCGAAGCCCGGCGCGATCTCGCCGCGCCCTTCCAGTTCCACGCCGCGTACCCGCACTTCGCCGATCTGGATCTGGGCGGTGGAGGGGATTGATCCAGTGCCGGCCTCCGGATGGCTGACCAGCACATTCTGTCGCCGCAGATCATAGGCGGACAGGGTGAAGATCGCATTGGTCCCGGTCGGCTGATATTTCAGCCCGGCCTCATATTGGCGGCCGGTTACGGGTGTTGCCGAGCGATTTTCGGTCGGTGACACGAAGACGGTGCCCGATTGCGGTTCGAAGGATTCGGCATAGCTGACATAGGGCGACAGGCCGAAGGCGGATTCATACAGAGCGCCCAGCCGCATGGTGAAGGCCGACTGGTCGAAGCGCGTGACCGGCGCGGCGCGGGCGGCGGCGGTGGTCGGGTTGAGGTTCAGCGAACTTTGGTCGTACCAGTCCTGTCGGCCGCTGGCGATCAGTTGCAGCCGGCCGATCGACATCTGATCCTGAAAATAGACGCCGGTCTGGTCGCGCTTGCCATAGCTGTTGGTATAGGCGCGCGCCGCGCTGGCAAGGCCGGACAGGTCCTTCAGGTCGAAGGTCGGCAGACCCGTGCCATAGGTCGGCGCGAACAGGCTGAGATTGGGAATGCCCTGGGTCACGCGGCTGTTGAACTGCTGCACATTTTCGCCGGTAATGCGCTGATAATCGACCCCGACCAGGATATTATGCTGGATCGGGCCGGTCGCGAACTTGGCGTTCAGGCTGTTGTCTAGCGTCAGCGTATCGAAATCCTCGTCCGCGCCGCCGCCACCGCGGAAGATGCGGGAATAGTCGCTGTTGGTGGAGGTTCCCGTGCCGGTCGTCAGGAAACCGGACACATAAAGCTGGCGGTAGGACAGCTTGTTGTTCTGGAACCGGAAATTGGACCGGACCGTCAGATGCTCGTTAAAATCATGGCGGAAGAAGGCGGCGATCGACTTCGCTTTGTGATTATAGCGCTCATAGCCGGGATCGCCGGTGTTGATGTCGCGCGGCAACATGCCCAGCCCGCCGTTGGACAAAACCGTGCCATAGGCCGGCACGCCCGAATAGCCGCCGCCGCTCGGCGCATGCTGATAGGCGGCGACCAACGTGAAGCTGGTGTCGGGGGCCGGGGCAAAGGTCAGCATCGGGCTGACATGATAGCGTTCGGAAAAAGTGCCGTCGGTCAGGCCGTCCGACTTCTGCCATCCGCCCACGACGCGGGCGAGCAGTCGGCCTTCGCTGTCGAGCGGCTGATTGACGTCGCCGACGAAGCGCAGGCTGTCATAATTGCCGACCTGCGCCTCGAACCGCCCGAACCCGTTCGCTTCGGGCATCTTGCTGGTCAGGTTGACGAGGCCGCCCGGCGTGGAATTGCCATAGAGGACCGATGCCGGCCCCTTCACCACGTCGATATGGTCGATGCGGTTGAAGTCGATCTGCGGCGTGGAATAGGGGCCGGCGATCAGCCGCATTCCGTCCAGAAAGACGCCGGGCGAAAAGCCGCGCAGGATGAGTTGGTCATAGCGGGTGACCATCCCGCCGCGCTGGTTGGGGGAAACGCCCGCGACATAGCCCAGCGCCTGATTGATCGACAGCGCGTTGCGCCGGATCAGTTCGTCATTGTCGATGATGGTGATGCTCTGCGCCGTCGCCATCAGCGGGGTGTCGGTCTTGGTGCCCGATCCGGTCTGATTATCCTTCAGGCCGGTGACGATGATCGTGTCGCTATTGGCGTCGGCGGCATCTTCTGCCTGAGCCAGAGCGGGCAGAAGCGCGCATAGTGCGACACCAAAATAGACAGATGCACGCGTTGCGCGCCGACGATGCAGACGCGCGGACCTGGCCGAAAAGATAATCATAAATTCCCCCTGTTGCGAATGATAATAATAACGATTCGCAATTGCTACTAGACGGCGCATCCGTTAGAGGCAAGGCAATCGCCGTGCAGAGGAGCGCATGAAGACTGATCGTTTGACACCGCCCCGACGCGCGCCGGGGCGTGCTATTGCCATGGCCGCGCGCTGCCTGACGGCGTTGGTGGGCGGCTATGCCGCTGCATCCGGACTGGCTTCGCTGCTGGCGCGGTCGCTGCCGATCGCGCGGGTGGAGGCGACGGCCTGGGGCATGATCCTGTCCTTCCTGATCTATGCGCTGCTGGCGCTGTGGGCCTTCCATGAATCGCGACTGCTGCGTGTCGCGGCAGTTATCTGGGGCAGCGCGCTGCTTTCGGTCGCGCTGCTCTGGCTGATGGGACCACGGCCATGAGCAAGGTGGAGGAGATGGACGGCGCGCGGGGCCTGCGCCAGTCGATGGCGTGGATTCACACCTGGCTGGGGCTGCTGGCCGGCTGGATATTATTCGCCATGTTCCTGACCGGCACGGCCAGCTATTTCCGGCCGGAAATCACTCGCTGGATGCAGCCCGAACTGCGACTGGCGCCGGTGACGCCCCGGCAGGCGGCGGAAAGCGCGGTCGCGCATATGCAGGCGACGTCGCCCGACGATGAACAATGGTATATCTACCTGCCCGACGATCGCACGGTGGAAACCCGCATCTTCGCGCTCGCCCGCCCCAATCCCGATCCCAAGGCGCCACCCGCGCCGCGTCGGCCGGAAATCCGGCTCGACCCGATCAGCGGCGAACCCGTAACCGCGCGGGAGACGCGCGGGGGCGAGCATTTCTACCGCTTCCATTTCCAGCTTCAATTGCCCCATCCTTGGGGGCGCTGGCTGGCGGGGCTGTGCGCCATCTTCATGCTGGCGGCGATCATATCCGGCGTGGTGACGCACAAGCGTTTCTTCGCCGACTTCTTCATGCTGCGCTGGAACAAGGGGCAGCGTAGCTGGCTCGACGCGCATAATGTCTCGGCGGTGCTGGCGCTGCCCTTCCACGCGATGATCACCTATACCGGGCTGATCACGCTGGTCGTGATGTACATGCCCTGGCCCGCCGTCGCCAATTACGCCAAGCCCGCCGGCTTTTTTGCCGAAGCCTATGGCCGCGATGCCGATGATCCGGCGTCGGGTCGTGCCGTACCGCTCGCGCCGATCGGGCCGATGGTCGATGCTGCCGCGCGCGAATGGCAGGGCGGCCGTCCCCGCACGATCGTCATCCGCAATCCCAATGATGGTGCCGCGACGGTGACGATCCTGCGCAGCAGCGCCGATCAGCTCAATGCCCGCGGCGCCTCCATCACCTATTCGGGCGTCACCGGCCGGAAGCTGTCGGCCTCGCCCGCGCCGGGCGCGGCGATCGCGACGGCCGGGGTGATGCTGGGGCTTCATCTGGGCAATTTTGCCGGGCCCGTGCTGCGCTGGACCTATTTCCTGCTTGGCCTGACGGGCGCGGCGATGGTCGGGACCGGCCTACTGCTCTGGACCGCCAAGCGGCGCAAGCCGGGGGCGAAGCCCTTCTTCGGCTTCCGTCTGGTGGAGCGGCTGAACATCAGCGCCATCGCCTGTCTCCCGGCCGGCATGGCGGCCTTCCTGCTGGCCAACCGGTTGATCCCGGCCGCCCTGCCGGGGCGGGAAGCGCTGGAGGTGAAGGCGATGTACTGGACCTGGTTCGGGCTGGCGGCCTTGATGCTGCTGCGCCCGGTTCGCCGCGCCTGGCCGGAGGCGCTGACGCTGTCGGCCGCCGCTTTCCTGTCGCTGCCGCTGGTCAATAGCGCGACCACCGATCGCGGCCTGTTCGCCAGCCTGCGTAGCGGTGACACGCTGTTCCTGTCCTTCGACGCGGCCATGATCGCGATCGGCGCATTGCTGGCCTTCGGTGCCTGGCGCGCCACGCGGGTCAAGGCAGCGCCGGTGCGCAAGCGACGGATGATGACCCCGCCGTCGCCCCCCTTGGCCTCCGTGATGCGGGAGACTGTCGATGTCGCTTGAAACCGGCCTGATCGGCTATGCCGCGCTCGCCAGTCTCGCGCTGGCGGTCAAGAAATACCGGCCGTCGCCGCCCTTGCCGATGCTGCCCTCGCCTTCGGTGGCACGCTGGTCCGGCTGGCTGCTGCTGGGGCTGGCGGCGATCGTGGCTGTGCTGCGCTTTGGCGCGGGGCAGGGCGTGGTCGCCTGGATCGGCCAATTGTGCGTCAGTGGCGCGGCCCTGGTGCTGCTGATGTCCTGGCGACCACGCCTCGCTTATGGTCTGGCGGTGCCGGTGGCGGCGATCGGCCTGTTGTTGACGCTAGTCTGACACAGGAAGCACATCGCTGATCGGGCGCACCTGCCCTTGACAGCGGCGCTTCCCACTGGAACGGAGGGTTTGTGACCGGTTCTGCTCCCTCCCTGCGCACCACGCCGCCCCGCGCTCCGCGCCAGCAGCGCAGCCAGGCGTCGTTCGAACGGATGATCGCGGCGGCAGAGGCATTGCTGCGCGAACGGGGCAATGACGATTTCACGCTTCAGGAAGTCGGCAAGCGCGGCAAGGTTTCGATCGGCTCCATCTATTGCCGGTTCGACAGCAAGGATGATCTGATCCGCGCCGTTCAGGCCCGCGTGCTGGAGGCCGTGGAGGTCGATCAGCGCGCCGTGATCGCGCGGGCGGAAGCGGAAGCCAAGAATCTCCGCCAGTTGGTGACTTTGCTGGTCGAAGGGATTGCCGACACGCTGCGCCACCATGCCGAACTGATGCGGCCGATGATGCTGCGCGCCACCACCGATCCCATCGTCTCGGCCGCAGGCAAGAAAAGCTATGGCGAACTGTCCGATCTGGTCCACAATGTGATGTTGGCCCATCGTGACGAAATCCTGCAGCCGGACCCGGAACGGGCGGTGCATTCGACTTTCCGTATCCTCTATGCCGCGATCGCCCGCTATCTGGGCTTCGGATCGGCGACTGGCGCCGCGTGGGAAGGCGGCTGGGACGAATTGAAGCAGGATCTGGGCAAGATGTGCGCCGCCTTCCTGCTCTCCACCGAATAAATTCCCCTCAATCCTCCTCGTCGATCAGGATGCGCACGGCGGCGCCATCCGCATCTTCGAACTGGCCGTCGCGCAGCGCCCAGAAAAAGGCGCCAAGCCCCAGCAGGCCGAGGCATAGCGCAATCGGGATCAGGATGGCGACGCCGGTCATCGTGCCGCCCCTTTCAGCCGCAGCGCATTGGCGACGACGATCAACGAACTGCTCGACATGGCAAGGGCGGCGACCAGCGGCGTGACATGGCCCAGGATCGCCAGTGGCACGGCGAAGATATTATAGCCGATCGCCAGCGCGAAATTCTGCTTCACCACCCGCACGGTGCGCCGGGCCGCCCGCACCGCCATCGGCACCGGGGCCAGCCGGTCGCCCAGGAACACGGCGTCGGCGGCCAGCTGGCTGGCGTCGCTGGCGGAGGCCGGAGCCATGCTGGCATGGCCGGCGGCGAGGGCGGGGCCATCGTTCAGGCCATCGCCCACCATCAGCACCCGATGCCCGGCCGCCTTCAGTCGGCCGATCAGCGCCAGCTTGTCCTGCGGGCGCAGATGGCCGATCGCGGTCGTGCCGGTGGCGCGGGATATCGCCTCCAGCGCTTCGGGCCGGTCGCCGCTGGCGATCAGGGTCGTCACACCCATCGCATTGAGGTCGGCCAGCGTTACGACCGCGTCCGGGCGCGGCGCATCGGCGAAGCGCAGCAGCGTCGCCTGCTCGCCGCGCCGATATTCGCTGGCCAGATCGAACAGGCTGATCAGGCTGCGGGGGCGGCCCAGCGAAACGGCTTCGTCGCCGAAGCGACCGCTCATGCCCTCGCCCGGCTGTTCGCGAATATCCTCCAGTGCAGCGGGCATCACCCCCTCCGCCTCCACCGCCTGCCGTAGCGCGACGCTCAACGGATGGCGGCTGCCACGGGCCAGCGCCAGCACTATGGCCTTGTCCTGCGCCTCCAGCCGGTCAAGGCCATGCGGGGTGGGGCGGCCCAGCGTCAGCGTACCGGTCTTGTCGAACACGGCTTCGTCCACTTCGGCCAGCCGTTCCAGCGCCGACCCGTCCTTCACCAGCACGCCGCGCTTCATCAGCGCGCCGCACGCCACGATCTGCGCCGCCGGCACCGCCAGTCCCAGCGCGCAGGGGCAGGTGATCAGCAGCACGGCAACCGCGATCAGCAGCGCCTGATGCATGCCCGCCCCCGCAATCATCCATCCGGCAAAGGAGAGGGCGGCCAGCAGATGGACGCAGGGCGCATAGAGCCGCGCCGCGCGGTCGGCGATCCGCACATAGCGCGACTTGCCCTGCGCCGCTTCCTCCATCAGCCGGGCAATGTCGGCGATGACCGTATCGGCGCCGGCGGCCGTCACCGCCACGATGATCGGCCCGTCGATATTGAGCGCGCCGGCCTGCACCTCGTCACCCGGCCCGACAGGGACGGGCGCGCTCTCCCCGGTCAGGAAGGCGATGTCCAGACCGCTGCTCCCGTCGACCACGCGCCCGTCCGCGGCCAGCCGTTCCCCGGCGGCGGCCAGCATGCGCATCCCCGGCCGCAACGCATCGGCGCGCACCCAGTGGCTGGCGCCCTGCGCATCCAGCACCATGGCGCCGGGTGCGGTCTGCTTCAGCAAAGCGGCGACGCCCGCCCGCGCCCGTCCGCGCATCAGGCTGTCCAGGCACCGGCCCGCCAGCAGGAAGAAAAGCAGCATCACCGCGCCGTCGAACCAGGCATGATGGCCGCCGGTCAGCGTTTCATACAGGCTCATGCCGGTCGTCAGCAGCACGCCGATGCTGATCGGCACGTCCATATTGGTGCGCCCCTGTCGCAGCGCGGCAAAGGCGGAGCGGAAGAAGGGTTGCCCCGCATAGGCGATCGTGGGCAGGGCGATGAGGGCGGAAAGCCAGTGGAACATCTGCCGCGTCGCCCCGTCCGCCCCGGACCAGATGGACACCGACAGCAGCATGATGTTCATCGCCGCAAAGCCCGCCACCGCCAGCGCCCGGATGAGCCCGCGATTTTCGGCGGCGGCGACATCCACGCCGGGATCGGCCAGCGGTTCGGCATCGAAGCCGATGGCGGCGATCGCGGCCTTCAGTTCTGGCGGGCTTAGCGCGGGATCATGGCGGATGGCGACGCGCTTTGCGGTCATGTTGACCCGGGCGCCCTCGACCCCCGGCACTTTGCTCAGCCCATTTTCGATCTTGGCGATGCAACCCGCGCAATGCAGCGTGGGCACCGCAAACAGGCTTTCGATGCTGTCCGGGGCAGGGGCCTCGGCAAAAACAGGCTGGGTCGCCATCAGAAGACCTCCCGCAACAAATGCTGCGCACCATGGTTGATATCGGCGCGCAATTGCCATCGACCGGCGGGCAAGGCGCGGTCGCCGACATAATGGCCTGGCGCGGTTTCGTGGAAGCTGATGGCGATGTCGGGCGCACGGTCCAGCGGATGCTGCGCGATGGCCGTAATGCGGGCCTCGCGGATTGGTGCGCCCGCGCTGTCGGTCAGCGTCAGCGTGACATGGCGTGCGGCGTCCAGCGCCACATCATCCTTCCAGCCGAGGCGGTCCTGCGCCCGTGCCTGTGCCAGATAATGGTTGAACTTCTGGCTTTCGACATAGCTGTTGTCGACCACCGTGCCGCCGAAGGAGCGGATCGCGACGGTCGCCATCAGCAGATTGACGGCGATCACCACGGCAAAGAAGGCGATCAATATGCCGGTCATGTGCCAGCCGGTGAAGCGTCGGATCATGGTTCAGGGCCTTTCGAAACGGGCGGGTTCGCGGTCGCCGCCGCCTTCGCGGTCGGTGGCGCGGACGGTGAAGGCAAAATCCTGCCGCTGTGGTCCGGGCGCCGGGGCGGCGATGAAGAGGCGCAGCTTGGCCACGCTGTCGGCGGGAACGGTGGCGGTGACGGTCGCTGCCGCCTGCTCGCGCGGCATGGCGTCGGTCCACAGCATCGCGCCGGGCAGGCCCTCGACAGCGACCGTCACCGGGCGCGGCCGTGCCTCCATATTGCGGACCTTGACCATATAGGCGTTGCGGATCGCGCCATCGGACAGCCGCACGAATATGGGGTTGCGATCCTGCTGTGCGGCGATGTCGATCCGGGTGCGCGCGCCCAGTGCGAACAGCATGGCCGCCCCGATCGACAGCCATACCGCCGCATAGGCCAATGTGCGGGGGCGCAGCAGCGTCTTGAGGACGGGGCGGGGGGCAGCGCCCTGCTTCTCGGCCTCCGCATCCTCCTGCGTGCAATAATCGATCAGCCCGCGCGGTCGCCCGACCTGCGCCATCACCTTGTCACAGGCGTCGATGCACAGCGCGCAGGTGATGCAGCCGACTTGCGCCCCTTCGCGAATATCGATGCCGGTGGGGCAGACCGCGACGCACTGGTTGCAGTCGATGCAGTCTCCGAACAGGTCGGGCTTCGCCTGCGCCTTCTTCACGCTGCCGCGTTGTTCGCCGCGCCAGTCCTTATAGGTGACGACTAGCGATTTTTCGTCCAGCATGGCGGTCTGGATGCGCGGCCAGGGGCACATATAGATGCACACCTGCTCCCGCATGAAGCCGCCCAGCAACAGGGTCGTGGCGGTCAGCACGGCTACCGTGGCATAGGCGACCGGCGCGGCGCTGCCAGCCCAGAAATCATGGCTGAGTCTGGGCGCATCGGCGAAATAGAAAATCCATGCGCCGCCCGTGGCGAAGGCGATGCCCAGCCAGATGCTCCATTTGGCGAGGCGGCGCGCGATCTTGGCGGCGCTCCATGGTGCCTTCGCCAGCCTTATCTGCGCATTGCGATCGCCGTCGGTGAAGCGTTCGACATGTTGATAGAGGTCGGTCCACACCGTCTGCGGGCAGGCATAGCCGCACCAGGCCCGACCCACTGCCGACGTCACCAGAAACAGCCCGATCCCCGCCATGATCAGCAGGCCCGCGACATAATAAAATTCATGCGGCCAGATTTCGATCGCGAACATGTAGAAGCGCCGGTGGGCCAGATCGACCAGCACCGCCTGATCGGGGGCATAAGGCCCACGATCCCAGCGCAGCCATGGCGTGACCCAGTAGATGGCCAGCGTCACCGCCATGATCGCCCATTTCAGGCGACGATAGAAGCCGTCGACCGCCTTGGGATAGACGCCCTTGCGCTTTTCATAGAGGTCGCTGGACCCGGCCGGCATCAGCATGATGGGATTCCTGAAGAACCCGTTCGCCCTGAGCCTGTCGAAGGGCCGTCCTTCTCTGCGGAAGAAAAGGACAGGGCTTCGACAGGCTCAGCCCGAACGGTGTTATGGTCGCGCGGTTGCTTCATTATCTGCCGTCTCGTCCACCGGCGTCGCTTCACCCCCGCCCAGGCTGTGGACATAGGTCGCCAGCATGCGGATGGTCGCCTTGTCCAGCTTGTCGTCCCAGCGCGGCATCACGCCCTGACGGCTGTTCCATACGGTTTCGTGGATCGTCTCCGCGTCGCCGCCATAGAGCCAGATGCCGTCGGTCAGGTTGGGTGCGCCAAGCGCCCGCGTGCCTTTTCCATCCGGGCCATGACAGACCGCGCAATTGTCGGCGAAGACCTGTGTCCCGCGCTGCGAAGCGGCGCTGGCCTTGTCCTGTCGGCTGATGACCCGGACATGGGCGACCACATCGTTGACCTGCGCGCTGGTCAGCAACTGGTCGCGGCCGAAGGCGGGCATCATCGATACACGGGTCGCATCATGGTTCGGGTTGCGCACGCCGTCGGTGATCGTCTTTTCGATCGTCGCCAGATCGCCGCCCCACAGCCAGTCGTCGTCGTTGAGGTTGGGATAGCCCTTCGCCCCCGCCGCACCGGAGCCATGGCACTGGACGCAATGGACCTTGAACGCGGCGCGTCCGCCCTCGACCGCCGCCTGCATCAGTTGCGGCTTGCCGGGCAGGTCGGTTATCGCCGTGTCGGCGATCGCCCGGCGCAGCGGCGCGATTTCCGCCTCGCGTGCGGCCAGTTCCTTGTCCAGCGCGCCCCGGCTCGACCAGCCCAGCATGCCGCGCGTATAATCGTGCAGCATCGGGATCGCCGGATAGGCGATCACATAGCCGATCGCGAAGATTATGGTCGCGTAGAAGGTCCACAGCCACCAGCGCGGCAGCGGCGTATCCAGTTCAGCGATGCCGTCCCACTCGTGGCCCTTGAGTTCGGTGCCGGTGGCGGCGTCGATTTTCTTGTCCTGTCCGTCAGCCATGGTCGGCCTCCGTCTCGTCTTTCCTGAAGATCATCGTGGCGGCGTCGCGGCTGTGCCGGCGGCCGCGCGGCAGGAAGTGCCAGCCGACGAGGATGATGTAGCTCACCCCCATGAAGACCAGCCCCCAGCTATCGGCGAAGTGGCGGAGCGCATCGTACGTCATCGCGGTTCTTCCTGGGGTTTCGCCGCATCGACATCGACCAGCGTGCCGATCATCTGGAGATAGGCGACCAGCGCATCCATCTCGGTCAGCCTGGCGGGATTGCCGTCGAAATCGCGCTGTTGCGCCTTGGGATAGCGCTTGAGCAGGTCGGCGGCATCGGCATTGGGATCGGCTTGCGCCTTCAGGTCATCATTCGCCTTGGCCACATCATCCTTGCTGTAGGGCACACCCACCCGCGTCAACGCGGTCAGGTCGCCGCGCATGTCGCCGGCGTTCAGTTCCCGCTCGGCGAGGAAGGGATAGGTCGGCATGATCGATTCCGGCACCACGGCGCGCGGGTCTTTCAAATGCTGAACATGCCATTCGTCCGAATAGCGGCCGCCGACGCGGGCAAGGTCCGGCCCGGTGCGCTTCGACCCCCATTGGAACGGATGGTCGTACATGCTCTCCGCCGCTAGGCTGTAATGGCCATAGCGTTCCGTTTCGTCGCGGAAGGGGCGGATCATCTGGCTATGGCAGTTGTAGCAGCCTTCGCGGATATAGATGTTCCGGCCCGCCAGTTCGAGCGGGGTATAGGGGCGGACCCCCTCCACCTTCTCGATCGTATTGTCGATCCAGAAGAGCGGCGCGATCTCCACTATGCCGCCGATGGCGACGACGATCAGAGAGGCGATGCCAAGCAGCGAGATATTCCGCTCCAGCCTGCCATGATCGAAAAACCTACCCTTTGCTTTGCTTGTCATTGTCTTTGTCCTTTGATGGACTGAATTCCGACGTCCGTTCGTGCTGAGCCTGTCGAAGCACGCGCGCCCTTCGACAGGCTCAGCACGAACGGGACTTTAGGTGGCAGCAGGAATGAGGGGCTTGTCCGCACCGGCGTCATAGACCGCGTCGCGCATCGGCTTCTCGTCGCGCAGCGGCTTGCCCGCGATGGTCATGCCGATGTTCCAGGCCATGATGATCGCGCCCGCCAGATACATCAGGCCCCCGGCTGCGCGGATCAGATACATGGGCAGCATCGCGCTCACGACTTCGGAGAAGCTGTAGACGAGATAGCCGTCGGCCCCATATTCGCGCCACATCAGGCCCTGCATGATGCCCGCGACCCACATGGCGGCGGCGTAGAGGACGATCCCCAGCGTCGCGAGCCAGAAGTGCCAGTTCACCAGCCTTAGCGAGTAGAGCCGTTCGCGTTTCCACAGGCGCGGCGTCAGATAATAGAGGCAGGCGAAGGTGATGAGGCCGTTCCAGCCCAGCGCGCCGCTATGCACATGGCCGATGGTCCAGTCGGTATAGTGGGACAGGCTGTTGACCGCCTTCACCGACATCACCGGTCCTTCGAAGGTGCTCATGCCATAGAAGGCCAGCGCCATCACCATCATGCGGATGATCGGATCGGTACGGATCTTGTCCCATGCGCCATTGAGCGTCATCAGGCCGTTGATCATGCCGCCCCAACTCGGCATCCACAGCATGATCGAAAAGACCATGCCCAGCGTCTGCGCCCAGTCGGGCAGGGCGGTGTAATGGAGGTGATGCGGACCGGCCCAGATATAGAGAAAGATCAGCGACCAGAAATGGATGATCGACAGGCGATAGCTGTAGACCGGCCGTTCCGCCTGTTTGGGCACGAAATAATACATCATGGCCAGGAAGCCGGCGGTCAGGAAGAAGCCCACCGCATTATGCCCGTACCACCACTGCGTCAGCGCATCCTGCACCCCCGCAAAGGCGCTATAGCTTTTGGAGCCGAGCAGGCTGACGGGCATCGACAGATTGTTGACGATATGCAGCATCGCGATCGTCAGGATGAAGGCGAGGTAGAACCAGTTGGCCACATAGATATGCGGCTCGCTGCGCTTGATGACGGTGCCGCCGAAGACGATCAGGTAGCAAACCCAGACGATCGTCAGCCACAGGTCGACATACCATTCCGGCTCGGCATATTCCTTGCCCTCGGTAATGCCCAGCAGATAGCCGGTCGCCGCCAGCACGATGAAGAGCTGGTATCCCCAGAAGACGAAGTCCGCGAGTTTGGGCGCAAACAGCCGGGCGCGGCAGGTGCGCTGCACGACATAGAAGCTGGTGGAGAGCAAGGCATTGCCGCCAAAGGCGAAGATCACCGCCGACGTGTGCAGCGGGCGCAGGCGGCCGAAGCTGGTATATTCCAGGCCCAGATTGAGCGCCGGGAAGGCGAGTTGCAACGCGATATAGAGGCCCGCCAGAAAGCCCGCGAGGCCCCAGAAGACGGTCGCGATCACGCCCCAGCGGATCACATCGTCATAATATCTGCCCTGATCGGCGGGCATCTTCATCAGGCCGCGCGCAAATCCGGCATAATCGGCGCTGCGCATGGCATAGACGGCCAGCCCCAGCGCCACCGCGCTTACGATCCCCATATGAACGGCAAAGCCGCCGTCCCGCGCCGCCAGCATCGCCGCAAAGGCGATCAGCGCCAGCGCGAACCAGCCGCCCGTCCGCAAAACCAGTCTGTCCATCGACCTGTCCCCGCAAAAGGCTTTTGCGGCGCCCTTCGCGCGGACGCCGCCCTTATGCCTTGACCTCTGTCAAAAGCGGCGCGGCGGGTCTTTACGGGATAGTGCGTAGGGCGATGGGGTGGTTGCCTCCCATCCCTTCGCCCTCGCCTTGAGCCATCGGGCTATTCTTCGATTTTCAAACGGTCTCTAACAAACCGGGACGAACGGGATCATGGTGAAAGCGGGGTGCGCCAAAGCCGCTTATTGCGTCTTCATCGCCTCGACCGCGGCCAGCGTGCTCTTCACATGGCCGGCATAGCTCATCTCGCTATGGACGAAGGCGATGCGGCCCGACGGCGCGATGACATAGGATGTACGGTCGGTCATGCCCGGCCGCATCTTCAGCGCCACGTCATAGCCCGACACGATGCCCGGTCCGGCCGATGCCACGGCGAACTTGCCCGCGCATTCCTTGGTGGAGAAGGCGACCAGATCGTCCACTGGATCGGCCGACATGCCGATCACGGTCGCGCCCGCCGCCTTGAACTTCTCGATATTCTCGGCGAACTCACGCGCTTCGGCCGAACAGCCGGGCGTGAACGCCTTGGGGAAGAAATAGAGCACCACCGGCCCGCGCTTCAACTGGTGCGACAGGGTGACGGTGAAGGTCTTGCCCGCAATCGCGCCGCGCGTGGTGAAATCGGGTGCCTTGGCGCCGATGGCGAGCGCGGCCATCGCCCCGCTCGAACTGACGGCGATGGCGGCGGCGAGCAGCAGGGACAGGCGCTTCATAGATCATTTCCTTGGGTCGGGCGTTGGTCGGGCTGTTCCCATAATTCGATCGCATTGCCCTCCGGGTCATGAATGCGGGCAAAACGGCCGAGCACGGGGTCGTCCCATTCGGGCTTGGTGATGATCTCAACGTCCGCCGCGCGCAAGTCCGCCAGCAGGGAATCCAGATCGGACACGCGAAAATTCAGCATGAAGGCCTTGTCGGCGGCGAAATAGTCGCTGTCCGCCTTGAATGGGGCGAAGACCATCGGCCCGCCCAGCGGCTGCCATATCCATTCATTGGGTGCGTCATCGGGATTGACGACGCATCCCCCGCCGACATTCAGATGCGTGCGATACCAGGCGGCCAGCGCATCGGGGTCGCGCGATCGAAAGAACAGGCCACCCATTCCCAATACCGGCATCGCCTCGACTCCTCTCATGGTCGCGGCACGCTATCACGGCCCCCGGCCCAAGTCATGCGACGGAACCGCGCGCCGCGCGCCGGGTTCCTTGATCATGAAGAGGATGATCTTGCTCAGCCTGCTCCTGCCGATCGCTGCCTGCGGCAAGCAGGATCAGGACGCCGCGAAGCAACCCGGCGTCGTCACCAATATATTGGATCAGGCCGTGCCGGACGCGCGCCCGGCCGACGCGCCCGCCAATGGCATAGCCCCGACCGAACCATCCCCCACCGTCGATACGCCCCCGCCACCCGCAGCGCCCGATGGCCTGATCCCCGCCGCCTTTCAGGGGCGCTGGGTCGGCGAACAGGAAAAATGCGGCGACCGCGCCGCTCCGCTGGAACTGAAGGTCGCGCCCGACAGCCTGATCTTCCACGAAAGCGTCGGTACCGTGAAAGCGGTCCGCGCGGAGAGCGACGGCCGCGTCGCGGTGGATGCCGCCTTCACCGGCGAAGGCCAAAGCTGGACCCGCACCCTCCAGATGCGCGCCTCCCCGGAAGGGCAGGCGTTGACGATCACCAACGACGGAACGGCCGTGGTGCGCAAGCGCTGTTAGGTTGGGTCCATGATCGGTATCGACCCGAGAAGGACAAGCGAGCGGGGCGCAATTTGCTTGCAAGCGTCAGTCCCGCCTCCCGTCACCCCAGCGAAAGCTGGGGTCTCAGGCGGTAGCGCGATAGGCTTGAATTAGCGCTACGTTCAACTGCCTCGCGTCTCCGCCGCAGATGTCAGCCTTCGCTGGCCCGGTAATTGAAAAACTGGCTGACGACCAGTGGGCAACATTCGAACCATTCGCTATGTAGGGCCATGGACAAGCATAAGGCCATCGAACTGGTAGAAGCCTGCATCGCCTACATTGGCGAACAGGGTTATACTTATCCGATAACCTCTATCCGCGAACACCCAAAAATTTGGGCCATCGCGTTGCAACCTACACGGCCTGACGGGCTACCTCTTTACGACATTATCGGTTTTGACGTCGATAAGGTGTCGGGTGAAGTGAGTCAGATGATTTAGTCCTAAGAGACCGTTTGAGAATGGTACGGCTGAGGGCTGGCGAGGGATTTTGCGTGCTGGCAAGGCGCGATCGCAGCTACGATGCCGGGACATCGTGGCAAGATCGCAACGCAGCCAGCGCGCAAAAGCACCGTCAGACCGACCCGTATCCATTTTCAAACGGTTTCTAAGTCGATAGTCGGCTCCCTACCCCAGCTAACATCAAAAAACCGATCTTCCGATCGCCACCCCACCGCATAGGAACAGAACTTCCCTCCGCCCCCGCTCCTCGCTACAGCGGGCGCGATGATCGGCCGCCTGACCCTGAGCGATTTCCGCAACCATGCGGATGCGCTGATCCTGCCCGATCATGCCTTCATCCTGCTGACCGGTGACAATGGCGCGGGCAAGACCAACATATTGGAAGCCGTGTCGATGCTGGCGCCGGGCCGGGGCCTGCGCGGCGCGTCCCTCTCCGCCATGGCGCGGCAGGATGGGCCGGGCGGCTTCGGCATCGCGGCGGAAGTGGATGGCGTGGTGTTGGGCACCGGCGTCACGGCGGCCAGCCCGGAGCGGCGACAGGTGCGGATCGGGGGCGTCGCCTCCTCCGCCAATGCGCTGGCCGATCATCTGTCGATCGTCTGGCTGACCCCGGCGATGGACCGGCTGTTCCTCGATAGCCCGGGCGGCCGCCGCCGCTTCCTCGACCGGCTCACGCTGGCGCTGCACCCCGGCCATGCGGCGCACAGCGCGCGCTATGATGCGGCGATGCGGGCGCGCAACCGGCTGCTGACCGATCCGCGCCGCGCCGATCCGGCATGGCTCACCGCGCTGGAAGCGCAGATGGGCGAGCATGGCGCGGCGCTGGCCGGTGCGCGGGCCGATCTCGTTGCGCTACTCAATGACGCGCTGGTCGATCAGCCCGACGAACCTTTCGCCCGCCCGCGCATCGCGATCGATGGCGGAGAGGATCTGGCCGACGAATCGCTGGCCCTGCGTCTGGGGCGGGAACGGCGGCGCGATGCGGCGGCGGGGCGCACTTTGTCCGGCCCGCATCGCCACGACCTGTCCGTCACGCATATTGCCAAGGGGCAGGCCGCTGCGCTCTGTTCGACCGGGGAGCAGAAGGCGCTTCTGCTCTCGATCCTGCTCGCCCATGTCGCGCTGGTCGCCGCCGACCGGGGGCAACCGCCGGTGCTGCTGCTCGATGAAGTGGCGGCCCATCTCGACCCGTCTCGCCGCAGCGCATTGTTCCAGCGCCTGCGCGATAGTCGGGGGCAGGTGTGGATGACGGGGACAGAATCCAGTCTTTTCAACGATCTGGATGATGCAACGCGGCTGACCGTAACGGCCGGCCATGTTTTTCGTTCCGCAACATAACGCATCGTCGAAACGACTCGTCGCCCGGCGCTTGTCGGTTCGTCCGGCGTCTGCCCTAAAGCAGTCATCGGGGTTCAAGCCTACACAATAAGTCGGGGTCGCAATCGAATGTTCGCTGGTTTTCGCGCGTTTATCGCGACGTCCATTCTTGCGCTCTCTGCATTGATCGCTGTCCCCGCCATCGCTGGTACGCTGCAATGCGCCCCTTTCGCCCGTCAGGTTTCGGGCATCGATCTTCACGGCAATGCCAACACCTGGTGGGGTCAGGCCGAAGGCCGCTATGACCGTGGTCATGAACCCCGCGTCGGTGCCGTCCTCGCTTTCGCCGCCAGCCGCTCGATGCCGGTCGGCCATGTCGCGATGGTCAGCAAGGTGCTGGGCGATCGCGAAGTGCTGCTGACCCATGCCAACTGGTCCTATCGCGGCGGCGTGGAGCGTAATGTCCGCGCCATCGACGTGTCGGCCAATAATGACTGGACCGATGTTCGGGTATGGTATGGCCCGATCGGCGACCTGGGCCTGCGTTCGAACCCGGCCAAGGGCTTCATCTACGCCGACGCGCCCAAGGCTGTCGATCAGGCTCCGGTGCGCATCGCATCGGCCGACCCGACCGGCGGCGCAGCGATGCGCGCTGCTTTCTAAGCCTTTAACCTTTCCCAAAGAATCCAGCGTTTAGGGTCGTCCTTGGTGGGGCGATTCTCAACGTTTCGGGATCGCGGAATGAGACGAAAGATGCGCTGGGCGGCGGCTGCGCTGCTGTCCGGTTTGATGGCTGCGCCCGGTTTCGGCGCGGCGGTGCTGCAATGCGTGCATTATGCCCGGACGGTGTCCGGCGTGGCGATTCGCGGTGATGCGCTCAACTGGTGGGACCAGGCAGACGGGCAATATAAGCGCGGGCACAAGCCTAAGAAGGGCGCGGTGCTGGCCTTCCGTCCCTATGGGCCGATGGCGCTGGGCCATGTCGCGGTGGTCAGCAAGATATTGGGGGATCGCCGCGTGCTGATCCGTCATGCCAACTGGTCGGTCCCCGGATCGATCGAGGAAGATGTGCTGGCGATCGACGTGTCGGAGGATGGCGACTGGAGCCAGGTGCGCGTCTGGCACAGCCCGACCGGGCAGATGGGCGCGCGCACCAACCCGACCTATGGCTTCATCTATCCGGCCAGGGCGAAATTGCATGATTTCGTACCGGACGCATCGCTGGGCGCCAGCGTGCGCTTTGCGAAGATCGATCCGGACATGTGGGACGAACAGCGCCTGCCAGTCATGACGGCGGCGGCCCGGCCCACGCCGGTGTCGCCACGCGGCCTGATGCTGGCGCAGGCGCGCCCTGCGGAACCCAGGCTGATCCGGGCGAAGGCCGTGCGCAAGCCCGCGCCCAGGCTGGAGACCGATCCCTTCATCGTCGAATATGCCGACAGCGCTCCTGCGGAACGATCGCTGGGTGCGATCATCGCCGATGTGAAGCGCGACGCCGCGATGAACTGACAAAAAAATGGGGCGCCTCGGCACCCCATTTTTACTTATTCTGCGTCGGCGGGCTTGTCGTCTGCGCCCTCGGCTGGCGTCTCGAACCAGGCTTCGACTTCGCCGCTCAGCTTGATCGTCAGCGGATTGCCATGACGGTCGCGGCTCTTGCCGGCGGCGACGCGAATCCAGCCTTCCGAAATATTATATTCCTCCACATCCTTGCGCTCGCGGCCCTTGAAACGGATGCCGATGCCGCGCTGGAGCACCTCCATGTCGAAATGGGGGCTCTTGGGATTGGTGGACAGATGGTCGGGGGGCGTGTCGCTCATGGTCGGATTCCTCGAAAATGCTGCATCGCGCCTAGCGTCTGGTCCCGCCCTCCGTCAACATGCGACCCGTCCTCTGGCCATGGACGGGTCGCATGGCCGTTCAGCGACAGATGCGCACGCGCACGTCGCGGTCGCGATAATAGTCGTAGCGCCATTCGGTCCAGCAGCGCTGGCGATAGCGATAATGGGGGCGGTTATAGCCGCGATTGCCGCGCCAGTCGCGCCGGTCACCGCGCCAGTGACGGCGATCGTCCCACCGGCGATTATTATCCCAGCGCCGATTGTCCCAGCGGACATCGCGTCCGTCGCGCCAACCATTGCCGCCATAATATTGGGCCTGTGCCGGCGCACTCGCCGCACCCAGCCCGGCTACGGCCAGGCTCAACGCCGCCGCGCCCTTCCAAAACAGAGTCATGCCATGTCTCTCCTCATATGCCCGCCCGGCATGGGCCGGGGCATGGAGGGGAGAATGCGCGTCCCCGACTGAACCGTCCGGGAACGCGCCTGTCAGCCTCTATTCAGACAATTTTACGCGCTATCAGCGGCCCCGCAGCGCCGCTTCCGCCTCCTGCATATAGTCGCGGGTAATGGGCAGGGTGCGGCGATCGCGCACATATTGCACCTGATAATTCACCATGCCGCCATGTTCGAACACCGTCGCCGCACCGGCGAGGTAGAAGGTCCACAGGCGGAAGAATCGCTCGTCATAGAGGGCGACGATATCCGCCTTGGCCGCCATGGTGCGCTTATACCATTCGCGGATGGTGAGGCCGTAATGGATGCGCAGCACCTCCACATCCGTCACCATCAGGCGCGTATCCTCGCTGCCCTGGATCATCTCCGACAGGGCTGGGATATAACCGCCGGGGAAGATATATTTCTGGGTGAAGGCGTCGGTGATGCCCGGCCCGCCGACCCGGCCGATCGTGTGGATCAGCATCACCCCCTCGGGCGACAGCAATTCGCGGCATTTGTTGAAGAAGGTGCGGAAATGGGCGGTGCCGACATGTTCGAACATGCCGACCGACACGATCCGGTCGAACGGTCCCTGCATGTCGCGATAGTCGATCAGTTCGAACCGGACATGATCGGCTACGCCCGCATCCTGCGCCCGCTGGCGCGCGACCTTCAACTGCTCTTCCGACAAGGTGATGCCGGTCACGTCCACGCCGCAGGTGCGATGCAGATAGAGCGCCATGCCACCCCAGCCGCAGCCGATGTCCAGCACCTTCATGCCTGGCTTCAGGTGCAGCTTGGCGGCGATATGCGCCTTCTTGTCCTCCTGGCTCTGCTCCAGGCTGATCCCGGCTTCATTGTCGGCATCGGGGAAATAGGCACAGCTATATTGGCGGTCACGGTCGAGGAAGAGGGCGTAAAGCGCGCCCGACAGGTCATAATGATGGGCGACGTTCGCCTTGGACCGGCCTTTGTGGTTGAGCCGCCAGAATTTCTGCCGGGCGCTCTTGAAACTGCGGCTGAGGAAGCTCTTGGCGTCGATCGACTTGCCCTGTTCCCAGGGATTGTTGGCCCGGATCATGGAGATGAATTCCATGATGCCGCCGCCCTCAATGCCGACGCGGCCGTCGATCCAGGCTTCGGCCATGCCCAGCCGCGGGTCCTTGATGATGTCGAAGGGCACGCGCTTGTCGGCAAAGCGCAGCGCCAGATTGGGGAAGGCCGGATCGGGCTGACCGACGGTGAAGCTGCCTCCTCCAAAATAGTGGACGGTAAGCTGGCCACGCGTGACCAACCGCTTGAGAACACGTTCAAACAGTTTCATGCAGCCACCTTGTCATGTCGTTTCGCAGGCGTCAAATCCCGGCATACCAATCATAATTGGCGTGGTCTTCCCAATATCCGCCCTTGCCCGCGCCTATGCCGGACAAATGTTGCACGGCTTCGATCCGCATCAGATATTTCGCCTGCTTATATCCCAGTTGCCGCTCCACCCGCAGCCGCAGCGGCGCGCCATTGGCCACACTCAGTGGCCGGTCGTTCAGTGCGAAGGCCAATAGGGTCTGGGGGTGGAAGGCGTCGGTCAGGTCGATGCTCTCATAATAGGGGCGCCCCGTGCCCATCCTGTCCGCGCAATGGAAGACGATGTAGCGCGCCTGGCTCCGTAGCCCCGCGCCGTCGAGAATCGTCTTCAAGGGCACGCCGCGCCACTGGCCGATCGCGCTCCACCCCTCGACACAATCATGGCGGGTGATCTGCTCGCGATGGGGCAGGCTGTGCAACTGCGCCAGCGACAGAGACAGGGGCCGCGTTACCAGTCCATCGACGCGCAACCGCCAGTCGGCGAAATCGCCCCGCCACAGCGCCTTATATTCGGGCGTATTGGGATTGGCGGTGCCATTGGCGCGAAAGATCGGGGAAATCTGGTCCGGCCGGAATTCCCGCGCCATCGCATCGCGCGTCATCAGGCTGCGCTGCGCCCATTTGTGAAAATTCTCGGCGGAAAACAGCGCTTCGCGGAAACGCGCATTGCTACCGATCCGGTCGCATCCCGCCAGCGTCGTGGTCGCACCGATCAGCATCGCTCGGCGGGTCAAGATCATGGCCGGTCCTTGGGCACACGATAGCGGCCGCTGATCATCGATCGTACCTCGTTCAGCGGTCCGGCCAGCAGCACCATCAGAATATGGACCAGAAAGAAGGCAACCAGCGCAAAGGCGGTGAGAAAATGGATCGACCGTGCCGATTGCCGCCCGCCGAACAGATCGACCAGCCAGGGCCAGGCCGCATTCATGCCGGGCGATAGGGTCAGGCCGGTCAGGATGATCAGCGGCAAGGCGATGAAGATGACGCCGATATAGCTCGCCTTTTGCAGCACATTATAGCGCAATGCCGCCGCCCCGGTGGGAAAGCGCAGCCGGGCATGATCCCGGATATCCTGCCAGATATGGCGCGGCCGGATTTCCTCGCGGGCAAAGGCCAGGTCGCGGGCGATATGCCGGTTGGCCAGGCTCCAGAGCATGTAGAAAAGCAGCGCGAAGGCGAAGACCGGCGCGGCGGCCAGATGCCAGTGCCGCGACATCGACAGATTATAGCGGGCGGGCAGGGTGATCCAGCCGCCGAAACGCTCCAGTATCAGCCAGGCATGGTCGGGATTGGCGCCATATTGCCCCCAATAGAGGCGAGGATGCGCATTGAAGATGCCAAGGCCGCTGGTCAGCAGCACATAGAGCAGTAGTGCATTCAGCCAGTGCCAGAGCCGTGTGGACAGGCGGTGGCGCCTGACCACCATGCCCGCAGTGTCGGTCCGGCTGTCCATGGGCGCGATCCTATCCCTTTTTTGCTGCGCGTCCATACGGGATCATGTCGTTGGCGGCGTCTATGATGTCGTTAGTCGAACGACAATGGAACTGCCGGATGAATTTCATCAACGGCGATCCCGCAAGGGAAAAACCAAGTCGATACGCGAAAATCATATTTGCAGCATAATAATAACAAAATTCCTTATTCGATAAGGGGTTGATAATCAGGTCGCCTGTCAAACATTTTGATGCTTCGACGCATGAAGATAGATGGGTAAAATGAAGAATATTACGATTTTTCTGGCCGCTTCGGTCCTGTGTTTCATTTCTGCGCCCGCTTTTGCGCGCGAACCCGTTTCCTTTACCGGCGCCCATGCCGAAATCATCACCGGCTATGATCGGGTCGATGCCGACGCCGTCAGTTCGGCCAATGGCCTGCTCTATGGCGTCAATGCCGGCTATGATGTCGCCGCCGGTGGCGTGATTTTGGGGCTGGAGGCGGAAATTTCCGATTCCACCGCGAAGAAACGCTATGCGGGCGGGCGCACCGTCACGGATCGTGATCTCTATGTCGGCGGCCGCATCGGCGTGCCGCTGGGCGATGGCGCGCTGGCCTATGCCAAGCTTGGCTACACCAATGCCCGGTTCGAATATAGCGGCGACGCGGGAGAGGGCGGCACGGTCAGCGGCGGCGACAATGCCGACGGGCTGCGTCTGGGCGCAGGGCTGGAATATCAGTTGAGCGACAGCCTCTTCCTGAAGGGCGAATATCGCTATTCCAACTATGAAGCCGGCCTGTCCCGGCATCAGGTCGTGACGGGCGTGGGGTTCCGGTTTTGAGCGGACCTCTCTCATGCGATCGGAAGGGGCGGCTGGCGACAGCCGCCCCTTTTGCATGGCGGATGCCCGCAAGAGATGGGCGGAAGAGGCATTGTCACCGTTTTGCAACACAAGCCCTGAAATTGATTGAAATAAACATCTGACCCCTTTGCAACTCAATCTGGCGATCCTAGATGGCCTCTGCGTGATCATGATGCAGGTCACGCTCTTCTCTCTCTGATAATGGAGAGAAAAGACGCAGGAGGTTTCGTGAGTAAAAATTCATGATTGCTTTGCATCGAACCTGAACGCCGGATTAATATTTAAGTCGCGGCGAATAGATAAATATCGAGGACTTTATGAAGACTGTGATTTTCGCAGCTATTGCTGCTGCCACCGTTGTTTCGGCCCCTGCCTTCGCTCAGGACGCTGCGCCCTTCACCGGGCCGCGCGCTGGCGTCACGGCTGGCTTTGACAAGGCGCAGGGCGAAGAAGGCTTCGCTTATGGCGTGACCGCCGGTTACGACATCGCTGTGACCCCGCGCATCACCTTTGGCCCCGAACTGTCGTTCGGTGACTCGACCGTCGACGGCAACGGCATCGACGCCAGCCGCGAAATCGCCGGCTCGATCCGCGCCGGTTATGTCGTGACCCCGCAGATCCTGGCCTTCGGCAAGGTTGGCTACACCAGCGCTCGCATCGAAGCGGCTGGCGCCCACACTTCGCTGGAAGGCGTGCGTTATGGCGGCGGTCTGGAATATTCGGTGACCCCGAACACCTACATCTCGGCCGAATATCAGCGCACCGAATATGAAGATAATTTCGGTGGTCGCGACGCTGGCCTGGTCGGCATCGGCTTCCGTTTCTGATCCCTCTCAAATGATCAGAATCCGCACGTCGCTCGTCGATGTGGGGATGGAGAAGGGCGGTCCCGCAAGGGGCCGCCTTTTTTCTATGCGGGCTTTATGCGGGCAGCGCGCGCAGATCCGGCGCCACCCACGCCAGCCGGGCATCAGGCGCCATCAGCACGTCGCGCGACCAGTAGGTGAACAGCCAGTCCTTGTTCCCCAGCGGGGACGCCATCAGCGCAGAAAGCGCAGCGGCCGGCGTCACATCGGCCGGCAGCGTGGCGAGTAACCGGCGCGCCATATGCAGCGACGCCTGCGTGATCGTCTCATGATAGCCGCTGCTATCGCTGTTCACCCCGCCCACGCTTTCATTATAGCGGCGGATCATGCCGGGCATGTCGCGTTCGGGCTGCACATCCGGTCGACGAAGCATCAGCCACAGCGCGCCCGCGAAATGGGCGGCATGGGTCCACTCTTCCTTGGGCAGGGTGCAGCGTAGAAAGCCGTCGACCAGCCCATCGATCTCATCATCGGTCATCGTCATTCCCCCAAAAGAAAACCCCGCCATTTCGGGCGGGGTTCGGTTTTTGCGCAGCGCGCATCCTGTCAGCCCCGGATTATCCGAGTGCGGCTTGCTTCTCTTCGGCCAGACGCTTCATTTCCGCCTTGCTCTTCTTCTCGCTCGCGGACTTCAACTGGCCACAGGCCGCCATGATGTCGCGCCCGCGCGGCGTGCGCACCGGCGCGCTGATGCCGCCTTCGAAAACGATGGAGCTGAACGCGCGCACCCGTTCGGGCGTCGAACATTCATAATCGGTGCCCGGCCAGGGGTTGAACGGGATCAGGTTGACCTTGGCCGGCAGCTTATATTTGCGGATCAGGCGGACCAGTTCGCGCGCGTCCTCGTCGCTGTCATTCTTGTCCTTGATCATCACATATTCAAAGGTGATGCGGCGGGCGTTGCTGGCCTTGGGATAGTCGGCGCAGGCCTGAAGCAGCTCCTCGATCCCATATTTGCGGTTCAGCGGCACCAGTTCGTCACGGATTTCCTTGGTCACGCCATGGAGCGAGACGGCCAGATTCACGCCGATCTCCTCGCTGGCGCGCGCCATCATCGGGATCACGCCGCTGGTCGACAGGGTGATGCGCCGGCGCGACAGCGCCAGCCCGTCGCCGTCCATCACGACCTTCAGCGCGTCGCGCACATGCTCGAAATTATAGAGCGGCTCGCCCATGCCCATCATCACGATGTTGGTCAGCATCCGCCCGTCCGGCGAATATTGCGGCGCATCCTCGTCTTCCTCGGCATCGACATCGTTGACGGCCGCCATATTGCCCTTGGGCCATTCGCCCAGCGCGTCGCGCGCCAGCATCACCTGACCCACGATCTCGCCCGGCGTCAGGTTGCGCACCAGCCGCATCGTGCCGGTGTGGCAGAAGCTGCAATTAAGCGTGCAGCCAACCTGGCTGGACACGCACAAAGTGCCCCGGTCCGCATCGGGGATGAAGACCATTTCATAATCCTGCCCGTCGTCCGACCGCAGCAGCCATTTGCGCGTGCCATCGCTCGACACCTGCGCTTCCACCACCTGCGGGCGTCCGACGACGAAGCGTTCGGCCATCCAGCCGCGCATCGGCTTGGCCAGATCGGTCATCGCCTCGAAATCGGTGGTGCCGCGATGATAGAGCCAGTGGAACAACTGCTTGGACCGCAGCTTGGCCGCCTTCACGTCCAGCCCCGCCTCCTCCAGCGCACCCTTTATCTGCGGGCGCGACAGCCCCATCAGGTCGACACGCCCATCCTCACGCGGCGTCACCGCACGCGGCACGGGCACAGGGTCGATATGGCCGGGAATCTGCATCATCGGGGTGGGAATACCATAAGAGTGAGGAAAAGTTTTCGTCCATCAGCGCTGCTGGAAGCAAATTCCTCCAGGGCGCTTTTGGCAAGATAGATCGCGAACATGGCATCAACCGTCGTAAATAGCTGGGACGGGTCATAATCTGCTTCATGCCTCCGGTTCTGGAGACTTAGAAAATTGCTCGAAAATGCCCGAATATGGGTTTCGAACCCACTGCCAGGCACGAATTTTCTATATTTGGCTGTCGGGCCGGGACGCAGCGCTTCTTCGCAGATCCGGCGTGCCGCGCCATGATCGATGCTGCGATAGAGTAACGCATGGCGGCTATCCTGCCGCAAGGCCTTCCCCACAAATTCATCAGCCGTCGCCGTCAGAATCTGATGAAAGACGGCATAATAGGCACTCGATATGGCGCGCCTCAGATTCACCTGACGCGGCTTTCTGCCAGGCGTCGCGTTGACGAGCAACAGCGCCTGATCGAGCAAATGGTCAGGGTTGAGAACGGCCAATTGAACGGGTCCTAGTCGTCGTCTGCTTCGCCACTATCCGTCGGCGTGGCATAGGAAATGAGCGGAAAGCGTTCGTCACCTTGCTTCAGCAGGCTGTCATGGACGTCCAGCAGAAGATGGCCGAGTTGTGCGCCGGTCAGGGTTTGGGCAGCATCGTCTGTGATCACCAGCGTAATCCGTAGCGCATCCTTGCCTTCTGCATCCAGAGCAGGCTCCGTGCGAACATCCAGCAACTGCGCGGCCGGAATGATTCCCGCTGCAACCTGCTTCATCAATGTCTGAATCTGTCGGTCTTCGAGCATCGGTCATTCCGCGCAAACGCAAAATGTCCCCGGAATCGGCCTTGAGCTGATATCTGCTCTTGCGAGCGCCTCAAGACGGCATGCCGGGGACGGGATAGTCCCAGATATCTATGCAGACCCAAAAAGTCAAGATTAGCGCAGTTTCGCGCAGCCCAGCGCGGCCGCGTCGATCGCCGTCGCGGCGCCGCGAAGCGCATAATTGTCGGCGAATCCGCGCCCGTCCGCGCCGATGCTGGCGACGCTCATACTGGTGGCGGAACGCATCGCTGCGATGATCTGCGCGTCGCCGCGCGCGTCGGCGGCCCAGGCGTCCATCTGCCCGGCGACCAGCGAAAAGCGCCGCTCGCCCACGACCAGCGTCACCGGCGCCTTGGCCGCCCGCGCGCGGCTCAGGCGGATATGCACCTGCCCGCGCACCCGCTGGCGCGGCCAGTTGCCGACCGATGCGAAGCCCTTCGCGCTCTGGCCCTGGCGGGCAACCGGCTGAGCGATAGCATAGCAGCGCGGCGTCGCGGGATCGCGAAAGGCCCCCCAGCTTTCGAATATCCCCAGCGAATCGCGCGCCTGTGCTGGTGTCGCCAGCATCAGCGGCAGGATCAGAAGGGCGGGGGTGCGGCGCATCTGGCTGGCAAAGCCCAACCTGTCCCCATTTGCAACCCCGCCATGATGCGAAAGGACGAAGCCGACGCTTGCCCAAGCCGTCACAGCGGTTATGAAGAAGCATCCATCATTGTCGCCGGGATTCGACCGAATCCCCGGCTATCGGCTTAAAAAGAAACGGACAGAACAGGGACATGAAGGCCACCATCGAACGCGCAACGCTCCTCAAGAGCCTGAGCCACGTCCAGTCGGTGGTGGAGCGCAGGAACACGATTCCCATCCTGTCCAACGTGCTGATCGAAGCGTCGGCCGACGGCGCGATCAAGCTGATGGCGACCGATCTCGACCTTCAGGTGGTCGAAAGCGTGTCGGCGCAGGTCGAACAGGCCGGCTCCACCACCATTTCCGCCCATACCCTGTTCGACATCGCCCGCAAGCTGCCCGAAGGCAGCCAGGTGTCGCTCCAGGCGGCCGAGGGCAAGATGCTGATCCAGGCGGGCCGCGCCCGCTTCAACCTGTCGACCCTGCCGCGCGACGACTTCCCCGTCATCGCCGAAGGCGACCTGCCCACGCAGTTCGAACTGCCGGCCGAAACGCTCAAGCAGATCATCGACAAGACCCGCTTCGCCATCTCGACCGAAGAGACGCGCTATTATCTGAACGGCATCTATTTCCATGTGTCGGATGAGGATCAGCCGGTTCTCAAGGCTGCGGCGACCGACGGTCATCGCCTAGCCCGCGTCACCGTGGTCCGTCCCGACGGCGCCGAAGGCATGCCGGGGATCATCATCCCGCGCAAATGCATCGGCGAACTGCGCAAGCTGCTTGATGAGGTCGAGGGCTCGGTGCAGATCAGCCTGTCGGCCACCAAAATCCGCTTCAATCTGGGCAGCGCGATCCTGACCAGCAAGCTGATCGACGGGACCTTCCCCGATTATAGCCGCGTCATCCCGACCGCGAACGACAAGCTGCTCAAGATCGATCCGCGCAGCTTTGAGGATGGCGTCGATCGCGTCGCCACCATCGCCACCGAAAAGACCCGCGCGGTCAAGATGACGCTGGACAAGGATCGCATCACTTTGTCCGTCACCAGCCCCGAAAATGGCACGGCGGCCGAAGAAGTGCCCGGCGCCTTCCAGGGCGAAGGGTTCGACATCGGTTTCAATGCGCGCTACCTGCTCGACATTCTCGGACAGATCGACAGTGATCTTGTCGAACTGCATCTGGCGGATGCCGCCGCGCCCACGCTCATCCGGGAAAATGATGATAGCCCAGCACTTTATGTGCTGATGCCGATGCGCGTCTGAACCGCGCATCGATAGGGCGGATCAAGGCTCAATAAAGATGGCCCAAGGGAAATTGATTATCCGCCCCGCTAAGTAATTCTCTGGCAAGGACTATGCGCTATGCACGGGCGCATGTCCTTGCTGCGCGCGTCCCTTTCCGACAATCCTTCCCGATCCATGACTCTGATGGTCGCGCTCGGCCTGTCCGAAAGCGGGACCGAAGTGTCGGCCTCCTGGATTTCCGGCACTTTCGTCCATATCGCGCGTCTCTGGCCCCTGATTTTGCTGGCCAAGATCTGCGTCGTCGCGCTGCTCAAACTGCCCTTCTATTCCGGCAACATGATGCAGGCCATCATCATGATCGCGATGCTGGCGATCGACGGCATGCTGATGCTGCTGCCGCGCCGAAGCTGGTTCCAGCGGCGTATGCCCCATGTCCAGAACTGGCTGATGCTGCCGATGGTGTTCCTGTCGGGCCTCAGCTTCAGCCTGTGGCTGGGCCATGAGCCAAAGGCGGCGACCGACGCCCTGTTCCTGGCCGCCGTGCCGGAACTGTCGGTGGCGCTGCTCGCGGTCTGCATCTTCGGCGATCGTCGCCTGCTGGGGATCAGCTATTTCCTCGGCGCGCTGCTGGTGTCGGTGTTGGAGCGCGCCGGCACGATGCAGATCGGCCTGCTGTGCAGTTGCGTCCTCGTCATGCTGATCGCGACCGTGCGACAGGCGACGGCGGATCGCGATCAGGCCATCACCCGCCACCGGCAGGATTTGCGCGCCCAGCGGTCCGACCGTCTGCTTCAGGAACATGAACGCAGCGGGCGCGGCTGGTTCTGGGAAACCGACCGGCAGGGGCTGCTCACCTATATGTCCGATACGCTGGTGCAGACGCTGGATGCGCCGGCGACCGGGCTGATCGGCCGACCGATCACGGACATCATCCGTCCGGGCGACAAGAAACAGGGGGAGGGCGAGCGGACGCTCGGCTTCCATCTGTCGGCCCGCACCGGCTTTTCCGAACTGGCCGTCTGCGCCGCCCTGTCGAAGGAAGAGCGCTGGTGGTCGATTTCCGGCCAGCCGGTCTTCAACGAATATGGCCAGTTTCACGGCTTTCGCGGGTCGGGCACTGACCTGACCGAAATGCGTCGCAGCCAGGCGGAGGTCACGCGCCTCGCCCAGTTCGATTCGCTCACGGGCCTTGCCAACCGCATCCAGATGCTGCGCTCGCTGGAACAGGCGGTCGCCGATCGCCATGGCAAGCCGGGCGAATGCGCGCTGATGCTGCTGGACCTGGACCGGTTCAAGACGGTCAACGACACGCTCGGCCATCCCGCCGGCGACGCCCTGCTGCGGCAGGTCAGCCAGCGCTTGCAGCGCGTGGTCGGCGACAAGGGGCTGGTCGGTCGCCAGGGCGGCGACGAATTCAAGATATTGCTGCCCGGCCGTCATGCCCAGGCGGCACTGGCCCATCTGGCCCAGTCGATCATCAGCGCCGTGTCGCAACCCTATACGATCGAGGGGACGAGCGTCGTCATCGGCGTGTCGATCGGCCTGTCCATCTGTCCGCAGGATGGCGTCACGGCCGACGCGCTGACCCGCAACGCCGACCTTGCCCTCTATGCGGCGAAGGGCAATGGCCGCGGCGTCCATCGTTTCTACTCGTCCGACATGCATGCCGATGCGGAGGATCGCCGCCAGTTGGAGGAGGATCTGCGCCGCGCGCTCGCGGCCGATGGCCTGCACCTCGTCTATCAGCCGGTCGTTTCCTCGAAGACGGAGCATATCGTCGGTTATGAAGCGCTGCTGCGCTGGACCCATCCGGTGCGTGGCCCGATTTCCCCGGCCCTGTTCGTGCCCATTGCCGAAGATACCGGCCTGATCGGGCAGATCGGCGAATGGGTGATGCGCACCGCCTGTCGCGATGCCGCGCAATGGCAGGAAGGGGTGCGCGTCGCGGTCAACGTCTCGCCCAGCCAGTTCGCCAATCCCGGCTTCCCCTCGACGGTGATGAACGCGCTCGCCGCCGCCCAGCTTTCGCCCGAACGGCTGGAGCTGGAAATCACCGAAAGCGTCTTCCTGAACGACGATGACGGCACCGATTCGATGTTCGCCCGCCTGAAGGCGATCGGCGTGCGGCTGGCGCTCGACGATTTCGGCACCGGCTACAGCTCGCTTGGCTATCTGAAGAAGGCGCCGTTCGATAAGATCAAGATCGACCAGAGCTTCGTGCGCGGCGCCGCGATCAAGGGCAGCCGCAACAGCGCGATCGTGAAGGCGATCGTCAGCCTGGCCGAAGCGCTGGGCATGGACACCACGGCCGAAGGCGCGGAAACGCAGGACGAACTGGACCTGATCCGCCAACTGGGATGCAGCCATATTCAGGGCTATATCTACGGCCGGCCGATGCCGGTGGACGATGTGCTGATCGCCCAGCGCAGCACCGGCACCGTGGCCAATGCCAAGGGGCATCGTTCCAGCCGACCGGAACGCAAGACGATGCTGCGCACCATCACCGTGCATCATGATGGCCATGCCTATACCGGTCGCATCCGCAACATATCGGCCACCGGCGCGCTGATCGAGGGCCTATGGAACGTGCCGCCCGGCACGCCATTCACGATCGAACTGGGCGAAAATCAGATGATCAGCGCCACCAGCCGCTGGTCGAAGGACGACCGCACCGGCATCGAATTCGCCAGCGCGGTTGACATCAGCAGCCTGCGCCACCCGCCCCGCACGATGGCGGGGTAAAGCAGCGACCGAACAAAGACAGGATACCATCGGCCTTGTCCTGATGGCTGGAACTTCCGTAGGCCAGACGAACATTAAAAAGGGGAGTGGCAGTCACCTGCCGCTCCCCTTTTTATGTTCGCATGGCTAGAGTGAGATGAGATTGGTTTGATCCACGCCGTCATTGCGAGCGGAGCGAAGCAATGACGATTCAATGTGAAGTCATCCCGCGCTAGCTGATCAGGCGGCGATAGCGACCTGATCCTGTGCGATATCCGGCGCCAGCCCGCGTCCGACTTCGCGGATCAGGCTGACGAAGCGCTTGGCTTCGCGCACGATCATCGCCTTGTTGAAACAGGCGGCGGCCCCCCGGTCCATCGCCTCGGCGGCGATCGGCGCGCCGTCGCGCATCAGGCTGGACAGCATGATGACGGGGCAGGGGTCGATCGCCATGATCTCGTCCAATATGGCCATGCCATCCTTGCCGGGCATGGCGATGTCCAGCGTCACGACATCGGGCTTTTCCAGCCGGATCATGTCCAATGCTTCCTCGCCATTGCGGGCGATGCCCACCACCTCGATCCGGCGGTCGCGCTCCAGCAATGTTTCGATCATCGCGCGGATGGTGAGCGAATCATCGACCACCACGATTCTGACAGGCTTCATCTTCATCTTCCCCAACCGTTACGCATCCTCATAACGGTCGGGGAACGACAGGCTTTAGCTGTGCCTAATCGGAATTTAACTACGCGGCCCGTTGCCCGCGCCGGGCATGCCGAAGAACAGCTTGCGGAAGCTGATCGACACGGTCCGGCCCAGCGGGTCCAGATAGCCCGGCTGATAGCGCAGCGGGGTCGCTCCGGTGGCGTCCGTCACCTCACGCCGCTCGTTGAAGATATTGTCGATGCCGATCGACAGCCGCGATCCGCGCAGGAATGGCACAGTCTTCACCAGATTGGGCATCTGCCCCAGATTGGCGAAGATGCGCAGGTTCGCGGTCGCCAGACTGCCGAAGTTCAGGCGCGAACTGCCGCTGCTCGTGCCGCTCAGCGCGCCATCGACATGGGTGCCGCTTTCCCAGTCGATGCCCAGTCGCGCACCGATGCCATTATTCATATAGCCGACCCGGGCCTCCACCTCATGCCGGGGCTGGCCGCCCGACGATCCGGTGGCGTCCCCGTCCAGCAGGTTGAGCGGCGCCACGCCCGGCGCGATCAGGATATTCTCGGTGAAATGCCAGGTATGATAGACGCTGAAGCTCAGCCGCCCGCCGCCCTGTCCACCGGGACCGCTGCGGAATCCGCCGCCGCCCGGCCCACGCTGGCCACCACCGCCGGGGCCACCGGGACCGGCATTGTTGCCGCCACCGCCGGGGCCACCGGGACCGGCATTGTTGCCGCCACCGCCCGGCGCCCCACCCGGCGGAGGCCCGCCTTCCTGTCCCGGTTGCCGGTTGCGCTGGAAGGCGGCGCGCATATCGTTCAGTTCCTTGGGCCGGTCCTCCGGCTTGGAACCCGCCGCGCGCCACGCCTCGATCACCTTCTGGATATGCGATTTCAGCTGGAAGGACAGGTCGAAGCCCCAGCGCAATTGTTCGCTCTGCGACCGCAGGAAGTTGATCGGCCGGGAATCGATCTGGAGCAGATTGCCATCTTCGTCGCGCGCGAAGCGCTGCGGGAAGGCCGCCTCGATCGCCGGCGTGGGCGAAGGGAAGGCGGAAATGGGATTGCTGGTCCGGCTATTGAGATAGGTGGCGGTCAGCGTCAGGTTCGGCTTCTCGAACGGCTTAACCGTGGCGCTCAGGCGGAACTGGTCGCGCACGCTTTCCTTCAGTGTCGCATTGCCGCCCGACAATTGGGTGACGAACACGCTCTGCCCGGTCGCATAGTCGAATACGGAGACATTGGGCGTGGAAATCAGCGGATCGGTCAGCTGCGTGCCGGTCGGCGCGGCGCGATCCTGATTGGCGGACACCAAAATCTGCACCGCCTTCACCGGCTGCCAGCGCAGGCCATAGCCCAAAGTCGAGAGCGTGCCGAAATCCGAATAGCGCTGCGCGGCGGCGTTCAGGTTGACGCCGATGTCGCCGACCGCGCCCAGCACATCCTTCGACCGGCTGGTCAGCGGCACGTCCAGGCTGATCTGGCCGCTGCCGATCTGGCGATCATAGTCGGTGCCGCTTTCCACGCCCGACCGCACCGACCGGCTGCTGAAGTCATTGGCAGACGCGCCGACGCGGATCGACGTCATCACCTTGCCGGCCGGCAGTTCGAACAGCGCGCCGCTGATCAGCAGGTCGCCCTGCACCGCCTGGCTCCTGGCCCGCGCGCTGTCGGTCAGCCGGGTGGAGAGCAGCCCGGACGAGAAGCTGCCATAGGGATTGACCCCGGCGTCGCCCGCGTCGAGCGCCGCCTGAATGGCGCCGCTATCGACACCGCGATCGGTGCGGGTGCGGGTGATCGACAGGTCGCCATTGCCGGTGAAGGACCATTGCCAGCTGCCGCCCAGCCGCCCGTTCAGCGTCAGCCCCAGATGGCCGGTGGTGCCCCGGATGCTCTGCCCCAGCGCGCCGCCCTGCGCCAGATAGCGATAGAGCGTCACGTCATTGGCGAAGGGCGAGAAGGGATTGCCCGCCGGCAGGTTCAACGCCGCCTGCGACAGGCCCTGCAACGAATCGCTGTCCGACAATTCCAGCCGCCCGTTGATCGTCGCGGAAACGCCGCCCAGCGCGCGGGCCAGCGTGGCGTTGGCGGAGAAATTCTCGGTCGACGGGCTGAGCGTGCGATAGCGGGTGATGTCGCTGACATCGGTCACATTCGCCCCGGCGGTGAAATCGGCCAGCGTCGGCGCACCGGTGGCGGCGCTGCCCGGCACGCTGGCGACCGTCACCGTCTGCCCGGCCAGCGCCGACAAGGCGGGATCGATCTCGCCGCCCTGGCTGGTCGCGGTGACATTGCCGCCCAGCGAATAGGGGCGGCTGGCGGCGGTGGAGGTGATGCCGCGCTGGCTCTCCAGCAGATGCGCCGCGCGGCTATATTCCAGGTTCAGCGTGAAGCGATTGTCGCCCTGAATGCGCAATATCCCCGCTTCCACCTCCCCATTTTCGCGGCCGCCCTGCGTGGTTGTGCCCAGCTTCGCCTGCCCCGTCTCCGCGCGGAACCGTTCACGCAGTACGATATTCACCACCTTCTGCGTGGGCGCATAGTCATAGGAAAGGGCGACCTGTTCGGGCAATATGTCGACCCGCTGGATCGCCTCGGTCGGCAAGTCCTGAATTTCCGAGAAGCTGGAAATCCGTTTGCCGTTCAGCAGGATGACCGGCGTGCCATTGGTCTGCGGCGACAATTCGGTGATCAGTTCGGAAATGGAAGCAACGCCCAGCGCGCGCACATCGGCGGGCGACAATTGCTGTTCGGGCTGGATATCGCCGATCACCGATCCGCGCTGGACCTGTCCGGTGACGACGATCTCCTCGCCCTCATTTTCGTCCATATGCTGGACGGCGCCGCCGCGCTGCGGCTGCTCCTGCGCCATCAATGCGCCGGGCGCGACGCCCAGCAAAAACGGCAACAGAATGACAGATGCGGATCGACGCACGAAAATACCCCCACAGAACAGACCGGAACCCCTATTTGTCTAGCTGCCACTTGTCGCAAGATTCTGGCATTTGCCGGACAAATTTGTCGCAAAATGTAATGGGTCGGCTGAACGGGGGCTGGCTGATTTTTATAATTCCGCACCGGCCCTTCAAACGAGGCACGTGACTCGTTTGAACCCACCCGACCACCCAACGGCAGTATTCTATGGGTGGTCGGGTGGGGGTGCGGGCCGGTGCGGGGCTAAAATGCGCCCTTTCGCGCATTTTCAAAGACTCTCATGCGGCGTCGTGAAAAATCAGGCCCAGCGTATAGCGCACGCCCGACAACAACCGGCTGACGCCATGGCGCATCTGCACCTTGTGAACGCCGCGCGTGCCCATGACCGGCCGGTCGCGCACCGGGAAGACCATGGCATCGCCCTGCGCCAGCGGCACGACTTCGGGGCGGGACTGCATCCGGGGCCGCTGCTCGGTCAGGACGAAGGCGCCGCCGCTGAAATCCCGCTCCGGCTGCGACAGCAGCACCGCCGCCTGCAAGGGAAAGATATGCGGGCCATAGACATCCTGATGCAGCGCATTCCAGTCGCCCGCCTCATAGCGCAGCAACAGCGGCGTCGCCTTGTCCTGCCCGCCCAGCGCGCAGCGATCGAGGAAATCGGCATGGCGCGCCGGATAGATATCGCAGCTCCCCAGCAACGCTGCCCAGCGATTGGCCTGCGCCGCCAGTACGGGCCACAGCGCCGCCCGCAACGCCGCGACCGGCTCCGGCAATGGATAAGCGAAATAGCGATAGCGCCCCCGGCCATAGCCATGCCGCGCCATCACCACCTCCTTGCGAAAGGCGGCGGGATCATCCCACAGCGCGACGATCGCGGCGCACTGGTCAGGCGACAAAAGGGCAGGCAGGCGCGCAGCGCCATGGCGGTCGAGATCGGTCAGGTCCATGGGCAGCGGCATGGCGGACGGGGCCGCCACGGTCATCCCGCGCCTTGCGGTCAAATCGTCCCCGGCACGGGGAGGGTCGACGCGAGTCACGTGCCTCGCTTCGACGCTCGCGAAGCGAGGGGTGGAGGGGGCTATCCCCTTGACGCGCCCTCTCTCCACCCTTGGTCATGCTGAACTTGTTTCAGCATCCATTTCGCACCATGTGCTGCACTGTCAAAGACGAGTTGCTTACGGACTTGGTTGCGCGCCTGCTCTCCACCTTAACTTGTGGCCTGATGGATGCTGACCCGCAGGGCAGCGAAGCTAAACAAGTTCAGCATGACGGTCTTTGCTTCTATTTCCGCTTCCTGAACCGGAACAGAAACCGGTCCGTCTTCCCCCGCACCGCCGGATCGAACACCAGCTTGCCATGATCGTCCGCCGGATTGGCCAGCAACGCGCTTTGCCCCTCCAGCACGAAACCGGCGCTTTCGAAATCCGCCTTCACCACCGCCGGATCGATCCGGTGCAGCGCGTCGACGATCGCCCGCGTGTCGCCCGGCGCGCCGACATGGTCGATGATCCCCACGATCCCGCCCGGCTTCGTTGCGGCATAGAGCATCTTTACGAACGCGGCCGGATCGGTGCGCGGGATGCTATATTTGTCCGACTGCCAGTAGAGGTCGTGATAGCTCATATTGATGATGGTGAAGTCGAAACTGTCGGTCGGCGCTGCGAACGCCTCGAACGGATAGCGCAGCCACGCCACCTCCGGCCGCCGCGCGACCAGCGCCGCCCATTTGGGCTTTTCCTCTTCGCTGGCATAAAATTGGCTGGGTTCGAACCCCGCGACCTTGCCTTTGGGCCCGACCACATCCGCCATGATCTCCGCCCAATAGCCCGAACCGGTCATGATGTCGGCCGCCTTCATGCCGGGCTTCAGGCCCAGAAATCGCAGCGTCTCGGCCGGCTTGCGGCTGGCATCCAGGTCCCGCGCCTCGGCCGGACGTTTGGGATCGGCGATCGCGGCGGCATAATCCGCCCTGGCGAAAGCAGCGATCGGGCTGGCGATGGCCAGTCCCGTAACGGCAAGTGCAACGATCAGGCGCATGATACCCCTCCTGCAAGGAAGCGCGACCATGCGCCCGTCGCGCGCCCGGTTCAACGGCGCGCTTTGGCGCCGGTCGATATCTTCCCGCCGTTGCTCGAAGCGCTCACCGGTCGCCTGTACAGCGCCGCCATCGCCGCCTCCATCTTCGCCCGGTCGACCGACAGGATCACCCGCTGCGCCTGCTCGCCCAGATGCGGGCGATAGGCTTCACCCCAGGACAATGTATCGCCATAAGCCGCCGTCTGGCTCGTCTCGAAATCGATCCACAATGTCTCGTCCTTCGTCACGATCTCCGGGTTCAGCCATGCCATCGCGGCTATCTCGTCCCACATCGGAAAGCCCGGCTGCGGGCCATTTTGCAGCGCGTCGGTCAGCGCCGTTCCCGCCGGTTTCAGCCCGTCCAGGAAAGCCCGCGTCCATTGCGTGCCGGTGGACGGATCGACCGGGATCATGCTGATCTTCTGCCAGGGCGCGTGGGCGAAGATTCTCGCGGCCTCGGGATCCCAGCGAATATTGAACTCGCGCCGGGGCGAATTGACGAATTCGCGCGCAAACTGCTCGGCCGACGCGCCCTGCAACGCCTGATGCGGCGCCAGGCTGCCGCCCATATAGAGGATTTCCTTCACATTGGCGGCAAAGCTGGGGTCCATGCTCTGGGCGATGGCGATATTGGTCATCGGTCCGGTCGCGAACAGGGTGATCTCGCCCGGATGCGCCTTCACCATCCGCAGCAGGAAGGCGGCGGCGATTTCCGCGCTGGGCTTGCGGCTCGGATTGCCGATCGGCAGGTCCGGCACCTTCGTCGGATCGCTCGATCCCGGATGATCCTGAATCGTGTCGCCCGGCCAGTAATCGGTCCACGGCCCCTTGAATATCAGCCGACCATATTGCCCCTCCCAGCGCTTGGTCGCCTCCGCGCTGTTGATCAGGGGGAAGGTCGCGCCCGGCACCACCGGCACGTCGGTCCGCCCGATGATCTCCAGCGTGCGCAGCGCATAGGCGGTCGCCGTGTCGCGCCACACTGATCCGCTGGTGGTGGTGATGCCCAGCACCGCCACATCCGGGCTTTGCAGCAACAACAGCGGCACGCCGTTCAGGCCGATCACATCATCGTCGATGATCACCAGCCGCTTTCCGGACAAGGACGTGCCCGGCTTCGCCTCCGCCGCCTGCACGCTCATCGCCCATGCCAGCACGCCCAGCATCATCGCCATCATCCGCATCGCGCCACACCCCCATTTCGCATCGCCTCGCCGCCTGTTAGGACGGGACCATGCACAGTCTCTATCCCCCCATCACCCCCTATGCCACCGGTCATCTGGATGTCGGGGATGGCCACAATATCTACTGGGAACGCGCCGGCACGCCGGGCGCCAAGCCGGCCGTCTTCCTGCATGGCGGGCCGGGCGGGGGCATTTCGCCCGATCATCGCCGGCTGTTCGATCCGGCCCGCTATGACATACTGCTGTTCGACCAGCGCGGCTGCGGCCGATCGACCCCGCACGCCGATCTGGAGGCCAACACGACCTGGCATCTGGTCGCCGACATAGAGCGGCTGCGCGAGATGATGGCTGTGGATAAGTGGCTGGTCTTCGGCGGCAGCTGGGGATCGACACTGGCGCTGGCCTATGCCCAGACCCATGTCGACCGCGTGACGGAACTGGTGCTGCGCGGCATCTTCACCATCCGCCAGAGCGAGATCGACTGGTATTATCAGCATGGCGCCAGCCGCATCTATCCCGACAAATGGGAACGCTTCGTCGCCCCGATCCGGGAGGAGGAGCGGGGCGACATGGTCGCCGCCTATCGCCGCATCCTGACTGGCGACGATCGCGCCGCCCGGATCGCCGCCGCCCGCGCCTGGAGCGTGTGGGAAGGGGAAACGATCCGCCTGCTGCCCGATCCGGCCCTGTCCGCCACCCATGATGCGGATGATTTCGCGCTCGCCTTCGCTAGAATCGAAAATCATTATTTCGTCCATGGCGGCTGGCTGGAGGACGGCCAGCTGATCCGCGACGCGGGCAAGCTGGCGGGCATTCCCGGCGTCATCGTGCAGGGCCGCTACGACATGGCCTGCCCGGCCGAAAGTGCCTGGGCGCTGCACCGCGCATGGCCGCAGGCCCGTTTCGAGATGATCGAGGGCGCGGGCCACGCCTATAATGAACCGGGCATATTGGACGCGCTCATCCGCACGACGGATGGATTTGCCGACTAAACAACGGGGGAGGGCTGAAGCATGCGCATAACCGGAACCGGGATGCTGGGGATCATCCTGCTCTTTGCCCTGACATTGTCGGGGGTGCTGTGGGGCTGCCCGACCTATAAGGTCTACAGCAAGGAACAGGATGGCCGCGCCGCCCTGGCGGAGGCGCAATCGTCCCGCCAGATCGCGGTGCTGGAGGCCAAGGCCCGGCTGGAAAGCGCCAAGATGCTGGCTGACGCCGAAGTCGTCCGGGCCGAAGGCGCCGCGCGCGCCAACCGCATTCTTCAGGACAGTCTGGGCGGTCCCGACGGCTATCTGCGCTATCTTCAGATTCAGGCGATCGATTCGAAGGAAGCCAGCCTCATCTATGTGCCGACCGAAGGCGGCCTGCCGCTGCTGGAAAGCGGTCGGCTGACGTCTCGCGCGCCCGCACCGGGCAATTGACGGATCATTTCGCGCCCGGCCTTGGTTGATGGCCGGAGCGTCCCATCATGACGGAGGAAAAGACGTGCGAATTGCGATCCTGTTGCCAATCTCCCTGTGCCTCGCTTCCTGCGGCGGCGGTGAAAGCGACACCCCTGCGTCCCATGTCGACCAGCCCGACACCGGCGCCGCCGCACAGGTGGCAAAGCTGGACCCGGACCTGCGCAACGGCGTGCTGGAAAAGGCGATCAAGGCGTCGGGCGTCGCCTGCCCCTCGGTCACGGGCTCAGAGCGCGCGGAAATCCGGCCGGGCGTGAAGGGCTGGAAGGCGCAGTGCAATAATGACAGCGCCCACCTGATCGAAATCCTCCCCGACGGCACCGCGAAAGTGACGAGCCGGACCTATTGAGGGGAGTCAGGCGGCGTAGATTGCCGGGCGATAGCGCGCTTCGGGGATGGGGAAGCCCCGCTCATGCGCGACTGCCAGCCAGCCTTCGATCGCATCATTGATGTTGGCGATGGCTTCTGCGCGCGTGCTGCCATGAGCAGAGCAGGGCTTGAGATCCGGCACATCCGCAATCCAGCACTCGTCCTCAGCGGACCAGAAGAGGTTGATGTGATAATGCGGCTCGTTCATTCTTCGATATATAGGCCGTAGGCTTCCACCAGTTCAAGCAATTCCCGGATTTGATAGCGCTTTGCGTCCTTCCCGTCGGGCTGGACCGGGAAGGAGCGCGGCACTTTGGGATGCACATATTGGCGATGGCTGCCGGTGGTGCGATCCAGTTCGAGCCCAAGGGAGCGGAGCAGGCGCTCAAGGTCGCGGAAGGAGAGCGAACGCTGGCCCTGCAAGAGGCGTTCGAGCAATTTGGCGGGTTTGACCATAATTTATGCCTCGCCGTAGTAGTGAGGCTGAGCCAGATCGATTTCGGTTGTAGCGAAATCGATCACGGGTTTTCTTCCGCAATGGAAACGAGCTTGAGGCTGCGCAAGTCGCGCCAAGCATTTGTCGTTTCCGGGTCGGCGAAGGCACAGATTATCTGGCAATCAATTTCGCCATGCCGAGATGGTTGGGTCCACCGCATCGCCGGTTATGGCGATCCAAAGATCAGGCAGATTTGCTTGAAGCCAGCAGAAAGCGTCCCAGCGCTCATAGGGTGTGAGTTGGGCAACGTCTTTCTTCAAGAAAGCGAGAACGGGTTTCGGCAAAGGGTCAGCATCGGTCATGGCGCGATCATAACACGCCAAAATAACCGAATCAATATTCTCGAGCGAATTCCTACAAATTCGACATTATGTTGAAATGACATTTGCGTCAATAGTTATATTTGTTGTTATTGTTCAATGACTTAGATGAATTTTCTTTGACATGGCTAATGCCTACCGCCCAAATTTTCGCGTCGTCTTCCCGAACCGCCCCTTCCTTGTCCCCGGCTTCCCCTCCGTCGCACGGCCCCTCGGCGCCGCGACCTGCTGTTCGTGCGGCAGGCCTAGTTCCTCCGCTTCCAGCTTGCGGATTTCGTCGCGAATCCGCCCGGCTTCCTCGAACTCCAGGTCCGCCGCCGCCGCGCGCATCTTCTTTTCCAGATCCTCGATATAGGCGCGCAGATTATGGCCGACGAGATGCGGGCGATCCTCCAGCCCGGTCTCGACCGTCACCTGATCCTTGCTCGACACATGGGCGATGATGTCGCCGATATTGCGCTTGATCGTGGTCGGCGTGATGCCATGTTCCAGATTATAGGCTTCCTGCTTCTCCCGCCGCCGTGACGTTTCGTTGAGCGCCCGCTCCATGCTCCCGGTAATCCGGTCGGCATAGAGGATCACGCGCCCTTCCACATTGCGCGCCGCGCGGCCGATCGTCTGGATCAGCGATGTTTCCGACCGCAAAAAGCCTTCCTTGTCCGCGTCCAAAATCGCCACCAGCCCGCATTCCGGGATATCCAGCCCCTCGCGCAGCAGGTTGATGCCGATCAGCACGTCATAGACGCCCAGCCGCAAATCGCGGATCAGCTCGATCCGCTCCAGCGTCTCGACGTCGCTATGCATGTAGCGGACCTTGATCCCCGCCTCATGCATGAACTCGGTCAGATCCTCCGCCATCCGCTTGGTCAGCGTGGTGACGAGCGTGCGGTATCCCTGCGCCGCGACCTTGCGGCATTCGTTGATCAGATCGTCGACCTGATCCTCCACCGGCTTGATCTCGACCGGGGGATCGATCAGCCCCGTGGGACGGATCACCTGTTCGCTGAACACGCCACCGGTCTGCTCCATCTCCCACGGGCCGGGCGTCGCGGACACGCTGACCGTCTGCGGCCGCATCGCATCCCACTCGTTGAAGCGCAGCGGCCGGTTGTCGATGCAACTCGGCAAACGGAACCCATATTCGGCGAGCGTAATCTTGCGCCGATGGTCGCCCCGCGCCATCGCGCCAATCTGCGGCACGGTCTGGTGGCTTTCGTCCACGAACAGCATCGCATTTTCGGGCAGATATTCGAACAGGGTCGGCGGCGGCTCGCCCGGCAGGCGGCCGGTCAGGAAGCGGCTGTAATTCTCGATCCCCGCGCAGCTGCCTGTCGCCGCGATCATCTCCAGGTCGAAATTGGTGCGCTGCTCCAGCCGCTGCGCTTCCAGCAGCTTGCCTTCGTTCTCCAGCTCCTTCAGCCGCTCGACCATCTCGAACCGGATCGCCTCCATCGCCTGTTTCAGCGTCGGCCCCGGCGTCACATGGTGCGAATTGGGGAAGACCTTCACATAGTCGAGGCTCGCGACCTTCTTGCCGGAGAGCGGATCGAACTCGACAATCTCCTCAATCTCGTTGCCGAAGAAACTGATGCGCCAGGCCGTGTCCTCATAGTGCGACGGGAAAATCTCCAGATTGTCGCCCTTCACGCGGAAATTGCCGCGCGCGAAACCCGCATCGTTGCGCTTATACTGGAGCGCCACCAGCTTGCGGATGATCTCCCGCTGGTCCTCGATCCCGCCCTTCTTCATGCTGAAGGTCATGGCCGAATAGGTTTCGACCGAGCCGATACCGTACAGGCAGGATACCGACGCGACGATGATCACATCGTCCCGCTCCAGCAGCGCGCGGGTGGCCGAATGGCGCATCCGGTCGATGCTTTCGTTTACGCTCGACTCCTTCTCGATATAGGTGTCCGACCGCGCGACATAGGCTTCGGGCTGATAATAGTCGTAATAGCTGACGAAATATTCGACCGCATTGTCGGGGAAGAAGCTCTTAAACTCCCCGTACAACTGCGCCGCGAGAATCTTGTTCGGCGCCAGGATCAGCGCGGGCCGCTGCAACGCCTCGATCACCTTGGCCATGGTGAAGGTCTTGCCCGATCCGGTGACGCCCAGCAGCACCTGATCCTTCTCCCCGGCCAGCGCCTGCTCCACCAGTTCGGGGATCGCGGTACGCTGGTCGCCCGACGGTTCATAGTCGCTGACCAGCGTGAAGGGCCGGCCGCCCTCGCTCTTTTCAGGGCGCGCGGGGCGATGGGGCACGAAGCCTGCGCCGGTTTCCGGTTCATCGAGCGTGGTGCGGATCTGAATCGACATGGGGGCAATATGGGGTCTTTGGGCCGGGACGCAATCGGCGTCGGAACGGGTCAGGGTTTCAACTCGAAAGCGCCCTCGGGCATGGGCGGGTAAACGACCGGCTTGTCCCCGAACCGCGCGCGCAGAGCGTTGCCACGGCGCTTGTCGCCCTCATCATAGGTTTCAACGTTTACCTCGTCGGGATATCGGAAGCTGACCTCGAACTTTCCGCCCTTGATCTCATATTCCAGAATTGACCAGCGCTTGATTCCGCCTTCCTCGGACTCGGCATACCAGGCTTCCCAAAGAAGATCGGAAAGCGTTTCGTTGTCGTCGAGATATCGGATTTGCCTCCCCTCGTCCTTGAAGACATTAGGGCTGATCCAGCCTTCTCCAATCTCTACATAAAGAAAAATGCCATCAGGCTCGCCGCCGACGATATCGACCAGTTCGACGCCGATCTCGTTGAAGAGCGGCCCCAATATATCGAACTTATCTTTTTCCACTGGTTTTGCCTTTCGCTTCGTTGGGGAATTTGTGACTGCGCTTTTTGCCGTCGACTTCCCAACTGACATTGAGTTGGTAGGGGCGTTTTGACGTTCCATGGTAAAGTGGTTCGATGACGACGAACACTTTGTGCCCGGTACGCAATTCCCTGGCCCACCCATCTTCCATGACACGATAGGCGCCCCGGTTGAAACTTGCATCCTGGGCGAAATGGTTGAAGCTGTCGCGGGGGCCATTGAAGCGAGCAGCGATAAAATGGCCGCCATCATCGCTGACCAAGCGATCGGGTTTGCCCGCTTCGGCCTGATTGCGGCGGGAGCGCGCGACCTTCTCCGCCAGAGACAAAGAGCCAAATATCTTCCGACCGCGCGCGGCGACATCGATATGGAAATCATAGCCATTCTTCGTCTCCCGCTTCCAGTCTGCATCGAGAATCTGGCTTTCGAGCGTCGGCGGCTTGGCGCTATTGGGCGGCAGCTTCCCGCCATGCCGCTCCATATAATGAGCAAGGTCGAGAAACCTGTTCTTCGCGTCCCGTCCCGCGTCCAGATAGGCCTGGTTCGGCAGCTTGATCGGCTGCCCGATCTTCAGCGGTTGATCGACCGACTGCCCGTTAAGCCATGCCAGGCCCCGCGCCGTCAGTCCCTTCCGCCGCGCCGCGAGGCGGGAGAGCGAGTCCCCTGGCTGCACGACATGGATTATATGATTGTCCGGATGATCCACGCGATTGCGGCTGCGATCGGGAAGTCCATCCTCGTCCCGATCATCTTTTGATCCGCTCGTTCCCCCGCTGCCACCGGCCCCGAAATAGCGTCCCTGCCCGGCAAAGGTGAAGCGGCCATTCTCTTCGTCATGCCAGGGGTTGAACTTCACTTCGATCGCGGGCGGCACGACACGGCGCCCGGTCCGAAGATAGAGGCTAAAAGCGGTAAGTTCTCCCGTCGTCATGCGCTGCATGCAAACTCCCCCCAAAGTTTCCGCATCCCGCTATCATATCGCTAAGAACAAATCAAGAACATTTATCCCATTTGTGCCATGTCATTGAACCGGCGCACGGCAGCGTTATGTTCGGTAACGGGCCAGAACACAGGGAGGATGAAGATGCGTCGGACAATGGGGATGCTGGCGCTGCTGGCGGCAGGACTTTCCGCCTGCAATGACAAGCCGGGCGACAAGGCGGGCGACATCGCCGCCACCGACGCGATGAGCAAACAGGCGGTGAAGGAGCAGGTGGACAAGGTTCAGCTCAAGCCCGGCCAGTGGGAAGGCCGCTTCACCGTGCAGGATATCGACATGCCCCAGGCGCCCGCCGGCGTGGAGGAGCATATGAAGAGCCTGATGAACCAGAGCGCCTACAAATATTGCATCACGCCCGAACAGGCCGCCAATCCCAGCGGCGAAATGTTCGCCGGGCAGGAGAATAAGGACTGCACCTATGGCGGGTTCGAGGCGAAAGCCGGCAAGGTGAAGGGGCAGGTATCGTGCAAGGCGCAAAATGGCGTCATGAACGCCGCCATGTCCGGCACCTATGCGCCCGAAAACTTCACCATGGACATGGACATGAAGATGGAGGGCGGCGCGCAGGGCATGACCATGGCGATGACCGCCCGCTCCGAAGGCAAATGGATCGGCCCGGACTGCGCAGAGCAGCATTGATGCGCCCATGCCATGGCTGAGGACGTGGCGGATGACGGGGTAGCGGCCAGAGCGAAAGAGCCCGCCTGCTGGCTCTGCGCCCGTCCGCTGGGGCGGCGCGTGGAGAGGCATCACCCCCGGCCCAAAAGCCGGGGCGGGCGGGACACCGTGCCGGTCCATCCGATCTGCCACCGCACCATCCATGCGACCCTGTCCAATGCCGATCTGGCGCGCGCCTTCGCCGATCCTGAGGCCCTGCGCGCCCATCCCGACATCGCCCGCTTCCTCCTCTGGATCGCCGACAAGCCGGCCGATTTCCACGCGCCTACCCGCCGCCGCCGATAAAATCGCCGCCTCATCATTTCCGCTTGCGCTTTGGCCGCCGCCGGTAGAGCCTCCGCCCTGTTCCGAGACGAGAACAGGGGAGAGGATATGCGAACGATCATGCTGGCGGCGCTGCCGGTCGGCTTTGTCTTTGGTCTGGCCGCCTGCGGCAGCGATCCGGCCCCCGCGCCCCAGGCGGAGGAAGCGCCGGTGCAGATGCAGGCCGGCGAGTGGGAACTGGTCCGCAAGACCACCGGCTACAACACCCCCACCGTCACCCCGGCCCAATATCAGGAAGCGCTCAAGCAGGTCGCCACGCAGAAGCTGTGCATCGCGGTCGATGCGCAGGGCGTCCCCGCCGCCGATGCGCTGGCCGGGCAGGAGGGCACGGCCTGCACCTTCAAGGACAAATTGGTGCGCAAGGGCCGCCTGATCGCGACGCTGGCCTGCACGGCGGGCGCGGGCACGTCCGAAATCGTGATCGAGGGCAATTATGGCGCGGACACGCTGACACTCGGCACCACCATGACGAAGACGGAAGGCGGCAAGCCGGTGCTGCGCACCACCCACGACCTGACCGGCCGCCGCCTGGGCGATTGCCCCAAGCCGGGCTGAGTTTTGAGGAGGGCTGTGATGCCTATCCCGTCATTGCGAGCGCAGCGAAGCAATCCATGGGTACGCCAGTAGATTGCTTCGCTGCGCTCGCAATGAGGATTCAGGCAAGGCCGCGTGGACAGATTCGAACGGTCTGAAAACGACCACGTACAGCCGCTTATGGCAGCGATCTGAGTCAATGAAAGCAGCCGTTTATCATCACCGCCGCTTTAGTCACGGGACGGTATTGTCGTGAACCGCCGCTTCAGCTTCAGAAATGGCGTCTCATAGTAGCGGTAGAGCAGACCCGCGACGGTAACCGTCGCTGCGAAAGCCAGCGCCATGCCGATGTTGTCCCGCCAGCCGGGCACGCCGGCCAACTCGGTGACGTGACTGAGCCACGGCCGCGCCTTGTCGTACACGATCCAGAAGAAGAAGATGTGGATCAGGTACATGCCGTAGGAGATGCGCCCGAGGTACATGAGCGGACGCGGCAGGTAGCGCGCTGGCATGCCGAGCATGCTCACCAGCATCAACGAAGCGCCGCCCAGAATTAGCGGCCAGCCCGCCAAGCTCTGCGCGATGGTGGAACGTGGCCAGTCGGCCTTGATCCCGAAGACAAGGAAGGCGACGAGCCACATGCCGATCGCCGCCGCGAACAGCGCTACGCGGACCGGCATCGACCAATCCGGGCGCCAGCCGCGTAGACCGAGCGATAACAGCATGCCACCTGCGAAGAACTGGAACTGAACGAAGCTGTTGGTCCACAGCCCGCTGAATTCGGACGTCGGCGTGAAGCTCGAAGCGTACCAGACGATCACCGCATAGGCGACGACCAGGACGGCGACGTTCACGATAACCAGCGCTCGTCGTCCCAACATCGCGAGGAACGGGATCGCGATGTAGAACTGCTCCTCAACCGACAGGCTCCACATCGGATTGACGGGATACTCGATCCAGCCGTTAAACGTGATGTACCAGTTACCGGCGAAGGCCATGAAGGCGATGACCTTGCCGGTCGTGTCGACGCCCGCTCCGGGCAGAAACAGCCAGCCGATCAACGCAAGGCCGAAGAATACGAGAAAATATAAGGGCCAGATCCGCAGCATCCGCCGGATGTAGAAAGCCTTGGCATCGATACGGCCGGTGGCAGAACGTTCGCGCTGAAGCAACTCGCTGATGAGGAACGCGCTCAGTAGGAAAAAGACCGGCACACCATAGACGCCTGTCATGGTGAAGGCGTGGTAAAAGGGATGCACTACCGAATTTATCGGAGCCAGATCGTTGCGATGAGTGATGAATACGAACAGGAATGCGATGAGTCGGAGGACGTCAAGTTCGGGTTGGTAGTACCTCGCTGGATTAGTTTCCGCTCTCTCCAGGCGGGCGGAGCGCTGCTTAAAACCAGAAGTCCAAGAAGCCGTTGATCCGGAATAGCCTATCCGCATGATCCTCTCCCTAGCCAGCTTTTCCACTTATGAAACCATTTATTATAAGTGATAACGGCTGCCAAAGCGATTTGCAAAATCTTGATAGATCATTGCCGATGGCGGCTGCGTGCATAAGCGGCAGATTACTTCCGATCGATGATTCAACTCGATGCACTTTGGGTGGTGAGCATCCCTTGGTTGCCCATCAAAAGCGGTCGGTCCGTTGTCCACCCATCCCGGCCATTCGGCGGGCGTTGAATCTGTCCACACGGCCTAAAGCCCCCAGCTTCCAAAAATAAGCATCTCTGCTTCAAGCCATTGCCGAAAAGCCGGTGTGCGTTAGGCCTGCGATAACCGCCCGCCGCTACGCTATCACCCCGGAAATAGGGGGCGGGCGATGCGGCGGATCGGGATCATGGGCTTAACGGCGATGCTGGCGTCCTGCGCGCCGCCGCCGGTGGACGATCCCGCCAATGTGCCGCGCCTTGGCCGCTGGCGCGACGAGAGCCGCGCGATCGGCGTCACCATCGATGACCTCTCCGTGCCGCTGGAGGAGCTCCCCGCCAGCCTGCGCGCCGACATGGAAAAGGGCGCGCGGACAAAGGAGCTATGCACCGAACCGCGCGTGCGTGATGCCGACGAAGCTACCCGCCTGCTGCGCGCCCAACTGCCCGAATGCACGATGGAGCAGTGGACGCAGGACGGCGCCACCCTGACCGGCCTGGCCCGCTGCGCCCCGCAGGCGGTGAACGGCGCACAGGCGACCCCGACCGTCCGGGCGGAGGGGATGGTCGGCGCCACCTATCTGCGCCTCGACATTCAAAGCATCCTGCGCATTCCCGAACCCTCCGGCGCCAGCCACAGCGCGGTCCTGCGCCTGCGCCGCACCCTCGAACGGATCGGCGACTGCTGATCGGCTTTCCTATTCCAGCGCCCGGATCGCCCGTTCGTCGCACCGTTTCGGCCCGATCGGCACCGGGCTGACGGTCGGCACCAGCAGCGACTGCCCCACCCGCAACGGGGCGAAGCGCTTTCGCTCTATCCCCTCGCAGCGCAGATATTGCTCCAGCATCCGGGGCGGCGTGTCCCATTGTTCGTAGGACAGGCGGAACGTGCCCCAATGGATCGGGATCGCGGTCGAAGCGCCCAGCCGTTTGAACACCTCCACCGCCTGCGCCGGGCCGATATGCGCGTCCGACTGCATCTGCCCCGGCCAGAAGCGGAAGGCGCCGATCGGGATCAGCGCCAGCCGGATCGGGCCATAGCGCGCCGCGTCATAGGGCCAGGCCATGTCGCCCGCGCCGGTATCCCCGGCGAAGAAGATATTCCCCGCCCGCGTCCCGATCACGAAACTGGACCACAGCGCCCGGTTGCGGTCGGTGCCCCACCGGCTGCCCCAATGATGGTTGCGGGTCACATGCACCTGATAATCGGGGCAATGTTCATAATTGCCGCACTGGATCACCGCCTGCGGGGCAAGTCCGTTGAGCGCCGCGCCGCTGACCGACTGGCCCCAGTCCAGCGCCGTCGCCGGAATCCCGTTGGCCTTCAGGATCGCGTCATTGCCCAGACTGGTGACGATCCTGGGCCGGTCCCGCGCCCACAGCCGCTTCAATGTCGGCAGGTCCATATGGTCATAATGATTATGGCTCAGCACGATCAGGTCGATCTTCGGCAGGTCGTCGAAGCGGATGCCCGGCCGCGCGACCCGTTTCGGCCCCAGCGGCGGCAGCGGGCTGGCATAGTCGGACCAGATCGGATCGGTCAGGATGTTGAGCCCCGCCGCCTGCACCAGCACGGTCGCATGGCCGACCCATGTGGCCACCATGCCGCGCGGCGCGGCAAAGGGGGCCGGGCGCGCCGGCTTGACCGCGATCGCCTCCGGCCAGGGCGGCCGGTCGTCATTGCCCAGCAGCCAGCGCGCGATGAAGCCCTGCCGGCTGGCGCCCGGCGGCGCGGGCATATCGATCACGCCATCGGGATTGTGGAAATGCGCGCCGTCAAAATGGCGGCTGACCGGCCCCTGATAATAGATCCGGTCCAGAAAGGGCGGCAATATGGTGATCGTCAGGCACAGCGTGATGACAAGGAACAGCAGCGCCACGCCCGCGCCCCTTATCACCGCGAAAACATTGATGCTGAAAAGGCGACCCATGCCCACTCCCGAAAGATGCCATGGGCGGACATAGCGCGGATCGGCGACACGGCAAGGGTTGGGGTTGGGGCCGGGGGCGGGGCAGGGGCGCAACCCATGAAAAAGGGGACGGAAAACCGCCCCCTTCGTCCGGTCTGTCTGACCGAACAGCTATCGTATACGCCCAGCTATCACCACTATCGTCATGCTGAACTTGTTTCAGCATCCATCGTGCCACAGCATCAGGTCAGGCGGCGGCGATCGACTTCATGACTATCGATCATGCCTCCGCATGCTTCGGCGCATGTGGATAAATGGATGCTGAAACAAGTTCAGCAAGACGTGTTTCTGATCAGGAAAGATACGTTAAGCAGCGCGCCTGCGCCGCACCGGCATTCCATCGAAGTGGAGCCGGTGCGGCAATCAAGCCGACTTACATCGTGATCTTGGCGCCCGCATACATATAGCGGCCGACATAGCTGACCGGATAGTTGCTCGACGCGATCGAGGGCTGCTGGTCGAACAGGTTGTTCGCGCCGACATAGAAACGGAACCGCTCGTCCACGTCATAGGCGACGTACAGGTCGTGCTGCCACTTTTCCTTGTACCAGAGATATTCCGGCGCTGCGATGTCGGGATTAGCGTCGGTCTGCTCGGTGGTGTAGCGGCGGGTCTTGCTGAACCAGCTTACGCCATAGTTGACCGTCAGCTTGTCCAGCTTCCACGTAATGTCGCCGGTCACGTTCCACTTGGGGAAATACGGCTCTTCACGATCGACATTAACCTCGGCGCCCGGCGTCGCAATGAACTGCAACTTGTCGAGATAACCGCCGACCAGCGAGATGCTGAACGCCCCCGCCTTGGCGGTATTGAAGCTGTAGTTCAGCTTCATGTCGGCGCCGGCAGTCTTGAAATTGGCGACATTTTGCGGCTGGACGAAGTAACCTGCGATATAGCCGGTGCCGGTGGCGCGCGTGATATTCTGGCAATAGACATTGTCCAGCGTCGGCTGGTCGACACACAGGCCGGCCAGCTCTTCGGCTGTCGGCGTGCTGATCGCATTCTTGATCTTGATGTCATACCAGTCGAACGACGCGATCAGGCCCGGAATGAAGCGCGGGCGCAATACGGTGCCCGCCGTCCAGGTCCGTGCCGTTTCTTCCTGCAGATTGCGGTTGCCGCCCGAATTGCCCGGGAGGCTGACTGTTGCCGTCGGATCATTTTCGGGGTTGAAGGCTGCGATCTGTTCCGGCGTCAGACCGGCAGCGGTCAGGGCCGCCTGGCAATTGGCGGCGCGATATTGCGTGCCCTCGCCGATATAGACCGGATCGCACGGATCGCCGATGAACGAGAAGCCGCCGTTACGCGGCGCGAACAATTCGGTGATGTTGGGCGCTCGCACCGCTTCGGACAATGTAGCGCGGAAGGTGATGTCGGGGATCGGCGCATAGGTGCCGTCCACCTTCCAGGTCGTGGTCTTGCCGACCGTCGAATAATCCGACAGGCGCACCGCCGCGCCGAACGACAACGCATAGGCGAAGGGTACTTCCTTCAGCACCGGCACCGACAATTCGCCGAAGATTTCCTTCACGTCGAAGCTGCCCTTTTCCGGCAACTGGAGCGAGAAGTCGGCCAGGGCGCCCTGCTGCAACAGTTCGTCGGGGACGAAGCTGCTCTTTTCCTTGCGATATTCGCCGCCGATCGCGAAGCCGATCGGGCCGCCGGGCAGTTCGAAAAACTGGCCAAAATCGCCGGAGATCGATCCCGACACGACATGCTGCTGGATCTTGGCGCGGTTCATGACGTCCGCATTGACCCAGTCGAGCGCCGCCTGGCTGGGCGATCCGTTGCCCAGCATGTTGAGCGGACGGCACCCGCTGCCTGCGCCCGGCGTGAAGGTGGTGGCCGGCGCATCATAATTGTCGGGATTGATATTGCCCGTCGGGTCCAGCGTAGACCGGCACACGATCTGGCCCGTCGCCGGATCGCGCACCGCGTCGATCGCCGCCCAGTAGCGGTCGCCGATGCGATAGTCGGTCAGCAGCACCTTCGACTTGGTCTGGCCGAACGTATAGGACAGTTCATAGCGCGCATGATCGGAAATCGCGCCTTCGAACCCGCCGACGAAGCGCATCGTCTCGCGGTTGTTCTTTTCGCCGCGCACGCCCATGTCGAAATTGTCGCGCGACACCAGCGCGCCGTCCGGCGCCAGATCGCCGAACTGGTCCTGCAAATAGGCATTGTCCGGCGACAGATAGGTGAAGAAGTCGAAGGACGGCTGCGCCAATGTGAAGGTCTTGTTCTTCACATATTTGGCTTCGAAGAAGAATTTCAACGCATCGCTGAAATCATAATGCGACAGCAGGTTGAAATTATGCACCCGGTTATAGGCTTGCAGATCGCCCTGATAGCCCGCCAGCGGCGTGCTGTCGCCGCCCTGCGTCAGGCCGCCCGAAGAGGGCAGCAGCAGGCCGCGATCATAGACCTTGCCCTCGCCGGTAAAGTCCGGAATGCCGTCGAAATCGACGTCGATCGCGCCGCCCAGCGAACTGTCGGCATAGCGCAGATTGTTGAACGGCCGGCGGTCGGGCACGTTCGGATCGTCAGGAATGTCCGCCGGATCGCGCACGATGCCATAAGTGTTGAGCGGATTGCCGGTGCGGCTGCGGTTGAAGCTGCTGAGGCGGTCCTGTTCGCGGAACTCGTAGGACAGGGCGATATTGCCGCGCCCGTCGCTGAAATTCTTGCCATAGGTCAGCGACCCATAGCGCTGTCCGGCATCGCCCCGGCTGGAAATCCCCACCTGTCCGCTCGCCTTGAAGCCGTCGAAATTGCGCATCAGGCGGAAATTGACCACGCCCGACACGCCGTCCGCGCCGTAAATGGCCGATGCGCCGCCGGTCAGCACGTCTACGCCCTCGATCAGGTCGTTGGGAATGGTGTTGATGTCGACCGCCGCCGATCCGGACAGGCTCGCCACATGGCGGCGGCCGTTGACCAGCACCAGCGTCCGGTTGTCACCCAGCCCGCGCAGGTCGAGCAGCGCTACGCCGACCGCGCCGAAATCGCTGTTGGACCCCGACGTCCGCGCGCCGCCCAGCGAATTGATCAGCGCCGGATTCTGCGCCAGCGTATCAATGATCTGGACGTTGCCCGCCTGCTCCAGCGTCTCGGCCGTCACCGTCACCAGCGGGTTGGCGATATTATAGTCGCTGCGCTGGATGCGGCTGCCGGTGACGACGATCGTGTCGCTATCATCCGCGCCGGCGGATTGCTGCGCCATGGCGGGCAGGGCAGTCAGGGTGGAAAGGGCGCTTGCGGCCAAGAGGGTCCGCGCAAAAGCGGTGCGGTTGATCATGCTATACCCCTGTTTCTTCGCGGCTCTCGACGGAGCGGAATAAGCGAAAAAATCTCAGGAAAGCACGCCAAGTCAATGAATCTGCGACGAACGCCCGCCAAGTGTAGCGCATTTATTGCGACATGTAGCAAAGCCGCAACATGGGCGCGGCCTGCCCCCGCGCGCATCAGGCTGCGCACGGGCAGACTGGCCCCTTTCAATATATCTTATTCGCCGACAGCCTCGGCCCGCGCGATCAGCGCCTGCGCTTCCTCGACATGCATCGTCTCGATCATCCGGCCCTCGAACCGCTCGGCCCCGCCGGTCGCCGCCTCGATCAGGCGGCGGGCGTCCGCCACCGCCTGCGCATCCGGGCCGAATATCTGATTGGCCACCGTCACCTGCGCCGGGTGGATCAGCGTCTTGCCGTCAAAGCCCAGCGCATGGCCCTCGGCGCATTCCGCCTCCAGCCCCGCAGCATCGTCCAGCCGGTTGAACACGCCGTCGAACACCGCGATCCCCGCCGCCCGCGCGGCCAGCACCACCGACTGCATGGCGAGGGACAGGCCCGCCCGCCCGGCCGACGGCGGAATGCCCAGATCCTTGCGCAGATCATTATTGCCCATGAACAGCCCGGCGCAGCCTTCCCCCGCCGCGATCGCCGGCGCCGCCAGCACGCCGCGCGCGCTCTCGATCATCGCGATCACCGGCTTGTGGCACACGCTGAACACATCCTTGACCTGCTTGGGATGCTCCACCTTGGGCAGCACCACATAATGTGCGCCCGACGCCTTGACCGCGATCATCTCCACCCCGTGCCAGGGCGTCCCCTCCACATTGATCCGCACCGCGCTCAGCCGCCCGCCAAAGCCTTCGCCCAGCGCTTCGATCGCCCCGTCGCGCGCCGTTTCCTTGGCGTCGTCGGGCACCGCATCCTCCAGATCCAGTATCACCATGTCGCAGGGCAGGGTGCGCGCCTTGGCGATGGCGCGGGCGTTGGACGCGGGCAGGAACAGCAGCGAACGGGCGTGGCGCAGCAGCATGAATATTCTCTCCTCGGGCGGGCCATATAACGGGTTTGCCTTTCCCCGTTAAAGATTAGCGCGCATAATCCAACCCATCACCTGGGGAGAGATCGGACCATGCTCACCACTTTCGCACTCACGCTGACCGGCCTCGTCCTCTTCTACCTCGCCGTCAGCGTGAAGGTGGTGCGGCAGGGCTATCAATATACGATCGAACGCTTCGGCCGTTTCACCGAAGTCGCCAAGCCCGGCCTCAATTTCTACCCCGCCTTCTTCTATGCCGTGGGTCGCAAGATCAACATGATGGAGCAGGTCGTCGACATTCCGGGGCAGGAAATCATCACCAAGGATAATGCCATGGTGTCGGTCGACGGCGTGGTCTTCTTTCAGGTGCTGGACCCGGCCAAGGCCGCCTATGAAGTGTCCGAACTCTATGTCGCCATCATGCAGCTTGCCACCACCAACCTGCGCACGGTGATGGGGTCGCTGGACCTGGACGAAACCCTCTCGAAACGTGACGAGATCAACGCCCGTCTGCTCTCCGTGGTCGATCACGCCACCAACGCCTGGGGCATCAAGATCACCCGCGTGGAGCTGAAGGACATCCGTCCGCCCGCCGACATCGTCAACGCCATGGGCCGCCAGATGAAGGCGGAGCGCGAAAAGCGCGCCAATATTCTGGACGCGGAAGGCGCGCGCGCCGCCGAAATTTTGCGCGCCGAAGGGCAGAAGCAATCGCAGATATTGGAGGCGGAAGGCCGCCGCGAAGCCGCCTTCCGCGACGCCGAAGCCCGCGAACGCGAAGCCGAGGCCGAAGCCAAGGCGACGCAGATGGTGTCGCAGGCGATATCGGAGGGCAATCCGCAGGCGCTCAACTACTTCATCGCGCAAAAATATACCGAAGCCGTCGCCGCCTTCGCCACGTCCCCCAATGCCAAGACCATCCTCTTCCCGGTCGAGGCGACCCAGTTGATCGGCACGCTGGGCGGCATCGGCCAACTGGCAAAGGACGCGCTGGGCACCGACGGCACCCCCACCCCGCCGGCCCCATCCGCCCCCCGCCGCGGCCCCTTCGGCCAAAGCCAGGGATGATGGGGATGCGCAACATATCCCCCAACCCGTTCCCCGGCGAAGGCCGGGGCCCAGTTACGACCACCGATCTGGACCCCGGCCTTCGCCGGGGAACGGACAGACGCAACCCTCTACCATCCGGCGCAGGTGAGCACATAGCCCGGACCACCCACCCATGACCGCCTTCCTCACCCTGCTGCACGACCATTGGGCCTGGCTCGTCTTCGCCGCGCTGCTGGGCATAGCGGAAGTGCTGATGCCCGGTGTCTTCCTGATCTGGATCGCGGTCGCGGCGGCGCTGACCGGCCTTGCCGCGCTGGCGCTTCCGATCGGCCTGCCCGCGCAACTGCTGCTCTTCGCCGCGCTCAGCATCCTCGCCGTCTATGCCGGCCGCCGCTGGTATGTGGATAACCCCGTCGCCTCCGCCGATCCCCTGCTCAACGACCGCACCGCCCGGCTGATCGGCCAGACGGTGACGGTGGTGGAGCCGATCAGCGGCGGCGAAGGCCGGGTCAGGGTCGGCGACAGCGTCTGGAGCGCCACCGGCCCGGACGCCCCTGTCGGCGCAAGGGTCCGCATCATGGGCGTCGAGGGTACGGTGCTCAAAGTGGAAAGCGCCTGAGCGCATTCCTTCCACTCACTCCACCAGCACGGCCACCACCACCCAACCGCCCTTCGCATGCTCCAGCGAGACGGTCTCCACCGCGTCCGGCTTGCTGGCGAAGCTGGTGCGGAATTTCACCACTTCATAGCCATCGGGCGGCGCCGGCAGATTCTGCTGGCTGATCAGCGTCCGCGACAGCGCCGTGCCCAGCGGCGCCCGCACCTTTTCCGACACATCGGTCCACAATTTCTGGCTGTTCAGCTTGCGAAAGGCCGGGCCGGTCTGTTGATAGGCGTCGGCCCAGTGCGCCTGATCCAGCAATATCAGAAACTGCCGAGCCTTTTCCGTCACCTCGGTTTCGGCGACCGCCTGCGTGGCGACGGGAGCGGCTGACGGTGGCGCGCTCTGGGGCAGGGCGGCGAGGGCCAGCAGGCCAAGGGAAAGCGTCATGATCAATACTCCGCTGAGGGTCCAGAGGCGGCCTTGCATCCGCCCCGCGCCGCTGACCGGCGCGCTGTCCTCATCCGCCTTGGGGGCAGGCGGGTCTTCCCCGATTTGCCTGTCCCCTACATTATCGTCCCCCAATATTTCGGGGGTCGCAAAAGCCGCAACGCCCCCTTCCGCCTCCAGCAGCAGCCGGGCCGCCTCCCGGCTGCTCGACACCGCCAACTTGCGCCGCGCGTCACGGAGCCGCTCGTTGATCGTATGCACCGACAGGCCCAGGCTCCGCGCGATCGATTTCGCGTCATGCCCCCGACACATCAGCCGCAGCGTCTGCTTCTCCCTCTCGGTCAGCACTCCAGGATCGATATTCACCGGCATGGTCATGGGTCCGGGTCTAGGTTCGCCCGCACCGATCAGCCACCCCAAAAAATTCGTACCTGCGGGCAGGGGCGGGCGCGCCAGCTTCATGATGCAGCCATCTCAACCGGTCTGCTTCACGGCATTCCGAAAAGAGTCTCGGTGTCTATCAGTACGGAAAGATGTCGGCGCCCTTAATATTTCCTAAAAACATTCATTATGGTTCCAACAACATGATGCGATCCATGAATTTCCGATAGATTGACTGCATGTCGAAACATGTCGGAAAGAATAGAATCATGCCTGCTTCACTGGCGTTGCCCGTGATTCTTGCCCTTTGCGCGTGCGGTGGCAGCGGCCTGCAAACGAGCGTCCAGGCGGCCGGGTCCACGCGCTATGGCCAATATCCCGGGACCGGCTATCCCCGCACGGACTATGATGCCACCAGTCGGCTGGCGGGGGTGGAAAACCGGATCGCCAGCCTCGAACAGTCGCTCTACAATCTGGCCCTGCGGCTATGCCGGGTGGAGGCGACGCTCGATCCGGTGACGTTCAGCTACCCCGCCAACGGGGGAGTGATCATGTATCGCTCCGGCCGGGCGGTGCGCCGATGCTAGACCTGTCCCGCATCGATCGGCGCACCTTCCTCGCCGCGACGGCCGCCTCCGCCTTGCCGCTTTCCGCCTGCGAACAGAAACCGGACGGCAGCTACACCGTCACGACGCCAGCCTCGGGCGTGATCGCCGGGCTTGGGTTGCTGGCAAGCGGCGCCACTCTCGCAGGTACGCTGCTGGGCATGACGTCCCTGCTTCGGGTCGGGAGCATATTGGCGCCGATCGCCGGCTTCGCCAGTTCGCTGGAAGCGGCGCTGCCAAAGCTCAGCGCCGTCATCGCCCCGCCCGCCGATGCCGCCACCCTGCCGACGGATGTGAAGCCGCCGGTCGCGCCGCAGGCGTCGGGCAGCGCCTCCGTCAACGACCTCACCCGGATAGCCTTTTTCGCCGGTCAGGCGGATTTCATCATCGAAGCGAAGAACCAGACGGATCAGCCGTTCCTGCACCATAATGTGTTCAGCGTGGTCCGTTCCGTCGATGCGCCGCCGCCCAGCACGGCGGCGGAGTTGCTCGATGCCGGCGCCCTGCCCAGTTTCGTCATGTCGGCCCCGGCGGGTCAGACCATCCAGCATCCCATGCCCGTCATCCTCCCGCCGGGGCAGGGCTATGTCCTCTATAGCTGGTGCATCCCTGGCACCGTCGAACTGACCGACGCGATCGTCGCCGGAACCACCATGGTCGGGCCGATCGTCTACAGCTTTCCCCCGGACGACACATATTTCCGGGATACGGTCCACCAGATGGCGGACTGGAGCGACAAGGTGCCGGTCTTCGAATATAATCTGGCCTTTTCCTGATCCGGTCGTCGTGTCGGCGGGGGCCGGGGATATCCGGGCCGGGGGGATCGGGCCGGGGCCGCCTGTCCTACACAGCCCCATCCGTGCCACCCTCGCCAGCATGACCCAGCACCCTGATCCGCTCCACTTCACTCCCGTCCCGATGCTGCGCCGCCGCGCGCAGGGATGGTGCCCCGACACCCAGCGCGCCTTCATCGATGCGCTCTCCCGCTGCGGCGTCGTCGCACAGGCGGCGCGCAGCGTCGGGCGATCGCCGCGATCGGCCTATCATCTGCGGCGCAGGGCAGGGGCGGACAGTTTCGCCGCCGCCTGGGACTGGGCGCTCGACATGGGGCTGGACGAAAGTCGCGGCCGCGCCATCGCCCTCATCCACGGCAAGCGCGTCCGGCCGATCGTCCGCCGGGGGGAGGTGGTCGGCCAGCGGACCGACAATGATCCCCGGCTGATGTTCGCCGCGCTCAACGCGCTGGGCGCCGATCGGGATGGCCGCCGCGACGCCATGCCCCATCGCCAGCGCATGGCGTTGCGCCACGTCATCACCACGCTGATCGACAATGGCCCCTTCTCGCCGGAGGAATGGGCGAGGCTCGTCCCCGCCCTTGCGGCGGTGGCAGGCGCCGACGGGGGCGTGCCGTCCTTGTCATAATCTGTCGCATGAAGGAAATTTCATGTCGAAATCTGCGGGAAATATGCGAAGTTAAGGGACAGATTGCCTATCGGAGACCAGCTTCCCATGACGACCTCCCGCCGCGATTTCCTCGTCGCCGGCTCCTCCGCCATCGCCCTGTCCGCGCTCCCCGCGCGCGCTTTTGCCGCCACCGACACGGCGGATGGCCGGGCCGAAGCGATCCTGTCCGACATGGCCGAAGCCATGCTCGCCGACGCGCCCGAAAGTGCCAGCGGCCTTGGCATCGACACCGGCGTCCGCGCCGCGCTCAAGCGCCGTCTGGGCGACAAGACGCCCGCCGGACAGGCGCAGATCGCCGCCCATGTGCAGGACCGCCTCGCCAGACTCCGCGCGATCGATCTCAAGCCCCTCTCGCCCGCCGCCCGCACCGATGTCGAAGTCGTGCTGGCCAGCCATGAAATGGCGGCGGACGGTTTCGCCTTCCCCTTTGGCGACATGGCGATGATGAACAGCAACTGGTCCTATCGCAACGCGCCCTATGCCGTCGCGCAGAATACCGGCGTCTTTGTCGAAACGCCCGACTTTCTCGACAGCAATCATGCGATCAAGGATGCGGCCGACGCCGACGCCTATCTCGCCCGCCTCCACGCCTATGCCGCGAACCTCACGGGCGAGACGGAACGGTTGAAACAGGATGCCGGCATCGGCGTCACCGCGCCCGCCTTCCTGCTCGACAAGACATTGAAGCAGATGGCCACGGTGCAGGCGCAGCCGCTCGACCAGTGGGTGCCCGTCGCCTCCATCGCCCGCCGCACGAAGGACATGCCCGGCGACTATGCCGCAAAGGCGCAGCAGATCGTCCGCGATGAAGTCGCCCCCGCGCTCGCCGCACAGGTCGCCGAACTCCAGCGCCACCGCACCACCGCCACCATGGATGCGGGCGTGTGGAAATTGCCGCAGGGCGAGGCCTATTATGACTGGGCGCTGCGGGCCGGCACCACCACCACCCGCTCGCCCGAGGAAGTCCACAAGCTCGGCCTGGAGCAGCTCGCCGCGCTGCAATCCGAAATGGACCGGCTCTTGAAGAGCCTCGGCATGACGAAGGGCACCGTCGGCGAACGCATGACCGCCATGGGCAAAGACCCGCAATATCTCTTCCCCAATGACGATGCCGGTCGCCAGCAGATATTGAGCTTCATCGACGGCCGCCTCGCCGACATCCGCACCCGGCTGCCGCGCGCCTTCGCCACCCTCGTCCCGGCCAAGCTGATCGTGAAGCGCGTGCCCGTGGAGATCGAGGCGGGCGCGCCCGGCGCCTATGCCGGCCCCGGCACGATCGACGGCTCTGTCCCCGGCAACTATTATATCAACCTGCGCGACACCAGCATCTGGCCGCGCTATTCGCTGCCCACCCTCTGCTATCATGAGGGGATACCCGGCCATATCTGGCAGGGCGAATATACCTACAAGCTGCCGCTGATCCGCTCCCTCCTCGCCTTCAACGCCTATAGCGAGGGCTGGGCGCTCTATGCCGAACAGCTGGGCGACGAACTGGGCGCTTATGACGGCGATGTCGCCGGGCGGCTGGGCTATCTCCAGTCGATTGCCTATCGCTGCTGCCGCCTCGTGGTCGACACCGGCCTCCACGCCAAGCGCTGGACCCGCGATCACGCCATCCACTGGTTCGCCACCACCAACGGCTCCAGTGTCGAGGATGTGCAGGGCGAAGTGGACCGTTATTGCGCCTGGCCGGGTCAGGCCTGCGGCTACAAGGTCGGCCATGGCGAAATCGTCCGCCTGCGGGGGCTGGCGCAGAAGGCGCTGGGCGACAGGTTCGACTTCCGCCTGTTCAACGACGCCGTGGTCAAGGGCGGCGGCGTGCCGATGACCGTGCTCGCCAAGAATGTCGATAGCTGGGTCGCGGAACGGAAGCGCGCGTAACATCCTGTTCCCCGGCGCAGGCCGGGGTCCAGTTCAACGCTCTCAACTGGACCCCGGCCTTCGCCGGGGAACAAGTCACGCCCAACAAAAAGGCCGGAGGATCACTCCCCCGGCCTTGTCTATTCCCGCTACGTCAGCCCTCAGCCAACGAAAGCCCGCTCGATCACGAACTGCCCCGGCGCCGCGTTGGAGCCTTCGGTGAAGCCCTGTTCCTCGAAATAGGCGCCGAACTGCTTGATCATCTCCATGCTGCCGCACATCATGATCCGGTCGGTTTCGGGGTCGAACTTGCCCGCGCCCGGAATGCCTTCGAACAGCGCGCCGCTTTCGACCAGCTTGTCGATCCGCGCGGTGTGTCCATCAAAGGGTTCGCGCGTCACGGTCGGCACATAATGGAACTGGCCCGCGGCCTGTTCCGCCACCAGCGGGTCTTCGCTCCACTTGGCTTCCATCTCGTCACGGAAAGCCAGATCGCTCACCCGGCGCACCGAATGCACCACCACGACCTGCTCGTAGAAATCATAGACATCGGGGTCGCGCGGCAGGCTCAGGAACGGCGCCAGACCGGTGCCGGTCGACAGCATGAACAGCCGCTTGCCCGGCAGCAGCGCGTCGGTCACCAGCGTACCGGTCGGCTTGCGGCCCAGATAAATCTGGTCGCCCGGCTCGATCTTCTGGAGCTTGCTGGTCAGCGGACCATCCTGCACCTTGATCGACAGGAACTCGATTTCCTCGTCCCAGCTCGGGCTGGCGATCGAATAGGCGCGCAGCAGCGGCTTGCCATTGTCGCCCTTCAGGCCGATCATGATGAACTCGCCCGACCGGAAGCGGAAGGCGGCGGGCCGCGTGATGCGGAAGCTGAACAGATGCTCGTTCCAGTGCTTCACCGACAGCACGGTTTCCACGGAAAGCGCGCCGGTGGGTTCCAGTACCGGCTTTTCGATCGTCACGTCGGTCAAGACCTTATCCTTGCATATCGCAGGCGCCGCCCGGAGCGGGGCCAGTTGCGGATCATTCGCAATAATATCCTCATCCGCGAATGGCCCGCCCGCACCCCAAAGGCAAGGCCAAAAAAACTATCGCCGTCCAAAGGGCGCCCTTTTGCAGAACGCCCCTAGCGGCCATTTAACCGAACAAGCCTTTGGCGATGCCGCCGAGTTCATTCAGCGGATTGCCGTCGCCATCGCGGTCGAAAAAGCCGCCCAGCTTGCCCATGATCGCTTCCGGCCCGCCGAACGCGCCCAGCAGTTCCTGCAACTTGTCGGCCGACACGCCATGTTCGGCCGCCGTCTCCGCCAGCGCGGTGACGCTCGTCTCGCCCGAACCGATCTTGGCGCTGATATCGCTGAACAGGCCCTGCATCTGTTCCGGTGTCAGGCCGATCTGCGCCGCGATCGCTTCCAGCCCGCCGAACTTGCCGATCATATCTTCGAACATGCCCATTACTCCCGCAAAAGATTGGCCGCCAGAATAGCAGTTTACATCCTTAACCCAAAGCAAAAGAGCCGGAAGGAAACCCTCCCGGCTCTTTTGCTTCGTGCTCCTGCGAAAGCAGGAGCCCAGTCCAGCGCTCTAGCCTGCCTGCACCGGCGGAACTGGGTTCCTGCTTTCGCAGGAACACCGTTTCCCGATCAGGCGGCGGTCAGCGCCGCGCTGCGGACGCCATCGTCGACATGCGCCTCGAACTGGGCAAAATTGTCCACGAACTGCTTCACCAGCGTCAGCGCGGTCAGGTCATAGGCTTCCTTGTCGGCCCACATGGCGCGCGGGTCGAGGATGGTCGAATCGACGCCATTCACCGCCACCGGCACTTCGAAGCCGAAGTTCGGATCGGTGCGGAATTCGACATCGTTCAGGCTGCCGTCCAGCGCCGCGTTCAGCAGCGCGCGCGTCACCTTGATCGGCATGCGCTTGATCCCCGGCATCGTCGCCTTGCCGCCCGCCCAGCCGGTATTGACCAGCCAGCAGGTGACGCCGCCCTTGTTGATCCGCTCCTTGAGCAGATTGCCATAGACGCTGGGGTGACGCGGCATGAAGGGCGCACCGAAGCAGGTGGAGAAGGTCGCCGTCGGTTCGGTCACGCCGATCTCGGTCCCCGCGACGCGCGCGGTGTAGCCGGACAGGAAGTGATACATGGCCTGTTCCGGCGTCAGCCGCGCGATCGGCGGCAGTACGCCATAAGCGTCGGCGGTCAGGAAGATGATGTTCTTCGGGACCGGACCCAGATTCTTCTCCGACGTGTTCGGGATGAAGTCGATCGGGTAGGAACCACGGCTATTTTCGGCCAGCGCGTTGTCGTCCAGGTCGATCGTGCGGGTCTCTTCGTCGATCACGACATTTTCCAGCACCGTGCCGAACCGCTTGGTGGTGGCGAAGATCTCCGGCTCGGCCTCGGCCGACAGGTTGATCATCTTGGCATAGCAGCCGCCCTCGAAATTGAAGACCGCCGTGTCCGACCAGCCATGCTCGTCATCGCCGATCAGCGTGCGGCTGGCGTCGGCCGAGAGCGTCGTCTTGCCGGTGCCGCTCAGGCCGAAGAAGACCGCCGTGTCGCCATTCGCGCCGATATTGGCGGAACAGTGCATCGGCATCACGCCCTTGGTCGGCAGCAGGTAATTGAGGATGCCGAACACTGACTTCTTCATTTCGCCGGCATAGCTGGTGCCGCCGATCAGGATCAGCTTCTCGGTGAAGTTGACCGCGATCACGGTTTCGCTGCGGCAGCCATGGCGCGCCGGATCGGCGACGAAGGTCGGCAGGTCGATGATCGTATATTCGGGCGCGAAGCCGGTCAGTTCATCGGCGGTCGGGCGCACCAGCAGGGTGCGGATGAACAGATTATGCCAGGCGCGCTCGTTGATGACGCGCACATTGACGCGATGTTCGGGCTGCGAACCGCCGAACAGGTCGGCGACGTACAGCGTGTCCTTCTCAGCCAGCGCCTTCAGGAAATCTTCCTTCAGCGCGGCGAAATGCTCCGGCGTCATGCCGCGATTGGTGTCGCCCCACCATACCGTGTCTTCGGTTTCGGCATCACGGACGATGAACTTGTCCTTGGCGCTGCGGCCGGTGTGTTTGCCGGTCTTCACGACCAGCGGGCCGTCCTTCGACAGGATGCCTTCGCCATTGCGGATCGCTGCCTCGACCAGCGGGGCAGTGCCCAGATTCCAGAACTGGGTGGCATGGGTGGTGATGCCCTGTTCGGCCAGGGTTATTGAGGATTTGGCCTGCACGCCTTTACTCCTGATATGGTTTCCCTATCGCTTCACTCTTTGTGAATGCGATCGATCCGCCCCTTGAGCGCCGCTTGTTTGTCGCACGGCGTCTCTTGCTGCTGACGGGCATTGGCATAGGGCTTTGCGCATAAAGCGTCAAATCCCTCAAATACCCCACATGTCTCGAATTTCGACGCTTGCACCGCAGCATTGGCGGCGCGCCTTCGCCTTGCCCATTCCTTGCGACATGGCGCACCTTCGTCTAACGCTGGCCCCATATTTCCCTTCCACGATCATGGGACACCGCATGACTGCAACCGTTGCCCTGGTTGATGACGACAAGAATATTCTGACCTCGGTGTCGATCGCGCTACAGTCCGAAGGCTTCATGACGCGCATCTATTCCGATCCCGAAGGCGCGCTGAAGGCGCTGCTGGAAAATCCCGCCGACCTTGCCGTCTTCGATATCAAGATGCCCCGCATGGACGGATTGGAACTGCTGCGCCGCCTGCGGGAAAAGACGCAGATGCCGGTCATCTTCCTGACGTCCAAGACGGATGAACTGGACGAGGCGCTGGGCCTGGCGATGGGCGCGGACGACTATATCTCCAAACCCTTCTCGCAACGGCTGCTGATCGCGCGCATCCGCGCCATCCTGCGCCGCGCCGAAGTCAGCAAGACGCCCGATGCGCCGGACGAACCGGCCGCCGACCCCATCATACGCGGCCGGCTGGAAATGGACCCGGCCCGTCACCGGGTGAAATGGAACGGGCAGGACGTCACCCTGACCGTCACCGAATTTCTGATTCTGGAAACGCTTGCGGCGCGGCCCGGCGTGGTCAAGAACCGCAACCAGTTGATGGACGCCGCCTATCAGGATGACGTCTATGTCGATGACCGCACGATCGACAGCCATATCAAGCGGCTGCGCCGCAAGTTCCGCGAGGTAGACTCCGATTTCAACGCAATCGACACCCTCTATGGCGCCGGATATCGATTCTCCGAGGAGTGAAGACGCGCCGCTCGCGGTGCGCTGGTCGGGGCGCCTCAGCCTCACGCCGCGCATTCTGGCGGTCAACGTCTTCGCGCTCGCCTTGCTGGCGGGCGGCTTCTTCTATCTCGACAGCTATCGCACCCGTATCGTCGACGACCGGCTGGATCAGTCGGCGCGTGAGTTGAAGCTGCTCGCCATCGGTCTGGAAAATGCGCCGGCCGATCGGCAGAATGCGCTGATCGCCGCCTATTCGCGCCAGACCGGCGACCGGGTGCGCCGCTATGCCGCCAATGGGGATCGGATTGCCGACAGTTTCCTGATGGATGCGCCCCGCTACCGGCTGCGCCTGCCTTCGGAGGAGGAATGGCAGCGCCATGTCGCCCGCTTCCTCGACAAGGCGGTCGACCGGATCGTGTCCGCCGACCGTCCCCCCGATTTCGAGGAACCGGTGGTCGACAAGGCCGATGCCTGGCCCGAACTCATATTGGCGCGCAAGACGCTGCGGCCGCAGGCGATGAACCGCTATGCGCCCGACCGCACCTTCATGATTTCGGCGGCGGTCGCGACCCGCGATGGCGGCAGCCTGCTCGCGACCGAAAATGCCCGCGACATCACCCGCACCGTGCGCGCCGAGCGGCTGCGTCTGGGCATGGTGCTGGCCGTGGCGGTGCTGGCTTCGGTCCTGCTCTCGCTGTTCCTCGCCCGCACCATCGTCCAGCCGCTCCAGCGTCTGGCCCGCGCCGCCGTGCGCGTCCGCCTCGGCCGCGCCCGCTCGGTCACGGTGCCGCGCCTGCCCGAACGGCGCGACGAGATCGGCATGCTCGCCCGCGCGCTCTCCGACATGAGCCATGCGCTGCGCCAGCGAATCGACGCGACCGACGCCTTCGCCGCCGACGTCAGCCACGAACTCAAGAATCCGATCGCCTCGCTGCGCTCCGCGCTCGATGCGCTCGACCGGGTGGAGCGGCCCGATCTGCGCGCGCAGCTCATGGCCATAGCGCAGGATGACGTCCGCCGTCTCGACCGCCTCGTCACCGACATTGCCGAAGCCTCGCGCGTCGATGCCGAATTGTCCCGCACCCATTTCGAACCGATCGACCTGGGCCTGCTGATCGAAAAGATGGTGATCGCCCGCGAAGCGCGCGGCGTGCCGCGCAGTGTCCGCCTCGCCTTCGCCCGCCCGCGCAAGGATGTCGCGGTGGTGCTGGGCGAAGAAGGCCGACTGATCCGCGTACTCGACAATCTGATCGACAATGCCGTGTCCTTCTCGCCCGACGGCGGCCTCGTCCAGATCATCGCCACCGTCGCGGATGACGAAGTGCTGGTCAGTGTCGAGGATGAAGGCCCCGGCGTCCCCCTGTCCGAGCGCGAACATATTTTCCGCCGCTTCCACAGCGTCCGGCCGGAAGGGGAGACGTTCGGCAAGCATTCGGGCCTGGGCCTCGCCATCGCCCGTTCCATCGTGGAGGGGCATCAGGGCAAGATCGCGATAGGGGATCGCGAGGACGAACAAAATGGCGCCCGCTTCGTCGTCCGCCTGCCCATGGCCGTCGCCCGCGATCCGGGCATCGTGTCGGAATAGGACCAAGGGCCGGAATCAACGCCATTTCCATCCGTGCCGACACAGGCTAGAACGGATGCACGGGGGATATGGCGCGCGCACTTTCATCTGAAACGCTTCATGCGACCAGCGTGGCCATTGGCGGCCGCGCCGTGCTGCTGTCCGGTCCCAGCGGCAGCGGCAAGTCCGACCTCGCTTTGCGCCTGATCGACCGTGGCGGCCTGCTGGTCAGCGATGATTATACGCTGGTGCGGCGGGTAGGGGGGCAACTGGTAGCCAGCGCCCCGGCGACGATCGCGGGCAAGATGGAGGTGCGCGGCATCGGCATCGTCGATCTGCCGGCATTGGACGAAGCGCCCGTTGCGCTGATCTGTGCCCTGTTCGACAAGGTGGACCGGATGCCGATGGAACCGATTCACCGCGCCGTCGCGGGCATCGACGTCCCCGTCATCAAGATCGCCCCGTTCGAAACCTCCGCCCCGATCAAGGTGGAACTGGCGCTCAAGGCGCTGGGCCTGAAAGCGCCGGGCCTGAAAGCGCCGGGCCTGTGACCCAGCCCAAGACCATCCTCCTGCTGTCGGGCCTGTCGGGCGCGGGCAAGACCACGGCGCTCAAGACGCTGGAGGATATGGGATGGGAAGTGGTCGACAATCTGCCGCTCGTCCTGCTCGACCGGTTGCTCGACACGCCGCTCCCGGCCGGCCATGCCGGGGAGGATGAACGACCGCTGGCGCTGGGCATCGATGCGCGCACCCGCGGTTTCGACGCTGGCGCCATCGTCCAGCGAATCAAGGCGCTGCGCGAAAAGCACAGCCATGACGTCGAAACCCTGTTTCTCGACTGCACCGATGCCGAACTGGAGCGCCGCTTTGCCGAGACGCGCCGCCGTCATCCGCTGGCGCTGGACCGGCCCGCCGCCGACGGCATTGCGCGGGAACGCGAACTGACGGATCCGCTGCGCCGCTGGGCCAGTCAGGTGATCGACACGACCAGCTTCACCAGCAACGCCCTGCAACAGGAAATGCGCAGCCGCTTTGCCCGCGAAGGGCTGTCGGACCCGGTGCTGACGATCCTGTCCTTCGGCTTTTCGCGCGGCGTGCCCCGCAATGCCGACCTGATGTTCGACATGCGCTTCCTGCGCAATCCGCACTGGGAGCCGGACCTGCGGCCCAGGACCGGGCTAGACCCCGAAGTCGCCGCCTATATTCAGGCGGACCCGGCCTATGAGGAAGCGGTGAGCAAGATCGAGGATCTGCTCGTCACCCTGCTGCCCCGCTACGCGGAGGGCGGCAAAGCCTATATCACGGTCGCGATTGGCTGTACCGGCGGCAAGCATCGCTCGGTTCATGTCGCGACCCGGATCGCGAAACACTTGCAAGAGGCGGGCTTTTCGCCCACGGTCTTGCACCGCAATATAGAATCAACGCCCCAGGATAGTCTGGAGAAGCGTCGACCGGGAGGCCCGAAAGCGTAATCATGACACAGGTGGGCCCCGTAAGCACATGATCGGACTCGTACTCGTCACCCATGGCTCGCTCGCGACGGAATTCGTCGTGGCGATGGAGCATGTCGTCGGACCGCAACAGCAGATCGAAACCATCTGCATCGGGCCGGAAGATGACATGGAACTGCGCCGCGCGGACATCGCTGCGGCCGTCGCCCGCGTCAATGACGGGGCGGGCGTGATCCTGCTGACCGACCTGTTCGGCGGCACCCCGTCCAACCTTGCCATCTCGCTGCTCAAGGCTGGCGAGATCGAGGTGATTGCCGGCATCAACCTGCCCATGCTGATCCGTCTGGAAAGCGCGCGCAAGGTGATGGACGTGCGCGCCGCAGTCGCCGCCGCGCGCGAAGCGGGGCAGAAATATATCAGCGTAGCGTCGGAACTGTTGGGCAGCACCACATGAACGAAGTCAGCCAGGAAGTCCTCATCAGCAACAAGCGCGGCCTGCACGCCCGCGCCAGCGCCAAGTTCGTGACCCTGGCCAGCGGCCTGCCCGCCGACATCATCGTCAGCAAGGACGGCAACCACGTCACCGGCACCTCCATCATGGGCCTGATGATGCTCGGCGCGGCCAAGGGCGACAGCATCACCATCAAGGCCACCGGCCCTGAAGCCGTCGATTCCCTCGGCAAACTCGTCACCCTGGTCGAGGACAAGTTCGGCGAGGAGTGAACGGGTAGGGCGGTGGTTCGCCGCCCCGCTTCAGATCACCAGGAAATCAGCGGCCGTCAGGTCGAGTTGGGGCGAGAGGGTGGCAATCTGATAGCCATTCCACAACAGCGTCCCGCTATCATCGTCATAGATGAACATGCCAGACGTCGAGGCCGCCATGGCGCTGGCTGACGATCCGCTCCCGCTGATCGCAAAGGCGTCGGCCGACAGGCTGCCCGCCGCCATGCCGAAAGCGGCGCCATTCACGACAATCTCATCCTGCCCGGACGTGAAATCGGTGATCACGTCATTGGATGACCCGCTATCCAGATAGAATTTGTCATTGCCCGCGCCGCCAGTCAGGATATCGTTTCCGTCTCCGCCATGGAGTTGATCGGCACCATTGCCGCCATACAGCATGTCATCGCCAGCATCGCCATAGAGGACGTCCGCATCATCCTCGCCGTAGAGCGTGTCGGCACCCGACCCGCCTGACAGAATATTGTAGCCGCTACCGCCGACCAGCACATCATCATAGGCGGACCCGATCACATTCTCGATTGCGTAGAGCGTGTCATTCCCCACGCCACCGCCAATCATTGTCGGGGTGCCATTCAACGATACCGTCATCCCGCTGGTGGCATCGGCATAGCTTACGGTGTCATAGCCATCGCCGCCGTCGATAAAATCGTCGTCCAGCCCGCCGCTTATCAGGTCGTTGCCTTTGTTGCCCTCGATCCGATTATTCTCGGCGTTCCCAGTCAGCACGTCGTCGAGTCTCGATCCGATCAGGTTTTCGATACCGATCAGCGTGGTGATCCCAAATCCGACGGTATCTTGCGGGCCGGTAAGGGCCAGATTGACGGTGACGCCTGCCAGCGAGTCGATATGGCTGGCGGTATCGGTCCCGATTCCGCCGTCCAGGATATCATTGCCGCCATATCCACTTAGCAGGTCGTCACCCATTCCACCGATCAGATGATTATCGCCTACGCTGCCCAACAATATATCGTTAAAAGCCGATCCGGTCGCATTCTCGATGCTGATCAGCACGTCTCTGCCGGCCGAAGAGGAATTCTTGTCGCCCGAATCGCGCCACAGCATGACGGTTACGCCTGAGCTGGCCTGCGCATAGCTGACCGTGTCATCGCCGATTCCACCGTCGAGTGTGTCTTTGCCCGTGCTTGCCTCGAACATGTCGTTGCCCGCCCCGCCCGTCAGGCCATCATCTCCCGCTCGGCCGGTCAGATAATCGTCATATTGCGATCCGATCAGGCGCTCGATCCCGATCAGTGTATCGATCCCCGAACCACCCGTATCCTGTAGACCGCTGATGGCCAGGCTGACCGTCACCCCACCGGTCGCGTCGGCATAGGTGACGGTGTCGGTGTGAAGGCCCCCGTCCATCACGTCATTGCCTGCTCCGCCGTTCAGCAAGTCCGTACCCGAACCGCCGATCAGCGTGTCATTCCCGCCCATTCCCGTCAGGACATTGTTTCCGCTATTGCCGGTGATCCAATTCGCCCGGTTGTTGCCAGTGCCGTCGATCGCTGCTGCACCGGTCAGATTGAGCGTCTCCACGATCCGGCTTCCCAGCACATAGGATACTGACGAGTTGATCGTATCCTTGCCGGCATTTTCGCCCTCCACAACGATGTCGCCCACATTGTCGACATAATAGACATCATCGCCCAGCCCGCCGATCATCACATCCGCGCCGCTGCCGCCATCCAGGACATTATCGTCGGCATTGCCGGTCAGATTGTCATCATATTGCGAACCTGTCAGTCTTTCGATGTTCGTCAGCGTATCGATCCCGCCGCCGCCGGTGTCCTGCGCGTCATTGATAGCCAGGTTGACCGTCACCGCGCTGGTCGCGTCGAAATAGGTGATGATGTCGCTGCCGACACCGCCATCCATTACGTCATTGCCCGCGCCGCCATGCAGCAAGTCCAGGCCGCCGCCGCCCGACAGGATGTCGTTACCTGCCAGGCCGATCAGGCTATTATGGCTGTCATTGCCGATCAGCCGGTTGTTGCCCGAAGTACCCGTGGCATTGATCGCTGCTGTTCCGATCAGGGCCAGCATCTCGATCGCCTCGCCGGTCAGAGTGTAGGTGATGGACGAACAGATGATGTCGTTGCCGCCATCCGCCGTTTCGACCACCTCGTCGCCGACATTGTCGACATAATAGATGTCATCGCCCAGTCCGCCGATCAATCGATCGGCACCGGCTCCGCCATTCAATATATTGTTATCGGCATTGCCTGTCAGATTGTCATTATAGGCCGAACCGGTCAGATTCTCGATGCCGATCAGTGTATCGGTACCGCTGCCGCCGGTATTCTGCGCATCTATGGTGCGCAGGTCTACCGTCACTGCCGCCGTCGCACTGCTGTAGCGCACTGTATCGACACCGCTTCCGCCATTGAGGATATTGTCGCCGCTCGTCCCGGTCAGCACATCGTCGAAGGAAGAACCGGTGACATGTTCGATACTGATCAGCGTATCGATGCCCGCGCCGCCGGTATTCTGCGCGCCCACGGCCGAAAGATCGACGGTCACGCCCGCCGTCGCGGTGACATAGCGCGCGACGTCATAGCCATTGCCGCCGGACAATATGTCGTTGCCCAGCCCGCCTTCCAGCTTGTCGTCGCCATTGCCGCCGGTCAGTCTGTCGTCAAAGTCGGACCCGATCAGCTTTTCGATGCTGATCAGCCGATCATTGCCCGCGCCGATCGTGTTCTGCACCCCGGCGATCGCCAGGCTGACGGTCACGCCCGCCGTTGCGTTTTCATAGGTTGCCGTGTCGGTATGGGCGCCGCCGTCGAGGATATCGTCGCCCGCGCCTCCGTTCAGCGTGTCGGCGCCATTGCCGCCGGTCAGCCGGTTGTTGCCCGCGTCGCCGGTCAGCACGTCATTATAATTGGACCCCAGCAGGCTTTCGATCGCGATCAGCGTATCGGTGCCTGCGCCGATCGTATTCTGTGCCCCGCTGATCGCCAGATTGACGGTCACGGCCGCCGTTGCGCTGGCATAGCTGGCGGTGTCGGTATGCGCTCCGCCATCCAATATGTCGTTGCCGGTGCCGCCCTGCAATATGTCCGCGCCCAGCCCGCCGATCAGATGATCGTTCCCGGCCGCACCGTCGATCATGTCGTTGCCTGCCAGCCCGTCGATCATGTCCGCGCCGGATGTGCCGGTCAGCACATCGCCGCCGGACGTGCCGGTCAGATTGGCATAGACGGCGGCCGTGGCGGACAGCGACCAGGCAAGGTCGGATGCCGATGTTGCATGCCCCTTTTCAGAAGCGCCAAGAGTCTGTCCGTTCCCAGATGCCGCCATATTCCGTCTCCTCCCGGATGATGCCGGGCGGGAGAGGACCATAATCGACGGGTCATGTCCATGCGGTCATGCGCTGCCGCGGCATTTGATCAGAGGCTGTTACCCTTGATCCCGATAGGCCATCTGGAGGATGCCCCAGTGGCGGCCCTTCACATGGATGGAGGCGATCACCTGCTTCAGCAGGATCACTTCGCCCTCGGCGGTCAGGCGGCGATAGGCCTTGATGCAGAAGGGCTGGGTGATCTTCGCCTGCTCGCGCGTGTCAGGGAAATCGAAGATCACGCCCTGGCGCGAATGTTCGAGGTTCCAGTTGAGGTCGCCCGGCCGCTGCGGCTGAGCGCGCTCCGGCATGGCGATCGCGCCATAGGCATTGCGGTCGGTGAAGGTCATGCCGAACAGGCCGGCAAAGCCGCGCGCCTGCTCTTGCCGCGCGCGGGCGGCGGGCAGCATCACGGCCTGCACCGGATGGGTGAAGAGCGGTGGATTGGTGCCCGTGACCGGCGCATAATATTCGCTGAAGACCGCCGTCTCGCTGATATCGCCCGCGTCGATCGCACGCTCGATCGCGTGACCGACCTGCTCGGCGCTTTCCAGGCTGAAGCGAATATAGGGCGAATCGGGAATGTCGACGCCGCTTTCGGCCAGATATTGCAGCAGGTCGTTGGTGTCGTCGCTGGCGGTCGATACCCGGCTGGACAGGCGCTGAAGCCCGTCGGCATTGTCGGTCGATGTGCTCGCCAGCGCCGACAGGCCGGTGCGGATTTCGCCCGCCGATCCCACCATGGAGGCGATGCGCGACGCCACCGAATCGCTGTTGCTGGACAGGCCCTGCATCAGCGCGCCCAGCCGGTCGACCAGCGACTCGATATTCTTGGTGTCGTTGAGCGCGGTGCGCGCGGTCTGTGCGCCATGGGTGATGCTGGCCAGCATGCCGCCCGCCTCACCGGTCAGCGCGCCGATCGACTGTTCGATCGTGTGGGTCGCCGCAGCCGTCTCCTGCGCCAGCTTCTTCACTTCGGAGGCGACCACGGCAAAGCCGCGCCCGGCGTCCCCGGCGCGGGCGGCCTCGATCGTGGCGTTGAGCGCCAGCAAATTGGTCTGGCTGGCGATGCCGCTGATCACGCTGGTCACATGGGCGACGGTTTTCAGCGCCTCGCCAAAGCCGTCCAGCCGCGCATGGATGCGGCTGACCTGTTCGATCAGGTCCACGAAATTGCTGTTCGCAACGGAAAGCTGCCGGCCCGAATCATCGATGATGGCGCGGGCGGCGATCGCCTTTTCGCGCGCATCCTGCCCGGCTAACGCCACGCTGTCGCCATCGCGCGACAATTGCGCGGCGGCGCCGCTGATCGCCTCGATCGTGTGCGCCTGCTGCGTCACCCGGTCGGCCAGTTCGCTGATATCAGCCTGAAGATCGAGCGTGCGGATGCCCAGGTCACCAGACAATTTGGCAACCTTCATGACCGCGCTGGCGACGGCTTGCGAATGCGCTTCGTTTCCCACGCCACCGGGCTATCGCACCATGGTAAAATAAGCGTTAGTGTCTGTTCGGAAATGCGCCCCTGGCGCATCCGCACCAGCCCACACCCCCACCCGACCTCCCAGACATGGTATCCTGATGGGAGGTCGGGTGGGGGTGTGGGCTGGTGCGGCACTGAAAATGCGCTCTTCCGCGCATTTTCCAAACATACTCTTAGCGCTGCGACCCCGCCAGCATCGATCCCGCCAGCGCCAGCACGACGCCCGTCACCACCAGCGCCAGCCCCATCGCCTCGCTGCGGCGCATGCGTTCCTTCAGGTAAAAATGCCCGAACGCCATGGTGAAGGCGACCTCGATCTGGCCGACGATCCGCACCAGCGCGACCGGCGCGGTGGCAAAGCCGGTGAACCAGCAGGCACTGCCCAGCGCGGACAGCAGGCCCACCTGCCCGGACACGCGCCAGCTTGCCATCACCCGGCGCATCTCGCCCGGCTCGCGCAGCATCAGCCAGGCGCCCTGCAACAGCGTCTGCAACAGCACCGTCGCGCACAGCACGGTCAGCGCCGCCAATATGCGATCGTCGCCACCCACCTCCTGCGTCGCCCGGCGAATGCCGATCGCCGTCAGGGCAAAGAAGAATCCCGATGCGATGCCCGTCTGCGCCGCAGGCTGCCCCAGCGCGCGCAGGAAATCGCCCGGCCCCATCCGCTTGCCCCCCGTCGACAGCAGCATCACGCCCATCACGCCGCAGCCGATCCCCGCCCAGGCCAGCGGCGCCAGCCGCTCGCCCAGCAACAGGAAGGAGAGGACCGCGCCCTGCACCGCCTCCGTCTTGGAATAAGCGGTGCCGACCACGAAATTGCGATGCTGGAACGCCATGATCAGCAAATTGGTGGCGATGATCTGCGCCAGCCCGCCCGCCGCGCAGAAGAGCAGGAATTGCGACCCGATCGCCGGGAAGGGCGTGGGGAAGAGCAGGCGATAGCCGCCCAGCATCAGCAGCGCGAAAGGGATGCCGTACAGATAGCGCACCAGCCCGGCGGCATTGATCGACAGGCTGTGGCTCACCCGGCGCTGGACGGCGGTGCGCCAGGCCTGTGTCGCGCCGGCCATCAGCGTGGCAGGCAGCCAGAGAGGGGAGGTGATCATGCCCGCCCTATACAGGGCGAACGAAGCGCGTCACCCCATCATCACCAGGAAGGTGAAGAAGAGCGAGAGCGACACACAGGCAAAGCCATAGAGCAAGGGCAGCCGCACCAGCGTGCCGGTCCGCGACAGCGCATAGGCATCCTTGAACTGGCGATACATGTGCCAGGCGGCGAACAGCAGCAGCACCAGCGTCACCAGCCCGCTGGTCACATGCACGGCGGTCAGCAGCATCGACAGCGAAAAGAGCAGCGACATGAAGGCGATCGAATAGGTCACATAGATCGCATGGTCGTACATCTTGAACCGGCGGCTGAACGGAAAGAGCAGCCACAGGAAGGGCAGGGAAATCAGGATCAGCGACCAGGAGAATTTATAGGCATTGGCCTTGAGCTTGTAATAAGCGAATTCCGGATTCTCCGCCGCCGCGCTCACCGCCTTGCCCACGGTCTTGGCGATGCCGCCATTCACCCCTTCGCCCACCAGCGAATCAGTGAGGTCGCCCGCCAGCGTCAGCCCCTTGCGCTCCGCCTGCGCGTCGGTCAGATTTTCGGTCAGCGCTTCCTTGCGCGCGGCCGAAAGGCCCGGCGCCTTCAGCTTCGCCTCGATCTCGCGAATATGGGCGTCGGCCTTTGCCTGCTCCCTGCGCAGTTCGGCCTGCGCGCCCTTGTCCATCTTCACGCCTTGCACAGCGTCTGTCGGGCCATGATGGCTGGTGAGCGAGAAGATCGCGTACATCAGGAAGGCGCTGAACAGGAACAGGGCAAAGGGCGACACGAATTTCGCCCGCTCGCCCTGGATATAGCGCCGCGTCAGCTTGCCCGGCCGCAGCGCCAGTTCGGGCAGGGTGGTCCAGATCTTCCCCTCGAAATGCAGCACGCCATGCGCCAGATCATGGCCGATCGCGGCAAAGCTGCGATGCACATGCGCCGCCTGCCCGCAATTGGCGCAATAATGGCCATCGACGTTCGCGCCGCAATTCAGGCAGGCGCCATGGCCTTCTCCATGCGCCCCATGCCCGGCCCCATGCCCGGCTTCGCCATGGCCCGGCTCGACCGCCCGCGCCATCATGCCCCCGGTGATCATGTCACCCGCTGCTTCGATTTCCCCTGTCATGGGGAGACAGGATATCAGCGGTGTATGACGCTTGCCAGTCACCTTGACGCATGGCGAAGATGTGTTGCTATGTTACAACGCTCCGCAATATTCTGACACAAATTCGGTCGAGCCGCGCCGCCCGTCACCATCCCGCCACAAAAGCGGCCTAGCCGCCATCGCATCCGAATGCGGTGCGCAGGGGCGCCTGCATTCTGGTCGCAAAGCAACAGAATATCGGGGAATTACCTTGTCCAAATTCACTTTCGGACGGTCGGCGCTGCTGCTGACCACGGCTTTTGGCGCGCTGACCGGCGTTGCCCATGCGCAGGACGCAGGCGCCAATGCCGCCGATGATGGCGCGCTGGGCGAAATCGTCGTCACCGCCGAACGCCGTTCCGAAAATCTCCAGAAGGTGCCGGTTTCGGTCGGCGTCGTGCAGGGCGATGCGCTGCGCAACCTGACCGCCGGCGGCGGCGACATTCTCGAACTCGCCGCCCGCGTGCCCGGCCTCTATGCCGAAACCACCACCGGCCGCATCTTCCCGCGCTTCTACATTCGTGGCCTCGGCAATATCGACTTCTATCTCGGCGCGTCGCAGCCGGTGTCGATCATCCAGGACGATGTCGTGCTGGAGCATGTCGTGCTGAAGTCGAACCCCGTGTTCGACGTCAATCAGGTGGAAGTGCTGCGCGGCCCGCAGGGTTCGCTGTTCGGCCGCAATACCACGGCGGGCATCATCAAGTTCGACACCAACCGTCCGACCATGGACTGGCAGGGTCGCGCCCAGGCCAGCTATGGCAGCTACAACACCGTCACCTTCGACGGCGGCATCGGCGGCCCGATCGTCGCGGACAAGCTCGCCTTCCGCGTCTCGGCCCTTTACCAGCATCGCGACGACTGGGTCGACAACACCTATGAAGGCCCCAGCGCCGACGGCACCGTGTCGCCGAAGAAGGACGCGATGGGCGGCTATAATGAGAAGGACGTGCGCCTTCAGCTGCTGATGACGCCGACCGAAAATGTCTCGATGCTGACCAGCGTCCATGCCCGCGACTATGACGGCACCTCGACCATCTTCCACCGCGCCGGCCTGACCAAGGGCAGCAACAGCGTGGCGGGCGAACCCCGTTCGAAGATCGCCCTCGACGAAGCGATGAACAACCCGCAAGCCTACAAGACCTATGGCGCGTCGGAAAACATCGCGATCGACATGGGCCCCGTCACCCTGACCTCGATCACCGCCTATGAAACTACCAGCGGCTACAGCCGTGGCGATACGGACGGCGGTGCAGGTGCTGACTATCCGGTGGCCGGTGTGGCGAACGGCTTCGGCCAGAGCCAGGGCAATGTTCGCGATCTCGACCAGCTCAGCCAGGAAGTCCGCCTCGCCAGCAACGGCGACAGCGCCTTCAAATGGCAGGTCGGCGGCATGTATTTCGACAGCCGTGACACCACCGACTTCTATCAGCGCGCCTATTTCCTGACGACGGCCGCGCATAACCCCAACAATTGGGTGCGCCTGCGCAACAAGAATGAAAGCTGGGGCCTGTTCGGTCAGGCCAGCTATGAAGTCGTCCCCGGCTTCACCATCACCGCCGGCGGCCGCTACACCAAGGATACGAAGGAAACCCGTCTGGTCCGCGCCACCGCCAATGCGGCGGGCGTATCGACCTACACTGGCCGTCGCTATGTGAAGCTGACCGGCAAGGAACCCAGCTGGGACGTCAGCGCCCTGTATGAAGTGACCCCCGAAGTCAGCCTCTATGCCCGCGTCGCGCGCGGCTTCCGTGGCCCGACCATTCAGGGTCGCTCGGCCGTGTTCAACAGCGACTTTACCACGGCGGATTCGGAAACGATCATGTCCTATGAAGGCGGCATCAAGACCAGCCTGCTGGGCAATCGCCTGCGCTTCAACCTGTCGGGCTTCGCCTGGAAGGTGAAGGATATTCAGCTGAACGGCAATGACGTGAACGGCAACGGCGTCCTGTTCAACGCCGACGCGGCCAAGGCCTATGGCCTGGAAGCCGATCTGGAAGCCCGTCCGTTCGAAAACCTCACTCTGTCGGCCGGCCTCAGCCTGCTGCACAGCGAGATAAACGACAAGAATGTCTATGCGCAGGTCTGCACGCTGAACGGCGTGGTCGTCTGCACCGTGGAAGACCCGACCGTCACCAATTCGCGCGGCGTCTTCGCCCAGATCGACGGCAACCCGTTGCCCAACGCGCCGAAATATACGGCCAACATCGCGGCCCGCTACGACGTGCCGCTGGGCAATGGCGGCAAGCTGTTCGCGGCGACCGACTGGAATATTCAGGGCTACACCAACTTCGTCCTCTACAAGACGAAGGAGTTCTACTCGAAGGGTGACTTCGAAGGTGGCCTGAAGATCGGCTATACCGCCCCGGACGGCAAATATGAGATCGCTGCCTTCGCCCGTAACATCACGGGTGAGAAGAATATGAAGGGCGTGATCGAAAATTACATGGCGCCGGTGTTCAACGAACCCCGCATCATCGGCGTGTCGCTCAGCGGCAAGCTGTAAGAATAAGGGTATTCGGCCCCATGCGCAGCATGGGGTGAGCCAGAAAAAGGGCGCGCCATCCATTGGGTGGCGCGCCCTTTGCATGTCAGCTTGGCTTGGTGGTGGGTATCGCTTCCGTCCAGTCCGGGCTGCGCGGCATCACGCGTCCCATGGTCCAGTTTGATTCCAGCCGCACCAAGGGATTGGGCGCGCACCATATCTCGCCGCTGTCGCTCAGACCCGTCACCCAGATCAGATTATGCTCCTGCCCATAGTCGATGACGGCGAAGGCATAACCCTTGCCCTTGCCTTCGATGGTGACGGGCAAGGGCGGTTCGAGCTGCGTGAAGGCCATGGGTGAACTCCGGCTGGGGGTGCCGGACATAATGCGGCGCGAGAAACGGGGTTCCCGTCTCACGCACCGCCTTGATCCGTATCAATCACTTAATCCTCCCCATGCGCAGCATGGGGAGGGGGACCAGCCGAAGGCTGGTGGAGGGCAATGCGCAACAGCAGTGTAAAATCTGCCGCCCCACCGCATCGAAATCCCTGAAAATATCCACAGCCCGAACCCGCAGCACGCGATACCCTTGCGCCTGCAACCACGCATCCCGCCGCGCATCATGCGCGACCTGTTCGGCGAAGTCATGGCCGCCGCCATCCACCTCGATCGCCAGCCGCGCCGAAGGGCAATAGAAATCCAATATATAGGGCCCGGCCGGATGCTGTCGCCGGAACTTCAATCCGTCCGGCCTGCCGCGCAGCCACTGCCACAACGCCACTTCGGGCGTAGAGAGGGCGCGGTGTAGCTTGCGCGCCTTCTCTACGGTTTCGCGTTTCGGGGGCATTGCGCATTTCCCCTCCACCGGCTTCGCCGGTCCCCCTCCCCAAGCAAGCTTGGGGAGGAATAAGGCAGGCTCACGCCCCTTCGAGCAGCTTTTCGCGCTTGATCTTCTCCTGCCACACCAGCGGGGCGAGGCGGTGGACATTCTGACCTTCGCTATCCACGGCCACGGTGACGGGCATGTCCTCCACCGTGAATTCGTAAATGGCTTCCATGCCCAGATCCTCAAAGCCCACGACTTTGGCTTCCTTGATCGCGCGCGCGACCAGATAGGCCGCGCCGCCGACCGCCATCAGATAGGCGCTCTTGTGCGTCTTGATGCTCTCGGTGGCGGCCGGGCCGCGCTCGGCCTTGCCGACGCAGGCGGCCAGCCCCTGTTCCAGCATCATGTCCATGAAACTGTCCATGCGGGTCGCGGTCGTCGGGCCAGCCGGGCCGACCACTTCGTCGCGCACCGGATCGACCGGGCCGACATAGTAAATCACGCGGCCCTTGAAATCGACCGGCAGGGTCTCGCCCTTGGCCAGCATATCCTTGATCCGCTTGTGCGCGGCGTCGCGGCCGGTCAGCATCTTGCCGTTCAGCAACAGCCGGTCGCCATGCTTCCAGCTTTGCACCACGTCCGGCGTCAGATTGTCGAGATCGACCTTGATCGCTTCCTTGCTGGGCTTCCAGTCGACCTGCGGCCATTCGGACAGCTTGGGCGTCTCCAGATAGGCCGGACCTGCCCCGTCCAGCGTGAAATGCGCATGGCGCGTGGCGGCACAGTTCGGGATCATCGCCACCGGCTTACCCGCCGCATGGCAGGGATAGTCGTGGATCTTGATGTCGAGAACGGTGGCCAGGCCACCCAGACCCTGCGCGCCGATGCCCAGCGCATTGACCTTGTCGAAAATCTCGATCCGCAGTTCCTCGATCTTGTTCTGCGGGCCGCGCGCCTTCAGTTCGCCCATGTCGATCGGGTCCATCAGGCTTTCCTTGGCCAGCGCCACGGCCTTTTCCGCTGTGCCGCCGATGCCGATGCCCAGCATGCCGGGCGGGCACCAGCCCGCGCCCATCTGCGGCACCATCTCCAGCACCCAGTCGACGATCGAATCGCTGGGGTTCATCATCTTGAACTTGGTCTTGTTCTCGGAGCCGCCGCCCTTGGCCGCGACGTCGATCACGACCTTGTTGCCCGGCACCATCTCCACGTTCAGCACGCAGGGCGTGTTGTCCTTGGTGTTCTGGCGGCTGAAGGCGGGGTCTTTCAGGATCGACGCGCGCAGACGGTTTTCGGGGTTGAGATAGGCCTTGCGAACGCCCTCATCGATCACGTCCTGCATCGACCGGCTGTTATCGTCCAGACGGCAGTCCATGCCCCACTTCACGAAGACATTGACGATGCCGGTGTCCTGGCAGATCGGCCGGTGGCCTTCGGCGCACATGCGGCTGTTGGTCAGGATCTGGGCGATGGCGTCCTTGGCCGCCGGATTGGCTTCGGCCTCATAAGCGGTGCCCAATGCCCGGATATAATCCATCGGATGATAGTAACTGATGAACTGGAGCGCGTCGGCGACGCTCTCGATGAGGTCGGCGGTCTTGATGACGGTCATCTACCCTGGTCCCTATATTGCGGCCCGCCTGTGGCGGGTCCCTGCAAGGGCGGGCTATAGGCCTTTGAGGGGATGAGTCCAGCCGTTGGGGCCGGGCGGGCTAGGCCGGGTGAGAAAAGCTTTGCGCCTCTTGCGCAGGCGTGATTTAGTCAGTCGTCGCTTATATCCTTCCTCCTGATATGAAGGCGGAGGGTGGTATAGGCAGTCGGCATTGCGTAGATGCTAAATGATGAAGTTAAACTGTAGAGAGATTTGATGTTCAAGAAAGAGAATCAGTTTTTGTTCGGTCTTGATACGTCTATTCCGGGTAGTTATTCATATGATACGGAAGATCTTCTGTATCATGCTGGAGGTAACACCGGCAATTTTGCTTTTCATTATGGCATTGTCAAAGAAATCGAACTCGCCAAGCGAGTGGCCTGGGTTGATCCCGTCGATGTGATCAATTCTGCCGGAAATGTCGGGATCGTGCCGGTCGCTAATCAGGTCGGGCCGCATGTTGACATGCAGCAATTCGCAAAGATTTTTGAACAATTGACCTCGCGTTTCGTCGCTATCGGTCTTGGTGCGCAAAGTGACATGCTGGGCAGGATTGGCAGCGTGCCGCCTGGGACCGTTGCCTGGTTGCGGGCAATGATCGATCGCGCGCCGACAAATGCGCCCAATGTGACCGTGCGGGGTGAATTCACCGCCCGGGTGATGGAAGGGTTGGGATTTGGCGATAATATCGAAATCCTCGGCTGTCCGTCGCATTTCATAAATCCCAACCCTGAACTGGGTAAGGAACTTGCCAAGCGGTCGAAGCTGCCGATCAGGCGCATCGCGGTTTGCGCCGGGCATTCGGGATGGACCGGACTGGCGAAGTTGGAGCAGTCGCTCGCTCGTCTCGTCACTGTCACCAATGGCGCCTATATCGCGCAGAGCGATTTGCCGATGGTGCAATTGCTCCGCGGCCGTAATGAAATGTCGCATGACGAATTGAGGCGGCTTCGCGATTATATTCTGCCTGAGCTAGAAATGGGCGAATTGCTGCTATGGGCTCGCCGGTTCGGTAATGTATTCTGCGATGTCGATCATTGGATGGAACAATATCGGCGCTATGATTTTGTGATCGGCGTACGAATACATGGTGTGATGCTTGCTTTGCAGGCCGGGGTGCCGGCGGTGTGCATCGTGCATGATGGACGTACGCTTGAACTGTGTCAGACCATGAAAATCCCCTATATTCTGGCTAGCGACTATGTCGACGGTCTGACGCGAGCGGAGATACCGGCGTTGCTGGATGTGGACTGGGCGGAATATGATCGGAACCGTGCTACGCTCGCGCGCCGATATGGGGATTTCCTGCAACGCAACAATCTGGTCATGACCAGCCATATGAAGACTTTGTTGGAGGCCATGTCTGCGCGGCAGGAAGTGGCCTGATCGCCAATCCACCCGTCGGCCGACCGACACGCTCTGCCGCTTCATGCGGGGAGAAAATAGATAGCTGTTGGGGGGACTTCTGGTCCGCCCCCCGATAGGGGAATAGGGGAGGGCATGATGGAAAAAGCGCAAGCGACGCACAATATTTTGCAGGTGCATGAAGCCACGAACTATTATGATCATGCCGCAAAGCCGGAACTGTTGGCCCAGTTCTGGGGCGATCATACGCCCTTCGTACGGTTCTTTGCGCGTCTGCGCTGCGACGTGGTGCTCGAACTGGCGGCCGGCCATGGGCGCCATGTCCCGCAATATAGGGACAAGGCTTCCCGGATCACGCTTGTCGATGCACTGGAGCAGAATATTGTCCGTTGCCGCGAAAGGTTCGATGGGGACGGAAAGATCGACTATTATGCCAATAATGGTGTCGACCTGTCTGCATTGGATGACTCGGTCTATGACAGCGTCTTTTCCTACGATGCCATGGTCCATTTTGAACTGGTCGACATCTGGGGCTATCTTCAGGAAACCCGCCGGGTGCTTCAGCCTGGCGGTCTGGCCCTGTTCCATCACTCCAATTACAGCCTCTATCCGACCAATATATGGACGGACAATCCGCAGAACCGCAACTTCATGTCGAACGCCATCTTCACCCATATGGCGGATCGCGCCGGGTTGAAGGTGGTCGATCAGATCGCGATGGAGTGGGGACGGGTGAAGGATCTGGACGGGCTCACCTTGCTTCAACGCCCCCCGCTATGAAGCATGGTCGCCCGTCACTATTGCATGTCATGCCATGGCGATGGCGTTGATCTTGCGCGCGCAGGCCAGGATGCGGTCTTTCACCGGCGCGGGATTCAGGAACAGATGATGGTCCTGTTCCGTCGTGAATTCACGGCGGACGGTGCCGTCAGGCCCCAGCAGGGAATCGAATTCCTCGATATAGGCGATGCCCATATCCGCACAGGCTGATTCCATCAGGCGATTGAAATAACGGGATTGTTCGGTGCGTTCCAGCATGTCGGGATAGTCCAGCGAACGAAGCTGATCGCGTAGCGTCGTCACATCATGCCGATCATTGAGCTCGGCGATATGGGCGTGGGTATAGCCATCGCGCACGGTCGCATCGTCCAGCACCGGCGGCAGCGCGGACATCACGATGATGCGCCCCGCTGATCGGGTACGACATTCGCGCAGGAACAGCGTATATTTCTCCACCGTCTCTTCGATGAAGCTGCGATGTTGGGCGGGATCATAGGCTGTCACGCCATCCCGGATACGCTTCATGTCGAACACGAATTCGATATCCACTTGGCCGAACTGAAACACGATCGGGCGATGGGTGAGCGCCCGTCCGAAAGTCGCTAGGCGGTTGAAGATCAGTCGCCTGTGGCCGCCGCGAGAATCGGGGTTGCTCAGGCCGCGCGCTGATCCGGCCAGGCACAACATGGGCGCCGGCAGGATGCCGCCCTTCAGCATCGTGTTGGCGTCGTGGAGAAAGGCCGAGTGGCTGTCGCCGATGATCAGCGCAGGCATATAATCCACGCCGCCGCCCAGCAAGTCCATCAGCGGGCCGGGCGTGTGGCTTGGCGGCAGGTTGCGAACATGGTTGACCGTGCTCGCCAATATGCAGCGCGCCAGCAATTGCCCCCATGAATGGGCCCATTCGTTCGCGCGCAGGGCCTGAATTTGCGGTGCACTCAATGTGAAGCCGGGCGAACGCCCCTCATGCAGTCCATGGGCCGCGAAATGCATGGTCGCCGACGGGACATCCATCCCCTGGAGGTCGGCATGTATATCCTTGTACCGAGCGCCATCGAAGCCATATTCTTTGAAGATGTCGGCCAGAACGTCGGGAGATGGCAAATCCTGAGGCGAAAGAACAACGTCCTTCGCCAAATCGTTATCCGTACTCATTATCGCGTCTTTGTCCCTTTTCCCTTAAGGCCTAAGGGGCAATCCGGGGAGGGGCAAGGGGGAATTGACGGGCCGTGTTGCGCTATTGGCAGCGCATTAATCGGCCAGCCTATCCTTTGCGAAGGGGAACATGTGCCACCAGGGCTGCTTCTCCTCCAGCACCCGCGCAACGCTCGGCCGCGCCTCCAGCCGGTCCAGATAGGCGCCCAGCGTCGGGAAACCGGCGCGCATCGGCACGATCCTGTCGGCGTAGAAGAGCGACGGCGCGGCGGCGCAATCCGCCAGGCTGAATGTCTCGCCCGCGGCCCAGCGCCGCCCGGCCAGCCGCGCGTCGAGCAGGGCATAGGCCTTGGCCAGCAGCGTCCGCGCGGCGGCCACGCCATGGGGATCGCGCGCTTCCTCCGGGCGCAACCGGTCGCCGACCATCGTCTGCACCGGCGTCATCACATAATTGTCGAACATCCGGTCGAGCAGCCGCACCTCCAGCGCGCTGTCCGGATCGGCCGGGATGGGGCGGAAGGTGCCCGGTTCATGCCGGGCCAGATATTCCACGATGATGCTCGCTTCACCCACGGTCGCGTCCCGCGCCGGATCGTGCAGCACGGGGAAGCGCCCGATCGGCCATAGCGCGCTCCATTCCTGCGCCACCGCCGCATCCTCCAGCAGGCGGGGGACGAAGGGCACGCCATTTTCGTAAAAGGCGATCAGCACCTTCCAGCAATAGGAGGAGAGGGGGTGATAATAGAGGATCATGGCGTCGCTCTCCTTGCAGGGCGGGCGCGGGCGCTCCCGCCCCGCACTCCTGACCGACATGAAGCCTATCCTGATCGATCGGCCGCCTCAACATATGGGGTGTGATTCGGCTATCCTGCGCAATGGGGAGGGACATGGCTCCACCGCCGTCGATGACCGATTTTTCCCACCCCACGCATTTGCGTGGCAAGGTAATTTTATTTTTATTTCTGAAATCGGGCACTTGTCTTTTTCGGGGGCGGGAGAAGTCCGTGCGTCGCCCCCAAATAGGGGGTCGGGCCGACGATGAATGGAATCGGATCAGCGACGAACAGAGTCCCCGAACTGTAATTTACCCTCTTGTGTCTGAAAGCGGCTATGGCACTATCTGTGGTATCGGGTTAACAGGGGTCACCCAACAGATTGTGATCACATCGCTGGACTGGTTTCCAGCGACAGGGCGCTTTTGTCCATGCGATCCGCTCGGTTGGGCCCTTTCCCGTCCCCGGCACGGTCCGGTTCATGCTAGGATGCGCGGCTGACGCGACCCGCTTGACCGAATCGAACGGAACAGGAACATTCGGGGGCTCGCATGGATTTTAGAGATAGTGGACAAGGTGGCGACGTGGCGACTGTGATGGACGATCTGTTGGAAGATGCGAAGGTGGAGGCGCTGCTCGCGGCGGCTTCTGTGCCTGCTCCGGAGAAGGTGGAGCCCATGACCTCCTCGACCGTGCTGGCGCGCCGTTTCCCGGTCACGACGGATACGTCGCGCGATGCGCTGCTGACCGAATTCGGCAAGGACACGCTGAACGACCGCTATCTGCTGCCCGGTGAGAATTATCAGGATCTCTTCGCGCGCGTCGCTGCCGCCTATTCCGATGATGCGGACCATGCGCAGCGCGTTTACGACTATATCTCGAAACTCTGGTTCATGCCCGCAACGCCCGTCCTGTCGAACGGCGGCACCGGTCGCGGCCTGCCGATCAGCTGCTATCTGAACAGCGTGGACGACAGTCTGGAAGGCATCGTCAACACCTGGAACGAGAATGTCTGGCTCGCTTCGCGCGGCGGCGGCATCGGCACCTATTGGGGCAATGTGCGCGGCATTGGCGAACCGGTCGGCCTCAACGGCAAGACCAGCGGCATCATCCCCTTCGTCCGCGTGATGGACAGCCTCACCCTCGCGATCAGCCAGGGCAGCCTGCGTCGTGGTTCGGCCGCCTGCTATCTCGACGTGTCGCATCCGGAGATCGAGGAATTCCTCGAAGTCCGCAACACCACCGGCGACTTCAACCGCAAGGCGCTGAACCTCCATCACGGCGTTCTCATCACCGACGCCTTCATGGAAGCGGTGCGCGCCAATGACGAATGGAACCTGACCTCGCCCAAGGACGGGTCGGTCCGTGCCACCGTCAACGCCCGTTCGCTGTTCCAGAAAATCGTGGAAACGCGCCTGCGCACCGGCGAGCCCTATATCGTGTTCAACGACACGGTGAACCGCATGATGCCCAAGCATCACCGCGATCTGGGCCTGAAAGTGTCGACCTCGAACCTCTGCTCGGAAATCACCCTGCCGACTGGTTTCGACCATCTGGGCAACGACCGCACGGCCGTCTGCTGCCTGTCGTCGATGAACCTGGAAACCTGGGACGAGTGGAAGGATCACCCGACCTTCGCGGAAGACATCATGCGCTTCCTCGACAATGTGCTTCAGGACTATATTGACCGCGCCCCGCCGGAAATGGCCCGCGCCAAATATAGCGCCACCCGCGAACGCTCGGTGGGCCTGGGCGTCATGGGCTTCCACAGCTTCCTTCAGGCGCGTGGGCTTCCCTTCGAAGGCGCCATGGCCAAATCCTGGAACCTGCGCATCTTCAAGCATATCAATGCCAAGGTGAACGAAGCCTCGATGCTGCTGGCGCAGGAGCGCGGCCCGTGCCCCGACGCCGCCGACATGGGCGTGATGGAACGGTTCAGCTGCAAGATGGCGATCGCGCCCACCGCGTCGATTTCCATCATCTGCGGCGGCACCTCGGCCTGTATCGAACCGATCCCGGCGAACATCTACACGCACAAGACGCTGTCGGGCAGCTTCTCGGTCAAGAATCCCTATCTGGAAAAGCTGCTGGTGGCCAAGGCCAAGGACAGCAGCGCGGTGTGGAACTCGATCCTGGAGCGGGGCGGCTCGGTCCAGCATCTCGACTTCCTGACCCAGGAAGAAAAGGACACGTTCAAGACCAGCTTCGAAATCGACCAGCGCTGGCTGCTCGAACTCGCGGCCGACCGCACGCCCTATATCGATCAGGCCCAGTCGCTGAACCTGTTCATCCCGGCGGACGTCGAAAAGTGGGATCTGCTGATGCTCCACTTCCGCGCCTGGGAACTGGGCATCAAGTCGCTCTATTATCTGCGCTCCAAGTCGGTCCAGCGCGCGGGCTTTGCGGGCAGCGGCGGCGTGGAAGCCGACAACACGATCGACGCCCCCAAGTTCGAGATCGGCGAGACCACCGACTATGACGAGTGCCTGGCCTGTCAGTGACTTTAATCCCTCTCCCAACGGAAGAGGGATAATAGATGTCTTCGCTGCAAAATATGTGAGCCGATAGAACATGGACGTTGCGGCATGAGTGAGGAAGCGCCCGTCTGGCCCGCACGACGCCTGTTCGCCGTCGCGCAGCTAGTGGTTGTTGTGACATGCCTGTGCGTGATGATATTCTGCTCGGACCAGCAAGTCACCACTCTGGCGGTGCTCGCAATCCTGTTTGCCAACGCCATTCCGATGATCGTCTGGCCGGCCGAACTAGGCGTATTCCACCCGTTCGGGGTGCGTCTTGTCGGTATGATTTTTGTCGCTGCTGTCGCTTTCATATTCATCTCTGATTTTATCGAAATTCGCTAAAAAGGTTCGCCAAAATGCCCCTTCTTCAAGCCAGCAAGGTCTACAAGCCTTTCGAATATCCCTGGGCCTATGAATTCTGGAAGCGTCAGCAGCAGCTCCACTGGTTGCCCGAAGAAGTACCGCTGGGCGAGGATTGCCGGGACTGGGCGCAGAAGCTGTCCGACCATGAGCGCAACCTGCTGACCCAGATTTTCCGCTTCTTCACCCAGGCCGACGTGGAAGTGCAGGATTGCTACCACGAAAAATATGGCCGCGTGTTCAAGCCGACCGAAATCAAGATGATGCTGACCGCGTTCAGCAACATGGAAACGGTCCATATCGCCGCCTACTCGCATCTGCTCGACACGATCGGCATGCCCGAAAGCGAATATTCGGCCTTCCTCCAATATAAGGAGATGAAGGACAAGCATGACTATCTGGCGACCTTCGGCGTCGACAGCGATGAGGATATCGCCCGCACCCTCGCCATGTTCGGCGGCTTTACCGAAGGGCTCCAGCTCTTCGCCTCCTTCGCCATGCTGATGAACTTCCCGCGCTTCAACAAGATGAAGGGCATGGGCCAGATCGTCACCTGGTCGGTCCGCGACGAAACGCTGCATTGCGAGGGCATCATCAAGCTGTTCCACGCCTTCTGCGCCGAACGCCAGTGCCTGACCCCCGCGGTCAAGGACGACATCATGGACATGTGCCAGAAGACGGTGCGTATCGAGGACGCCTTCGTCGATCTCGTCTTCGAAATGGGTCCGGTCCCCGGCATGACGCCCAAGGACATCAAGAAATATGTCCGCTACATCGCCGACTGGCGCCTGGGCCAGCTGGGCCTCAAGCCCATCTACATGATCGACGAGCATCCGCTCCCCTGGCTGACCCCGCTGCTCAACGGCGTGGAACATGCCAACTTCTTCGAAACCCGCGCGACCGAATATTCGAAGGGCGCGACCCGTGGCCAGTGGAACGACGTCTGGGACGCCTTCGACCGCCGCCAGAAGGTGAAGGGCGGCGAAGCAGCCAACATCGACGCCGACCCGGACATGTTCAAGGCCGCGGGGATCGCGGCGGAGTAGGTTTCGGTAACTTTCTGGATCAATCCGCAATTGCGGATTGATCCAGAATCTCGCATCTGCCAAGATCCCTTTATGTTCCCGTCCACAGACCTGCCCGAAGCACATATCGACTTCCTCGCCAATGCGCAGGGAAAGCAATATGGCACGATCCTCGCTGACCCGCCGTGGCAGTTTCAAAACCGTACCGGTAAAGTCGCGCCCGAGCACAAGCGACTCAATCGTTATGGGACCATGACCTTGGAGGAGATCTGCGCTTTGCCGGTCGCCGACATAGCGGCGGAGCCATCGCATCTTTATCTTTGGGTTCCCAATGCTCTGCTACCTGAAGGGTTGCAGGTCATGAATGCATGGGGTTTCCGCTACATATCCAATCTTGTCTGGCATAAAATCCGCAAGGATGGTGGTTCTGATGGGCGAGGCGTCGGATTTTACTTTCGCAACGTCACCGAACTACTGCTCTTTGGCGTGCGTGGTAAAAATGCACGGACGCTTGGGCCCGGACGTAGTCAGGTCAATATGATCCAGACCCGTAAGCGCGAACATAGCCGTAAGCCCGATGAACAATATGAGATTATCGAGTCCTGCTCTTGGGGACCGCGTTTGGAAATGTTCAGCCGTGGTGCGCGTAAGGGATGGGATGTTTGGGGTAATCAAGCTGATGACAGCTATGCGCCAACATGGGATACTTATAGCTATAATAGTACTATGGCGGCGGAATAATCAGTCCTCGTCTGCTGCATTTTGGGCGTCGGCCACTTGCTCGGCGGTAGGCGGTCCATCATCGACATATAAGTCCGGTTTGATAGCAAATGTCAGGATCGGGCAACCGCCACCGCCGCCTCCTTCGATGCGCGGCCAAAGTTTTTCATGATGGGTGGTCGATGATCCGTAGGAAGAGCCTTTTCCGAGAAATTTGAAAATGGACTGCAATTCTGTTGAACGAGTTATAATGATACCGACATCAATTGCGCGAAGGTCAAAAAGCAACCGAAAATTGTTGAGATCCCTGTCGAAGAATGGATCTTTGTTGTTCCATTCCACTTCGAGCGCAACTCTGCCCTTGAGGCAATCAATCTTATGTGTAGGGCTCTCGAACAGGTCATCGTCAATCTTGATGGCCGTCTGAAACTGCTTTTCCTGCCATCCTCGGTCGTAAAAACCACCGTCAATTTGGTTGGCAATTGGTGATTTCCTACCGCCGGCGGCCTGGATTTCAGATCGTAAGAGTTGGAAGGCTCTTAACACATCAATAATATCTAGCCATTCGTCTGGGCAGGCGGTTGCCAGAACGCCGGTGGCATTTCGCCACTCTCGCACATGATAGAGTTGTTTCAGGTCGTCGGGTACGAGATGAATGGTCGACATTTATGCTTGGTGCCTGAGCATGACGTGAAACGCAATAAGTCCAGTTACCTCCATAACGGAGCTACTTCCCGCCAAAATGGCGGGACTCGCGCTATGCTCGCTGCATGACCGAGACATCTTCCATCCGTCACGCTTATGTCTGCAACGTCTGCGGCAGCGACAATGTCACGCGCGACGCCTGGGTGGCGTGGGACGTGGCGGCGCAGGACTGGGTGCTGGAGGCCACTTTCGACTATGCCTATTGCCATCGCTGTATGGGATCATCGCGGCTCGATCGGGTCGTGCTGACCAGTCCTGTAACCTTTGCCATGCCGGAGGCGGACAGGCCTGCATCGTCGGGGTGAGGCTAAATTAACCCCTCAGCCTTATCGTCCCGAACCATGCTCTTCGGTGTTCGCCTTCGTTCGCTCTTCACCAGTCGCTGGATGGCGTTGCTCTGGGCGATATTGGTGATCCTGACCGCGATCCAGTTCGTGGGACCGGGGGAAGATCATCAGGCGGGCGACAATGCGACCGCCGCCGATGGTCTCACCAATGATCAGCGGGAGGCGATCGCCAACGCGCTCTGACCCGCGCCCCACGCACATGTCCTACAGGGCGCCATCCGCTTATTCTCGCACCATCGCTGCGCCGCGATCCCGCGCAACGATATGACCGGAATAGGAAATATAATGCGCGATTTCACGGGACATATGCGAAGTTAAGCGCCGTATATCCTATTCCCGCCTTGTCCCCTCGCATCGGCCGATCGGCTGAGCGGAGGCTGAACGCGCGGTTTTGTTCCGTTCATGCAACATCCTGTAATGCTGCGGGTTGTATCGCCAGTGTTACAGATTTTGAGGGAAGGAGCCTCAGCCATGACGTTCAGTTTCAAACAGGCCATTGCCGCCCTGTCGCTCGGCGCGATGGCGCTGACCGGCCTTGCCGCCACGCCGGCCATGGCCCAGCCGGGCCGCGATGCGCGGGAACGCCAGCGCGATGTTCGGGACGCGCGCAGGGAATATCGCCGCGACGTGCAGGATGCCCGTCAGGATTATCGCCGCAACGTTCGAGAGGCGAATCGCAACTATCGCAACGACCGCCGCGATGATCGTCGCGACTGGCGCCAGGATCGTCGCGGCGACTATCGCCGTCCCGCGCCGCGCGTCGTCTATGGCTATGATTATAACCGCCCCGATCCGCGCTATGGCCGCTATTATCAGCCCAACCGCTATTATCGCGGCGGCTATGCCCCGATCCGTGTCGACCGCCGCACCCGCATCTATCGCGGCTATGACGATCGCTATTATTGCCGCCGTTCGGACGGCACGACCGGCCTGATCGTCGGCGCGGCGCTGGGTGGTCTGCTGGGCAGCCAGATCGATCGCGGCCAGTCGAACGTTGCGGGCATCCTGATCGGCGGCGGCGCCGGCGCGCTGCTGGGTCGGGAAATCGATCGCGGCGGGGTCAGCTGCCGCTAATACCAAATTGCATTGACAGGAACCTATAGCCAGTTGTTCCCCGGCGAAGGCCGGGGCCCAGTTCCGCGTTCAAAACTGGACCCCGGCGTTCGCCGGGGAACTGCCTTATGGGTCAGCATCATCGCATTCTGGTATAAGCTCCAGACCTGGGGCCGATCGATATTCAGAAGATGACGGAGCGAAAATGGTGGATTTTCGCGACCCTTGAAACGAGTCACGTGCCTCGTCCCAACATTTGCAGCCCGTCAGGGCTGAATGTCGATTGGGCCTAGCACCAGGGGTGGCGCCTGCCGTCCCACTCGCGGGCCAGTCCTTCGGCGACCAGTTGGTCCCCGATCGACTGGCCTTCGCGCGTCACGATGCGCAGCTTGCGGCCGTAACGATCGGTCCTGCGCCCTTCCACTTCCAGAGAAAAGGCCCCCGCATTCATCAGCCCCTGCAACCGGTCCGTAGCCCGCTTGCCCAGAGTGCCCTCCTCCTCGCAACGCGGCCCATGGGTTTCGGGCGTATCGATGTCGGCGATCCGGTATTTCTCGCCCCGGAACCAGAAAGTGTCGCCATCGACCACGCAATTCGTCCCGCCGCCTGAATGGCAATATCCGAAATCGGCGGACAGGCTATCGACGGCCACGCTTTGCGGCGCTGGCGTGCTACCGGGCAAGTCGATCCGCGCCATCCATCCCGGCCCATACCAGCCGAGCAACAGTCCCAGACATAATGTATAGATCAGCGCCGGGCCGCTGAATCCCGCCCTTTTCTGCCGCCCGCGCGCATATCCCTGTCTTGCCATCCCCCGGCTCTAGCGGGCGATAGGCAAACAGCGCGTTAAAGCCGCGCCACTTTATCCCCGATCCGGCGCATCCCCGATTTGACCCACATCAATGCCCCGCAGGCACGACACGCCATGCTGCCCCGGATCATCCGAAACGGAGCCGATAGCCATGAACGCCGCCGCCCCGCCCAGCCCTTATGTCCGCATCGGCGGTGAGCCGGCCGCCCGTGCACTCGCCAATCGCTTCTATGATCTGGTGGAGCAGGACCCGGCCTATGCGGCGTTGCGTGCCATCCACCCCGCCGACATGACCGCCGTGCGTCATGGCCTGACCCGCTTCCTGTGCGGCTGGCTGGGCGGCCCGCGCGACTGGTTCGAACGCGGGCCGTGCATCATGTCGCTGCACCGCGCCTTCCCGATTACCCCGGCGCTGGCCGATCAATGGGCCACCGCCATGGCCTGCGCCATTGCCGGAATGGAGGATATCGATCCCGCCATCGGCGACGCCATGGCGCAGGCGCTGGGTCATATGGCGCGCGGCATGATCAATTTCGGGCTGACAACCGCCAGCCCGGCCGCCGCCTAATCCTCGTCCTCTTCCTTGTCGGTCGGCCCGTAACTGTCCTCCTCATCATCCATCTGCGGCTCCCCGGCATAGGCATCCATGTCGATCCGGCCGGACCGGTTCATCGCCTCCATCTTCTCGACCAGATCCTCCGTGTCGTCAGGCATCACCTGCGCCACATTGGCCCGGCCGCCCCGCTCGCTATCCTCGCTCAGGTCCGTGGACCGGGCGCGCGCATCCTCCGCCATATCCTGCGCCTGGGTGCCGGCTTCGGCCTGTTCGCTATTCTCTTCAATCTCGCGGTCGGGGGTAGGGCGCGCCATGGCCATTCTCCTGTCGGGTGTGTGATCCTCCCTTAACGGCTGGCCGCGCGCGCCTGTTCCGGGCGAAAGCGCTGGACAGCCCGCGCTACAGGGCGCAAAGGCGCGGGCGATCCTTTCGCACTGCAACAGGAATCCCCTCATGTCCCGCCAGCTCATTTCCTCCGGCTCGCCTTTCGAGGCGCAGGTCGGCTATTCGCGCGCCGTCGTCCAGGGCGACTGGTGCTTCGTCGCCGGCACCACCGGCACCGATCCCGAAACCAAGACCATGCCCGAAGATGTGGTCGAACAGGGCCGCAACGCGCTCAAGGTGATCGGCAAGGCGCTGGAAGACGCCGGCTTCGCCTTTGCCGATGTCGTACGCGTGACCTATTATATCACCGACGCCGCCTATTGGGATGTGATGGGTGAGATCGCTGGCCCCGTTTTCGGCGACATTCGCCCGGCGGCCAGCTGCGTCATCGCCGGCCTCGTCAAGCCGGAGATGAAGATCGAGATCGAAGTCACCGCCTTCAAAGGGTAACAGGAGCAGCGCGTCATGATTACCATGTATGGCATCAAAAATTGCGACACGATCAAGAAGGCCCGCAACTGGCTGGATAATGAGCGCGTCGCCTATAATTTCCACGACTATAAGGTCGCCGGCGTCGACAAGACGAAGCTGGAAGAATGGGTGATGGAGCATGGCTGGGAAACCATCCTCAACCGCTCCGGCACCACCTTCAAGGCGCTGGACGCGGGCGACAAGGCGCATATCGATGCGGACAAGGCGATCCTGCTGATGATCACCAACCCCTCGATGATCAAGCGCCCCATCCTCGACACCGGCCGGGGCGAAACGATCGTCGGCTTCAAGGCGACCACTTATGAAAACGCGCTTCAGGGCGTGAAGGCATGATCGGGCGGGGGCTGCTGCGCATCGGGTTGTTTCTGCTGATGAGCCTCATCCCCCTCCAGATAGTGCGGGCCGAACCGATCCTGATCGCCCATCGCGGCGCCAGCGGCGAACGGCCCGAACATACGCTCGCCAGCTATGAACGGGCGATCGATCAGGGCGCCGATTTCATCGAGCCGGATCTGGTCCTGACGAAGGACGGCGTCCTTGTCGCCCGGCATGAAAATGAGATAAGCGGCACCACCGACGTCGCCGACCATCCCGAATTTGCCGATCGCAAGACGACGAAGCAGATCGACGGTATCGACATGGTCGGCTGGTTCACCGAGGATTTCACCCTCGCCGAACTGCGTACCCTGCGGGCGCGCGAACGCCTCCCCGATCTGCGCCCCGCCAACAAGCGCTTCAACGATCTCTATCTGATCCCGACCTTAGAAGAGATATTGAAGCTGGTCCGCGCCAAGGAAGCGGAAACCGGCCGCCGCATCGGCCTCTATCCCGAAACCAAGCATCCCAGCTATTTCGCGAAGATCGGCCTGCCGCATCAGGCGCCGATGCTCGCGATGCTGGCCAAATATGGTTATGAAAATGCCGACGACCCGGTGTTCATCCAGTCGTTCGAGGTCGGCAATCTGAAAGCCCTTCGCACCGCCACCCGGCTGCGCCTGATCCAGCTCGTCGATGCGGAGGGCGGCCCGGCCGATCTGCCCGGCGTCACCTATGCGGACATGCTGATGGTACAGGGGCTGAGCGATATCGCGACCTATGCCGATGGGGTCGGCCCCTCGGCCGCGCTGATCATCGCGCCCGAAGGCCCAACCGCGCTGGTCGGCCGCGCCCATGATGCGGGCTTGCAGGTCCATGTCTGGACGCTGCGGATGGAAAACAGCTTCCTTCCCGCCCAGTTTCAGCGGCTGGACGATCCGCAAGGGCGCGGCGACTTCACCGGCTATGTCCAGGCGATCGCCGCCACCGGCGTCGACGGCATCTTCAGCGACTTCCCCGGACAGGCCCGCGCGGCGCTGGGTGCGAATAGCCACTGACCATCACCCACCATGCTCCTGCGAAAGCAGGAGCCCAGGGCGAAACCGCGCATCCGACGATCCCTGGCGCGGAAATCCCTGAAAAACTTCTTTCTCGATTCCCCTGCTTGACTTGCCAAAGCCGCCTCGCACGCGAATAACGGACCCATGTTGTCCCAGAAGACCCGTTATGCCATCCGCGCGCTCCAGCATCTCGCCGATCGCTACCGCCAGGGTCCGGTTCCGTTGAACGAGATCGCCACGCGCCAGAATATTCCGGCCAAATTCCTGACCGTGATCCTGTCTGAACTGTCGCGCGAAGGGCTGGTCGCGACCCAGCGGGGCCGGGACGGGGGCTATTGGCTGGCGCTGGCGCCGGTCGACATCAGCTACGGCGACATCGTCCGCCTGACCCGCGGCTCGCTCGCGCTCACCCCCTGCGCCAGCCGCTTCGCCCATGAAAGCTGCACCAACTGCCTGCCCGAATCGGAATGCCGCCTCCACCGCGTCATGCTCCGCGTCCGCGACGAAACCGCCAAGGTGCTGGACAGCATCAGCCTGGCCGAACCGTTCGCGATGGAAGGCGCGGAGTAGGAGCTATTCCCCTCCCGCCAGCGGGAGGGGCAGCGAGACTTGGTTCGGCGCAGCCGGACCTAGTCGCAGCGGGGTGGGCATTAGCAACGTTGCGCATGCCCACTCCCTTGATGGGAGTCACGTGCCTCCCATCGACCCCTTCCGTCTACGGGAGGGGGAACAAGGCGCCCCCTCCCAATCCCCCAAGAGGCTTGCACATGCCTCCCCCGTCCGCCACATCCTCCCCATGACCACGCCGCCGCTCAAAGCCGTCCTGATCCCCGTCACCCCGCTCCAGCAGAATTGCACCCTCTTCTGGTGCACGGAAACGATGCGCGGCGCCTTCGTCGATCCGGGCGGCGACCTGCCCGTGCTCAAGAAAGCAGCTGCCCAACATGGCGTCACGATCGAGAAGCTGCTCGTCACCCATGGTCATATCGACCATTGCGGGCAGGCGGGCGTGCTGGCGCGCGACTTCAATGTCCCGATCGAGGGGCCGCATGAGGATGATCGTTTCTGGATCGACCGGCTGCCGCAGGATGGCGAGCGCTGGGGCGTACCCGGCGAAAGTTTCGAGCCGGACCGCTGGCTGAATGACGGCGATCAGGTGACGGTCGGCAACCTGACCTTCGACGTCATCCATTGCCCCGGTCACACGCCCGGCCATGTCGTCTTCCATCACGCCCCCAGCAAGCTGGCCATTGTGGGCGACGTGCTGTTTCAGGGATCGATCGGCCGCACCGACTTCCCGCGCGGCAATCATCAGGATCTGATCGACGCGATCACCGGCAAGCTCTGGCCACTGGGCGGCGAAACGGCCTTCGTCCCCGGCCACGGCCAGATGAGCAATTTCGCCCATGAACGCCGCACCAACCCCTTCGTCGCCGATTCGGTGCTGGCCGGGTAATCCTCCCCGGCACGGGGAGGGGGACCGCTTGCGCAGCAAGGGGTGGAGGGGGCTGCGTCGCGGGAGTATCGAGCCCTAAATAGAGCTCGTTCGGGCTGAGCCTGTCGAAGCCCTGTTCTTTTTTCAAGAAGTACAGCCCTTCGACAGGCTCAGGGCGAACGGATACAGAGGTGATCCCGATTTGGCGCACGATGCTCTAAAGAATCGCGCAATTACACCCGCGCCGCCATCGCCGGCGGCACCGGCATTTCGCGCGTCGCGCCATAGGCGATGCTGAGCGCCGTCCCGGCCATCACGATCATGATCCCCCAGGTCAGCAGCGCACCGCCCGCGCGCCACGCCGTGGGCTTGTCCGCATCCATGCCGAACGCATGGGCGACCCGCGCCACCACATAGACCAGCGCCCCGATCCACAGCCATAGCGAAGCACCCACCGCCATCTCGACCAGGGCGAAGAGAATCAGCACGATCGGCGTATATTCGACATAATTGGCATGCGCCCGCATCCGCCGCGCCAGCAGGCCGTGCCCGGCGTCGCCGTGCAATATCTTGTCCTTGATCCGGAACCGGGCGCACCGAATCGCCAGCCAGAAGTTGAGCAGCGCACAGGCGGCGGCAAAGGTCAGCGTAATCGGCAGCAGCATGGTCAAATCCCTGTTATTCCGTGAAGCGCACCGTAGAGCGCCTTGGGGAAGGGACAAGGGCAAAGGGAAGGAAGGACTTGCGCCTCCGGCAAAAAGCGCTATAGGCGCAGGGCTTCGCGATCACCCGGGCCGCATGGGTCTGCGGCGCCGTTGGCGTCGGCATCCTTTGGGAACCGGCCAGTCGCAAAACCTGATTAATTTATGGAATAAGGTGCCGACATGGCTGTCCCCAAGCGCAAAACTTCTCCCTCCAAGCGCGGCATGCGTCGCAGCCATGATTCGCTGCGCGTCGAAGCGTTCAACGAATGCTCGAACTGCGGTGAGCTGAAGCGTCCCCACAATCTGTGCGACGCTTGCGGTCACTATAACGGCCGCGAAATCGTCGCCGTCGGGGCCTGAGCCCGTTTCTGAACTCCGCAAAGGGGTGAATTAGAGTGTCCAGCCAACCGCGAATCGCAATCGACGCGATGGGCGGGGATGAAGGCGTGCGCGTGATGATGGCGGGGGCTGCTTTGGCCCGTCGCCGTCATGATGGCCTGCGTTTCACCCTGTTCGGCGACGAGGAGCGGATCAAGGCGGCGCTCGACCATCACCCCAATTTGCGGGCGGCGTCGGACATCGTCCATGCCGATACGGTCGTCGACGGCTCCGACAAGCCGAGCGTCGCGATTCGCAAGAAAACCAGCTCCATGGCCATGGCCATCGCTGCCGTGAAGGCGGGCGAGGCTGGCGCTGCCGTTTCTGGCGGCAATACCGGCGCGCTGATGGCGATGGCGAAGGTCGCCTTGCGCACCATGAAGGGTGTCGATCGTCCTGCGCTGGCAGCCATGCTGCCTACGCTCGGCGACAATGACGTCATCATGCTGGACCTGGGCGCCAATACCGAATGCGACGCCCGCAACCTCGTCCAGTTCGCGGTGATGGGGGCTGCCTATGCCCGCATCGCTCTCGATCTTGATCGTCCGCGCGTCCGCCTGCTCAACATCGGCACCGAAGAGCTGAAGGGCACCGACGAGATTCGCGATGCCGCCGCCGTGCTGCGCGCCGCCGACAATCTCTCGCTCCAGTTCGATGGCTTCACCGAAGGCGACAAGATCGCCCGCGGCGATACCGACGTCATCGTGTGCGATGGCTTCTCCGGCAATGTCGCACTGAAGACGGCCGAAGGTACGGCCCGTTTCGTGACCGACGTGCTGCGCAAGGCGTTCACCAGTTCGATCCGCTCGAAGATCGGCTTCCTGATCTCGAAGCCGGCCATGTACATGCTCAAGCATCATCTTGACCCCAACAACCATAATGGCGCGGTTTTCCTGGGCCTCAATGGCGTGGTGGTGAAGAGCCATGGCAGCGCGGACGAAAAGGGCGTGGCCAATGCCGTGCATGTCGCCGCCCGCCTGCTGGAAGAAGATATTACCCGGCGCATCGCAGCCGACATCGCCGATATTCAGTCGCTGGCCGATGTAGCGTCAAAGCTGGAGCTGTCCGCCAAGTGATTCGCCGGTCCATTTTGCTCGGCACGGGCTCGGCCCTGCCCGTTCGCGCCGTCAGCAATGCCGAACTGGCGCAGAGCGTCGACACCAGCGACGAATGGATCGTCGAACGCACCGGCATCCGCAATCGCCACATCGCGGGGGAGGGCGAAACCACCGCCACCCTCGCGGCCGACGCCGCGCAGAAGGCGATCGAAGCGGCGGGCATCGCCGCGCAGGATATCGACCTCATCATTCTGGCGACCGCCACCCCGGACCAGACCTTCCCCGCCACCGCGACCAAGGTGCAGGCGGCGCTGGGCATCGACGATTGCGTCGCTTTCGACGTCGCTGCCGTCTGCTCGGGCTTCCTCTACGCCGTCACCGTCGCCGACAGCATGATCCGCTCGGGCGCGGCGAATCGTGCGCTGGTGATCGGCGCGGAAACCTTCAGCCGCATCCTCGACTGGGAAGATCGCGCCACCTGCGTCCTGTTCGGCGACGGCGCCGGCGCGGTGGTGCTGGGCGCGGAGGAAAGCGCCGATGGCAATCGCGGCATTCTCGCCGCAAAGCTGCATGCCGATGGCCGCCATAACCAGCTTCTCTATGTCGATGGCGGGCCGTCCACGACCCAGACCGTGGGCAAGCTGCGGATGAGGGGGCAGGAAGTGTTCCGCCACGCCGTGGTGAATCTGGCCTCCGTGCTCAAGGAAGCGATGGAACTGGCGGGCCTCACCCCCGACGATATCGACTGGCTGGTGCCGCATCAGGCCAATGCCCGCATCCTCGACGCGACCGCGCGCAAGCTCAAGCTTTCCCCCGATCGCGTAGTGGTGACGGTGGACCGGCACGCCAACACATCGGCCGCTTCGGTGCCGCTGGCGCTGGACCTCGCCACGCGCGACGGACGGATCAAGCCGGGGGATCTGGTCGTGCTGGAAGCGATGGGCGGCGGCTTCACCTGGGGCGCCTGCGTCCTTCGGGTCTGACGGGCTAAATGATCACGGCCTAGCAACCGCTTGCCAAAGCGCCGCGAATCAATCACATTTCAGTCAGATCATCCGCGGAGATGATCGGTGGGCGAAGAAGTGGGGATGTTCGATGAGCGACAATGGAACCCTGACGCGCGCGGATCTGGCGGAAAGTGTCAATCGGCACGTCGGCCTGTCGCGGGCCGAAGCGGCGGCGCTGGTGGAATCGATCCTCGAACATATGTCGACGGCGCTGGCGCGCGGCGAAAATGTGAAGATTTCCAGCTTCGGCACCTTCGTCCTGCGCGACAAGACCGAGCGTATGGGCCGCAATCCCAAGACCGGCGTGGAAGTGCCGATCGAACCGCGCCGGGTGCTCACTTTCCGCGCCAGCCAGACGATGCGGGATCGTGTCGCCTCGATTTGAGACGATCGGGCCCTTTTCCAATATTACCATTGCTTTACCATAGTTGACGTTGCCCCCTGGATGGGTGCAACATCCTCGTCATGGAAAAGGAAGAGGGTGCATTTCTGACCATCAGCGAGCTGGCTGGCGAGCTTGGTCTTCCCCAACATATCTTGCGCTATTGGGAAACCCGCTTCCCGCGATTGCGCCCGCTCCAGCGGTCCGGAAACCGACGTTACTACCGCCCGGCTGACGTCGCGCTCGCGCGGCGTATCCACCAGCTGCTCAATGTCGAAGGCTTCACCGTCAAGGGCGCGCAAAAGGCGCTAGAGGATGGCGAGGCCACGCCCACGCCCGCCGCGGCACCGGCCTGCATTGCTGACACCGATCTGCTGGTCCGCCTGCGAGAAATCCGCACGACGCTGGCCAGCGCCATCGGCGACTAGGGCGACGCCCGTAAAATGGGATTACCTTTGTAGCCGTTCGCCCTGAGCCTGTCGAAGGGCCGTACTTCTTGATGAACAGGGTAGGGCCTCGACAAGCGCAGCCTCACTCAGCACGAACGGTCCATGTTCAGGGTGCGATGCTCTTACCGCCCTACAACGCCCGCGCGTAGATCAGGTCGCGGAACGGTACGTCGCCGACCATGAAGGTCAGCTCGCCAATTTCCTCAAAGCCATGGCGCGCATAGAATCGCCGCGCCCGGTCATTCTGCGGATAGACCGCCAGCAACAGCCGCTTCGCCCTACGCCGCTGCGCTTCCTCCAGCACCAGCGTCATCAGCCGGTCGCCATTGCCACCGCCCTGCCAGCCATGCAGCAGATAGATGCGCTTCAGCTCGACATCCTGCGCGTCGGTCGGCACCGGCAGGGCAGGCGGCGTGATCAGCGCATAGCCGACCGGCGCGCCCAGTGGCGTCTCCCCGATCAGCAGCGTCTGCGCCGGATCGCTCAAGGCGGCCTGATAATAGCCCTCGCCATGGGCGCCGCGAATATGGCTCAGCAGCGCCGCGCCCGGATGATCATGGGCAAAGCTGGCAAGGAAGGTCGCACCACCCAATATCGACAGCGCCCCGGCATCCGCCGCCTCCGCCCGGCGCCACAGGATCGGCGTCATGCCCGGCGGCTCAGCGGGTGCCCGGCCCGAGCGCCGGGTCGAGGTCGCGGGGGCGGGTGAAGCTGGCCAGCGTCGCCACATTGTCGCGCGCCTCGCTCCAGCGGTCGATCGCCAGATCCATCACGGCGATGCTGGCGGTGGGGAATTTCACCTCCACATCCTCGCGCAGCGGGCTGATCCCGTCATCGGGCACCAGATCCAGAATCAGTTCCTCCAGCCCCGGATTATGTCCCGCCATCAATACACTGTCGGCGCTGTCGGGCAGGTCGCGCACGACATCGAACAGCGTAGGCGAGGAGGCCAGATAGATGCGCCGGTCCCAGCGCGCGTCCAGCGTCTCGCCATAGCCTTCGAAGAAAGTCTCCAGCGTCTGCACCACGCGCACCGCGGGGGAGGCGACCAGCAGGTCGAACTGCATCTTCCGCTTGGCGGCAAACTGGCCCATCAGCAACGCCGCCTTTTCCCCGCGACGATTCAGCGGGCGATCAAAGTCGCGCGCCACCGGATCGTCCCAGTCCGATTTGGCGTGGCGCAACAGGGTCAGCCGCTTCATTGTTTCTCCTGTTGGGGCAAATCGGATTCGCCCCCCTGATGCCCTAACGACGCGGTTTCGCCAAGCGTTTCGCGGCGGGCGGCAACGCTGACGGCGATGATCGCCTCGTCCAGCGTCAGGCGGCGCACCGGCGTTCCGGGCGGAAAGGCGCTCAGCAACCGGCTGGGCATGGCGGCCGACAATATGACGAAGCTGCCCCGGTCCTCGGCCCGGCGGATCAGGCGACCAAAGGCCTGCGCCAGCCGCGCCCGGATCAGCCGGTCGTCATAGGCGCTGCCCCCGCCCGCCAGCCGCCGCGCCGCGTGCAGCACGGTGGGCTTGGACCATGGCACGCCCTCCATCACCACCAGCCGCAGTGAATGGCCCGGCACGTCCACGCCGTCCCGCAACGCATCGGTGCCCAGCAGGGACGCGCGCGGATCATCGCGGAAAATGTCGACCAAGGTGCCGGTATCCATCGGATCGACATGCTGGGCGTAAAGCGGCAGTCCGCCCCGCGCCAGCCGGTCGGCGATCCGCGCATGCACCGCGCGCAGCCGCCGGATCGCGGTGAACAGTCCCAGCGTCCCGCCGCCCGCAGCCTCGATCAGCCGGGCATAGGCGCCCGACATGGCGGCGATATCGCCCTTTTTGATATCGGTGACGATCAGCACTTCGGCCTGGCCCGGATAGTCGAAGGGACTCGCTGCCTCGAACCGTTCCGCGCCATGGGGCAGGTGGATCGTGCCGCTGCGCGCCTCCGCATTGCTCCATTCCCCGCCGCCCTTCAGCGTCGCCGATGTCAGCAGCACGCCCTGCGCCGGCTTCAGCACCGTTTCGGCGAGCGGCCGTGTCGGGTCCAGCCAGTGGCGATGGATGCCGATATCATATTCGCGCCCCTCGACCCGGTCGACCGTCATCCAGTCGACATAGTCGGCGTCGGCCGGCCCGCCGATCCGCGTCAGCAGCGCCAGCCAGGCCGCGATCAGGTCGCGCCGCCAGCCCAGCGAGGCCACCGCGCCCTCGATCCGCGCCCGCGCGGCGCCGTCCAGCCAGTCGGGCGCGTCCTCGATTACCGCCTCCAGCCGCCGCGCCAGCCGCACCAGCGGCTTGATCAGGGCATCCAGCGCCAGCGCCGCTTCCTGCGCCGCCTCCACCAAAGCGCCATCAGGCTCGGCCAGTTCGGTTTCCAGCCCATAGCCGGCATCCGCCTCGCCGGCCGCCTCCGCACGGGTATAGACCGTGCCGCGCACCGCCGCGAGCAGCCCCTCCAGCGGCCCGAACGGCTCACCAGCCACCACGCGCTTCAGCCAGTCATCAGCCGGCAGCGCCTGCGCCGCGTCCACCGCCGCGCGGATCGCCTGCCCGCCTTCCTCGTCATAGCTCGCCATGTCGGACAGGCGCGCCGCCAGCCCTCGCCGCCGCCCGCGCGATCCGCCTTCCGGCCCCATGATCCAGCGGCGCAGCTCGATCGCCTCCTGCCCCGACAAGGCGACGGAGAAGGTCGAATCCGCCGCGTCGAACAGATGATGCCCTTCGTCGAACACAATGCGCTGCGGCCGCTGCCCCGTCTCGCGCCCGCGCGCGGCGTTGATCATCACCAGCGCATGATTGGCGATGACGATGTCCGCGTCGGCGGAAGCGCGCGCCGACCGCTCGATGAAGCATTTGCGATAATGCGGGCAGCCCGCGTAAATACACTCGCCCCGCCGGTCGGTCAGCGCCGTGGAGCCATTGCGGCGGAACAGGGTCGGCAACCATCCGGGCAGGTCGCCGCCCACCATGTCGCCATCCTTGGTGAAGGCGGCCCAGCGCGCCACCAGCTGCGCCAATATCGCGGCCCGCCCGGCAAAGCCGCCCTGCAAGGCATCTTCCAGATTCAGCAGGCAGAGATAATTTTCCCGCCCCTTGCGCACCACCACCCGCCGCGCGGCCATGGCGGGATCGGGAAACAGGCGCAGCGTTTCGCGGTCCAGCTGTCGTTGCAGCGCCTTGGTATAGGTCGACACCCACACCGTCCCCTGCGCTTCGGTTGCCCAGAGCGAAGCCGGGGCCAGATAGCCCAATGTCTTGCCGATCCCGGTGCCGGCTTCCGCCAGCAGCATATTGGGCTGGTCGCGATGCTTGCGCGGTGTGAAGGCGATGCGGGCGGCGGCGGCATAGGCGCGCTGGCCGGGGCGCGGCTCCGCGCCCGCGCCGGTCAGCGCGTCCAGCCGGGCCAGCACCTGATCCTCCGCCAGGCTGACGGTGCGCGGGGCCGGACGGGGCTGTGTCTCCTCCCATTCGGGCAGCTTGGAGAAGAGCCAGCGTTCCGCTTCGCGCGGGCGGGCGATGCGCGGCGCGACCAATGGCGACCAGGGCCAGCGCATCCGGTGCAGCGATTGCGCGGCGGTCCATCCGCCCTCACGCTCCACCCAGTCGGGCGCATCCAGCCGGGCCAGCAGCAATGTGGCAGCCTGTTGCAGCAGCGCAGGAATATCCCCTTCATTGCCCGGCGCGGGCAGGCCCAGCGCTTCGGCCAGCCCCTTGGGCGTGGGCACCAGAAAACGGGCGGGATGCAGAAAGGCCCAGAGTTCCAGCAGGTCGAGGCCATTCAGCTCCGGATAGCCAAGCCTTTGTCCGGTCAGCGGCGCATTGAGCAGCAGCACCGGCGTTTCAGCCGCGCGGGCAATCGCCTGCCCCTTGGCCAGCGCATGGGTATCGTCGCCCTCGCGCAGCCAGATGCCGCCATGGCTGGCGTGAAGCGCGGGCAGGGATGCGGGGTCGATCACCCGTAGGGTTTAGGCGAACGGGAACAAAAGGAAAACCTGTTTCAGCCGGCGCGCCGTCCAAAACCGCCTGCGACATTGAGGCGCGGCTGGAAGGCGACCGGCGCACGCTGGGCGGCGCGTGCCAGTTCCAGCTTGTCGAACAGCGGACCATCATTCAGTTCATAGGGGAAACGAATGCCCATCCGGTCCTCTTCGGACCAGCGTACCGTGCCGAATACGACATGGCCGTCCAGATCGAGCTGGCATTGTGATCGCGGCGGCAGGGTGCAGCCCACGACTTGCGCGCCCCCTTCGCTCAGGTCGACGATCATGCCTTCCAGGCTGTCGAGCACGGTCGTCACCACGATGGGAATCTCCACCGTAATACGCTCATGACTACGTTTGACCTGCATATCGCCTCCGATCCTGCTTAATATAGCAGGCAGAATTACTTAAAAGTAAATATGAGAACGGTTCTTATCAGGCTTTGTCATGCATTGCCATCAAAGGGCGTTCCCTTTCGATCGGCCAGCAGCTAGGGGCTTTCGTCATTATGACAGTGTCCGACATTCTCCGCACCGCCGCAAACGCATCCAAGGCCTGGCCCTATGAGGAGGCGCGCAAGCTTCTCAAGCGCTATTCCAACGGCGCGCCGGAGAAAGGGCATATCCTGTTCGAAACCGGCTATGGTCCCTCGGGCCTGCCGCATATCGGCACCTTCAACGAAGTGCTGCGCACCACCATGGTCCGCAATGCCTATCACGCCCTGTCGGATATCCCGACCCGTCTGGTGGCGTTCAGCGACGATATGGATGGCCTGCGCAAGGTGCCGGGCAATGTCCCCAATCAGGCGATGCTGGAAGAACATCTGGGCAAGCCGCTGACGCAGGTGCCCGATCCGTTCGAAAAGTTCGAAAGTTTCGCCCATCATAACAATGCGATGCTGCGCGATTTTCTCGACAGCTACGGCTTCGAATATGAATTCGTGTCCGCCACCGAGCGCTATAAGGCCGGGGCCTTCGATGAAGCGCTGCGGCAGGTGCTGCGCCGTTATCAGGCGATCATGGACATCATGCTGCCGACCCTGCGCAAGGAACGGCAGGCGACCTATTCCCCGGTCCTGCCGATCAGCCCGAAGAGCGGCATCGTGCTTCAGGTGCCGGTTGAGGTGATCGACGCCGAGGCGGGCATCGTTCGCTTCGAAGACACTTCCGTCCCTGGGGGCGACATCATCGAACAGTCGATCCTGTCGGGCGGCGCGAAGCTGCAATGGAAGGTCGACTGGGCGATGCGCTGGTACGGGCTGGGCGTTGACTATGAAATGGCGGGCAAGGATCTGATCGATTCGGTCACCCAATCGTCCAAGATCTGCCGCGCGCTGGGCGGCCGCCCGCCCGAAGGCTTCAATTATGAGATGTTCCTCGACGAAAAGGGCGAGAAAATCTCCAAGACCAAGGGCAATGGCCTCAGCCTCGAACAATGGCTGACCTATGGCCCGCAGGAAAGCCTGGCCTTCTACGCCTATCGCGAACCCAAGAAGGCGAAGCAGCTGCACATGGGCGTCATCCCGCGCGCAGTGGACGAATATTGGCAGTTCCGCGCCAATTATCCACGCCAAGCGATCGAACAACAGCTCGGCAACCCGGTGCATCATATCCATGATGGCAAGCTGCCGCAGGGCGAACTGCCCGTCACTTTCGGCCTGCTGCTGAACCTCGTCGGCGTGATGGGCGATGCCAGCCGCGAACAGGTGTGGAGCTATCTGCAAAATTATGTGCCCGGCGCCAGCGCGGAGACCTATCCGGAACTGGACGCGCTGATCGGCCATGCGCTCGCCTATCATCGCGATTTCGTCGCCCCCACGCTCCAGCGCCGGCCACCGCACGCGAACGAAGCCGCCGCCCTGCGCCAGTTGGACAGCGAACTGGCCGCGCTGCCGGCCGATGCGTCGGCCGAAGATATCCAGAATATCGTCTATGCCATCGGCAAGGATGAGGCGTTCGGCTTTGCTGAACTGCGCGACTGGTTCAAGGCGCTGTATCAGACCTTGCTGGGCGCGGATCAGGGGCCACGCATGGGCAGCTTCATCGCGCTCTACGGCATCGACAACAGCCGCAAGCTGATTGCCGAGGCGCTCGCTTCTTGATCTGAATCAACCATGCTGCGGAACAATCTGGCGGCATGATCGTTACGCGCAACGGTCCACCCCCCTTTCGGACTGGTGGCGTGCCCCGCGTACGCCATCGGCCGCGTGCGCCCGGAAACGGGCGGCGCGGCCAAGTGGGGGGAACAGCAAAAAGGCGGCCCGGAATTCGCTATTCCGGGCCGCCTTTTTTTGGACATGCGCCTCTGGCGCATCCGCACCGGCCCGCCCCCCCACCCGACCGTCCAGACATGGTATCCTGATGGGAGGTCGGGTGGGGTTCAAACGAGTCACGTGCCTCGTTTGAAGGCCGGTGCCGTATCGAAAATGCGCTCTTTCGCGCATTTTCCAAACAGCCTTTTACCAGAAGAAGGCCCGATGCGCGGTGATCACGCGGCCGGTGCGGACATTCACCAGCAGGACGTCATTATAGTGGCGGACCCAGCGCTGGTTCACGCCCGGACGGGGCAGGCGATAGCGATAGGGATCGGCGATATAATAGCGCGAGTTATAATAGGCCGGGCGAAGCTGCGCGCCGGCATTCCACTGGCTGTAACGAAACGGCGCGCGCCAGTTGCCGCCACGATAGACGTCGCGGTGCGAACGGCGATAATCCTGCCAATCCTCGCGGGCTTCCTGTCGCGCCTCGCGCACGTCGCGGCGGGCTTCGCGCACATCGCGGCGATCGCCATAGCGCTGCGCCTGCCGCAGATCGCGCTGTTCCTCACGCACGCGCTGCTCGCTGCGGCGCGCTTCGCCATAGGATTGGGCCGACGCCACGCTCGGTACGACGGTCGCGGCCAGCAGGCCCAATATGATCAGTTTACGCATCTCTAATCTCCCACAATCTGTGGCGGAAACCTCTGGGCTTCGTCGCCAACACAAGGAGATATGCCCCTCCGCCCCTGAACGGCCGGGGAATGACCCAGTCAGATTCCAGTCATTTATGTCGCAGTTTGTATCAACCCTTCCTATCCCCACGGCCGCTCGCGAAACCACTTCGTCACGACATATTTCGTACCCTGTTCCACCGGCCGCGCCGCGTGCAGGCTGAACCGGTTGGGCGCGCCATCGCGGGCCATATTGTTCCAGATCAGGATCATCCCCTCGACCGGCGGCACCATGAATTCGCATTGCGGGAAATGCGTTTCGCCACCCGCCTCCACCGGCGACAGATAGATCATCGCCGTCCAGGTCCGCTGCCCGCCGGTCTTGCGCATGTCCTGCCAGTAGCTGGCCGTCACCGGGAAATAGTCGCAATGGACCTTATATTCCTGTCCCGCCGTATAGCGCTGCCCCTGCAACGTCTCGCCATGCGGCGCAGGCAGGCCGGTCAGCGCGCAGATGCGGTCGGTGATCGTCTCGACCAGCGGGCTCCAGGGGCTGAGGTTCCCGCTATGGCTGGTGCGATATTCCGCATTGGCGCTGCCGGAAAAGAGCGAAGACGGCTTGGCGCTGGCGTCGATCAACTCGCGCAGCCCCGCGCATTCCTCGCCACTCAAAAAGCCCTGGCGGCCGTAGATTTCCAGATGGGGGCTATCGATGCGGCTGACCATCGGATTGCGGTCCAGCCGGGCGCGAACAGTGTCGCCAATCAGGGCGCGGGCGGGCGAAGCGATGCCGCCGTCATCGGTCAAGTCGGTCATGTCGCCCTCCTGCCACAGGGCGGGCGGGCATGAAAAGACCCCGGACCGTTGCCGATCCGGGGCCAGGACTCCTGAAGGCCAGTTCAGGAAGGGGGAAGGGAGAAGGGCGCTGCCCTAATCACCAGAAGAAATCATGGATCACATCGACCACATAGCCGTCGCGAATATCGACCAGCATCGCATCGTCATAATAGCGGACCCAGCGCAGCGATCCATAAGCGGGCGGCAGGCGATAGGCATAGGGGTCGTCCAGCCAGTAGCTGTTGGAATAGAGCAGGCTGTTCAGCATGATCCCGACGGAAAAGCGCCGATAGCCATAATCCCATCCGCGCGGGGCATAATAATTGCCCATGCGGAACCGGTCGCCATAGCGATTGCGATACCCCTGCCAGTCATAGCGCCGGTCCTGCCGCCAGCCATTATTCCAGCGCTGCTGGTTGCTCCAGCGGGTGCGGTCGTCGAAGCGACGGCCATTATTCCAGCTACCATTGTTCCAGTTGCCACCGCGATTGTCGCTCCAGCGCCGGTCGTCATTCCGTCCGGCATTGCGCCAGTCGGACCGGTCATTGCCGCGATCATTGTTCCAGCCTGGCCGACCGTCACCGCGCCGGTCGTCACGCCCATTGCGCCAGTCCTGCCTGATGTCGCGACGGTCGTCCCGCTGCGCATTGCGCCAATTCTGCTGCTGCTGCTGCTGCTGTTGTTCCCGGCGCATGCGCACGTCATTTTCGACCGCGCGATTGGCCGGCAGATTGGGTTCGCCGCGCCAGCGCGCATCGGGCCGCGGCGGCGCCATCTGGCCCCCGTTCATCTGCCCGCCATTCATCTGACCACCCGCACCGGCGCGCTGCTGCCAGCGCTGCCCGCCTGCGTCGCCACGCGAGGGCGCCTGCTGATCGCCACGCGGCTGAACCTGCGGATTGCCACGCTGCTGCTGCGGCCCCCGGTCGCCCCGCATCCGCTCGCCGCCGCCATCCTGCCGCTGCGCGCGCTCGCCGCCATTGCCGCGCTCGCCGCGCTGACCCGGATCGCTCTGCGCATAGGCGGGGGCGATGCCGCCAAACACCGTCGCGGTCATCAGCCCCGCCAGCATCATCTTCCTGAACATCGTCCTGTCTTTCCTCGGCGGGGGCACATCGCCCCCTGATGATGCCTGTCTAGACCGGGCGCGATGTCGAGAGGCTGAACTATCCTGTCAGCCATTTGAAAGAATCGCGCGGGCCATGGACATCGCGCCCTGAACCCTCCACTGTCTGCCGTTTCGTGTCGCATCACCCCGTAAATGGAGCCTGCAAGCGAAAAGCTGATCCAGATCAGTGCAGTGTCGCTGATCTGCCTCTAGGACGATGATGTGACTATAGCCCCTGATGTTGGCGGAATCCGCCACGCCCTGCGTGAAGCGACGATGGATGACCATCGCCGGGTCGACGCCATCTATGCGGGCCATAGGCTCGATTCGGTTAGCGCTTATCGCGCCTTCCTGATCGCCCATGCCCGCGCGCTGCCCGCGCTGGAGGATGCTGCGCGGCCCGAATCGCGGCGTCTTCCTTTGCTGGCGCGGGATATGGCGGCGCTGGATGTCGTCCTGCCCGCACCGCTGCCGCTGGAAGCACCCGATTCGGATGGCTTCCGCTGGGGCCTGCGCTATGCGCTGGAAGGATCGCGGCTGGGTGGCGCCATGCTGTCGCGACAGGTCGGCGAAGGGCTGCCTCGCGCCTACCTGTCCGCCGTCCATGGCAAGGGCGAATGGATTGCCTTCCAGCGCGCGCTCGACAGCGCCGCAGCGGAAGGCGGCGAAGGCTGGCTGGATGACGCCGTGCAGGGCGCTCTGGCCGCCTTCGCCCTGTTCGCGCAGGCGGGGGAAGCCGAAAAGATCGCCGTCCATGGTTGATCGGAACGGCACCGCGCCCGGCTTCGCTGTCGACCTCAGCAATTGCGACCGGGAACCGATCCATGTGCTGGGCACGGTCCAGCCCTTCGGTTTCCTGATTGCCCTGACCGCCGACTGGCTGGTGTCGCGCGTCTCGGCCAACAGCGCGCAGTTCATCGGCCTGTCGCCGCAGGAGATGCTGGGCAAGCCGGTCAGCGGCGTGCTGAGCGCGGAGGCGATCCATTCGCTGCGCAATCGCATCACCCTGCTGCGCGGCCCCGATTCGGTCGAGCGCCTCTTCTCCATCCCGCTGATCGATGGCGGCCAGCCCTTCGACGTCGCCGTCCATTTCTCCGGCCAGCTTGTGGTGATCGAGGCGGAACCTGCCGCCCATGACGAGATGGAGGCGAGCAGCACCGTTCGTTCCATGGTCGCGCGGCTGGCGCAGGCCGACAGCATGACCGCCTTCCTGCGCGATGGCGCGCGGCAGGTGCGGGCGCTGACCGGTTTCGACCGGGTGATGGTCTATCGCTTTGCCGATGGCGGCGATGGCGAAGTCGTGGCCGAAGCCCTGAAGCCCGGCATCGACAGCTTTTTCGGCCTCCATTATCCCGCGTCGGATATCCCGGCGCAGGCGCGCGCTCTCTATCTGCGCAACATCTTCCGCGTGATCGCGGATATCGGCGCGGATGCGGTGCCGGTCGTGCCGCAGCTCGATCCCACCGGCGCGGCGCTCGACATGTCGCTGTGCATCACGCGCGCCGTGTCGCCGATCCATATCGAATATCTGCGCAACATGGGCGTGGGCGCCTCGCTCTCCATCTCGATCATTGTCGAAGGCAAGCTGTGGGGCCTGTTCGCCTGCCACCATTATGCGCCGCGCCTGCCGACCTTCGCCCAGCGCAGCGCGGCGGAACTGTTCGGCCAGATCTTCTCGATGATGCTGGAAAGCCGCGAGCGCGGCGATACCGCCACCTATGAGGGCAAGGCGCGGCAAGTGGCCGACCGACTGCTCGCCGCCGTGGCGCAGGATCATGATCTGCTGTCCAACGCCCGCTGGCTGGGCGACATCATCTTCGACACCATCCCGGCCGATGGCGTGGGCGTCTATATCGATGGGCAGATGACCTTTTCCGGCCTGACGCCGGACGAACCGGCCTTCGTCGCGATCGTGGGCATGCTCAATCAGGTCGCCGCCAGTCAGGTCTATACCACCGATTGCCTGTCCGCCGTGCTGCCTGAAGCGGCTGCCTATGCCGATCGTGCGTCCGGCATCCTCGCCATTCCGCTGTCGCGCCGGCCGCGCGACTATGTCGTGCTGTTCCGCGCCGAACAGCTTCGCTCGGTGCGCTGGGCCGGCAATCCGGAAAAGGAAATCGACTATGGGCCGAACGGTCCGCGCCTGACCCCACGCAAGAGTTTCGAGGCCTGGTCGCAACTGGTGCAGGGCACCGCCTTGCCCTTCACCCCCGCCGAACTGCGCGTGGCCGAAGCGCTGCGCACCGCCCTGCTGGAAGTGATCCTGCGCCTGTCCGATTCCGCCGATGCGGAGCGGCAGCGGGCGCATGAGAAGCAGGAATTGCTGATCGCGGAACTGAACCACCGCGTCCGCAACATCCTCTCGCTCATCCGCGGGCTCCTGTCGCAGACCCGCGACAGCGCGCGCTCCGTGGACGAATTTATCGGCACGCTGGAAAGCCGCGTCCATGCGCTGGCCCGCGCTCATGACCAGATTACGGCCGATCGCTGGGCGCCCGCGCGTCTCTACGACCTGATCGAGGTGGAGGCCGGCGCTTATCTCGGCGAACGGCGGGACCGGGTCCGGCTGACCGGCCCCAATGTATTGCTGACGCCCGGCTGCTTCACCGTGCTGGCGCTGGTGCTGCATGAAATGCTGACCAACGCCGCGAAATATGGCGCCCTGTCGGATAATGGCACGGTTGCGATCGACTGGCGCGTCGATAGGGATGGCAGCCTGTTGCTCGACTGGGTGGAAAGCGGCGGCCCCGCCGTCGTCGCGCCCACCCGGCGCGGCTTCGGCTCGACGGTGATCGAACGCTCCATCCCCTATGATCTGGGCGGCCATGCGGAGATCAACTATCGCCTTGCGGGCATAGAGGCGCAATTCTGCATCCCCTCGCGCCATGTCGTGTCGGTGCTGCCCGACCGGGTGGAAACGGAACGCGCCAAGCCCGCCGCGCCGGTTACTGCCGGCCTGCTCAAGGGGCGAAACGTCCTGCTGGTCGAAGATAATATGATCATCGCCATGGATGGCGAGGATGCGCTGCGCGATCTGGGGGCGGAGGTGATGACGGCCTCCAGCGTCGGCCGCGCCCGCGAAGCAATCGCGATCCAGTCGGTGGACATGGCCGTGCTGGACTTCAATCTGGGCCATGAAACCAGCCTGCCGGTCGCGGACCTGCTGGCGGAAAAGGGCATCCCCTTCCTCTTCGCCACCGGCTATGGCGACGGCCTCGACCTGCCCAGCCGGTTCGAAAATGTGGTGCTGCTCAAGAAACCCTATTCGGGCGCAACCCTGGCACAGGCCCTGGCCCCGATCATCGAAGCCTGATTGATCCGGCCGTATGACGGCACCCGGAACGGGATGACCTAACACTGAATCGTCATTGCGAGCGCAGCGAAGCAATCCATGTGCGCGCCAGTTGATTGCTTCGCTTCGCTCGCAATGACAGGTGAGGGCGCGCCGGTTGCCGTTCGCGACAGCGAAACGGACAGTTTCCAGCCTGTCCGTTGCATCCCCTCAGCCGCGCGCCGATCTGTCGATCATGTTCCGCGCCCGATCTTCTGTCCTATCGCGCTCCCCCATGGCACCTTTACGGGCCATGGAAGGCCGCCTGCCGGACTTTCCGATAGGATCGCGGTGAAGCAACAAAATGTCAGAATTTGCGGGAAAGATGCGAAGCTAAGCCCGCACTCTCCTACAACCGAGTAAGCCATGACCCTGCCCAGCCTCTTCATTCCCCATGGTGGCGGACCCTGTTTCTTCATGGACCCGTCCGATCCTGACCGTCCGCACAGCGATCCGATGTGGCATCCGATGCAGGACTATCTGGCCGGCCTGATCGCCGACCTGCCCGAATGGCCCAAGGCGATCCTGCTCGTCTCGGGCCATTGGGAGGAAGCAGCCTTCACCGTCCATGTCGGCGAGCAGCCCGCGCTGCTGTTCGATTATTATGGCTTCCCCCCGCACACCTACACACTGCGCTGGGATGCGCCCGGCGCCCCGGACCTTGCCCGTCGCGCCGCCGCCCTGTTGCAGCAGGCCGGCTTCGCCACGGGGGAGGAGGCTGCGCGCGGCTGGGACCATGGCGTCTTCATCCCGATGAAGGTGGCGCTGCCCGATGCCGACATTCCGGTGGCGCAATTGTCGCTGCGCCATGATCTCGATCCCGCCGCCCATATCGCCGCCGGGCGCGCCCTTGCGCCGCTGCGCGATGAAGGCGTGCTGATCGTGGGATCGGGGATGAGCTTCCACAATCTGCGCGTTCGTGGCGCACAGGCGATCGCACCGTCGACCGCCTTCGACTACGCCCTGACGGCCGCCGTCACCGATCCCGATCCACAGAGCCGCGCCGCGCGCGTCGCCGACTGGGATCATCTGCCTCATGCCCATTTCGCGCACCCACGCGAGGAGCATCTGCTGCCGCTGATGGTGGCGCTGGGCGCGGGGGGCGACGACGCCGCGACCTGCACCCATCGCAGCAGTGTGCTGGGCTGGACCGTTTCGGGCTACCGCTTCGGCTGAGCCGTCGGTCGGCCCAGTGCAGGCACCGTCCGCGCCGCATCCTCCGGGCTGATGCCCGATGGCGGCGCGGCGGCGACCTGCTCCTCACCGCGCATGATCCGGCCGGCCCGCTTGATCGCGCCGCGTAGCCGGGGATAGATGCCGCAACGGCAGATATTGGTGATGGCGGCGTCGATCTGCTCGTCGGACGGATCGTTGGTCCGGCGCAGCAGCACCGACGCAGCCATGATCATGCCGGGAATGCAGTAACCGCATTGCGACACATTGTCCGCCGCGAACGCCTGTTGCAGCGGATGGCCGCGATCGGGCGACAGCGCCTCGATCGTGGTGACGAACCGCCCCTCGGTCTTGCCGATCGTCACCTGGCAGGATCGCACCGCCTCGCCATCGATATCCACGGTGCAGGCGCCGCAACCGCCGGTGCCGCAACCATATTTGGTCCCGGTCAGGTTGGATGCGTCGCGCAGCGCCCACAGCAGCGGCGTTTCCGGGTCCATGCGATATTGCACCGGCCGGTCGTTGACGGTGAAGCGGGTCAAGCCGCCTCTTCCTCCTCGACCTGATGATAGAGCACTTCATTGCGGATATGGATGATCCGCGAGGCCAGCCGGATTTCCTGAATGAAGGTGGCGAAGGCCGCAGCCTGCAACACCATCGCCAGGCTGAACAGGATGGCGACCGGCGTCCCCAGATGGGCGTTGAACAGGTTTCCGGCAAACAGCAGGATGACGACCAGACAGACGGCGCAGGCTGACGCGACCGAAAAGAAGATGGCGCTGTTCACCACGCTCATCCGCCGGTCGAGCACGCGGATTTCGCCGACCATCCGGTCATGCTCCTTGCCCCGTGTGGACAGCACCCATTTTTCCACATCGCGCGCCCGGTCGATAATCCGCGACAGACGGCTGACGCAGACATTCAGGAAGGCGCCGATGCCCGCCAGCAGGAAGACGGGGGCCAGCGCCAGCTGGATCGTCTGGGCGACCTGGCTGACTTGGGGCAGGGGGATCATCAAACGGCACCTCTCATCCCGCGAATCTATCCTTCATCGCGGGACGAGGGGCAAGGGGCGGTGTCGAGTATAAATGCGTCGCAAAACGACACTTTTCATCTGCTTGGGCGCTCCCGCAGGGCAGGAGCGCCCATGGCAAGATCAGGCCGCGCCCTTGGTCGACGGCGTGTTGACGCCCATGGACTTGAGATATTGCTTGATGTTGCGGGCGGCCTGCCGCAGCCGCTGCTCATTCTCGACCATGGCGATGCGCACGAAGCCTTCGCCATCCTCGCCATAGCCCACGCCCGGCGCGACCGCGACCTTGGCATGGGTCAGCAATTGCTTGGAGAATTCCAGCGACCCCATGTCCTTGAGCGCAGGCGGCAATGGCGCCCAGCAGAACATGGAGGCCCGCGCCGCCGGAATGTCCCATCCCGCCCGGCTGAAGCTTTCGACCAGCACGTCGCGGCGCTTGTGATAGAGCAGCCGGTTCTTCTCGACGATATCCTGCGGTCCGTTCAGCGCCGCGCAGGCAGCCGCCTGAATCGGCGTGAAGGCGCCATAGTCCAGATAGGACTTCACTCGCGTCATCGCCGCGATCAGCTTCTTGTTGCCGACAGCAAAGCCCATGCGCCAGCCGGCCATGGAGTAGGTCTTGCTGAGCGAGGTGAATTCGATCGCCACATCCTTGGCGCCCGGCACCTGAAGGATGGAGGGCGTCGGATTGCCGTCATAATAAAGCTCGGAATAGGCAAGGTCGGACAGGATCCAGACCTTATTCTCCTTCGCCCAGGCGACGAGGCGCTCATAGAAAGCGAGGTCCACCGTCTCGGCCGTCGGATTGGACGGATAATTGACCACCAGAATCGACGGGCGCGGCACGGTGAAGGCCATGGCGCGATCGAGCGAGCGGAAATAATTCTCGTCCGGCGTCGTCGGCACCGACCGGATGGTCGCGCCCGCTATGATGAAGCCGAACGTATGGATCGGATAGCTGGGATTGGGCGCCAGCACCACGTCGCCCGGCTCGGTGATCGCCGTGGCCAGCGACGCAAGGCCCTCCTTCGATCCCATCGTGACGACGACTTCGGTCTCGGGATCGACATCCACGCCGAAGCGGCGACCATAATAGTTGGCCTGCGCCTTGCGAAGGCCGGGGATGCCGCGCGACTGGCTATAGCCATGGGCGCTGGGCTTCTGCGCGACTTCGATCAGTTTCGCGATCACATGGTCGGGCGGCGGCAGGTCGGGATTGCCCATGCCCAGGTCGATAATGTCCTCGCCCGCGGCCCGCGCGGCCGCTCGCATCGCATTCACTTCGGCGATGACATAGGGCGGCAGGCGCTTCATGCGGTAAAATTCTTCGGACATTATAGGGGCTTTCCTGAAAGCTCTCTGTAGGGAATAGTGCGTGACGCGCCGCTGGCATGTCACAATCGGGCTATAACCGCCTGATAGGTGACATGCTAGCGAAAGCGGCGCAGACCGATAATGCCAGGAGGAGCAAGGTGGCCATGGAGAAGACCGACGTCCTGGAGCCGCATCTGCCAAGCCTTGGCGATATGCAACAATGGACGCAGGTGATCGGGCGCGCCCAGCAATTGCTGCTGGAGCAGGCGGCAGGCGCCACCGGCCAGACGCTCCCCTTCGATCCCGCCCTGTTCGCGCGCATCCAGACCGGCTTTGCCGATGAAGGACTGGCGCTGTGGCAGCGTTTCCTCGATTCGGGCGGCCTGCTGCGCGACCAGCCTGATCCCGCACCGGCGGGCAGCCCGGCCGCTCGCAAGGACCGGCGCTTCGCCGACCCGGCCTGGACCGAACATCCCTTTTACGACCTCATCCGGCAAAGCTATCTGCTGCTTTCCGATTATATGATGAAGATGGCCGACGCGGTCGATGGCGTCGATCCCCGGCAAAAGGCCAAGCTGCGCTTCGCCACCACCGGCCTGCTCGATGCGATCGCGCCCAGCAACTTCCCCTTCACCAATCCGCAGGTGGTGGCCAAGACGATCGAGAGCGGCGGCGAAAATCTGGTCAAGGGCATCCAGCATATGCTCGCCGATCTGGAAAAAGGCCAGTTGACCCATACCGACGGCACCCAGTTCGAACTGGGGCGCAATATCGCCTCGACACCGGGCAAGGTGATCCACGAAACCCCGCTCTATCAGCTGATCCATTATGCGCCGTCGACGGATATGGTGCTGGAAACGCCGCTGATCATCTTCCCGCCATGGATCAATCGTTTCTATATTCTCGATCTTTCGCCCGAAAAGAGCTTCGTCAAATGGGCGGTGGATCAGGGGATCAGCGTCTTTCTGGTGTCGTGGAAATCGGCCGACGCCTCGATGAAGGACCTGGTCTGGGACGATTATATCCTGAAAGGACAGGTCGACGCGATCGATGTGGTGCGCGATCTGCTGAAGGTGAAAAGCGTCCACACGATCGGCTATTGCGTGGCGGGCACGACGCTGGCGGCGACGCTGGCGCTGCTGGCGGCGCGGGGCGAGGCGGAGAAGGTCGCCAGCGCCACTTTCTTCACCGCGCAGGTGGATTTCAGCCAGGCCGGCGACCTGACGCTGTTCGTCGATGATGAACAGATGAAGATGGTCGAACGGCTCTCGTCCAAGGGGTTTCTGGACGGGCGCTATATGGCCGTGACGTTCAACCTGCTGCGTGGGCGCGACCTGATCTGGAATTATGTCGTCAATAATTACCTGCTGGGCATGGATTATCCGCCCTTCGACCTCCTCTATTGGAATGGCGACACCACCAACCTGCCGGCGCGCTGGCACCGCGATTATCTGACCCAGCTTTATCGCGACAATCTGCTGGTCGTGCCTGGCGCGATCAGTGTCGATGGCACGCCCATCGACCTGACCAAAGTGCAGACGCCCGCCTATGTCCAGGCCGGCCGGGAAGATCATATCGCCCCGCTGGAGAGCGTGTGGAAGCTGACAGAAAATCTCTCCGGGCCGATCCGCTTCCTGCTGGCGGGGTCGGGCCATATCGCCGGTGTCGTCAATCCGCCCGCCGCGGGCAAATATCAATATTGGGCCTGTGATGAGCATATGCCGACTCTCGACGCCTTCCTCGCAGCCGCGAAGGAGACGAAGGGCAGCTGGTGGCCCGACTGGCGCGTCTGGATCGAAAGCCTTGATTCGCGCCAGGTGCCGGTAAAAGGCGCGCGGGTGCCGGGCAAGGGCAAGAGCAAGGCGATCGAGGATGCGCCGGGCCGCTACGTAAAGGCCCGGTAAGACACGGTTTTTCGGCTTTGTGGATAGGGTGGAGGGCCTTGGCTACGGGTGCAGATGACGTTTTTGCTGCACTGCACAATGCGTCTTGCAATCCGCCAACGAAACCTATATTGTGCAGTGCAACAAACGGAGGATGGTCATGGCCGATACCCCGAAGACCCCGAGAAACAAGCCGCGCAATGCTACGGGCGCGGCAACCTTGTCGGCGAGTGAAGCGCTAAAGGCTGCCGAGGCGGCGATCGGGACCGCGCCAGCGAAGCCCAAGCCTGCGACGAAGAGCGTGAAGCCGATTGATGCGAACCCTCAGGCGAAGAGCGTGAAGCCGATCGACGCGAATCCTCAGGCCAAGAGCGTGAAGCCGATCGACGCGAATCCTCAGGCCAAGAGCGTGAAGCCGATCGATGCGAATCCTCAGGCCAAGAGCGTGAAGCCGATCGACGCGAATCCTCAGGCCAAGAGTGTGAAGCCGATCGATACGAACCCGCAAGCTGCGAGCGTGAAACCGATCGACACCAATCCACAGTCCGCGCCCGAACCGGAGCCGGAACCGCCAGTCGCTGAACCGCCCGTCGTTGAACCGGTCGAGGAACCCGCTGCGCCTGAACCCGCTGCGCCTGAACCCGATACCGAAATCACAGAGAGCCTGCCGCAAGAGGCCGAAACCATCGCGACAACGCTGCTGCCCGCCACAGAAGGAACGAAAATCATGACCGACGTCATCGAAACCGGAAAGAAGTTTGCCGAAGAAACCAAGGCCAAGTTCGAAACCGCCTACACCGACTTTAACGCGAAGGCGAAGGCCGGCGTTGAAAAGTCGTCCAAGGCGATCGAGGAACTGAGCGACCTGGCCAAGGGCAATGTCGAAGCGCTGGTCGAATCCGGCAAGATCGCTGCCAAGGGCATCGAGACGCTGGGTCAGGAAGCCGTCGACTACAGCAAGAAGAATTTCGAAAAGGCGACTGCTTCGTTCAAGAGCCTCTCGACCGTCAAGACGCCGACCGAATTCTTCCAGCTGCAAAGCCAGCTGCTGTCGAGCAGCTTCGACGAATTCACGAAGGAAGCTGCCAAGAGCAGCGAAGCCTTCATGAAGCTGGCCGGCGATGTCGCCCAGCCGCTGACCGCGCGCGTGACCCTGGTCACCGACAAGGTGAAGTCGCTGGCCGCCTGAGGCGCCTGCGAAATCGCCAAGTCATAGCCTGAAGGGCGTCTCTTCCATGGGGAAGGGGCGCCCTTCGCTTTGATGATAAAGGCAAAGGGCAAGTGGTCAGTAACCACGTCGCCCCCTTGCCATGGCCGGACGAATCGCCATATTCCTGTCCATCATGAATAATCTCACCACCGCATCGGCGTGGTCCGTCCAGATGGCGGGCCGGGATCAGGACGACCAGGGCGAAGGCCCGGGCGGGCCGAACGTCGGCATCGCCACGCGCACCCGTACGCGCACCAAGAAGCCGTCGCTCTACAAGGTGCTGATGCTGAATGATGATTACACGCCGATGGAATTCGTCGTGCATGTCCTCCAGAATTTCTTCCGCATGGATATGGAGGAAGCGACGCGCGTGATGCTGCATGTGCACCAGCGCGGTGTGGGCGTCTGCGGCATCTTCAGCTATGAAGTTGCGGAGACGAAGGTGAATCAGGTCATGGATTTTGCCCGTCAGAATCAGCATCCGCTGCAATGCACGCTGGAAAAGGCCTGATCCGGTCGGCGCATTAACTCTGCCTTGACCATTGTAGCGCCAATATTTCAATAAATTATATCGTTGAAATACAAGGTTTTTTAGACCTTGTCGGCATGATGTCCCTGCTGAACTGAAGTGGGGACTTCAATCATGACGACTATCACCAACTATAATATGGCAATGCCACCTTCGCCACGCGCGTCCATGGATCGCAAGATCGATGCCGCCGTGGAGGCCGGTTCGCTGTCGGAAGTCGACAGCACGGCGCTCGAATCCGCGCTGGATTCGATCGACACCGCGCTTTCTTCGTCCGCGAGCGAAACGACCTCGCGGCTCGACCCGTCGGAGATGAAGGACCGGATCGATTCGCTGATCGACGAACAGGTGTCGGCCGGTACGCTGACGGAAGAACAGGCGAGCGCGCTTCAGAGCTTCTTCGCTCAGGGGCCGGGCGGGTCGGTGCAGAGCGCCGACGCCAGCAGCGATGACAGCATGAGCATCGAGGGCATGGGCGGCGTTGGCGGCCCCGGCCGCATGGGCGGGCCACCGCCCGGCCCGCCGCCATCGGAAGCGACCGATGAAGATAGCGACAGCAGCACCGTCAGCGCCACCGACAGCAGCGTCACGGATCAACTCGATTCGATGATCGCCTTTCTCGAAAATCTGCGCGCCAGCATGTCGCAGTCGCTCTACGGCAGCGCCGCGAGCAGTGCCGACAGCAGCAATAGCGGCCTGCTGGTCGACAGCCTCGCCTGATCCGTCCGGGGCGAGCGGGGGCTCGCTCCGGATGGCCTCAGGCCAACTTCCTTCGTCCGGGGACTGACGAAGGCCCGGCGGTGGCTGACAGGCTACCGCCGGGTTATGGCTTTCCCGGTTCCCTCATCCGCCCGGCCGTCCTACAGCATGGGACGTGATCGAGGCGCGCACCGATATCCACGACCTTGCCGTCATTGGCGGCGGCGTGAACGGGTGCGGTATCGCCCGCGATGCGGCGGGGCGGGGCGCCCGCGTGCTGCTGCTGGAGCGGGGCGATCTGGCGCAGGGCACATCGTCCGCCTCGACCAAACTGATCCATGGCGGGCTGCGCTATCTGGAGCATCGCGAATTCGGTCTTGTCCGCGAATCGCTGGTCGAGCGGGAACGCCTCTGGGCGATCGCGCCGCACATCATCCACCCGATGCGTTTCGTCCTGCCATGGACCCCCGGATTGCGGCCGCGCTGGATGCTGCGCCTCGGCCTGTTTCTCTACGACCATATCGGCGGTCGCCGCGCCCTTCCGCCGACGGAGGCGATCGACCTGCGCCGCCATCCGGCCGGCGTGCCGCTCCAGCCGACGTTCGGCCCGGCCTATTGCTATTCGGATGGATGGGTGGACGACGCGCGACTGGTCCTGCTCAACGCCCGTGACGCTGCTGACCGGGGCGCCGACATACACACTCGCACCGAAGTCCTGCAATTGGAGCGCAGGCCGGATCATTGGCGCATCCTTGTGCGCAGGCCCGACGGCGAAACGGACCATTTCGCCGCCCGCGCCGTGGTGAATGCGGCGGGGCCATCGGTGCTCGACCTGCTCGACCGGGCGCACCGCCCTGCCGCGCTTTCCATGCGGTTGGTGCGCGGATCGCATATCGTCGTGCCGCGCCTGTTCGACCATGGCTTCGCCTATTTCTTTCAACTGCCCGACGGCCGCATTGTCTTCGCCATTCCCTATGAGCGGGATTTCACGCTGATCGGCACCACCGATCGCGATCATCAACATGGCCTCGACCATGTCGTCGCGAGCGAGGAGGAGGTCGCCTATCTGTGCGAGGCGGCCAATCGCTATTTCGCGCGGCAGATCAGCCCCGCCGATGTCGTCTGGTCCTATGCCGGCGTTCGCCCCCTGATCGACGATGGATCGAACAAGCCGGAAGCCGCCACGCGCGGCTATCGGCTGGAACTGGATGGCGGGGAGGGGCTGCCGCCCTTGCTCAGTATCTTCGGCGGCAAGATCACCACCTATCGTCATCTCGCCGCCGAAGCGGTGGACCGGCTCAAACCCTGCCTCCCGGGATTGAAGGGCGATGACTGGACAGCCGATGCGCCGCTGCCCGGCGGCGATTTTGCCATGACCGGCCTTGCCGATCTGACCGCCCGGCTGGCGTCCGACTATCCCTTTCTGGACGCGCAGACGATCGACCGGATCGCCCGCGCCTATGGCACGACGTCCTGGTCCTGGCTTGGCATGGCGCGGAACAAGGCCGCGCTGGGCGAGGATTTCGGCCATGGCCTGACCGAAGCGGAAGTGCGGCACATGATCACCCGCGAATGGGCGCGGACCAGTGAGGATATTCTCTGGCGGCGCAGCAAGCTGGGGCTGCGGCTGGACGGGCGCCAAGTGGAAAGACTGGATCGATGGGTAAAGGAGAGGCCGTGAACGAGCGCCTGATTCTGGTGCTGGATGCGGGGACGACATCGACCCGCGCGATGCTCTACGCGCCCGACGGTGCGCGTGTCGCGACGGCGCAGGCGGACCTGACCCAATATTATCCCCGCCCCGGCCGGGTAGAGCATGATGCCGCCGAGATATGGGGCAAGACGCTCGATTGCGCGCGCCGGATGGTGGCGCAGGTGGGCGGGGCGGACCGGATCGCGGCGATCGGCATCACCAATCAGCGCGAGACGGTGGTGGCATGGAGCCGCCGGACCGGCGCGCCGCTCAGCCGCGCGATCGTCTGGCAGGATCGCCGCACCGCCGACCAGTGCGATCGTCTGCGCGAACAGGGACATGAAGCGCTGATCCAGCGGCGCACGGGCCTGATCATCGATCCCTATTTCTCCGCGACCAAGATGCGCTGGCTGATCGATCATGAGCCGCAAGTCGCGGCGGCCGGACCCGATCTGGCGTTGGGCACGGTGGAAAGCTGGCTGATGTGGAAGCTGACCGGCGGCCTGCATGTCAGCGACGCCAGCAATGCCAGCCGCACCCAGTTGCTGGCGCTGGACGGGCCCGGATGGGATGCCGACCTGTGCGCCCTGTTCGGCGTGCCTGCATCGGCGCTGCCGGAGATTGTCGACAATGTTGGCGCCTTCGGCACGACGGTGCCGGCGCTGCTGGGGGGGGCGATCCCGCTCTGTGGTCTGGCCGGCGATCAGCAGGCGGCGACCATCGGTCAGGCCTGTCTGACGCCCGGTGCGGTCAAGGCGACGCTTGGCACCGGTGCCTTCATCCTGGCGTCGACCGGCAATACCCTCCCTTCTTCTACCCACAGGTTGCTCGGCACCATACTGTGCCAGCTTGGTGGTCGCCGTCTCTATGCGATGGAAGGATCGATCTTCGTCGCCGGCAGCCTGATCCAGTGGCTGCGTGACCGGCTGGGGCTGATCGCCGCCGCCGCCGATAGTGATGCGATAGCGCGATCGGTGCCGGACAATGGCGGCGTCTATCTGTTGCCGGCACTGTCCGGGCTGGGCGCGCCCTATTGGCGGCCGGAGGCGACCGGCAGCATCAGTGGTCTGACCCATGGCTCGACACGGGCGCATATCGTGCGCGCCGCGCTCGAATCCATGGCGCATCAGGTCCATGATCTGGCCGCCGCCTTTGCGGCCGATGGCGCGCCGTGGCAAGCGCTGCGGATCGATGGCGGTATGAGCGCCAATGACTGGGTCGCGCAGGACATGGCCGACATGCTGGCGCTGCCTGTGGAACGTCCCGCTGATGTGGAGACGACGGCGCGGGGCGCGGCGATGCTGGCCAGTGTGGGGGCAGGCCTCTACCCGACGCTGGAGGCCGCGATGGCAATGGTGCCAGCCCGCACCCGCTTCACGTCGGCAATGACGGATGAAGACCGTTCGCGACGATTGGCAGGATGGCGATCGCTGGTTGCGGCCAGCCTCTAAGTTACTCGCACCCGACTAAAAATTCGTTCCGTGGCAGTATCATCGTCATGCACTGGCAATAAATATTAAGATTGAGGCTCTAGCCACGATCGCAACATGCTACGGGCCGCCCTCAGACAACCTTCCTCCCTGTGGGGACCGCTGGTAACCGGCGGCGTTTATTTCGTTGCGGCATCCATTGCGCTGATCATTTCGCGATTCGAAGGCGGCCTCGCTTTCCTTTGGGGCGCCAATGCCTTCCTGATGGCGGAATTGCTGACGACGCGGACCGCGCATTGGCCCCGCGCGATCATCGCCTGCGCGGTCGCCAGCACGGCCGCCACCGCCTTGTTCGGCATGGGGCCAATCGCGGCGATTCCGATGGCGGCGATCAACATGCTCGAATCGCTGATCGTCGCGATTCTCTGCCGCCGGTTCGTGCCCGATCATCGCGTGACCGAATCGATTCGTCCGCTCATCGTCTTCATTCTGGCATTGAGCGGCGTGGCGGACATCGTCACCGGCCTGATGGCGGCTGCCGTGGCATCGCAGCTGACGCCCGTGTCCTTCGGTGCGTCCTGGCTGCAATGGTATACCGGCCATGTCCTGGGCGGCCTGACCTGTACGCCGATCCTGATCATGCTGTTTCAAGGCGAGTTTGATCGCTGGCGGCGCGAAACATCGCGGCACGAAAAGGTGGAGGCCGCGCTGCTGCTGACGCTGTTTGCGATCAGCACATTCCATATCTTCTATGGGGCGCGCTATCCCATGTTGTTCGCGCCGTTGCTGCCGCTGGTGCTGATCGCCTTTCGCGTGGGCCAGATCGGCGCCGCCGCATCGATCATCATTCTCGCCCTGATCGGCGGTGTGGCGACCATGTCGGGGGTCGGACCGCTGACCATGATTCCCGGGACCGCCGGAGAACGAGTACAGTTCTTCCAATTCTATCTGGCGCTCAGCTTCCTGCTCTGCATGCCGGTGGCGGCCGAACTGCATGCGCGCCGTCGCCTGTTCCGGATGCTGGAGCAGAGCGAAACCCGCTTCCGCACCATCGCCGAACATAGCGGCGACGTGGTGCTCAATATCAGCGTGGACGGCGTCATCGAATATGCCTCACCCTCCGCGCATGAACAAATTGGTTGCGCACCGGAATTGCTGGTGGGCCAGTCCGCCGCCAACCTTGTCGACCCACAGGACCGCGCGGTCGTGATTGCCGCGCACCATCGCGCGCTGATGCAACCCGGCAGCATCCACAAGGTGGAGTTCCGGCCGCTGGTGACGACCGGCGATCTCGACTGGTGTGAGATCGTGACGCGGGCCGTGGTGGATGAACGCGGCCAGCCAAGCGGCATCGTCAGCATGATCCGCGACATCTCCCGGCACAAGGCGCGCCAGCGCGCGCTGCAACAGGTCGCCGCCAGCGATTCGCTGACCGGCGCCGACAGCCGTCGCGCCTTTCTGGAGAAGCTGGACGACGAAATTGCACGGGCCCGCATGGGTGCGCGCTCCAGCCTGCTGCTGATCGACATCGATCATTTCAAGTCGGTGAACGACCGCTATGGTCATGGCGCCGGCGACCGCGTGCTCAGCAGCTTTGTCGAGCGGATGCGCCTCGGCCTGCGCGGCATCGACAGTATCGGCCGACTGGGCGGGGAGGAGTTCGCCATCCTGCTGGTGGATAGCGACATCGACAGGTCCAGCATGGTCTGCGAACGGCTGCGTGCCCTGCTGGCCGATCCGACCACCATCGAACCGCCGATCCGCGTGACCTTCAGCGCCGGCCTTGTCGAACTGGATGGCGGGTCCGATCGGTCGATGATGCTGGAGGCAGCGGACAAGGCCCTCTACCGTGCGAAACATAGCGGCCGCAATTGCCTGAGGCTGGCCGCCTGACCTTGCCCAGCCAAGTCTGGCCGCCAAAAAATCGCAATGTTATATTGTAACTTTGGTCGGTCTGCCCTATGTAGCGGCGACCATGAAGTTGACCCTGCGCAATGCCCTGATGACTGGCCGGATCGATCGGATCGCGATTGCCTTGTCGGGTCTGTGCGTGGCGCATTGTTTTGCCACCGCCGTCATATTGGGGCTGCTGGCATCGGCGGGCGGGGTTTTCGAAAGCCCGATTTTCCATGAAGCCGGACTGGTGCTGGCGATCCTGCTCGGCGGCGTGGCGCTGGGCCATGGCGCGATCGTCCACGGTTTCATGATGCCGGCTGCGATCGGATCGTTGGGCCTCGGCGTGATGGCCGGTGCGCTGACGATGGATCATGGCATGTCGGAAGGTGTCTATACGCTGATCGGCGTTGGCATATTGGCGCTGGGTCACGATCTCAACCACCGCGCCAGTCACTGACAGCAGCGGTGGGGCAGGGTGCCCGGCCGCGCTTCCTCCCGGACCAAATCGCTTACTTCACAATCCCTTATTATCGATACGATGCTCGCCCTTCACCCAGCGGACGGTGCCGGTGCTGGCGCGCATCACGACGCTCTGGGTGGTCAGCTTGCCGCCGCGCAGGCGCTTGACGCCGTCGAGCAGCGACCCGTCGGTCACGCCGGTCGCCGCGAAGATGCAGTCCCCCTTGGCCAGTTCCTTCAGATCATAGACCTTGTCGAGGTCGCGAATCCCCCATTTGCGCGCGCGGGCCCGTTCATCCTCGTTGCGGAAGATCAGCTTGCCCTTGAACTGCCCACCGACGCAGCGCAGCGCGGCACAGGCCAGCACGCCTTCGGGTGCGCCGCCCGATCCCATATAGATGTCGATCGTGGTGTCCGGATCGCTGGTCGCGATCACCCCGGCGACGTCGCCATCGGGGATCAGCATGATGCCGCAGCCGATCGTCCGCAATTCGCCGATCAGTTTCTCGTGGCGCGGCCGGTCCAGCACGCAGACGATGATTTCATGCGGATCGACGCCCTTGGCGCTGGCCACCGCCTCGATATTCTCGCGCACCGGCCGGTTGAGGTCGATCGTCCCTTCCGGATAGCCCGGCCCGATGGCCAGCTTCTCCATATAGACGTCGGGCGCATTCAGCAGGCCGCCTTCTTCGGAAATGGCAAGGACCGCCAATGCATTGGGGCCGGCCTTGGCAGTGATGGTGGTGCCTTCCAGCGGATCGAGCGCGATGTCGATCTTCGGCCCGGTGCCGATCGCGCTGCCGACCTTTTCGCCGATATAGAGCATCGGCGCTTCATCCCGTTCGCCTTCGCCGATGACGACGGTTCCGTCCATATAGAGGTCGTTGAAGGCAAGGCGCATGGCTTCCACGGCGGCGGCATCGGCGGCCTTTTCATCGCCGCGACCGATCAGCTTCGACGCGGCGATCGCGGCCGCTTCGGTAACGCGGACCATTTCGAGCACCAGCACGCGATCGAGAATCGAGCTTGCCTGAACCATGATTTCCTCTGCCTTTTCTTATGGGCATGGCGATAGGAGGTCGCCCGCTTCTTGTCGAGCGAGGAAGGCGCTTTTCCGCCGCTCTGGTCACGTCATGATGTGGCCATGATTGATTGCTCTTCTCCTGAAATGGCGCGCTTCCTTCTCCTCCTGATCGGCCTGATGATGGTGTGGCCGGCTCAGGCGCAGGAGGATGCCGATCCGCTGATGGCGGCCTATAAGGAAAAGACGCGGGTGGTCCGCCCGTGCGATCGAAGCGGCGACGCGATCGTCGTGTGCGGGACACGGGCGGAGCGCAATGCAAAGGAACGCCTGCCGCTGCCTCGCGAAGAGGCGGATGGCGCCAGCCCCGTTCGCGGCGAGGCCCCCCGCGCGTCGGCGGCTGCGGTACGGCAGGGCAGTTGTGGCGTGGTCGGCGGGCAGGGGGCGGGCTGCACCGGCGGCCTGCCGGTCTTTCAGGCGGTCGGCGCGCTCATGAAGGCGGTGACCGCCATCGCCGATCCCGATGCGGAAATCAGTCCACCGCCGCCGCTGCCCGATCGCTTTAAAGGCGCCGGGCAGCATTGATGGTCGGTCAGTCGAGAATGTGCATCACCATCGGCGCGTCGAGCAGACTGTCGGAGCCAGCCAGTCGCTCCAGCGTCTCCCGTACGCAGCGTTCTTCGCCCGCATGGGTGACGATGGCGACCAGCACGCCGTCGGCCTGATTCGCGCCGCGCTGGATCATGCTTTCGATCGACACGCCGGCATCGCGCGTGGCGGCTGCAATCTCGGCCAGCACGCCGGGGCGATCCTGTACCTTGAAGCGCAGATAGGCGCGGCCGATCCGCTTGCCGGCGTCGGCCGTATTCTGCGGCGTCAGCGCGGCGACCGGCATGGCGAAGGCATCGCCATATTCATCGCGCGCGACGTCGATCAGATCGGCAACCACGGCCGATGCGGTCGGGCCATCGCCCGCGCCGCGTCCCTGGAAGAAGAGGCGACCCACGAAATTGCCTTCCGCCACCACGGCGTTGAGCGATCCGTCGACATGGGCGAGCGGATGGTCGAGCGGCACCAGCATCGGATGGACCCGCTGGAACAGGCCTTCGGGACCATTTTGCGCCATCCCGACCAGACGGATGCGGAAGCCAAGCGCCGCGGCTTCGGCAATGTCGGCAGCAATGACGTCGCGGATGCCGGTGGTGGCGACCGCCTCGAAATCCAGTTCCGTGCCAAAGGCCAGGCTGGCAAGGATGGTCAGCTTGTGCGCCGCATCCACACCATCGATGTCGAAGCTGGGATCGGCTTCGGCATAGCCCAGATCCTGCGCTTCCTTCAGCACTTCGTCAAAGCCCCGGCCTTCCTTTTCCATCGTGGTCAGGATGTAATTGCAGGTGCCGTTGAGGATGCCATAGACGCGGCTGATCTCGTTCGCGGCAGCGCCTTCGCGCATGCCCTTGATGACCGGGATGCCGCCCGCGACCGCCGCTTCATATTTCAGCGCGATGCCGCCGGTCTCCGCCAGCCGTGCCAGGTCCAGCCCATGATGCGCCAGCATCGCCTTGTTGGCGGTGACGAAGGGCTTGCCGTGAGTCAGGCACTGGCGCGCCAGCGCGAGGGCAGGGCCGTCCGCCCCGCCGATCAGCTCGACCACCACGTCGACATCGTCGCGAGTCGCCAGGCTGTTCATGTCGTCGACCCATTCATAAGGCGACAGATCGACACCGCGATCCTTGTTCCGGTCGCGCGCGGAAATGGCGACGATCTGAATCGGGCAGCCGGCCCGGCGTGCGATCAGGTCGCCATTTTTCTCAAGCAGGCGAATGACGCCGCCGCCCACCGTGCCGAGGCCGACGAGCGCGACGCGCAGCGGGGCATGGCGGTGCAGATTGGTCATGGCGGCGTTTTTCCCTTCCAAGGTTGCGGACGGCGCGCTGATAGCCGCCCGCGCGCCGCTGTCCAAGAAAAAGGCGAATCAGCCCTGCTTACGCGTACGGCCGCAGGGGCCGAGCGCATCGATCACGAACTGGTAATCGGCTCGCGCGGCTTCTGCATCCTGCACCGCCAATGTGCGAACCGATCGTGACGGCAGCGTCGCGGGCAGGGCGCAGGCAAGGCGATACCATAGCAGGCTGCCCGGTTGCGGCGCGCGGGCGGCTTCATCTACGATTTCGCCCAGCGCCACGGCCCAGCGCGGCGCCTGCCCCGGCCGGCGCAGGATGGACAAGGAAACCGGGTCGCCATTTTCGGTGCGCAGGAATATCTGCGTCTCGCCTTCACCGGCGATCGTCCCGGCAACATGGAAGGCGTCTCCCAGATCCAGGATTCGCGGCGGCGCATTGGGTGCGACCAGCGCCGACAGCACGGCCTTGACCCGTTCGACCTCGGCCGGGGTCGAGGGAATCTGCGCATCCGATGCGATAAGCTGCACTTCGCCGGGACGTCCACCGGGGCGGGCGAACAGGATCATCTGCGCCTTTTTCAGCTTGGGCACCTTGCCGCGCGCGTCCAGCGGGGCATCGTACAGGTAAGATACAAGGGGACTGATTCCCGATTCACCGCGAATCAGCCCCGTCACATCCGCCTCTATGAACAGCCTTTTGTGCCCCTGTGGGACGGTCCCGGCCTGCTCCGGCTTCAAAATGATGATGTTGCGGATGCGCACATTGGCGACCAGCGGCGCTTTGTCCGACAGGTCTACAATGTCCGAATAGGACAGGGCTGACCCGGTCCGGGATGGTTGCGTTACCACCGGAGCATTTTCCGCAAAGGCCGGGAAAACCGCGATGGATGCGGCGGAAATGAGGCACAGCATTCCGAGTTTATGAAAAGGGGTGGCGGATTTCATCGTCAACTTCGTCCTATGGTTGTAGCCCGTGGCAACTTTGTCACAGGCAAGTCATTCCGATATGAAATGGTAGTCGCAAATGAGGATATCGATAAAGCGTTTGCGTGCCACGATGCGCCGCGATAGGAGTTCGCTCGGTAGCAAATATACGGTTACGGACCAAAGGTGATCGGGGCAGCCCGGTCGGCTAGGGTCATTTTTGGCTGATTTGTATAAACCACTGGTAAGATGAGTTAAGGAGTGTCGTTGCCGAATGGCCTATGCTGACCACTCGCAAGGATCGAGTCGGACTGTCTCGATCGTCATCGTCGCCCTGATTCACGCTGTTCTTGGCTATGCCTTCGTCACCGGTCTTGGCATGAAATATGTCAAAAAGGCGGCAGAACAGCTGAACGTGATCGACGTGAAGGAGGAACCGCCACCACCGGACGAGGAGCCGCCGCCGCCGCCGCCAGATCAGCCGATCGAGCCGCCGCCGGTCGTTGCTCCCCCGCCGATCGTGCAAACCCCGGCGCCTGCGCCGCCGATCCAGACCGTTCGGACGCCCCCTCCGGTGTTCAACCCGGTTCCGGTCGCCGCACCGCCGCCGCCGCCGCCGGCTCCACCGCCGCCCGCTCAGGCCGCTACTCGCGCTACGCCGCGTGGGGCACCTGGCAGCTGGCTCAGCGATGCCGACTATCCGAGCCGCGCACAGCGTGAGGAACGTTCGGGTACGGCTGGTTTCCGTCTGGAAATCGGTGCGGACGGTCGGGTGACGAGCTGCACCATCACTTCGTCGACCGGTCATGCCGACCTTGACGAAGCGACCTGTCGCCTGCTGCCGAAGCGTGCGCGCTTCAAGCCGGCAAAGGGGTCTGATGGCGCGGACATGCCCGATACGTACAATGGCCGTATCACCTGGCGTCTGCCGGAATAATCCAAATCGGGGGGGCGCGCGCCCGGCGCCGCCCGTCCCACGCTTGATCTCATTGAGAGGGAAGTCTTGAACATGTTGATGTATCTCGCAGCTGCGGCTCCCAAGCCGGAAAACCCGTATGGCCTGATGGAAGCTCTGGAACAGGGCGGCACGATCGCCTGGACCGTGTTCCTCATCCTGTGCGCCATGTCGGTCGGCACTTTCTACGTTCTGTTCACCAAGCTGATCGAACAGCAGAAGGTGATCAACCAGGGCAAGAAGGTTCGTGCGACCTTCTGGCGCTCGGCTTCGCTCAAGGAAGCAGCCGCCAAGCTCGAAAAGAACTCGGCCTACAAGCAGATCGTCGACGACGGCATCAAGGCTCAGGAAGAGCATGGCAAGCTGAAGGATCCGGTCGAAGCACATGACTGGCTGCACGGCTCGCTGGCCCGTTCGGAAGCCGGCATCAACTCCTCGCTGGGTGGCGGTCTGGCCTTCCTCGCGACCGTCGGTTCGACCTCGCCGTTCATCGGTCTGTTCGGTACCGTTATCGGTATCTACCGCGCTCTGATCAAGATCGGTGCCGCTGGTCAGGCCTCGATCGACGCCGTTGCCGGCCCGGTTGGTGAAGCTCTGATCATGACCGCTCTGGGTCTGGCCGTCGCCGTTCCTGCGGTGCTTGCCTACAACTTCCTGCAGCGCCGCAACAAGTCGATCGCCGAACAGCTCAACGGTTTCACCGTCGACCTGCTGGCCTACCTGGTTTCGGACGGCGCTGTGAAGCCTTCCGTTGCTGCCGCTCCGGCTGCTTCGGTTGCCAAGCCGGCTGCTGCGCCGACCAAGGCCTGATTGGCTTAAAACTCCGATTGGGGGACCGGGTGGCGGCTGCGACCGCCCGGTTCTCCACCGGACGTGGGCCTCGCGAGACGAGGCGCCATCGACACCAAGGTTAGGATAGTATCAATGGCAATGAGTGTTGGCCCCGGCGGCGGTGACGACAAACCCTTGTCCGACATCAACACGACGCCGCTCGTCGACGTCATGCTGGTGTTGCTCATCATCTTTCTCATCGCGGTCCCGGTCGTGGTTCAGACGGTCGATCTCCAGCTTCCCAAGGTAGCGTTCGAGCCGACCACGACGAAGCCGGAAAATGTGTCGCTTTCGGTGACGCAGGGTTCCGACGGTAGCTGTGCGGTTTTCTGGGGTCTTTCCCCGGTGAATTCGAGCGAGCTGCTCGACCGTGCTGTCGCGAAGCTTGAAGCGGATATCAAGAAAGCTGGCGGCGTTGAAAATATGACGCCCGAGGATCTGCCTGAAGTGCATATCCGCGGCGACATCAACACCCCCTATCGTTGCATCGGCGGCACCATCTATACGATGCAGCGCGCTGGCTTCCCGAAGGTGGGCTTCATCTCCGAGCCGGAACCCGGCACGTCGACGACTCGCCTCTGACCGGCTGATTAAGGAGAATTCGCTATGGCCATGAGCATGGGCTCCGATGATGGTGAGCCGATGATGGAAATGAACACGACGCCGTTGATCGACGTCATGCTCGTTCTCCTCATCATGTTCATCATCACCATTCCGATCCAGACCCACGCGGTGAAGATCGACCTGCCGCAGAACGCGCCGCCTACGGACAGCGTGATCGACCCGGTCAAGAACAAGGTCGCTATTGACGCCGGTGGCGTCATCACCTGGAACGGTGCGTCGATCGACCTGCTGACCCTGCGTCAGTATCTGCAGCAGTCGCTGCGTCTGCCCGTCGAGCCGGAACTCCAGTTCCAGCCCAACGCGCAGACCCGCTACGTCGTCGTTGACGAGGTGCTGGCAGAGATTAAGCGCGCTGGCGTGACGAAGCTGGGCTTCGTCGGCAACGAGCAATATGGCAGCTTCTGATCGCTGACATCCAGTCAGGCCCATCCCGGCACAAGACTTCCCGGTTTTCCGGATGGGGCGCTGGATCGGAGCGATAGGAAGATTGCAGAAATTCAGGGTCGCCTTCGGGCGGCCCTTTTTTGTGCGCGGCCCGCCATCTTATGCGACCAAGCTATCGGGTGGAGCCGGGTTTAACCCTTTGCTTACCCAGATTGGTGCATGATGGGGCAGAAGCGACGCGATATCGAACCATGGCTGCTGAACGACTGACAGAATATGATCGCAAGGGACGGGCAGCCGAACGGCAGCACGTACAGATCGTTGTCAGGGTTCGTCGCCCCGGCGAAACCTGGTTCACCAGCCGCATTACCGATGTGTCGGTCAGCGGCTTTCGCCTGCAAAGTTTCATGAAGCTGACAGTCGGGGCAGATATCTGGATCATGTTGCCCGGTTTCGAAGGTCGCCGGGCCAGGGTCACATGGAACCGCGCGCACGAATCGGGCTGCGCCTTCGAACGCTCGCTGCACCCCGCCATCCTCGATCATATCGTTCGGCTCAGTCAGGCATCTGCCGCGCGCTGATCCGTTGGGAATAGCGGAGCGCGGACTGTTCCGCCGCTCCACTCCCGCCTTCGTCAGGCGATGGCGACATCCTGAAATTGGAGGCTGGCGAGCCGGGCATAGAGGCCACCCTGCGCCACCAGCGCGGCATGATCGCCCTGTTCCACGATCCGACCTTCATCCATCACGATGATGCGATCGGCGGCGCGTATCGTGGCCAGCCGATGCGCGATGACGATGGTCGTGCGGCCCTGCATCAGGCGGCCCAAAGCATCCTGCACCAACCGTTCGGATTCCGCATCGAGCGCGGAAGTGGCTTCATCCAGCAGCAGGATCGGCGCATCGCGCAGCAGGGCGCGGGCGATCGACAGGCGCTGGCGTTGCCCGCCGGACAGGCGCGCCCCGCCTTCGCCCATGAAACTGTCCAGCCCCTGCGGCAAGGCGCGCAGGAAGCCTTCCGCATTGGCCGCGCGAGCCGCTGCCCAGATATCCTCATCGCTGGCATCCCACCGGCCATAGCGCAGATTGTCCCGCGCAGAGGCGGCGAAGATGACGCTGTCCTGCGGCACCATAGCCGTCATCGCGCGCAATTCTGCGGGATCGGCGTCGGTCAACGGAATGTCATTCAGGCGAATACAGCCCGAATCCGGATCATAGAAGCGTAGCGCCAACTGGATCAGGGTCGATTTGCCTGCTCCGGATGGGCCGACGACCGCCACCGTCTTGCCCGGCGCGACGTCCAGCGAAATGCCATGCAAGGCTGCCTGATCGGGCCGGGTGGGATAATGGAAATGCACATCGTCGAAATGCAGCCGTGCACCATTGGCATGCCGGGCAATGGAGATCGGCTGGGCCGGCGGCAGAATATCCGGCGTGGCGGACATGAGTTCCTCCAGCCGACTGGCCGCACCGGCCCCGCGCAACAGATCGCCCCAGCTTTCCGACAGTGAACCAAAGGCACCCGCAACAAGCGCTCCGGTTAGCACGAAGGCAGCGATACTCCCGCCCGACAGGCGGCCGGCGGCAACGTCCAGCGCGCCCTGCCACATTACCGCTGTAATCGAGCCGAAGATCAGCGAGATCACCACCGCTGTCATGATGGCACGCAGGCGAATGCGCTTGTGCGCCGTGGCAAAGCCCGCATCGACGGTAGCGCCGAACCGCTCTGCCTCTCGCGCTTCCTGACCGAAAGCCTGCACGATCTTCATCGCGCCCAGCACTTCGCTGGTGATGCTGCCGATGTCGGCCAGCCGGTCCTGACTGGCGCGGGACAGGCTACGCACCTGTCGACCCAGGCTGATCAGCACCAGCAGAATGACCGGAATGCCCAGCAGCAACAGCGCAGCCAGCTTGGGCGCCAGCACGAACAGATAGACAAGACCGCCCAGTCCCGTGACCAGATTGCGCAGCGCCACCGAAACGGTCGATCCGACCACCTGTTCGACGATCGCGGTGTCCGCGGTCATGCGGGAGGCGATTTCCGATGGCCGATTTTCTTCGAAGAAGCGGGGCGCCTGCCGCAACAGATTGGCCTGCGTCGCGCTGCGGATATCGGCGACCACCCGCTCGCCCAGCCAGGATACGAAGTAGAATCGCAGCGCCGTGGCAAGCGCCAGCACGGTCACGATCATCAGCAGATATTCGAACCAGCGGCTGATGTCCCCGCCACCCATGAAGCCGCGATCGATCACGAGCCGGAAACCGCTGGGGATGCCCAGCGTGGCGGCCGATGAAATGATCAGCGCGGCCAACGCCCCGGCGATACGGCCGGGATAGCGGCGGGCAAAACGCCACAGCATCGCCAGGCTGCCAAGGGCGGGGCGCGCATTGGCGCGCGGTGCGGGGTTCGGGACATCCACCATCCGCGCCGCTTAGAGCATTTTGCGTGCCGGTGGAATGACCAGAACGTCCGGGACATTACGGAAGGACAAGCGCCGTGGCCCTTCCGCCCCCGTGCTTCAGGCGTCCGGCGCGATCGCGCCTGCCAGTTGCATGATCCGCCGCGCATCGCCCTTGCCGCTCAAGGCATAGGCCATCGCGCCCTCCTCCCAATAGGCGATCGTCTCCCCGGCCCGGCGCGCCATTAATGGCGTCGCCTCTGCGGGCGTCTCCGCCCGGTCGGCGAACAGGGAGAGCGGTTCGCCCTGCGGCGTGGTGACGCTCATGGCGATGGCGGGGCTGTCGGGCGTGGGGAAGAGTTGGACGTCGGTCACGCGCCATCCCGTCGGCAGCACGGGCAGGATGATGCCCGTCGATTTTTCGATTTCCCGCGCGTCGAATGTGGCGGTTTCGACCTGCGACGTCATCGACTGGCGCAACAGTCCGGCCCGGCGGGAGGCGGCCGCTTCGTCGATGAAGCTGTTCGCCTGCGCCGCCTGCGGAAATTCGCCCATTTCGCCGCGCGCGATCCAGCCGGTGGTGATCAGTGCGGCAATCGCGGCGGCACGGCCCAGATGGCGCCAGTTGCGGCCATCCTCATTATCGTTGGCGACCGGCAGGCGGGTGTCGCGCCGACGGCCGACCAGCGTGCCCTTGGTCCCGTCTTTCATCAGGCGGAAGTCGATATGCGGCCAGCGCTGCCGCCAGCGGCGCGCGACCAGCCTTTCGCCGGGGCGCGCGGCATCGTCCAGCAACACCACGCCATTGGGGGAAAGGCGGGAAAAGAGGCTGTCGGCCGCGCCCCGCACCAGTGGATGCACGCTCCAGGGCGGGCCATCGATAATGATCAGGTCGATCTGTTCGGGCAGCCGATCGATCGCATACCAGCGCCCCGGCCAGTCCGCGCTTTCATGGGTCAGCGGCGCATGGCGGATATCGACGTCCAGCGCATGGTCGACCAGCCACTGGCGCGTCGCATCCACGAAGCCGCCATGCTGGTCGAAACTGTGCAGCCGGCCATTGCCATGCAGTTGAAGCGCGCGCGCCGCGATCAGGGAGGATGCGCCCGCGCCCAGTTCGACCACATGGGCGGGGCGAAGCCGCGCGACCTCCCGCACGATATGTCGCAGAAAGCCGACATCCGCCTTCCAGCTACCCAGATGCGGCAGGGCGTCATGCGGCAGATCGAGCTCATCCAGCAGCGCGCGCTTGTCCGCCTTCCGCCCGCCCGACAGGCTCGCCAGCAACCAGGGCCAGCCGATCGCGCCAAAGCCGATGCGCCAGGCCATGTCGGACAGGCGGCGGGGCAGGTCGCTGTCGACAGGAAGTGTCTCACTCAGGGGAAGAAGGCCGGTAAGGTCGCGGGATGTCACGGAAACCATGCTCCAGTTGGGAAGCGCAGGACTATTCACGCATCCTGTTGCATCGCGATGACGCAGGAAACGCCAGCAACCCGTAAAATGTCCGCGATTCTCGCCGATGCCACCCGCTATGGACGGCTATCGGGCGATAGGCTCAATAGCCCAGCGTCAGGCCGACCGCATAATATTTGGGTCCGGCATTGGCCTTGGCGCGCAGCTTGGGAAGGATAGGCATCGCCAGCGTGGCATAGGGGCGGGTATTGTCGCCGCTCACGCGCACACCTGCGCCGATCGTGGCGGACAGGGGAATGCTATAGGCCGCCTCGACCCGGCCATAGAGTTTGGTGTCGCCATCGCGCAGATAGATGCCGCCGCCCGGCGTCAGGCTGAAGCCTGCGAGGCCGAACGCATAGCCGCCGCCGATTTCGGTTCCCCAATGGCCGTCGGCGCGGCCATAATTGATTTCCGCGCCGATGCCTTCGGCCTGGGCGGTGGCGGGCAGCAGGGCGAGTGTCGCGGCGGTGAGCGCAAGAGCAAGTATCTTCATGGATCGACTGGCTATGCCCGCCTCCACGGCGCGGCAATGATCGCGGGACGAGGCGAGTCGCTGGCGCGGTGACGCGAGCGACTGCCTTGTCCGATGCAGGATCGTCAGGCCGGGGTCAGTTCCGCCGCTGCGCGCGCGGCCGGGCGCGGATATTGGCGCGGTCCCTGATCCAGACGCAGGGGCGACAGGCGATCGGCAGGCGGCTCCTGCTCCTGCCCGACGATGAAGGCGCGCGCGGTGCGCCCCTGACCCGGCTCCTCACCCTCCATGCTCCAGCGATAGGCCATGTCGAAAGCGGCGAGCGGGATCAGCAGGCTCCGCTGCCCCATGGTCACGGGCACGATCTCTTCGGGCGACAGGCGCAGTTCGCCGGTCAGTTGATGGGTTTCGCCCGGCGGAATCGACAACGCGCTATGGAGTGGCAGGCCATCTTCGCCAGCGAAGAAGCTCTGGAGCAAAGCGGATTGCTGGGCGCCCGCATTGCCGACGATGGCGCGGATGAGAATGTCCTGCGCCGGGCGATTGCCACGATTATGCAGGATCAGGCTATAGGCGATGGTCACGCCCATCATCGAATAGCGCGCCTGCCCGACGGCCATGTCCATGTCTAGCCAGGGCCGATCGGCGACCACCGGTGCGGGTGTCGGTGCCACGGGGCGCGGCTCTGGTGCGGGCTGCGGCGCCGCTTCGGTCGGCTTGGGGGCAGGGGGTGTCGCCGGTTTGGCAACGGGCGCCGGCGCTTCCGCCGGGCGACGGCGACGCAGCAGGAAGGCGGCCGCCAGGGCGATCAGCGCCAGCGCACCGCCGATGATCCACGGCAGCGCACTGCCTTCTTCCGCGGTGGGTGCGGGCGTGGCGACGGGGGTGCCAGGCTCCACGGCATTGGTGGCCGGCACCGGAACCGGCAGCGTCTGTGGCGCCGTTTCGACCGGCGCGCTCTGGTTCGCGGCCGCGCTGTCATCCGTCGGTGCGGCAGGCGCCGGCGTCGCTTGTGGCTTCGGCGTTTCGCGTTCGGCGGGGCGCTGGGCCTTCGGCTCAGGCGTGGTCTGGCGCGGCGTAGCCGGTGCCGTCGTGGTGGTAGGCCGTGATGCAGCCGGACGGGCAGGGGCCTGTTGCTGCACGGGCTGCACCGTCACCGGCGGCGGCGTTATTACCGGCGGCGTGGCCCGCGGGGTCACCGGATCGCGAAAGACGTTGAGTTCCGGTCCTTGCCGACTGGGATCAGGCGCGGGTGCGGTGCTGGCCGGCGGGATCGACAGGCTGGTGGCCGGCGTCTCCGTCTGCTGGGCGTGGACAGGCGCAGCCAGCATCAGCGGCGCGATGAAAAGCAACGGACGAACGATAGACCCCATAAGCCTGCCAAGGCACAAGAATGGCTGAACCGCAAGTGAACAATGCAGGATGCTGACATCAGCCGTGCAATGGCGTAGATGGCGCGGCATGACTGACATTCCCACCACTCCCCTGCATCTGGGCCAGACCAGTGCGCTGCCCGCCTCTCCGCAAGAGGCCGTGCTCGACTATGTCGCCAATCCGCGCCCCGGCAAGCCCTATCTGGTGCGTTTCACCGCGCCTGAATTTACCTCGCTCTGCCCGGTGACGGGTCAGCCCGATTTCGCCCATCTGGTGATCGATTATGCGCCCGCCGCGACGATCGTGGAATCGAAGTCGCTCAAGCTGTTTCTCGGCGCCTTCCGCAACCATGCCGCTTTCCATGAAGATTGCACCGTGGGCATCGGCCAGCGCCTGTTCGACGAGATGAAGCCGGTCTGGCTGCGCATCGGTGGCTATTGGTATCCGCGCGGCGGCATCCCGATCGACGTCTTCTGGCAGTCGGGCGAGCCGCCCGTCGGTATGTGGCTGCCGCCGCAGGACGTACCGGGCTATCGCGGCCGGGGGTAATCTTCATCGCTGCGTTATGGGATCAACGCTCGCAGGCATGGTCGTCCAGCGTCAGCGCGATCCCTTTGACCGATCCGTGCACTGTGTCGCCGACCCGACAGTTCAACCGAGCGGTGGGAACAAATTTCTGACCCATCGCTCCGTCCTGGCTTCGGGCGGTGACGACCAGCTTGTCACTATCCCATTTGGGATTTGCTGGTCCGGCGATACTGACGACGACAGCCCAGGCCTCGTGTCTGGGCTGGTCGGAGCACGCGGTTAGCGCGCATAGTGGAAGCAGGATGCGAACAAGCGCCATGTGCCGAATTTCGCACCGAAGCGGCTCATGCCGCAATATACTTCCTCCGGCGCCCTGTCGGACGAACGTGCAACAGGGTTCGACCAACGACATCGGGTTGCGGATAGTTCACTTGACCCATGCAGCCAAACGGCCGATCCGACGTTCATCGCTGCGCGTGACACTATCTCATCGCGCTCTGCCTGACGTGTCGGAGTCTGCTATCCTATGCCCCTCAAGAACATCCTGCCGCTGCTGATTGCGGCCGCCCCGGTCGCCTTGGCCGCGCCTGTACTGGCCCAGACCGCGCCTGTCGGCCCTGCCGCTGGTGTGACCACGCAGTTGCCGCGCGGCGCAGCGCCCAGCCATTATGCTATCGAGGTGACGCCCGACGCGGCGAAACTCAAATTCACCGGCAAGGTGACGATCGACGTCAATGTCGCCACGGCGTTGCCCGCGCTGGTGCTGAACGCGGCGGACCTGAGTGTCTCCAGCGTCACGCTGACTCCCGCAAAGGGCAAGCCGATCACCGGCACCGCGAAGGTGGATGCCGAGGCGCAGACCGTGACGTTCGACTTCGGCAAGCCGGTTCAGCCGGGCAGCTACACGCTCGCCATCGCCTATGCCGGTATCATCAACCAGCAGGCGAACGGCCTGTTCGCGCTCGACTATACCGACAATGCAGGGGCAGCGAAGCGCGCGCTCTTCACCCAGTTTGAGGCGCCCGACGCTCGCCGCTTCGTCCCCAGCTTCGACGAGCCGAGCTACAAGGCGACCTTCGACCTGTCGGCCATCGTCCCGGCGGACCAGCTTGCGGTCGGCAATATGCCGGTCAAGAATGCCAAGGACATTGGCGGCGGCAAGAAGCTGGTGACGTTCGGCACCAGCCCCAAAATGTCCTCCTACCTGCTCTTCTTCGGCCTGGGCGAACTGGACCGCGCGACCAAGATGGCGGGCAAGACCGAAGTCGGCGTGATCACCGGCAAGGGCAATACCGGCAAGGCGCAGCTGGCGCTCGATGCGTCGGCGGCGATCCTGCCCTATTATAATGATTATTTCGGCGTGCCCTTCCCGCTGCCCAAGCTCGACAACGTCGCCGGTCCCGGCCAGAGCCAGTTCTTCAGCGCGATGGAAAATTGGGGCGCGATCTTCACCTTCGAACGCACCCTGCTGGTCGATCCGCGCTTCACCTCGGAAGAAACCAAGCGCGCCATTTTCGAAGTCGCCGCGCATGAAATGGCGCACCAGTGGTTCGGCGATCTCGTCACCATGGCCTGGTGGGACGATCTGTGGCTGAACGAAGGCTTCGCCAGCTGGATGGCGACCAAGGTGACGGACAAGCTGAACCCGGATTGGGAAGCCCTGCTGTCGCGCGTCGATGGCCGCGAACGGGCGATGAGCCTCGACGCGCTCAAGACCACCCATCCGGTTGTGCAGAAAATCCACACGGTGGACGAAGTGAATCAGGCCTTCGACGCGATCACCTACCAAAAGGGCGAAGCCGTCATCACCATGCTCGAAGGCTATGCCGGCGAGGATGCGTGGAAGGCGGGCATCCAGTCCTATATGAAGCAGCACGCTTACGGGAACACCGTGACCGACGACTTGTGGAAAGCGGTCGAGGGTGCGGGCGCCAAGGGGCTGGTCAGCATCGCCCATGATTTCACCAGCCAGCCGGGCATCCCGCTGGTCAAGGTGGACAGCGCGCAATGTCAGGGCGGCAACACCCTGTTGACTCTGAGCCAGGGCGAGTTCAGCCGCGACGCGAAGGACAAGACGCCGCTGAGCTGGAACGTGCCGGTCAAGGCGCAGGTACTGGGCGGGGAGGCGCAGCGCCTGATCCTGTCGGGCGGCAAGGGGCAGATCACGCTGCCGGGCTGCGGCGCCTATGTCATCAATGCGGGTCAGACGGGCTATTATCGCTCGCTCTATCCGGCCGACAATATGCAGGCGCTGGCGAAGGGCTTTGGCCAACTGTCCAGCATGGACCAGACCGGCCTGATGGCGGATAATTTCCAGCTTGCGCTGGGCGGCTATCAGCCGATCGGTCTGGCGCTCGACCTGATCGACGCGGTGCCGGCCAATGGCAGCCCGTCGGTGCTGGCCGAAGTGCCCTCCTATCTCAAGAGCAGCTATGACATGCTGGAGGGCGATACCGCCGCACAGGCGAAGGTCGCCGCCTATGCCGCGCGCAAGCTGAGCCCGGCGCTGGCCGCGATCGGCTATGACGCGAAGGCCGGCGAAGGCGCGCAGGTGCCGGTGCTGCGCACCAGTCTGGTATCGACGCTGGGCAGCATGGGCGACAAGGCCGTGGTGGCCGAAGCCAATCGCCGCTTCGCCGCGCTGGCGACCAACCCCGCCGCGCTGGACGGTCCGCTGCGCAATGTGTGGCTGGGCATCATCGCCCAGAACGCCGATCAGACAAACTGGGATAAGCTGCGCGTCATGGCGAAGGCCGCCCAGAGCGATCTGGACAAGAGCACGCTCTATGCGCTGCTGGGCCGGGCGAAGGACGAGAAACTGGGGCAACAGGCCCTCGACCTGGCTTTGACCGACGAGCCGGGCAAGACGACCAGCGCCGCGATCATCGGGCAGGTTGGTGCGGCCCATCCGATGCAGGCGGTCGATTATGTGCTGGCGCACAAGGCGCAATATGAGGCGCTGATCGACGTGTCGGCGCGCAGTCAGGCGCTGGCCCGTCTGGGTGGCGGATCGGCCGATCCGGCGATGGTGACGAAGCTGGATGCCTATGCGACCCAATATCTGACGCCGGAATCGCGCAAGGTGGTGGATCGCTCCATCGCCGCGATCAAGACGCGGATCGAAACGCGCAGCCGGCTGAAGGCGCCGACGGCGGCATGGTTCGCCGGCAAGAAGTGAGTGCAGGGGGCGGCGGCGCGATCCGCCGCCCTTCTTCTATGGGGTAAACATGATGCAAAGCGAACCGCGCGTCGGATGCGGCGCGGCCATCCTTCGTAATGGCCAATTGTTGTTGGTGCAGCGGCGGCGCGAACCGGAAGCGGGGCATTGGGGCCTGCCGGGCGGCAAGGTCGACCTGTTCGAAACCATGGCCGCCGCCGCCGAGCGGGAGATTTTCGAGGAACTGGGCCTGACGATCAGGGCGCGCGATCTGCTGTGCCTGACGGATCAGATCGATGCAGCGCGCGGCACCCATTGGGTCGCGCCGGTCTATCTGGTCGAGGATGCGCAGGGCGATCCCGAAGTCCGGGAACCGGAGGCACTGGCGGCCTGCGGCTGGTTCGCGCTGGACGCTCTGCCGCAGCCCCTCACGGCGTCGACGCAGGCTGCACTGACGGCGCTGCAAGCGCGATAATCAGGCCAATATGCGCCGTTCATGTGCGGCGCGTTCCAGTCCTTCGCGAAAATCGGGATGGGCGATGGCGATCAGCGCACGGGCGCGTTCGGACAGGCTCTTGCCCTTCATGTCGGCCCAGCCAAATTCGGTGACGACGATATGCGTGTCGGTGCGCGGGGTCGTCACCGGCCCGTCCAGCCAGGGGACGATGCGAGACACCGTCCCCTTCGCCGCCGTCGAATGGCAGGCGATGATCGACCGGCCGCCTTTCGACGCATAGGCGCCGCGCACGAAATCGAGTTGCCCGCCGGTGCCGCTATATTGGCGACCGTTCATATATTCCGAATTGCACGCACCGCTCAGGTCCATCTGGATCGTCGCATTGACGGACAGCACCCGGTCATTCTGCGCAATGATGTGCGGCGCGTTCACATAGTCCACCGGATGGGCGGCCACTGCTGGATTATCATGGATGAAATCATAGAGCGGCTGGTCCCCCATGGCGAAGGTGAAGACCGATAGGCCGGGATGCAGCGCCTTGGCGCTGTTGTCGACCACGCCCGCCTGTATCAGCTTGACGAGGCCGGGGGTCAGCAATTCGGTGTGGATGCCCAGATGCTTGTGCCCCATCAGCGCGGCGCAGACCGCGTCGGGCACCGCGCCGATCCCCATTTGCAGGCAGGCGCCATCCTCCACCATGTTCGCAATGATCGCGCCGATCGCATCGTCGGTGGCGTTGCGGGGCAGCGCAGGCACCTGACAGAGCGGGACATGATTTTCGATGAGCGCCGTGACGTCCGACACATGGATCATGCAGTCGCCATGGACATAGGGCATGGCCGGGTTCACTTCCACGATCAGCCGGGCGCCGCTGCGCGCGACGGCCAGCGCATAATCGGCGTCCGTGCCCAGGCTGAAGCAGCCATTGGCGTCCATCGGCGAGACGGTGGTGATGAAGCTGTCGACGCCAATATGCTCTGTCAGCGTGCGGGGTATCTGGTGGAACTGCACCGGCAGTATATCGATGCACGGCCCGTCGCCCCGCGCCGCATCGCCTGCGCGGTCGATGCCGCCATGGAACAGGCTGACCTGTCTGATGCGGTCGGCAAGATCGGGAGACAGGATCGGCGCGGCCGATGTGGCGGGCGGCAGCATGGTATAGATGCTGGCATCGCGCAGTCCGCCGGATCGAACCCGGTCCGCCAAGGCTGCTGCCAATACAGGCGGGAAGCTGACGGCAAGACCCGTGGCGACCTTCGCGCCATCGGGTATCAGGGCGACGGCCTGATCCGCCGTCATCCTGCGTACGTCATAGAGGTGCTGGATGGTCATGCGCTCTCCCGGACTGTTTCCAGCCTTGTCGCCCGCAGGCGGGGAGAGCGCAATCCATCCTTGGTCGAAAGGGACGCTTTCGGCCGTCAGCGCGGCAGGCCGAGCGCCTTGACGATGTCGTCCCAGGCGACCAGTTTGAAATTCTGTGCCGCCGTCGCGTTATGACCATCCTGCGCGATGAACAGCCCGCCTGGATAAGCCGGGCCGAAGTCGCCCAGCATCAACTCGATTCCGTCGGTTTCCTCCGACCCGCCGATGGCGCCGTCGACCACGCGGAAGCGGCCGACATAGCTGTCGTCGCGCATATTGTAGACGACATAAGCATTGTCGCCCTGGCTGGAGACGAGGACATAGCCTTCCTTCTCGCCGATCGGGGCGATGGCGACACCTTCGGCGTCCATCACCAGATTCTTGCCATCGGCCGCCGCGATCTTGGTGGGCGTGGTCGATCCGGTCGCGCGCGCGTCGAAGCGCCAGAGGCCGACATCTTCCTCCGCGACATAGAGGATCCCGGTGCGGTCATCCACGGCGCAGCCTTCCGACTGGGTGCCCAGCTTCATGGTGCGCACGATCCGGCCGGTCGGCGTCGCACCCGATGCATCGAGCGCAACCTGATTCACCGTGCCGTCCTTCAGCACGATGAAGGCGTAGGTCGCTTCGGGCGCCTTGTACATGCAGATGCCATAGGCTTCGCCTTTGCCGGCATCGACTTTACCCAAAGCCGTCAACTTCGCCGTCGCGCTATTGAGCCGGAACAGCGCCAGCTTCGCATTCGCCACGTCATTGCGGTCGCTGGCGACGACGAGGATGCCGTTCTGACCGCCCATCGCCACGCCATCACGCAGGTCGACATTATTGACCCGACCCGCGTCGAGGAAATCGCGGGTCTTGCCGTCCAGCCCATAGACATAGAGGCCGGCCTTTTTGTCGGTGCCCACGATCAGGCTGGCGGCCGGGTTGGCGGCATTGCGCCAGATCGCCGGATCGTCCGCCGCATCGGCATTGGGCGTGCCGACCGGGGTGGTTTCACCGCGCGCGGTGACATTCACGGCCGGGGTCGCATTGGCGATACGGATTTCGACCGGCACTTCCTTCTCGGCGGTCGCGCAGGCGGCCAGCGCGAGGAGGCTCACGAGGGGGAGGGCGAAAGGCTTCATCTTGATCTTCCTCACTTGCCGCGCGCGACGCATTTGCCGCCGTCCGGGCCGATATTGCCCGTGCAGGTGCGCACGGCGATGGTGGGTTCGCTGGTGTCGGCCAAGTGATTGCCATCCGCGCCCTTGGTAAGGTCGAAACCATCATACAGCTTGCCCGACGCGGTATAGGTGCGGAATTTCAACCGATCGCCATCCACATCCACCACCTGATAGAGTTCGGTGGCTTCGGCCGTCTTGTCCGGCTGGGTCCGGGCGCGGTCGTTAAGGCCATACATTTTGGAACCCGTGACGGAGACAAGATAGACCGGCCCCTGAATCGCGCCATTCTTGCGCGCCTGCGCTGACGCCTCACGCCCCGTTTCGGAGGTCAGGCGGCTATAGCAATGATCATGGCCCTGAAGCACCAGATCGACCTTGCGCTTGTCGAACACTGGCTTCCACGCAGCCTTGATTTCCACCGTGTCATCGGGACGGGCGCAGGTGAAGACGGGCTGATGGAACAGCACGACATTCCACTTCGCCTTGCTGGAGGCTAGCGTGGCATCCAGCCATCGCGTCTGTTGCGCCATGGTGCCCAGGTCGATCGCGGACGTGCCGTCCAGTATGATGAACCGCACGCCCTGATAATCGACATAATAGGTCGTCTTCAGGCCTGGCACGCCATTGTCGGGCAGCGCGAATTGCAACGGGAAATAGGGGCCGAGTTTGCGGCTTTCCTTCCCGTCGGGCAGCGTCACGTCGACATATTCATGATTGCCGGTGGCGGGCAGTTGCGGAACGATCGACCAGTTATAGGCACCGGCCTGATTGAACTCGCCCCATTCGTCATCATGGTCCAGATCGTCGCGCTGCGCGGCGAGATCACCGGCATGGGCAACCAGTTCGATCCCGCCATTGGCATGAAAGGCCTGACGGATGACCCGGCTGGCATAGGTCAATATGCCGTTCTGAATATCGCCCAGATAGAGGAAGCGGAAGGGCTTGGCTTGCGTCGCGGCGGTGCGGAACTGCAACCATTCGCTCCAACCCGCGCTGCCCTTCAGGCGATAGGCATAGACGGTATCGGGCGTCAGCTTGTCGAAGCGGATCTGGTGATAGAGGGCCGGGCCGTTCGCGCTGTTTTTCACCGTGCCGGCCGGGCCGGTGACGGTGGCGGCCTTCTCCTCCAGCGTCGGGCCATCGACCGAGATGGCGATCTGCGCCTCGCTCGTCGCCTGCGCGGTATCAGTGCGATAAGCGACCGCCATGCCCTGCGTCGGGTCGGCAGCGGGCGTTAGCATGATGCGATCGGGCAGGGTGCGGGCCGCATAGGGTGTGCCAGCGGAACGGGGCACGGGCGGGGTGGTCGCGGGTTGAGCCATGGCCGGAGCCGCACTCGCCAGCAGCAGGGCGACGATGGATAGTCGGGACATATCAGTCCTTTCCGAAAACGGGACTTGCCGGCCGCGCAAGGGCGCGACCGGCAAGCAGGGGAAAGCGAACGGGATCAGAAGCTGGCGGAAATGCCGAACTTCGCGGTCCAGTTATATTCCTCATATTGCAGCAGGCGCTTGCTGCCATTGTAGTTCTGATAGGCGAAATATTTGGCGTTGTTGACGTTCACCCAGTCGGCGAACAGGCGCACGCCCGGCAGGATCTTGTACTTCGCGCTCAGGTCGAGCTGGAAGTGATTGTCGACGATCCGATCCGTCTCGACGCCGTCGCCCACTTCATCCAGATATTTGCTGCGATAGGTGCCCGCCGCACGCAGCGAGAGCCCACCCTTTTCATAGCCCAGCACGGCGTTGGCGGTGTGCTTCGACGCATTGGGCAGGCCGATCGTGCGGATATAGGCGTTGTCGTCGCCGTCATAGCTGGTGATCTTCGCCTTGGCGTCGGTGTAGGTGTAGTTGAGGTTCACCAGCAGGCCGTCGAGCGGGGCGGGCAGGAAGCTCAGCACCTGGCTAAAGGACAGTTCGACGCCCTTCACCTTGGCCGTGTCGCCGTTCACATAATAGACCGCTTCGCTATAATCGATGCCATTATAGCTGCCGTCGTTAAAGTCGCGGATCGCGGTCGTGTAATCCTTGATCGACTTGTAGAACAGGCCGGCGGTCAGCGCGCCATTCTTGCTGAAATACCATTCGGCCGACGCATCGAAGTTCCATGCGCGATAGGGCTTCAGGTCCGGATTGCCGAATTCAGCGGCATAATCCTCGTCCAGGATGAAGCGCGGGGCGAGCTGCGACAGCTTGGGACGCACCAGGCTCTTATAGCCGGCAGCGCGAAACACCACGCCCTGGCTCGGTTCGAAGCGCGCGGTCAGGCTCGGCAGCCAGTCGGTATAATGTTTGGTGAAGACATTGGGCGTGGAGATCACGCCGGTCGCTTCACCCTCTTCGTCCAGCGCATATTCGGTCACATTGCCGCGCAGCACGTTGCGGGTCTGCTCCATGCGAACGCCGCCGACCAGGCGAACCTTTTCGCTGTCCCAACGGCTGAGCAGGTAGCTGGCCAGGATGTCTTCCTTCGCGCTGTAATCCTGCGCCGCCGATTCATAGGCGCTGGTGATGGGGTCGAGTTCGAACTCACCGATATTATCATAGAAATAGTTGGTGGCCTGGCCCTTGCCGGGCATCGCGCCCAGATCGGCGAGGCGATAGGTCTGGTCGCCCAGCACATCGGCCAGTGACAGGTCGCCATCGCCATAATAGTTCATGTTGAAATTATAGCTCTTCTTGCGGAAACGGGCCTTCATGCCCGCCTGCACGGTGAAGGTGCCATTATCCGCAGCGAAGGCGCGGGAAATGTCGCCCTTCAGCGCATATTCGCGGTCACGCGAGTCCGACAGGGCGGTCTGTTCGACGCGGTTGAAACTATATTCCGACGGATCGTTGAACAGGTCGGCGCCGCTGGTCACTTCGAAGGTGGGAACGCGCGGATCGGAATAGTTGAAGCCGACATCGACGCCATCACCGTCGAAACGGGCGCGCCAGCGGATCGGGTCGATTGATCCCTTTTCCTTCTCGGTCGATTCCGACCAGCTACCCGAATAGGTCAGCTTCCACGGGCCGGTATCGGTCGTGCCGCCCAGCACGATCGACTTGATGCGCTGACGCTCGAACCGGTCCTTCAGGTCGCGGCGCACTTCGATGCGGCCGTCCTCGTCGGTGAAGTTTGCGCTGTCCGCGTCACCCGATGCCGGCTGCTCGTCCATGACGAAGGTCAGGCGACGACGATATTCATGGTCGTCAAACTGGTTGTAGATGCTGCGCAGATAGAGCTTGGTCGTGTCGGACGGCTTCCAGTCCAGGTTCAGCGTTGCGCCGATGCGCTTGCGGGTCACGTCATAGTCGCGATATTCCAGCGTCTCGGCATAATCGATGCCATCATCGCTGGTGGTCCAGTCCGCCGCTTCGATATTGTCGGTTTCGAACTTGCGCTTATAATAGCTGACACCGCCCGAAATGCCGAAATTATCCGTAACGCGGGTCGCAAAGTCGAAGCTGCCCTTGGGCGTTACCGCATCGGCATAGTCGTTATAGCTGCCTTCCAGCTTGACCGAATAAAGGTCCTTCTTGCGGTCGAACGCGCTGGTCGTGTTGATTTCGATCGAGGCGCCGATCGTGTCGGCATCCATGTCCGGCGTCAGCGACTTCTTCACTTCGATCGATTCGATCAGTTCGGAAGGCACCACGTCCAGCGCGACCGAACGGACGTCGCTTTCCGGTGCGGGCAGGCGGGCGCCGTTGACGGACGCGGCGTTGAGTTCGGGGTCAAGACCACGAACCGACACGAAGCGGCCTTCGCCCTGATCGTTCATGATGTTGACGCCGGGCAGGCGGCGCAGCGATTCAGCGACATTCTGGTCGGGGAACTGACCGATGGCGTCGCGAGTCAGCACGCTTTCCACGCCGTCGGCAGCGCGCTGGCGGGACAGGGCCGACGCCTGGTTGGCGACCTGACCGACGACGATGATGGAGGCATCGACATTGGAACCGATGCGGATGTCGGCATCGACATCGCCGGTGGCGGGCACGACCACCGTGGTACGGACGGGATCGGCGCCGGTGTAGCGCGCTTCGATCGTGTAGGTGCCGGGCGCGACTTCGGGGAAGCGATAGCTGCCGTCACGGCCAGCTTCGGCGACACGGCCATTTTCGACGATGCGCAGCTGGGTCGACTGGAGCGCGCGGGTGCCGGTGCCGTCCGACACGGTGCCGCTGATGGTGCCGGCGAAAGCGGCAGCCGGCGTGGCAAGGGCAAGGATGATGGCGGCGCGGCTCGCGCCACGGAGAAGATGGTTCATGCTGGAATCTCCCTGTCCGTGGCGATGCGGGATTTTCCGCTCACCGATCGGTCGAGCCGCCCATTGGGAGATTTATGTTACATCTTGATTGGAGACTCGTGACAGTTTGATGAAGCTGCCCTGCCATTGTCACAATGTTCGGGATCGTTGCGATCCCGTCACAGGCTTCTCATCGATCGGTATTGAGATAGGCGGCTACAGCCTCCACGCTATCGCCGACAATATCGACCGCTTCTTCCAGTTCCTCGGGGTCGACCCTGAAACGACCGGTCCAATAGAGGACCGCCGCTTCGCTATCCAGCATGACGCGGCCGGCATCCTGATCGTCAGTCATGGCGTTCCTCCTGTCCGGCTGGACGGAAGGAACGCACAAAAGCCTCTATTTTTCCCCTTCCCTTTAGGACAGGGGGCTGCTCGCCCAATTTTTGAGCTTCGCATAAAGCGCGCCGATCACCCCGGCGAAGATCAGGATGGCCAGTGGCACCGCCCAGTGATTTTCACCCACCAGCGCCAGCGGCGCATCGCTGTCGGTGCTGGCGACGATACCGGCGAAGGCGACGCCGAACAGGCTTTCGCCCACGATGAAGCCGGTCGCCATCAGGACGCCCATGCGCTCGGCGAACTCCGGATTGCTCTGGCGCAGCGCCCAGCGATTATAGACATGACCGATCACCGCACCGACCGGGATCAGCAAAGTCAGCGCCATCGGCAGATAGATGCCCATGCCCACGGCCAGCGGCGGCAGACGCAGCTTGCCGGCCTTGCCCAGCAGTTCGTCGATCGCGATCACCACCACGCCGATGCCTGCACCGATGCCAATCAGGCCCCAGTCCAGGTCGCCGCCCAGCACGCCCTTGGCCAGTGCGGAAATCAGCGCGGCCTGCGGGGCGGGCAGGGCGCTCGCCTTGGCGCCCGGCGCCCCGGCAAAGCCGAAGGCGCTGTTCAGCAGGTCCAGCACCGGAGGGATCACCAGTGCGCCGAAGATGACGCCCAGCACCAGAGCGACCTGCTGCTTCCACGGCGTCGCGCCAACCAGTTGGCCGGTCTTGAGATCCTGCAGATTGTCGTTGGAGATGGTGGCGATGCCAAAGACGATTGCCGTGGTGAACAGCGCATAGGCGATCAGCGCCTGGGTCTGCGACGGGTCGGCATTGCCCGATCCGTAAATGGCGGCCAGCAGCAGCGACGCACCCAGCACGGCCAAAATGCCGACACCCGAAATCGGGCTGTTCGACGCACCGATCAGGCCCGCCATATAGCCGCAGACCGAAGCGATGACGATGCCCGCCACCAGCACATAGGCCAGTGTCAGCCCGATCACCGGGATCGGATTGGCCGCGATCGGCCCACCCTGCGCGAAGATCCACAGCAGCACGCCGATCGGCAGCAGCGCAGCCAGGATGGTGCCGCCGACGATGGAAATCGGCAGGTCGCGCTCGCTGATGTCGAGATCGGCGGCATTGCCCGTCTTGCGCTTCGCATTGGCAGCCAGAGCGGAGCGGATGCCACTGACGATCGGGCCAAGAATCTTGAGTAGAGTCCAGATCGCCGCCACGCCGATCGTGCCCGCGCCGATGAAGCGTGCCTTCATGCGGAAGGCGGTGCCGACCACGTCGGACAGTTCGGCGCCGGCGGGGAGGGGGGCGGTCAAATAAGGGACGAGGCCGGTCCAGCTGATCAGCAGGCCGATGAACATGGCGACGCCCACCGACAGGCCGACCAGATGGCCGACGCCGATCAGCGCCATAGAGAAGCTGGTCGAAACCGATGTCGCGCCCGCGCCGAACTTGAAGAAGGTGGCGGCTTCCTCCGCGATGATCTTCGTTTTGGCGACGATCGAGAAGGCGGCGGCGGCCACGGCGCTGGCGACGATGGCGGCCAGGCCGCGCTTATTTTCTTCAAGACCCTCGCGCGAACCCGCGCCGACCTTCAGCACTTCGGCGGCCGCGACGCCTTCGGGATAGGGCAGGTCGGACCCGGTAACGAGCGCCCGGCGCAGCGGCACCGAATACATGACGCCCAATATGCCGCCGGTCGCGATGGTGAAGGCGGACAGCCAATAGGGGAAGCCCTGCCACCAGCCGATGATGACGAGGCCCGGCAGCACGAAGATGATGGCGGACAGCGTGCCGGCCGCCGACGCGATCGTCTGGACGATGTTGTTTTCCAGGATCGTGCCGGTCGCGAACAGGCGCAGCACCGCCATGGAGATGACCGCGGCGGGGATCGACGTCGCGAAGGTCAGGCCGATCTTCAGGCCCAGATAGACGTTCGCCGCCGTGAAGACGAGGGTGATGAGCGCGCCGAGTATGACCCCGCGCAGCGTCAGTTCGGCCATTGGCTGGCCGCCTGCTTTGGTCATTGTCACCTTTCGTCCCCTTGCCTTTATGCGTCTGTCGATCGGCTGGTAATAATGTTGCTTTACCGTGGATCAATCGGAAAGTGCATCAGGACCGGCTTTCCGGTCCGCCACGGGGCGGGGCGACCCGGTCGAGCCAGGCGTCGACCAGATAGGTCCAGCGCTGATAGCCGCGCGCATTCATATGCAATCCGTCCGGGCGGAAGAGCGACGCATCGGGCAATCCATCCTGCGCCAGCAGCACGCTGCCGACATCCAGATAGACGAAGCCGCCATCCTTGGCCCGGCTCGCGACGGCGGCGTTAACCTGCGCCATTTTGGGGCGCATCATCCAGCGGATCGGGCTGGGCTTCAGCGACATGAAGGCGATCGGCGCACGCGGATAATCGGCGCGCAACTTCCTGAGCAGGGTCAATATATCCCGCGCCACGACCTCCGGCGCGGTACCGGCCGCCAGATCATTTTCGCCGACATAGACGATCACCGAACGCGGCGGCACCGGCGGCAGCAGGCGCTTGTAATAATGGAGCACATGCGCCGTGGTCGCGCCGCCAAAGCCGCGATTGACCGTGCCGATATCATGAAAGCTGCCCGCTATGTCCCACAGGCGGATGCTGGAACTGCCCAGGAACAGCGTGGCGTCGCGCACCGGCGGCCCGGCGCTGTTCGCCTTCGCAAAGGCCTCGATCTCGTTGGAGAAGGGAAAGACCGGGTCGGCATTAGGCAATGCTGCGGGTTTTTGCGGCGGCGGCACGGTCGCCGCCGTCAGCGCGCCGCCCAGCAGCAGCGCCGCAGCCGCCACGCACCATGAAGGCGCGCGAACCGGCTTAATGGCGGTGGAGCGGGCGCAGGCGATATTTGCCATCCGCATAGCTGCCGAACATGCCGGTGATGGCGGGGTGATCGACCGGCTCGTCGCTATCGTCCGCCACCAGATTCTGCTGGCTGACATAGGCGACATAGCTGGATTCGCCATTTTCGGCGAGCAGGTGGTAAAAGGGCTGATGCTTGTCGGGCCGCGCGGTTTCCGGAATCGCTTCATACCATTCCTCGCTATTGGCGAAGACCGGGTCGATATCGAACACGACGCCACGGAAACCGAACATGCGATGCTGTACCACATCGCCGATACTGAAGCGGGCGTGGACGATCGGCGGGGCGCTGACGCCAGCGCCAAAAATCTGAATCGTGTCTTTCATGACATCAATTTAGGACGCTGTTGGGCGGACACAAGAAAAATACCGGAAAGAGCGCTTGGCAAGTGCGAATTCATTCGCTAATGGCCGCCCCTCGACCGGGAATGCAGTGCTTTATGGCTTGCGGAACCTTCTGCGGAGAGGTGGCAGAGTGGTCGAATGTACCGCACTCGAAATGCGGCGTGCCCGTGAGGGTACCGTGGGTTCGAATCCCACCCTCTCCGCCATTTGACCCTCCGCAGGGGTCTGCAGAAGTCCACTGATATCGACTTTTTTCTACTGATTACTGACGCTTAGCTCACCAGCTTGGCCACAGTCGTCCACAGCCCTCCGCAGGTGTTTTGCGGTGATTGTGGTACTGATTCGTGGTCTCGGCGGTCGAAAAACGTGGTACTTTTTGGAGACGACGACCGATGCTCAGTGACGCCAAAGTCCGGGCGGCCAAGCCCCGCCCCAAATCCTACAAGCTGACCGACACCAATCGCCTTTTCCTGCTCGTGACGCCGAGCGGGGGAAAGCTGTGGCGGTGGAACTACAGCTACGATGGCAAGCAGAAAACGATGGCCTTCGGCGCCTGGCCCCAGGTGGGGTTGGCGGACGCCCGAGCGAAGCGGGATGAGGCCAGCAGCCAACTGATGGAAGGCGACGATCCCACGATCCTGAGGAAACTCAAGGTTGTGGCCAAGCTGGAGGCCGGCAGGCAGACCTTCGAACGGGTCGCGCGGGCGTTGCATGAGAATGCCAAGTCGCAATGGGCAATTGTTCATGCCGCCGATATCCTCCGCAGCCTGGAAAGGGATGTGTTTCCTGCCATCGGTGACATGCCAATCGCCCAGTTGACGCCTCCGCTCGTTCTGAGCGTCTTGCGGGAGATCGAGGCGCGCGGCGCGATCGAGACGGCGAAGCGCGTCCGGCAGCGAATTTCAGCCGTCTTCATCTATGGTATCGCGGAGGGTATTGCGCGAGCGATCCTGCCGAGAAGCTCGGCGCGGTCCTCAGGCCCCTGCGAAAAGGGCGTCAGCCTGCAATCACCGATCTCGTTTCCCTTCGCCGGATGATCCGCACGGCTGAGGAAGATTATGCGCGCGCCGTTACGCGTCTCGCCCTTCGTCTGCTCGCGCTGACCGCGGTGCGACCCAGCGAACTTCGCGGCGCGCAGTGGGATGAATTCGAGCATCTGAACGGCTCGGAGCCCTTGTGGCGCATTCCGGCCTGGAGGATGAAGGGCGACGCCGATCGCAAGGATGAGCTCCACGGCGATCATCTTGTCCCGATCACGCCACAGGCATTGGCTGTATTGAGGGCACTCTGGCCGCTCACGGGTGAAGGACCGCTGGTTTTCCCCAGCAACCGCCATGCCCAGCGCCCTATGAGCGAAAATGCCATCGGCTATCTTCTCAATCGGGCTGGTTATCACGGCCACCATGTCCCTCATGGGTTCCGCGCCGCCTTCTCTACGATCATGAATGAGTGGGCCGAGCGCGACGGTAAGGAACATGATCGCAAGGTGATCGACCTCATGCTTGCCCATGTCCCTACGGGCAAGGTTGAAGGGGCGTATAATTGCGCTGCCTGCATTCCCCGTCGCAGGGAACTCGCAATGGCCTGGGCTAACATGTTGAGTGACGGCTTGCCCGCACCATCAGTCCTGCTTGATCTGCCCGCCAAGGCAACGGGTCCGCAATCACGTCGACGGATGCCACCACCTGTCGATATCGAGTTTCGTTTTCCCACCCGAAGGCGCAGCTCCGCTAAGGTCGTTACTCGCTAGAGTAAGGCGGGTGCAGAATCATTCAAGACAGGAGGGGGCTGTCGGCTCCCTCCATTATGCTCGCCACATTAGGGGCGATCGACATTCAGCGTAACCAGATCATGGCAGCAGCGAGGTGAATAAAGCCGGTGCAATGGATGGTGCGGCGATCATAGCGTGTAGCG